>JAUIAD010000063.1 GCA_030425685.1 Gammaproteobacteria bacterium | reverse complement strand
CGGGTAATTTTAATTTCAATAACCCTTCTTTGGTTTGTAAGTTCATGGCTCTTTCCTTTTTAGTTTTTTGAGTAATAAGCTGCGCCACGCAAATTTTGGTGGCGGCATGAGGTTCCACTATTTGTTTTTGATAAGATAGTCAACGACCTTTCCTGTATGACACCCAACCGATTGACCCCATTTTGCAAATTGGTTTGGTGTCCACTCGTGATGTCGCTTGTGGGCATGCGGCATGCGGTCAGCAAGCGTAGTGGCACCATCCCTTGCGGATGAACGCTTGTGAATAGCAATGCGCTGGTTATCAAAAATTAGACTGACACTGTTTTCACCCAAATGGTATTCAACTGTTTTGCCAATATAATAATTCGAAACGCTGTAATAGTGACCGCCCACCTCAACGTGATAATCTAGGTTTACTTGCGCTTTTTTAATAACAACAAATTCGTAACGATTTTTCGGCATTTGAACTGCGTTGATACGATCTTAATTTATAAACCTGAGCAATTACTTTAAACACCGTATTTTTACGGATAGATTAAAAATGGTTATACTGTAAAATGATCATGCTACCTTCGAAGGATGTAAATAAAGAATCAGCTGCGATGGATTTGTTGACTGATTGCATTACGGATGACTTAGGATAAAAATCAAAAAAATTATAATTGCAAATCAAGCAGTCATACAAGATGCAAAAATGAGTTCTGGATAATCAAATCTAAATATTAAAATGGGGGTTCTAGATACGCTAGACATCATATTTCTCATCATGGGATTATTGTATTTATTAGGTAAATTATAACAATTATTTTAAAATTAAGGTGATAGCATGAGGGACACAAGTAAATCAAAATCGCAAGAAGCCATTCTAACGATAAATATCTTTATTGAACAAGAGTCTTTAAAAGAAAGACGAATGAAATCCCCATCAACTCCAAGGAGAAAATCCTCACTAACCAACTCACAAATTGAGGCCGGGTTGCACAAAGCAGATAGGGCCCGTTATAAAAGAATAAAGGGACAGGTCAATACAATCATTATCAGTAAGCTAAATAAAATATTGCTAGATATAGATGAATTAATTCAAAAGAAGCACCTTGAACAGGAGCAATTAAGCTTCAGCCAGTATTATACGATATTCACTGTTAAAACAGCTATTGAGAAACATAAAGAGGTATTAACTCGTCGCCAAACACTATATAAATTTATATACCTCCCTAATTCAAATTTTAATGACTGGGTTAATCGGCAAAAAAAGATAGCTAAGCAACTAGGGAAAGAATCAAAAAAGAAGGTCCGCAATTCCCTAGGTTATAACTCCTCTAATTACACATGTATTTCATTTTGTTGCTGATGGTTAAGTTGCAACCTATTTACGTAAATTTACACTCAGGTAATCGACTTAGAACAGTAAATTTTAGCGATTAATTCAGATGTTTTTTTAACTCCGAACTTTTTTTTTGCACTTGCAATATGAGACTCAACTGTTCGTGATGAGCGACATATTTTTTTTGCAAATTCTTTAGCTGTCATACCTGATGCTGCACCTTTAATGCATAATAACTCGGAGGATGTGAGTAGCTTGAATGCCTGATTATTTGATGTGCTTAAAGAGTTGTTAATTGTAGAAATTAATTGTGATTCATCTACAGATGGCGTGCTAGTTAAATCACGGTATTTGTCAGGTAAAATGAGCTTTTTTTTCAATGCGTTCTTTATTAATGGTTCAGCGCTGGAAAGAAAGTATTCTTTAAAGTTTTCCAGGGTGTCAATGTTATTTAAGTATGTATTATTAATTAGTAATGAGTCATTTGTAGTATAAAGATAATATAAATCGGTCCATTCGTCCTCAATATCTATTAATGTTATACCTTGTTTATAGCTAAAATAATTCTGGGCCTCCCTAAAAAAAGGGTCGTCGGGGTTAGCGCACCAAAGTGAGTAATAATGACTTTCAGTCTTTTTATTAATAATATTATTTGATACGTTAACATGGCTTAATACTTCTGTTAGCGAATACTCTGAGCGTAACAGCTTATTCAAAAACATCAAACTCCAATTTGGCTGTGAGCTCAAAGTTATGAATGACCCGTCCTGGAATTGGCGTATAAAGGTGAATGCTTCACCAAAATAGTTTTGCAAAGCAGAGTAAATTTCTTCGACCTGATTTGACGGAGTATAAAGCACCCTCTCTAATTCATAATAGTTATGCATAAATATGCCCGGCAGTATTGTCAAATGAGTGATAGAAAAAAGTCTGAGCGAGTATATTGCAATTGCACTTTATTTGCAATAAGCCAATTCATAATTGTATCCTTAGAAAAGACAAACGGTTATAAATTGTAATGGGAAAAAGCTATATTGAGTTTATCCTTGTCTAAACGAGCAATAAGGTTTGATCAAGCAACATTAAGTGCTCAGGCTACGGCTCTTATTCGAAATCGTCTAGACCTTGCAAGGGCTGTCGCGAGATTAGTTTTTTTTCCCAGCCAAGCTTAATTGCTTTCTTGAGGATTTCAACATCCACACTTTTTCTGCCAAGCAGCTGCTCTAACTTTTTGATTTTATCCTTAAGCTTCTTGACTTCACTGGCTGGCACGACATCATCTTTACTTGAAACACTCATTCTGGCACCTTCTTGATATTGACGACGCCATTTTACCACACTACTAGCTGCTACATTATATTGTCTGGCAACTTCAGCCACCAACACGCCCGGCACTAAACTAGCTTCTACAATGGTGATTTTTTCTTTTTGCCTGATATGCCTTCGAGGTTTGCGTCCAATCAAATTTTCTTCTGTTATTTTTCTCTCACTTAGTTCAATTTATATTAAATTAAGTGGTCTGGTTTTTTAGGGGTACACTACAATGCGTAAGATTACAAAATAGCACAGCAAGCAGTGGGGGTATTTGTATCTTCATCACTTGCACTACTACCATTGCTCTCAACCCATGTATTCACACGGGTTGACATATTATCCTGGGTGCAGCTAAGCTGCGAGCGCATAGAATTGCTTGAAGACAGCAATATTAGCCGCATTTGTATATTGCCCTTTTCGAAGCATGTGATGAAGCTCAATGCCAACTAAAGTTGCTTCAGCTGAATGGAAGGCTTTGAATCCCATCATAGGTTTAGTGATTTTTTTAATAAATCTGTGGTCTTGCTCAATAATATTATTTAAATATTTAATTTGCCTGATCTCAATTTTATCAAGATCAGATAATGAGTTATTAATAGATGTTAAAGCTGAAGCATTAGAACCGCTTTTATCTATCGTTACTTTTTCAGGACGCCCTGAATTTCCGATAGATTTATTTAAGAATCGTTTCGCACTGATTTTATCGCGATTTTTCGATAAAATGAAATCAATCGTAGCACCAAACTTATCAACGGCGCGATAGATATAACACCATTGTCCTTTTACTTTAATGCAGGTCTCATCAAACCGCCAACTGCTACCTACTTTATTTTTATGCCGCTTTCTAAATTCCGCTTCAAGTTTCGGAGCATACTTTACAACCCAACGGTTAATGGTTGAATGATCGACTTCCACGCCACGTTCAGCCATGAGCTCTTCGATATCACGGTAGCTCAGGGCATAAGCTAGATACCAGCGGATCGCCATAAGAATGATACATTCCATGAAGTGCCAGCCTTTGAAACTGATCATTTCTTTGTCTCCGCTGAGTAGATTGGGCTAGAATCATATCAGATCCGCTGATTTTGCGACACAACCATAACGTTTACCTATATGAGCTTATTTATATTTGAGGTTTATTAAATTGTTCAGTATATCTATAAAATTTGTTGATTCTATATCTGATTCCCTTGAAAAGAAAATGCGCGAAGGATTTGTTGAGCATGAGGCTTCCCACGGTATCGTGTGTAATTATAAGCCGTTCTCGCTGGTTTTAACCAACGCTAAGGGCGAAGAAATTGGTGTGTTGAATGCGTTCACGGCGTTTTCGGAGGTATACATTGATGACCTTTGGGTTGAGAAGTCTCATCGTGGGCAAGGTTTTGGGAGGAAACTGGTGCAAGCACTTGAGGATCATTTTGTGGGCAAGGGATTTAATAATATTAACTTGGTGACAAGTGCGTTTCAGGCGCCAGAGTTTTATAAGAAGTGCGGCTTTGAAGCTGAGTTTGTGCGAGTGAATAAGGTAAATCCCAAGCTGACAAAAACGTTTTTTGTTAAATATTTTAAAAATGAAAAGCAGACTCAGGGAATTTTTGGTAAATAGGCAGTGTAGTGAAAGTGTCACAAACTCACACCGGTTTAGGTATGATTCAGGCAGTGCTAGGCAGTTTTCGCTACAATTGTGCATCGCAAGGTATTGATTAAATGTCACTTGTGATTCGTAGGCTGCGTTACGAACCAGGCGGTCGGAGGTTCGAATCCTTCCGGGCGCGCCATTTTTTCAATGACTTAGCTAATTTTTCGCTGATCAAAATTAGTTACTGTAGTGAAAGTGTCACAATAATTTATTCGATCAGCCGCTTGTTTTAGATGATCGCTCGAAAGATGCGCATAACGCAACACCATTTCAAAGCATGACCATCCCCCTAATAATTGCAGTTCTTGAAGACTCGTTCCATTTTGAACATGCCAAGATGCCCACGTGTGTCGCAAATCATGCCAACGAAAATTACTAATGCCAGCTCGCTTTAATGCTAATCGCCATGCGCGCGTATTGCACTGGCCAACGGGCTTTCTCTTATAGGTAAAAACATAAAAATCATTTTTTCCTATTTGCTTATGGATAATTTTCATAGCCGTTTTATTCAGTGGAACTGAAATTGCTTTTTTGGACTTCGATTTGTCAGGGTGAATCCAGGCATGTTGTTTGAGTAAATTAATATCACTCCACTGAAGCCCAGTAACATTCGACACTCTAAGTCCTGTTGCCAGCGTAAACGCTGCCATATCCGCAAGATGTGATGGTAGCTCATTGATTAGACGGCGTGCTTCTTCCTGTGTGATCCAGCGGATACGCCGGTTATCGACAGGGCGCATTCGAACAACTGGGCTAGTATCAATCCATTGCCATTCGAGCTGCGCTTTGCGAAGTATGGATCGTAGCACTTCAAGCATACGATTAACGGTGGTGTTGGTGACGCCTGCGTATTACCAAACCTCTGAACACCAATTGCTGTCATGATGGACGGTCATTATTTTCTCTTTCTGTGGATAAGTAAAATATTACAAAGTGTCCATCATAGCTGTATTTGTCAACGAAGTTGTCGCCTCTAGTTTGAATAGTATTTTTTTAATTGGGCTCCGCCCGGCACTTCGCCAGTGTGGCAGGGTTGCATCACTATGTTCGCAACCTGATAAGTTGCGTGGGTCAG
>JAUIAD010000029.1 GCA_030425685.1 Gammaproteobacteria bacterium | reverse complement strand
TGTTGGACGATGTGGATTTAGAGTCGGCGGAGACGGTTACGATCCAGTTGGTTAGTACGAGTAATGCTGCGGTAGGCGTGGACCCTGCATTGGCGACGGTGACGATAGCCGATGATGAGGTGGCAACCGTTAGCGTGAGTGCGAGTCAGCCAAGCGCGAGCGAGCCGGGGACGCACGGTGAGTTTACGGTGGACTTGGGTACCATCAATCACACGGGTGTGCCGATCACGGTAACGTACACGGTGGACGTGAGTAGCACGGCGACATCGGGAGCGGATTATACGGCGTTGACCGGTACGGTGGATATTGCCGCGGGAATGCAAACGGCGACGATTGACGTGACGGTGTTGGACGATGTGGATTTAGAGTCGGCGGAGACGGTTACGATCCAGTTGGTTAGTACGAGTAATGCTGCGGTAGGCGTGGACCCTGCATTGGCGACGGTGACGATAGCCGATGATGAGGTGGCAACAGCAGATTTATCAGTCACAATCAACGGCAACGAAAACGGCCCTATAGACATTGAATTTACCGTGACTTTGGATATTCCCAACAACACGGGTAGTTCGATTACTTTTGATTTGTCGGATACTGGTTTGGGCTCAGCGACAGCAGGGGTTGATTACGATGTCATACCCCCTGGCGCACAGATTAGCGTACCTAATGGAGCTACCACAGGGTCTTATACAGTGCAGGTCTTTGATGACCCAGATGCTGAAGGCCCAGAGACGGTTGTTGCTCAAATTTCTAATCCATCGCTAGGTAGTGTAACAATAGGTACTTCAACTATCGCAGCGACCATTACTGACGACGATAATAACCCCCCAAATGCCGTAAACGATGATGTATATACCGATCAAAATAATATTGTATCCATAGACACTGATTTCCTAATTAGTAATGATACAGATCCTGATGGTAATCCGCTTACCGTTATTAGTATTGATGATACGGGTACTGTCGGAACTGTGGTGTTTAATCAGGTGATAGGTGAGTTTGGGCAGAATTCCGCTATGCCAGATTCTGGTATGACAGTTAATCTGGGTAATGATTTAATTGATTTTGCTGCCTTTGCATTTGTTGTTACTGAGAATGATGGTGAGCCTGTTATTGCACGTGTTAGCGATGTTGATGCTGGTGCTGACACTTTTGATGTGACATTAAGTGAACCGTTTCCCTTTGATGACTCGCATGTGGCTGAAGGTGTTAGCTACCTTGCTATAGAGAAGGGGTATCATGTATTGGCTGATGGTAGTGTGATGAATGTTGGCACTGTTGATTCAAACAATATCATATTAAACGGTGCCGATTTTGAAAATAATGCTTTTATTGTACCATTTGCTGCGACCCCCGCAATTATTAGCCAAGTGCAAACAGATAATAATGGGATTGAGTTTTTGAAAATACGTCAGGATAATGCGTCAGCATCTGATTATGATTTTGGTTTAGAGCGATATGAGTCGGAAACAACAGATTTGCCTCTTGATGAAACTATAGCTTATTTGGCAGTTGATCAAGCGACAACCTCATTTTCAGATTTCAATTTTATTTCTGGACAAACAGCGCCGGTTGTAACGCATAATAGTGACACGCAAGTTGTTTTTCCTAGTCCGCCAAATGACTTGGGTGCTAATCCTAATTTTTTCGCACAAATATCTACTTTTAATGGTGGTGACGATGCAAGTGTGCGTGCTGAAGTTACAAGTACGGAAGCGACGTTGAATATTGAAGAAGATATTTCTGATGATCCTGAAATGAATCATGGGGGAGCAGAAAGTATTGATTATTTGGCGTTAGAAAGTGGAAGCGGTGTATTGCAGCAAATTGTTTATGATCCTGGCAATGCATTTGATTATTTGAATCCAGGTGAGACTGCTGTAGACACTTTTTCTTATACGGTCTCAGATGGCCTTGGTGGCACTGATACTGCTACAGTCACTGTTACTATACATGGTATTAATGACGCCCCTGTTCTTGATGCTTCTAAAGATGCAGCTGGAATGACTGCTGATATTTCAATTCCTCAACTAAATAGTGATTTTTTAAGTATACCTTCTGGCGCAGTTGGCAGTTTAGTTTCGGAAATAGTCAGCTTATCTGGGAATGTAACAGATCCTGATACTGGTGCCGTTGCTGGTATAGCTGTTACAGGTGTTATAGGTGCAGGTAGTGATTGGTACTATAGCACTGATAATGGTGCTAGTTGGAGTCAAATATCTGGAGTATCTGATAGTAATGCTCTTCTTTTGGATACTAGTGCGCGACTTTATTTTGATACTCCTACGGGTTCTCCAGGAACTATTGATGATACCCTTACCTTTAGAGCTTGGGATATGAGTGATGGTTTATCAAGTGGTGATAGTGCCGATACTACGGTAAATGGAGGTAGTACTGCTTATAGCTCAGTTACTGATACAGTGGATGTTTATGCGGTTGATATGGATTTTGGTGCAGGTTCGCAAGCGCTTTCGGTATTTGGTGTTGAATCACCAGAGTCTGGAGCCGCTGTGCTGAGTGCTCTAGGGATAACGCAAGGGCAGTTAGATAGCGCAAGCGGTGGTGATCTAGATCCTTTTGAAGGTGATTATGTGACTTTGTCGTGGCTTTCTTCAGATTTACTTAATGGAGCTACCATCGATGGTGTGTTTGATGATAATGATGGGGCGCCAGGCAGCACTTATGATGATTTTGTTCTTATTACACAAGAAAACCAAGCAGGTACGTTGAGTCAAATTGATTCTGTTATTCGTGCTGATGGTGCCTTTAGTTACACTTTTAACTCGACACCTTATGGAAGCTCTAAAGTGGGTGTTGGGGTTTTCAATGATGAAGATGCTGCTGTGGATTCTCAAGTGACTAGTTTAACACTTACCTTATCTGATGGCAGCGAATGGGATCTTTTAGCCTAACTTTTTGTGCCAGTTTAATATGTTGTTGGTGGTTAACCGACAATAATCGCTAGCAGCAAATATGATCAATCTCAAACCCCGAAAAGATAAAAATTTAGCTATGGTGACACAAAAGGTTGAATAGAGCCTCCTTCCAACAAGAAATTTGGCAAATTATATCAAATTGATCGACTGTTTAGTTACAGCAGTCACTGATATATAGATAACTAACTGATATATATACCGAAACACCCCTCAGAACCCCTTGACACAAACTGGACATAATTTGGACAAAATCTTGAAAAGTTAATAATGTACTATATTAAGTGTAAGAATTCAGAGGCACTTAAGAATCTAATTGTGAACTAGTTTCGCCTTTGAAAAGAATTCCTACAATGTTTTTTAAAATAACTAATGACCAATAATAACTGGAGGAAAGAAACATGGCTGAGGCAAAAGCAATTGATTTAGATACGTCTAACGTGACGGCGGCAACGACACCAAGTGGTAATAACTGTCGTTCAACAGTAAAACTCACAAACTGTGGTAGTTTTTCAAAAAGTGAAACAAGCTTTGGTAACAAAGCAAAAGGCGGGGTTCCTGCAATTCACCAAACATTAGACTTTGCTGATCTAATGAGAAAGAAAAAATACAAACAGAAAAAAGCGATTGATATCACTTTATTGATGGAAACTACTGAAGCAGATACCTTTACTGGTAAATATGCAGCTGGTGGTACCACAGGTGAAACTCTAGGCGCTGTTATTGAGAATCAAGAATATGATACTAGCGAAAAAGAAGTAGCTAATAACCAAATTTCTCTTGAACTCGAAAATCCAAACGTCGTTGTACTAGGTCAAACTCGTGCATCAGGCCTTGAAGGTTCTGGTAAACAAATTTATGACTATGTACATTGCCGTATTGAAGGTAACGTTAAGACAGTCTGTAAAGCTGGGAAACCACAAGCAGGTAGTTAATACATACCTAGATAGCTGTCTAGCAATGAGGCCTCTTTTTGGGGCGTCATTGCTTAGCAGCGCATATTAAATAAAGTGATTTAATTGATTTCCCCGACTATTTTTCGGTCTGGTGTAATGTGAATCGTTATTTTATGCCTGGAATCTAGAGGCTTCGTGATCTTCGCTTGAATAGTAATATGCAGCGTATGCATCTCATCGACAGAACATTCTATTCCTATGTCGCTAAAACGAGGCTCTAAGGATGTTAAGGCGCGTTTTATTTGCAAGGGGAGTTCCTTTTTGACGCTACCTTTTACTAGGGCGCCAAAGTCAGGTATCCCATAATTGACGGTGGTAAAGAGTGTGTCAAAGTCGCTCATGCGAAATCCACAGCGGCTTGCAATGATGAATTTTACTTCTTCTAAAACGTAGTAAAGGAATTCTTCTCGCTCGATTGGCTCTGCTTGGTTAGCAGGATCGCCAAAGCGATATAAAAAGGGCGTCAAATTGTAGCGATATACGTATTCAGCCATTAATCAGATTATAGCATATGGTCGGTTTAAAAATTAACGCTATGAATTTTAAAATGATTTGTAAGAGCGTTGCTTTGCCCAAGAGCGAGGCTGTTTTTTACATCATAAATTGTATATAATTTATACATAATAATAAAAGTAAACGATGCTTTATAAACTATAATTGATATGAAAAATGCATAAATATGTCTGATGGTTGAATCAATGCAATTAAAGCATCAATTAGATGGAGAGAAGAAGCAATGCCTAGTGACAAATGGACCAATTATCGTCCCACAGACTGTGTGCTAAAGCTATTTGGCTCATCGGGTAGTAAACCATTGGTAGAGGTAGACACTACTAATCTCTTGGCCTTTCATGGTAAGGAGAGCTTATGCGGCTCTTATTTTTTCCAAATTCATTTTCGCATTGAAGTGAAAGATGATAAAACAAAATTTACTGATATACAGGGCCAAAAAGGGGTGCTATCAATAACTGCAGCTAAAACAGCTGATGGGGATGCTAAAGTTACACGCTATTTTGCAGGTGTAGTAACAGAGTTAGAATCCATGAATCGTGGGGTTCAAGAATTTAATGAAATTTATAACCATTATCGGGTAAAGCTGGTTCCGCCGACAGATTATTTGCGTAATTCTGATATCTTTAGTGGTATTTTTCCTTGTACAGGAACGCGTGTTGATTTACTAGCTTCGTTATATGAAAAAGCATGTGGCACAAAGCCAGCGCAAAATATTACGCAAGCCAGTTCGTTCGATAAACCAAAATATTGTATTCGTTATCAAGAATCTTTTAAGGGCTTTCTGCATCGTGTTTTAGAGCAAGAAGGAGTTTGCTGGTACTATACCTATGCGGAAGATGGTACGGCAAAACTAAATATTACGGATGCAGCTGATGGGCCTTCGAGTGGAGGTAGTTCGACACCTGAGATGATTATTTATGATCCTCCACCGATATCCGGTTATTTTAATACGATGGGAAATTATTACCATATCGATAATCTCGATCCTTTCCTTAATAATCGTTATACCAGGAATGTGGCTATTTCTTTAATTCAACGAGAAGGCAGTTACCCCTCCAAATGTAAGGTTAGTCAATATGATCCTGGTACAGGTGCACTGGCTTCAGGGGAAAGTGCTTCATCTGGAGGTGGTGGCGGCGCTAGCACTGGGGGTAGTGCTGAGGGTATTAATGCTGCCGATGAGGCAAGTTACTTTGCTGTTAGTTTTGCCGCTGATGCATCGGGTAAACGAATTGCTAATGCTAAAAAAACGCATTTCGAGGCGATTGCAGCGGTGGTGGTGATTGAAACATTCGATCCTTTTATTAAACTGTATGAGAAGTTCACCATTGAGACCTTAAAGTCAGTCAGTTTAAATTTAGAAAATAAAGGTAGTTATAAACCTATAGCAATCGAGCATTGGTTTACCGTAAAGCGAGGCTATTCCAACGTTGTCGAAGCGATTCCCTCAACAAAAATTTTCGCGCCAGCACGTGTGCAACCAATTCCTAATATGTCAGGCCATTTTATTGGTCAGGTAACACAAGCAAAGGATACGGTTACCGCCAATCAGATTTCAACGCCTGATAGTAGTGGTGGTTCTTCGGGTGGAAGTACCATCCCTTGTCAGGCCTATTCGACATTGTATTTTGATGGTTGTAAAACAAAAACGCCTATTGAAGTTCGTGTTGCTGCTATGCATGCATCGAAGAAATGGGGCTACTTTGGTATTCCACGTGAAGGTACCGAGGTGTTGATTGAATTTACTGATGGGCATCCAGATGGCGTGCCTGTTGTTGTTTCTCAGGCTTATAACAAGCAAAATATGCCGGCCTTTGACTGGAGTACGGACAAAAATATTACTGGATTCCAGTCTTCACAAGTGGGTGCTGATGCGTCAGCGCAAGGTACAACGCCGGCAACGGATGATAGCAAGTGGCCTACTTATAATGCCTATTATTTTAATGATGATACCACAGCAACCAGTCAGCAATATGTGCAGCTCGCTGGTGGTGATATGATCGGGAAAATTACCGGTAAAACGACGGTTACTGGTAAGGATGAAATGACGTATACATCGCTTAAGAAAATTACTATTCAATACAAAGCGAGTGCCAGTGGAGATGCTGTGACATCCATCGTCATGGATGAAAATGGTATGACACTTAAATTTAAAGAAACGACTGTTAAGCTCGATGCAAATGGGTTTACGGTTGATAGTAGTGCTAAGTGTGCGATGACCTCAAAAACGGCTACCAATATTAATGCAGGAACAGACTTTGCTGCCAAAGGAACAGCGTCTGGTACCCTCAATGGTGGTCCTAGTACGGAGGTGAAAGGCACCATGGTTACGGTTCAAGGCTCAGGTCCAACTACTGTTAAGGGAGCTATCGTTAATATAAATTCTTAGGAGATAATTGATGTCTGATCTACAGATGTTTGAAGTAAAAAAAGAAGGTTTTGTGACTGAGCGTTTTTTTAAAAATGCAGATCAGAAGCTGCATGGTCTATATACTGTGTTCCACCCGGGAACAACTAACCCTAAGCAAACGATGAATTATGTTGATGGTAAGCTCGATGGTAAGCTCTCTGTTTTTGATAAAAATAACCAATTAATTCGCTCTGTTGAATATAAAGCTAATAAGCTGCACGGTAAGTTCCGTAGTTATGAAAAAGGTGCGTTGGCCTATGAGTCTAATTATAAGATGGGTAAATTAGATGGTACAGCACGAGCCTTTCACCCCAATTCTAATTTGCTGTTAAAGGAGCAATTTGTTGACGGTAAACGTCATGGGGAGTCATCTTTTTATACCGATTCTAAACAGCTATTAAAACGGCAAAGTTTTTCAAATGGAAAACCTCATGGTTCTAGTGTGGAGTATTTTATCAATGGAAAAATGAGCAAAGTAACACACTATGCTGAGGGTAAGATGCATGGCACGATGGCAGAGTACAATCCAGATGGTACTTTGCGTTCTAAAACGATTTTCAAAGCTGGTAAACCGCTAAAAGGAAAGATGTTAGGTAAACTGTAGTCGATGGGTTATCTGAACTATTATCTTCGCCATATGTGATGCGCTGAAGTAACAGTTTTGAATTGGAGTGACTGTATGGAGAAGACAGCATCCACATTATTGCTAGTGGGGGAAGATAAGGAATTATGCAATTCTTTGTCTGAGCTACTGGAAAAAGAAAATATTGTGGTTGAGAATGCTCGCAATGAAAAAGAGATGGATATTTTCATAGAAGAGAGGGTGCCTGACATTATCCTCTTGGATATTAATCTGCCGAAAATAAGCGGTCTAGATGTTTGTAAACGCTTGCGTAAAAACTTTTCCATTCCAATTATTATGTTAAGCGGTTCTGAGAGTGATATTGATAAAGTACTTGCCTTGGAACTTGGTGCCAATAACTATTTAACAAAGCCTATTCATCCACGTGTTTTATTAGCTTTTATAAAGTCAAGCTTAGAGCAAAAGAAGCGATATAAAAATAAAGAAGTCGATATAGCGGCGGAGCACGAAATTCTTTATTTTAGCCGCTTTGAATTAAATTGTTCGAATCATATCTTAAGTAAAGATGGTGCTATGGTTACAACGATGCCACCATCTGAATATGGTGTGTTGTATGTGTTGGCGCAAAATCCAAAACGTGTATTGAGTAGGGATAGAATTTTAAATCTCACTAATGATACTAAAGATTCTTATGATCGCAGTATTGATACACTAATAAGTCGCATACGAAAAAAAATTGAGGATAACCCTAAAAACCCTATTATTCTGAAAACAATCCGTGGGTCTGGCTATATGCTTGATATCAGTGTTAAGAAAAAAATTGTTTCCGGAATTTAACATGGGCTAATTTGAGGTGATATACGTGAATGCTGATATATGCTAGCATTTAATTTGACGAACTTTGTTAGGAAAATAGCGTTATGGCAGAAAAAAGTAATACCTATGATTATTTTTTGCGAGAGCTTTCCTACCTTAAAAAAGAGGGAGCAGAGTTCGCCAAGCGTTATCCTGATGAGGCCAAGTTTCTTAATATGGATGAGCTTGAGGTCAAGGACCCGCATGTCGAGAGGCTGATTGAAAGTTTTGCTTTTATTGGTGCTAGGATACAAAGAAATATAGATCTTGAATATCCGCATTTAATAAGTTTTATTGCCAATTGCCTATACCCTAATCTGAGTAGTCCGGTTCCTTCCTGTGCTATCACACATATGGATGCAAATATTGTTGATTGTGCTAAGAAAAAGGGTGTTCATGTCCCTGCTGGTAGTGTTATTGAAACCATTGCCGATCCGCAAAAAAGTTATGAGTTTAGGACTGTCTATGACACCACGATGTGGCCCCTTGTTGTGAGTGATATTGATGTCAGGCCAGCGAATACCGTGGTTGGCTTTGAGGAATTTGGCACGTTACCGATGATGACCATCAATATCAACAGTCCGCAAATTTCAATTAATACCTTGGAAATTGAAAAGCTAAGGTTTTATATCAATCTTGAAGACTTAGAAGCCAGTAATTTTTATCAAGCGATGTTTTGCAATGTTAGGCACGTCCTTACCTCCATTGATAATACGATAAATTCGCGTAAAGGGCCTGAGGCTATTCATCCGGTTGGCTTTCATCGCGATGAGCGTTTAATCAATGTGCCAGAGCAACATCGAAGTCGTTTGGATATATTATTTGATTATATTTATTTTAAAAGAAAGTTTATGTTTTTTGAGGTTGATTTCCACAAAGACTTTACTGATGAAATGAATTTTCATATTGTTTTTGATCAGGTGGTGGATTTCCCTGATATCGATCAAAACTCTTTGTTAATGAACTGTTCTCCGGTTGTTAATATCTCATCGCACTTTTCAACACCTTTTCCTATTAGTGATGTTGAGCGTGCTTATAAACTGTTACCGAGTCATAAAAATAATGATAAGCTTGAGGTTCATTCAGTTGAGAATATTTATTTTCATAAAGCAAAGCAAGCCACGCGGGAAATATTATCTTTATTTGATTTTGAATCGAATATGACGGATGAGAGTGTTTTTTGGTCGTATGAAAGAACCGAGGCTTTTCTTAAAGATATGAATAAGTCTGAACTATTTGTTAGTTTTGTTAATAAGGATCATCAGTACTTCCATCAAGCTGGTTATACAGCGTATGGAAAAATAAACTGCCTTTGTTTTGATTATTATGATTTATTAGAGCAGTCAAAAAAATTAAAATTTAAAGATGTTTTTCCTGTAAAAAGCGTTTCGCTTATTTCAGCACTGTCAAAACGCGTCTCGCCAATCTTTGATACTAAGCTGATGTGGTTGCTCTATTCGTGTTTGCGTTTCGATCAAATTTCAATATGCGATGTTAACTCCGGAAAAGCTATTACAGACATTTTGCGCGCGCTTAATCGCTTTAAGAATAATGTTGCTGAGCATAATATTGGTGCGTTAAAAAATATTGAGCTGAAAGAGGCGGTCGAGCCAATGAAATTTGGTTTCTACCCGACGTTTATTCGCGGCTATAAAGTATTTTTAGATGTTAATCCTGAAAACTACTCTGGTGGTGTGCCTTATTTATTTGGTGCTGTTATTGAGAAGTTTTTTTCGACCATTAATGCAGTGAATTCATTTACGCAAACGCATCTGAGATATATTGATTCTGATGTTGAGGTGAAGAGATGGCCTATCAGAACTGGAAGAACAAAGCTGATCTAATAGATTATATTAATAAGGTAAAAGGTAAGCCTATTAATACCTTTTCCGTTATTGATATGGTTTTGCGGCATTATACTAAAAAAGAACGCCGTCGGATTGATTTTCTGCCCAATTATTCCCAGCTGGTCAACAAGTATTTGCGCTTTACCTCTAATATTACCTGGGTGCCTCCAGGTTCGTTAATTAATAAAGTAAGCCGTGATGAAAATGGCAAGGTGGTGCTTGGTGTTTCTATTATGGGTTTAGCAGGTGCCATTGGCCCGTTACCGCAGCATTATACAGATTATATTTTAAGTCTGGCGCGTCGGCAGAATTATGGTATTCGTGATTATCTGGATATGTATAACAATCGCTTGATATCTAAATTGTTTCAGGCGCATCAGAAATATCAGGTTGATTTGTGCCTTGAACCTTTTGATAAATCTAGGCAGTGTAAAATTATTTATGCCTTAGCTGGGTGGTACAACAGAGCGACGCGCAAGTGTTTAAATATCAGTGATCGCGTTATTTTTACAAAAATGCATCATCTTATTCGCAGCGTGCGCTCTAAAAATGATATTGAAGGCGCACTGTCTGAGATTTTAAATAAGCCTGTTATGTTGCATACTTTTATCCGCAAGAAAGTATCCTTGATGGCTGGGCAATTAAGTTTCTTGGGTACAGATTCAGCCATTTTGGGTGTTGCAGCGACGTTGGGTAAAAGCTGTGTTGTGGATGATGCTTACATCAATGTTGAAGTTGCTGGTATGACGTTTGAGGATTATGAGCGTCATTTGGCATCAAAATCTGAGACGGTGGATTTTATTTATGATTTTGTTGAAAGCTTCTCGCGCGTTAAGGTCTCGAGGATTGTTTTCAATATCGGTTGTGATGAAATTGAGCCAAAGCCTATATCACATTATAAAGATGTGATGTTGGGTAAGAACTCTTGGCTCTATGCACTTGAGCAAAGCAAATATGACCGACAAATCACTGTTACTAAGTGGACATCTGAAAACCAACAATCAGCAGTAGAAGATTCGCATTAGGCTTTTTGAAAGCGAATTGGTTGTTTTCCTCTACTTCGGATGTGAAGGTGAAAAAATCTTCCCCCGGAATAAAGGCATATTCAAAACCAACATACACATTTTTCATCACAAAAGCGTAGACACCAGAAGCTGCGAATATCGAAAAGCCATTTAGTGATGTGCCTGGGGTAATTACAGCAGGCCAGCTGCCATCGGGTCTGGTGTAATTAAAGCTAATGCCAAATTTCATAAAGGTATAGACGGGCTTGCTTTTGATTTTCATGATTTGGCACATTAGTTTTGCTGCGCCATAGAGTGACCAGCTGCTTAGTGTATTGGTGCCGGCGGCGACTGCGCCAGAAACCGTGGGTAGGTGAAACCAGCCAAGCTCAGCAGCAAGACACTTCTTAAAGGCGTAGCCAGCAGCACCACCACCAATAAGGCCGCCAGTGCCGTTGCTTGTAGCGGTTGAGATGCCGCCGTTATAGGGGCTGCCAAGGGTTGCAGGCCAGTCGCGAAAAGCGTAGCCAAAGTATCCCTCAATATAGAATGCCGGTTCGTTAGCAAAGGATGGTGGTGGCACAGAACCAATTTGGTCGCCTGCTGCGAGGGTGTTGGTGGATACTAACAGAAGTAAAAATCCTATCGCTCGTAAAACTCTTCGCATTTTGGCGTCCTCTCCATTGCAAATTAGCGGTGACTACGTAGCTATGGGGAGCTACTAACAAGGTGAGCCAATAATCTATTCGTTTTTTGTTGTTTTGTCGATGCTTTTTTTGATTTATGTTGTCGGTGATGATGTCAAGTATGTTCCACATTGCTTCTTTCGCAATAGATTGGAATACTGTAGACTATTTTACTGTTTTCACCAAAGGCTATTGGATATGCTATTTCGTTTCAGACGGCTTGCCGTTTTATTATTGATGATTTTCTTTTTAACAGGTTGTGGCCCTGACAACTTTAACGTCAAGGTTAATACAACAAAAGATATGAACAATAATACCGCGATGACTGTGATGATGGTCTTTGTTTATGATAAGAAAATGCTTGAACAGCTACAGAAGATGAAAGTCCAAGAGTGGTTTCAAAAATACGAAGAGCTCTTAAATTCTAATCCAGGTGCCTTTTCAGCGATTCAATGGGAGCTAGTGCCTGGCCAAGTCGTCGATGTTGTGCGCCCTGGTAGTGAGCTCGATGATGTCGAGGGTATTGTCGTTTTTGCTAATTATGCAAAGCCAAAAGCCGGGCGGGCAGTTATTAAAGATCCTAAAGACTATATTATAGTAACTGTTAAAAAGTCTTCGATTAGTGTTACTACCACGGATGATAAGCCCGTTCCTGAGCCACAACTATCACCAGCGACGTCAAATCAGGCTAAGTCTGATGATAAAGCAACGAAGGCGCCGCCACCTAAGCCTAAGAAGAAAACGCCACCGCCACCAAAACCCAAGCGTTATTACCCGACGCAGAAGTATTCAGGGGGTATTAACCCTGGCGAACCTGGGTGGAATTCGACTAAAAAATAACGGCTGATCAAAATATTGTAAATCTATACTTTGAAAGTCCCATGTGCTAGCATTTTATAAGGCAAGTCATTGTTTCAAAGGAGGGATGCTACGTGGGAAACAGGATGCCACTAGCAGTCTATTGGCATGAAGGGATGATGCTGCACCCGCAACACTTTCAACAGCTAGACAGTAGACTCGAACAGCTCAGTATGTTGTGTTTTAAGCTTGTTCAACCTTTTTATTGGGGTATTATCAAGCTAGATATCGATGAGTCAGCACTTCAGGTGGGGACTCTGAGAATAAACACATTGGAGGCTATTTTACCAGATGGCCTATATTTTTCTTACGATTATGCTTCAAGTGGGTATAAGTTAAGCAAAAGCTTTAAGGAGGCGGGTGAAAAAGTCGTTTCTTTGAAGATGTATTTAGGTGTTAATGAGTTAACCTCTGAACACCCAGATTCTCGCTATACGATTTCAAACGTTGACCCTAAAGCAGATCTTTTTGATCACGATAATCGCATCGCCTACAAGGCATTAGAAACCAACGGTAAACTTTTTCTTGGTAAACAAGATGTCCAGCCGGGGTTTTCTGTATTGCCTTTGTTGGAGGTGTCGATTTCTGAAGGGGTATGGAAAAAAACAAAATATATCCCGCCAACCATTTTGGTGAAAAAAAATAACCAGTTGGGTTTATGGTTGAGCAAGGTGGTTGAGGAAATCAGCCTTAAGCTGTCGATGCTGGAGAGCAAATTTGGTGCATCGCGCGAGGATGAGCTGGTCGACACCTATCGCTTAAAATACACCACCAGTAATATTTATGGTGATCTTGCTAAGTTAACGGCCAATAGTAAGAATGATGCTGCGCACCCTTATGACATGTATCTTATTCTTTATACAATTCTCGGTAAATTATCGAGCTTTGTTGAGGCTAGCGCCATTGAGCTTTACGATCATGATGATATCTATAGCGTGTTAAATGCTATTGTTAATAAGATTGTTGTCGCCTTACAGAAGCTGGTTCCATTATGTAGCGCGATTATTATCGACATTAATGAGAAAGGTGAGTTTGTCGTTGATAAGGGTTATATAAAACCGGGGCAACCGCTGATTCTCGGCGTTAAGCGGCAGTTTTTCGACAATAAAAGCTCATTTGCAGAGTGGGCAGACCGGCTGGTTATTGCCTCGCGTGCAAATTTGCACCATTTTTTCCATACGAGAACGCATGGTGCAGATCGAAAAGTCATCGAGCGCTCACCAGACGAGAGTGTTTTTACAACCGGTGCTATTTATCTTATGCAGGTTGAGCTGGATGACACCACGCTTGCTGAAGGTGATGATGTGCTCTTGCACGATAATATGGCTGCCATGGGTAAAAAATTAGTTGATTCAGTTTATCTATACGGAACCGAGCAGGAGGTGTAGATGATTGACATAAAAGAGCTGATAGAGAAAGATAAAAGCTATACGCCAGCCGTTAGCTATTTCTATCAGTTAATTTATGATCTACAGGATAAGCTAACTGAATTTGAGTCTTTAAAAAAAGTAGAATCTGAAGTTATTCATGATCCAACCAAGAAGCAAGTGTACTTAAAAGAGCTGCAAGACTTTTTGTGTGAAAAGATAGAGCAGTTTATACAGAATTTACAAAGCTCTGCCTGGGTTTACAGTAATGATTTTATTTTACAAATCCGCTATATCTACGCAGTCTATATTGATGAAGCCTTGCTCAATACGGAATGGTTTGGTGGTGATGAATGGCGAAACTACTTGATTGAATATCGCATGTTTACGACTCGTGATGCGGGTGATGAGATATTTTATCGCATTGATGCGGCTTTAAAATATCGTACCAAGCGCAATAAACAGCTCGCAAAATTGTACCTTATCATGCTAGGCGCTGGGTTTAGAGGTAAGTACCGTGATAGTAATGTCGAAGAAATTGTCGCACAAAAAAATAGACTCTGCCTTTATTTAGGTGAGGCCAATACGATCTACGGAACCATCGAAAATATGTTTCCAGGTAACTATAAAAAGATCATGAGCAAAGCCAAGCCTAAGTTGTTACCTATCATCAGCCGTTATAAACGGAAAATATTGCTTGTTTGTGGTTTGTTTATCATTTTAAGCTTTTTTGTTTGGGAGACTAATTCTGGTGCCATTAGGGGCATATCGAAAAAAATTAGAGGCTCGTTAACAACCTTAGAAGCGCAAAAAGCATGACGGTGTCGCAGTATATTCTGTTAATAGCCTGTATTGCCGCAGCTTTATTTTTTATCGTCTATTTAATATTACAACTGCGAAAAGTGACAGGTCCCACGGTAACGTGGAAAGGCATCAAAGAAAGTTTTAAATCGATATTTAACTTCTTTTCGTATAACCGTAAGCGTGAACGTGTCAAAGAAATCTTCAAAGAGGCAACGCAACTTGTCGGCAAGAAACATGATGCTTCGTTATATGACTACCCAGTCTATATTCTATTGGGAAAAGAGGGTAGCGGTAAATCTACCTTGGTGCGTGATTCTGGTTTGTATTTTCCTTTTGGCTATCCTTTAGTAAAAGAGGGCGATCCCTGTATTATCTGGATCTCAGGTAAAGGCATTTATATTGAGATAAATGCACAATACGAAGATGGTAAGTTAAAAGAAACTGAGTTAAGAGAAGTAATAAAATTTGTTTTTGCCAATTTAAAAAAATATCGCAAAAGACGAAAAGTAGATGGGTTGCTCTTTACCTTCGCTTGCGCTGAGATCGCACCGGGTTGTGTGATTGCGCAAGATGATGAAGATGCTGAGCTTGAAATGGAAGACAAAAAGGAGGACAAAAAAGAAGAAGGGGGAGTGCCCGAAGCTTCAGAAGAATTAATCTTTATGAATGAGTGTTTACAGACCGTGTCGCGGTATGTCACCTATCAATTGCCGCTGTATTTTACTTTGACACAATCTGACAAAATTCAAGGTTTAAAACTGTTAGCTGACAGTATTCCCGAAAAAGCATCAGGGCAAATTTTTGGTTGGACAAACAGAGCATCGTTGATGCTTAATCGTATTGATTACGCGGTGAAACATGCAACAGAGAGTATGTCGCCTCGCATTGATGCATTAAAAGATTACATTTTTACCGTTTCAGATCTGCAGTGCAAAGATAGAAATGCCATCTTTATTAAAGAATATTTAGTTGCTACCTTAGACGAATTTAAAAATAAACTGCATGATCAAATCAATATTGTTATTTATGGTCGTGATCGTTATTTTGTTCGTGGTATTTATTTTGTTTTACGCAAAGACGAAGGCGCTGCAACGTCAGACTCTGCGCAAATGGTTTTCACCAAGGATCTCTTTTCAAAACTTTTTGTTGGTGATAAAGCGGTAGCGGGTAATGTTGTTAAGTCTAATACTTTTAAGGGTGCGATTAAGAATTCTTTTGTTTATCTTCTGGTGTCAATTTTCCTTTTATTCCTTTTCCTGGGTGATTATCAGTCGGATAAAAAAATTGCAACGTTAACACAGCCCTTGGAGCATACAGCCAGTGATATGTCACAACTGGCATCGCAAAAAGGAGATAGTTCGGCTTCATGGAATAGGCTCTATGATACTGTTTCGCAGAAGAAGTGGTCTATTATGAGCTCGTGGTTACCTGCGTCGTGGGTAAGTCCTTTAGCCATATCGCTACCTAAGATGATGAGTGATATACAAACTTTATTATTGACGAATGTGCTTTACACTGCGGCACAAACTAAAATTAATGAAGTGCTAAATATGCCACAAATTGTTGCGAAGGATTTGTATACCGGTAATTTACAAGACTTTGTCAAATACCAAAATCTAAATCAAGCGGTTAGTGATATCACCTCGGTTTTAGATTTTATTAAAATTTATAATTCACTATCAGGTTCAACTTCACAAGAAGATATTAATCAGCTAATTAAGTTTGTACCTGGTGGCAAAGGAGATAAATTAAATTTTAGCAAAGAACAACTTAATCGCATCTCAGAATTAAGACTTTATAACAAACTGAAAACGTTTGATTATTCTAAAACAAAAGCCGCATTACTTGAAAAGCTGCTGATGATGTTTAGCGAATATGGTTCAACACTTATTAATAGCTGGCCATTATCAAGTGCATTAAATTCTGCGAATACGATATTGGCGCAAAATCAACGTTCAAGTTTTGCTTTAGTTGATGTCGGAAGATTAAAGTACGCTTTAGACTCTGTTAATACGGTTGTCGGTTATGTGCAAGGTAAACAAAAGATGTTTACCAAGCAGCAAATGATAGATTATGGCATTGGAAATTATGTAAGAGCGTTAAATGAGTCGCTACGTAATGATTTAATTTCGCAGAGTCAATATAAGGATTACGATAAAAAATACATAAAGCGATTTAATGAAGAGGTCGGAAAAAACATTACTTATTCCTTGCCGTTAAGTGAGCAAGTTTTTAATTATTACAGCAATTTTAGAGGCTATGCGTTATCGCAGAAATTTCTTTCTTTATACAGAGCAGCTTCTTTTATTGTTTCTTATAATTTTAAAATTGATTTCCGTCCGATTGAAAAACAATCCACGGCAGCCTTGGCTAGCGGTAATTTTACGATAAATATTTCGCAGTTAAGTAAAGTATCTGATTTAACACAGAAGTATGCAGATTTTAATGCCAATAAAAAGAAATTAAAAAACCCCTTGGATATTTTATACGTTGATCGAATTATTAAGTCGACCATCGATAATGAAGCGCTGCGTTTATTAACCAATAGCATCGAGCCAATCCCCGTTTCTGATCTGCAAGCGGGTGGTAATCAATTACTTCGATCTTTGATTTCTAATATTAATAGCGCCTACCCTTATTTTAAAAGCTTAACTAAAAATCTAGGCTCTTTGGGCATGAGTGAAACTGAGAAGCAAGTTTATAATATTCTCAGCAAGATGTCGGTCAATACCTTGAGTATGCTAAAGACAAATATACTTGGTTATAAGCTTTATATTCCGCAAGGGGATATGTCCCTCGGTGATGCAAAACAACCATTAGCGTTTCGTGCCTATGATGTTACTTCAACAAACGATTTGAAATCCTATTTAGATGCGCAGAATCAAGTGATGAAATCTGACGGAGTGGGTTTGGCAAAAGGGCCGTTACAATTAGTTGATCTTGTGCCTGGGCCTATTATTAGCCTGTTTGATAATAATAGTAATGTTGTTTCATTTTGGCAAAATACCGCCAAAATATTCAATATGAGCCAAAAGAATAAAACGTTAAAAAATTCCTTTGGTCAATTGCAAGATTTTATTTTAAAAGGCATCAATAAGGTGCAGCTTTCTAACTGCCCGGCTTTCCTTGCTAATCAACCAACGGGTAATGATTTTTATACCTTTACACTACGTGAGCTAAAATCACAGATGTATAGTATGTGTACTCAGCAGGCTACTACGGCTTCAACCAGTAAATACGATACGATTTTAGCAGCATTTTCTGCTTATCTAATGGGTAACTTCCCTTTTGTTTCTCCTAAGAATATGAGAGCCGAGTCTTTACCCTACGCTACCTTGTCGAATTTTTATTTTACGTATAATAAGGATCTTAAATTTTTATTAGACATGTATAAAAAGCGCAAGGATATACAGTCAAAGCAGAAATATGCATTTTTGAAAAAGCTCAATGACTCGTTAAACTTTTTATTAGCTAATGCAAAAACAAATGTTTCGCTGCCTTCATTTTATGTGCAGATGGTCTATCGCATTAATCAAACAAACGAAGTCGGTGCCGATCAGATTTTAAATTGGAATTTCAGTGATACCAATGGTTCCATTAGTCCCAGCAAGCCAAAGAACCGTATTTTATGGCAGTATGGTGATCCGATTGCTTTTGAACTACTGTGGGCGGCTGATTCTCCACAGTTGCCGAAGTCACCAGGCTCTGGTGATTTGAGTGTGTCTGGTCCTAAAGCTACTTTTAGCTCATCAGATCCATGGTCTTTACTTAGATTGATTGCCGGGCACAGAACAACCATGTTTCCACAAAATCAAAAACTGGGTACGTCATTATCTTTTGTTATTCCTACACAAACCAACCAAACAAAAGGGGTTAAGTCTATTGTTAGCCGGCCTTCTTATGTCAGGCTTTATGTGGGACTTAAACTTTTGGATGCGAAAACAGTCAAACCTTTAGTTATGCCAGAGTTTCCTTACAACACACCGGCAGCACTAGGTAATGTTAAATTGGTTTCAACCGTACCAACTGTTATGACAAAGGGCACCGCGCATAAGTATCCGCGCTATCCTGGTCGCTATTCTGATCGCTATCCAGAATCGCACGCGAAGTATACAGAGCCTTATAAAGCGAAAAAATCCTACAAGTCCTATTCAGAGCACGACATGTTCTCTAAAAACAATCCGGATATGTATCGTGTTAAAAACGAAGAAGTCAGCATTGTGCCAGGTAAAAGCCATTTGCCGCCTTTGTATTCAGGTACAAAACGGCATTATAAAAAGGCTAAGCCTTCTACTCATACCTCAACGAGTTATTCTGTGCCTGTCAATCAAGCAAAGTCTAAGGCAGCTGGTTCTTCTCATCAGCAGAGTTATGCTTCTCCGGGGCAACCACGCAATTCGAAGACTTATGAGGCACCAGTCAATCAACAGCAACCGCAGCAAGTACCAGCGCATTCAGGTGCAACGCATACGCAAGGAAGTCAAAGCACACAGCATTATGCAGTGCCTGTAAAAACAAAGTCACGAAAGGCGCCTGAAAAATATAGTGAGCCTGCATCTTCATCGAAGTCTAGTGGTCATCACTCTACAGGAACGAAGCCTAAAAGCAGTCAGTATCATGCTGTTGTGCCAGTAAAAACAAGTACGCGCAAAACAGCATCAAGGCACAAAACAACGGCTCATACTAAATCGCGTAAACGCTATTCTTCCACACGCTCTTCTCAAAAAAGAAAAAGTGCGCAAGTAAAGCGTTATTATCCAATGCAGTATAGTAAGAATGTTAGCTATCAAAAATATACTCAGCCGGCACATGCTACACATAAAAAAACAAAACACCGCAGCAGTAGACGAAAATCAAGTTCAAAGCGAGTAGCGCATAATACTAATTTTAGCTCTTTTAAGGGAAATCATAATATTAGTAAACTGTGCTATGATCATAGAAAAGAGTGCATGTATAATTATAAAAAATACAAAACCTTTTGTGATCATTGCTGTAAAAATACACCGAAGATTTTATTAAAGACAATACAGTTTTATTGTAAGCATTAACAAATTTGACAATTGGTAGGTAGCCATTATGAAATTAGAAAGTAATGCACCCAAAGAATGGTACGTTGACCTTGATGCAGATAAGCTGAGCAAGGAGTTGGAAGAGAATGTACAGGTATGGTTAAATCCAGATGCCTTAATGAGTCCGGAGTATTATGATCTAAAAGAAGTTCGTAATAAGGCGATTGAAGATTCAGACTTTAAAAAATATCTTATCTCGTGTTATGAGGTCACGCAGTCAGCCAACAATAATGCTATATTTTTTGCATGGTTGGTTGAAGCGCTAGTTTATATGTATGGTATTTTTGGGCTAGCAAAAGGGTTATCCTATTTAAAAGTATTAGTAGATCATGTCGCCAGCATTCATGATCAAATAGACCCAGAGAGCATGATAGTTTTTATTAAACAGCTCTTATGGCTGGGTGAAAAAGTTGCTGGCCCATTAAAATTTCTTCTCTTAGTTAATCCAAGTAGTGACCATTTATATACTTATATGGACTACTTAATGATTGTTTATCCAGATAGGCAAGCTAGTCATATCTTGGAAGAAGAGGATGAAAAAAAGCCACTGGAGATGGATCAGTTTAATGCTATCTTTGATCAGACTTCTTTGGAAAGGATGAAGTCTTTCTATGAAGCGCTAGAAAGCGCTAATAACTCAATTAAGGATATTGAGTCAACACTCCAACCGATTATCCAAGCCCTAGACCTGCCTGAAGACAATGAAAATCTCTTCTTTCCCATTAAAGAGCCTTTGGAAGATATTACAGAGCTATTTGGTGGCAGAATTAAAGCCCTAGAAGGCCCTGAAGAATCAGATGAATTGCCGCCTATGATGGGGGATGATGCAGCGTCATTTCCAGGAGGTCCCATGCCGATGGATGGTGGTGGTGGTCCAGCGCGAATCAGTTCCCCAGAAGATGTAAAAGAAGCATTAACACGGTGTATGGAATATCTAGAAGCTGAATACCAACACACACCCGTGTTGATGCTGCTAAAGACAGCGCATCAATGGTTAGGGATGAATTTTGAAGGCATTATTAATATGATGATGCAGAAAAACACTACATTAGAAGCTTTATTTACGATCTTTGGATACCAGCCTCCACCACCGCAAATGCCACCAGGCGGTGGCGGATTTGGCGGGCCGCCGGGTGGTGGCATGCCACCCGGCGGTGGTGGCGGATTTGGTGGACCACCGGGCGGTGGTTACGACCCTGGGCAGTACTAAAGCCCAGTATATTGCCAATGCGAGTAGGGTGGAGGAGGAGCGCTGGGAGCTCCTTGTCCTTTTGCATCTGTCATATAGTTTTTATTTGCTGTCAGAAAGCCTCCTGTATACTGTTTGCAGGTTGGCATTGCAGCGCTCTTCTTGGTTTTCTTTATCAATGCCACGCCTAAGCCGATGCTTGCAACGCCACCTGCTAGAAAGCCAAATGCTGCGGGTGCCCCCATTGTTAAGGTGCCAGCAAACTTTAATATGCCTAATAATATTAAGGCTGCCCCGCCAGCAATTAAAAGCCCGCCAACAGCCATCTTGCCATAATAACGCCAACCTTTTTGTGTTGGTTGACGTAGCAGCGCTGTTGACGCTTTTGCTACAGGGATAAGTGTGTTTCTTAAATGCTGCAAATTATCATTACTAAACTCTAAAGGTTCAACCTGTCGATTAAATTGATCATAGGCGTCTCTAGAGTTTAGCGCTCTAATAATAGTACTTTTCGTTTGTTCATCCGTGTTTAAGCGGTTAGTGAAGAAGGCAAAACATCCGTTGTCTTCACTGTTGCGAAATTTAAAGCATTTATTGATTTGCGCTGCCGAAGGGTTTGGGTGTGTTTGGATTGTTAATAATAGCCTTAAAATAGCTGCATTACAGCGCTGTTGGTTAGTGAAATAGGTGTTGTAAAGCAGGTTTAGTGTTCTGTTGCTGTTATCATTATCTTCACCGCTAGCATAAACGTACCAGCTAAGCGCCACCAGATGTTTCTGACTACCAGGTGTAAATAACGCTAGAACAGATTGCCATGAGTTTTTCAATGATTCAAGTTGCTGTGTAAAACAAAGTGGATTTAGCTCTGCTTGATCAACTACATAGCGGGTATAGCCAACCAGGGTTTGTTCTACTGTTCTATCTAATGAATATGCCTGACCACTTGCTTGCACCAGTATTTTTCTCTGGTGTTCTTTTTTGACCAGCTCGGCAATAATCTCGCATGGATTATTCCTTGAACCAAATTCGGTCGTTTCTTCTGTAAAGTGACGTTTAAATAACTGATCGAGGTGTCGGTAGTGTTCAGTTGCGCCATTGTTTATTGCCAAGGTAAATGCTTGTTGCAAGGTGTCTTGATGGATATCATTTTGGCCTAAGTTCATTGCTTGGCAATAGGTGCCAACGGCTAAATTGGCGAGGCCATTTTCTTTAAGATTTCTTGCTGTAATAATCAGTTCAAAGTGCGTTGGTGGGGTGAGTTCTAACTTTTCTTCATTTTTGGATTCTGTGATGAAGCTGATGTCATCGCCGACGTTAAAGGCAATGGGAGATTGTTGTTGCTTGTTTCTTTCATAGTCGTGCTTGATCGCGCATTGGCGAATAATATGTTGGAATAAAGGGCTGCTAGCGTGCAGCCGTGCAAGCTCTTTATTTTTAAGGGCGCGAATCGTGCTGTCGTAGTTGGCAATCAATGAAAAAGCGATTTTCTTTAATATTTTTTCGGCATCTTTTTTATAGTCTTGATGATTTTTATCGAGTCGGTTTAACAGCGTGAGAAAATCATCAATGGTAAAGTTGTCAGCGTTAAAATTTGGCTGTGCAATGAGTGCAGCAATACCAGAGCGATTATAACTGGCAAATGCTTGTGACGTAATAATAGCAATGCGGTTGTATTTGTTTTGCTGGTTAAGAAACTTTAATAAATCTTCAGGGGTATCACACGCCTTATTACAAGCGCAAAGGTCTTTAAAATGTGCACCACGAGCAATAGTGTCATACTCTTTGCTATCTTGTAGTTCAAAGAACGCTAAGAACTGTAGGAACTGCTCTTTTGATTGTGTGGCTTCTGTTCTTAACACTGAGCGAACATTCTGTTGGTTCTCGTGTGATAATGCAGAGAAAAAAGTATTAAATGATTTTTGATTAGTAAAGTATGATTTTTTTATGATGCAATCATCATTTAGCAACGTTTCCCATTGCGATTTTGATAGTTCGACATTAGATTCAATGAGTTTTTTAACACCTTGGATTGAAACTTTGGCAAAATTTAGTTTGGCATCTTCCACTAATAAGGAGTAATAGCGGCTGGCAATGGTATAAAACTCATCGAGTTGCATTCCATGGTCAGGAAATTTTTCATATCTTTTCTCGACAAACTTCAAGCTTAAATAGTAATTCAGCCAATGATCTCTGCCACTGTGGCGTTGATTCGTTACGTCGTTTCGTAATATGCTAATGATTTGTTGGAGAGAACAGCTTCCGCCTAATTTGGGGTTGTAGCTTTTTCCTCCTAGGTGAGCAGAGCTATGAACACTGGAGTTTACCATGGCGCCATGTTTGCTTTCACGTTGTTGTGCTGCAGCGACATTGCCAGCAATATTGGGTGTTACAACAACGGCATTAAAGGTTTGTTTAGCTTCTGGTTGTGATTTAGTTGTTCGTCTCATCATATTCTCCCGTTGTTATCACTTATGGTTTGATACTACGGAACCTGATTGAAACGATAAATCCCTATGGCAGAAACTTATTGTTGCGAATTTGGAAATAATACTGTGTTAAGCTAACAATGGTTGAATTGGGTTTTAAAAATCTTCACTGTTTTATCGCTAGCTTTATTTTGATTGCGTGTTGGATGAATTAATAATTTGCTGTTAGGTTTTGTTATCAGAAACTCTATATCTTGTGCTAATGTCGCTAGATTAACTTTCTTGAATAGATGCTTTGTTGTAAACAAATGTGTTTTTTTAAGGTTGGATAAAAAGGCTATAAAAATAAACCCTGAGCGAATCTCCTGGGTTTTGTGTTCGATCGATGCTGTTATCCAGGCTTCTTGTAAGACATCCATTAATGATTTAGCTAGCACGGGTTCGCCACACTCATTTTGTTCCATATGCGAAATTTCTAGTTCCAGTGCCTGTGTGAAATCGTTGCTGCTAATTCCCTGTCTTTTTAGTAATTGGCTAATGTCGTTGGATTTGCCTTGCATAAGTTGGTACATAAGATGCGAGATAGAAACTTTGGTATTTTGATTCGTAGCCGCAAGCTGCTTTGCCGTTTCCAGGCAAGCTTGCGCATAGGGATTTAGTTTTTCAATTAACGCCGAAACGTTTGCCAGAACCATATTTTGTGCTCCTATCTATCATTTTTCACTTCCCCGAACATTGCTATTGTTTGCTAAAGATTTAGTCATGTTAGCATACAACGTCTTTAATGATCAAATAATGATCATTTATAATTTAAAAGTTATAAATTGTTTTTTTAATCAGATAGATAATTGATTTCTAGCTGGATACTTTGGTTAAATCGTTGCATGACGGTAAAAAAAGATTGGATTTAAAAGCGTTGAGTCAAACAGCGCCTGCCCACTCTCCCAGAGAAAAGGTAGTTAAGTCGCTGAGAATGATGCTCAGGCCTTATAACTACGGTTCCTAAGGGGTAGTGGTAGCGGCAGGTGGTTAGATGGTTAAACCCATCCTTCGATATAATCGAGCTCTTGCTGTAGGCGTTTGGCGTCAAGATACTCTTGTAAACGCTGATGCTTTTCAAGCTTGATTTCTTTTTTGTTCTTTTTGCTGGACTCAGACTTACGGCTGGAGCGGCGAGATTTAGTACTTGGAGTATTATCCGTAGAGTTATTAATAGACTGTTTCATTGTTGAGCAACCTCCTTGTTATATCAACATAAACACTTTTATTTATACACCAATAGTGGGTGAGATAGAATAGCTATATGGTTGGTCGTATCAATTTAGAATATATAATAGCCTAATTTGTGAGATTTTGTGCCAGTGGACTATAGTATAAATAGGTTATTAGGAGATACCTCGATGATGAGTCGTTTTGGCATCGTGTTGGGTTTACTGGTAGTGTTGGGACAAACGCAAGCAGAAGGAGCGGCTGATGTTAGTCACCAGTCCGTGCCCTCAGTTCCACCGCCTTCTCAATTGATGCTGCCTACCAGCAAAAAGTGCGTATCACATGTTGCAAAACTGATTAGTCATGCTTGTACTAAGGCAGTTGCCGATATGCCAAGCGCTCAAGGTAAGAGTCCTTGGCGTGTCAATGAAGTAGCAACTATTTATTGTGGTCAAGTTGATAAAGGTGTGGCTGAAAACCTGGTGCACTCCGTTTCAAAAAAATATCGTGACTGTCCCGGTGGTGGTGCGCAGCCGAAAGAGTCTTTACATATTTGTGACTTTACTATCAGTGCCAACTATAAAGTCAAAGTTCGTGATGTTTATCATGCTACTTGCTCGCCTTAATATGGCTGTTGATGGTGTGGAGCGTAGGGTTAATACCTATTGAGTGATGGGTCAATCTCCTCAATCCATTGTAAAATGCCGCCTTGTAGGCTGGTTGCATTTTGATATCCATGTTCGTGTAATAATTTCGCTGCCTTTTGGCTGCGTGCGCCTGCTTTGCAGTAGATAACGATTTGTTGATCGTTGGGTAGCTGCTGCAATTGTTCTTTTAGCTGAGCTAAGGGGATTAATAGACCGCCGATAGTGCAGATGTCCCGTTCATATGGTTCACGTACATCTAAAAGGAATACAGTAGGGTTGGTCTTTTCTAGTTGTTGATAGAGATCTTTGACAGTGATTTCTGTCATCGTGGTTTTTTCATCGGTTGTTGTAAATAAAGCTTCGGATGATTGTCCCTGCTGACAGCAGGGACAGTCATCATTTTTAGTGACTTTATACTCTTTGCTGGTGACATTGAGCATATCAAAGGTGAGTAGCCGTCCCGATAGGGATTGGCCAATATCTAATGCGAGTTTAATTGCTTCGCCAGCTTGAATGGAGCCAAGCAACCCTGGCAGGACGCCTAGTACGCCACCTAGAGCACAGTTGGGCACAAGTTCACTGGGAGGTGGTTCGGGGTATAAGCAACGGTAGCACGGCCCCGTGCCTTTGTTAAAGACGCTGCATTGGCCTGCAAACTGATAAATGCTGGCAGAGACCAGGGGTTTTTTTAATTTAGCGCAGGCATCATTAACTAAATAGCGAGTTTTATAATTGTCCGTGCAGTCTACGATAATATCAAAGTCTTTTATGATAGTGTCTGCATTATCAGTGGTGATAAAGTGGTTGTATTCAATCACCTTAACCTCAGGGTTGGATGCGTTAATTCTTTTTTTAGCGCAAGTTGATTTGGCTTGACCAATTTCATCGGTTGTAAATAAAACTTGTCGTTGTAGATTTGACAGCTCAATACAGTCGCCATCAACAATACCAATGGTGCCAACGCCAGAGGCAGCTAGGTATTGCAGCACAGGCGCGCCGAGTCCGCCGGCGCCAATACAAAGTATGGCGGTTGCTTTTAATTTTAGTTGTCCTGCTTTGCCAATAACGGGGAAGTGTCGAGCGTAGCGTGAAATTTCATTTGCATTAAGCTCCATATTACCCTCCTAAGAAGACTGATCTTTGTGCGTGCCTTAGCTTTTTAACAGCTTGTAAGGCATTTGTTAAGGAGATTGGTGAGTTTTGCTTGATGTCATTCATAGAACACCTCTCGTAGAATGAGGGTTGGTAAGAACTCCTGACGAGTTTATTGCTTAGCATCATTAAGGAAGTATTGCCGAGTATACTACACTATCAAATCATCGATCAATCTTTTGTTAACCTGTGAAAAAATAAACGTTATTCGGCAAAGATTTTTTCAAGATTTAATATTCACTTAATAACGGTTGGTTAGAATGCTCGCCACTAAATGGACTGAGAAGTGTTGTGAGGGAGGAATTATTTTTTTAAAAAGGGTACCAATATGTTTTCAAGACAATTACCGCAAGCTGATGAGCATACTTTCATTGAAGACCTGCGAGGACCAGTAAACACCCCAGCAGGTTCATTAAAAAAAACGTCTTCAATTTTAGACGATCAAAGTCCTTTAGATGACGGATCTGTAGTTGATTCTAAATCTAATTCCGTTGTAAATGGATCTGCGAATGGTAATGGGGTTAAGGCATTAAGTTCATTAACAGGCTCGCCTTTAAATAATCAAAGTCACAAAGGGGGTGGTTTTATTGCGGAGTCTAAGCATGCTGCTACTGCCAAAAAACCTGCTAAGGATGGTGTTAATACTGCGGGTGATAAATTAGGTGCATTTGCTGTATTTAAGCGTAAAGTTAGTTTTTTTACCTTAGTGTCTACATTTCAACAAGAGTTGGAACAGGATGCTGAATTTAATGGTCTACGAGTGAAAGCCGGGAAAAGCACTTCAAGCTTTGGTTGATCTGATTAGTTTGCTACAATGGGTGTCATGGATATTTCAGGAAAACGAAATTTAACTGATACCCCTTGTGTTGGTATTTGCAGCGCCACAGCTTTGGGCGATGAGATTTGCGTGGGTTGTGGCCGTACTTTTCGTGAGGTTATTGATTGGAATACGTATACGGATGAGAAAAAAATTTCAATTAATAAACGTTTATTAGAAAATAATATAGAAGTGGGGTAAGTTGATGCGTATTGGTGGAGAACAGAAAGAGTCGAAAGAGTCGAAAGAGCAGGAACAGAAAGAGTCTAAGGAACACCGCGAGCAAGAACAGAATCAACAGCAGCAGAAAGAGCAGATAAGAACAGGACGATATTTTAAACCCACTACATGTTATACAGATATTATAAGCGGCGAACCAATTTTTTATTCGAATCCTGCAAGAACTAAATTTTGGTTTTTTGATCCCCAGACCCAAGGGCCGGCGAAAAGAGAAGTGGATGCCTCTGGTATGAGTACCATTGGTATGCTAGCGTGTGATAATGGTTATGGGCCTTTTCTAAAATAGCCAGCTATTTATTTAAACGACAAATAACAAAACTGATATCATCAGCTTTAAGAAAGTTTTTCTTTTCATCTTTCTCACGCATGCGTTGGCAGCTCTCAGTCAGTTTTATTAATACCTCTTGCATCGATTCTTTGCGAATAATTTCAATAAGGTCATCAATAAGAAAGTTATCAAATAAACCATCAGAGGCTAGCAGGATGGTGTCATTGGGGGCGAGCTCAATAGGCGGTCCAATTTCAATGCTCATGCTATTCTCACCCATTACATTGGAAACATAATGCCTTTCTGGGTGGTGAATGGCTTCTTGTTGACTTATCATTTCAGCAGCAACAGCATAACCAACGGGTGAGTGTTCGGTGGCTTTATATTTTAATAGCCCTTTTTGCCCGCAGACAATAAGGCAAGAATCACCGATCTGGTAATTGCGCAGAATGTTTTTATTGATCTCACATACTGTTAATGTTGTGCGTGCGCCATTATTGTTTTTAAGCAGCGTATCGTTCGCTTTTTCAATGCTGTTTAGAATGGTATTGCGCAGCTGATTTTTTTTAAGCGGTGGTAGTAGATTTTTTTTCGCCTCATTTATAATAGTTTTGATCGCTGTTTCTGAAGCTTCCTCACCTTTTGGTGTGCCGCCAACGCCATCGGCGACCATCAGGATTGATTTACTTTCAAAGGTAATAATGCCAAGGGCATCTTCATTTGGAGTCGTGCTTTCGGGGCTTTTTTGCGTGTAATAGCCGATGGTAAAGCTATTATTTTCCTCTAAATCAAAGGAGGGCATATCAGTTTGAAAGGCGCTTCTGGTATCCATACCCTAGTCCCTATAAGTTGATTTCCACTCAATATTTTCAAGGTACATACGCAGTTGCGTTGCTGAGCGGAATTTTTTGTTAATAAGACTGCGTTTTAATCCTAAGCAAATTTGTTTTATTTCCGGTGGGTGAGAGGCATAATATTTTTTTCCACCGAGCGCGTCATAAAAAATGCGAATGGAGTCGCAAATGTCTTCATCCATATTGATGCGGCGTGCATTGCCACCATGATGGTACATATCTAACAGTTTTAATTCAAAGCCGAGACCTATGCGTTTCACAATAATATTTTCTGCATGTAAATCGCCATGGTAAATCTTCTGCTGATGCATAGCCTCAAGCCCTAAAACGAGCGCATGTAATAAATGTAAGCCGCGAAAAATGCCAATTTTTTTGCGTGGCTGGTGTTTAATCAGTTCAGAAAGTAGTGTGCCGCTGACAAACTCAGTGATTAAACAGGTGATGCGTTGTTCACCTACTTGCGTGTAATCAAGGGTATTGTATTGTGTGACAATCGGGCAGTGTGATAGTTTGTGTAGCAACTTGGCGTAGCGTGAGGCAACCTTATTGCCCCTATTGCGTTGTGGGAAAAAGAATTTAGCCGCGCGCTCGACACCGGTATGTAGTTCAATCACCTTGTAAACTTCCCCTTCCCAGCCTGAGCCTAAATGGCTGATGATTTCGTATTTGCCGCCAATCATTTTCCCGGGGGCAAAGTTAAACTCGTAGAGATCTTTACTTTTTATTTTTTTACTCATCAAGTGCCCAATTTGTATTTCAAAAAACCTATTGGTACTATTGCAGCAATATTGAACGTATTTTGCAAGTAGGAAGATAATATGATTGAAATCAATCAACTGACTGAACAGCTTTCAGACCTTAAACAACGTGTTTCTGCGCTTCGGGGGTATCTTTGACCTTGAGGTAAAAAAACGGCGCTTGCTAGAAGTGCAGCGTGAACTTGAAAACCCCGATATTTGGCAAAACCCGGAAGCAGCACAAGCCTTAGGCAAAGAAAAGTCAGCGTTGGAGGCGGTTGTTTTAGGATTGGATGAATTAGCGACACGTATTACTGATGGTCAGGAACTGTCTGAGCTTATTCAATTGGAAAATGAAGAAGGGCTGCTAGCCGATCTTGAACAAGAAGTTGCCTCCATTGAAAAAAGGGTGACCGATCTCGAATTTCGCCGCATGTTTTCGGGGGATATGGATGGGCAAAATGCCTATCTCGATATTCAATCAGGATCAGGCGGAACAGAGGCGCAGGATTGGGCAGAAATGTTATTGCGTATGTATCTGCGTTGGGGTGATCAGCATGGCTTTAAGACCAGCCTGATAGAAGCCTCAGCCGGCGAGGTGGCTGGTATAAAAAGCGCGACGATTCAGTTTGAAGGCGAGTTTGCTTTTGGTTGGCTAAGGACGGAAACCGGTGTGCATCGCTTGGTGCGTAAATCACCATTTGATTCTGGTAACCGTCGCCATACGTCTTTTGCCTCTGTTTTTGTATCGCCAGAAATTGATGACGATGTTGATATTGAGGTCAATCCAGCCGATTTGCGCATTGATACCTACCGCGCTAGCGGCGCGGGTGGGCAGCATGTTAACCGTACCGATTCAGCGGTGCGTATTACCCATGTGCCCACCAATACGGTGGTGCAATGCCAAAATGATCGCTCTCAGCATAAAAATAAGGCCCAGGCGATGAAGCAGCTAAAGGCTAAGCTGTATGAGCTCGAAATGCAGAAAAAAAACGCTGAGAAGGCCGCATTGGAGGCGACCAAGTCAGAGATTAGCTGGGGCAGTCAGATACGTTCCTATGTGCTTGATTCTTCCAGAATCAAAGACTTACGTACGGGTGTAGAGACAAGTAATACGCAAGCGGTGCTCGATGGCGGGATAGACTTATTTATTGAGGCATGTTTAAAGCAAAAGGAGTGAGATTTGCTATCCTTTTACCTATATGCCGATAAATGAGGTGGTTCGATGGGCGATAAGCATCCACAGTGGTTGACGTGGCTTTCGGAGTTGCAAGCTATCGCCCAGGCTGGACGTGCTTATTGCAAGGACACTTATTGCGATGAACGCTACGACCGCATTTATGCCTTAGCCGCTGAAATTATGGAGCATTATAGCGATTATTCCGCCGAGATTGTGAAGGATCTTTTTGATAAAGAATACGGCTATGCCACACCAAAGCTTGATACGCGCGCTGTTATTTTTAAAGACAATAAGATTTTGTTGGTGGAAGAACGTGACGAGCGTTTGTGGTCCTTGCCAGGTGGTTGGGCCGATGTCAATTTCTCACCGAGTGAGAACGTTGTTCGTGAGGTGAAAGAAGAAAGCGGTTTTGATGTCAGCGCCACTAAGCTACTAGCCTTATTTGATAAACAAAAACACCAGCACCCACCGCATTTTCCGCATACTTACAAATGCTTTTTCCTTTGTGAAATTATTGGTGGTGAGGCGGCCACCAGTCATGAAACATCCAATGTTGGTTTTTTTGCCGTCAATGATTTGCCGCCGCTGTCTGTACACCGTGTGACGAAAGAACAGATTCTGCATTTTTTTGATATGGTAAAAGTGTCTAACTTGCCCACCGAATTTGATTAATATATGATGACCAGTCTTTGCTGCTAAAGCTAATTGACGAGGAGATACCCGTGACTGATACGCAAACTGTAAAGCAGAAACAAGCTGCTGATGACGCTCAATTATCTGAAAATGAACAGATTACGCAGCGAAAGGCAAAGTTAGCACAGTGGCGTGAAGAGGGTAAAGCCTACCCTAACGGTTTCCAGCGTGATGAGCTAGCAGCTGATTTGCATAGTGGTTATGACCAATTTGATGCGGATGCCTTGGCCGAGAAGGCGATCAAAGTAAAAATCGCCGGACGCATAATGACGCGTCGTTTAATGGGCAAAGCGAGTTTTGCTCATATTCAAGATATGTCAGGCAAAATCCAAGCCTATATTACGCGCGATAATCTTCCTGAGGGTGTCTATAAATTATTTAAGGGCTGGGATCTTGGCGATATTATTGGTGTTGAAGGGGAAGTGTTTAAGACTAAAACGGGTGAATTGTCGATTAAAGCGAGCAATGTGTGTTTGCTGACAAAAGCACTGCGTCCTATGCCCGATAAATTTCATGGTTTGCAAGATCAGGAACAACGTTTTCGTCAGCGCTATCTTGATTTAATTGTTAATGACAAACCACGTGCTGTTTTTCAAATGCGTTCCAAATTAATTGCACATATTCGCCGATTTTTTGACGATCGTGGCTTTATGGAAGTTGAAACGCCGATGATGCACCCGCTAGCAGGCGGTGCTGCAGCGCGTCCATTTGAAACGCATCATAATGCGATGGATATGGAATTATTTTTACGTATTGCACCGGAGCTTTATTTAAAGCGTTTAGTGGTCGGTGGTTTTGAAAAAGTGTATGAGATTAATCGCAACTTTCGTAATGAAGGTATTTCCACGCGCCATAACCCTGAATTTACGATGTTAGAATTTTATTTGGCGTATGCAACGTATATCGATATGATGGATATGACCGAAGAGTTAATGCGTTATGTTGCCAATGAAGTATTAGGTTCAACGAGCTTTACGTTCCAAGGTGAAGAAATCGATTTAAGCCAGTCTTTTGCGCGTATTAGTCTGCGTGAATCGATTATGCATTTTAACCCTGATATTAAACCTCTGCAGTTGGATAATATTGATCAAGCCAGAGCACTTGCCCAAGAGCATGATATTCATTTGTTGGATAGTTATGGGCTTGGCAAAATCCAAACGGAATTGTTTGAAAAGCTGGTGGAGAAAAAACTACAGCAGCCGACGTTTATTACCGAATTTCCGCGTGAAGTATCGCCGTTAGCGCGCGCCAATGATGATAATGATTTTATTACCGATCGTTTTGAGTTCTACGCCGGTGGGCAGGAAATTGCGAATGGCTTTTCTGAATTAAATGACCCTGAAGATCAAGCAGATCGTTTTCGCCAACAAATGCAGGCAAAGGCTGAAGGTGATGCGGAAGCGATGGACTTTGATACCGATTATATTACTGCGTTGGAATACGGTTTGCCGCCAACGGCAGGTGAGGGTATTGGTATTGATCGTTTAGTGATGTTTTTTACCGATAATGCCTCTATTCGTGATGTTATTTTATTTCCTTTGCTACGTTTGAAAGATTAGTTAAGTTGCCTCATTAAGTATTAGAGATGACGATGGCTAGTTGTGATAGCGTGTCATCTCTTCCCAAGCTTGCTCTAGTGTTTTATTAGGGACCTTTGATTGAGGAATCGGGTTTAGTCTTTGGTCTGTTGTGGTAAAGCTTCCATTATGAAGATAAGTGATAATATAGTGTTTGCCAATGATGCCGCTATATTGGTAACTATGGACTATGAAAAAATTATCTCGCCCAGTAGATTTAAATAAGTTAACGCCAGTGCTGTAGTCTTTTGTTGGATTGTGGATGTGGAAGATATCTTCAAGCAATGTCGGGGCGATATCGTAATGGCTTGTGGCATAGTTATAGGTAGCTGGGGTTTTTCCAGGCCAATAGACTATGAGGGGGGTTTTGATTTGATATTTGGAGAAGTCGCTAGCGTGCCCCCAATGATTTTTATGCTCTTCATTAAATTCTTCGCCATGATCTGCTGTAATAATAACAACCGTATTTTTTAGAAAGTGGTAGTTTTTTAATGCGGTTAATATTTTTCCTATAAGTTGGTCGTCGAATAGAACAGCATTTTTGTAAAGGTTGAAGTAAGGGGTGGGGTTGGTATTGTTGTTTAGCGAAAAGTAATTAAATATTTTAGTCGGGGTATATGTTTTTTTGAATGTTGGTGGTACGCTAAATCCATGTACAGCATCATAAAATAAAAATCCAAAAAATGGCCTTTTGCTAATGCGTTGCTTTCTTAAAAAAGCGAGCATATTGTTGTTAATGGTTATATCTCTTTGCCATGGGCTATTGCCTTTAGTGTATAAAGGTAAATGCTTAATGTTAGCAAATACAGTTGCGTCAAACGGTGGGGTGGTTAATGGGGCGCTGCCAAAAATAGCTGTTTTATAATTATTTTTTAGAATAAAGTTAAGTAGTACGGGTTGTCGATGGAGCTTGCGTATGATATCCCAGTAGGTGCTCGGAATGCCATAAAATAAAGAAAAGATACCTGGCTCAGTGCAGTCTCCGCCGCTTGAATGGTTGTTAAATACAGCAGCGTTTTGTGAAAATTTATAAATATTAGGTGTAGTGCTCGCATTCATCGTGTCGGCGCGCCATGTATCTACCACGATCAACATAATATTGAAAGGTGTTAAGGGAGTGCTGACAAGTTTATGTAGTGGGTATGCTATGCGCTTGTTATCTGTTTTTTTAAAATGATTGAGTTGGTGATATTTTTGGATATCTTTTTGATAAATAAAATGATGCTTGAGCAAAAAAGATTTAGCAGTGGCGTCGCAATACAGTGGGGTGATGTTGTTGTAGGTGATTATGGGGGTATATTCTAACGCATTAAACCAGGCGTTTACGCACAATGAAAATATATAAGTGCCAATCATGCTGGTGGTAAACAAGATGCTGATACTGGGCTTGATAAGGTTGTTATAGCGAGATGACAGAAAGTGAAACGCTATCTCTGTGGCAATAACAAAAGCAATAATACTAATAAATATAGCCCACACTAAAGGGCTAAATTGGAATATTTCAGTAGCGGCACCGCTAAAAATCATATTAATAATAACGCCGTTGATGTGAAAGCTGTACTGTGTAAAAACGACAGTGTCGACTAGTAATAGGATGACAGCTAGACTGCTTATAAATATTGTTATTGGAATATAGAAACGCTTTTTTAAAAAAAATGCAGCAATAACTGGAATTGTAAAGCAAGTAATAAACGATAGAAGCCACATCTGTCCAAGGTATGAGCTTAGTAAAAAAATCTGAGGCCAGAGACCTTTAGGGTAATCCACATACGAGAAATACCGCAGACCGACAATACAAAAAAAAATAAAATTTAGTAGGGAAAAAGAAAAGGCCCACTTTATCCGTGATTTTTTCACTTAAGTTTCCTGCTTAAAATAATTAGGGAAGTTAGATTATCATAACTGATATGAAAAAAATACGATAAGTGAGGCTGTAGGACTGTTGAGTGGGTTGGTGATGTTATTTTTTTCCTTCATTGCGTTTGAAGGATTAGTGGGTAGTGCCTCCAAACTGTTGATATGATAATATCTCTTCCTTTTCAGCTTGATAAGGAATAAGTCATGCCAAAAATAAATGTGCTCTGCCCAGAATGCGACGAATCAACTGTAGTAAAATTTGGTTTAACACCAGAAGGTAAGCAACGTTACCTATGCAAAAATACATGCTGCAGAAAACGTACATTTATTAATAATTACAAGCACAAAGGTAGGCTGCCTGAAATAAAGAGAAAAATAATTCAAATGGCCATAAACGGCAGTGGTGTTAGAGATACGGTCAGGGTGCTTGGTGTTGGTATCAATACAGTTATTCGAGAATTAAAAAAAATGGGTGAAAAGTTGGAAAGCGTCAACAACACTTTCCTTGCATGAAAAATGCAAAAATAATGAGCCAGTTACTGTCAACATAGTAAAAGTTGAAGAAGCAGAACTCGATGAGATGTGGAGCTTTGTTAAAAAGAAAAGCTGGCAGAGATAGCTATGGCATGCCATTGATCATCAGACACATACGGTGTTAGCCTATCATTTTGGGCCGAGAAAAGATTCTGCTTTTAAGGCACTTCAGAAAAAATTAAGTTGCTTTGACATTGAGTTTTACTACTCCGATGACTGGGGCGCATATGAAAGGCACTTGCCAAAATCCAAACATTTCGTTGGAAAGCGTAATACTCAGGCTATCGAAAGAAAACATTTAACGCTGCGCACACGAGTAAAACGACTTGCAAGAAAAACCATTTGTTTTTCTAAACTTGATAAATTGCATGACATTGTTATTGGGTTATTTATTAATAGGTTTGAATTCGGCAGAAAGATTTAACCTGTCAACAGATTGGAGGCACTACCGATGCTTCCTTCTCACACGGATAAAAAGTCGCCTTGGATTATAGCTTGTTTTCTGCTTGGTTTCTTTGTGATAGTAATATTGGCAAGTTTAGGTGTTACTGTTACTTAAGTGATTTTTATTTTTAGAAATGTAGTTGTATCTTAAGTCCGTGAGGTTCTATATTTTTAATTTCCATTTTGCCACCATGCATTTCCATAATTCGATTAACAATGGCAAGCCCTAAGCCAGTGCCTTGATGGCTATCTGCCAACTGTTGAAAAGGTTTTAGTAGGCGTTCAATCTCATTCTCAGGCAAGCCAGGTCCATCATCGGTAATGCTGATGGTTGTTGTTTCACCTGTTTTGCTAATGTCGACATTTACCTTCTTGGCGTATTTTAAAGAGTTTTCGATTAAGTTGATAACTGCTCTTTTAATTAGTGCTGGTGCGCCACAAATGGGTATGGGGATTTCTGGGTAGTTGAAAACGACGAAATTGTCTTTGTTATAGCGGTTTACTTTTATTTGGTATAGTAAGCTGGTTAGATCAATTTTTCTTTTCTTAAGTGTGCTTTCTTTGCTAATAGCAATGGAGGAATCAACGACGTTTTTAAGGTAATCCAGTTCGCGTTTTACACTGTGTTTTGTGTCATCATTAACAATGTCTTCTGCGTGTAGGCGAAGTTTCATAATGGGGGTGTTAATATCATGTGATAATGCAATTAACATCAGTGTTTCTTCGTTTATAATTCCCTTGATTCTTTGCTTTAATTCTTTAACCTCTTTTTGTAGCTCTTTTAAAGGATCATCGCATGCCTCTTCTTCCTCTGGGTTGCTTTCATTGCTACGTATTCTTTTGGCAATTAGGGTGATCAGTAATTGTTTGTATAGCAAGAATAGAAAATAGATTAACGTAATGGTGACAAGCGCAGGTAGGACAATCGTTAAGGCCATCCTGAAAGAAATTTCTCCCGTTGAGTAAATAAGATTGTCAGGGCTGTAAATAGTGAGCCACTGATTGTTGTTTTTAAGGTAAACGGTCACCATAAGGTGGCCCTTGTGATCTATCATGTCTACCATTTTTTTAATGCTGTCCAAGCTAACATTTTCTTGTGGTGGAAGCGCAAGACTATCCATAGGTCTTGTTTTTTGTAGACTGAGGCTAAATCCAGGCGTGAAACGATGCTCGTTTAATTGTTTTAATGAGGACTCTACATGTCCATATTTATTGGCAACCAGTAAGTTTCTAATAATGTTAGCGGCATGAGTGGCGGTTTTTAAACTTGTTTTTTCATTGATAGATTGGAAAAAATAATAACTTGAAAAGCCTAATACCAGTAAGTGACAAGCGATCATGATAATAACAGCAATTCTGACATAGCGGAAACGGCGGATGATGGGGCTATATTTTTTCATAGTCAACCGTCCCGGTTAGTTTGTAGCCCTTTCCACGTATTGTTTCTATAAAATCGGTGTAGTTTTCATGCGTCTTTAGCTTATTGCGAAAACGGCATACCAAGGTGTCAACCGCACGTATCATGTTTGTTTTTGAGTGTAGCCCTAATCGTTCTGCGATGGTATCGCGGCTAACAATACTATCATGCTGGCTAACAAATAAAATCATTAATTTATTTTCATGGTCTGTTAAATAGACTTCCATCTCATCAGGTGTGACAAGAATTTTTTTCTCGGGTATAAAAGACCAGTCTGAAATGGTGGCTTTGACATAGTCTACCCCCTTCACTAATAAGTCGCCTCCTTTGCTGACCTCTCGGCGTAAGTTAGCTTTGATTTTGGCAAGAATCACGTCCATGCTATTTGATTTTTGGATGAAATCGTCAGCACCAGCGTCGAGACTTTTAATATAATGCAACTCAGAATCGGAAGCCGTTAGAATTAAGATGGGCGTGGTTGTTTTAACACGTATCGTGCTGCAAAGATCGCCACCGAATGTGTCTGGCAGCATTAAATCTAACAGGATAAGATCGTAACGCTTCTTGGCGATATAGTCTAAGCCATTGCTGCCATCTTTTGCGGTGTCGACAATAAAACCATGATTGCTGAGAAACTTTTTAAATAAGCGGCGAATATCTCGTTCATCGTCGATCAGCAAGATTCGTTTTGCACCCATAATAAGTAATTGTAGCAGCTGATCAGGTTTTTGTTGCAAGTAGTTAAATGACGGTTAGCGATTTCTATATTTTAAAGCGCAAAGTGTTCTAATATACTGTTTGATAATAAAAAAATTGAAAATCTAACAGTAAGCCTTTCTTTTCAATGTAACACTAAAATAGTTCAAAAAGTGATCATTCTAATATATTCTGTATTTATTCTTTAGCGATATAATAGTGGGGTAAATATTATGTTTAAGAATAAAATCTTTGGCTTTAGCAAGCAACTCAAAAAATTCAATCTAATTAAAACAATGCTAACGGGTTATCAAAAAAGAAACCTGACGAGCTTCTTTCGAAAACCATACAAGGCACTACCAAACTTTAATTTTAACTTTTTTAATCATAATAGAAAGTTTATAAAAAACGGCAGTTTACAAAAGAAAATATCTTATAAACCAAATAATGCTTTTAATGAAACAGCGAATCACTCTGAAGAAATTTATGCTGAACAAATACGTCAAGTCATTATAGGTATGCAGGATCGTAAAGTTGAGGTTGGGACTGCCTATGTAAACTCAACAGCTAATTTAAATGGGCATGCTTATGGCATTTTTGAAAAGTTGCCTAGGGGGTTTATCGATACGAATATCTTTATGAATGGCACTTTTAGTAATTTTGTTGGCAAGCAGAGTACGATCTTGGAGGAGCTTAATCAGACAGATAAGCTTGTTAGGTTTGGAACTGGTGATACAGTAACATTACGGCCTAACAAGTTTACGATAAAAGGTCATGGTTTTACTGCTACCGGTTGGCTGGCAACAACTGAGCCGCAGCATGCGTTAAATGGGTATTTGATTCATATTTTTGTTAGTACGGCTTCAGGGGATAATTATATGATTCGGCTTGGTTGTGGGCGTTATCCTGTGCCGATATTTAATGTATTGGTCGATGGTCTCAATCCTTATCTTGGTGCGAAAGCTTGGCAATTAACGGATTTTTTAATGCTTTTAGAGAGCTTTGGTGAACAGTATGTTATTGAGAACCTTAAAGACGCGCAGCCTGAGCTGTTAAATGCGGTGTTGAGCTTGCGGGATGAAAACAGCTACGCTTGGGCTAAACGTAAGCAAGAGTCATTCTTGGGAATGGGTGATGAAGTGCATTTGGGTTCACAATATGGCAGTGACGGTTATATTTCAAATATGATCACTAATACGGGTGTTGCTTCTCAGGTGCTACAACGAGTTATGCTTTATGCCAATAGTTACTTTGACTTTGGTAGGGAAGAGAAATAGCATTT
>JAUIAD010000028.1 GCA_030425685.1 Gammaproteobacteria bacterium | reverse complement strand
CCATTATCAACATTAATGAAAAAAGTTTTCGTCAATTAAGTTCTCAACATTTTGAAGATAGGAAATGATTGTAAAACCGGCAATGATAATTGTCGAATGGCGGAAAAGATAGTTGACGTTCAATAATTCCATAATCTTCATCATTTAGAATTGGATGAGGTTTTGAAAACGATACTGAATCAGAACAGTTATTCTATATCTCCGTGATCACAGTGAAAGCTGGGATCTTTAGAGCATGGCAGCAGCATCAAAAGATCCTGAGTCAAGCTCAGGATGACGTAAGTACTAACAGCTGTTTTTATAAGTCATTACAAAAAACATAATAGGAAAAAGTATGCCAAATATGAGGACAGGAGGTAAAGTTGTACTCGCGGCTGGCGCGGTTGCTAGTGTCGGTCTTCTATTAAGTCGTTTGTGGAACAGCAAGCGTTCTCAGAAAAAAAAGGAGCCTGATGCGACCACAAGGCAAAAAGAAGCCCCAATTATACAGCAGTTGCTAAAAGCAGCCAGCAGAAGTAATGAACCCTCTAACGCATCATCTGATAGCAGTGCTCCTCATGATGCACCAACAGATTTGGATGACGACCATCTAAATCTAACTGAGACTGATGGCAAAGACCAAGAACAAACCCCGTTAAGCTTGTCACACCAGCCTTCTTCAAGACCAACATCACCACATTCAGCTGACAGTGACGGCGGTGATGACCGTGATAGAGAGCTTAGGCGCACGACAGAAAGAAAAGCTGATCAAGTTCAACAAACTTTTTCTACATCTGATCCTAATGGCACCCCTGCTGATCCCAGCCTGCTGTCACCATCGCCACATAGCAACAGTCACCTTCCAGCGGCAGCCTCAGCATTTAGCCCACCACCTAGTCCTAGCATGGTGGTTTTGCAGTCTAATGCAGACAGTACACATGATGATAGCGCTAGTAGTAGCGCCGGTGATGCCCAGCCTCTTCAACAAGCTGCTGCTTTATCATCAGTTGGTCAGCCTGATCCAACCCACCAGGCAGCAAGTAATAGCCAACAAACAGTTGTTGCATCACGGGCAGCATCAACTAGTTTCCCAACTTCAGAACCAAGCATGCCAGCAACTGACCTAGTCAACCGTGGTTATCCTCAAAGTACAGACGACGATAGCGACCATTCTGCTGATCAGCAACCACTATCGCCGTTTACTGCTGCAAGAAGAAAGGACAGAAGAACTGGTAGGTTATTAGCAACTGGCTTACAACAGGGTGCAACCCAAGCCAATGGGACACGCACAGCGCTAGCTAGCGTTGATACAGCAGATGAAAGTGACTCAACCACCAATAGCACCTCAGGTGCAGATCTTCCTCTGCCCAAAATAAAGCGCAAGAAACAAAAAGAAGAAAAAAGAAAAAAAGAAGTAGCCGTCGATGATCAACCGACAACGGGTGACTCTGATGGAGAGTCAATAAGCGCAACACTTTCTACGGATGCCGATATTGACAATGGCGAGTTCAATAAAAAGAAATTCAAAGAACTAGCAACCAATATTTTTAAACATATTGAACTCCCGCCTGAACATAAAAAAGTGGCTGTTAGGACTAAAAAAATTAACAATGGTTTTTCAGCCAAAGCAATAAACACTGAAACAAACGAACACATAGGCACCATCACACAAACAATAAACGGCAGTCAGATAATAGGACAAAGTCGAGGATTTGCAACATCGAAGCTGTGTGCGGAGTCGCTATTTCAGCATTTGTGTTTCTTGTTAAAACACATACCTGCGGATAAAAAGTTAAGACTAGATAATCTGACCCCGCCGCGTTTATTAAATTCAGTTTTAGCTAAAATACAAGCAAAGCCTGAGATTAGTAAAAGAATTTTACGATCGCCCGCCTTATTAGGCAGCAACCAATCTAACAGCAGCAGAGCCTCAAGCAGGAATAGCTTGTTTTCTTCTACTAGCAGTGATGCTGATGCAGCAAGAGACTCAGCGGCTACTAGTCCTAGTTCACAAGCCCCTGGTACAAACTAAGTAAGAACCCGCATCTAAAAACCTATGGGCCTCCGCAGCCCCCCCTGCAGGGGCGCAGCATACTGCGCCCGCAAACCTCCGCGGCACTGGACCATCACAACCATTCACACCCAAACGGGCACAGCATGCTGTGCCCCTACGGGTTCTGAATTACCTATGAGAAAAACACACAACAAAATATAAAATCGTAGGGGCGCAGCATGCTGCGCCCGCAAACCTCCGCGGCACCGACCATCCACAACCATTCACACCTAAACGGACACAGCATTTCCTGCCCCTACAGGCTCTAATTATGGATGTTCAAAAACGCCTTGTTTGATAAAGCATGCCGTTTGATACATTACTTTTAAATTCCCCGGCATAAATGGATGCGTGGCATTAATAATAATATGGTCTTTCATACCATTGAGCCTAGTGCTTTCGACTGATACCTTGCCATCGTTAGGGTTGGGTAGTAAGAATAGCGAAAAGAGCCAGTCGATGCTGCGGTTTCCAGCAATAATACCCACCTCATAATCGGGGTCCACTAAAGTTTTTAAAACACCTTGATGCTTAACACCTAGCTCTTCGCCAGCTGGGCCAAACAATTTGCGGTAGAAAGAAAAACGACTAAAAAAATCCGCCACTTCTGAGCCTTTATTCGGCGGCGCTAACATAACCATACGCCCCATATTAGCAACCGTATTCTGCTGCAAAATATAACGCACAATAATGCCACCTAAAGAGTGACCGACAAAATGAACTTTACGCTCACCATCATCTATAAAGGGTTTAATCTCATCTAGAACCACTTGGGCAAGATCAATAATGGAAGCGGAAGTGGAGGGGTAAGCAATATTATGAGAACGGAAGCCTTGCATCGCCAGGTAGTTTTTTAACTTATTCATGACGCCAGGCCCTCTGCCAAGGCCATGCAACAAGACAACATGATCATCCCTGTTATGACCGCTCTTAGAATCACAAACAGACATCTTTATACTACCTCTCATTTGACATCAAGCAATACCACTCACGTATGGCAAATAGTATAACAACTTAGATGATGGTAGAGCAATGTTCAGACAACGACCATAACACATTAAATCAGCTACACTGAGCTGGTACTAGATACAATAAGGGCGCAACATAGGTTGCGCCCACTTTGTTCTATGCTATACGCTTTCAGCTTGTTTCATACTTAAACGTACACGACCCTGACGATCGATCTCAATCACCTTCACTTTGACAATTTGCCCTTCTTGCAAATGGTCGTGAATATTTTCAATACGCTCTTCTGAAATTTGCGAAATATGTACTAAGCCTTGTTTACCAGGCAATACGGCTACAAACGCACCAAAGTCCATCAACTTAACAATGGGGCCTTCATAGATATTACCTACTTCAACATCGCCGACAATCGCTTCAATACGTTCACGCGCTGCTTTTGCATCGTCGCCGTTATTAGCGGCAATTTTAACAACGCCATTTTCAGAAATATCAACCGTAGTGTTAGTAGCTTCGGTTAACTCACGAATGGTAGCACCACCTTTACCGATCACTTCGCGGATTTTGCTTGGATCAATTTTCATGGTGAAAATTTGTGGCGCATTAGCAGACACTTCAGTACGTGGCGCTTGCAAGGCATCATTCATAATGCCAAGAATATGCATACGACCTTCATTCGCTTGCTTTAAAGCTACTTCCATAATTTCTTTGGTGATACCTTGGATCTTAATATCCATTTGCAAAGCAGTAACACCGCCTTTTGTACCCGCAACTTTAAAATCCATATCTCCTAAGTGATCTTCATCACCGAGAATATCTGTTAATACGGCGTACTGATCACCCTCTTTAATAAGCCCCATAGCGATACCAGCTACCGGTGAGGTTACAGGTACTCCGGCATCCATTAACGATAAACTACTACCACAGACCGAAGCCATCGAGCTTGAGCCATTTGATTCAGTAATTTCAGAAACGACACGAATAACATAAGGAAAGGTACCTGCTTCTGGCAAGATAGCCTGTACAGCACGTTTTGCTAATTTACCATGACCAATCTCACGACGCTTTGGACCGCTCATAAAGCCTACTTCACCAACAGAGTATGGAGGGAAGTTGTAATGCAACATAAATTCATCGCGATAATCACCACCGTGTGGATCTTCAATCATTTGCGCATCACGTTCTGTACCCAGCGTTGTAACTACTAACGCTTGTGTTTCGCCGCGCGTAAATAAAGCAGAACCGTGAACACGTGGCAATACACCCACTTTAACCGTAATCGGTCGTACCGTTTTAGTGTCACGGCCATCAATACGTGCTTCACCGGCTAAAATTTGTTGACGTACAATTTGAGCTTCAAGTGCATGGAAAACATTACCCACTTCCGTGTCTGAAGGTCCTTCACCGTCATCAGAAGCAGCCAAAGCAGCAACCACCTGATCACGCAACACTTTAATGCGATCTTGGCGCTCCATTTTATCGCTAATCGCATACGCTGCTTTTAGATCATCATAAGCTTGCGCTTTAATCTGATCTTGTAAGCTGGTATTTTCTGCTGGCGCTGTCCAATCCCAACCGTCAACACCGACTTCTTCAACGAGCTCGTCAATTGCTTTTAAAGCAACTTGCATTTGCTCATGACCAAAAACAACCGCGTTTAACATGGTTTCTTCAGAAAGCTCTTTCGCTTCTGATTCAACCATCAAAACAGCATCTTTAGTACCAGCAACGACCAGTTCTAACTTAGAGTTAGCCATTTCAGCAGTTGTTGGATTTAAAACGAATTGACCATCGCAATAGCCAACTTTTGCGGCTGCTAAAGGACCATCAAATGGGATACCAGAAATAGCTAATGCCGCAGCAGAACCAAGAATCGCCGGGATCTCAGCGGATACTGCTGGGTCCATTGAAATAACCGTCGCAATCACTTGTACTTCGTTATAAAAGCCCTTGGGAAAGAGCGGACGTAAAGGACGGTCAATCAAACGTGAAGTCAAAGTTTCACGTTCTGTCGGGCGGCCTTCCCGTTTAAAATAACCACCGGGAATTTTACCGGCAGCATAACTTTTTTCTTGGTAGTTAACCGTTAAGGGAAAGAAGTCTCGCCCTTCTTCTGCTTCTTTTTTAGCAACCACGGTTACTAAAAGGACGGTATCGCCCATGCTAATCTTTACTGAACCCGTTGCTTGGCGAGCAATTTCACCGGTTTCTATCGTGACTTGTTGCGCACCATATTGAAATGTTTTACTAATTTTTCTCACTGATTAATCCTTCGTTGACTCTTTTAGGGTTTTGTTTAAACACCAAATACAAAAATCCCCCGCCGTTAATGGCGAGGGATTTACATCTTATGATCGTAAACCTAAGCGTTTAATAAGTTCGCGGTAGCGATTTACATCCTTAGCTTTCAAATACTTAAGTAATTTACGACGTTGACTCACCATGCGTAACAACCCTCGACGAGAGTGATGATCATGTTTGTGTAACTTGAAGTGCTCGGTGAGTTGAACAATTTTTGAGGTTAAAATAGCGACCTGCACCTCTGGAGAACCTGTGTCTCCGTCTTTGGTTTGGTACTCTTTAATAATTTCGCCTTTCTCAATTGCATTCAATGACATTGTATACCTCTTTGAATTTAGATGTTTTTTTGATAATGTCCGCTGTCATTTACAGGCACTATCACCATAAGCTCGTAATGAGCGTTGCGATTATAGCCTAAATTACTGAAATTTCATAGTTAAGCTTAGCCAATAGCAGAAAATCTCGGGGGCCTTAAAAGCTTTGTTTACAAGGATCAAATAAAAAAATTGATCACAATCTTTTGCTCGCGGATGGAAAATGTCTACATTTAGACCGAAAATTGGCTTTCAAAAACTAGTAGGAGTTTCGCACTTGTGCGAAACAAAACAAATCCCGATGGGGATCTTCAAGGGGAAAAGCTACATCATTAAGATTAGATTAAGAGGGAGTAGAAAAACTCTTTAGAGAATTATTATTTATAATCACTAGGTTATTTTTCTCGCAAGCTTCGCTCAAATTGGCAGGATACTTGATCTGCCTCAATTGGCTCGGTACTATGACAATCCATTTACTCACAAAGGAAAGCCCCTCCACTACTCAAATATTATGCATATTCAATCCTATCTCATCACCTTTATTATTTACTTCGCTATCATTGCTGTATTGAGTTTTTTAGCCAATCGTCGTAACAAACAATTATCTGACTATATGCTTGGTGGGCGCTCACTCAGTGGGCCTATTGCGGCACTTGGGGCGGGTGCTTCTGATATGGGTGGATGGTTACTACTAGCACTGCCAGGTGCTGTTTTTATGCACGGGATTAGTGAAATATGGATGCCTATTGGCTTGAGTGTGGGCGCTTATCTTAACTGGCTTTTTGTGGCACCGCGTTTACGGACTTATACTGAGATCGCCAGTGATTCACTGACAATACCCGCCTACTTTGACCATCGTTTTCGTGATAATTCTACCTTTCTTCGTTTTCTTACGGCCTTGGTTGTTTTGGTATTCTTTACCTTCTACGCTGCTGCCGGTTTTGTCAGCGGCGGTTTATTGTTTAAAGTTGCTTTTCATATTTCTTATAAGTCTGCTTTATGGACAAGTGCTACGCTGATCATGCTTTACACCGCTATAGGTGGCTTTCTGGCGCTGAGCTGGATTGATTTCTTTCAAGGCACGCTGATGTTCCTCGCCCTTATCGTTACACCGCTTTTCGCTTATCATCATATGGCACAAGGATGGCACTTTACGCCGCAAGAATTATCTACTATTAAGCAACACATTGCGCCGGGTTACTTCCACCCCTTTAATAATATTACTGCTGTGGGGATTTTATCGCTGCTTGCTTGGGGGTTTGGATACTTTGGCCAACCGCATATCTTGGTGCGCTTTATGGCGGCCAAATCAGTGAAAGTGATTCCACAGGCCAGAAGAATTTGTATGACCTGGATGATGATATCGCTACTAGGCGCGATTGGCACAGGCTTAATTGGGCATGCCTTTTTTGCCGGTAATTTAGATGATCCTGAGAGCGTCTTCTTACAATTAGCGCAAACGCTTTTTAATCCTTGGGTAACTGGTATTTTACTAGCGGCAGTTTTATCAGCAGTAATGAGTACTGTCTCTGCGCAAGTGCTTGCTGCTTCCAGTGCGCTAACGGCTGATTTTTATCGTCGCTTTGTGCGCCCTAAAGCATCACAAAAAGAGCTTGTGGTAATGGGGCGAGTGACTGTTATCGCTATTGCGATTGTTGCTATTCTTTTAGCGTCTAACCCTGATGGAAATATTTTACAACTGGTTAGTTATGCTTGGGGTGGTCTTGCCGCCTCTTTTGGTCCGCTGATTATTCTTTCACTGTTCTGGAAACGCACCACGCGCAAAGGCGCTATCGCTGGTATTTTAACGGGTGCTATCACCATTGTTATTTGGAAAAATGTTATTGCTACCTTGGGTGGTTGGTTTGGCATTTATGAAATTATTCCTGGTTTTATATTAGCAAGCATCGTTATTATTGTTGTCAGCTTAATGGATAAACCACCTTGCCAAGAGATCGAACATGAATTTGAACAAGCTAAGGAACAGGCACAGACCTAAATGCCTACCTTAACCAAAGGTGCATCAGTATTATCTACCAAAGCAACAGACTCATTGTTATAGGCATATTTAACGACAAGTTCTAGATAACCAAACCCAAAATAAAGCGCTTTGATATCATTCACATCGTACTGCACTTGTTTTTTTACTAACATAATAAAACTATCTAGATCAGCATCTAAATTAGCACTTACCGTGCCCAGGTACCTATTGTCATAAAAACCATCGGCGGGTAACATACCCTCACTGACCAAGGTTTGGCATATCGTTAAATTCTGACTCTCGATTGCTAACTTCATTGCCTCATCCCACTTAATGGGAAGTTCATGTTTAGCACAATAATCGACTATCTTCTTGGCAAGATGATGCTCCCCTCTTAATTTTGCGTAATACCATAGTTCAGATCTTTCATTATGAGAGCAGCTCATTAACTTGTCTATCGTGCATTGGTAATGGTGTTGATTATGAAGCGATAGTGTCGCAAGACTCAATCTGGTGCTATCAGGCGCCCTGCCTTTTGCTTCATTGGCTCGCCTTAGCTTATTGGGATCAACTCCTTGAAAATAGGACTTTAAGCGTTTATATGCGTCAGTAACAGCTGCTCTACTGCTTAAATCAAAAAACACACTAATAATAGAGCATATATTTTTCTCCAGGTGAAATTTACTTTGGCACGCAAAAATACGATTAACTAATTTATCTTTCCCTTTATCCGCCCAACCTTTCTTAAGCTTTTCAATAGAATTACGAGAACAAAAAGTCACTGCATGCTTAATGAGTGCATCACAAGCTTGATCATCTGTTACCCGCGCAAGCTGTTTAAACAACAAGAATATAGCTTCGCGATCATAGAGATGATCACAATAGTGCGCCAGTTTTGTCACCCCGGTGTCATCTAGTTTTTCTGCACATCTAGCAAATAGTAGCAACATAGATAAAAAATTTTGCGCAGGCCGTTTATCGCGTAGTATATGAATTAACACATAATCAAGTGCTGTACTCCCTTGCTTGTCTTTTTTATTGACGTCATCCTCTTGATAAATCAACTCACTGAAAAAACCGAACGCACCATGTTGAGCTGCATGGTGTAGAAGACTGATTTTATCTTTATAAAGTGATTTTATAAAGTTATAAGCAAGTGAAGAACTTGCATTTTCACCATATTTTTTGTAGAAAGCCACTAAAGGTAAAAGACCCTGCTTTGATTTTTTAAAAATATCAGCACCTTGGTCAACAAGAAAGGAGGCGATATCATCTTGAAAATGATAAACAGCAAGGTAGAAAGCTGTTTCGCCATCAGCCGTTAATCCTTCGTTTAATAGACCAGGGAACTTTTGCAAAATATCTTTCACCAGATCATTATGATTATTTATTATTGCACCCGCTAAAATTTTCTTAACCAGCTTTATATCAACACTTCTCGTATCAATGTGCTTAAGCACAAAACTAAGTTTGCCAGCCACTTGAGATGAGCAGTGAACACCCTCACCCAGAGAGACAAGTACTCTATCTACAACCAGCTTAGACAATTGCATTCCCTGCTGATATAAATATTGCAAAACATCAACCTGACATTTTTCAAATTTAGAAACGATCACGTCATCACTAAGGTGCGCGAGCAGTTGTCTTGACGAAGTAGAAAATGTTTGCACCACCTCCTCTACCAGAGAAACACCCTCAAACAAAGTCGCACAGTCTAACAATAAGAAAAAGTCATTATCATCACCATTAATATTTTCTTGTCTAAAATAACGAAGGATGGATACAAGCACATCTCTGTAAGCAAACCTAGAACGCCCCTCCAAAACAAGCTCACAGACAAGCTGAATTAATGTTTTTCCATTTTGTCTTTGAACAATAAAATCTGCACCACTTTGCAATAAGTTTTGGGTTAACACTTTATTATGATATTTAACAGCAAGCTGTAAAGGGGTCATACCATCTTTTGGCTGCATAGCATTTAACAACCCTGGAAATAGTATAAAGAATTCTTTCAATATGAATGTGATATTATATTTTATCGCATCTTCGAGCACTCCTAAAACAACTTCTACAGAAATATCATATTCGTGAACCTTACGAAGCGCGAACACAACAAACTTCTCACGAACACCCAAGTCACGATATGTTGTAATAGCAAGCATCTCTACTATTGCCCCGCGCGTGATCTTCATGCCTTGATCAATTAAATAGAAGAACAAATCAGGGCTAAGATCATTATAGACAATGAAGTTATCACTAACATATGCAGTAAACTCATCACTATTAAGGAAAGCAGATGCCGAATCTCCACAAGCCTCAATAGCGTCATCAATAATTTTTTTGCTGCTATTAAATAAAGCAACCGTAAGCAAGGAAAAAAAATCAGCTTTTTGCAAACCTAACTTTCGATTTTTAACAATTTTTAAAGCATTTAATATCATAGACCTTTCGCGAAAAAACAATTTGATTAATTTATTCTTAACAATCCTGCCGAAAAAACTAAATATTGTTCTGCCATCATTTGTTGCCAACAAAGGATCTACACCTTGCTGCAAAAGAAGATTGAACACCTCATCTCTTCCAAACATAGCAGAATAATGCAAGGCAGTTAAGCCGTCATTATCCAACTTAATATTAGAGAACAACAAAGAATGAGAAAACAGCAAATCAATTTTACAAACACCAATATTTATTGCCCTACCAATAGCAGCAAGAACTAATGACGAAAATGCATCATTCTTAAAACAAGCCTCGAGAAATTTTACCAATGGCTTAACCCTACAAGAAGTGTAATCATGGATGAGGTAGTAGAAACCATAGTTATTTCTATTAACAATTATTGGCGAAAAAATATTAAAGACATGTGCATAGCCTTTATCACCACCCACTTCAGAAAGTTCAACAAATATTTCAAATACCAACTTATCAATAAGTCCATCTTTATCATCAGAAACAGTCTCAGCAATAAATTCATTTAATTTTTTTACAAACGTGAGGTCGCCACGAAGCATCCTTTGATATACCCGCCTGTAAAAATCAGGGGAAAATTTATTAATGTCTTCCCATAAAAATATCACCCCCTCCACTTTCAATTTTTTAAAAAACTTATCGATTGGAACATCTCTGTAGTCAGAATATAAGAATAAACGTCTTGCTACTCTTCTATACTTATCTACTAAGTTTGGGGTATATTTAAATAACCCACTTGCTCTTGCTACAACGCGCGGCAATACAACTGAATTAATTAAGCCACGCAACTGTTGTGCCGCCACCTGTGGATGAGTCCATTTAGTTGAATTAACAGATCTATAGGTTTTAACGTTAATGCTGTTAAACAGCCTCATTTGCTCAGCCAGCAAAATAAGCCTAACCTGCAGTTTTTTAATATAGCCATCATCAGTGATATCATCATTGCGAATAGCAGCAACAACTGATGATAATTCATCATGCGAATTTTGCGTGTCGGTAATTTTTTTTGCTTGTACACCTATCGATTTCGATGGGTAGCAAATGGAATCAACTATACTTTTGTCAATACTGACAAGCGATAATGAACCACCCCTACCTTTATAAAAATTTTTATAAATATCAACAAAGCGTTGAATAATTGCATCCATCAATTTAATAGGGGTATCCATAGCCATTAAAATTTCTTTTAATGTATCGCCAATAAACTGATTATACAGACTACGCGACGCAGAATTTTTTGAAAACATATAATAAGATGAAGATGTCGCAGTATTGTGATTACCAAATAGAAACAAGTTCATACTTAAGCCAATCTCTGGAAATTGTTGCGCATAGTTATCAATGGATTTCCGACCACCATCGGTATGGTAACTAATAAACTCTTTTAAATTATTAAATCTTTTAGCAACGACCTCTAATAAACGAAAGCTACTATAACCATCCTGTGCTTGACCATGGAGCAGGCGGCCTATTTCAGTATAAACATCATAGAGGAAAGCAACTTCGGCGGGAGCAGCGTGATACAAAATCACCTTTTCACCTTGTAATCGACGTTCTTCTTTTATGGCATTGATATATTGCTGCTTGACATGATCAGAGACTTTTCCTGCTATATTCAGATTAGAGTTTAAAAATTCTGTCACGATATCTTCAACACTACACTCTTTATCGGCTGGTATTTTAAGTATTGTTCGCAAGTGAATTTCAGATAACGAAATTTTACTATTAGCGGTGTTTTCCTCCTTTAACTCCAACGCTTTTATTTCTCGACTATCCACTGATGCAAACTTTCTTTTTAGCGCATTTATTGTATCGGCTTGATAAACCACCGCTTGAGAAAGCGCTTCTCGCTGTTGCGCAATCGATTCAAACCGTCTAATCCGTTTTCTCTTTTTGACCTTGTTAAGAATGCTTATTGCACCACCTTGTTGAAGGATCTCTCTTAATGGTGGATGTAAGATAATAGACTTTGCGTTACCATTACTGTTTTTATAGTTAACCAATAAGCATGACTGACCTTCAGATTCTTTTGTCTCTGGCTGCTCTACAGCCTCTAATAAACTTTCAACAGGAACCCAATCAAAATCTGTATACTCCTTATGATGCCCTTCTGCCTTTTCTAGTGCCGCTACAAATTTATCCGTGCTAACAAACCGATGATAATCAACATACATCGTATGACTAGTTGACTTTAGTTTTACAAAGGGAGCATACTGTACTGTCTGTTCATCATGTTGCAATAGATTATTTGATTCTTCTAAAACTTCCCGACAGGCCGTGCGATAGAGAAATGTATCACCCGAATCACATTTTCCACCTAGATTCCCCCACCACTGATGACGAATTCGTTGCCCTAGTAAAACAAAGGCTTTACCGTCTTTATAAGTATACGTTAATATACTGGCAGATTTACCTTTTGTTGCCTTTTGCCCCACCTCATCAGTTAATTTAAGCACCGGAAATTCTGCCAAGCTATTTAAGCGTGCAGCAATAACATCATGCAGATCTTCAGGTCTGCTGAAATTTAACAGCTTATGCATGTCAAAAAAGGTAGTAAAAATCGTATTTGCTTGGCTTAGTAGATTTTCTATTTGTGCTAGTATTTCCTGATCACTCAACGAAGCAAATATTTTTGGATTTAATTTATTAAACCGCGGGTCACGCAGGGTACTTAACTCTGAAACTACTTTATTTTTTTCTTTAAGGCCCCCACACGCACGATAACGAAATCCAGCGCCATTATCGATAAGCCAATCACCTATTCTATTATCCTCTTTGACAATATCCCAATTTGATAGAAAAGCAATGATGGCAAAATATTTCGTAATCGATTGTTCAGCACCCTTTTCTTCTTTATCATCCCGTGAAACCCATTCACTCAGCCTAACCGGCCAATCGACTGACCTTTTCAACCCCAACTGCTTTGCCAGTGGTAATGGCAAATGCGTATAGATAGCAAAATTAGGTACTTTAACATTAAGCGCCCGGCTGATCGCATCTGCCAATATTTCCTCTTTCATTTGATCAGCTTGATTACCAATTTTCAACACATAACGTTTATCATGACGATCTCTTAATAGATAGACACCGCCACCGCCTCCATCCATATGCGTTCCGTCATAACTTAACTCGCTTAAATGATCGGGAAAGGTGCTGGTATGCTTTGGAAAACCTTTAACAAGGCAATGTGCTTGTTTCGCTGGCTGCATTAAAAAACCATGAAAGGCTACACCTTCAGTAGTAAACAACTGGCGACTATTAATGCTTTCCAACTGCTCGATATGATCATCAACCATAACAATGTCAGAGGGAATACTTTCAATGTGATTATGACGCTTAAGATATTGTATAAAAGCTTCTAACACAGCTCCTTTTACATAATCTTGTCCTGAATTTTTTTTCGCATAGAGAACACCATCTTCAAACAAATAATGTTCCGCATCTCCTAGTTCCACACCCTCTATCTTCCCTACTCTTTTAAAAGGCGTTTCAACCAATAGCTCTAACGCTGCCAACTGTTCTTTAGTATGCCAGTGTCGTTTAGGATTTCGGGCAGTAAAATATATAACTTTACAACTTCTTGCTCGCAACCCTTCAATAATGTGTATTAAATTATGCGAGATACTCTGAACAGTTCCCGACCCTTTCTCTTCTCGCAACAGTGTGTCATCAATATCTAGAAATACCCAGGAACCATCAGGCGTTTGTGGTAAAAATTGACTAATATGCGTAATTGAATTTCTCATTGCACCCTCGGCATGTATACTTTTTCAACCTGCCTTGGTCACAATAATTAGCTAATAAATAAGCGACATCTCTGATATGGCTTAAACTGATACGCCAATCAGATAAAAAAAGAACAATACAGCATAGGGTATGGTATTAAATCCGTAGAAAATGACGTTTTTTTACGGATAGGGGAAAACATAGTCTAAACATGATTGACTGAGCGTTTCGCCCTAAGTGCAAAACGCATAATATGCGGCACTTTTCTGCTAGCAAATGCCAATAACATTAAGATTAGCTGTGGCAGCGCCATAAAGAAGTGAAAAACCAACGCCAAAGCAATAGCATCCGTTGCCATCACATGCAGGTGATTCATTAGATAGTAAGTTACGGTTGACTCAAAAACACCAATGCTGCCAATCGAATAAGGGATTGCAAACGATAAGGTGGCGGTAAAACACAAGAAAACCGCATCCGTCCAGCTAAAACTGACACCGAGTAAATTTATTTGAAAAAATACATCGTAAGCAATAATAATTGACGCCCAGATAACCGCACTAGAAAAAAGTATGGTGGAGCGATTCTTACTAAAACTCATGCGATGAATAAAAGTAAGAAAATGCATAACACGCCTAGAACGACAACAGAAGCGTTGAAAACATGTATTTTTTAGAATCAATACGCGATAAAGATAAAGGCATAACAAAGCGATACCTAATAAGCTCAAGCCTAAATAATACACGGTACTTTTATGATGATAAGGAGGACTGCAAATTAATACCACAGCCATTAAAAGCAAAATTAGCATATCAGAGTAACGCTCTAAAAAAGTAGCCGACACCATGCGCGTCATACGCATACGGTAAAAGCGCTTAGCAAAATAGATACGCAGAACATCACCCAACCGACAAGGCAACACTCGATTTAAACCATTACCAATGGAAGCAATACAAAAAGCTTTACTAACTGGCACATCCATCAATAAAGCCAAACGAATACCATAGACCAACGCCACTAACGTATAGATGGCAGCAACCACCCAAATACTGGCCTGACTAATATGAATAACATCTTCCCACAACAGACGTAGATGAACATTTTTTACCACAAACTGCGATAATAAATAAATCAGCGCAGCGTTAAAAAGCACAACCAGTCCATAATTTAGATGTCTGCGACGAATTTTCATAATAATCTAGTGCTCCAGATCCTTCTAAAGCTAGTACATAAAATTATTATACAACGTCTTCGATAGAGTTCCAGCAATTACAAGCGAGAAATTATTGAGCACAAGACAAAAAATAGACGAGAAAGGATTCTAACTTAGCAATAACGTGAACTTTGATCACTCAGCCACATAACACACAAAAAAATGAGCCCACATCAACCAGAAGTAGACTTCACGGTTGCAAAGTGGCCAACCTCTGACTGAAGAAAGGCAAGCAAAGGCTCTCGCAAATCATTTCGTTTTAACGCATAAGCAATAGTTGCCTGTAATAGACCAATCTTACTACCACAGTCATAACACTGCCCTTTAAAACGATGTGCAAAAACTGGCTCTTCCATCAATAATGCTTGTATCGCATCCGTTAATTGAATTTCACCACCAACCCCGCGTGGTGTTTGCTCTAATAATGAAAATATCCTAGGCGTTAAGATATAACGTCCTGTGACCGCTAAATTTGAAGGTGCCTCATCCACGGGTGGCTTTTCCACTAAGGAGAGAATCCGATCTGCATCAATATTTTTTTGTAACGCAACGATACCATACTGATCCGTCTGCGCTGACGGAACACTTTCGATGGCAATCACTGAAGCATGATGATGATTATATTGCCGCACCATTCCTTGAAGACACGTCTCCGCTGTACCTGAATCAATCACAATATCAGGCAATAAAACGGCAAAAGCCTGTTCACCGACAACTTCCTTCGCACATAGAACTGCATGTCCTAGACCTAAAGGTTGCGACTGGCGCACATAACTAAAGGTGACGCCATTGGGCAAAATATTTTGCACGGAAAAAAGCGCATCGGTTTTGCCGCGCTCCTTTAAGCGTGTCTCCAATTCAAAGTTGGTATCAAAATAATCTTCAATTGCACGCTTGGTCGCACTCGTCACAAAGACAAAATGATTAATACCAGCCGAGAGCGCCTCTTCAACGACATATTGAATAACAGGCTTATCAACAACCGGCAACATTTCTTTAGGACCTGCTTTAGTGACAGGCAAAAAGCGAGTCCCCATTCCGGCCACAGGCAAAACAGCAGTTTTTATTGGCATCTTACTCATAACATTTTTAATAAATCGTTAACCTTATTATCACCTTGAACAGACGTAAGCTTCTTAGCAATACTCGTTGCCAACAGTTTACCACGTTCAACGCCCCATTGATCAAAAGCATCAATATTCCACAACACACTTTGCACATAGACTTTATGCTCATACAAAGCCAGCAAAGCCCCTAACGCTTTTGGCGTCATCGCATCCATAAAAATCATATTATGAGAGCAGTTACCACGAATTGATTTATAAGAACAATCTTTAGCCTCATAACCAAATGCTAACAACTCACTTTGCGCCAAACAATTAGCAATAAGATCAACTGGCTCTTGGTTTTTATCATCACGCAAAGGCAAAATAATATCAATAGGCACTGGCTGCGTACCTTGAAACAATAGTTGATGAAAACTATGCTGGGTGTTGGAACCCACCCCACCCCAAATAATGGCACCCGTTGCATATTGCACCGGCGAGCCATCATGCTGCACCCTCTTTCCTTGGCTTTCCATATGCAGCTGCTGCAAATAATGCGGAAAGTGCAATAACGATTGCGTATAAGGAATAATGGCGCGTGTTTGGCAATGCAAAAAGTTACAGCACCAAATGGAAATCAATGCCATCATAACCGGCATATTCTCTTCAAAAGGGGCGTTAGCAAAGTGCTTATCCATCGCATTCGCACCAGCAAGAAAATCGTAAAAGCGCTCCATACCAATGGCCAAAGCCAAACTAAAACCAACCGTTGACCAAATAGAATAGCGCCCACCGACCCATGACCACAGTGGTAAAACATACGCTAGCGGTATACCAAAGGCTTCAGCTCTATCAACTTGCGCTGTCACGGCAATAAAGTGAGGCGACAAATCACTTTCTTTGACACCCTGTGGTAACGCATCGCGCAACCATCGTTTGGCAGTCTGGGCGTTTAATAAAGTTTCTTTAGTACTAAAAGATTTTGAAGAAATAATAAAAAGTGTTGTTTCTGGATCAAGCTTCTTTAAAATCCGCTTAATATGCCCCTGATCTAAGTTGGAAACAAAGTAAAACTCAAGCTCAGGGTGAGCATAATCCTCTAAGGCATAGACAGCCATTTTAGGCCCTAAATCAGAACCGCCAATGCCTATATTGACAATTTGCTGAATCGGCTTGCCACTAACACCAAGATATTCCTGACCACGAATTTTCTGCACAAAGCTGGCCATTTTACGTTGTGACTCACGCACTTGCGCGCTAACGTTGACATCATTCACTAAAGAATGACGCAAGGCTGTATGCAAGGCAGGTGCACGCTCCGTCGTATTCACACATTCACCAGAAAATAAGGCTTTAACTGCTGCATCCAGCTGTCTAACGCGCGCCAAGCGCATCAATAAGTTAAGTGTTTTATCGTTACAAAGATTTTTAGAATAGTCTAAGCGCAAGCCAGCCGCATCAACGGAATAGCGTTGACGCCGATCAGTTTGCGTAGCAAATAAATCATTTAACGTTTGCGTGGAAATCTCATTGCAATGTTGTTCAAGAGCCTTCCATTCTTTTAATTCTGGCAATAGTAGCTTATCCATAGATGTCAATCTTACCTACCCACCTCCAACATCGCAAATAAAAATTGCGAGTAATTAGTGGCACCATAAGATTGTGCTAACTGCGCTAATTGCTTTTCATCAATAAGCCCCATCGCAAACGCAACAGCATCAGGCGAACCTACCAACGTTTGTTGCTGCTCCTGAAAAGCTTGCACCCAGTTTGCTGCTGACAATAGGGAGTGTGCCGTACCCAAATCATACCAATTCACCTCATCCGGTAAAGCAACAACTTGCAAACGCTGCTGCCCTAAATAGTGCATCAGTAATCCCCGCATTGACAAACACTCTTGATCCCAATGTGCGACCTCTTCCAATAGGCCCGCCGGATAATAAAAAAGACCCGTTACAGCAGCATCAGAAACAATAGCTGGCGAGTGAGAAATAATATTCACCGGTTGTTGCGCAGAGACAGAATCAAATTGAATAACACCAAACCGCTCTGGATCATCGACATGCTTTGAGAAAATAACTGCTTTATCAACCGCACTAGCTTTAATTTTAAAAAGGGATTGCATATCGCCGTAAAATAAATTATCAGCCAACGCTAAATAAAAAGCCTGATCAAAAATATCCTCTTTAACAAGCTGTAAATTCTTTAACAAAGGCTCAGGTTTTTCTTGCACGCGATACTCAATAGCAATCCCCCATTGCTGACCATCTTTTAATAAACGCTGATAAATAGGAAGGTCAAGCGGATGAACAATCAGAATAATCTCCCGCAAACCAATAACCATCAGATTAGCCAAACAATAATAAATCATCGGTTTATCATAAACCGCTAACAAATGCTTATTAACACCTTGCGTGATTGGATAAAGGCGCGTTCCATAGCCACCAGCAAAAACGATTCCCTTCATCGTATTACTTTGCAGTCATTCTAATGGCGCCATCCAAACGAATCACACTACCATTCAGATAGGGGTTCTCAAAAATACTTTTAACTAGATTAGCGTACTCTTGTGCATAGCCTAAGCGCTTTGGAAAAGGAACCGACGCCGATAATGAAGCCCTAACCTCTTCAGGCATTGACGCCATCATCGGAGTATCCATAATGCCAGGCGCAATTGTTACGACGCGAATACCAAACTTAGCAAACTCACGCGCTGCCGGCAGCGTCATCGAGACAATACCACCTTTAGAGGCGCTATAAGCTGCTTGGCCAATCTGACCTTCAAAGGCAGCAACCGATGCCGTATTAATAATAACACCTCGCTCACCGTCTTCATTAACGGGGTCTTGCGACATCATTTGTGCTGCACACAAACGCATAGCATTAAAACTACCGATTAAATTAACTTGCACAACACGATCAAAATCAGCTAAAGGCATGGGACCTTGTCGATTAACAATACGTCCAGCATTAGCAATACCCGCGCAATTAATACAAGCATTAATTTTGCCATAATGCGCAACAACTTTATTAACAGTCGCCTCTACACTTTCTGCATTGCTCACATCACAAGTCAGCGGCAGCGCATCCAAAGATTCTGCCAAGCTAGCAATTTTATCCGCTTGTAAATCCAACAGTGCCAACTTACAACCGGATTGATAAAGCACCTTTGCGGTTGCCGCCCCCATACCAGAACCCGCACCCGTAATAACAACCACCTGATCCTTAAATTCCAAACTACCCATCCTCCATTACACAAAAAAAAATAGGGGTGCAGCATGCTGCGCCCACCTAACTCAACAGAAAACACAATATAGAGCGTTCCCACAACAGATTAAAAAATCAAATCAAGAACGAAAAACATCCTCATCAAAAGCTTTCTCGCTTTTCGCCACCACCGTCGCGATCATGGCATCACCACTAACATTCACAGCCGTCCTAGCCATATCCAACAAACGGTCAATACCAATAATTAAACCAATACCACTAACAGGCAACCCAACCTGCTCAAACACCAATGCCAGCGTAAGCAAGCCAACACTAGGCACTCCAGCGGTACCAATTGAAGCCAACGTTGCCATAATAATAACGGTTAAATATCCCGTAATACCAATATCAATATTATAAGCATGCGCCACAAATACAGTCGCCACACCTTGCATAATGGCAGTACCATCCATATTAATAGTAGCGCCAAGGGGAATAACAAAGGAGGCAATTCTATTCTTAACACCTAACGATTCTTCAACTGTTTTCAATACAATCGGTATCGAAGCGTTACTACTAGAAATACTAAAGGCAAATAATAAGGTCGAATACATTTTTTTATAAAATACTTTTGGATTTAAACGCGACAATATCAGCATAATTAACGAGTAAACAACAAAAAGCTGTAGCGCTAATACCAACAAGACACAAAGAAAATACCCCACCAAATGCCCAATCGCCGAAAAGCCAATTTTAGAAAACAAAGCAGCAAGCAGGAAAAAGACACCATAAGGTGCCAAATGCATAATCATTAAAATTAGCTTAATAAAAATCTCATTAATGGAATGCAGCATCTGCGATACTTTTTTAACTTTATCCCCTAAAGATGCTAAAGCAACACCGAACAATACCGCAAAGACAATTACCTGCAACATATTTCCTTGCGCTAAAGCTTTAAAAGGATTCTTTGGCACTAAATCCCTAATCACCGACAAAAAGCCCGGCGGCTTTTTCATCACAAATTCATTTGACGCTGTTAGCGACAGACCACCACCTACTTTAAACAATGAAGCAATCACCAAAGCAAGTGTAATCGCTAACGCCGTTGTCACAATATAAAGTGAAAACGTTTTACCGCCAATACGGCCAAATTTTTTCAAATCCCCTAGCGAGCTACTGCCGCAGATTAGCGAAAACAACACAATAGGCACTACTAACAATTGGATCAAGCGAATAAACAAATCGCCCCCTAACTGGAGAATATTCTCACTGATCACATGCCTGGCAGCATCTGACATAGGAATCCATTTAACCGCAAGGCCAACGAGCACGCCAACAAACATGCCTATAAGAATTTTAACGGTAAAACGATGGGAAGCTACTTCGCTCAAAATCAACGTCCTGTAATTTAGTGTAGTAGGAGTTTCGCACAAGTGCGAAACAAAACAAATCCCGATGGGGATTTTCAAGGGGAGAATCGGGATTCTCCCCTTGAATCGCACCCTAACGGGCACAGGCCGTCCATGCGAGCTTGTCTCGCATAGGCGAAATATAACCAGGAAGGAGGTTTGCACTGAAAGTGCGAAACTCCTGAATAGTACTAACTTACCATATAACTGATAAAGCCGTCATCTCGTGCGCAGCGCAACAGATTTACATGACAAACACCTCCCCCACCCTACATTAAAATGATTATTATCTGAACAGTTTTCGAACGAAAAACTACCCGTGTCGGATAGTTTGACTTTCGTAGTAAAAAATCATATATTACTCCGTAACTCGTACTATTCGACCTTGGTACAAACTTACCTTAGGAATAAAAATGAACAAAAAAATTTACTTTATCAGTGCAGCGGCCCTCCTTATCATCGCAGCCACCGCCGGATTTGTGGGCTACATAAAACATAGCAACACCCACCCATCAACCAATGATGCGTACCTTGAGGCCAATATTGTCAACATCAGCGCACGTATCCCGGGCGCAATTTCGACCGTCAATATCGTCAATCACCAAAAAGTTAAAAAAGGACAGCTGCTCTTTACCATTGACCCCACCCCCTATCAAATCGCTGTCAAGCATGCACAAGCTGTATTACAACAAAGCGAAAATAATGTCGCCAAACTAAGCAGTAAAATTAATTACGACCAAGCAGTTATTAAAGAACGTGCCGCCAAATTACAGCTTGCTAAACAAACCACACAACGAATAAACCCCTTGGTCAATCAAGATTACCAAGCAAAATCAATGGGCGACAAAGTTGAAGCAACCCTAAAAGAGGCTAAGCAATCTTATATTGAAGCACAATATCAACTGCAAGAAGATCAACAACAACTAGGATCGATAAAACAAAATGCCAGCGTGGCTCAAGCCAAATCAGAACTCGCGCAAGCAAAATTAAAACTTTCCTACACAAAAGTGTATGCTCTACAAGATGGTTATATCAGCAAGCTAACCCTGCGAAGAGGTGATTATATTTCTCCGGGTAAAAATTTATTTGTTTTAATTGAATCAAAACAATGGTGGGTCACGGCATTTTTCAAGGAAGATCAAATTAAAAATATTCATGCACAACAATCTGCTGTTATTTCACTAGACATGTATGGAGAACCTTTAAAAGGCCAAGTTGAAAGCTTAGGTTATTCCAGCGGCACTTCATTTTCGCTCTTGCCAGCTGAAAATGGTTCTGGCAACTGGGTCAAAGTCACGCAGCGCTTTCCCGTTCGCATTAAAATTACTTCACCAACGAAAAAAGTTGATTTCAGAGTAGGCGCCAGTGCAAGCGTAATGATTTCAACAGTGGGTTAATAACAATTGAGCGTGTTAAAAATAATAAGGCAATAGCATGACAGAAAAAGAAAAACAGCAACACTGGGTACGTTGGGTTATTTTATTAATTGCAGTAAGCGTTACGATTTTAGAGCTATTAGATACTACTATTGTTGTCGTATCACTACCCTACATGCGTGGAGATTTTAGCGCTAGCACAAATGAAATTAGCTGGGTGATGGCAGCCTACTTATTAGGGCTTGCTATTATCGTGCCCTTAACAGGGTTTCTTACCAAGCGTCTTGGCAACAAACGACTACTATTAATCGCCATCGCTGGCTTTTGTGTCACCTCCTTTCTCTGTAGTATTGCAAGCAATCTTAACGAAATTGTTTTTTACTCCTTACTACAAGGCATGTTTGGTGCTTTACTAGCACCCCTAGGGCAATCCCTCGTAGTTGAATACTTTCATCAAAAAGAACTAAGCACAGCAATGTCACTGTACGGTGTCGGTGTGATGGGGGCTCCTATCCTCGGACCTATTCTGGGAGGGGTTCTTACTGAGTATTTAAATTGGCGATGGGATTATATTATTAATATTCCTATTTGTTTAATGAGCATTGCACTCGTTTACTTTTTTGTTGAACGCAAATCAATAAACAACAATGAAGAAAATAAAATTGATTGGACCGGCATGACTTTACTAATTATTGGTGTATCAAGCCTACAGTTTGTGTTATCACAAGGCGCTGAAAAAAGCTGGTTTGATTCAAATTTAATTCTTGCTTTAACATTACTTTCTATCGTTACGTTACTGCTTTTTCTAATCCGCGGCTTGTTGGTAAAAGAAAAAAATATTATCAATTTTGCTATCTATAAAGATAGGAACTTTACTGTTGGCTCTGTCATGATCTTGTTTTTCAGATTGACATTAATCAGTGTGCTGACATGGATTCCCAACTACTTGCAAGAATACTTAAACTTTAGCCCATTACAAGCCGGTTTAGCCGTTGTACCCTTTGGCGTCGCAAATATTTTTTCTTTATTAATCACCCCCTACCTGATGCGTTTTATCTCACCACGCTACCTTGTCGCCTTAGGGTTCTTTATCTTTGCTCTCTGCGCTTGGCACTTAAGTCATTTAACGCTACACGTTTCACAAAGCTTTTTCCAACTAACCTTTGTTGGTATCGGTTTTTCAGCCGGATTCTTCTTTGTGCCAACCATGCGTTCGGCCTATACAACCTTGCCAAAGCACTTTAATCACGAAGCCTCTGGATTGTTCAATTTCTCTCGCGCCATAGCGGGTTCCTTTGGCGTCTCCATCACAGCGACCATAATAACCATGCAAACGCAAGTCAATTGGCATCGATTAGGCGGCAACATTAGCGTCTACCATAGCAATTTTATCAGTTGGCTATCACAACGGCAGATGTCCTTAAGTGATGCCAAAATACCTTTAGTACTTGCCAGTCATCTAGCAAAGACTGCAGGATCAATAGCGTATGCTGACTCTTTCCATTTTGGGATGATACTGTGTATGATAACATTGCCGTTGGCGTTTCTTTTTCGCCGTCCAGCAAAATAAAAAGTAGGTAACCATAATGAGCGATTCAACAAAAGATAAAACCACCATAGCAAAAGAAATGGCAAAACACGTTATTCGTTTACGACGAAATTGTGACTATGTTGAATCACAATGCTGCAGCAAATTTGGTACTTTCACCCGCTCACAACAAAATGCGCTGATGTATATTGGTTGCCACCCAAACTGCACCATGACACAAATCGCTAGCGTTCTTGGCCACACACTTAGCACCACAACTTCAATCGTTGATAAACTTGTTCGCTGTGAATATGTAGAACGACGCAGAGACGAAAAAGATCGGCGTATTGTTAAAGTAATTTTAACCCAAAAAGGTGAAACACTTTATGGTGAAGCCTACCAATCCGTTATTGAATTTTGCAGACTGTTCCTAAGTTCTTTTGATAAAGACGAACAAAAAACATTTGTTAGTTTTTACGAGCGTGCCGTTCATCATTTTGAGCTGTAAGCCTTCTTTGTAAATATATTGAACTACAAACATCAGAGTTTCGTCAAAATAGTGACGACCATTGAAAGAAGATAAAGTTAATCATAACCTAGCAGTAGCGCAGGATATGCGTAGTTACATAACTATGGAACAGCAACTGCGATTGAAGGCACTATTAGCATTGCCCTGACCGTACCAGACGCACCGGAAGCCCCCACTACCGACCAGCTAACACCATTCCATTGCGCAATACGATCCGCTGAGGTATCACCGCCAGCATTGGCAAACTGCCCACCCGCATAAAGAATATTATTAGTCGCCGCCAACGCAAACACCGTACTACTAAGCGCACTTAAAGCACCCCAAGCAGATCCATTCCAACTAGCAATGCGATCGGCCGCACCAATACTACCCGCATTTGAAAATTGACCAGCGACAATGAGTTTATTTTTATACGTCGTTAAGGCACGTACATTGTTATTTAAACCACTTCCCAGAGCAGACCAACTACCACCATCCCAAGCAACTACGCGATCAGCTGCGGCAATACCACCACCATTATTAAACTGACCGCCAACAATTAATTGATTACCAAAAACCGTTAGCGCCCTTACTGTACTACCTAAACCACTACCTAGCGCTGCCCAATGTTACCCATTCCAAGCAACAATGCGATCCGCTTGCCCAATCCCGCCAGCATTAGAAAACTGCCCACCAATAATCAACTTATTATCATAGACAGTCATGGCAAAAACAGAATTATTTAAATTGCTGGCCAAAGCAGACCAGCTAGCTCCATCCCAAGCAACAATACGATCAGCAGCAGCAATACCACCAACATTGGAAAACTGACCACCAACATATAATTTATTGGCATACGTCGCCAAACTCCACACATTACTACCTACCCCATTATAACTACCGGCAACTAAAGGCGACATCGTCACACCATTCCAAGAAGCAATACGATTAGCAACACTTGCTCCTGCTGATGTAAAGCTACCCCCTAAATAGAGATCACCTTTATATAAACCTAAAGCGGCCACGCGATTACTAACACCAACAGCTGCACCGCTAGTTAACGCAGACCATGCACTGCCATTCCATCGCGCTATGCGATTAACCGTTACGCCACTAATCTTGGTAAAATCTCCACCGACATATAAATTATTTTCGTAATTAATATGTAGCGATTTTGTTACCGACCTTTGTGGATTTGATTCATGTGCATTGATACTAATTGTGCCAGCCGTCGCGCCGAGTTCATGCTGACTAGTTTGTGCTTTAAACCATAAGGTACAGGCACCACCCTGGGCAATAGGTGAGACAAGATCACACGTTGATTTAAATTGACAAGCTGCATCTCCCGGCTGACACCAGTGCACTAAACTTGTTATTGCTGCACTCATATTCACACTGGATAACGTAGCAGTATCCGCACTTGCCAACGTTAAATTTTCAAATTTAAATGCCTTGTATTGTATATGTTGATGAGCAACAGAAACGTCGGGCTCAACCACCAACCCACCTTTAATAACAACATTCGTTTGTGTTGACTGAATATTCTTACCCGTTTCAGCTAAAAGCGTATTACTTCCCAAAGCAGCACCGATGGTGGTAAATATTATTTGACATGTTGCCCCCGGCGCTAAACCAGCTGCGGTACAATCTGTAGCGTCCATGCTGGTATTTCCCAACGCCTGCAATGCCAAATGCGGACTTTGCCAAGCAAAAGCGCCGGTATTTTCTAAGGTAATAGACCGCCCTGCCTGCTTAGCATCAAGACGGATCTCATGGCTATTATTTACGGCGACACTGGTATCAGCAACACCTATATGACTAACGATAGACTTACCTGCCCCATCACTAATATAACTCACTTTAATAGTCCCACTGCCATAAGCTTGTTGCGTAGCCGTAAAGGGAATCTGACAACTAGCACCTGGTGCTAAGCTTTGACATGCTGCAGGAATGCTTGCACTGACTGGCGTTACACCTGATAACAAACCTGCTTGCACATGGGCACTGGTAACATCAATGGTAAGACTGTTAGAAACATTATGAATATTTAAGTTCTGTTGACCAGGCGCATTAAAAAAAACATCACTGATGGTAACGACCGTCGGCAGATCAATTTCGCTTTCTACCGACTGCGTATTCGCACCCTGAATGGTTGCTATTTGCGGATCATTTAACGCACTGGCGCTGTCTTTTGCGCGAATACGTATAATGCAACTTGCCTGCGGCAACACCGCACTACAATTGCTAGCATCAATATTATCGATTTCTCCAGCTGTTGGCTGCGGAACAGTCATATTGATATTTTCAGCTAACTGAGAAAACGATAAATTCTTCACTTCAACATAGGCCGTCGCCCCCGGCGTAAGATCGACATTCGCAGGCGCTTGTAATGCTGGCATATCCGTGGTGGAATCATTGACGACCTTGACAACTATCGCGTTATTGGCGCTGGGTTGCGAACAATAATCTTTAACCTTGGGGTCCATACATACTGTAGGCACCCTAGTCTTGCCAGAGCTAACGGCCCCAGAAATTTTTAACTTCAACACACAAGAAGCATTCCTTGCTAAGTTAAGCGGTGATGTGCAATAGCCACTTCCTAAAATTTGTGATACATCGCTTGGCAATGCCGCAAGATCATTCGTCGAGCTCGGTGTATTATTCGTTATACGATAAGTAGCAATCACCTCTTTACCTTTCAATATCTCAGCAGGCGCCGCAGTGATTGGCGTTATGGTAAATAGCGTTTTACTCGCCATCGCTGGAAAAAATGCGGCAGATAAAAAAATAACCAACGATTTTTTCAGCAACGGTTTACGATAACTTAGCATAATATCTTTCCTAGAATTGATAACTCACCAACAAGCAAAACTGATTAAAGTTTAATTGACTCGTTGCGAAATTTGCCTGCGTTAATTGACTTGTCGACGGTCCCAGTTCAACCATCCCAATATTAAGATAACGATACAGAAGACTAACACGAAAAAATCGCGTTACATTCAATGCCAACCCCGCGCCCAGCGCATAGGCAAATTGATTGATACTTTTATCAGCAAAGGGGGCATTAATAACCCCAGTATCATCATCAGCAAACTCTTCAAAAGACGTAGCGCAATTACGCGAAAGCCCAAGCGATGCAAAAACGAATGGGTTTAACCAATGCGATGCGGCCAAAAGAAACTTAAAAGTGGCAAAAAATTGATAGCTAGCCATTTTATACTGGTAAGTAAAATTATTAAATTCTGGCTCAGAAAACTGCCAAACATCACCGCCCAACTTAATAGTTGGCGAATAATCCACCTCTGCTAATACTTGTGTCGTAATATTTGCAAGCGAAGGAATCTCAAAACCAAATGCTGCTGCAACTAGACCGGTGTAATTTTGTATATCATTATTGGTGTATGTATTCGTAAAATTCTTAGCAACAAGAACAGTTTCCCCATCACCCAAATTAACATGATGGTTCAAACCCAACAAAAAACTAGCAACAAAATGACTTTTCGTTAAAAGCTCACCATTGCTTAAAGGCGAAGATAACACACCGTACCCGGCATAAAGAAAAGAAGGAAACAATAGAATGAGAGCAAGTAATCCACGCTGCAAAAAACGCTTGCAACCATCTTTACAAAAGAAAATATCCATATAATTCTCTGCAGATATAATAAGGTAGATCAATATAACACTGAAAACCTAGTTGCAAAAGGCTTTAGCTACCAATATTTTCTAAAAATTTAATCGCTAGCCGTTATGGCCAATAAAGCCTGAGCAACTTGCTTAACCACACTCTGCTGTAAATAGGGGTGAAACGGTAAACTCATCACGCGATTGGCCGCCGCTTCAGTGATGGGAAACGTTTTATCATTAACAAATTGACGGATAGCAACCTGCTGATGCAAAGGCTTAGGATAATGCACTGCTGTAGGAATGCCTTTTTCCTGTAACGCCGCCTGCACTCTATCACGATCATCGACCTCAATCGTATATTGTGCATAAACACTTTTATTCATTGGCAAAATACTAGGAATTTTAACGTGTCCAGCTAACTCATGACCATACCACGCAGCAACCTGCTGCCTCGCCTCAATTTCCTGATCAAACATTTTCAGCTTTTCTAATAATACCGCCGCTTGCACACTATCAAAGCGACCATTAATACCAATAAGCTCGTGATTGTATCGACCATTCTGACCATGATTTATTAATTTGCGCATTTTATCTGCCAAATGAGCATCATTTGTAAAGCAAGCACCGCCATCACCATAGCAACCCAAAGGCTTAGACGGGAAAAAGCTAGTAGTTGCAATGGTTGTCAAACCACAAGAAGGACGCCCATCATAAGTGGCCCCAAAGCTTTGTGCTCCATCTTCAATGACAGGAAGTTTGTGGGCTGCGGCAATGGCATTAATCTCATCATAATCAGCACACTGCCCATACAAGCTAACGGGAAGAATAGCTTTTGTATTTGATGTAATTGCCGCTGCAAGCAACGACGGATCTAAGTTATACGTGTCAGGATCAATATCAACAAAAACTGGCTTTGCCCCCAACAAGATAATCACTTCAGCCGTGCCAAAAAAACTAAACGGTGTGGTAATCACCTCATCACCCGGACCAACATCCAGAGCCATCAACGCAATTTGTAACGCTGTGGTACCACTGGACATCGCTATACAGTGCTCAACTTGCACATAGTCAGCAAGACGTTTTTCCATGGCGGCCACTTCTGGCCCCATAACATATTGGCCATGCTCTAAGACGGCTTGAATGGCGCTATCGATTTCACTCTGAGCACGCTGGTATTGGGTTTTAAGATCAATAAATTTCATCGCTCGATAGTAAAGGATCTGTCACCACTCTACAACCCATTCAGCAAGTAGTGTATCATCTAGGAGTTTCGCACTTGTGCGAAACAAAACAAATCCCAATGGGGATTTTCAAGGGGAGAATCGGGATTCTCCCCTTGAATCACCGTCCATGCGAGCTAGTCTCGCATAGGCGAAATATAACCAGGAAGGAGGTTTGCACTGAAAGTGCTAAACTCCTGTCATCTTGAGCTTTTGACCAACGAGATAAATTGCTATGATGCTAACACCATTGACTGCCCTTTCCCCCTTAGACGGACGCTACCAAGGAAAATTAGCCGACCTTCGCCCCTTAATGAGCGAGTATGGCTTAATTTACTTTCGTGTACTCGTTGAGGTTCGTTGGCTTATTTGGCTAGCCGATACCCCGGAAATCACCGAGCTGAGTCTCAACGACAACGCCCGTGATCTCTTAGAAGGCATCATTACAAACTTTAGTACAGAAGATGCTGAAGAAGTTAAAAATCTTGAAAAAACAACTAATCACGACGTTAAAGCCGTAGAATACTTTCTACAACAAAAGCTTGCGAATCATGCTGAACTTATCCCCTTTATCCATTTTTCGTGCACGTCGGAAGATATCAATAACGTATCCTACGCACTAATGTTATCGCACGCACGTAATCAACAATTACTACCGACGCTAGAAAAAATTTTAGACGATCTGCAAAGCAAAACCAAAGCCTATGCGGACTTACCTATGCTCTCGCGCACCCATGGTCAAACCGCCAGCCCAACAACACTAGGAAAAGAGTTTGCCAATGTCTGCGCGCGCCTTAATCGTCAATTTCAACAATTAAAACAATCACCTATCCTAGCAAAATTCAATGGTGCCGTTGGCAATTATAATGCCCATAGTTGCGCCTACCCCGACATTGACTGGCCAGCGCTTAACAAGCGATTTATCAAAAGTCTTGGTTTACAGTGGAATGCTTATACCACACAAATTGAACCGCATGATTATGTTGCTGAAATACTACATATTTTAATGCGCGCTAACACCATTCTTATCGACCTAGCACGCGATATTTGGTCCTACATTAGCATTGGTTATTTTGCACAAAAGTCAATCAAGAGTGAAGTAGGCTCCTCAACCATGCCGCATAAAGTAAACCCCATTGATTTTGAAAATGCTGAAGGCAACCTTGGTCTTGCCAACGCACTTTCTGATCACTTGGCAAATAAATTACCTATTTCTCGTTGGCAACGAGACCTGACAGACTCTACAGTGCTAAGAAATCTGGGTGCTGTTGTTGGTTACTGCCTTCTTTCTTACCAGTCTTTACTAAAAGGCTTAAGCAAAATAAACGCTAACGAAGAACGCATAACATCAGACCTTAACCAGCACTGGGAAGTCTTAGCAGAAGCCGTACAAACCGTTATGCGCCGTCACGGTATCAGCGATGCTTATGAACAGTTAAAAGCGTTTACCCGTGGCAAGGCAATAACCGAAGAAACTATCAAGCTTTTTATTGAACAACTATCACTCTCAGATGAACTAAAAAGTGAACTAAAAGAACTAACCCCCAGCAGCTATATCGGTCACGCAGTTTCACTTGCCAATAAAATAGGTGATAATAACTAAAGGGACGATAACAAAAGGCACCGGGGTGCAATGGGTTTAGGTAGCTGGTTATTCAAAAAAATTAGCAATTTCTACACCGAGCCGACAAAGGACGACAAACGCGCGTACCTTTGTGATTTTGATCGTATCTGCCATGAAATTATCCCGGGCGATGTTTTGCTGGTTGAAGGCACCAATCGCATTAGCAATATTATCAAAAAGGTCACGCAAAGCCCGTGGACGCATGCTGCTATCTATATCGGTCGCCTGCACAGCATTGAAGACCCCAAACTGCGCGAAATTGTGCGCAAATATTACCACGGTTCCGCACAACGACAACTACTGGTTGAAACCATCGTCGGTAGAGGCACCTTGATCTCACCGATCTCTTTTTATAAAAACCACCATATTCGTATTTGTCGCCCAACCGGCTTATCACACAAAGATGCGCAAACCGTTATCGGCTTTGCTATTCGCCATGTCGGTCATACCTACGACACTCGTCACTTTCTTGACCTCGGACGATTCTTGCTTGCTTCACGTTGGTTTATTCCTAGACGTTGGAAATCAAGCCTCTTTGAGAAAAAAGAAGACGGTAACAAAGCAGCGGAGGATATTTGCTCATCAATGATTGCCGAAGCCTTTAACTCCGTTAATTTCCCCATCCTCCCCCTGATTCGTACCGACAATAAACAACATCTTGAGATGATACATCGCAACCCAAAACTGTACACACCCAGTGACTTTGATTACTCCCCTTACTTCTCGATTATTAAATACCCTATCTTTCATCTAGCTGGCCACGGCCCCTATCGGGATCTACCCTGGCGAGAAGATCTGATCAGTCATGATGAAGGGATCGTTACCAATGTTGAACCGCAGCAAAACAAAAGCGATCAATAATAAAATATATTATCGCATTCGACTTTATGCTAAAGTCCTCAGTTTTTATGGCCAAAAGGTAAACCATGTTAGATTTTAAAATTGTTGAAAAAAACGACGGCGAAAAAGAGCTTCATACATCTATCAGCGGCAAAGCCCTACTGACAATTCCCCAACTCAACAAAGGCACCGCCTTTTCTCGCGCAGAACGTCAAACCTTTGGCCTAACAGGTAAACTACCTTGCAATATTGAATGCCTAGACGAACAGGTTAAACGCGCCTACGTGCAATACAAATCCTACGACGAACAAATCAACCGCAATATACACCTCAACAGCATTCTTAATACCAACCAAGTATTATTTTATCGTTTGGTTAAAAATCATATCGAAGAAATGCTCCCAACGATTTACACTCCTATCGTTGGCAATGCGGTCAAAGTGTTTAATAAAAAATTTATGCAACCGCGCGGTCTATATATTTCTTACGACGATCAAGATCGCATTGAAGAAATCCTTGATAACCGCTCAAACCCTGATATTAAATTAATTGTTGTCAGCGATGGCGAAGGTGTTTTAGGTATAGGCGACCAAGGTGTTGGCGCTATGGCCATACCAGTGGCAAAATTAATGGTTTACACAGCCTTTGCTGGCATTAACCCACTTAACACATTGCCTATTATGCTAGATGCAGGCACCAACAATAAAGAATTATTGGAAGACCCATTGTATTTAGGATGGCGTCATCCACGTTTAAGCGGCGAAGAATATAACGCCTTTATTAAAAAATTTATTAATGCCGTAAAGAAAAAATTCCCACATGTCTTTTTACACTGGGAAGACTTTGGCCGTACTAACGCCTATCAAAACTTAATTACTTATCGCAAAGATACTTGCAGCTTCAATGATGACATTCAAGGCACGGGCGTCGTCGCCTTGGCTGCGACACTATCTGCGTGTTTACACACTAATACCAGCCTGAAAGAGCAACGTATCGTTGTCTTTGGTGCAGGTACAGCTGGCATGGGTGTGACCGACAGTATTTGCAGTGGCATCGAACATGCTGGCTTAACTACAGAACAAGCAAAAGCATGCTTTTGGTTAATTGACAGACCAGGGTTATTAACAGAACACTCTGATGATATTACTGAAGCACAAAAACCTTTTATACGCAGCAAAGCAGAAATAGAAAATTGGCAAGTTGCTGACAAAAATAATATTACCTTATTAGAGGTCATTAAAAACGTAAAACCAACCATTTTAATTGGTGCCTCTGCTAGAGCGGGTGCGTTTAGCGAAGATGTCATAACAGAAATGGCCAAGCACGTTGACAGGCCGGTAATTTTTCCTTTATCAAACCCCACTGAAAAGGCCGAGGCCAAACCAGAAGATATTATGAAGTGGACCGATGGCAAAGCGTATATTGCGACCGGCAGCCCATTTCCAGCCGTTGAGTGTAATGGCGAAACTTGCAAGATTAGTCAGTGCAACAACTATCTCGCATTCCCCGGCATTGGCCTTGGCGTTATTTCCATTCAAGCCAAGCAGCTCTCTGATAAAATGTTAGCTGCAGCCAGCCAGGCATTAAGCCGCTACACTTGCCAAGATGCCCACTCCTTACTTCCTAGCATTTCTCAAGCAGAGGATGCTTCGAAAAGAATCGCCATTGCGGTTGCCAAAGCTGGCATCGAGGAGGGGCTGGCCAATATTGACATCAACAAGCCCATTGAAGAGCTGATTGAAGAGAATATTTGGGAGCCTCATTATTTGCCTTATAAGCTTGTTACTGATTGATGGATTTTTTGTTATATTTTAAGACAGCTTTGTGACGGTTCGACTGAGTGGGTTTGTGGCATATCCAGCTGCGCCGATCTTACGCGGCGAACGCAACGGGATGGCGGCGCGGCGATAAATTTTAATCATCGCCGCGTAAGAGCAGAGCAGCAGTAGAGCATTTAAAGCTCACCCTCCCATCCGTCATACACACCCCCTAATCGTGACAAAATAAACCGCACATTTAATATTTCCTTAATAATTGGACCTTATAGTAGAGCTATTTAATATAGAAGTTAGATAAGCTAGAGTCATGCGCAAACCACCATCCACACCAAAACGTAAACGCCCTTCATCACCAACCTCATCAGACAATGGTAGTGATGATGAATTTAACCCTTTACTACCTGATAGCAGCGCTTTTCCTAGCTCAGGAAACCGTGCTAATGACAGCCAAACAGATCAATCTGCTGCTAGCTCCAGCCGAATGCTTGCGGCTTTACTACCAGATCAGAGCGCATTTGCTGATGAGGCACCCTCACGCAAAAATATCAACAGGACCGTTAGCAAGAAGAGCTCTCTAACCCCACAAAAACCATGGCTAATCAGCCCCATAGACATTGCAAGGGAACTCAATAATTTCCACTCGTCCAATGCGAGCGCCAAAGGCACCTTTACTAGCGGCTCTGCTAAGACATCCTGCTCAGGCAATGCTTTCTTTATCCCGCAAGAGCAGCTGCAAAAATTAGAAGAACAAGCCATCTACGCGAAACAAAACCGCGAGAAAGCTAAGAACAAGCTGAAAGATAAATTTGGGGAAAATTTCTTGTTAACGGCCGATAGAAACTCCCTGCTTTTCAAACAGTATCAAGCGAACGACCTTCAATACAAAAAAATGAAAGCAGCACCTTCTGGCTATGAATTTATTATTCCTGCCGGTCAAATCATAGCCTCACTAAAGAAAAGCAAACTAAGTTTAAACACTGAACTAAAAGAAAACCCAAGGATTCGCATCCAACTTGGCCCCCAATTTGGCTATAACACTTATGCGGTAAAAATATGGATTGGCGATCATTTTCTTTTTGATTCTGCTAACTTCTGGATGGTCAAACAATTTTCAGCTCAGGGCGCTATTTGGAAACTAGCCCGTTTTCCTGTCTGTGACAGCAACGACTTTTTTATTACAGAAAACGTCAAAGCCTTAGAGACAGGCGCTTCGATGCTCCCTATACAATTTCATGAGCTAACCTCTCAGGAAATAGCGACCACATCGCCGACAAACGACCCTCTCGCACTGTCGACAAGAAAGACCTTTTATAGCGGCATGTATTATGAATCAGAACAAACAAGCATTTCCTCCCATAGCGCAACCCCTAATCCGAGCCATCCGCTTCATACCAAAAACAATATCAGCACATCATCTATAAACAACAGCCTACCCACCCATGAACAAAAAACACGAACCAAAGATCCTGTAGCACAACCTCAAGCATCAAGTTCTTCAGCACGCTCAGGCACATCAAAATCAGGTTACCAACAATATGCTAGCTTTTTTAAAGAACCAGACAACGCATCACACGGCACTCATGTAAGAAAAAAACAAAAGCTACAAGCAGCCGAGACAGAAAACAATAATACTGAAACAGAAAGTAAAGGCACAGAAAAAGTATTAAGGCCCTAGTTATACAGGGCCCAACCAAATCACGGCGAACCACCCTCTTACCCTACAGAACATCACATAATCTCACATATTTATTTGAGATTTTTTTTTGCAAACTATACAATTTACAAAATGCATTTTAAAAACAAAACTTAAGGCAGCATTAAAGTTTTATCGGGAATAAAAGCTAATTTTAAATGAGGGATTTTATAATGACTGAAGCAAAATCAATTACTGAAGTCGACAACACACGCAACAAAATTCTTGCCTGCATCCCTTTCATCCAACAAAAAAATAAAATCGATCACCAAACAAAACTGCACGCACAAATAAATAAACTTACCCTCAAATTAACAGAGCAAAAGCACTGCCACACAGCAACATTTAATCAATTACGCCTAAACCTTGAAGAAGCCCGCGACATCAAGAAAGGCATTTATTGGCACCCTATTGAAACATGCAAAACCAGAAACGGCATCATGGCAAAAACCATTATTCGTGATGCTCGCGATATACGAGACCATGTTGATGAAAATAACTGGCACGACTCTTACGCACTAATGGGCTTAAACTCACTTGAAGTAGCGATTAAAGTTTTTAACAGTAAAAAAGGTGTCGCCGCATTCCCAGCTGACACACGAAAAGCCCTTGTGCAACTCTACCAAACCTATCTTCTTAAAATTCGAGAGGTTGAGCAAAGCGGGATCCTCTCCACTTACAGCATAATAGAACAATACCTCGCCCTCTTTAAATCCTTAAATCGCGCTATCTTTATTAAGTTGCAAAGAGGCATAAATGACCTAGATGAAGATACATTAAAAAGAAAACGCTTTAAAGTAGGCGTAAACCACCACATACCTAGCATGGCAACATGGTCAAGCATCCAGTGCCACGGTTTTGCCACCAAGGAATTCCTTTGCTTTGAAACGCCCATGCTACAAAACAATGACGGCTCACACAAACTGATTCCCACACAAAACACCAAGGAGTTTGGTTTACCACCGCGCAATTGGCAAATGCATGTGTCGGGTGAGCTTGCCATTGATAGAAATGATAGTCTTGTTTTGCGCGATCAATTGCACTTAAGCCATTCAGGCGCCTTAGTTAAATTAAATGGCCACACCAAGTGGTCACGCATGGCTCCCAACACCTCTATTGTTAAAGAGTCAATTAAACTTGTTAAAACCATTATTAAACCCTATCGCAAGCGCCCGTACTCCAGCATGACGATTTGCACTGCCATGTCAAACAATGCCCTAGGCGACGGCAACTGCAAACACAGCCGCAAAGGCACAAAACGAGCCGTTATTGCTTTAGGCGGACGCGGGGGAAAAACGGAATCATTATTTTGGTATAAATTTTTAAAATGGGGATGGCGATTTTTAGTTGCCAGTGTTGCTGCCTTATCAGTTGCAGGCGTCATAGCAGGATTTATCACGCCGTTATGCATTCCGGCATTAGCCGTTACGGGTCTTTACTTCCTCTATCATGCTAAACGAGAAACAGCACTAGAAATACTAAAACACAAGACCAAAAAGATCATTAGCACCAACAAATCTATTAAAGAAGATAAGGAAGATCCTGCTCGCCTTAACTCACTTAACTATTCCAACTACCCCGTTTCCAGTCATGCCGCAGGAACGCATATTGCTGGACGCAACCCCATTACCACGAGCAGTGTCGACATAGTTATAGAGAAAGTAGAAAAACACAAAGAAGTAAAGGAAAATAAAGAGGGCGATGACGCCTCAGAAGAAGCCAAGTTACTAAACCAAGAACAACAAGATCTGCTAAGCCACGACCCCGGCGATCAACACAGAGATAAAGAGTATCGCGAAAAGAAATTACTAGCAGCAGTAAAAGCATTTAAAGATATAAAATCCGATAACTACGGCCCCTTGATAACACATCATAACAATAAAGATTTACACACAGCCGCTTTGCAAAGCATTATACTCAAACTTGATGACCATCATCACTATAGCCATATTGCCTGTAAAAGCGGTAAAGATAGAACCTTTCTTATTATTATTGTCATCAACCTTTTTAACAAATTTTATTCCTACACCAACAAGTTTCTTCCTGAAACTGAAGATGAGCTTAGATTATGGAAAAAAATAGCTAATACTGAAATGAAAATTGGCTATTCACAACTAGCGGCAAGCCTCGGTGGCACACAAGGCTGCCATGGCTGTATCCCCGACCCAGCCGCAATCCCTGACTACTTTAACGCAAACACCATTATAAAAAACTATCGCTTAGATGCTGCCATACATAGAAAAGGATTCCCAATGAGCGATCGCGCTTTGACACCGATGTCCCATTATGAAATCAATCAGCAGCTCAGTCCACCAAAAGCAAGATCTGCTTCTAAATCCTCAATGTTTGCGCAGAGAAGAAGTAGTCGTCATTCAGACGGCATAGCATTAGGCACGCACCATCAATTCCGTTGATTTCTTTTTCCAACGGCGCCATAACAAGTGTGCACCCAAGATGATACCAACAATACCACCAATACGGATACCAACAACACCCCAACCAACGGTAAAACCTAGCAAATAACCAACAGGTACACAGATCAACCACATTACCCCTAAAGAAACCCACATAGAATATTGTGTATCATACAAGCCACGCAATGCGCCTGAACTTAAGTTTCTAACGGTATCAAACAACAGCATAATCGCCACTAAAATAAATAATTTAGAAGCTAAACTGACGGTACCAGCATTAGCGGCATCGTGAATATTAATATACATCGCTGATAATAAATGCGGGAAAAATATCATCGTAAGATCTAGTGTCGAAACAAAAACAAGCCCGATGCCAACACACAAAGAACCAATACGCCTTACCTCAATAAAACGCTTTTCGCCCACTAACTGACTCACCAAAATTCCTGCAGACTCTGACACTGCAAACATCGGCACGATAAACAGCAACATCACTTGCTGTGTAATCTGCGCAGCAGCCAGTGCACGCTCACCCAGCCAACCCACAAATATCGTATTAACAAAGAAAGACAATAACTCACCACCAAACTGCGCCCCCATCGGCCAGCCGATAACCAATAATTGTTTTATATACTTTAAGCCACGATGTTGATGGCGTTTAAAAATTTGGTAAACATGAAACTCTTTAGCGCTATAAATAATCCACACTAGCAGCACCACATTCAATACCATTTGAATCGTAACGGCAATACCATACCCTTTAACACCAAAGCCTTTCATCCCCAAGCCACCAAAAATCATTAGATAGGCAACCGGGATAAACACTAGCAAACAAATAATATTAACCGTAATAACCACTCGCTGCTTTAATACGCCATAACAAAACTGTTGCAAACACACCAGCAATGTCATCGGCACTACCATCCACGCACAGCCGTAAAAAAACTCTTTTACGTATTTAACTAAACTAGGCGATTGATGAAAGAACAGCAGTACATCACCAATATATAAATAGGCGATTAACATCGGCACACACAGTATCAGACCGAACAAAAAGCCTTGCTGTACTAACGCACCAATTTCATCAAGTTTATTTTCACCAAATAGACGGCCCGTCACAACGCCCAATGAGAGCAAAATAGAAATAAAAAAGACGGTGATGGTAATCTGCGATGAATTCATTAGCACACTTGCCGCTAACACATTTTTTCCTAAGTGCGCTAACATTAGCATGCCAATAAAACCAGTGAGCATTTGAATAAAACGCGAACCAGCCATCGGTGCAGCTAACTTGAGTATGGAACGTAAGTGCTGTTTGATGGGGGCAGGCTGTTGAGGAATTGTATTCATAATGACCACCTTGCAATAAACAGAACAGGCTATCATAGCCACTTGATAATGTAAATAAAATTCCCACACTTCCAAGATGTCTTGAAAATAAGCTGCCAACTTAAAGAAGGCATTTTAAATCGCAATCGTGCCAACAAACGCTGCCCACCTCTTAGTACTCTTTATGCCAGATTCACGATTTACAATCCCGGAGAAGTCCGAAGGACGCCATCTGGGATCTCTCTAATTAGGCAATTTACCATAGAGACCCCGTATCAAGTGCGAGATGACGTATGTTTTAATAGCTGTTTTTTGAGCCACCGCAAAGTATAGCTACACTGAGAAAAAGCCTCATATTTCGTACCAAGCCAAACTTATGCTACTATGTGCGCTTGCAAAAATTAAGGATGCCTTTTATATGGACTTATCAAGCCCTAGCGAAACCCCCAGTAAACAACAACGCGACCCCTCTTTTATCAAGGGCATGCTAATGCCATGGATAGTTTGCCTACTTGCTGCATTATTTTACTCTTATGATTTTTTACTTCGCGTCACTCCCAGCGTAATGATCCACCCTTTAATGCAACAATATAATGTCGGCGCCGGTGAAATTGGCTTGCTGTCTGCTTTTTATTATTACGCCTACACGCCGCTGCAAATCCCATCCGGTATGGTGATTGATAAATACAGCATTCGTTGGGTATTGACCCTTTCTATTCTCACTTGCATCTTGGGCGCCGTTATTTTCGCAGCTTTCCCAGTACTGTATGTTGCCTTTATCGGCCGGATATTAATGGGAATAGGCTCTGCTTTTGCCTTTGTCGGCGCCTTAAAACTTGCTGCACTCTGGTTACCTCGCAATCAATTTGCTTTGTTCTCAGGCATTGCCACGGCACTCGGTACCGTTGGAGCCATTTTGGCTGATAATATCTTGTCACGCTTAGTGCATCTTTATGGCTGGCGAGGCGCTGTCCTTATTACTGCCGCTCTTGGTATTGCGCTTGCTATCTTTATGGACTTTCTTATTCGTGACCGCCCACCTTGGGTAAAGAAACCCCCCAAAAGCTATTACACCTGGAAAAATATTTGGGGTCATCTCGGTCATCTTCTTAAAAACTGGCGCTTTTGGATGGTTGGTGCCGTTGGTTGTTTTCTATTCTTACCGATTAATGTGTTTGCTTCCCTGTGGGGTGTTGCCTTTCTCACTAAGTCGCATCATCTTTCTGCACCGGATGCTGCCTCCACTACTTCACTTATCTTTATTGGTACAGCGGTTGGTTCACCAATCGCTGGGTGGTTTTCAGATTACATTAAAAACCGACGACTACCGCTGCTTATTGGCGGCTTTGTCACCCTTGCGTTAACAGCAACACTAATATACTGGACCACCATCCCGACCAAGCTGCTGTTTCCAGTACTATTTCTTATTGGTTTTTTCTGCTCACCACAAGTTCTGGTTTTTGCTATAGCCCGCGAAATCAGCCCTCCGCGCACAACCGGTATGTCTAGCGCGGCCACCAACTTTCTTGTCACTATTGGTGCTGCTATTTTCCAACCACTCATTGGTTACTTGCTCGATATGCATTGGACAGGGTTAATGACGGATAAAGGAATTCGCATTTATAGCTTACATACCTACAAAATGGCGTTTTTGGTCTTACCAGCTGCACTACTGGTTTCATTTTTATTAACGTTTTTAATACCTAAAACACGCTGCGTACCTCTTCATTCGCAAGAAGCACAATCTTAAAGAAGCTGCACAGGAGTTTCGCCAAATAAGGCGGAACTCCTATACAAGCAAAACCTTACAAGCATGCTTAATATATAAGCAGAAAATATGTTACAATAACAGGTAGGAAGTGCAAGCCTATTTGGCTATAATGCGCAATTACCATCTTATGGGGGCGACTTGGCTTCGACGCGGGTCACAAAACCTGAGGTGCATGCCGAGCAACGTAGCTTAACTCGTAAAACTGTGATGCATAAATATAGTTGCAAAAAATCAACTAGCTGCTAACGACGCTTTCTTCGCTCAAGCTGCAAACGCTTAAGTAAAAAGAAACGTCCGCTGTCTTAAAAACACAGCATAGCCCATTGACCGACGCGTGCTTGTGCGCTCGGAGTTCTTCGGAACGATCAATGGTTATATTTCACAAGCTCGTCGTTGGGCATGGCCCATCACCCAACGGCTAAATCAGTAGGGCTCGCTGTCAATTTCCCTGCCTGTCGGGTGGTTGTCAGTCAAATAGTAGACAAGGCTAAGCATGTAGAACCAAGGGCGGAGGATCATCGGACGCGGGTTCAATTCCCGCCGCCTCCACCATATATCAAAGCTACTAATTATAATAACTATTTGTTATTTCATTGGAAATCGATAGTATTTTAGCTTAGCATGAACCGATCTAAGCAAGCGAAAGATTGTCTAGCTCAATTTCCTGACTGTCACGTTGACTTTCCTGACGGCTTGTTGCTGCGCTTTGCGTTGACATACTAGCGAATATTCCACAGCTTGATATCTTACTTCTAAGACGATTTTGTTTCCATTGACGTTTAGCTGAATGAAAAAGCTCCCCCATACAGGTTCTAGACGAGCGCGCACCCAAACGTCTTCTAGCATACTGATCACCCAAATAACCTCCGGCACCGGCCGCTGTCACGCAGTTAAGCGCAAAAAATAAAGCTGGAATAACCAATCCATGACTGGCTACACATATGACCGTAAGGATAGCAGCTTCTGCAAAAGCACCAATTGTCATACCAATTAAAGTCCACTTTGTTCTTAGAGAGCGTTTATATGTACATGCAGATATTGCAAGATTAAGATGTTGGCGTGCCTGTACTGGGTTAGCGCGTGCCGCAGCATCAACAGCTAAAGATAAATGATCAACAACTGAATACACTGCGTCTAAACTGATATCTCCTTTCACTATATCAACCTTTACAGTTTTAAATATAGATTGGATATTTACAATCAAAGTTCTACGATTTTCTGACTCAGGCAATGTATCAATCACCTTAGCTATTACTGCTTGAAACCTCGCTTCTTCCCAAACGCTTAATAACTGCTGGTTCTGAAAATTTTCACTCATAATTATAACCTCTAATATACCTGATTCATTACATGCTTATTATGTCTCATGGTCAAGGCTACCATTCTTAAATTAAGAAGGTATTAATAGAAATAAAATACGTAAAATATCGCTCTGCAGGGGAAGATTTCGCCAGGGTTAGTCACTTTATGCTTGTATAGAAGTATGGGATACACGTTTGGAACGTATCATTTTATCATTTCGCAGGGATGTTTTCTTAAGGTTAATTTAATATAACTTCAAGGTGTTGAAATAACTCGCTGATCCCACATAAAGTCTTTATAATTTCTTTCGCAAAAAAAAC
>JAUIAD010000062.1 GCA_030425685.1 Gammaproteobacteria bacterium | reverse complement strand
TGATTAATATGGGCAACAGAGTGAGAAAGCTCAGGCAATGTCTACTCCCTATTACTTATAGCCACTATGAAACAAGGGTAAAACCAGTATGGTAAAATTATTAACGGAAAATCATCCCCTGCAGAGGCTCTACACTCCGGTCTCTTTAACAGCAATTCGTCGAATTAGTACTAGCTCCAGCCGCCATTCCAGCATCCTGCATAGGATCCACTGAAAACTGACTACCGATAAAGAGCCGAGAAGAAAAGATAATAGACATTAAATTACGCGTTACACGTGTATTTTCCCCCAAAGCATTATTAAATTTAAGCCGCGGCTTACCCCAAGGGGTTGCATGCGCTCGATCAATACCCCACAACGAGCCTATATACAACGCAATCATACCACTACTGAAGTGTGTATCAAAAGAGGCAGCATCTTTGCTTAAATAACCAAAATATTCCGTATTAAAAAAACTGACTAGCGAGGCGATCGTCAGCTCATCATAAGGAAGCATAATTTTACTGTCTTTATGATTCATAATAATAGTGGCAATATACGTGGAAAAATAGCCAAAAACAGCTGCTGCTACTCTTGCTGCCAAATAGGGATTATCCAAGGCAAAAATAGCAATGGGCACCAATGAAAGCACCAGACCATTAATTAAACTTTCCCTCACCACAAACAGTCGTTTTTGCTTACGATCAAGACCTTGACTGGCATCAGCATTTAGATTCTCAGGATTTGATGACTTTTCAATAAACTCCCGTTGGTTATTTTCATTTTTCCATCCTAAACATAGCCCAGCATAAAGCACACCTGCCGCATGCCCTGTTCGTAAAAAGAAACCTAACCACAGGTGTGAAGCATCATGAACTTTTAAAATTGGATAGAGCACTTTCTGCAAAGTGGATGCTTCTGCCTCAACGACTTGGGTTTTATCAGCCAATTTATTATTCTCAATAGCGTTAGCATTTTCATCAGGTACTCCCACCCACCAATAAAAAGGACGGTTAATAAGAAAGTTTCCAGCCAAAATACCAATATTAAGTATCGCCATACTTTCCATAGAAAAAATAACGCCATCATCATCTTCAGGACTAACTTGTCGTGGCAAAATCAACATCAGTAACGTAATTATCGCTTCCAACGATATCCACATTTTGTTTTTGCTGACAAAGGTACAAACTAGATTGAACCAACTGGGGCTATTATCATCTTTACTGATTTGACTTATCGCTTTTTCATCATCGACAACAGTAGCTTCTCTTTTATTTTCACAAGAAACAGCCCTTCCACCCATTTCACTACCTGACTTTTCCTCCATTTCGATAACAATAGCAGATTTCGAACTTCTCGATAGATTTATTTCTCGTAACTTTTGAATCGCCAGCGGTACTTTTGCAACGTGTTTTTTTATAGAAAAATGCGCTGAATCTGCCCACGCAAGACCAAGCTCAATCGCAGAATGAATATCCCTAGCCATATTCATCGCAGAACAATTAATAATAATCTCTTTAGAAGGAGGTGATGGGCAAAGTCGTGGCGTGACCAAAAACAACAGTACAAATCGATAATAAAAAAGCTGATACTTAAAAAAATCAACATAGGTATTAAGTGTTTCAGAAGGTGCCGAGCGCACACTGGCTTGAAATAACGCTGCACTACTCATCAATAACCAAATAGCAAGCAATTCATTTTCGGTGGTATCCTCAACCACCCAGTTTTTAATCACATCTCTTGATAGCATGGAGAAAAGTATGGTGGAGGCACCCAATAACCACCCTTTTGAATAATTTAATATATAACTAAAATAACTGGTGCTAAATTTTTTAAAAAGAACGCTCGCCTGCTGGCGATGCCCTTGTTTAATCGCATCTAGTGCCGTACTACCTCGCCGCCGACCAGCAGGTAGCGCCATCACCATACCTTGCTCGACTCTCAACTCATTACTACTCAAATTAACGGTGTTCAAACCATCACTAGTAGCGCCCTGATCAGATAGCTCTAAAGGGTTTTTACGCACGTCACTGCCTCTCTTTTGGTCAATTCGCTTGAATTTTAGTGCTAATACTTCTACTATTCAAAGGTAAGGACTATTTTTTTCGCGTATTTAACAGGGATTGTAGAGTATGCGCCAATTTAGCTGTTCCTATAAAAAAGTAAAGAATCTTTCGGTCGCAGAACTGCAAGAAATTGTCACGCTACACCAGGATGTCTTTAATCTTACTGCCAGCTTTATTATCAGCAATTTAATGCTTAATAAAAAAATACTTTTATATAGACATAAAAAATCTAAGCGCCTTATTGGCACTGTTGCTTTACGCTGGTTAAGAAAAGATTGTTGTATCGTCTGTTATTCAGCTAGCGTGGTGATCATAAAAAAATTTCAGGGGAAAGGAGTTTTTTCACATAGTCAGATCGTTGCTTTTCTATTAACGATATTTAAATACCCCTTTGCCAAGAAGTTTGCATCTGGTTTAATTTCCACATCTCAAGCATTAAAGTGGCTAACCCGTTTTCCTAAGCACTGGCCAAACACTAGAGCAAAAACACCTGCTAGAATTTTAAATTTGCAGCGCTGCATTATGCAAAAAATTATGGCTAAAGAAAACTACTACTATAAAAATGGCGCATTTTATTCTAATCGCCTGATTAAAAATACACAAACACCAACAAACTTAACGCAAGAAAAAACAGATATTTCCTTGCCCATAGGTACGCAGATGTTTGCCTTTATGAAATTGGGCGTTTTTACTCTACTGTTGATTTTTTTATATAAAAAACGCAAAACAAAATAGTTATGCCTCTAGTCATTTAAAGCAAACATCATTAAATTAGGGCCTACACGATGCAAACCTAACAAGCCTCAAACCACACTTAATGCGATGCAATTTAAAAGCCATCTATTATCTGCGCCTATAAACTCGTCTTGACGTACGTCGGGACGTTCGTCGCGCAACACCATGAGGATGAGGAGGAACTGTAGTGGTTGTGGCAACATAACCAGGGGTTGTTGTCACGGCATGCTGATAGCATCCACCCATACAAAAAGAAGCACCAATAGCAATAGATCCAAATAGGCAGTGACGAATTATCTTTTTCATAACAAATCCCTTTTTATACAAAATTTATATAATAGCGGTGATCTCTTAATTTTGGAAGCACTACCTCGCTGCACAATACTAAGCCGTCTTATTGATCCAGTCTTAAAAACATAGATTACACTGGCTAACTATCATTTTCATCCACTGAACAAAATATCTTCTTGGCTCTTAAGAATCTGTTAACTCAACAATGATAAAGTAGCGCCATTTAAAATATCAACATAGTTAACTCGATGAGGCTTTTATGAGACCCCCTGCCGTTATACAAGTTCAAACATTCGCTCTAGACACACAAGAATTAAAGTGTCTTAACCGTATTCATGCTGTTCTTCGACCTAACACCCATAAAAATACTAACGAGCACATAAGATACGCAGCACAAGTTTTATATACGCAACAAAAGGAGCACCAAGGAAAAGTGCATGTCTTAGTTGTGCTGCTAATCAACAATATTCATTGCGGCTACCGACTACTACAGACTTTACTGACCAACCCAAAATACGAAGAACTTTTTTTTGACGAGCTCACTTCCTTAGTTTTTGGTATCGGTAATCGAGCCCCTTTCCAATACGCCTTTAACGCCACCAGCGTTGAAAACAGGTTATTAATATTTAATATATTGTATAAAACTCTGCAAAATATGATTAAGATATTACTCTCACAAGCCGATACCCTCATTAAAAATGAAAAGCTGCTTAACAATAAAGGAATACAAAGTGAAGAGCAACGCAACCCTATTTACGTTGAAACCATTAGGAAAAAGGCACTAACCTCTGTAAGCAACAACTTAGAAGTTTTTTACCAAGATACGGTTAATAGCAAACAACCCATTATATCTAATACCCTCTTCAAACCACTAACACAACGCGTCGAATTTAAAAGGGATATAATCAGTCAACGCGCAAAGATTTTAGAGCAGCAATTTTGTCTTTCAAAGCAACCGGTAGCGGAACCACCGACTTCTCCACTATTAACCTCGGCTCCTCAAAGGCCAACAGCCTCACCCAGCACGCATGCTGATATAAAGCGCGCTGAAAATTGTCTGATTAGAGCGCTAACAAACTGGTCTCCTATCTGTTTTTCTACCACACAAGATGGCCACCCCCCGGGGGAACCTGCTGGCCCTACTCCGCGCTCAATAAGTTTTTTCCTACAACAGCCTGGCGGTGTTGGTGCCATTACAGAAACCACAGATGTGCTACAAACTACAACTACAGCAGCGAGCCCTCCGTAACACGGTCATAAATAAGTATGGAGCAGATACAAGCGCTGCTCCAACAAATCTTTAAAAAGGCCTTATAATACAAAGTGTGGCCAGAAGCTTAAGAGATAAAGACTTACTCTGAACAAGTAAGCCTAACATATAGTTTCACCTAGCGGTTATTTTGCAAGATATGTTGAATAGTCAGTTGGTCCGCATCATCCATCATTAACACGCCTTTGACCCTAAGTGGCGGCGCCTTATCACGCAACAGTCGATTAACGCCTTCGCCAGACCGCCAAGGCTGATAACGCAGATTTGAGTAACTCATATGATTTATTTTAAGAATATTGTCAGATACTGTCGTTCGAGCAACAGCCATAACTTTTTCGAACTTTAACCTATTGTCAATTTCCATAGACTCAAAACCTTCAATGCTAGAAAGCCCTGAGTAGCGGTCTTGCAGATAAATACTTAAATTATTAGCTCTGGCAACGGGAATAACGGCGCCATCGGTATTATTACCGGTTGTGAGCCAATCGCGCACATTATAAAAACCATCAACGTCGCTGCGCAATCGGCCCATTGCCATGACCTTACCACGCAGCTGACCAACCGATGGCCACCTGTTTGAACCTGAAGAGGGGAAGCTGTATAAATTGCTACTAAACGTCGCATTAACCATCCTTTTAACCTCAGGCGCCACATCCCTTTGTCCCGGTTTTCCTTGCTGTTGAAAAATTAAAATAACAAATTCACGTGGGTTAGCCGCTAGCCATCGCTTAATATCATCTAACACCTCTTCCAACGTCAATCTTAAATACACCGGCCCATGATACATGCCAACAAAGGAAGTTATACCGAACGTATAGCTACTCGATGCGTAACCAACGCGAAGATCTAACACTCTAACACCTAGGTCGAGCTGCTCACTAATACTCTTTCGCTGCGCCCAAGTCCCTGGTATGGATAAAGACCAGTTCCAATAATGAGTCCAAGCTGCTGCATCATGCGTGCCTGGAATTGCCAAATCGTTTATTAATACGCTATCACTTATTTTTGCACACCAATCTCTACTCAAATTTCACCCTCTCGAAATAGTATAATAATTATTTTTGTATATATATTGCACATTAATATCACTTAAACCTCAAGGACTTTCTCGGTAATGTTCATTATAATCATGCAGTTAACGCCAGGCTGCTGTGTGCTGCCATCAAGGCTTACTACCGCCATTGAAGACATAGCTAACGAGCAAACTGGATACCTATCGGAGAAACATTATGGTACTATTTTTCTAGATGTTTTCTTAAAACCAATACAAATAGGAGTTTCGCACTTGTGCGAAACAAAACAAATCCCGATGGGGATTTTCAAGGGGAGAATCGGGATTCTCCCCTTGAATCGCCGTCCATGCGAGCTAGTCTCGCATAGGCGAAATATAACCAGGAA
>JAUIAD010000027.1 GCA_030425685.1 Gammaproteobacteria bacterium | reverse complement strand
GGGGCGGAGAAGGCTGCGCTGCTATATCGTCACTCATCATTGTTAACCTCTGGTGATTGGTTGTTGATGGTAACAGTACGCTATGTGCTGGTGACTGGTCTAGGTGCGTATGTTTGACCGCTTACATTGATTTTGATGATCTCTGTGTAGTAAAAAAGGTTAACTTCCTAAGTTCTATATCTGTATTTAAGTATACAGGGTGGCATAAAAATACCGAGTGCTACCATAGGTACATGAAGTTAATATATTTGCATATAATGAAGAATCTAAATCAAAAGCCAACAAGGAAAAAATATATTATATTTAATTTAATCGTTTGCTGTAAAAAAAACTATAAGTTGTTTAGAAAATGGGCAAAAAAGCATTATAGGATTATATTTTTATCTAGTTGAAGTGATTCTACGATGTATTTAAATTGTTTCTTGTGTTTGCGAGTACGTCGTTTCCTATTCGTTCTATTTAGGCTGGTTCGGTGAATTACAATGGGTGCTCCTTTTTCTAATACAAAGCTTTTTTTTCCATATTTCAACTCTATTTTGCAATCATATAGGTTTGGAGAACAGCCTACATGCCAAAAAAAGCAATCAGTCACAATGCTTATTAATGCTCTTGCTGTATCCTGATTTGCTAATGCCCATGAGCCAAGCAAATGCTGATCGCTGCGTATTTGAGGATGTGATTTTGCATGTTTTATAAGAGCTTTTAGTAGCTGCAGTATGTTCTGATAGTTTCCTAGTATGGCTCCGTTATTATGCTTTAATTTCTTATTGCCAAGTACACGCCCAAGATCATAATTAATGGCAGGGTTATGTTTTAATTTAAGGAAAAAATTTTGTGGTAGACCGATGCCTAATTTATACAGAAAAGAGTATGTCTTGTATTTTGCTTCGTCTTCAATAACAATTCTATTCCAATTATGATCTTCTAGCCGCTCGATGGCTGTCTGCGGTGATTGCTGAATGACAGTATCATATGCATCTAATAATAAGACAGCATCAAAGGGGTTTTCTTTAAGATAGTCCAAATACATCGGCAGCCTATCTGTATTTTTCCACTGTGTGTGTGAGTTAGTTGATTTTCCATCCAATATAACCAGTTCCCATCCCCATAGTCGTGCAGATGCTTGTAAGTATTTCGCTTTTTTTAAATCTGTTGCTATAGATAGTGCTATAATTCTTTTGTTGGCCATTTTTTTCTCTAGGATAATAAATTATTTAGGTTTGATTCAAAATGATTTGCTATACTGTCTGCCTCATAGGACTTTGCCTTTTGTGCAGCTCTTTCTTGCATTGTTTTCCGTATGTGATCAGGCAGTTGTATAATTTCATTCATTTTTGCCAATAATGAGTGTGTGTCTTCAGAATCAAAGAGGAAGCCATCATATCCATCAGATATGATTTCGCTAGGTCCAAAATTGCAATTGCTTGAAAGGATAATATGTTTTGCCGCCATCGCCTCAACTATAATACGGCAAAACCCCTCAGACCGAGAAGGGACAATAAATGCTGAAGCTGATTTAAGATACTGGCAGGGGTTTTCAATAAAGCCTAGTAGAAATACATGGTTCGTCAAATTTAGCTCTGCAACCAGTTTGATTAAGTTTTTTTTTTGAGATCCATCGCCAAATATATGAAGCTTATTTTGAGGGTATAATTTATGAAACTCTGCGAAAGATTTAATAAGAAAGTCAAATCCCTTTTTGTATTCAAGGCGACCTGCACTAATAAAATCAACAATGATTGATGGGCTGCTAGTATAGTTGTTTAGATTGGTGATAACTTTGGCTACACAGTTTGGTACAACTTTTATTTTTTCTTCGTTTAATATGTAAGTAGACTGAAGTTTTATTTTTAGCTTACGGCTTGTTGAAATGACAATGTCGGCGTCGTGCAGTATTTTTTTAAAAAGTTTATTGTGAAAATAGTTAAAAAAAGGATGGATAATTTTGCGTCTGAATAGTGGTGGTATATCACTTTTTGCATCTAAATCTGAGCCAACGCGGCATGCCCATTTGATGTGTTTCTTAGCAAGAATTTTCTTGACAAGATAAAATGCAATTGAGCCTTGGGCAGTATAAGTTATGAAGGTGGTGGAGCATTCGTTTGAAATAATTTTACTTGCTCGTAAGCAGTAGTATACGAATAAAAGTGGTTTAAATAGTTTTGCTGAAGTGTTATCTGATTGGTATATGTATTTCCAAAATCTGCTGTACTTCCCATCTAAGTTTAGGTGTGCTGATGAAAGTTGTTGTGTAAAAACAAAAGGGCAAATTTTGTGGTCATTTTTTTTTAAGTATGGAAAAATATCTACTAGAAATTTTTCGGCGCCACCAATTTTTAATGAAGGGATAATGTGAATTATTTTACTCAATACATGTGTCCTTTTCTATCGCTAGATTTCATAGTGTTTTATGTGTTCTCTTGCAAGAGCTGTTGAGCTTGATGATCATATGATATCAGGCATATGTTTTCTGTAATATTTTTTCAAACTCTAAAGATGTTTTCTCTGGGTTGAAGTTTAATTTTGCCCATCTCTGTCCATTTGATTCTAGATGTTTTAATTGTTCTTTATTCTGGGTTAGCTCTAGAATAATCTGCGCTGAATGCTCAAGGTTATTTAGGTCAAAGACAAAACCAGTTTTTTTATTTTGGACAGCTTCTTTTGCTCCTCCGTGGTTGGATGCAATGGTTACTGTTTTAGATGCGCTTGCTTCAATATAGCTCAGCCCAAAGCCCTCTACTGAATGATTGACCTTTTGTGGCAACATGATAAACAGATCTGCAAAATGATAGTAAGCACCAAGATCATCATCCTTAACAGTTCCCCAAAAAATGACGTTTTCATGAAGTCCAAATTGAGCACATATTTTCTTGAGTCTTTTTTCTTCAGGGCCTTCTCCGACAATAACATATTTGAACTTTGGTAATTTATTTTTTATTTTCAAAAGCAGTTTTAAGACATTTTCATGCCCTTTTCTCCTGACAAGGCGTGAAACTGTCAAGAAAATAAAATCTTTCTTGAAATATTCAAACGGGTTTTGTAAATGATAATTTGGATTGAAGATTCTTCTTTTGTCAAAGCAGGGATAAATAATAGTCGGTGATAGCTGCTGATTTAATTTTTTTACCAACGAAGCAGTATATTTTGAATTAGCAACTACACAATTAGTTTTCATTAGAGCAGAAAGCTGCATCCTAGTTCGGTTGCTTGTAATCTCATTTAAAAACGATCTCGGTACAACTTCAGATCCATGTACATATACTGTGCTTGTAACCCTGGGTGCGGCATTCATTGCTAAAGCTCGGCATGATGAGTCCATATAGATGATATGATCAATTTGCCATTCAATGACGGCCTTGTTTATATGTATTGCATTTTTAAGTGTTTTATACGGCATTAGCGGGTTGGTGCTACAAGGAATTAAAATACTTTTTGTTCTTTTTTGACAGGAAACAAGTGACCCTTTGGGAATGAAAAGATAAACATCGTGTTTATTTGATAACACACAGGCAATGGTGGCAACAAGATGGGAGATTCCTGCTTTTAAAGGTGGGTATTCAGATGAAACAATAAGTAGGCGAGACACTAAAGAATTTCCTCTGTAAAGATTCGCTAAAATTTGTTTGCGGCATAAATATAGTTTTATGCCGATTCACAAGCTATTTAGGTTACAAATTATTTTTGTGAATTTCAAGGAGTTAACTTTTTATGTTAAACTCATTGAAATATTTCCACTCCGGAATGGTGCCGATTTTATCAGTACTTACAGGTCGCATTGTTGGAGATTAGTGCTAATTTTTTACTGCTAAATGTTAATCTAAAACATATAGCAGTAATTATCTACTTTTGTAGATATCTATCAGTGATCCCTGTATTATTTGCTATCGGAGCAGGATGGCTCCCTCAAGTTTCTCTAAATTATTATATTTTGGTTGACTGGTTTATGGACAATAAAAGAAAAACCCCCATTCGTATAGCCATCGTTGGCATTGGCAACTGTGCAAGCTCACTTATTCAAGGTATTTATTACTATAAACACCAGAGTGCAGAGACAGCGATTGGCTTGATGCAGTGGGATATCGGTGGTTATCTACCCAGTGATATAGAAGTTGTTGCTGCCTTTGATATTGATCGTCGCAAGGTGGGGGTAGATGTTAACCAGGCAATTTTTGCAGCACCTAATTGTACAGCTATTTTCTGCAGAGATATTCCTCAATCATCAACAAAGGTAAGTATGAGCCCTATTTTAGATGGTTATGCAAAACATCTTGAGCACTACCCAGATAATCGGACTTTTCTGTTATCAGATGCCGTAGAGCCGACAAAACAGCAGGTTGTGCAGCAATTAAAAGACTCTGGTGCTGAGATGCTTCTAAATTACCTACCTGTGGGGTCAGAGCAAGCAAGTTGCTTTTTTGCTGAATGTGCGTTGGAAGCAGGTATTGGCTTTATTAACAATGTCCCTGTTTTTATAGCCAGTGATCCGCAGTGGGAACGTCGTTTTCGTGAGCGTGGATTACCTGTTTTGGGTGATGATATTAAGGCGCAACTTGGTGCTACGGTAACCCATCGAACATTAATGAATTTATTTAAGCTGCGTGGCGTAAAAGTGGAGCGCACCTACCAATTAAATACAGGTGGAAATACTGATTTCCTTAACATGTTAAACCGTGAGCGTTTAGACTCAAAGAAAAAGTCAAAAACACAAGCAGTGCAATCAGTTACTAAAGAACCCTTGGATGATTTTGATATCCATGTGGGGCCGAGTGATTATGTGCCTTGGCAGCAAGATAATAAAGTATGTTTTATTCGAATAGAAGGAAAATTGTTTGGTAATATTCCAATGAATTTAGAGTGTCGCTTATCGGTAGAAGATTCTCCTAATTCTGCTGCCATAGCGGTGGATGCAATACGTTGTTGCAAGTTGGCATTGGATCGGAATTTAAGTGGCGCTATAAAGGAGCCTTCCTCTTTCTTTTTCAAGCATCCTCCCAACCAGTGTACTGATGATATCGCTCACCAGTTAACAGGTGAGTTTATTCAAGAAGTGTGTTGATATGCTTTGATTTTGAAACTATGAAGATGTTTTTTTGTCTCTTGGTTCCACTAAAGAATTAAAAGAGCTGTCAATGGCATAAAAGTTACCCTACGTATGGCGGCTATATTATAATTTTTGGGGTGTTTTCTCTCGAAATCTATACGCTAGTTTTATAGATGTTTATAACTTATAATTTGTAGCTAAATCTTTAGGGTAACTCGACATGATTGATGTTAAATCTTTTGGGCAGCTAGTGCGTTTTATCTGGCCGCATACCAATGGGCTAAGAAAAATTCTTGCTAGTATTTCAGTCTGGCAGTTGGTCCTGGCGACTTATCCTTTGCTAACAGCATTTATGATGAAGCTTTGTGTCAATAAATATCTGGTTAAACATCAGTGGCACATGATTTTAAGCGTTATTATAGGCCTGCTTGTTTTTGTATTGTTGGTTTTTGTGGTTAATAGCTTTGTTGCTGGTTTTACAAAAAGAATCGCCTCTACTGTTCACAAGAGAATGGTTTTTCAGTATCTCAATCATCTTTCCAAGCAGGGGGCGGGCTTCTATAGATCAAAAAGTGCTGAAAAGATTGCCTCTTGTATTAGTCAAGATGTACCAAAACTATCCTCCACTTTAATTAATACCATTTTTAAATTGATTGAAGCATTGATTTTCACAGTGGGTGCAGTGGTTTTGATTTTTTGTGTTGGTGCTCCTTTGGCGTTGGCCACTATTATTTTATTTACTATGGTGTTAATGTTGCCCAAAAGATTTGTACGTAAGGCAAAAGGGTACGCACGACAATCACGGCGAGTATTGGATCACTGTTCTTCTTTGGTTTTAGCAACAGCACGCTCATTTAATATTGTGCGCTTTTTTCAAGCGACAGATTTTTTTCATCAGAAAATTGAAAATAGTGTTAATACGCAAATTTATAATGATACAGAATCAAAATATTTCTCTCGAATCCATCAGGATATGTCAGAAGCCGCATTTGAAATTTTTCTTTTATTAATGCTTTTGCTAGGTGTCTATTTTGTTTTGCATTCGTATATGAAGCTGGGAGATTTATTTGTCTTTATTGTTTTGAGCTATCGCTTACAAGATTCTGTGAAAGTCTTGACGCGCCAGCAGTCTATTATTTATCAGATGTTAGCAGCTTGTGATAATTATAATACGCTAATTAATGCAAATTTTCTTGAAGATGGTAAGGATATTGTGCTAAATGAACAAGAGTTTTCGCTACATCAAGCTAATTTGCTTTTTAAGCAAGTTTCTTTTTCATACCCAAATTCAAACTTTAAGTTGAAAAATATATCATTTGAGCTGTTCCCCGGCCAGTCAATAGCTATAGTAGGTCCAAGTGGCTCAGGAAAGTCAACATTACTATCCTTAATCATGAAAGAAAATATCGCAAATGAAGGCTGTATTAAATTAGGTGATGAAGATGTTACAAAGATGCCATTTGCTAAATTGGCTACTCAAGCGGCTGTTGTATTCCAAGTTCCGCAACTTTTCGATCTTAGTATTAAGGATAATATTTGCTTAGGTTACACGCCTAAAACACAAGAAGAGATGTATGCCGCTGCTAAGGCAGCGGGCATACATGAGGTCATTCTGTCTTTGCCCTTTGGTTATGATACCGAATATGGTCAAGAAGGAGTATTTTTATCCCAAGGCCAAATCCAACGCATAACAATTGCGCGAGCATTATTGAGAAAGCCTAAGCTGCTATTGTTAGATGAGCCAACCTCGTCCCTAGACAGCAAAACAGAAAATAACTTTATGAGTTTATTAGAACGCCTACGCGGCCAACAAACCACTATCCTAGTAACCCACAACATGTTGTTTGCTTCCAAGATGGATGTGATTATTGTTATGGATGAAGGGCGAATGGTGCAGATGGGCACTCACGATGAGCTACTGCAACAAGAGGGAACCTATGCGCTGTTATGGCAGGGAGCACAGTTATTTACTAAGGAGAAATTTGGTTTAAGATAACAGTATTAATATTTCCTTCATATTTATATGCTATAAATATTTCCCCAGGCATGAATCAAGAAGATGTCTTTTACTTTAAGCATATAGATTTCTAGGAAACATATAATGAGACCTGAAAAAGAAAGCGTTCGCAATAAGAGGGCGAAGGTATGTCCTCAAACGCCAAGTAAAATGCATAATGCATTAACAACACCTACAGTAACACCAAACAGGCGTCCACGAAAAGAATGTCCCGGGTTGCCATCAAGAAGACGGAAAAGCAAAAGAAAGCTTGATCTAAATGGCAAGAAGTTGAAATCACTTGATAGGAAGCTTAAGTTAACATTGTTCCCACCATCGTCTATCGGCAGGTGCAAACCTTTTTCACTACCAAAAAATCGACGTGATGATCATGACCCAGAGGGGCCAACGCTCACCGTTTGCTAGTGTTACCGTCGCTTTATTGTTGCCAATAAAGCGACAAAGCGTTGCAGTGCGTTATATATATCCCTAAAAAACAGATTGATATACTTGCTTTTGTCATTAATAACTAAGTAAGGTCTGCTTTATGAGAAATTCTAATGCTAGTGACGCGCCCCCTCCACTTAATCCGCATTTTAATGCAAGTGTGACTATCCAAGACGTTGATGATGTTGATGGTGCGGTTAGCGATGATGGAGATCCAGAGGTTGTTGTCGTAGAACAAAAGCAAGCGTCCAAAACAGCAGCTTATCAGGAAGCTAGTAGCTATCAGACTATGTCTTTAGTTAGTTATAATCATGATCCACAATCATTGGCCAATCCATTCGTACAGCCAAAAAATAAAAATGATGATACTGCCAATGCGTTTGGTGATCCGCTTATTGGCTCATTAGGCTCTTATGAATATGCACCCGTCGAACCATCGGCACCACCAATGGATGCGCAAATGCAAAAGGAGTATGAACAGTGGTTGCGGGCTTCGCAACTGGTAGAGCGGCGCCAGTTTGAAAACCATAAAGAGTGGCAAGAATCGTTAGAAAATTCCTGTCGTGAAAATGAGTTTTCACCAATAATTTCAACCAGTGACATTCCAGAAGATAAAATTTCACATCGTTTTAGAGAACTGGTAGTGAACGAATTTGATGATGGTAAAATGGATGATGCACAAGGGCAGAATGTTGTTGATACATTTTTTAGAGGCGTTAGACCACCGCAACAGTTAAAGTCATTACCAACGTATCAAAGCCCTCATTCTGAAGGGCCCGGTAAAGCCGATGATATTGTAAATTTAATGAAATTAACTGACGAAAAAGAAAAAGCGTCATCAATGAACCCGCGTGCGCAAACCATTCCTGCCGGTAGATTTTGGGTGATATCAGATCATAATGGGGGTGAGGCAGGTAAAAAATTTCAGGTTTGGGGGCCCGGTAGGCGTCAGCCATTTAGTAAGTTGGGGCGTGGCAATCTTTTAAGTCGAGTCGATGGTACGGAGGACTTCCCTCTAAATACTGATTTTGCACATGTCCCTGGCCGTTTTACCATTGTGCGCATTAATCCAAATGAGATAGGATTTTGTCACCATCTAAAGGAACAAGCAACATATCAGCTCAAACCAGGCCGCTATTTTATTAAAGAAGTTAATTATAATTATATTGGTAAAGCAACTGTAGTTCCCGGGAATAACTCAGGAGTACAAGCGCATGAAGAAAAACCCGCTGACTTTATTGCAAAAAGAGCAACGCAGTTATCTGTTGTTCACGTACAGCCTAACCAAGTTGCCTTTGTAAAAGGTCCTAAAGGAACCTTCTTGTTAGAGCAGCGAGATGAGCCTTATATTTTAGATGAAAATAACAACATTGCTTTTATTAACATCGCTAACAAAAATGCGCGTATAGCGGCAGCTGCAGATCATTCTTATTACATGGTAAATTTACAGCCATCAGATTATATTGTCTTTCGTGATGCGCAGGGTGAGGGGATAGTTTGGACGTATAGTGCTGAAAATAAAGCGCTAAATCATATTCATTTGCCAGCATTATTTTTTCACTTCGATGGGCGCATTCATAACGTTAACCAAGGGTCTAAGGCGTTTGATGATTATAATCTCGCGGTTGTTTACAACAGGCCTTCAGACTTTGTTATTCTGCGTGATCGTGACCAGCAGCTGCGTTTTTTGGAAGAGCAAACAAAAGATCCTCTTGTTTTGCGGCGCCCGTGGAATTATTTAGAAACGGGTGTTAAGGCTGAAAGAAATTATGAATTTAAGCAAGATGGGCCAGGTAGGCGTGTTGTTAGAATAACGCCAACTAAGTCTGAATCGGTGATGGTGTTAACACAAAAAGGGCATACAAAGTTTTTTCCACCATTGTTGTCAGGAAAACCGTATTATTTTTACGAGCCAGAGCACCAGGTGATGGCTGTGATTAATAAAAGCAAGGAAGGTGTACAGGAATATAAAGTGCCTGGCGTGGGTGAAGTTAGCGTTGTAAACTTAACAACAGGTAATGTTGGCGCTTGTGTTAAAGGCAATGTTTTTTTTCTACTAAACCCGCGGCCGATGTATCCTTACGTTTTTGTTTCGCCAGATAAATACTTACAAACACTGCCAAAGGATCAGTCGCATGTCCAATCAGGTGATTTGCATCGCGTATATTTAAAACCTGACGAGCGAGCGGTGGTGGTTATTGACGGTCGTGCTGTTTTGTTGCCGGATGAAGGTAGTCATGAGGCAAAGGAAAATAATCAAAATGGTATCTATACGTTTAGAGCACGGCAGAAGTTTGAAATTCATGGACCTGCCAAGAAAACACAACGGCGTTATAAGCTCGGCCCTTATGAATTTTTTAATGTTACTGTTGGTGAGGTTGCTTATGGCAATAAGGAGGGTGAGTTGTGTACGTGGGGGCAAGGGGAGCATAGTGTCAATATGTCTAATAATGAGCGTGTAACAGATTTTTTTGCTACAAACGTTGATCCCTTAGAAATTAAAGATATCGAAGTTAACTGTAAGCACAGTGTTAAGTCGCATCTAGATTTGTACGTTACGTATAGCATTTCTGATGCTGAAAAAACGATTAAACGTTTTGGCTCGCATGACAAGTTGCATGGTTTTATGGAGGAAATTTCACGGGCGACTATTCTTGATTTATGTGCGAAGAAACCGCCCATGGGATTTTCCGATGCTGATTTTGATGCGCAACAAGAGGCTAAAGCAAAAAGTCATGATGATACTGAAGAAGCGACAGAAATGGGGGAGGTCGGTAATGATCTTCTTAAAGCGTTAAAGTCACACCAAGAAGTGCAAGAGTCAGGTATTCAAGTGGGTTTTGCGCAAATCACCCGCTGGACCATCGATGCTAAGTTTATGAAGCAGTCACAAGACATTGCTTTAAAACTACAGCAAGCGCATGCTGACATAGAAAACCGCCGTATGGAGATCGAGCGACGGCGCCTTGAAGGGATTGCCGATCTTAATAAAGAGGATCTTGAAATTGAAAAGCAAAAACGAGAAAACCAAAAGGCGGCATTAGCAAAGCAGCAGCAAAGGGATGCAGAAAGGGCTGAGATAGAGCAAAAGGCCAGTTTAAAACTGGTGGAAGCACAAGCGCAAGCCAATGCAGAGCTTGCCAAACAGGCGGCAACGCAAAAGCAGCGAGAGCAAAAAGCGCAAATGGATAATCAATTAGCTGAAATTGAAGCTAAAAGAGCTGAGATTGAAAATCAAACGCAGTTAGCGCGCACTAAACAACAATTGGAGTTACAAAAAGTATCAGCAATCACCGATGCTGAGATTAAAGCTTCAGCCAAAACGGCCAACAGTGTTGCAGAAGCCAAAGCTGCTTTACAAGTATCTGAAACGCGTAAGGCAGCGGCTGATGTTGAGCTGTCGACCACTAAAACGCAGGCAGATGCGACTATCGCATTAGCTGAGGCAGAGGCGCAAGCCATAAAAATCAAAGGCCTTGCTGATGCGCATGTGCAAGCGGCTAAGTGTAAAGCAGCTTTTGCTGGTATTGACGACCCTAAGCTAATTGCGCAAATTATAATGCAGCGCGAAATGTTACAGGCCTATGCGCAGCTAGCTGCAACGCAAAAAGTAGTGACACATACCATTAACCCCGATGATGCCGATAGGATGCGCCAGCAACAGATGCAGCAAATGCAAATGATGATGTCAACAATGCCTTTTGCAGGCAGTCAAGGTCTGCCAATGACAGCAGGGTTGCCATTCTTTCAGATGCCCGCCTTATTAAATAAGGCCAGTAATGCAGGTCCAGATATCGATGAACAGAAAAAGAAGAAAGTGGTAAACAAATAAACGTAGGGGCGCACCCTAACGGGCACAGGCATCATGCTGCGCCCGAAAACATCCGCGGCACAGATAGTCTACAGCCATACCCACCTAAACGGGCACAGCATGCTGTGCCCCTACGGGTTCTATATTGCCTTTGCGCAAACTCATGCTAAACAGAAAAACGTAGGGGCGCAGCATGCTGCGCCCGTAAACATCCGCGGCACACATAATCCACAGCCATACACACCTAAACACATGTTGCGTCCCTACGCTTTCTTGCAGGCATTGATCATCTATCAATTAACTTGCTATTTTGTCAGCCTGCTCTTCTGGTTAGAATCTAAGAATAGAGAATAGAGAATAGAGAATAGAGAATAGAGAATAGAGAATAGAGAATAGAGAATAGAGAATAGAGAATAGAGAATAGAGAATAGAGAATAGAAAGTGGAAATTAAGCCAGAGATTTATCCCGCAACCAGCATAGTTGCGGGATAACATAGTACAGTGATATTAGTTCATCATATGATAATGCAACGCCCACATAATCCACAATGAACCCGCAATAATGGCTATTAAGATAATAATAGTAAAAACAAAGGACATCACATTCATGCGACTTTGCTCTGTTTTACCATTAAGTCGTAAAAAGCAAATAACCTGCGTTAAAAACTGCAAAAAGGCAGAAAGAAAAATAACAACAAATGCCACAGGGATGGACAAGTCATGCTTCATCACCGCCCAAAAAGGAATAAGTGTTAAAATAACGCATAACAAAATACCAAAGGCATAGATATTAAGTTTCTTTTTCCCAGTTCCAAAATCTGGCTCAGCTGCTACGTGTGTTTTACTCATGTTACAGTGCCCCCATTAGATAAACGATAGTGAAAACAAAAATCCAGACAATGTCCAAGAAGTTCCAGAACAAGCCAAGGTAGGTAATCCGTCTTTTGGTGTGCGCATTGATTTTGAACTTCTGCAGTTGGAAAATCATAATCAAAATCCACAGCAAGCCAAAGCTAACGTGTAAACCGTGTGTTGCCACTAATGTAAAGAAGGCAGAAGCCGCGCCACTAACGTGCCAGCTATAACCTTCATGCACCAGGTTAACAAACTCATTGACTTCCATCGCCACAAACCCAGCCCCTAAAATAAAGGTCAGGACCAACCAGAACTTCGTTCTATGTATCCTGTCTTTATACATGCTCAGTATCGCTAAACCAAAGGTAAAGTTACTAGCAAGCAAGAAAAAGGTTTCACCCAATACGTAGAACAAGTTGATATGTTCTTTTAACTTAGGCCCATAAGCGCCAGGGCGATGTAAGACTAAGTAGGTTGCAAACAACGACGCAAACAAAATACAGTCGGTCATTATGTAAAGCCAAAACCCGAACACATCGGTTGAATCACTTTGATTCTGGTGGTGAGCATGGTCTGCATGAGAAGCTGAACTCATGATAAAGACTCCTTATAGTGTGCCATTTCAGTTTCTTTTACTGTTTCGGCTTTAATGTAGTAATCAATGTCAGTATTAAACGTACGAATAACGACAGTGGCGATGGTGCCAACAATACCAACGATGGCAGGTATCAGCATATGCCAAATCATAGCAAAGCCAAATACCCCCGCAAATATGGAAATCCAAAAACCAGCACTAGTATTTTTCGGCATATGGATATCTTCATATTTGATTTTGTCAGGTGTTGGTCGTTTATCCCATTTGCCTGACTCTTTTAGATGCCAGTACTCGTCCAAGTGAGACACTTTAGGAATAAAGGCAAAGTTGTATTCAGGCGCGGGTGATGAAGTCGCCCACTCTAAAGTACGACCATTAGCATTCCAGTAGTCACCAGTCTTATCACGTAGTTTCTTGTGGTTTTTAACGCTCACAATAAACTGCACGATCTGCAGGGCAATACCAATCAGAATAAGTACCATGCCAATAGCAGCAATAACAAAGTAAGGCTGCAAGGCGGTATCAGCGTAGTGGTTAATACGACGCATAATGCCTAATAATCCCAACACATACAGTGGCATAAAGGCAACGTAGAAACCAGCGACCCAGAAACCAAAAGACCATTTACCCAGTTTCTCATCCAAAGCAAAGCCAAAGGCTTTGGGAAACCAGTAAATAAGCCCCGCAAAGTAGCCAAATAAAACACCACCAATAATAACATTATGGAAGTGGGCAACTAGGAACAAACTGTTATGTGTTTGGAAGTCAACGGGCGGTATAGCCATTAACACGCCAGTCATACCACCGATAGCAAAGGTAGTAAAGAAGGCGGTGACCCATAGCATCGGTGTATCCAAGATAATCTTGCCGCGATACATGGTAAACAGCCAGTTAAAGACTTTCACCCCGGTCGGTATCGCAATAATCATCGTGGTTATACCAAAGAAGGCGTTTACATTCCCTCCCGAACCCATGGTAAAGAAGTGATGCAGCCAAACGATAAAAGACAAGAAGGCAATAATCGCGATCGCATAAACCATCGTCTTATAACCAAATAGTTTTTTGCGACTAAAGACAGCAACCACTTCAGAGAACACACCAAATGCGGGCAGTACCAAAATGTATACCTCGGGATGCCCCCATGCCCAAATAAGGTTGATATACATCATCATATTGCCGCCAGCATGCTGCGTAAAAAAGTGCATGCCCATTAAGCGATCTAAAGCTAATAAACCCAATGTGACGGTTAAAACAGGGAAAGCCAGAGCAACCAGTATCATTGCGCAAAGCACACTCCAAACAAAAACGGGCATTTTCATCAGTGTCATGCCAGGACAGCGCATCTTAAAAATAGTCGCGATAAAGTTTACACCAGCAAGTAAACTACCGACCCCCGCTATCTGCAAGGACCAAATATAATAGTCAACACCAACCCCCGGGCTGTATTGCAGCTCAGATAAAGGCGGATACGCCAACCAGCCAGTAGCAGCAAACTTACCGACAACAAGAGAAATATTACAAAGCATGGCGCCAACAAAGGTCATCCAAAAACTAAACGAGTTTAGATAAGGATAAGCAACGTCACGTGCACCAATTTGAATAGGCAAGGCAATATTAATCAGACCAAACATAAACGGCATAGCGACAAAGAAGATCATAATCACACCGTGCGCACTAAAGATTTGGTCATAGTGTTCAGGTGGTAAAAATCCCATGTGTGTACCAGCAGCAACCGCTTGCTGTGTACGCATTAATATGGCATCGGAGAAGCCGCGCAACAGCATCAAAATTGAAAGTATTATGTACATAATACCGATTTTTTTATGATCAACGGAAGCAACCCACTCATGCCAAATATATGACCATTTCTTAAAGTAAGTAATGGCACCTAAGGTCGCAATAACAATGAGCGCCATAAATATACCGGCACCCATAATAATCGGGGTATGAAATGGGATGGCGTCTAGCGTGAGCTTCCCAAAAATAAGTTTTTCTAACATGAAGGTTCCTTAGTCGCTGTGCTCTGTTTTACGTGGCATCTTGTAAGACATAATTATTTTCTTAAATAAGTTTGGCTCAAATGATGAAAAAAGCTTAGGAGGTGCTTTAATAGAAGGCTTCCTGACCTTTTGAAAAGCACTGGCGGATAAGGCGCTACCAGAACTTTTCACTTTGCTCACCCAAACATCAAACGCCTTAGGTTCAACAACGTGAGTTTCAAAGTGCATATCTGAAAAGCCATCACCATTATATTGTGCATTCAGCCCTTGGAAGGTACCGTCTTGTGTCGCAATAATGTGCAAACGTGTGCGCATGCCCGCCATGGTGTAGATTTGACTACCAAGCTGCGGTATAAAAAATGCACTCATTGGTACGTTGTCGGAGGTTAACCAGAACTGGACCTGCTTGCCTTTAGGAATCACCAAAGAATTAATGGTAGCAATACCTTGTTTAGGATAAATAAATAACCACTTCCACGGCAAAGCAACTGCTTGCACCAGCAAAGGCTTACCAACGGTGCCGGGAATTTTTCGGTAGGGGTCTAAAGAATGTGTCTTTTTCCAGGTCAAAATGCCTAGCACAATAATAATTAGACAAGGCACGCCCCACCAAATGGATTCCAGTAGAAAACTATGGCTCCAATTCGGTTTGTAGCTGTGCTGTACTTTTTTATGAGCAGCACGGTAGCGAAAAACAAACGCAAAGCTCATAATGATCACTGGAATAACGACGATTAACATCAGCGCCAATGAATCAAAAAGCAATTGCCTTTCTTGGTAGGTTATAACTCCCTTAGGGTTAAGTACCCCAGTGATCGGGGTATGACATCCACTAAGTCCCAGCATCGCCAAAACTGCAAACGCAGAAAGAATTATTTTTGGCATTTTTTTAAAATGTTGCGTAATAATTTTAGTTGATCCTTATGATTTATTGAGTATAGTTTAGTATAACAGTATAACTAAAATTACTAGTTATATGTTTATGAATTAGATTAAATAATAGGCTAAAACAAAATTTGTTCAAAATTTTATTAAGAAGCGCTTTTTCCGCGCCCATTATACTGCTAAGATTTAATGAAGACAACACAATAACAAACCAAGGAGTCGGTTATGTCTTATATAATGTTTGCTAAATGGTTTGGCATTATCTCTTTTATTTTGTCCTTGGGTATTTTATTTAATTTGGGTGACGCTAAGCGCATGGCCAAGCATATGGTCGAAACCGAGTCTGGTTATATTATGGGCGGCGTGCTGCCGATAATTTTTGGCTCGCTGGCTTTTATGCACCAAAATTCTTTTACGCCTGGATGGCAATTAGTGGTGACGTTGATTGGTCTTTTAATGTTACTGATTGGTGTTTTTCGCGTTGTCTTTGTTAAAGCATGGATGTCATTGGTGAAAAAATATTTAGATGCGGTACCAACACTCTTTAGTTTATTTGGATTGATGTTTTCTCTGCTGCTCCTTTATGTAGGATTTATTGCGCCAGTTTTTAATTATGCTACTTAAAAAATTAGACGCAGATTTTATTCTATTTATTTTGTGGTGACTCGTAGAACCGTAATATCTCGTGCTACTTCAAACTTTCACGACAAAGAAAGATTACCATCGCTATTTTGCAGTTAGTTAGATTTCAGAACTGATTTTAGAGGTGACAGCAACATTTATTAAATTAATATTAAATAAAAGTGTTTAACTAGTTTTTTTACTATTTTTACCTAATAAATTCTGCCTTCATTCAAAATTATTAATGTGTTCTTGTAATAAATTGGCTTTCAAAGATAGACTTGGAAGCGTCACCCCACTTTATTAAATTAAAATGAAAATAGGGTAACTTACTAATTTTAAACCTATTTTTAGCCTACTTAATCCTGTCTTAATCTACCTAGTATATTCTATTTTTTTTACTAAGTTTAAATATTAAAAAAAATACGGTGGAAGCATAATGAGAGCAGGTATAGAAAATTCGCATTATATTGACAATAAGCAGAAAAGAATTAGAGCTTATAACGCGCATGTATTAAATGACTTTTTATTAAATGAAGCTAACTATAAAAATAGTAGCGTTAAATTAAGGCAAGCCTCCGCCACCGGTGGGCAAGCGTTCGGTTTTACATCTCCTTACTCTTCCATTAATAGCACCCATACTTATAAGCATGCCGGTAATATTAATTACCAGCGCACAGGCTCACGTATTAGTTTATTTACAAAGTCAAAAAACTCAAGCGCGCGCTTTGCTGCATCTGAACCTGTTCTATCCTGTGGGGTTTGGCATACCACAGGTAAAACTTTGCATCGGTCGGCTCGCTATGGTGTTGGCAAGTTTCCAGCAATGACAGCGCAAATAATCCATGCTCTTGCGGGTTATCAAGGTATTGTTGGTGAGCGTCTGCAGGAAGGCTCTGTCAGTAATTCCTATGCCGAAAAAGATTTTCTCTTTCATTTAACGGTAGATCGGATTGAAGCCCTGCAACCATTGGAAAATATTAAAAGGGCAGATAATCGTGGGTTACAAGGTCAAGCGCTCTATGACTTTATTTTAGAAAGAATTGCAGCGTCATTAGCGAAGCTAACTGAATTACAAGGTGGCTTGGAAGATAAAATAGGAAATACGCAGCTACAACAATATGATAGCACTATTGTCGAAACTATACGGGATGATATTCAGCGAGAAAAGGATGCTATTACAATTTTGCAAGAGAATGTGCAAAGGTATAGTAACTCTCAAGAAGATACAAGCGTACTAAGCCCATTGCTTAGTGCCACGGGTTCAGACTCCATCTTTCACTTTGTAACAACAGCCGCTATAAAAGCGCAGCGTGATGGGCAGAAGTATAATCAAAAACAAACCTACGCCCGAGGATGGTTGCGTGGAGATTTGAATAATGCTTTTGTTGATGGTATTCGCGTCGCAACGAACTTTAAAGTGGATCCTCATAATCCTGTTACTGAAAAACATCAGGGGATTTTTGGTGATAATACCAGCGTAGCCTACAAAATTGATGATATTAGCGGTAAGAGAAGCGCAAAGCGTATTGCCTTTGCTATTGATACATTGGAAGGAGCTGTTAAATTAAAAAAGCTTTCTGCAAAGGAGGAAAAAAGTTATGCGCAGGCATCCTATCAACTGACAGTTATAGGTGGAGGTAAGCAGTCCTATCCCATTGCTGTTACCAGTAATACCAAAGGCATCGGCGAAAACGGTATAGTCTATACTTTTTTTAAAGGTTGTGCGAAGCTTCTCGCCAGTATACCTACTGAAGCATACGACCTTCTGGTCGGAATACCTTTTGGCTTAGCAGAGACTGAAGCACCTGTTTCAACGGCATATGTAGTAAGAGGATGGCTTGACGGGGAAAGATCATCAATCGATTCACCATTGCAAAATCGCTTAGCAGAAATTTCCAAACCAGAAAAAACGCTATCACTAGGTGCCAAGTTCGGGCGATTTGTCGGAGCGACGGTTAGAGAAGCCGTTTCAGGAGTGTTTCAATCTGTCTTGAGTATTTCAGCGGATTTATCTTTTAGGATGTGGCGCGACTTTTACCACGACCAACGGGTTTCCTGGGGAGCGCCGCAGATGGAGGGTGCCCCCGATGCTTTAGACAAGGAATTATCACGTTTAAGGTTGGGTCAAGAGATTATTGATGCTGAAGTTAAAAGTGAAAATAAGGTTGCATTAGTCGCTGAGCAAGCTCGCTTGCAGGCACAGCATACTAGCTTTGCACAAGCAGATTATTCACTAAACCCCGGTGAGTGGCGGGATCCTTTGAGCGCCATGGTGCGTGGCGGTGCTGCTGTTGTCGAAGAGTTTACCCATAATGTCCATGCAAAGCATCCGCTATTAGGGTTGATATTTACGGGTGCTTATACTGCTGGCGGTGTAGCTATTTTGGCGCCAGGGGCGTTAACATCATTGTTCGGCACATCGGTCGTGTTGACAGCTTACATTAAAGGTTCAACTATTATTGGTAATGCCATGGCGCATGGAAAATTGTCATCGGCGATTGGTGGTGGTTTCTTGCAGGCTAAAGTCGCTGCTGGCATATTTGAATTACTATTTCACCGCCGTAAATCTTGGCTGGCTGAGATGGGTTCTATTTTGGTGGGGAGTCCAGCCCAAGCGATTATCTATACCACCATGGCTATCACTGCCGGATATTTTTTAGCATACAAAATTAATGTGCCGTGGCTGAGTCATCATTTACAAGAAGATGTTGGTGACTTTGCCCCCGCTGCTTTAGGCTTTGCGGGTTTAAAGGTGGCGCTAGTGGTAAAAGATATTTTTGAAAAGCCACATGGTCACCAGCATACAAGCATGCCGCGGCTTATTGAGGTCTTAACGGAAGTTTATCGTAAAAATAACAAAATTGCTGATGGCAAATCTTTAACAGATATGCAAAAGTATGAGGTAGAAGAAGCAGCTGCAAAAATTCTGATGCCGAAAAATGCCGAGGCGCTAGTAAGGATGTTTAATGATGCGCAACAAGCACAGCAGCAAATGTCACCGCAAGAGGCAAACGATATTTACAAGGGATTCGAGCGTGTCCAGATTATGCAGAAAATGCAGCAAGACAAAGATTTGCTGCCACATCTATCAAGCCGAACGAAAAGAGATTATCTAGCGTATTTGCAGACGAAGCATCATGATACACCTGAAATTCTTGATGCTATGTATGATGCAATGCACCCGAGTAAAGAAGAATCAACCATTAAACTAGCGGCTATGATTCCCTTTCGTTACATCACTCTGGGTTTGCGATCAATACCTGCGTTATTTACTTGGGGTGTTAATAGGTTTTATTTTAAAAACACAACACCACGCAGAAATTTAGTCTTGCGCCAAATGGGTAAAAAGATTTCTAAAGATGTTGCACGCGTGGGTAATGCTGTAGGTAAGGGTGCAAAGACAGTAGTGAAGTTCTTAAGACAAGCATTGTTTGCGCCATTGTTTGATGTTGCGGTGAACTCTATTGCGGCAAGAACCGAGACAGCTCTTTTTGGAACGCATAACATTGCGCAAGCGAGCTATAGTGTTTCAACTGCTTTTGACGAAGCTTTTGAATACAGCAAACAAACCTTGGGTCAACCTGTCGATGCGCTTAAGCGCGAAGCTTTAAAGCCAAATGCTGCGGTGATTGCTAAAAGAGAGATGAGGTCGGCAGCCAATAGAGTAATGGAGCAGTCTGCAGTGGCTGATGCAAAAGAGAGAAAAACGAGGCCTGCTGCGTATCAGCCCAATAAGCTTGATCAAAAAGCAACCAATGATTCACTGCCTCCTGCTTATTCAAAAGGCGATGCGCTGAATTTTGAAAAGTATCAACGCATCTTGGGTGAAAAAGTAGAGGCTGAAATGAAAAATAATGATTCGCCAACAGAGGGAGTGTTGCCCAATAATGCGCTGTTGTGTTTATATGAATTATGGCGTAGTAAGGTGGAAGCTCGTCAACAAGGGATGCCTGCTAATGCGCTTATTGCTAATGAGCATCTTGAAGAGCTAGTTGATGGAATGCGAGATAATGCGGGCCTGATGCAACTGCTGCAAAGTTTAGGTCCGGAAACATTAAGTAAAGAATTTCGGCGCGCTACTGAGCTAATGAATAGATTGCACAGTGAGGCATGGGAAAAAGTCTATCAACCTGGTCCATCAGCGCCATTCGCAGGCCAAGCGAATCATCAGCCCGTGCTTCAGCAGCAACAATTCTTTCGACCAGCGCCAAGTCCGCGCGAAGAAAACATGTTTGAAATTTGTAAGGAGCAAAAAGATAACGTCAATTTGCCACCAAAGCAGCGTCAGTTTTACGGTCAGCAATATCATCAACTGCGTACCATGCGGCAATACAATAGACCGGAAAATTTTGGGCGTACGTTTTTGCATGGTGTGCTGGATGTGCTTGATGAGGCTTCAGAGGTTGAATGGTGGGTGTATAACCCGCAAACAGGATGGCTTGAGTACCACAATGGAGCTGATGAGGTGATATATTGGACCGCTCGAGGTTTAATGCAAGGGGTGGGGCAAATAGCACACGCTGCTGGGAACCAAGTAATGGGCGTAGCAGCTGATGCAAAAGAGGTCGCAGGGGAAGTCGTTGATGTTCTAGCTCATCGAGTTGCGAATGGTTTTGCCGGTGTGGCACGTGTTGCCAGTGATACACTTCATGGTATTGCGCGAGTTGCTGGGGTTGTTAGAGAGGGTGTCGCTGGTGCTGCAATTGATGGTGCAGTGCAAGCAGCTGACGTTGTCGGGGATGGTGTTGTTGGTGCTGCCCGAATTGCCTACCATGGGGCAAGTCTTTTTGGTAATACTGTTGCAAGAGGTGTTGATAATATTGAAGCTGATACTGTTGAATGTTGCATCGATTGTGTCCGTGTAACGGCACATGTTGCTTGTGGCGTTGGGCATGTGCTTGGTGGGATCTTCTCGGCATTTGACCGCCTTTAAAAAAGAAATTAGGGCAGCAGCTTGTGCTGCTCGCAGATAATTTAATTTTAGAAGAGCCAAGTAAATCCAAGGCTGTAGGCATTACTAATCGCGGGGCTGCCTTGAACTCTGGTTTGGATGCGGGCAAAGTCGCCATAGTTATGAGTGCGTTGATATTGAAAGTAAACTGCTAAACCAGGGATTACATTATAGGTGGGTTGAACGGTATATTGAATATAGTTAAGGCCGCTACCTACTTGATCCGCTGTCACCGTTTTGGTAGCTAAAATAGTTCTGATGCCCAGCACCAAATAGAGATTATTCGTTAGCTGCGTGGCGCGCGCAAAATCCAAATCAAACTTGACGCTTGATGAGTGGTAATAAACGCGGATATCGGTGCTGATAAAAAATGGCATTAAACCTTCAACACCCACGCCGGGTTGCCAATAGGGTTTATTCGAGGGTTGATTAAAATAGTTGATGCCGCCTTTAACGGCCCAAAACTGACTGACCACACGATAATAAAAAATATCTAAATCGAAATTGGTTACTTGACCATTACTCATTTCCGCTTCTTTAGAGAGTAGTTCTAATTTATTATAATCAGTACCCATTAGAGATTTAAAAGTGCCCTCGTAACTGGAATTCCAAAAGTCGCCATTGAGGTCAAGCATGGTTGCGCTAAACCACTGATCACCTTCACCCTTTAATTGCTCTTTTTTCATCACGCCATTGACGTCACGTTTAACATCGAAAATAACGGGGGAATCTTCATAACGCCAGATGCGCGCCATGCCGGCGACCATATGGTAGAGGTTGTGGCAGTGAAAGTACCACTGACCGGAGGTATTTGCTTTAAAGTCGGCGACAATTGTCTGCCCATGATCAACTGCTAAGGTATGCATTTTGGGATCATAAGCGCCGTGGCCGTTACGTAGGATAAACCAGTGGCCGTGAATATGCATGGGGTGGTTCATCAGGGTGCGGTTAACAAAAATCAAACGATACACATCACCTTTTTTGATCGGGATGGGTTTGGTTTGATATTCCGTTAAGCCGTTAATAAACCAGATATAGCGTCCCATATAACCAGTTAACACCATCTTGATCACATGGTCTGGTTTGCGTTTTGGATTATTGGTGGGGGTTAGGGCGCGCACCTTAGCGTACTTGGTATTGGCGCTCGTTTTAAAATGACGTTTGGGTCGCCAGTTTTCTTTTAGTTGTTTTTGCGCTGTTTGTATCTGCATGCTACCTGGCGGCATGGTCATAATGCGTGGGCGTGGTTCTGGAAAAGGCTTGATATGTTCAAAGTCAGGGTGCTGTTTGCGCGATGTTAGTAATGCGCCATGTGCGGCGCCAACGGTGTCGATCGATTCAGCGTAAATTAAATAAGGTTTTTTGCGTTTAATTTTTAAAAGAATATCAAATGTTTCACCCGGGCCGATATTGAGTTTGTCGGTAAGGTAAGGGCGGACGTCATTGCCATCGACGTTAACGACTTTTAGTTTTTCGCCAGGAATTTTAATGTTAAAAAAGGTGCTGGCGCCGGAGCCAATAAAACGGAGCCTAACGATATCGCCAACCTTGACGAGGCCTGTCCATGGGTTGCGGTTGGAATGGCCGTTAATTAAAAAAGCGTCATAAGCAACGTCGCTTAAATCATAAGGGCTCATGCGTGAGAATTGCATGGTTTTGTAGGCTTTAAGAATGTGTTTTTTTTCTGCTGGATTGGCATGGCGGTAGGAGCGAATAAAGTGCAGTAAAGAAGGTTGGAGGGGGAAGTTAACACTGTAGTAATCGCCGGATTTTTTTAAGTTCCAATAGACGCGTGTGGGTAGGGTGTTTATCCAGTCGCCGAGTGTGATAGCAAAATCTTTATTGTAGTGTAGGCGTTGATGTCGTGGGTCGATAATATAAGCGCCGTACATGCCGGCTTGTTCTTGCAGGTAGTAGTGTGAATGGTACCAGTATGTTCCGTATTGTTTTAGCTTGTAATGGTAGTTATAACTTTTTCCGGGGGGTGTTGGCCATTGTGTTACGTAGGCTACTCCGTCCATGCGCCAAGGGAGAATGAGCCCATGCCAATGTACGCTGGTGCCTTCGGGTAAGTGATTGTGCACTACGATGGAGACATCGTCACCTTCTTTAAAATGCAAAGTGGGGCCAGGGACTTGTCCGTTGATGGCAATGGCTCGCATTGGTGTGCCGGTAAAATTAACGGTGGTGTAGGCAATATCAAAATTGACGCGTTTGGTTTTTGCAAGGGTGGTGCTGCTTTGTAGTGATGCGGTGGTTATAATTAGGCTGATAAAAATAAAGCGAATTGTTTTTGTGAACATGCCATTGTCCTTGGTGATTTTTTGCAGAATATAAATCCCTGTATTCTGCGCCTGTACAGTCTATCAGGGTATATTGTTAAGTTCAGTAGTTTGTTGGAAATTAGGCGGTAAATTGATAGACGGTCTAAATCTGAAAAAAAGCGTGCAAAAAGGTATATAAAAAGGCGTAGGGGCACAGCATGCTGTGCCCGTTTGGTTGTGGATGGCAGTAGACGGTGAGTGCCGCGGATGTTTGCGGGCGCAGCATGCTGCGCCCCTACGATTTTCTGTGTAGTATGAATTTGCGCAGAAGCAATATAGAACCGGTAGGGGCACAGCATGCTGTGCCCGTTTGGTTGTGGATGGCAGTAGACGGTGAGTGCCGCGGACGTTTGCGGGCGCAGCATGCTGAGCCCCTACGATTTTCTGTGTAGTATGAATTTGCGCAGAAGCAATATAGAACCCGTAGGGGCACAGCATGCTGTGCCCGTTTGGTTGTGGATGGCAGTAGGCGGTAAGTACCGCAGATGTTTGTGGGCGCAGCATGATGCCTGTGCCCGTTAGGGCGCGCCCCTACGGGGGGGGTGCGCCTGATTTGTGCTAGTCAAATTTGATTCAAGGTAAGCTTTCGGATAAGCTTTTCTTATATATAGTTTTTAAAGGGATGTGGTAGATGGAATTAGCTTTGGTTAGTCTTGCTTTGCTTTTGTTTAATCTTAGTTTAGGTGGTATTTTTACCTATTTCTTATTATCAACACGTCGCCATCAGGCCGATGGTCATTCGCATCGCAAGAAGTTAGAGATTTTTAAAAAGCGGGCAAAGCTGATTTTTTTTAACATCTTTTTGCTTTCATTGCTAACGATGTTTGGTTTGTATTTTGTCAGCCAGTATTTTTCGCTGACATTTTCTCTTGGTGTCGGTGCTTTTATCTTCCAACTTGTTTGTTATTTGATTTTCGATGACTCTTGGTTTTATTGTTGGCATCGCTGTTTGCACAAGAATAAGTATCTCTTGAGAAAGGTGCATCGAATACATCACCAGGCTAATGAACCTGTGCCATTGGAGTTTATATATGTCCATCCAGTGGAGTGGCTGGGTGGTACTATTGGTATTGTGGCGGCTTGTGCTTTTATTTACCTTGTTTTTGGTGATATTAATGCCTACCCTTTTTGGCTTTTCACCTTTTTTCGCAGTGCACATGAGCTGCTTATTCATTCGACAACGAAGTCAAGAATATTGCGTTATGTGCCCTTGTTTCATACCAATGAAGCACACGCACTGCATCATGCGCGAGCGTGTGGAAATTATGCTTCGATGTTCAATTACTTGGATAGAATTTGTAAGACGGATTTATCTAGGGTTGATTAATGCGAAGTCCCTATTTACAGCCAATCCTACGCGTAAAATCCTTTCAAAGTGCTCACTGACGCAAACGCGTTGCGTGCTTTGAAAGGAGATTAGCACAATACCTTGGCTCGCAAAGAGAGCTGTAACAGTCTCTATACAGCTGCAAGTGCAGAAGAGGCGCTGCTTTGTTTTGTTTCTTTTTGTTCGATGTTTCGATCGATTTGTTTTGTCAGGCAGCAGAACAGTCTTTTGCCATAGTTTTTTTCATCACTTAGATAGTTTCTTATAAGCCGCTTCTTGGCTACGGGCCCAGTGAATTGATTATCACCGCTTAGTTTAGCAAGCATCGCAGATGAGGTTTTGCTTCGATGCCTGGAGTATAGTCCAAGCGTAAGGAACGACAAGAGAAAGCTAAATCGCTTGATAAGAGGCTTTTTGTACTCTGTCACAGCAGCAGAAATATCAGCATCGGTCAGTGCATTGGTATTGTCTTTTATTTCTTGATGAGTATGTTTAACCTCATGGTTTATTTTTTCAAGAGACCGTTCGCGGATTTTTCGATGGGCAGAACAGTATAAGTTGATCGTATTTCTGAAAAGAATGTTTGCTGCATAGTATCCAGCTATGGCGTAGAGGAAAATATTTGCTCCTGGGACAAAGCCGATGACCAACATGGCAGCGCCGAGTGCTAGTAAGTCTAGATTGGTCTTTGTGCGGCGGATTTGCGGTGAGTTTCCTGGGTGCGCTGCATGCAGGCCGCTCCATGTTGGGGCAAATGTGCTTCTTTGCCATGTTAGATTTTCTAGGCCCTGTGTTTTTAATAGGTCTTCTTGTTCTTTTAGTACGATGGGTGATGATGCTTTTTTCAAAAGATCAAAATCACAATCGTTAAGCTCAGATAACTTTAGAAAGTCATAAGTTGGTTCTCGCGTAAAAGGGCATCTTTCAAGTTTTTTTAGATTTTCTTTGTCAAAGATATAGAAGTACTTTGGATTGCTGTCCTTGGATGCTTGTACGCGGAGTAGGTAGCTGTCGTTCCGGGTAAGGTTTTCTGCTGTGATTGGGCAGAGTGTTGTTATTTTTGTTGACGCTTCATCTTTGTTTTCTGTTGCTCGCATTATAAAGCTCCTTTTTATCATTTTTTCGTATTATATCTATATTACTTGTGGTTGTATTGGCGAGGGGGGCTTTAAATTACTGAGGTTTGATTTATTTAATACAACCTTAATGGTTCGCAATCATTCTTCTCTAGCGAAAAGTTATGGTTAAACTTGCAGGTATTATTCGTTGATTTGAATGCCGCTGCCAAATTGCTCTTTGGGTGCATCTTTGTATTTTGGCAATGTATCATCGATATCTATCAATCTATTTTCATACCAAATATGTTTGTCGGCTTTAAAACTGTTGGGTAGCCCGTTTGCAAATATAAAATTATTGACGTTGATGCCAATGCCGGCTTGTTTTGCTGGGTCTTGCGAAATGCCGTAGATAAGGCTTTTGCAATGACGGCAGAGCATTAAATCAGAGGTATTTCTCGTTATGGTTTCTATTTCGTTTTTACCTTTGGTAATGTGAAATTTAGCGGTCAAGTAGGCGGCGGTAAAGCCATAGCCAATTTTATCTTGTGCGCGTTGCGATAACGAGGCGATATCGCGGCACTTTTGGCAATGGCAATGTTGCGTGAAAAAAGGTTCGCCTTCTGTTTTGAATGCCACGGCGCCGCAAACACATTGGCCTTTGTATGTTGTCATTTTTTACCTCGGGGTTAACGATTTCAGACTGTAGTTTACATTGTTCTGCTATTGGTTGTGTAGCTATTTTCCAGCATGCTTTGATATTTCATCAATACGCTTTGTTGCTGTTGGCACTTGGCCCTTAAGTCGTTGATCTCTCGATAAGAGGGAAGGCCGATAAGCCGGCGCCAGCAATGCTGCATCATGCTACGCCACCGACAAAAATAATGGCTGCTGCTGCCAGGGCGGTTTACTTCTGGCAGCTTTGGTTGGTTGTTTTTTTAAAATTTCCACTTGAAGCGAGAGGTTGATTTCCTTTTGTAGCTTCTTTCCATTTCGGATTGAAACCTCTGTAGCAATTTTTCTTGCCATTGTATTTTAGTTTCTAGCTGTTGGCAGACATCTTTGTATCTTATGTTTTTCATCTCTAGCTGTTTGTAGGCACTTTCATATTGTGCGTTGTATGATTCTAGTTTTTGAATACGTTGTTGTAAGTCTTTGCGTAGTTTGCCTTCTTTGGCAGCCATGGTATCGAACTCTTCTTGCATACGGGCGCGGACATCGCTTTCTACACAGTCTAAGAGATACTCATAAGCGCGTTGGCTCATTTGAATAGCGGCGCCTTTAAAGTATGAGGCGGCGCTGTAGATGCCGCTCATGATGACATTGGTGCCTTTTGCCAGTTGGCTGCCGCCAGGTGCGTCTTTTAGCGATTTACGGAGTCTTAGGGTTAGTACTTTTTTATACTCGTGGATTTCCTGCCATTTGTAATTGTAAGTACCGACGATGCCGTAGCCTACCGCTCCGAGATACAATCCTGTGCTTATGGTGCTAACCAGTGAGCTTAGTGCGCCACCTATTAGAGGGAAAGCGCCGATACCACCACTGACAAAGCCCAATACGATACCGCCGGCAAAAAGGAGTCCGGCTGTGGTGAGTTGATCCCTGCCTTGCATTTGATGTTTTAATGCTTTGGAATGATGCGTAAATGTTTGTGATGTTTTCTTTAAGTGCTCAGCTTGTTCTAAAAGCTTATCGATTAGTTTGCCACGTTGTACGAGGGCTAGGTAGTTTTTATCGTTAATATCAACGACAGCGAGCATATCTCGGGTTAAGTCTCTTACTTTCTTCTGGCCGTTACGTCTTTGCTTTAACAGTTCATACCTGCTTTGTAATGCGGCAATATTATCGTTGCTTATCTCCATTTCATTAAGAATCTTAGCAATTTCTAGGTCTGATTTGGCCAGTGACACATCGAGTTCTGCGCTATCGAGTTTGTCTGTAGCTCTATCTAAGGCTTTTTGAAACTGATCACGTTTTTGTTTTATGCGTATCCCCTTTTCTTCTATCTTTCTTGCAGACTCTTGTTGTGCCGCTGCCAACCTTTTCATTGCATCCGTCATAACTTTTTCCTGTGCTTCTGTAAGATCACGTAGCTCCTCGGCACAGGCATCGGTGCGCATTTGTCGTAAGGTTAAAATACGTGCTACGCACATGCATAGTCGGCTTTTATTGCCTTGACTCCAGGCGTTAGAGCCACGTCTTGTGACGCCGGCAGGCAGGTAGGGGTCGTCTGATAGCTGGTTTTCCAGCCATTCGACCAGCTTGCTGTCGTAGATCAATGCATTTTTGTGTTTGGCTTCCCAGGCGTCAATTTCGGCAAATGCCTCTGGGCTTTCAAAGTCTTGCTCGGTTCTAAAGTTGGCGACGATCATAAATAGCTCATCAAGTGCGCGATTCACATCGACCGCTCTATCAAGCAGTGCGACGCCATCACGCGTGTTTTCGACTATGGATTGTGCGATATTGAATAACCCTTTGGCTAGTGTGCTGCGAGTTATTCCTCTGGTGGTTTGTTTTATGCCTTCTGTTACTAGGCCTGTGGTGACTGGATTGGGCATAGCAGTTCCCCCGATGTTAATTTGGATGGTAGGTAAAATAAGTAAAATAGGTAAGATATGTTTATATTTTAAACATAAATTTTTACCGTAATATAATCAGAATGTTGTCGGTTTATGAAATGTTTGCTTATGGCGCCTTTGCAAAAATAGATTAATAAATCAAAGGGTTGCGAGACTTTGTTGTCATAAGGTTGGCAATATCAGGGTGATGGTGGTTCCTTTGTTGAGGGTTGATTCGATCTGACAGGACCCTTTCCACTGTTTTATCTTTTCGATAGCGGCGCTTAGGCCAATGCCATGGCCAGTCTTCTTGGTTGTTTTTAATATGCCTTGTAAGGCTTTTTTGATGTTGTCTTGGCTCATGCCGACGCCATGATCTTCTATGGATAGTTGACAATAGGCTGGCTTTTTATCTTGTTGTAGGCGACAGATAATGTCGCCTTTGCTGTTGGAGGCTTCTACCGCATTGTCGATAATATTGGAGATAATGCGCGAGAAATCATGGGCAACTAAGGAAACTCGTGTTAACCACATGGCTTCTTCTATCTCCACCGTAAAGTTAACTTGCGAATATTGTACCGTTTTCTCATGCAGGATATGGCTGAGTAATACCGCGATCTGCTCTGGTTGACTTTTTTTCTTTTGTATTTCTTCACCGCGTTGTACCGAGCGGTATTGTGACAGTAATTCTTTATTAATATGCTGGATGCGGTGCAGGGCGTTGTGAAATAAGGTATGTTCATTTTCATCAAGATGGGTGCGCACTTGTTCTTCTAGCATGGAGAGCACTAGTAGTGGCGAGTGGATATCATGAACGGTTTTTGCGGCGATATCAAAAAGCTTTTTCTCTTGTTGTGCTTGTCGGTGAATTTTACTGAACGCTGTTTCCATATGCTTTTTTAATAAATTAAATTCTAGCATATACATTTTGCCAAGCTTAAGTTTTTTCGGGGGTGAGGTGTGTAGTTTGTCTATCCATTGCAATAATTTTTGTAGCGGATTGGTAAGGTATTCTGAAATTAAAATCATGCTAAGCGAGAAAGGGGCGATAAAGAAATAGATCAGTGTGATGCTTTTGAGAAAGTCATTTATGGTATAGGAGGTGGTATAAAATTCAGAGGAGAAAAAGAAAAGTAGTGCGATCGCACCATTGCTCCATAGAGCCATTTGTAAGCGAATGCTGTTTAAACTGTAGAATAGGTCGATGTCTTTATCTTTTTTCTGTTTTTTAAAAAAGTTGCATAAGGCAATGGTGGCAGCAAATTTGCCGAACAATAATGGTGCGGAAAAAAATAAATGCAGTGCGGGAGCCGTTTTCCAGAAATCAGTTTTTAAAGAAATTAAGCAGCCAAAGACGAGTAAGTTTCCTAAACAGAAGAGGATAAGTTGGCTGTACCTAGCGCAGGATAATAAAATGATAATGGAAATCATTAACAGTAACATGCCATAGGTAAATGAGATTTCAGAGAGTGTGTTTATGCCAAAGAAATGGTTGCTTTCAGAAAAAACTATAAATATTAGTGCCGATAGAATAATAACGATAATAGGTAGTAAGGAGAAAAGTGTCTCACCTTTTGCGCTTCGCTGTACACAACTGCATAAGAAAAAAATAAAACCAAGAATATTAACTAGCACTGTTAAAACTTGTAGTATGTCCATTTCGCGGTAGTGGAATTTGTAGCTGAAAAATAAACGCGAAACGGTGGCGATCAGAATAAAAAGAAAGGCTAAACGCAAAAAGCCTTTGTTTATCATTGATAGGCGAAAGGTGACGTAGGTGATTATCAGGTTGCAGAGATTAAAGATAAGCAATAGTGCTTGTTTAAAAGCAGGAACGGATAATCCGAAGACGTGCATGGTCATCAAGATGGCGTAAGCACCTAGTGCCAAAGCACTGGAGATACTAATCCATTTTAGCAGCTCCTTATTCACGGTGAGGGGTTACTCCTTTTGTTCGACTTTTTTTCTAATGACTTGTGCTTGAAATAAATAGCCACCATTGCGATAGGTTTTAATCAGTTTGGGGTGTTTAGGATCTTTTTCTAAATGACGGCGCAGGCGGCTGACTAAGGCATCAATGGTTCTATCCAGGACGACACTTTCATTCGAGCGTAAATCTAGTAAGCGATCACGGCTTAATACTTGTTCAGGGTGCTCTAGAAATAATACTAAAAGTCGATATTCGGCCGGCTTTAAATGAATGACTTTGCCTTTTTTATTATATAAAGTGCGCGTGGAAATATTTAAAGAAAAGTTGGAAAACTCCATTACATCATGAAAGACTTTAACCGGTGTGCCATCGGAGGAGGATGGTTCAGATTTCTCTTTGACGCGGCGTAATAATGCACGTAAAAATGACAGTAAAACATGTGGCAGGATGGGTTTTGTCAGGTAATTATCAGCACCAAGTTCTAAAAGAATAATCTTATCTATATCTTCAGATTCCCCTGTTAAAATAATAATAGGTGCTTGTGTGCGTTGGCGCAGTAATTTGCATATATCAGCACCGCTTTTACCGCCTGGAATATGGAGGTCTAAAATAATGACATCGGGAGCTTGTTGTGCAAATGCAGCATCAATATCGTCATATTTTGGCGCAACAGCAACGCTGAATTCATGTTTGGTCAGAAATAGACTAATGCTTTCGCTGACGTCGGGGTCATCTTCAATTAAAAGGATGTGGACAGGCTGTACTTTCTCATCCATGAGGGTGTTCCAATTCATGCTTTGTTATTCAAAAGCATAACGCGCAGCTGCTTAAGCTGTCAATTTGCATTGGCAAACTTTGCTTTTGCCAAATAGGATCATAAGATATAAATATGAGTATTTTTATACCAAAGCATACCCAAATTGTCTTTGCTTGGTGAAGAAGTTTTAACAATATCTTAACGATGCCGTGTTATATTAGCTCAACATGTAAAATAAGTAAGCTGATTAAAAAATGAGATCTATAAACACCGCCTTGTTAAATAATGACTTTAATGATCGATTAGTGCCAACTGATTTTTTTGATAATATTGAGCAGCAGCCCTATTTGGCGCTCAACTATGTGATGGCCAATGCGCGATTTATTCGATTAGATGAGAGCTATCTGCCTCATTATGAATATCAGCTTATGCTTTCTATATTGCCTTACTGCGTGTTGGAGCCTGTTTTGTTTGGAAAATGTATTGAGGTAATAGGAAACGAACTGCTTGATATATTTTTTGATAGAAGTCCTAGTGACGCAGACGAAATTATAGACCAGCTTAAGCAAGTTATCATGTTGCTACATGAAAAACCTCTGGCTAAACGGGTCCCCATAAAGGACCGAGCTACCAACACTGATTTTGTCATGAGCTTACTAGGGCCGTTTGTGCAGTCAACCAGGCCAGAAAAATTTAGTTATCCAGACTCTGACGTGGTTATTGGTAAAGAAGGGTTTTATAGTTCTAAACTTTTGCTAGAAGACGTTGATTTTAATCGCAAGCTTAATTTATTATCAAACGCACTAAAAATAGCGACAAGTTTATCGCAACTTACACAGGGTGTGAAATCAGCCTTTAATTTTAGTGACGAACTACTAATGCGTGGGTTTGATAATGTATCTTTGTCACTCTATTTGATGCAGAATCATATTAGTGCCTGTGTGGGTTTTGTTGAGGAGCATAAAGATTATGTTCCAGTTAAAGAGTTTGATCTTATTCTTTCTGTTATTGCTCCGGTGATATCTTCAATAGATATTATAGAAAACGAAATTATTTTCCTGTTAGTTAAAGTGACAGATATTTTAATAGAGCGTAGTTCTAATGATAAATATTTGCAAAAAGTACAGAAGCTTTTTTCTGGTGTTCCGCAAAAACCAATCCATAAAATTGTTTTTCCTGCGCTAAATCGACCTTCTTATTTTGCTTTAGATCAACCTCGGCTAGAGGAGAAACTTGATGCCTCTAAGTTGATAAAAGAAATTGTTGGTTTAAATACAGATGAGGAAAAATTAGAATATAACTCTGATACAGATAGTGATGATGAGGTTGACTTTGACGAGCCGATGCAAAATTCTTGGCTGCAAATGTTAACGGCTTATCAAGCGGGGCAAATAAATATTTATAATCTCAGATTAGTTGCCCGGATAATGCTTGTACGCAGCAAAGATCCAATGCATCATGCAGAATTAATTATTGATGCGATTAAAGTGAAAAGCAGTATTTGGCAGCAGTCAGAGATCCCATCAACCATGCTGGAGTCATTTATTCTGTTGCTCGCTATTGCTGATGACTATTTAAATAAAGGTGAACTCGATGCCCTGTTGCAAGTTAAGGGATGTGTAATGCCTACCGTAGGCTTAGCTGGTAGTGTGGTTGGTCAAGATGCATTACGTATGCAGGGGCGGCGAGCAGCCTCTATGCTTAGCATTACGGATGATAATATACTGTCTAAGCTACCTATTTATTTGCAGATGGCGCTACGGCGATATGGCAGTCAAATTGAAGGAAAATTTAAATCCTTTGTGGCGTTGTGCAATAAAGTTAACAACAAAGCCAAAGGTGTTCATCAGCGGAATCTTACTCTGTTTTTTGCGCAGCATGGATTTAAGATTCTGCAGTTGATTGACATTATGGGGGGTGAGGTTATCTCCTTACTGCGAAGTAAGGTTGCCTTTACCTTGTTAAGTCTCGAGCGTTTGCTGGTGTCGGTTCCACAACTTGATGGGGCTCTTATCCCAGCCCTGCGTGACTATTTTATTAGCCTTAGTATTACGGCCAAAAATAACCCTGATGATTTGAGTTGTTTTATTGCTGCTTTGGGTGTTATTGGTTCTTTGCGAAAACTTGAGCATAAGTCTGCAAGGGATTATCGCAATCCTATCGTTAGCGAGAAAATGAAAATACGGGGATTGCTTGCCATTGTACGAACGGCAAGTGCTGGAAAATCAGCTCGTGAGTTTTTGCGTAATTTAGCTGGTAGAGTGATTGGGCGTATTCTGCCAAATCGTAAAATGGCTTTTGGTGATAAGCAAATTATGGAGATGTTTGCACGTATTACGCCTGATGATTTTGCCAAGCTTGTTTGTGCTAGTCAAAAAATGGCGGGCGACTCTCTTAATGATGTTTTTCTTCATCTCCTTGAGTTGGACTTAACCGGCGGCGACGTCGATGCATTTTTGCATGATGTACATCAAACTGATCCGCTTGGCCGCTCCATAGCGCTGCACAATCAGAAAAAAAGAGAGTTTTTACGAGCTCATAATATTGACCCTGATCATGCTATTAATTTTCCCGAGAGCTATGATTTTATTGTTACCAGTCAGGGTGGTTATGATAATGCTGCCAATAATCAACGCGCAGGGCTGTGGGATTATTTAGTAAAACTGCAAAGACAAGCTGATATTGAAGTGGCCAATTTGCAGCCTGATAGTAACGCTCTGAAAAAGCTCAATAAGATTTTGAAATTAATAAAGCAGATCAATGCCAATGTTTTTAGTCGGGATTCTAAGGCGGATATATCAGATATGGCTGCCGCTCTACAGAAGCCATCGTGCCAACCAATTATCAGCAAGATAGTTGGCAATTTAGCGGCTTTAGAAAAAGATAAGGCGCCGACCAGTGATGCCTTTAAAGAATTTGCTGAACATTTTAGGCAGCAAGTTGAGCTGATTTATCAGAGTCGAGCTAATCATTCTGTGGCGGTAAAAAAAGCTAAAAAAGCAAAAACATATTATCTCACAGCAAAACGTTGGCCAAAAGAGGATGCAATGACATTTTTCTTGGCGGCTTATGTTCGCTGTTGCTTGTCGCCTGATGGTGAGCGATTTAAAGCTATGGTGGAAAGGCGTCTTGATGATGCTATGTTGTTTGATGTTGTTATTGATAAAGCTACCGGTGAGCCGCTAGCGCTCGCTTGGCTATTTTTAGCAGAAAATAAAGAAGGCAAGGTTGTTTTGGCTGTCAATTTCTTTGAAATACAAGCTAAGCTGGGTGAGAATACAACGCTGCGCCAATCAGTATTGAATGGCGAATTACAGTTTATACAGCGTTATTTAAAATGTAATCCGAATATCGCTGGTTTTGTTATGAATGTTTTAACCTATGGTTGGCATAAGGGTGATTTGGATAGTTACGAGATTATCGATAACCCTTTGGTTGGTATTGTCGGTGGTGAATATACGGGAATGCAAAATTTTAGTTATTCATTTTTTTCGCCGCAAGCAACACCTTACTATATTTCTTCTCTCAAGCAAGATAAATTGCATCGATTTTGTGACGCAGTATTGTTACAAAATCACATGCCTACTTGTCTTTCGATTGATAAAATGTTGCGGGTAAGTATTCGCGAGTTTGCTAATGCAAATTTACCTATCGACGAATGGGTTGATAAGGTGGTCAATAGGCATCAAATAGAGTTAACCTATTTTTATGGCTCGATACCAGCTACTAATGTTATTTTGCGGCAGAAAATAGAAGCAATGATAAGCGAAAACTTAGAAGAAAAGCACTCATTGCAAGATGTTCAAGTTATAAAGCAAGATCCACTTGGTGGTCATTCCGTTTTTGCTCAATCCGCACAACGCCTGTATGAAATAGGCGATGGTATTGTTGATGATAGCTGCAATTTTTGTGTGGTCTCATAAAAGGGTTTTATCCTAAATAATAACCTGACGCTGGTTGTTAGCGATAGCTTGATAGCCAGATAGCAGGATCTTCTGCGCCCAATCGCCACACGGAAATACCTTTTGTTTCTGTGGTTTGTTTTACGCATTATTTTTTATTAATGCTGCAGGTGGCAGAAGTCTGCTTGCCTCCATTGGGTTCAAAGTTGGGGTCGCGAGATACTGTACGTTCGGTGATAGAATGCTGTTTGTTATTAAATAAGCATGATGCTGTTGCTGCTCTGCTGGTTAAGGGTGCTGGTTGGTTGCTAGGGTTATTTTTAGCAAAGAACAATGTGTTGTTTAATAAAAGTGGTTTGTTGCCGCTGACTAATGTAATTCTGTGGTACTGTGAATTTATACATAGGTAGAGCTGTTTATGCAGAGAGTGTAGTTGTGCTATTTGGTTATGGTTTTGTTTTGTCAGCGTGGAGCGATGAGGGTCGATAAAGGCAAATTGATAGGGCTCGTTATTAGTTAGAAGATATATATTGTTGTTATGGCTATACAATTTGCATTCCAGTGACTCTGGAGGCAGTAATTGTGGTTTGCGTCGAAGCCGGAAGTGAATATTATTCATGACTTGCTGTGCTTCAGACTGGTGGCCGCCGACCATCATATTGAATAAGGCAAGGTTTTTCGCATATTGAACAGGGTCAATTGGCGAAGGTGGTGCTTTATCTGTTGGGTGTGTGCGTTTTTGTTCGTGCGCAGGTGTATTTGTATTGCGTGCTGTCGTTTTATTTCCGTTGGCGTGTTTGCTTTTTTTTGGGGTAGAGTCTTGCATCAGTGAGGCGTAGGCTAAATCTGCCAGGCGTTGTTGTTCCAATAGCTTTTTCTGATATTTATTAAAGTTTTCCTCGCTTGAAAAAATAGCCTGTATTTCTTCGTAAAACGCAACTTCCTGTTTTGATGTATAAAAGGTTAAACTTTTTTCCAGAATGTCTAAGCAGTTATCGTTATGCTTGTTTTTTTGCAGGATTGTTGAGTAGTTAAGGTAAGGAATTAAGTGCATAACCACTTGTTTGCTTTTTTCATTATAGTTTGCCATTAGGGCTGCCATGATGCTGCTAATTCCATCACCACTTAAGGTGTTGTTAACTAAAATGTCTATTTTATCGCTGGATAAATGGCGTAGTTGTTGAGTTACGGCTAGTATATTGCCCGTCATACAGTTGTGTAGGAATTGATTAGCAAGTTGTTCGAAGTTTGGTGAAGATTTTTTTTCTTTTTGTTCCCTTTTCTTGTTTGCTCTTTTCTTTCGGGGCATGATGACTGGCCTTTTATCAGTTTTTTGATGGGAGGAAAGCCTTGCGTGTATTATCAACGCGATATATAGCTTGTGCAGTATGTGCTCGTTTTAGGTATTTATAATACAAGTTGTTGGTGGGGTTCACAATGGATTTGTGCTTTTTTGGCAGTATTCAGCGTTCCTTAAGTGTTCGCCTATATGGATAGTTATTGTAAGGTGATATTGTGAGCCTGATTTTTTCAGATTGTGATTTATTGTGACGGATGAAAGTGGCTAAGTGTTTTAGATAACACAGATCGATTGATTTATGATTTATATTAAAAAATTTTGCTTGCGTATTCAGCTGGTGCCCTTTGTCATTTATGTTTGAATACGCAAGTCCTATGAATAAGCGATAATACGCTTATTCATTCATCATTTTCTTAACGCTTGGGTTGTTGCTGTATTTTCCGAACAGAGTATAGCAGCAATCAGAAACGTATCATGATTATAAGCGGCATTGGCGAAAAAATAGCAAATCGAATTGTCGCCTACATACCCAATATTTCTGAATTCAAAAATGCCAAACAGCTTGACCTGAAGACAGTAGTCTCAGCCTATGGAACCGCGCAGTACATAAAGTCATATACCCTGAACTGTTACCCGCTATCTAACTGGCACTGTCAACCTGTTTGTTGATCATAAATAATTTGTAGTTGTGCATTAGTATGACGCTGGTGATAATAAAGATAGCGGCAATTAAAAATAAAACATGCATAGAGAAATGAATCAGCATCATCGCCACTACACCGGATAAAGCAAAGCCAAGAAAATGTAAGGCGCCACTGATTCCCATAATCCACCCTTGTCTCTCATCACTGACGGCATTTGACAGAAGTCCTAATAGGGTGACGTAGGCGGTTATATTAAACAGCCCGGCCAATATCATCAGGCACCACAATAGCGCATCATTATGAATAAAAACCAAGGTGATAATAACGGCTGCCACCAGTGATTTAAATAGCATAAAGATATTGGTAGGCTGTGAAAATTTATGTGTTAAACGAACCATAAACAGAAGTGATAGGCAAAAGCCAACGCTAATAACCGCGAATAAAACGGCAAGATGGTTAGCCGTTAAATTAAAGTAATGACTGATGTAATCGCCTAGATAATTAAAGAAAATACTCCAGCCTAATACGGTCAATAGCATAATGATGGACAGCTTTCTTATCGATTTATCATAAAAAGCTTCGGTGAGTATTTGAATGGGGTATAAAAAGGTGATTTTTTTTCGTTGTGTGTCGCAGGGCTTTGTTTTTATGGTTTCTTTAAAAAAGAATAGGATAATAAGCAGTGTGATAATGCTGAGAATACAACCAAAGCTTAGTGGTCGAATGGCGGGGTTTTTGCCGAGCCAGTGTAATAAGTCTAGGTGTTCTAAAATATAGTTCCCTAAAAAATCGCCTGCTGTAATCGGTAAGAGCATATAACCAATAAATGTAGCGCGTAGACTGGTGCTTGGGCTTAAGTCCACACCAATAGCTTCCGCTTGCGGTTGGGTGCCATTGGTGATGCCATCAATAAAGCGACTGATGAGAAATATCAGAAAACTGTGTTGTTGCACGGCGATGATAGCGAGTGCAAAACCAATAGCTTTCCCTGTCATGGTAATGGTTAGGGCTAATTTACGACCGTATATATCAGATAACGAGCCAACCAAAGCATTGCCCCAGGCCCAGCTGAGCATATAAAAGGTTAGGGTGCTGCTATAAATCAGCTCTCTTTGAACGGGGGTGGTGTTGAGTGCTAATAGGCTTGTTTTGGGTTCGAGGATGTAGCTATTTAGTAAGGTGAAGATGATACCAATTGTAATGCCGTCTAAAAATATTGCTAGGACTATTGGGTAATGTTTAATTATTCGGTTCATTGGTATCGTTAATAGAGATAGTAATGATGCGATAAGTTTATCTTAGCTAGTTTGGGGTGAATGTGCTAGTTGGGTTGTGAATGTGGTGTGTTTCAAGGGTTTGTTGTGGAAGGAAGGTGGTATAATCGATGTTAAAACTGCGTATATTTTATACTTTTCTAATTTAATAAATCGCCTAACAGGTTGATTCTAATAAATTCATTTAAACATATAATATATATGTTGTAAGACATATCCTACAGATCGTTCAGAAAAGCACCGTATTCTCTCACTCCAGTTTCTGATAAATTATTACTCAAGTTGGCGTGACAATGATCTCTTTTTGGTGGGTTATAGGTCGCATTTGAGTTCTAAGCAATGGCAGGAGTAGGTGGTGTCTATTAACATTTTTTTTGCTCTGCTTGCTGCAGTGCTTACGCTGATCTTTAGCGGTAATATGCAACTCGCCAGTATGGCATCGATGATGGTGATTATTTTTATGGGGGTGTATAGCTTTGTTCGTGAATTTATTTGTGCTGGTATTACTAAAGATTATGCCTTTTTTAAAAAAAGACGTGCTGAGAAAGTAGCGATATTGTTATTTCTGTTTATAGCCATTATTGCGGTATTGAATTTCTTTATGCCTGTTATTCATGAGCGATATGGAGTTTATCGGCTTAATCATGTTTTGCAATCTATTCCTAGTGCTTCGATAAAGGCGGCGATTCATAACCTGCAGCAGCATCCTAATAATCCGGAGTATTGTTCGTTGTTATTTTTCCCTTCATTGCAAGATCGAAAGCTTAGTACATTGGCGCGTTATTTGGTGTATTACCACTTTGAAAAAAAATATTGTGCTGACTTTTGGATGTTTGGGCAGAATCATTGTAGCTATCTTGAAAATCTGAATAGTAATATTGGGCATCCGGTTGATCTGAAGCAGAATATTGCGGTTTGTAGGTTTGCGCAGAGTGATGATTTTCAGCTACGCCTTTTGAGGCAAGGGGTGTGATATGTCGGATGAAGTGTATCAAAATACTGAGAGCCAAGGTATGTTAGTAAAGTACCAGGTATTGATTACAGCCTTGGTTTCTTGTGTGTTTTCGCTTTTTCTTTGGGTGTACACAAGGTTTGACAATGGCCAAAAGAATATAGTTAGCTCAGAAACTAATATGCTAGTTGCATTTGAGCAAGAAAAGAATTCATTTGATAAGGATCTTAGAGTTTGTATGGATGGAGGTAAATTGTCAAAAAGTGCAATCGAAGCTAGAGTTACAAGAAGGCAAAGCTTTGTAACAGAAGTTATGAAGTGCAGCAGATATATATCTACAGATGCACTGTTCCATCTTGCAATTTTTTCAAGATTTGATGACACAGCAAAATACAAAGATCTTTGCTCCCTTTCACCTCGTACGCTACACGAAATCGACTATTCAACTGTAGCGCTTGAAGTAAAAATTAGAAAAGATCTCATGTAAAATTCAGTAACTTGCCTTGTACTGCTAGTTTTCTATTAAGCAACACACATGGCTGCATCAGGCTTTAGCAAATTGTTTCTAATAGCTGTTAATAATTTTTTCATTATTTATTCCTCTTGGTTTTAAAATAACTATTCAGTGCTGCTTTACAGGCAGTTACTTATAGTTTGTTTGGTTAATACTGGTAAACCTGTTGAAATTAATTATTTTATTTCAATATCAAAATAATCCACAAAATAAATTATCACCGGAAAACCAATTAAAGCAAAAATATACTGCCATTCCATATTTATTTCCTCTCAATACCCAGCAACATTATTCCCTACAGAAAAAGTTAATAATGCTAATTATAGTTCGTTTAATTTTCCCAAGCCTGACTCTATATAAAGACACGCCAAACTCATTTTTATAACGTTCCAGTGTTTTGCTAAAAGCCGCATTTAAATCGTTTAATGTTGATTTCTTATCAAGACCGTAATAGGGATAATGTTGTAAATAATCGCCAAAAATCATCTCGCAGTCATTAATATACTTACGTGTATCTAAAATATGATGATGCCAAAATTCATCAATATCCTCGGAAGGTGGTAATGGTTTTTTGGTACCGTATTTTTTTAACAGCCAAAGGTAATTGCGGTATTGTTTGCAGGCTTCCTCGGCTTCAATTTGCAACCATCTATAGCGTTGAACGAGTTTGTTAATAATCATCGAGAAGTCGATGGAATAAATATACTCGTATGCATTTTGAAGATGAGTATCGATACGTTTTGGAGAAATCTTATTGGTAGATTTAACGGACGTAATAGATTCCATGCAGCCTATTTCCATATCGTTTGCCATCATTGGCAAAAGTCATAATACGGTATTGACAACTAAATTTCGAGTGAAAAAAAATGCTAAAGCAGCGCTAAAATACAGCGACGTTGAATTACAAAGATTTTTAAAGTATAGAATTAAATTACTTTATCGAAATTTTAAAGTTTTATTAAATTGAAAAATAATTTGCTATATGTTTACCCGTTCCATAATTATCACCGGGGATCCTAAGAATACTGGCTGGGTTTAAGTATTTTTTATAACGATTGAGTCCCAAGAAATGTGTCTTCGGCTAACTAGGGTGTTTTATATCAATAAAAGCCCTACGCTAAATAGTTAGATAGGGCTCTTGAGGCATGATTTATTGAGAGCACGACGGTTGATATGCCTCTAATAGAGTAAAAAGATTATCAACTCTTTCTTGAATGATTCCCGTTTTTCCATTGGAATATTTGATGTCTCTATTATCAACTTGATGCACTATCGATGCGGGTGAATGAGCCAAAATAATAATTCGATCAGCTATTTCTACGGCTTCGTAAATATCATGAGTCACCATTAGTGCCGCGCTTGTATTTATATTATGGCTAGACATTAATGCTTTAAAATCTGCACGTAGTTTTCTTGAGGTTAATGCATCAAGTGCAGAAAAGGCTTCGTCTAAAAGGATAATCTCAGGTTCAGCAACCAGTGCGCGCGCAAAGCCAACACGTTGACACATACCACCTGATAGCTCGCTGGGGTAAGTTTTTTCAAACCCTGCTAGTCCTACTGACGCAATAGTTTTGTTGATGTTGTGTTGTATTGATGTATTTAAATTTCGCATAGGCGCATTAAAGCCCAAGGCAATGTTGTCTTCTACACTCATCCAGGGTAGAAGGGCATAGTTTTGAAAAACCATGCTGATCTTCTTCTTGTCTGTTGAGGGCTCTTTTCCTAAAGAGTTGTCATTAAATTTTATTTTTCCATTATCGGGTTTAGTAAGTCCTGCGATTAGGCGTAAGAGGGTGGATTTGCCACAGCCAGACATGCCAAGTAGCGCGATTATCTCATTGCGATTAATGTTTAAATCAATGTTTTTAATACCCACTGTTTTTTGATTGTTGGTATAAAGTTTTGTGATGGATGATAGCTCAACCAAGGTGTTATTATTAAGCATTTCTCTTTCCTCAGCTAATCTTGTAACGAGTTTCCGCAAGTTTATAAAGTGGGCGCCAAACCAATACAATAGAGGCTCCTACTAAGGCACACATCAGTAGGCAGCCAAAAATTTCTTGTGGTATTTTATTTAAGTTTGTTGCGTTGGCTATGTAATATCCTAGCCCATCGGTGAATATCACCTTATGGCCCCATTGGATAATTTCAGCGGTAATATCAGCATTCCAGGCACCACCAGCTGCGGAAATGATTCCGGTAACAAGGTAGGGGAAAATGCTGGGGATAATGATTTTCCGCCAATAAAACCAACCTTTTGCTGAGAACACTTGGGAGACATCTTTTATTTCTTGTGGCAAGGATTGAGCGCCGGCGATAACGTTGAATAGGATATACCACTGTGTTCCTATCATAATTAAAGGTATTGTCCACCAGCCTAAATGACTATGTGTAGTGATAAGTATCATTGCCATAATTGGATATAGTATATCGGGTGGTAGTGCTGCAAGTATCTGTGTTATCGGTTGGCAATACTTTGTCAGCTTGTTATTTGAACCAATCCAGACGCCTAACGGTAAAAAGATAATAACGCTTAGGGTTATTGCTGCGCCCACTCGAGCTGTTGTCAGCAGCATTATCCATAGCACTTTTTTTGTTTGTAAAGAAGGGAGGTGGTGAAGCGCATCCATAGCGTAGAATATGCTTAAGATCGATAAAGCTGAATACCAGGCAATAAGGATGATTTTTTTAATTAAAACAGGTATTGAATAATCAAATACGGATGTTAAAAATTTAAAATTAAATAATGTGCCAATCTTTAAAATAAAAAATGTTGTTTTCTTAAGAGCTGATTTTAAATAATTCGCTTTTTTAATCAGTGAGTATAGCCATGATGATATGTGGTGACTTTCTTTAACTTTTTCATACTTAAATTTAGTGGACCACTGAACTAAAGGCCGAAAAAGTATTTGGTCAAATAAAACAATATTTATTATCATGGCTATCAGGGCGTATGCAATGGCTTGAAAATTTTCCTGATTTAGAGCAACTTGAATATAAGATCCTACGCCAGGGAGCAAAATAGTCTTGCCACTTATTGAGGCAATGGCTTCAGTGCCAACTAGCGCAAACCAAGCAGCTGATTGCGACATCATGGTGTTCCATAGTAACCCGGGGATTGAATAAGGAACTTCAATTTTCCAGAATGTTGACCAGGCTGTTAGTTGAAATACTGAAGCAGCATCATAGAGCTCATTTGGAACTATTTTTAAAGTTTGATAGAAAACAAGCGCCATATTCCAGGCTTGTCCAGTAAAAACGCCAAAAATTGCCGCCGATTCGAGTCCCATTAGGGAGTGGGGGTAAAGGTAATGAAAAAATATCACGCTTAAGGTCATAAAGCCAACTAATGGAATGGATTCCATAAAGTTTATAAACGGCAAGATAAAGTACCGTGCATGCTTGCATTTTGCAGCCCAGCTGCCTGCAATAAAGGCAAACAGCAATGACCAAAATAGCCCGATGAGTAAGCGCATATTTGATCTCAATAAGTCATATGCGAGTGCAGGTAATGACAGTGATGGGCTCGCATTTATTGTGTTGGCTGCAGCGTGCATTCCATGCCAACCCCATGCGAATAAGCCGCAAAAGGTCGCGAGTAACAGCAGTACTATTAAATCAGATGAATAATAATTTTTTTTAAACATAAGTTCGCTCCCCATGTTTTTAATAACAAGGTAAATAGGCATGCAGCTTTATTGAAAAGCTGGTGCTAACTAAATTGATATAGGAGTTTTACGCATTCAAGCGTGAACGAAATTACGAATCAGCTTGAATGCTGAGGACTTGGGGGCTCTAGGCTGTATTGATATAGAAACATAATAATAACCGTAAATGATAGGATATTTACAAATTTTAAGCACGGTAATCTATCATTACGCTGATGTCAATATATTTTTGGTGGTGGTCGTTATACGCGTATGATGGCAGATATCGCGCTCCTGGCGCGATTACACAGAAGTTACACCTTGATTATTTAATCCGTCTACTGAAACGCTGTGTTGCAAATTCGCATATATCCATAGTCAACCATTTGCTAGTCTGTGATTAATGAGAAAACACAAAGGAGACGAATTATGCCTGTAAGAAAAAAAACTCCTTGTAAATCTCAGGATGACTCACAGTCATCGTGTATGTTTCACTGGCATGCTGTCCTGTATCCGCAACGTCAAAGACGGGATAAAAATGGTCATTTTTCAATGCAGGGAAAATGGAATCTAACTCAGAGTTACTATTGCCTTTATGGTAAATAATTTGTGATCCCACGCCAGTTATTGAATGCTTCGTCGACCCTGCTTAATCCGGGTGTCATAGAAAACGCCTGAGTTTGTTTATGAAGAGCTTCTATTAAAACAGATCTTGGAGATAAAGTTGCACAGTGTTGCCTTAAGGTTACGCCTATTCAGATAATTATTGTTAATAAATTCGTTATAAATGATTAATATTTCATTAGTAGGCGTTTGTTACCTTTAGTTTGTTTCTAATTTTAATAAAACAAGGGGTAAATGATGAGACAAACTTATTCAGAAATAACCTATAAACGAAGCGTAGAAACAGCAGAAAGAATACGCAATGAAAATCATGATCCTAATTCGGGGTGTAAGCATAAATTACGGTTTCTCGATAGAAGTGGGCGTCGTAATAATAATCATATCTATGATCACCTTAGTCCATTATACAGAGCTGTAGCGAGCAATGACCTGGAGCTTATCGATGTGCTTCTGCGAGAGCCGTTAATTAATCCTATAATTGGCGAGCAAGAGCAGTATTCGGATGGCGAAGATTCTTGGACAACATTAACTACGCCTTTAGAGCGAACTAACAATCGTAAGATTTATCAATTATTTTTAGAATATTATTCACAATTATCGCCTGATGATGTGCTTTGGCAGCAAGAAACCTACAAAGGGAAATCACCATTTTCTGATTTAAGCAAGGTATTGAAAAGATCTGCAGCTGCTGAAGATTGGGAGTTAGTTGCCAAAATTGCTGCTGTTATCGAGCCGGTCTCATCACCACTAGATAAGAATATCCGCAAAGAAATCGCGCAGGTGGCGTTAAATATGCCGTTTAACCCTCAGGCGCTACAGTCAAGCACAGCCATTTTGCACGCGCTATTGTCAAATTATATTGCGTCAGCACAAATGCGGCAGCCAGATTCTTATAATACGAGTGTGCGCATTATGGGTAAACAATTTAACCTCGGCGTTGTGCGTTTTAGTTTATTTGGGCGAGAATATAGAAGTGGAGGCTGCTCATCATCCGAAAAGCTAATAGCGGCGAAAAAGTTACAACGGGTATTAGCTAATAATATATTTAGCGAAAATGATCTAAAAGACCCTGCTTTGCATAATGGTAGGCTTGGTAAGCTAATGCGTTTATATAGAAAAATAAGTACAAAGTCGATAGCGGTAGGTGATAGCTCTCAAGAAATAGTTGTTCTTCCAGCGATAGGTAACTAGCGGGGTGGAGTTAAGGTGTGTCGTTTTCGTGGTGGCGCTATTGAACGTCAACTATCTTTTCCGCCATTCGACAATTATCATTGCCGGTTTTACAATCATTTCCTATCTTCAAAATGTTGAGAACTTAATTGACGAAAACTTTTTTCATTAATGTTGATAATGGT
>JAUIAD010000061.1 GCA_030425685.1 Gammaproteobacteria bacterium | reverse complement strand
GTTTTCCTCTAAAGCTGAAGAACATCAAGCTATTCAAGAAATGCAAAAAAGTGGCGTTCCGATTGATGAGGCTATCCAAATATTAGCAGAAAAACTCTATGGCGATGAAATAAAAGCCATTGAGCGATTGGGGTAATTCAATGTTTGATCTTGTGTACCAAACTAATCATTTAAGAAAATTCGCGATCAGCCTGTTCACATTGATATTGCTATTAATGGCTCATGGTGTGATGGCCAAAAACCTTGGCGTTCGAGGATCACTTTATCAAATTACAGAACCCGACATGCTAACGGGCATTCAGACAAAATTGGAAGTGATGCAAAAAAGTGGAGAGTTGGCACGTGAAAATCAAGCAGTTTTAAATCAAACGGTACAGCATATATTAAGGCCCAGGCCTGTTTCCGGCGTGAGTGACTTGCCAAAAGGTGAGACACCTCAGATTCGCACTTTTAATCCGAGCATTATATTAAGAAAAACCATTAAGGACACCCATGGTGACGTCATTGCAGTTAAGGGCACACGCGTTAATCCACTGGATTACATGGATTTTGATGAATTGTTGGTTTTTATTAATGGTGATAATAGTAGCCAAGTTAAGTGGATGTCAGAGTTGATTAATAAAGCGAAATCGCAAAACCAGAAAATAAAAATCATCTTGGTCAATGGAAATATTAAAACGACATCCTCAACACTCAAAACGCAAGTCTATTTTGACCAGTATGGAAAGCTTTGTCAGCACTTTAAAATTATGCATACTCCAACGCTTGTTTTTGAGCCTCAACACCAAAAGGGGAGTGAGAAAAAACTCGTGGTGAAGGAGGTGCAAATTGATTAATCGGTTCATCATTGCCATTTCCTTTGCAGTGTTTGCTTATATCCCCGTGAGTAATTCTTCTGATCAATGCACAGGACATTTTTTTAATCCCATTACGGATATTTGTTGGAGCTGTTTATTTCCGATATCGATTGGTGATGCAACGGTTGTATCGGGGGATAATCCTGACACGCCGAACCCATCAATGCCAATACAGGTTTGCCCTGCGGGCACGTTTTATCGGTTGGGATTGGCTATTGGTTATTGGGAGCCTTTTGCGGTGACCGATGTCACGCGCAATCCGTATTGTCTGGTGAATCTGGGTGGTCATCAGCTTCATATTAAATATGGACATGTGAATGGTGCCGCGGAATCACCACGATCAGGCACACGGGGTGCTTTCTATCAAGTGCATTGGTACAAATACCCTTTAATCGCTTGGCTTAATATCATTACCTCTGTTGGGTGTTTGCAAGGCGGTGATTATGACATTGGATATCTTTCTGAAATTGACCCAACCTGGGATGATGATGAACTCAGTTTTTTGATCAACCCGGAAGATGTGCTTTTTTCCAATAAAATTGCACAAATGTCTTGTTTGGCAGATGCGTTATCAGCAACGCATGGCAGTGCGATTGACTTACTATTCTGGTGCATGGGATCACAAGGTCCAAGTTACCCCTTAACCGGACATACGAGTGCGGAATATTCCGTTCTTCAAAATTCGGCACTGCTTTCAGAACGTATGGCATACAAGTTGCACCGAGAAGGACTGGTGAAAGATTCAGTGGGTGCTAATTACGCAGTCTGTTTTCAATATTATCGCCCAATTATCCCTAAAACGCGTTATCGCTATGAGTTTGTCAATCCGGTGGCCGATGCTAATTCCTGTCATCCCTTTGGTCATACGGTGGCAACGTGGCAAATAGGAAAAATAAAGCCGGATGACAAGGGGAATTTCGGGTATTTAATTTGGCGAAAAAGAAACTGTGTTTTTCTGTAGGGGGTTAGAGTGAAAGGATTAAATAAAACAGTATTGGGTGCCCTGTTGATGATGGTGACATCAGTTAGTTTTTGCTCCCAGGCTGTGTTATTGGTAAGCCTTGGAATGCCTGATAATGCATTAATAGCTTATTTAAGGCAAGCACATCAATACCATATACCGCTTGTGATACGTGGTTTATATACCGATAAAAACACAAAGGCGGAAAACCCTTACGTAGGCAGTTTTAAAGATACAGCTAACCGGGTTAAACAATTAGTACAAAAAAGTAAAATGGGTGGAGTCTCTATTAATCCACTCTTGTTTCGTGCCTTTGATATTAAAGCCGTACCTGCGCTAGTGCTTTATGATGATGGGTTATCTTGTATCCAACAGACAGCACACGCACCCAGTACGCCATGCGATAAAAACACTTATGATGTGGTTTACGGAAATATACCAATCTATAAACAGCTTGCTATTATTTCCGACCAGTCGTCATCACCCGAAAGAGCGAATTTTTCAAAACTGATTTTGGAGAAATATAACAAGAGAGGTGATGCGTGATGAAGTTAAAATATAAACCACTATTTATTTTTCTAGGCATTGCATCGATTGCGACAGGTGTTTTAGCGAATACTCAGAGTGATTATCAAAGTGCACAAGCGTATATCACTAATCAGCATTTTTCAGATAAGCTGAATGCATCGGTTCAAAATGCCAAAACCACTTTGCCAGCTGCACCCCAAAATCCCGAACAAAAAAAATATTATGGCCATCCTGATGCCATTAATCAGGACGCAATGACGAATGTCGCGACATCCAATACCGTCGGCAATGTGATCCGAACCGATGCATTAACCCGACCCAAGATGACAGTCAATCAAAACTCACCGGAAGTGAAATTTTCACAAAAGGTGCAGAATAACGCAAATGCCATCTCTGATGGGACCTATAAAGACTGTAATAAAAAGACCATTACAGATATTACATACAAGGATAAAATATGCTCAACGGGACTGCCTTTTCAGTTTGATTGTGTTAAAGCACTTGATGTTAAGGTTCAAGAGAAGGAAGTAACTAAAAATGAAAGCTTAAGTCTACCAGGGCACATTCGACTAACGGGTTCATCCAGTAGCACAGTGAATATTCCGTCAGAAAAGGGTTTTGTGACAGGACTATCCATGCATGTCAGAGACGGTAGTGATCCTTGGTCTTGTTTTCAAACCTATTACTTACAAATTAATGGCGTCAATATCGGTGCGTACCACGGAAGCTGTGGCAGATATTTAGGTGATCTACAATTTAGTCGAGGTGGGCTAAAAATTCCGTTTTCTAATTATACAGTAACATTAACCTTAGTCGGTGGTCGATTAAGTGGTTATGTATCAGGCTCACTTTCCTTTTCCTATTCTGTGAAAGAAAAAGAGGCGATTAAAACTTGGAAATCATCTTGCGCATCAACGCCGAGTAGCTGTCAGGCCAATAAAATGCAATGTCTAGAGCCGGGTAGTACAAAAACCATCGATGGTGTTTCCGTGCGCGCCGATTGCTGGAAAGAGAATGACAGTTATCAATGTGGCTCGCCAGTGTCATCTGAATGCAAAGCGTTAGAAAATGAGGGTTGTACACAAGTGCGTAGTCAATGCAGCCAAAAGGAGTCTGGAATCTGTGAGCGCTATGATGAAACGTGGTCGTGCCCCGATAAAAAAACCATTGGCACTGGACTTCAATGCGGAGAACGATTTTATTGTATGGATGGATCTTGCCAACCAACTCAGAAGAAAAAGAATAAGGACTTTGGAAAGTCGGTTACGGAATTAGATGCGGTTGCATCCGCAGGAGAAGACGTTAAAAAACAAGGTTCCAACCCGAAACGTGACCCCAACTCGATACGCATATTTACAGGTCACGCCGCTCATTGTAGAGAGGTGGTGCTAGGAGCGCTTAATTGTTGTAAGGATCGTGGGTGGGCCAGAGGCATTTTTGCGAATTGTAACGGTGAAGAAAAAGCTTTGGGACATGCAAAAGAGAAGGGCGGCCTAGTTGTTTCGGTGGGTCGTTACTGTAGTGCGCATGTATTAGGGTTTTGTACTGAGCATAAAGAAGGGTACTGCATTTTCCCCTCACGTATTGCTTATGATATCCAAAAATACGGCCGTCAAAGCCAATTAGGACGTGGGTTTGGGGACGGTAAAAACCCAGACTGTTCGGGGCTATCGCCGAGGGAAATAGGAAAAATTAATTTCGACCATATCGATTTTTCGAATGTTGTGAATTCTGTGACGAGTAAAGCGAAATGGCCAAGTGGCAGACAATCGGAAAGTAACATTGAAAAACAAATACGAGAGGCTATTGCGAGGAAAGCGCATGATTAAGGTCTTCATCCTAGTTTTTAGCATGATGCTCATCACCTTTAGTTGCTTTGCTGACAAGCAAAAGCCATTAATCGGTTGGCACTGGTATAACGAGCCGGTTAAAAAACAAATTAAAAAGCGACGTGATGAGTCATTGATTAAAGCGTTTAACCAACTATCACCATTACAACAATTAAAAATACTGCAAATGGCAACGAATAACTTGAGAGCTAAAGCCGTGTTAACGGGGGATGTTCGAGATATTGCGGCCTACAAGCAAGCACAAGATTTTTGGGTGTCTCGTGCCACACAATTTACGGTAGGCTGGGAAAAAATGCTATTACTCCATCCTGAGCTAAATTATGGGTTGAGATATTCACATGAAAATGCACTTGCACCGATTATGCAGAGAAATAAGCATGCCAGAGAAGATGCAGCAATTTCGAGCTTGGCTTCACATAATGGCTTATTGCTCTTCTATCGTGGCAAGAATAAAGAAGACCAGCTTTTTACGAAAATCGTCAGCCGTTATTCAAAACGCCATGGTTTGGTTGTGATCCCTGTATCAGTTGATGGTGTTTTATCTCCAGCATTTAAAACTAGCCGCCAAGCAGGAGGGCTAAAAAAAGCACGAGGGTTAGGCATTCAATATTTTCCAGCACTGGTTCTAGTAAACCCAACCACAAATCGACATGAGATTGTGAGCTTTGGGTTTAAATCTGAAGATGAGTTATCCGACCGGTTATTGAAAATAACCGATGGGTGGAAAGCAGAGTTTTAAGTAGGAAAAAACTGATGAGAAATTGTATATTAAAAGTATCGGTAGTATTCATGGCTTGTTTTATATCAATAGCTGCCTTTTCAGATGAAACGGTTACGGTTTATTCACAGAACAATAGTCCCAGAGAAGCCTTTATTTTGTTTTATATGGCGAGTTGCCCACACTGCCAGCGATTTGATCCTGTTTTAAAAGCCTATGCTGTAAAACACCATATTCCTGTATTGGCCTATACATTAGATGGTCGCTCATTACCTAGCTTTCCTCAGAGTGTTTTGCCAAGTCAGGCAGAAATGAATCGTTTTTTTCCTAACGGTCATCCGGTTGTTCCCACACTTTTTCTAATGAATTTAGACCAGCATAAAATTATGCCGGTACTACAAGGTGAGGCTAAAGCCTACCAAATAGATCAACGACTTCAACAAATTCACGAATTGGATGAGAAAAATGGGTAGTCAATGGATTAAAAACAGTATTTTAGCATGCACCTTTATATTGAGCAGTCTTGCTACGAGTGCTGTATTCGCCAATATTGATAATGACCTGAATTCTTTTTACCGAGGATTAGGCTATCAATCCAATGTGACAGCCCCGACAGCGTTTCATGATCAGGCTGCCGGATATTATACGGGCGGCTCGCTTTTTTTACGTAATCAAGTAAAGAACTTTCAATTGGTATCTGTGGAACTACCTAGCTTTTCGGGTGGTTGCTCAGGGATCGACGCATTTTTAGGGAGCTTTTCGACGATTAGTTCCGCTCAGTTAATGCAGATGATGAAAAACATCCTATCATCGGGTGGGGCGTATGCATTTGATTTGGCGTTAACAACCACCTTGCCTCAAATAAGAAGTGTAAAAGATTACCTTCAAAACCATTTAATGCAGATCAATAATGCCAATATTAATTCCTGTAATACCGCAGAAGATTTAGTCGGTGGATTATGGCCTAAGACACAAGCTTCTCAACAACAAATCTGTCGCGATGTAGGGTCGCATCATGGTGTGTTTACCGATTGGGCAGCGGCACGACAAGGCTGTGGAACGGGTGGTCAATTTGATCAAGGGATGGGTAACGGCGGAAATCGTAAGAAAGAAGTCATCATTAACAAGAATCTCGTTTGGGATGCCTTATTAAATCGCCCGCTGTGGAAGAACCCCCAATTTTGTAGAGTAAAATATAGGCAGATTTCGTTAATTTATTGATCAGCCCTACAATGCTAAATCATTTTACCTTGTGAGTTACTAAGAATTTACTTGCAAT
>JAUIAD010000060.1 GCA_030425685.1 Gammaproteobacteria bacterium | reverse complement strand
TTAGCTTTCACTGCTAACATTTTTGTAAAATACTGACGCCCTCCTTCGACCCCCACATCAGGAATGCTTTCTGAAGACGACAGCAGTGCTTGTATCATTTCGACCTCAAAATTCTGCATTAAGCGATATCCAAATGAACCGGATCTTTCAGGATAGTCATAAGAAGCCGAGCTAAGGACGTAAGGTTTAAGACCATCGCCCGGAACAATTTCAGCCTTTGCTATCTTTAACAAAATAGCCTCCTCACTACCCCGTCGGTAACACTTAAGCCCCATGCCGCGCAACAGTGTATCAGTTGAAATTCTCCCAAAATGCCTGTTATTTAAAATCTTGGGGTTAGGCATTGGCTTGTAAAGTATCCAATACAAAGCTAGGTCTCGAAACACTTCCCAGTCTAGAGTTCCCCCATCCTTACCCCTAAATAAATTGAGCATGATACCTTCAGACAAATGAGCCCCACACAAATCACCTAATAATAAAGCTTCCTCATTGCTTAACTGGCAGAATAAGCTTTCGTATGTCTTTACAAGCGCATTGATCACAGATTTAATTTTGTTTTCTCTATCTTGATTATTGACAAAAGACTTAAAGAAGTTGTCTAGGCGCGTCTTTGTTCCTAGCAATTTTTTCCCTATTAACTGCTTTGTTATTGCATCAATACCTTTGGAGGGCGCTTTCTTAATGTGCTCGACCACATGTTCTAAACCAGGAATGTTTTCAAAAAATTCTGTGAGCGCTTCGCCTAATTCACTGGCATGTGCAGCTTCCTGCATAAGTGCTAGCTCATGCAATACGCCAAAAAATTTAACCCCGTGCGCTGCTGCATGGCCTATAGCACCAATCGCTGGCACGCCTAATAAAGCAGCGAATAACATTTTCTTGAAAGAATCTCGCATGCGCTCATAGCGCTGCAATGGCTGAATAGCATCATCAGCAATGATACCAGAGTGCAGAATATCACTTGCATTGCAATATTTTCCCATAGCATGATTGAACCCCCTTACAAATGCTTTTTTAGGGGTATCGGGCTGCTCCATCTTCTCAGATTTTGACTCAGGATTAAATGTCCCAATGAGGTCAAATTTAGAGGATAATTGGGTAAAGACAAAACTGAGTTCAGCTAATGGTTTGGGCAGACCTTCTTCATGCATCGTCCATGCAAAGCAATAATAGGCATCTCGTAATTTAATAAAATTTGATAAGCAGTCATCTTTGCTTGTTTCACTAGGCAGTGCTGCCAAACTTTCCTTTAGCTTAGTTGCTTGCTCCTGAAACCATGATAAATGTCGAGATTCAGAGGTAGTGTTATTTTCTGAATGCCGAGTTAGCACATCAAGCTTCTCTGACTGGGTGATAAAAGCATCCGCCACATCCCCCACCAGCTTTCTCAAACGTTGATACAGTATTGTTAAATTATTTTTACTCTCTTCAAAAGAGGAACTTGCGTTATTATGCCTTGAGTATTTCTCTTCTAGGTCCTCTTCATCTTGGTACTTCTCTTCATGAACCCTCGGGGTTTTATTAATTGACTCTACACAATATTGCTGCCAAATAAAGTGAATTTCGCCGTCATGGGTTAAAAAGTCCTGTCGCCGTTGTTGACGACGCTGATTTTCTAACCACAACTCCCTATCATCATGGCTTAAATCCGCTAAGTAGAGGTGCACCGCCAGCGGGTGGTATCTATTTTCTGACATCGCCACCAATGTCACCAAATCAACTGCATCAATACCTGTATCGACTATATTGAGAATTTTAAGCTTGCTATACTGCAATAACCAACGCGCTAAATACTGTATGCCAGAGGTACGGTACTTGTTTAAAAGAGACTGCTTTGCATGCCCAACTGGATTATTTGCCACATTAAGACTCTCCAGCTCACTGCTATCAGGCGCAAACAACGAGGTTAGCTTCTTAATATCCTCTCTTTTCAAACCAGTATGTGCTAAATTTAACTGCTTCAAAGGTAGTGATCTCTGCTCTAAAATAGCAAACCAAGCGCTTACAAGCCGGTCAAAACGGCTATGTTGCTTCAAATCGAGCCCTCTTAAATTTAAGCAGGTTAACATAGCAAACTGATAGGCTATATCTATGGGCCGCTTGAGGCCTTCACTTTCTAAAAATGATTGTCCAGCACACTTGCCTTGTATAGCCACCATATGACTATCTACATTAACTGATAAGTCGTGCGCGTTGCTGTCTTGCCAAATAATGTTAACTCCGCTTGGTAATACTTGGGATTTCACTAGCAGTTTCAAAATCTGTTCTTGCCGTACTTCACCCATGTCCTCCATTATTCTTTCTTGGTCATATTGGCGGCCGGATAATATGAAATATTTGACCTCTGGTGTACTTGGGTCATCAAACCGTTCGACCTGAATATCGCATAGTAATTTTTTTCCTTGCGCTTCGTTGAATAATAGCACAACCTGCATTTTTCTTATCGCTGTCGTTTCATACGGTGTGATTTCACTAGGATTGCCTGCCGGTAACGGATTTTGTATTGGATTATCAGCTGAGGTGGTTACTACCGAAGGAGCTAAGGTATCATCCACTTCAATCAGACAAAGTGGTATTAACAAAAATCTGTTAGCGGTAATGTCAGCCTTTAGTTCTTCAAACACCCACTGCAGCACTACATCTTGATAACTAATCTTACGAGGCTTAAATTCTATCTTCTCATACTTTGAATAAAAGACTTGCATGCGGGTCAAGGTTTTCGGCGGATACGCATAACACTCTTTATGTGCTGCACGTGCCAGTGCCTTTCTCAGCTTATCAAGCCTTTCATTTGATCTGGTGTCATTTGGTGGAGTTAAATAAAAATCCCGCTCTATCAAATGTAAAGGCTTTATTTTTTTGCTGTCAGTATTCAACACTATAATAATAGTATGAATATCTTGATCACCTAATTCTATGCTCGTTAAATCAATTTCTACTCGGGTGAGTAAGCCACGCTTATATTTAACAAGCCAAGCAACACTATTACCATAGAATGGCAATAAGGTTTGTTTTCTCCCTAACGCCTCATTATTTGATAAATCCAGAAAAGAAAGCTCTTGTAGATTTTCCTCCATGAAAGTTGTTAATGCCACTAAACCTGCGTGACCAATATTATTATTCGACAGATTAAGCTGAGTCAGTGGCATATCCACACCATTCTTGGCTCTAGCTATTGAAAAGCATCGCACCAATTCCACAAATTCGCTATCATCAAGTCCAGCACTCTGCAAATCAAGACGCTCAAGTAAAAACAAGTCCCTTTCCTGCACACAAAGAGGTTTGTTAGTGAATAAACGCTTATAATCATCTAGCTGGTTACGGCGTAACACTCTACGGCTACGATCATTCCTCGCAACTTCTAGCGGGTACTTCCCTTGTGAATTTTTTACATAGCTCAAGCCTGCAAATGAATAAATTTTATGAACATCATTTAATAAATCAAACCGGCCCAATTCTGCAGCAAGATGCATGAGCGTTACATAAGGTGGCTGCCATCCGCTATCTGATTCCAGATAAATCAGATAACGTAAAAGGTTTTTTCTCAACGGGGCTTTTGCATTTAAAATACCCCTAGCCAATTTATCTAATAATCCATTAAAAGCATATTTATCAAAATCACGGTATTCTTCCAACCCAGCGGGTGTCGGGGGCCATAAGCTTGGCGACAAATATTCACCTATGGTGCGGCTATATAGCTGTATATAATGCGAAGAAATTTTTTTAATCACCAAATTTTGATTATCAGCAGGCAAGTCATTTTTGATTCCTTTTTTAACCTTCGGCAATGCGACAGTCTCAATAAAGTGCTGCTGCAACTTATTATGTTGACATTCTATGACTAAGCCTAGTGGTGTAACACCATGCGCATTGCGGCATGCCCATAAGAGATGCCCTTTTCGCTGCTTAGTAATTGTCTGCATGAGCTCGAGTAATTTCTGCTCTTGAACAGGATCCCGTACATTAAAATCAAAGCTAGCAAAGCACTTTATAAACTCCCACACCTCCTTACGAACACCCTTTAATTCTCGATAAAGATCATAATACGGTGCTTCCTTGTCAGGCAGATGACTTAACGCTTCCAAGAGAATCGTATTATTTTCATGGCCGTTATTGGGTGCCTCTCTCAGTACAAAATTAGCCGCCAATGCGATTTCATTCGGTTGCAACCGACAAGCTTGAAAAAGCATATGCGACGGCCAATCTTTATCGGGCACCGTATCATGAGAACTTGTCAATTTCTTAAAAAAAGAAAAAATCGAAGAGGTAGTACCGTCACCATAAAGCGCACTCGATATATTTAAGTTGAGCTGAACGGATGGCAAACTAGTTCGTAATACCTTAACAACAAGGTCCGTGATCTCTCTTGGGTCACCTCGTTGAAATATAGGCTGAAATACTTGTTGAATGAAGATGTTAATTGTCTCATCGTTACGTGTATTGATCGCCATACCCAGTGGCGAAAGCCCTTGTTGATTTTGCTCAAGCCAATAGTTTTTACAGCCCTCTTGCTCATTAAAATAATCTAGTGGTATATCTGAGAATTTTTCCTCTATCACATAATGTAATACATTGTTATTTTGCTTCGGCTTTTTAGCCAATTGTTGTATTACTTGAGAAGCCATTTCCCTTTGATGTGCGTCCTTAACCGCAAGATAGGCAGCGCCATGCTGCGCTAATTGCCCATCCTTAGATAGTAAAACACTAAATGCCGTTTGACCATTTTTATCTTTTTGATGCCAAAGCTCCTCCAGCCAAGGCTGGTTTAAACCGGAAAGCAAGATGAATAGTGCTTGGGGCGATAATATTTCTTCTTGCTCGCAAGCCAGCTGCAACCAATTTCTACCTTGACTGTCAGTGGGTGTCTTTTGTAAGCGTTTAATGAAATTGATGGCGTAGGCCGGTATTACTGGCTTGCCCTCATATCGTAACGCCGCGCTTAAAGTCGCATTGGCCTGCGCCAATTCAAAGCCCAATGCTTTAAAAAGTTGCTTATAAACATTGTTAATTGCTAAACCTGAAGGATCACCTTGAATCATTGGATAGAATACTGTTGTCAAGAAAGTTTCAATGCCAAGGGTATTTTCTGACTGAATAGCCAGGTCTAAGGGCGTCTTTCCATATTGATTAGGCTGCAGCCACTGAGTGTTAAGATCAGCATCAGGCGTCATAATTAACGACCAAATCGCCTCTCGCTGGCTGGATAATTTCTGATAGGAAGAATAGTACGGCTTTGTCTTAGGGTCTTGTGCTAACAATAATCCGAGCGGTGTTTGACTTTCAGTATTGTCATGATGCCAGGGTAAATGATGACAACGCAGCAATGCGACACCTTGCTGCAAGGTTAGGTTTTGTGAGGAAACCATGCTATGTAACCAATCATGAGCACCGTGAACGGTCATCTCAGCATTTAAACGACCAAACAATAAATTAACACGCTGTTGTTCATAGCAACATGATTCCGCATTTTGACTTAACATCTCTATTGCCACGGAAAGGTCAAAACCTCCTGAATGGTCTTTCTCACCACTCATCGTTGACGACGAAAATAGCATCGTCACTAAACTAGTCAGCTCACGATGATTGCTGCATAAATCAGGATATAAGGCCAGTTTAAAAAAATAATCCAATAACGTACTATTATTTTGTTCTAGGGCTAGTCTAATAGGGGAGCGTCCTCTTTTATCCTCGCGAAGCCACATTGCCTTCCAAGAATATTCGTGGTTCCAACCTTTATTTGTTATAAGTTTTGTTGTAGGGTGTGAAGAAATCGCTTGTACAACGGCATAGGCTTCTAGATCTATAGCGCATTGTAAAAGCGAAGACCAACGTCCATTGACCTGCTTATAGATTACATTCGATCGCTCCTGAAGTAGTAATGAAAATAGGTCCCAATAGTGCTGACGATAAGCCATGATATTAATAACTTGATCTTTGAAGGTCTCTTCACTGCCGAATCGCTTATAATAATCAGGAGCAAACGGAGGAAAATACCTTTCTAATAACAAACCCGCTGCAGTTGCCCCCTGACGTTCCTGATGCCAAGACAGCTCTGGTTTCGATAGCAGAAAAACAATTTGCTCGCAACTAAGGCTGTCAACTTCACTGCAGATATTCCATATCGCTGTAGGCTGCTGAAAAACAACTTCATTTAAATTCGCACGTCTTAAAAGCGATAGATTAATAGTCTCTTCAATGGAACATGTTTGTGTTGATAGAGCCTTAATGACAATCTCGCTATCGACATACC
>JAUIAD010000026.1 GCA_030425685.1 Gammaproteobacteria bacterium | reverse complement strand
ATTAATATGGGCAACAGAGTGAGAAAGCTCAGGCAATGTCTACTCCCTATTACTTATAGCCACTATGAAACAAGGGTAAAACCAGTATGGTAAAATTATTAACGGAAAATCATCCCCTGCAGAGGTATTTTCTAGTTATAATGCGCTCATTTAACCTAGTTTATATCGCCTCACCGCTACTTATCTAGTTAATTATAAAGTCATTTTTTTGTATTATGTAGTAGTAAAATTCTTTGTAGTAGCTAATGTCATTAATTTAAACACATAGCGTAAAGGTGTTAAGGCTTGGTGTTACCGTGATATCTTGAGAATCTGCTCTGTAAAGCTTGCAGGTTCCCAAGGTAATATTAGGATATCATCACCTTTGCCGTAAGCAGCTTTTAAAGCTTGGTTAAAGTCTGCTAGAAATTGCCATCCTCTTTGTTGCTGGTAGTGGTGAGGTAATATCATCTCAAGCTCATCTAGCCACATCATCGTATAGATTGCTGCTATTTTGGCAAAGTCACCAATGGACGGGCCGCTTTTATGCTTTATGGAGTGGCATTTTCGCGAAAGTGTGTGCAGTGTATTTATAAGATCTAAGCCATCTTCATCTTTATCTTTTAGTTCTTGAGTGGCATAGTCAATAAAGTCATTTAAGTGTGTTTGACTTTCATCAAGTTGGTTAAATTTATATATAGCCTGCCCGCCACTATAAATACCGCCAGCAACAGCGCTAGTGCCAGCAACAACCAGTGTGGCTATTCCGCCTGTCGCAGTAGTTAAGATCACAAGCCCTGTCACTGCAATACCTAGTGACAATCCATCGTTAGCCAAATTTGCCATTAATTGCCTTTGCAAATGTTCGTTATGACGAATGATATATTGAATGCACATGCCAAATAACATTTTAAGCGCTGGAAATTGCGCGAATAACTGATCCATTTCATTTTGCAATTCCTGATATTCCTGTATCATATGCAAAGGTCGTGGGTCACCATTATCTTGTATGCCAGCAAATCGACCATGAGAAAATTCTTTGGTTTGAATACTATCATTTGATGCAAATTCATCGCTGCTATGTAAAGCACCATAACCTCCATGAGAAAGCCACCCACTTTTTTGCTTGCCATAGTTAACAGTATCTTTATCAATGTGATCTTTAATATGTTTATAGTTTTGTGTTTGCGCAAAGCAGAAGAGGGCTTTCTCTATTGTTCGAATAGCGTTAATGTTTTTAGTTTGTTTTAATTTATTGAGCTTCCATCCTGTTGATGCCAATTTTAGTGACGACGTCGCAACGCCAGTAATGCTGGAACCTGTGCCAAGAGCTGTTTCAGCGCCAGAGCCAGCTTCAACAAATTCTTTTCCTATTTGCATGCCAGTTTTAGCGATACCCCCTGTTGTTCTGGTAATGTTATTATATTTTCCAAATGACTTAGGGTTCTTTCGTAATGCTTTTGCATCTTTGTATGCATCAATAGTAGAAATTAACGATGTCGGCCCAGCATTGACATATTTGATCACTCCTAAAGCGTCACCAAAAGATTCGTGTTCATTAGTGGCGTCATTAATAAAGCCGGCAAATTCGCGTCCAATCTGTGCGTCATCAATGGCGCCAATTGCATCTTTAGTATTCTTTTTACGATTTTTTTTTGTATAATCTGTGTCGTAAGGGACAATTTTAATTGGGTTGATATGTTTTAAAAAATATCCGCCTCGGTCTTTAGATATATAGGTAATATCAAGTATGCGATAGCTAGTAATGCTTAATGCTTGGTGCCAGTATCTTTTCCATAGAGTTTCTTGGTTTGCTATTCCTCGTTGTAATTGTACTATTTGTTGAAGTTGAATTGGTAATAAGGTGTTATCGCGATCTTTCAAAACTTGTGCCAATAGAGGTGTTTCATAGGGTTGGCTAAATGCACTGATGGTATGTACATGATGTTGCAAGTTTAATTTTAAAATCTCCCAAGTTTCAGTGTCCAAATTTGCAAAAATATCAGGTTTGGCTAGTGATGAAAAATCTAGATTTCCTATTTGTATATATGAAAGAGTGGTATTATTGTGCAGCCAAGTTAGGCGGTGAATCTGTGTTACCCTGGCAAAGAAATCACTTTCATCTGGGTTTGGGCTTAGTTGTATTAGTTTATCTTTAAAATTTTGGTTTTGAACATCGGCAGTTTCCCATAGTAGTGTAACGGCGAGGTTGGGATGATTGCTTGTATGCAGTTTAAAACAACAGTCATCGTGTTTGCTATCATTAATAAGTCTAGTGATCAGAAACTCTGCATAGGCTTTCTCTCTTAGTTTTGTCATTTTCCTCTCCGCTTTTTGTCAGGCTATAGAGGAATATTGACATAGGATTATTGGGGTAATTAGACGGGAATATCCTAATATTGTCCCGCCTGTGTGTAACTACCTGATATATAGTAAATATTATGGTTTAAATTGACTGTGTTCATTGAGTTTTCTTATTTTATTATTTTCTATAATAGACGAACTTGTTGGTGTGGGTTTGCTATCAGTCTCGTTGGGTTGAGAAAAAAATCGAGGGTTTGATCTCGAGCCTGGGTTTTGATTGATAGGGTGTTCAGCATAGGGTAACGATGAAGTTGTATTTATATAACGGCTTGATCTCTTAGTATGTATTAATTTTCTCTTTTCGTGTATTTCTTCCATGGAATTTTGATAGCTTGTTTTTAGCAGTAAAAATTTTTCATGGAGTTCGTCAATTCCTTCGTCTAAATACTCACTTAACAAAATTCTAAGTGGTTCGGGCTCACACTCTTGGCTATTTTGTTTAATTTTTTCAACCAGACTATCTAAGTGTTCCGATATTATTTCAATATATTTATTTTGCAGCGCTTCGAGTGCATTGTCATCGTCTATCAGCTCAATTTCCTTGCTATAATACTTGTTGAGTAATTGATGTTTTAAATCAATATAATTTTTTACATCTCTAAATTCTTTTGTAAGGTGCATAACCTCTACCTCATAACTAGAGAGCGATTGCTCAATTCCATAGTCTTGTGCGCCCCATTCTGAAAACATTGCTTTAAATTTAATATGACGAGTTGTATAGTTAAAAATTACATCTCGCCATATTATGGATGCACTTTCCTGTTTATTAAATAATTCTTTAGCAACCCAAACATCTCTTGGAGGCGTCTTGTCACCAAGATAAAGTATTAGGCAATCCTTCTCCTCAGCAATTCTATTTATAATTTTTATGGTGCTTTCATCATATTCCTTGATATTGTAACATCCATGCTCCTCTCTATATTTATTTAAGTCTATGCTTGATGTGTCGTTGTTACTGCCGCTTTTATTGTTTGAGTGCTTATCTTCACGCATTGATTATCATCCTATAAGTAGTGTCATTGGATAGTAATGAATTATAACGTTGTGAGATTTGATGCTAATCAGTAGAAATAGTCGAGATAATACTAATGCCTCTAGCGCCATGCATATTTCTTGCTCAATCTATTTGTAGTTTAATGTTTAGGTGGCAAAAACAATTGTCTTATTATGGTGTGCAATATTCTTAAAAAAATTCTAAAGAGAGTTATCCAAAGCATCAACACGAGATGAAATCGTTAGCAATATTGCTCCTGATGATTAATTAGTGTGGTTAGGAGGGGTTATCGTTTATGAGAAAAATGATAGTGGTAGTAATGATAATAGTGGTTTAGGAAATAGTTGTATCTCGTAAGATTTACATTCGCTGGTGACATATTCGTTCTCATAATCATTGGTTACTAAGATGGAATTATTTTCTAGCTGGTGAGTAATAATATATTCCAAACCAGTTTTTGAAAAACCGGTGAGTTGATAGTCAACTAAGAAAAGTGCTTTTTCATTCCTGCTAAGTAATGCTGTTAGTTCATTTTCAGTAGAGCAATGGATTGTAAGTACATCATAATGGAGTTTCAAGTATGGTGTAAGTTTATTTTTCCACAGCTGGTGACAGAGAGGATCATCATCAATGATAACAATTAAGCCGTGTTTAGGTAGTGGTAATCTATCTATCCACCAGTTAGGGGTTGGTAGCGATGCTGGAAATGTTAATTTGAATTGATAAGAATCGTTTTTAGTAAAGTCCTCAGTTATGGTGATATCGTAATTTATAAAAAGATCTTTTGCATAAGACGTTCTGCTTTCGCAATCATTTTTTGCAAGCAGTTGACTTGTTTGGCAGCAAAGCGTGATAGATTTATCGTTTTCTATTTTTTCTAGTTTGAAACAAATATGGCTCCCAGTTTTTTTTTGGGTAGCCTTAATGACATCGTTAACAAACCGAGACAGAATGAGTTTCAATGTATGCTTAGGGATTCTAACAAGTGTAAACCAAGCTTGAGTTGATATCTCCTTGGTGAATTGTATTGGTATGTGATGGTATTGTGACGATATTTCATCTATAAAATCACAAATTAATAATGTAATGTAGTGTAATTTGCAAAAGTTTTCTTTCGAAACTGTCTTGTTGGCAATCCTCTTTTGCAAAGTTAATAATTGGTTGGCGCCACTATTGGCTTCTACTATTGAGCTATTATAGAGCCCCCATGATTTTTTGGTAAGATTATTTTTAACATTCTCTGATAGTATTGAAAGGATTGATAAAGGTGTTTTTATATCATGAGCTGCTTGCTTAATTGTTAACGATAGCGCACTGATTTTAGCAGTATTGTTAATCGTTGTATTCATTTTATGTGAAAGTGTATTGGAAAATTCCTGTAGTTCATTAAAGTATAAATTTCCAGTATGAGATAGATTGTTAGAAGATTTTGTTTTACTAGCGATTAAATCTAAGTCATTAGTTAATAAATTGGAATACCACAAGTTGGGTAGAGACAATAGGCCTAACAGTGGAATTAGTGAGTAGATATTGGTATCAAATATAAGATGTGAGAAATGAAAGAATTCTCGTGTGGCAATGGTGTTTATGCCTAATATCAAAAAAAGTAAAGCTAGTATGCTATTGGACCAGTACAATATTTGTGATTTGGCGCTATTTGCTGGATAAAACAGGGTGGATTGTTGGCATTTTTCTTTAAGCAGACTGCAGCTACCGTAAATAATCAGCAGCATACCAATTATCATTGGCCAGTTTACTACAACTTGAAATACCTGGTTTGGATTAAGAAATTGTTCTTTTTTTCTGTTTGAAACTGAAATGAGTAAAAATAGAAAGCCATTCAGTGTTATTTTTAATGATGTCTTTTTCGCAAGGGGAATGCAAAACATTAGTAGCAAGAATAGCGTTAGTGCATAATAGGCTTTTATTAGGAAGAATGTAGGCATAGTTTTTGACTGGTATATTTCATGATGATTGATCGCTATAAATATCATTGCGGAGGCTAACAGTAATAGCATGGGGGTAAATGGTAAGAATAAAGTGAGTCTCTTGGTATTGGATCTTATAATAGTAATAGATATGGTAACTAAAGATAAAGTATCACATAAAAGATAAAATAAATGCAGGTATGCTAAAAATTTTGTAGTGGCTAGTAAAGGAATAATGGTTATTGCAAATCGAGCCAGAAAGCTGATGCCGACGAGGAAAAAAAATAGCTTTAAGAGATTTTGAAAATTTCTTGTCAGAAAAAAACAAATTACAGAGATGGTCAAAATGATTGAAGCTAAGACTAGTTGGTTGATAATTAATAGTTGATTTGTAATTGATGAGTTATACTTAATAAAAAGGTATAGAGTAAAGATGTAAATACTACTAATGAGTAGAAGTAAAATAATAGGTTTAGATTTCTTTGTCTGTTTGGTTTTTTTCATTAATTAGTATGGCTCCCAAGTTGATTAGTTAATAATATTTATATACGGTAATAAGGGTTTAGGTAATAGTTTTAAATGATGATTTTGGCATAATACTTGTGCCCATTGGCTATTATATTCAGTTGTAATTATATAGGTATTATTCTCTAACTTTTTCGCTAGAATAACACTGTGAAAGTGATTGTGATAGGTTGCGTTATTAACATTAAGCAGCAATAATTGTTTATGGTCATTTTGCATTGAGTGCAGGGTCTCTATTGCTGAGTAACAGTGAATGACGGGGATTGTTAGAATTGAATCCCATAGTTGATGGTGGAAAGTATCGCTTTCGAGTATGATAGCACTGTCATACCCTGTGCTATTTAGTGCATTGGTCCACCAGGTGGGTGGTTTCTCTATTGTGGGTAATGCAATATTTATTTCAGTGCCTTCATTAAGCGCAGAAGAAATTTTAAGACGCCCTCCCCAGTTGTTGATGGCGTTTACAGCATGTTGTAGTCCCAACCCATGACCGGTTTTTTTTGTTGTTGTGAGAGTTTGTGATAATGCTTTTTGAATTTGTTCCTGTGTCATTCCAGTGCCGCTGTCTTTTACTATTAAATAATAGCTAGGTGGGTTGTCAGCATAGTTGATTTCAAGTTTAATACGCTTTTTGGCCGAATATTCACAGGCTTCAATGGCATTGTTTATTAAGTTGCTGATGACACGGTATAATTCATTTGTATTTATGGTGCTTAACTGAAACCATGCTTTAGGAGCAATTGAATATGTTAGTTTGATAGTTGCTTTACTGCATAGTAATTCTTTTTCCTGTATGTATTTTACAAGCAGGGCGGTTATATAATTTATTTTACTGTCTGTGATGTTTTTGATACCGGATGTTTTTGTGCTACTCTCAAGCTCGTTAGCTATGCCTTTGATTTGTAGTAATGCATTGCGTTGAATATCTTGCTGGCTTTCTTTAAGCTGAGAGCCTGCTTGCTGTCCGATGTTTAGTAATAAATTAATGGGCTTTATTAGCTTCTGAGAAATTAACTTGAGTGATGCTAATATATTTTCTTCCAGTCTTTCTTGTTTATTTATTTTGTTAATTTCTTTGCTTAAAATTAACGATAGTCTTTTGGTTTCTTTAAAATAAAATCTGTTTTTGTCATTATGGACCTGAGATAGTCTTATAAAATCATGAACAAAATATTTTGATAAGAGTATCGCAATAATAGTTAGGAGGCTAGCAAAAGGGATATATACAATAAGATTTGTCGTAAATACAGTCAGTACCAAGGAGTGACTATCTTTAATGACAATGTGCTTTATAAGAAGCAATATAAATAAACTGGAAATTATGCTGGTGGACCAATAGCCTAATTGTGCTTGTATGTTCCCTGCCTGTTGAAACCATTTATTAATATTTTTGTTTCTGTTTAAGGAATAAAATGAAAAAATAAATAGTAAGTTGCTACATGTCCATAGCCAATAATTGATATTGCTCATATTGTATTTGTGTAAGAGGTTGTTGGACTGCAGCAAAAATATATTGCTTGTTATCAGCATAAGGAAACTAATAACCCAAAGTCTGACATAGATATTTTTTGTCAAAGGTAAGCTATAAATTAACATGCCAAATGTCATAATAGTTAACATGCCTATCGGCGTTGTCCACAAAGAGGGGGCGTATGTGTGTAAATAGGTAAATGGTATTGCTACTGAATACGCTATAGAAAATAAAATAGTAATTAATGTTGGCAGTGTAGTTAAAAATTTATTAAATGTAATATTAGCTTGGCGAAAGGCAAATATCAAAAATATGCCTAAATAGAGAGCTTGGAGGATTGAATGTTGCAAATGGGCAAGGTAGATTATGTTTTGATTAGAAGGATTTGTAGCCGTCAAGTGCTGGTCGGAGTGCGAGAGTAGTATTGTATTGATTAGAATTGTAACGATGCTTTCTACGCTTATTAAAATAAACATAAATCTTAAAGCACTTTTTTTACACGCAAGCCACTTGCTGCAAAGATATACAGTGATAATTTTAAATGCAATCTCAATGGTTAAACCTGTAATCATAAACTTATCATATCGGTCTTAATTTGTGACATCAACTTTGTGGCAAATGTGAAGTCATTTTAAGTGGTCCAATTTTAATCTGGCAATTAATTATCCTTTGGTTGGTTGTATTGTATAATGGCTTCGGTTTATACTAATTTAATGAATACAAAACATATACTGTTGGTTGAAGATAATAAAGATTTATCTAATCTGCTTGAAATGACCTTAACAGCAGCAGGGTATACAGTTGCAATCGAAATTAATGATAAGGGCTGTATGCAAGCGATTGAAAGTTGCGCTCCTGATCTTATTATTCTCGATATTAATCTTAACCTACCGGGCATTAATGGTTTGGATTTATGTCGAGAAATTCGTAAGTCAGCTAAAACACCAATTTTGATTTTGTCGGGCTCTACCGAAGATGTCGATAAAATTTTGGCGTTAGAGTTAGGTGCTAATAACTACCTGTCAAAACCAATAAATCCAAAAGTTCTCGTTTCCTATATAAAGCGTATGCTCAGTGATCTTGAGCCTGTCAAAAAGGATGAGCTGCTTATTCATGCGGGCGATACCTATCATTTCGCTACTTTTATTTTGGATCCAGATGGTTTTCTATTAACAACAACTGATGGTAAACGTATTGAGGTTAGTCCTGCTGAGTTTAAGCTATTGTGTGCCTTAGTCTTACACCCAAATCGCATTTTAACGCGAGATGCTCTGATTGACTATACCAGTATTGATGGCGACGTTTATGATCGCAGCATTGACCGTTTGATTAGTCGCTTACGAAAAAAAATTGAAGTTGATATAAAAAATCCTCAGATTATTAAATCTATTTACAGCCAAGGTTATATTTTTGAAGCAGATGTTATAAAAAAACAAAGCTCATAGTTGTAGTGTAAAAAAATACATTGTCAAAGGCGACGTCTGGTGACATATAGTGTTATAGGGCTGGCGGTTATATTAAGAAAGGCGTCGAAAGTGACGCCTGAAGACATATGTATTATTATTTTGGCGCAAACTTCCTTCTTTTTGAATGATCATCATTACTATCTTGCTCTTCTTCACGCTTTCTTTTTTGTCTGCAGCGTAGAAAAATTTGCTTTTGATCTTCAGGCCGATCAATTCGTTCTGAGTTTGAAAATAGACTCGACATGATAATATCTGTCAAATCACCATCCAGAGCAGTGGTATCACTAATAGTTGAAAAAAGCCTTGCTTGCTCTGCTGTTATTTTCTGTTCCAGTCTTCGTTTTGTAAACCAGCAGGAGTTTTCTTTTTCTCGAAGGTTTTCTGGAAATTTAGCACAAATTTTTTGTTGTACTTCCTTGGGCGCTAGTGCTAGTGAGTGATAAATTAATTCTCGATGAGGTGAAATTAATTGATGTTCTTCAGGCTTTTGTTTGCTGCGGTCTAGCTCCAGTGGCGCGATCACTTCACCATTCTCATCGTCTTGATAGTCCTCTGCAAATTCGTTTAGTGTTTTAAATTCATCGCTCTCTTTGTCAATTCGTGCAAACCCTTTTGCAAACAAGATGTTTTCGTCATCTATAGGTGTTAATTTGCAGTCAACAAAATTACCATTACAATTAATACCAAAGCGAAAATGAAATAAGTCATTGTTAGTTTTAATACTGCCAGCAAAGGGTATGACGATGTCATCAGGCTTTGCACTAAGGTCTGTAATAGCTGAGGAAGTTCGTACAATTAAAATATTGGTGTCACTTATGCTATCAAGAAATTTATCTGCAACTTCAGAGTTGCATGAGAAAAAGTAATCCTTAGATAGTAGTGTAAGTGCAGCAACAATTTGTTTTTTGCTAAAAAAGCGTAGTATATTTTCATTGCTAGATAGTCCTTTAAAATAATCTTCTTGACCTTGTATGTCATCTGTTTTCATTCTCATTTTTTACTTTCCTATTTATATTTAAGTGTTGGTGCTATTGTATATTCTAATTATTATAGAAAAGTTAAGGGTAGTGTGATTAGGTGAAAATCAAATATTTAACTGATAGTTTTGTTAAGCATCTTTATTGGTGTGTAGTCTTTAAAAATTAGAGAAAAGGATAGTCGGTATACCCTTCCTCATCGCCTAAATAGTAGGTGGTAGAGTCTGTCTCATTTAGCCCGGCACCGCGGCGAAACCGTTCTACTAAATCTGGATTGGCAATAAACAACTGCCCCCAAGCAGCAGCGTCAGCGCGGCCAACATTGATGGCGTTAACAGCATCTAGCTTAGAAAGCTGCTGGTTAACAATATAGACTCCGCCAAAAGCCTTTCTTAGCTTTGCCGATAGGTTATCATCTCCAAGCGTTGCGCGTGAAAAAATAAAAGCTAGCTTTCTGTCTCCCAAGGCGTTTGCAATATAGGTAAATGTTGCCAGTGGGTCTGAGTCACCCATGTCAAGCACATCACAACGTGGCGCTAAATGCATGCCCACTCGGCCTGGACCCCAGACGTCGCAAACGGCATCAACAACCTCTAACATAAAGCGCGACCTGTTTTCTATTGAGCCGCCATATTCATCGGTGCGTTTGTTGCTGCTATCTTGTAGAAACTGATCGAGTAAATAACCATTGGCACCGTGGATTTCAACACCATCAAAGCCAGCCAATTTTGCATTTTCCGCGCCTATCCTAAAGCTCTCAATCGCTTCTTTGATATCATCAGTACTCATCGCTTTAGGTGTCTCAAAGCATTGCTTAGGGCGAATTAAACTAACGTGCCCGGCTGGCTTAATGGCGCTGGGTGCAAGGGGCAGCTTGCCGTCTAAATAACAAGGAGCAGATACTCTACCAACATGCCAAAGTTGCAACAGAATTTTGCCCCCTTTGTTATGTACAGAGTCAGTTATTTTTTTCCACGCTTCGACTTGTTCTTTATTCCATATGCCTGGTGTATTGGGATACCCGACACCCATGGGGCAAACAGAGGTTGCTTCCGTAATTATTAAACCAGCGCTGGCACGTTGGGTGTAATATTCTATCATGAGATCGTTAGGGATTCGGTCAGCTTGCGCTCGGCATCTTGTCATAGGAGACATAATAATTCTATTATCAAGTATAAATTCACCTGCAGCAAGCGGTGAAAAGAGAATGTTGTTGTTATCAGCATCATGAGACATGACTTGCCCCTTTTATTAATGGCGTAACTAATCAAAATGGTAAGGATCGTAACGTACATTAAAAGTTTAGCATACAGGCTGAGATAATTCCTCAAATGGTGCTTTATGGCGACTGGGGTAATCTACTGAATATATTCATAAAATGGGGCAGCTGTTTTCTCAAAACGTTTTAAGGGCATTTGTTATCCTAACAAAGCCCTGTAGAAATACTATAATTGGTATACGTTGGCCTATGTAGTAATTGCGATGAAAATAGCAACCATCCATTCAGAAAAAAATTGCTTGGGCTTTTCTGTGCGTGAACTAATCCCTAGCAACCGGTTACGGTTATTATTGCTCATAATTTATTTTCTATCAGATCTAAGCAGATATCATCAAACTGCTCAAGATCTTTATTTTCTAATTTAAACGACTGCATTTCGTTAATTGTTTTACGAATGTCTTCGGGCAGTTTTGTGTTTGGCTCATTTTCACCCGGCCATGCTTTATCCCTAGTAGCCAAGTCAGGCCATCTTGAATAAACTACCCATAGACCATTTTCACCCTTATGCAAGCTTGATCCAATGGCGCCACAATTTTCACGGCAGTAATCTGTTAGCTTTTCCCAGCACTTAATGTAGGATTCTTCCTGATGTGGTTTTAGATAAAATCTATATATTATTGCTATCATCTGTCTCGCCTTATTATTTTGCTATAAATCTAAAAAAGCATGTGCTCAGCCGGGCGTCACTTTAGGCGTTTTTTTCAAACACGCACTTTTTATTTTCCAGATAAATTTTCAAACTCATCAATTAACAGTTTAATCCTAGCATCTATCGAAAAGCGCTGAAGATTATATTAGCGATACTTTTTTTGAATATAGTGATTATCATTATTAAATAGCACTTGCAATTTAGCAAGTATTAAGGTCAAATAACAACGTTTAATTAAATAAGGAAAACGCAAGCAAGTATTGCGAACTATACAGTAAAGCGTGAGACGTCAATGCACCACCATCAACGCCTCACTAGCCACAACAAACTAAATCGGAGATTGTCATGGATACATCGTCAGACAAGACGGCTATTTCTGGCCTGCCTTATACTAACTACGTTCTAACTTTTACCCATCAGCAATGGCTGAAGTTCTGGCAATTATTAATGCTGGGCTCTGCTATGTCAGATTATTTGCTTTACCCTCCGGAGAAGGGGCAAGCACCCGACTTAGGCAAAACCACCACTGCGCAAAAGTGGAGCTACATCTCGGACGAGCTAGCCACTGCGCTCAGCGATTATACGGTATCTAACAAATAAGTTGGAAGTCCTTTTTAAGCAGTTTAAACAAATTAATACTGAATTTGGGATAGCTTGCGCCTAATATTGTCATAAAAAGCAAATGGTTAATTGGTTTGTGGGCAAAAAATGGCGTAAGTTTCCTTTATGCAATAACTTAGGAAGTAAAATATGTCTAACCACAGCGATCGTGCTGATTACCTATTATGAGCTCTTGAGGCTGTATCATATTGAAGTATAACTTCAATATGGTACGTAATATTGCTTTTAAGGGCGTATTTATGTACAATAATGAAGTTGAAGTTCAATATAGTACAATATTATGTTCGATCGTGAATTACAAAACGAGTTGATCCAATTAGCTAAGCAATACCCTGTAGTCACCCTAATAGGTCCTAGACAGGCAGGTAAAAGTACGTTGGCGCGACACAGTTTTCCTGATAAGGCCTACGTGAATTTAGAAGACCCTGAGATTCGTCGTTATGCGATTGAAGATGGAAGGGCTTTTTTGAATCAATACAAAGATGGCGCCATTTTGGATGAAATACAAAACACACCTGATTTGCTTTCCTATATTCAAGTATTAGTGGATGAAGAAAAGCTAAATGGCCGTTTTATTTTAACGGGGAGTCATCAACTCTCATTGCATAGCGCTATTTCACAATCACTTGCTGGGCGAGCGGCGCTGTTAACCTTGTTGCCTTTGTCGATTAAAGAATTGCAGCGTAATGGAATGGTACTCAGTGTTGATAATCAAATTTTAACGGGTGGATATCCGCGAATATATCAAGAGCACTTAAATGCTAATCGTATGTATGCGGATTACTATCGTACTTATATTCAGCGTGATGTTCGTCAGATGATAAATATTAAAGATCTTTCTCTGTTTGAAAAATTTATCAAGCTATGTGCTGGGCGCATAGGCTCGTTGTTTGAAGCTAGTAGTCTTGCTAATGAAGTGGGTGTTTCTGGCCATACGATTAAAAATTGGTTATCGATATTAGAGGCTTCTTTTATTATTTTTAGATTGCAGCCCTATTTTGAGAACTTTGGAAAGCGCGTTATTAAATCTCCCAAGTTGTATTTTTGCGATGTTGGATTGGCGAGCTATTTGCTTGGCATTGAGAATGTTAAACAATTAAATAGAGACCCGTTGCATGGTGCCTTATTTGAAAACTTAGTTATTCTTGAATTGATGAAGTATCGTTTTAATCAAGGAAAAGATTCAAACTTATATTTTTATCGTGATAATCATCAGAATGAACTGGACGTTGTTATTAAGTATGGACACGAGCTCATTCCGATTGAAATTAAGTCGGCGCAGACGTTTCATACGAGCTTTCTTAAGAATTTAAAGTTCTATAAGAAAATATTGCAGGATCGCGTTCCAGTCGGTTATTTAATTTATAACGGTGTAAATGAACAAGTTATCGGTGATTTTTCTGTATTGCATTATCCGAATATCACTTTTCCTTATGAAGTTTTGGGGTTGGAAAGTGGTTAGATGAGCTGTCAACTTATTCACCTTAGACGACTTCACCAAAAGAAGTGAAATTTTTAGAGATTAATAGTTCTTTTTAACACCCGGTAAGGTGCTGGCCATTTTGAAATTAGTTTTGTTGATGGCATTTCCAATGTGTAGGTTAAATATTATTGCACCCTGTTATTAAGTCACTTTTTTTAAGAGTGGTCTCAAGGTGATACCTGGTATTATAGCTCTGTGCTTTATGAGAAAGGCGTCGAAAGCGACGCCTGGTATTGTCTCATAAACAGGCCCTAAGAGTTATTTAAATTATTTGTCGTCTCATTATCATTGAGGTTGTCTACGTTTGAAGGTGGGTGATTTTGATCTTGAAAGAAACGTGGATGTTGTAATTTATCCGCTTGTGTTTTTATCCCATGCTTCTCTTCTTCCTGTTTTTCTTCTTCCTGATTAGTATTAACTTCGGCGCCCTTTGCTCTCATTTCCGCTAGCTCTAGCTCATAATGGGCTATCAGGCCTTGGCCCATAGATGCTTCTTGGCAATCATCTTTAGATTCTTCCATTTCATGAGAGTAAAGCACTTCCTTATTATGCGATAAAGATTCATCAATTTGTCGTCGAAGCTCTTTGCCTTGAGCTAGTTGATCAAATAGATATTCACCAGCATCAACTTCTATCAAGGAGCTGTTGGCAACAATATAACTGACAATTTTTTTAACTTCTAAATATTGCTGTTTATACTGAATTTTATAACTATTCAGACAATCTAGTTTATCGCTGTAGTCAAGAGCGTCATTGAATTCATATTCGAAAATTTCTGCTGCGGAAATTCCGCTGCTATTTGAGTTGATATCAAGATACTCTAGTGTGCGGTTACAAGGTAAGGCGGAACAAATTTTTGATAGGCTCGAAAATGAAAGATTCGTGCTTAATGCAAGTTTGCGCAATGTTTGGTTTTTGGAAAGCATATTAGCAACAGCTTGGCTTAACTGGCTTTCTGGCTCTAAATCACAACTATGAACATATAGCTCTTGTAATGTGTTATTTGTGCTTAAGTATTCATAAAAATCAATACTGGGGCCATTTCCTACCTCGATCAACGTCAAGCATTCTAACTTGTGGTTGTTTTCGATAATGGTTTTCAGGTCAGTATCAAAATCATAATCAGAATGAGAGGGGTAAGAACAAAGCTCTATATCTAGCTGTTGTAGAGAGTGAGTGTAATGCACTATAAACTGCCAGAGTTGACTTAAGCATCGATCGTCTTTATTAAAAGTGGCTTCTTTAATTGTGATTACCGTTGGGTGTGTAGATAGCGCCTGATATATTGCTTGAAAAAAATGTTCCCTTTTATCCTCCTCTGGTGATATAGAGAAATCAATAATGAGAGTGTCTTTGTTAATTGTTATATTTCGCATTTTACTTTCCTGTTACCTTGTTAATGTTTTGGATGAAAAATGCTAGCATCTTTGTATTAAGTTAAAGTTAAAGGTGAAATTAAATTTACATCTGAATTTCATCGTCGTAAATATGTCTCAAAAGCACTTAGGAATTACGTGTTATTTTGACGTCGTCATCTTGCGCTTTGAAATTTTATACTAGTCAACGCATTATATGCCGGCGAAGCCAGGTGTCGCTTTTGATGCCTTGCTCTTAGTTTTTCTAGAGCTTTTTTGAATAAGTACTGTATTAACAGTGGATCAATATAGGCGTATTATTATCAGCTAACAAACTAAATCTCATGTCAGGGAAAATGATGGCAGCTGAGAATAATATTAATAGCAGCAATAAACCGCATGATGCTTTCTTCAAAAAAATGATGAGTCATCCAAAGGTGCGTAATAGCGTCTTGCGGTCTTTTTTGCCGAAAGACTTGCAAAAATTTATGGATTGGCAGCAGCTTCAGGTGTGTTCTACCAGTTTTCAAACGAATCTAGGGAAAGAGTTTATTGCAGATTTAGTGTTGAAGACGAAGATTACTGAGAGCGAAGATGATGCTTATATCGTGCTTTTGCTTGAGCACCAAAGCACGCCTGATGAACGGATGCCCTTAAGGATATTAGAATACAGTTGTGAAGTGATGCGTGAGCATGAGAAGAGTCATAAAAATGAATTGCCATTGGTATATCCGGTTGTGATTTACCATGGTCGTGAACCTTATCATTACCCAACGGATATTCTTGACATGATTAAAGCTCCTGAAGCTTTGGTTAGGGATTTTTTCCCAGGGAATTTTCAATTGATTAATTTGAGCGAAATTGAAGATGAGGCGCTAAAGTTAGATAGGTGGCTAGCAAGCATGGCTTTGTCATTAAAGCATGTATTTGATCGTGATGTGATTGCTGCTTTTGGCGATATTGTTAATAATGCCGCTGATGTATATATTCAAGGTGAGCAGCAGTTGTGTGCGATTGTGGTAGAATATATACTAGATAACGCTGATACGCGTGCGACTGATCAAATTGCCGGTATCATCGAAAGTATAGATTTTAAACCCTTTAAGGAAAACGTTATGACGATTGCAGAAAGGCTTAAAATATTAGCTAGGGCTGAAGGTGAGGCTAGAGGTGAGGCTAAAGGTAAGGCTGAGGCTAAAGCGGAATTTGCCTGCAATCTGCTCAATGAGGGGTGCGCTCCACTTTTTATTCAAAAGGTGACGGGTTTGAGCTTTCAGGAAATTACTGCGCTGCAGGGTAATCTGGAAAAGGTTTAACATACCTAACGGCCCCTTTCTCTTAACTTATAATACCGGTCTTGCTTTTCTTACCTTTTTTAAATTAGGCGAGAAAAGCAAGATATTTGCCGGAAAGATGTTTGATATTATAATAAACGCTCTTTTTTAGAAGGCTTAGGAATATAAGCTTCCCTTCTTAGTGCTTCACTTAGCCTTGCTAATTGTCGTTGATCCTGTTCTAGTAAGAAGAAGCTTTCACCGCCATACTCGCGCAAAAACGCTCGTGTGTATGTGTATGCCCATTCATCAAGACGATAGCATTGCTTTTCAGTTAATGAAAAGCGACCTATGGTAATAGCATATTTATCATCAGCTATTTGCTCAGTGCGAACAGTTGTTTGATGTACGCGTACAACATCTGTAACTGCTTTATCTGATGCGGGGCTAACTCGTTGACCATCAGTAAGTTGTGTCACATTAATATGGGTGCCGCGTAAAGAGGCTGCATAGCGTCGACGTACAACTTTTAATGCCTTCAGGCGATTTATCATTGCAACTTGAGAAGTCCAAGAAAGACAAACGCCTGAAACAATACAAGCAGTATGTGATTTGTATTTGGTAACACCATAAGTATTTTTAACCCAAGAGCCAAAAGACATTTCTTTAAATGACTTTAGTAATTTTGCCCCGCCATATGCGCCGCCAACCAGTGGGGCGGCAACAGCTGTGCCAATACCTTTAGCGATTGTTTTTGGTGCATGTTTGCGTCCGCCGCCATAACCACCAGCACCTTCTACCAATAAACCATAACCCACGCGGCCGGCACCTTTTATAGCGCCATAGCCTGCACCGGCAATGCTGCCTGCAACAAAGCCACAACAATACACTAAGGCTTGCACGCCAAAGTTAACGGCATTGACTGGTTGGCGTCCTATCCATCGCATGCCAGATTTCATTGTTTTTAGCCACGTGCTTTGATTAAAATTTAAAATAAACGTTGCCCAAAGCATTCTTTCTAGATCATCTCTGTACTGTTCGTAGCGACCATCTTTATGGCCAACATTGTTTAATAATTCTAGAACTGAAGTTGGTATATTGCGTATTGCATTAATAGCCAAAGCAGCATTTAATTCAGTATCATGCGCTGTAGCTTTGTATAAAAGCGATTGAAAAGATGATCGATGGCCATCAAAATTTAGATTCTGAAGATGCTCGTTTAGAATGTCTTTAAAACCACGGCATAATTTTTGAATCGCTGTTTTTGACTGAATCATTTTAGCTTTATTAAATTGACCTTGACGATTAATCGGCGAAACATTATGTTTTTGAAAATGATTAACCACTGCAGAAATAGGTTTGTCGACTACTACTTTACCTGCAGTTTTCAAGCCCAAACTTGTTAAGCCGACGCGAATATCACTTTCACGTTTTATTCTTACACTAGAATCTTTTGTCAGCCCTATATCTGCTTCAATATGCGGCTTGATTGAAGTGGAAACAACAGACCCAATGACCGTTGTAATAGATCCAAATAACAATTGTAATATTAACCCGGTTAAATAACTCATCGAATCTTTGTATGACTTATTCATAGCATCAAGAGCGTTATTGACATTGTCCACTGCATCTTTCGAGCACTCCATTAGATTATTAATGCCTAATTCTATACTGTCTAATTGCTTGCTTACTTCCTTAACTAAGGCAATTTCTTGTCTTCTATTCAATCTAGCAAAAGGGTTGTCGGGAAGACGGCTAGCGCCTTTTAATCCGCTTCTACTCACAAGTCGCTCATGATAAGCGTCAGTTTCTAGTCGGTGTCTAACATGAAAACCGGGGGTTATTGCCATCGCCGTTAGTGCGCTTTTTTCTCTTGCATCCATAGTAGACTCTGCAAAAGTAGGAGCTTCACTGGTAGGAATGTCGCTCTCTCGCCAATCACCGGCTTGGATAGATTTACCTAACATGTGTGATTGTCTTAAAATATAGTCGTTGATTTGGGAATAATAGCTTGCAGCAAATGACGCTTTCACCATTTTTTCGTGGTCATGTCGCATAATAACTTGGTCATCTCTCATTTTACTTCTCCACCCTGTTTGTTAATGTTTCACTGCAGCGTTAAGAAAATTCTATCAATCGAGGCTTGCAATTGATATATGTTTGGACAGCTATCGTCTTACATTGTAAGGGCGGTAATGGCTTATTTTGTCGCTGATAGGTGATATTATGACTGTGAAAACAATAAGTTGCAGATATGGGGTTTAGTTACCCATTCTTGCCTTTATTAAAATTAGGCAAGAATGGATGGGTGTGTATGAGTTTTAGGTATTTAAATTTAAGCTCAAACTAATTTATTTTACCGCTCAAGTCTTGTGCCATAACAGGGCCAAATGTCGTTGTTGGATGTTTACTATTGAAGAACAAGTACCCTTGGCAGCTGGGGTTAGGGCTTTTTGCATCGTCAATACAGTCTTGGCCATTAATGATGTAGTCATGATTATAACCGTACTTCTGTGCGTTATTGACAATGGTATTAAATAGTTCATTCACTTTATAGAGTTTTGAAGCTGGTAATAAAGAGATTGGCCCAATTGAGACCGTCTTAACCGTTGCTGCTTCTAAAGCTGTGTTATACGTATTGGATATAGTTTTAAATAAAGTTAAAAGCATATCTTTTAATGCAGGTGATTTGCTGGCAAGTTGTATTGCGGCTGGAGTTTGTGATAGATCCGGTAAGTTAATTACCACAATATGATCGGCTGGTACTCCATGTGCAATAAGCGTGGCCCGTGCTGTTGTGATATTTACAACTGGGAATGATAGATTCCCACTATTTGAATTTTTTGTTAACGCTAGTGTTGGCTCTAGAGCATTTAACAGAGTATCACGAGAAATTGTTTTATGCTGTGCTTTAAAGGAACCTAACAACTTGGCAACGTTATCAAAGATATCATTACCTCCAGCCCAGATAATGTATAAAGTATTTTTATTAATGCTTTGCTTTGCCGTTTTTAAATCTTGAAAATAAAGCTGAACTTGCTTGTTAACGCTGGGTACGCAATAGATATTTTGTGTTTGATCATGACCTGGTGCTATGCAGCGCGTTTCAATTGGTGGGTAGGCGCCACCTGTCATATCATTTAAATAATTATCACCAGTTTCAGCACTTGCGTAGGCGTAATCAACGTTATAATGATTAGCAAGCTTTCCGCTGGTGCGTACTTGGCTTGAAGGGTAGAGTTTTGCATCCGGGCCAAGCTTTTGTTGGGTGATAAAGTCATTAATCCACAATGAGCGCTGTTGTGTATTTTGATCTTTATTGGTAATAGGAGCACCTTGAACACCCTTTGATTTGATCCAGTAATTATTGCCTTTGGGATCAGCATTACTATTCAGTGTGCTAGCATCACTGAGACTGTCGCCAAATACAACGACGTTACTGTAATTAGGTGTATCTGTAAACGTTTGTGCAGCAAATGCTGAAAATGATAAAAGTGTGCCTGCTGCTATTATAACTGCTTTTTTTAACATAAGTGACCCCAAGATTTTGTATATTAATGATCTCTTAATATAGCTATTTTGCTTGTAAAAAGCATTAGATTGAGCTTGGTCAATTCAGAAATCGAGTAGATAACAAAGAAAAACACTTGTTCCAATTTTTTTACTATTAGTTGGTTTGATGCCTGTTTAATTAATAAGGTTTTGCTTACTAGCAGTTATTGAGAAAGGCGTCGAAGCTCTTTGTCTTGAGCTAGTTGATCAAATAGATATTCACCGGCATCAACTTCTATCATGGAGTGGCTGGCAACCATATGACTGACAATCGGTGTAACTTCTAAATATTGCTGTTCATACAGATTTCTATAACTATTTAGAGAAGCTAGTTTTTTGCTGTAGTCATGAGCGCTATTGAAATTGTCTTCGAAAATTTCTGCTGGGCAAATACCGCTGCTATTTGAGCCGACCTGTTTGGGCAAGCATACCATATCGGACGTTGAAAATTATTAGAAAGCTTCATTAGGGGAGTCATCCACTAAGTTTTGAATTACGTAATATGACGCCGTGTATCGCTTATGACACAGTTGGTGGTAAAGCTTGTGCTTTGGTTCATTTTGCACAGTAGTCTTAATCTACCGTATATAAATTGTGTAGAACTACTCTAAAAATATTCTCTAACCCTATGATATATTGAATTTAAGTTTTAACGCTTTCGGAGCTTGTAGTGATAAAATTCACTTGTTCATCAAGTGGTTAGCATGCCTCAAGGATTATATGGAGATCTATTGTTTTGAAGCTTGCAATAAATATTACTAAAGAGAAGTAGGTATGAGCACTAAACCCCTCGTTGTTATTACAGGCGCTAGCCAAGGTATTGGTAAAGCACTGGCAATTAAATTTTCTCAAGCAGGATATCCATTGTTACTAATATCCCGAACCATTACGCCATTGGAGGAATTGGTTGAGAAAGAAAATATTATTTACGCGCAAGTAGACGTAAGTGAATATCAATCTTTAGAAAATGCGATTAGGGGTGCAGAAGATAAATTTGGTAAAACAGAATGCTTGATTAACAATGCCGGTATTCTCAATATTCAAGATTTCAAAAAGACATCTGTCGAAAATGATCATCGCGATATTGATATTCTGCTTAAAGGAGTGATGAATGGATGCAAAATTGTATTAAATGACATGGCGGCGCGTAAATCCGGTACCATTGTAAATTTAAGCTCTGTAGGGGATCGCAAACCGTTTAAAACAGGGGTTGCCTACACAGCAAGCAAGCATGCCATTTACTCTCTTTCAGAATGTTTGCAACAAGCAGAAGCTAAAAATAATATCCGTGTTATTAATATTGCCCCGGGGTTGGTAAAGACGAATATCCATGCGAATATGGGGATAAGTTTTGCCGAGTATAGTGAAAGCCTGGGAAATCCGCAATTTCTACAGGCAAATGAAATAGCTGATATTGTTTATTTTTGTTGGAATTTACCACAGCATATATGTATTCGTGATATGGTCATTATGCCAACGGATTGTGATTTTTAAATAACATTGTTTAATGTGTATAGAGCGCGATGGTCAATCCTTATTGGTTATGGTAATTTCGTTTTCATTGTGTTTAATTGGCTGATCTTCTGGCATAGCTTCAGTCAGAATGTCATCTTCGGTGGTGCTTTTTTCTTTCCATACTGAATAATGGCTTTGGCGTTGCGATGAGCTGTTTGTTTTGATTTCTTTACTGTTTTTATAATTTATCTTACTCATTTAAAATCTCCTCGGTCGTTATCTGAAGCCGTTACTCCGCCGATTAAGTTGTGGAGTAACTGCAGCCAGCAATAGCTTTGTGCCCTTGGCAACTGTCTCTCAGGCACCTGATGGTTTAGAGTTAAGCTATGACTTAAAGTGATTATATTCACTTGGACTGCTTGATTAATACCCAAATCTGGGTATAATTTACTAAAAGTAAGTAAATTTTGCGTATTTTTACTAAAAAATGCTAAAGAAAACACCGGTGAGCAAATAATAGACAATATGTATATTGACTCAAAAAACCCTGCGCTAACTAGTGATAAGGAAGTTCAAAAGATAATACAGCCTTTCGCCAGCGCGTTTAGTTTGACGCACTTTCGCTATATGCGCGTGTATAAAGCTGACTTATCGCGCATACGCTTAGCTAATAACCCGCGTTGGACCGAAGAGTATTTGCTTGACGGCTTTTATCAATATAGTTTTATTGAAAGGTTTGTTCTAAAGTGTAAACCCGGGATGGTTTTACATGACCACTGGATGGAAGATCCAGTTCATCGTGATATGGTTCGTCACTGCCAACGTAAATATAATTATGGCCCTGCGATTGAGTTTATTTTTCATTGTCAGGATTATGTTGAGACGTATGTTTTTTCTTCAACGATTAAAAATGTAGCTTTTTATAATAGCGTTATAAATAATCGCGCTGTTTTTGATAAATTCTTTAAATATTTTCAATTTAAAGCGAAAGGGTTAATAAAAAAAGCCTATGAGGATCGATTTATTTTGCCTTTTGCTGATGAATTAATGCAACCACAACCGCAATTGCTTAGTTTTAATGATGAAAAAAGTATAGAAAAGCTTCATTCACAATTTTCTTTTCATCAGTCTAATGAACTCGATAAATTAACGAAAACAGAACGTTTAGTGGTTAGTTATTTTCTTGAGGGACTATCTGCCGGCGAAACAGCAGAGCGTATGTGTCGCACCAAACATACCGTGCAAAAGCATCTCAAAAATATTCGCGAAAAGCTGAATATCAATAAAATGAGTAAGATTTATCAGTTTATTGAGCAAGAGCAAATTTAATTGCCAAATTTAACCTTTCAATGCTGATAAGGTTGTTAGCCTCATATACATGCTTTAGTTAAAGAAAAATAACACGGCCATTATCGTCAGTATTAGAAGTGTCATAATCCCAATTTAAAATGGTAAAGCCGAGTTGTTTTGCTAATGCTAGTACTTTAATATTAGCATAAATGAGATCGTGGTCATCAAGTGCATTAATGTACTTCTCTGGTAGGCCTAAAGATCTTGAAAGGCTTGTCCAGCAGTGGTCAATCTTAGGTTCCTTCTCCAGCTCAGCGCAAATTTTATCTGTGCGCCTTGCTTTTTTAAACGCATTGAGTTCAATATTATATATTTTATTGTTTTCTATAACCCGCTTTCTCCATGCTTGTTTTGCATTCATTAATTTTGTTGTTTTCTCGTGATTGTAAGCACTTAAAGTATTCTTGGTATCTATTGCCTTTAAATAAGTTTCATAGCAGTGTCTGTTGCTCAGTATTTTTTTAGGGTTGATGTTTGGTGACTGTAGTAATTGAATTGACTGCAGATCTGATGTTTGCTGTTTGTAAGCTTTTTTATGAAGATCTTTTACTTTGCTATACCATCTATCGTATCTGTTTTTTTCATTGAGTAGTTTTTCAAAACTGTCGACATTTAGGTTTTGACAGGCCTCAATCTCTTTTTTATACGTCGGCCACTGTTGTCGTGCCTTACTATGTTTATCATATATTGTATGACGAGCAATAGAGTGAGTGGTAAGTTGTGTGTTTTCTTGTAAGGCCATGTTGATTGTATGATAAGTGAAACGATCTATTTCTTCCGCCTTATCAGCTACTTGTGCGACTATCTTAGGTTTTTTGCATTATCAATGCAGTTTGTATATATTGTTGTATTTTTACTAATGGCAGGAGGGACTTATTAAAATGAAAGTTCTTATATTAGCATCAAGTTCACCAGCGCGAAAAAAATTATTAGAAAAATGCCAGTACCCATTTACCTGTCATAGTCCTGATATTGATGAATCACCTTTAGACGGTGAAGATATCCATACGTTGACAAAAAGACTGTCGCAAGAGAAAGCGTTGAAAATTGCAAAGCTTTATCCTACTGCGGTAGTTATTGGGAGTGATCAATTAGCTCATCTAGGGGGAACCTTATTTGGCAAACCGCATAATCATCAACAGGCAACTTTGCAATTGGAACAGATGAGCGGGCAAAGCATTACTTTTTCAACGGCAGTGACCGTTTTGTCTAACGGTGGAGAAAAAAGTGATACCACACTTGTGGAAACAGTTACGGATTTTCGCCACCTGTCAGATAAAGACATTGAAGACTATTTGCTAAAAGATAAGCCTTATCATTGCGCGGGTAGTTTCCGCTCAGAATCGCTGGGCTTGACGTTGCTGACACGGTGTGAAAGTACAGATCCTAGTGCGCTGGTAGGATTGCCGCTTATCACCACCTGTCAGCTGTTACGAAAGCATGGGGTTTCAGTTTAACTGTACTAAACTAACTCCCTTTTCTAATTCTTTGCAGCGTATTATAAAGGCCCTCTGGGCCAGCATTAAAAGCAAATTTATCCAAGCGTTTGTCGATAAGATTTTATGCCGACAATAACAGCTACCACAGCAAAAACAATAATGTACCACATCTCTGGCATAATCATTGCCAGCGAGTTTCCTTTTAACATAATGCCGCGCACAATGCGTAGGAAATGCGTTAACGGGAAGATGGTGCCGATATGCTGGGCCCATTCAGGCATGCCGTAAAATGGGAACATAAATCCGGATAGTAATAAGGAGGGTAGGAAAAAGAAAAAGGTCATTTGAACTGCTTGCAGCTGATTGGTGGCTATGCTTGAGAATGTTAAGCCTAGTGCTAAATTGGCAGCGATAAAAGGCATGGTGGCGACAATAAGCGTTAGTAGGCTGCCTTGCATGGGGACATGAAAGATAAAAATAGAGGACAACAAAATCAATGTAAATTGAATATACCCTACAACAATATAGGGTGTAATTTTTCCCAGAGAAACTTCCAATGGCCTAACGGGCATGCTGAGCAAAGTTTCCATCGTGCCGCGTTCTCGCTCCCGTGTGATGCCCATGCTGGTGACCATTACAAGGGTCATGGTTAGAATAACGCCCAGTAAACCTGGGACAATATTGTATTGCGTAATGGCTTCAGGGTTATATTTAGAATGAATAACTAATTGAAAAGCCTGTGGCTGGCTATGTAATAGCGCTGTTGGTCCTTGCGCTAGAGGATCAAAGACTTTAGCTGCTAAGGTGCTAACCGCGGAAGTTGCATTCGACGAACCTGAGGGGTCACTGGCGTCAGCCTCAATGAGTAACTGCGGATGTAGATTGCGAATTAAATCATGAGTAAAATTAGCGGGGATAGTTATTATAAAAGATACTTTACCCTTGGCCAGTGCCTGCTCAGCTTCGCTTGCAGAATGGATGTTATTATCAATTTTAAAATAACTGGTATTTTCGAGAGACTTAATAAAGGTTCTTGTATAACTGCTGTGATCATAAGTCACCAGCGCGGTTTTTAGATGTTTTGGATTCATATTAATGGCAAAGCCAAATAGAACTAATTGTACCAGCGGTATTGCAATGATCATGCCAAGTGTCAGACGGTCGCGACGCATTTGTAAAAATTCTTTTAATAAGACGGCAAAAAAGCGCTTAAATGAAAAAAGAGAGCGGTTAGATTTCATTCTTTTTCCCTTTTTTAACGAGGTTGATAAAGACATCCTCTAAGGTTGGTTCGATCTCGCGATAGGTAATGTCCTGTGGTAAGTATGCTGTTAAGCTTTTTTCTACCAGTGTTTTATCAGTACCGCTAACATGTAAAGCTTTGCCGAAAGCGCTTACTTGTGAAATGCCGGCTAAGCTTTTTAGCTTTTCTTCAAAATTTAAGTCGGTTATGCCGAGAATTTCCCATGTGTGCAAGCTAGATTGTTCGATGATTTCTTGTGTTGTGCCTTTGGCAATCATGTGGCCATAGGCGATGTAGGCAAGCTTGGTGCAGCGTTCTGCTTCATCCATATAATGAGTGCTGACTAAGGTGGTAATGCCTTGTTGTGAAAGCTTATGAATTTGGTTCCAAAAATCACGACGCGCTTGTGGGTCGACACCAGCGGTGGGTTCATCTAATAATAATAAATCAGGCTGATGAATGGTCGCACACGATAAGGCTAAACGTTGCTTCCAGCCGCCGGACAGGGTGCCGACCAGTTGATTTTGACGTTTTTCTAAACCTAGCTGTCTTATCATATCGATTACGGCTTGTTTGCGATTCTCCACGCCATAGAGTCTCGCAACAAAATCAAGATTTTCTTTTACCGTTAAGTCTTCGTATAAGCTAAAACGCTGTGTCATATAGCCAACGCGTTTTTTGATTGCTTCACTTTCCGTTATGATATCGTAGCCTAAACAGTGTCCGTCACCGCTATCTGCTTTTAATAAGCCGCAGATCATGCGAATAGTGGTTGTTTTTCCGCTGCCGTTGGGGCCCAAAAAGCCATAAATTTCCCCTTGGTGCACTTGCAGTGAGGCGTTGACGACGGCTGGTTTTCCATCAAAAGATTTATTAATATTTTTTACATCGATAACTAAAGGTTTATTCATAACGGATTTCCACAGGCTGGCCAGGGTGGTATTGTAATGCCTTATCCTTGGGTAGCGCTGCTTCAATCCTATAAACTAATTTGTCACGTGACTTTCGGCTATAAATCACAGGTGGGGTGTACTCGGCTTGCGGTGAAATAAAACTAATTTTTGCTGTCTGCCAGTGCTCGCCATCACTGCGAAATTCTATTTGCTGTTTTAGTTTCGTATGACTTAGGTCCCGCTCGTTGATATAGAAGATTATTTTTATATTTTTAGGTGATAGTAAAGATAAAACGGGTTTGCCTGCTGGTACAAACTCGCCTTGTTGATAATAAGTATCAAAAATAATGCCATTCTCAGGAGCGTTAACAGTTTTTTGTTTTAGGGTCCAGTTGAGTTCTTTAAGATTGCTTTTTGCTGATTGTACAGCGGCTTCTTGTGCTAAAATTTGGTTCTTGCGCGCGCCTAGTTTTGCTTCCGCTAAATTGGCATTAATCTGCTTTAATTTTTGCACATTGGTTTTGTAATCAGTGGTGGCTTTATCATAAGCTTCTTTGGCAATAACATGCTGGTTATATAATTGTAAATAGCGATTTAAGGTGGCCTTGGATAATTTTAGGTTTTCCTCAGCCTGCGCCTTTTGAGCTAAAATACCTTCAACTACCGTTAAGCGTTGTCCATGTAATAAATCATCTAGCTTTGCTCTGGCTGCCATCCAATTGGCTTTGGCAATATCACGCTCTTCAATTTGTGGGCTTTTGTCGAGTTGAAATAATAATTGCTTTTTGTTTATTGTTACACCGCGGCTCACCCATAAATTATCGAGTGTGCCTGCTACGGGGCTAGATATATAAGTGTATTTTGCTTCGACATAGCCGTCGATTTCGTTTGAGTTTTGTTGCGTGCATCCAAGCAGGAGGGTGCTTAATACTAAGCTAGAACCGATTAGGGTAAGATGGCGAACTTTCATATCACTCTTCTTTTAGGCTAAGCTTGTCTTTTACAAGCTTGTATAATAGTGTTTTCCTTTCTTCTAAAAATTCATCGTATTCCGTCGCGGTGAAATCAAACATTTGGCTAAATAAATCTCGGCCGACAAAGGGGAAGATTAGCATTGAGATAAAATTAACAAGCAGCTGGCGTGGGTCGCCTTGTTTGACTGTGCCTGCCATGTTCATCACTAGCTCCGGCATTATGTTGCTTACTTTCTGTTTGCCAATTCTTTCAAAGCACTTTAACACTAGCGCTTTATTGGCCGATAATTCATGCAACATAAATATCGGTATATAGGGGTTCTTTTTTAAGGTATCGATATAGGCGTTAATAAAGCGTTCAATCTTTTTGAGCAGGGGTATTTGCTCGGCAAAAATATCGATGATCGGCGCTATCACGGTTTCTAAAACATTTTCAAAGACGCGATCAAATAGTTTTTGCTTATTACGATAGTAGTAATGTACTAGAGCCTTATTGACCCCGGCGCAGTCAGCGATTGCTTGCATGTGCGCACCAGCATAACCATTTGATATAAATATCTTTTTTGCTGCATCTAGTATTGTTTGTTCTGAATTTTCTGTTGATGTTTCCATCATCGAACTCCCATCTCATAACCATACGGTTTAACCGAAAGGTTAATAGATAGGCTTTATTTTGTCAAGACAAAATTATGTTATGAATGTGCAAATTCTGGCAATAAGGGTAAATTTTCTCTCTCATCAGCGGGGGTTTTGATAGAAATGTGCACTTTATTTATGGGAAATTGTTTATCTTGTATGCAGGATTGTGCAATTAGTATTGTGTTTATTTTATAGTTAGTCATTGTATTCAGTAGGTTAGTGCAATTGTCTTTAGTAGAAATGCATGTAAATATACTAGTAAATTGTTCTTGCTTGGGGGTTTATTAGATTATAAAATCGCCATTTGCTGTATTGTGTGCATCAAAAAACCAGATAGATTTGGATGTCTGCGGATAAATTTATAAGGGAGTAAGATCTTTTATGGTGAGTAGATCGAATGAAGCCTTTATCGAAAGAAGAAATTATTCACAGTGTTTTAACTCGTCAACACGCAACCTCTCGCCATTGTGATGAGATTGACGCCATTTGCCAGCCGCTGTTTGATTTGATACCAGTAAATTATTTCAATTACTCAAGAGCGTATTGGCTACCTGGGGTGCCTAGTTTTAGTTTATGTAATCGCTTTGATGTTATTGAGCATTATTTTAAAATCGAGGGTTACCGCTACAATGCTGATGCCGGGCCAATGGTATTTCCGGGTTTGCATTTTTTGGATAATTATATTAAGCCAGTGGATGGCTCAACACATCCTCGAAGTGTGCATCGATTACTTCAAAAATTGAACGAAGATCTTTCTATCTCTCATTTGGTTATGATTACTTTTATTTGTGCTGGCTATTTAGAACAATGTACTTTTGGTTTCCCTGTTGAAACGAAAGATACCTATAGACTGGTTTTAAACAATAAGCCTTCTTTAAAAAAATTTATCATCTACTTTAAAGATAGGGCGCGTCACCTTATTAAGGACGCTAAGCAAAATAAAATAAAAATAAACACACTGTGTGGCGATTTTATAGATACACTGTCGTTTGACAACTTGAAAAGCTTGCAAGTAGCTAACACTGAAAATTTTAAGGAGGTTGTTAAGCCACAACGTTATTATCTTGATGGTCGATTTGATGATGTTTATTTAACGCCGCGTGAAGCACAATACTTGTTTCTGCTGCAAAGCTATAGTGGTTACCAACAAATTGCCAATATGTTAGGCCTTTCTTATGCTACGGTGCGTGAACATATTGATGCGACAAAGTTTAAGCTCGGTTGTGCAAATAAAGCAGAGCTTTTAAATGCCATTAAAACAACTAATTTACTGCAGTTTATTGATGATAATATTTTGTTAGCCACCATGCATGATAATCTAGCTGAAGTTAAGCCCGAGGGTTACGAGCTAGTGGATAGGGCGATAGAAATTTTTAACAAGGAGAACGGAGGTTAGTGCCTAATTATGGAAAATAGTCGTATGGAGCGGTTAAGTTAACTATCTTCCATCATTTCCTCTTCTTGTTTTTCATCGCTATCCATTTTCTGAAATATCGGTTTTGCGATTAAGGGGCGAAGATCATTGCTGGCCTCGAAAAGATTTTCTTTATCAATTTCTTTATCGTCAATTTTTTTTATGGCTAGACTGCTGGACATGCTACTCTCTTTTCGTCATTTAATAATGTGGTAATTTTACTATGTTTTAATCAGTGATTTTATCCTCAAAAATTTTTTAAGTTTGAGGGTTGATGCAGGAGGCAAGCTAACTCATTATTGTTATTGATCTTTTTTAGCATCCATTGTGCTTGTGTCTTTTGCTAAATAGAAAGTGGGTGCTGGATAAGTCTTGGTGCAAATTGCTTTTTTTCGAAGCGTTTGAACAATTATTTACTCTATATTTATTATTTTTTCTTTTGTTACCATGGTTCAAAAAGGGATGTCGATTTTAATAGAAAATAATAACAGTGATTAAGGTGAGCTTGTGAAAATACATCTTCCTAAAAGTATCGATGCAAATGGGGCTGTGGTTTATGAAGAAAAAGACTATGTCAGTTTAGCTAGGTTTTGTAGTCATGCTGTTGCTGATGTTAAGCAGGCGCTTGATAGCTTTAAGCAAGAGTTGTATAAGCATCAGAACAATATTGACAAAGCGGTTGGGCTAGGTGATTTTCTATTTGGTGAGATGTTTCATCCTAATGTAAGTGCTGATGACATTGGTTTCAATAATGCAGTTAGAGTATGGCATAAAGTGTGTGATGAGCTATGCCATCAATTTGTCGTTATGACGACTGATTCAGGTTTGGGTGAAGAGCTGCTAGATAATGCGGTTAAGCAGCTTAGAAGTGAGGTTCAACATTATCGAAAGATGCTGCCTATCGATGCTGAGGTCAAACAGCAAGTTTCTGTTGCAGAGAGTAAGGTGGAACGCGCTTCGTATAATACGATGACACAAACTCAAAGCACAAATGATGAGTTTATAGCAAAAACGTTGCAATTTTTAGATGAGACAGCGAACACAAACAAATTAAACATTAATATTATTGATGATGTGGACACAAGGAATGGTACTTATCATAAAGGTTTTGCAAAGAAGTCGTTCCGTGATACCGTTAAGGAAGTTATCTTGATACATATGCACTCCCAAGGAGGCCGTTTGGCTGACGAGGCTGTTGCGCCATTTATACAGCTTGTTGGTAAATTAACACGTCAATTGGGCGAGTTTGTTTCGTACGTTGCTGTAAACAATCCTCGACTTAATAAAGATGAATCTCTTGCCTTTAAAAATATTGCTACAGCTAAAATCAATTTAACGAAGCTGGAGAATGAATTAAGGAGGCAATATCCTGACGTTCACGAGAACGCAACAGAAGATGCTGTACGTTTAAGGGTGTCGCCTGAAGAGAAGCCGTTAGATATATTAAGTGATGAATCCAAGGAAGAGCTCAGTAAGCTTGCTAATAATCGGTTCTCATTTACAAGGCAGCTGCAAGAATTTAAGGGTAAACTGACTCAATATCTTTTGAATCAGCAGGAAAAGCAGAAAACAAATAAAGGAGGCCTGACTCGTACTGTGCAGCGTGAAAAAGAAAATGAGCATTTGCATAAAATTATAGATTGTATCGATGAGGCTTTACAGCAAAAATCTTATGAGAACTTGTATAAGCTAAGTTGTGCGCTTGGCGATATTGCGGTGCTCTATGTTAAGCATGGCCGTTTAAAAACTAAAGGTAGGCAACGGCGTCCTTCTATTACAGAAAAATACCCCCGCTCAATTGCCAGCTTTCATTGTCGCTTAATGTCAGCTCTATCTGGTGAGATGATTTTAACTATCTTACGCGATGAAGTTGAACCTTTGATTGATCGTTCAAGTCAGCAGTGGTGTTGTAATATTACCTCTAATGCCAGTGAGGGTGAAAAAGTGCAGCGTTATGCGCGTATACTTATGCAAGTGCCAAACTTTCCTGTTGTTATTTTTGCCTATGGTGCGGAGGGGAATGTTAGCAATAGTTCATTAAAGAAGGCCGTGAACAAAATATATACATGTCTGTTAGAGTTTAAGCGGCCTGAGTGTTATCACATTATTATTAATCAAAGTCTGCAAGATGCTCTGGATAGGGAAATTGCCTCCAGCTTGTCGCGTTTAAACAGTGTCGACAGAAATTCATTGCAGCGTTTGTTTAGTCATGATTCATTGAATGCGTCTATGAATAGTTTATTGGTAGAGGAGGCTCGATTAATGAATCTGTTGATTAAATCGGCCAGCCCGCAAGGTGAGGTTATGCAGGATGGCAGAGATCCTGGTCTGAGTGAACGTAAGGATGTTGAGGCTGCTCAACCATCAAATCAACAAAACACTGAAGTTGAGGATGAAAATTCTTTATTAAGTGATATTGAGAATGATGTAATAGATAGAGTTAGTTTTTTTAGTGTTTCTCCCGTTCTTGTTGCTGTTGAGGACTATTTTGGATCAGAGAATACGTCGACTAACAAAAGTAATAAATGTTAATTTGATCAGAGCGAGGCTAATGTGATTAGGCTCTGTTATGAGTATTCTGCGTAGCTTTTGTAGGCGTCGTTTTGATTTTGTCTCGTGATGTGACGCCATATTTAATGTATCTTTATGATTGGAAGAGTGTATCAAAGGTGCTGCTTTGTCACTTCTATAATTGCATTTTTACGGGCAAGCGATAGTAAAATTTCCAATAGTTTGTATGATCACAATATATGGGTGTGGGTGCTGGGAGATGGGTCACTTAGTGCCTTACTATTATACCTATTTATTGCTGCTGTGATGCACTCTTTGATGCTGTTTTGTTTATCATGATCAATTAAGGAAGTGGGGTTGTTTGTGAGTGCCTCTTTGAAGTTATTTGAGAATCTCTCATTGGTAAAAGGGTTTTTTGCGTTCCTACCTTTTTTATTAAGCCATTGTTGTAATGATGATAGGTCTACATAGGTTGGTTCGCCATTGTTTGGGTGTACAATGATAACGGGTTGCATCATTACTTGGTAGCTGATTTGACACAGATAGCTGTCATCTGTTTTTGCTTCGGCGCCATTTTTATTAAGGAATTGCAGAGCTGCATCATAGAGTGCATTGTTTTTTTGAAGGCGATCAATGGCGGGTGTTTGCTGGTTAATATTAAATAAGCTAACGCCGTTTGCTAATGGTGATGCTTTATATTTTTTTTTAAGGATGTTTATTACAATCAGCAAAGTAACCACCATGACGATGGTTCGTTGGTTTTCATTTGCATTGGCTTGTATCAGTAAGTGATTTTCTAGTGATGTGATAGCGGCTAACGCTATTACTACAAGGGGGCCGCCAATTAGGTAATAGCTTAGTACTGTTTTGAAACAGCGAGGAGTGATGGTTTCTGGATGTTGTTCGTTGTGTTGTGTAAAAATGTTTTCTTCTACTAGTGTGAACCTAGGTTTTGGTGGTTTATAGTCGGCATTGATAAAATGTTTGAATGCGGTGCTGTTGGTGAGTTGGTGTAGGGATTGGTTAAAGGTTTTTTTGGGCATGGGTTTTTCTTTTCAATTGTGTGTTGTTGGGTGATTGTAACAGGTTAATGTTAACGTAGTCTTATGGGTTTTTTTCTGTGTGGGGGTGCGGCGGATTTGTTGTTGGGTTTTTGTGGGGGTGTGGCGGATTTGTTGTTGGGTTTTTGTGGGGGTGTGGCGGATTTGTTGTTGGGTTTTTATGGGGGTTTGTTGCTGCGTCGGTTTTACGCAAAGACGCTGAGGGGGCGCAAAGGGCGCTAAGTTTTTTTTCTTATTGCGTTTTCTGGATTAATATCAGCGGGGATTGGTTACTAATTTTGTGGTAAAGTTCCTTTAGTCTTATGGGTTTTTTTCTGTGTGGGGTGTGTCGGATTTGTTGTTGGGTTTTTATGGGGGTGTGTTGCTGCGTCGGTTTTACGCAAAGACGCTGAGGGGGCGCAAAGGGCGCTAAGTTTTTTTTCTTATTGCGTTTTCTGGATTAATATCGGCGGGGATTAGTTAGTAATTTTGTGGTAAAATTCCTTGGAATTGCTTTTGTCAATATATTAACGAGGGGGTCCCACAATATGAAGCACTTGCAACGTGTTGAAGCGTACCATTTTTCTATTTGGGGGCAAAAAGATCTTTCTGCTATTGATACATTTTTTGCGAAAGAGGTTGTTGTTCATAGTCCAGTAAGAACAACGCAAGGTGCTGAGCAAATGAAAAACGTGATTGCGGGTTGGCATAACGCTTTTCCAAATTTGACGGTTAGCTGGGATGATTATATTTGTGAGGGTGATAAAGTGGTGAGCCGCTGGCATGCGCAAGGTTGTCAAGAGGGTGAATTTCTTACCATACCCGCTACACATAAAAATGTTAGTTATACGGGTGTTAGCATTTATCAATTTAAAGAGGATAAAGTTGTAGCGTATTGGGCTTTTGTTGATATGGAGCATTTGAAAAGTCAATTGCTTGCGAAAGCCTGCGTTTAGCGGCAGGCTTTTACACTTTCTCTATGTTGCAAATGAGTTTTTATCGCTACATGCTTTGCATGACAAGGCAATGTTGTTTAGACTCATATTGTCGTAAGTTTCACGCAAAAAGAAAAAAAACTTAGCGCCCTTTGCGTCCCCTCAGCGTCTTTGCGTGAAACCGGTTCCGCTACTAACTAAATGCAGCCCCCAACAACAGCCTTATCAAAATTTACTGACCACCGCTTCAGCCCGCTCTTTATCAGCAAAATGCACACAGCAAGCATCAAAGAAATGTCGATACATGCCTGCTTCTATTCCCAACTCTTTTGCAATATAGAGGTGCAATGACACAAATTCAGATAAGTTCATTAATAACTTGGCATAGGCATCAGAGGTATATGCATGGACATGAGTAACGAGTTTATTGTACTTTATGCGGCACCAGATAATCAGACTGCAGGGTGCTTCATATTGATATTGATCTTTGTCTTTATCCCAGATTGAACCAACACAACCATTATAGGTTTCGTTTTTCTTTAATAAGTCGATCATATAAGGAATTTGTGCGTTGGGCTGGTCAAAGAGGCGGTGGTGATAGAGTTTCGTCCAGGGGTGGCAAACTTGATCTTCATTGTTGCCGCTATACATAAACTCATTAATAACGCTAACATCTTCTGGGCTCATGGGAAATAATGGATCTGCGGCTTCTATCATCGGTTTGTCTATTTCAAAAAGGATCGGTTGATCGCGATAGTAGAAGTCGTTATCCGTCTCTACGCCTTGTTCCACTAATACGGTTAGTGCTTTTCGCCAGGCAGTGTTGAGACTGGATGACTCTTTGATAATCAATGTGTTGCCTTCTTTCATGGTGTTAACGCTCGCTTTTATTTGTGGTTGGCATAACTTTGCTATTAATGCCCAATTCGATAAATTGTATAATATTTTGATCATGTTGGCTTGAGTATTACCCCTCTATCTGATCATTATATAGACGATAATTGCCTGAGTTTTGATTGTCGTTTTTAGGGCGGTCGCCCAATCTAGGTTCAAAGCTGCCATGCGACAATTCATTACGCCCAGGCGTTTTTTCGTGTTTGGGCGTGAATATGGTGACGAGTGGCTCTATTTTCAAAAGCCGTTGTGGTTGGCCTTGGTGCTATTTTAGCGGGTATGCGTTTATTGTATAGGTGTTCTCATTGGTACGAATTTTTTGGCACAGTAGTTGGTTGCCAGTGCTGCCAGCGAGCCATAGGGCATCGGCATAGTGGAAGTGACAAACGCTTTGCTTATATTTAATGTAAAAGTCACCTTGCCAGCTGGTATGGTGTGAGGTGCTGTAAGTGGTATTGTCTGTGTTGCTAGCAAAGACCGCTGGATGTGTTTCATCTGGGTCTCGCATTCCGCCTGCGTAGAAATGGGTGTCGTAAACGCCTCTCCCATAGACTTCGATATTTTGATGTGTTTTATTAGCAATAATAAAATAGCCGTTGGCTAAACAAGTTGGGATAATAAGTGTAGAAATCAGCATTGTTAATGCTTTATTAAGATTTTTCATGGTTGTTCCTTATGGTTGAATTGTCCAATAGGATGGATTCTAATGTTGATTAAATATTAAGATCAAGTTGGTATTTTTATTTTTCTTTATCAAATTAGTTATTATCACTAAGCGTCACCAGGTATAATCTTGTCGTTTTAAACATTTTAGAGTGCTGACAATTGCGCTAACAATGCTTTGTTAGTATTCTCACATTCTTGAAATATTGGATTGATCAAAAGGAACATGTATGAATAAAATAGCGCGGTCCTTGCTTGCGACTACAATAGTGTCTTGTTTTTTTAACGTTGTGATGGCTGATACGCCGGAATATTGCCAATATTATCCTCATTGGAGTGATTGTGCGAGCAGTACAAAGTTACAAAAAATTGAGGCTTTTATAGAAAAAAATAAGGCGAATGCCAGTAATGAAATTGCCGCCTTTGATTGGGATGGTACACTCTATAGTGAGCATGTGCCTATTACAGAAGGTGGTCGTCAAATGGTGCGTTCCGGTCAATCTGCATGGCATCTATGGGGCGCTAAAGAAATATTGCAGCATCCTGGTGGGGAATTTAATTATTTGTTTCCTTCTTTTAAGCAATATAAAGAAGATGGTGTTTCTATAAATTATCAAGCTTGGCACGATAATATTGAAAATATGGATGACTATGTTGAAGGTCAGTTTAAAACGATTAGTGAGGATCAAGCATCGGGTGTCGAAACAAAAGGACTGCCACAGGGTGTCTATGATAAATTTTCTCAAATTGCTATGTTTGAACAAGGTATGCGGTTTCAACAAGTCAAGTGTGGTCTTGGTCACTATTTAAAATCCTTTCCTGCAAAGAATTTTGCTTTTTTGAAAATGTTTGATCTTATGCATCGTCTTGAGGTCGCTGGTTTTCGTATTTGGATTATAACGGGTAGTAATCCTTATTTCGTTTCTAATTTAATTACTAATGATAAAAATGGTGTTAATAGTCTCAGTGACTATAACGTTTTGCCGCAATGCCAGGCGTTGATGGATAAAACGAAAAGTCAGTTAAGTCATTTAACGCCGGATCAGTTTTTCCAACATTGCACCATTGCTGGTAATGCTGCTGTCTGGGCGGGTGGTAAAAGTCGATTTGCGCATCGTTATGATGATCGTAACTTTAATACAGCTCCTGCTGGCGATAAGCTGGCAATTGATCATTACGGTAAGTGGTTTGCTGCGCAGCATATTGTTAAGCTTGAAGGTAAGCCTATTGTGTTGTATGCGGGTAATAGTGATGGTGATTATAGCTTGATGAAGCGTGTGCTTGCTAATGCGTTTTCGGCGCCGTCAGGAACATTTGGTGTTTTTGTGCAGCCTGATATGCATGGTGGTCAGGATCTTAAATATTTATTTGAGCATGAGTGTCAACAAGATGCTTGTATTGATGTTGAGAGTCCTGAGTAGCGATCATTTAAAACCCGTAGGGGCACAGCATGCTGTGCCCGTTTGGTTGAGAATAGTTATAAATTGTCGGTGCCGCAGAGGTTTGCGGGCGCAGCATAAGGCATGAATTTAGTTGTAATTAACGATATTGCTCAGGAATGACAATAGTATTTAAGATTAAGTCGCGCGCACTTCCTGCTTCAAGCAGTTCCGCATATTTTATTATTAATCTTCTAATAAAACTGGCAATAGGTGAGTTAACAATAAGAAAAGCCAATTGAAAGCTGGTATTGCAGCTTAGTTTTTTTCGTAATATTTGCAGCTTTTGCTCAACGGTACGCTTTGTCACTTCTAGCAACAGTGAAATATCATCTGTGCTTAATCCCACACTTAGAAAAGCAAGGGTATAAGATTCAGACTTACCTAACTTGGTATTAAAATTATTTTTTACATAGACCGAAATTATTTGATGAATTGACTTAAGTAATTCCTTTTTTTGCCCTTGTTCACAATGTTCGATAGGCTGCTGTAGCCTAAGAGGGTAACGCGTACAGTCATCAATAAAGCTTTTACCAATATCATAAAATTGGTTGCAAATTTTAATGATATGATGCCCTTGGTTAACAGCAAATTCAGATAAATTAGTACGTAAACACGAGCTGGTTAAATAAATACGGTCGTAGTAATCGGCTGTGCGAATATCATTGTAAATAATATTATTGAGATTGTTAAAGTTTGTCGCCAGGATGGTTGCGGCAATTTCGCCGGGGTTGTATTCATTTTTTAACCCCCACAAACCTAGACCTTCGCCATGATCGTCATAAGTTGGCTGGTGGCGTTGGATATTCTTTTGGTAAAACTCATCCAAAAAAGCAAGGTTGGTGTCGACCTTGACGACACGACCATCTTTCCAGGTGCGCACAAACCCCATTCCTTCCAGCGGAGTGTTTGTTAGCAGCTTGTCTCTAATTGACTTAAGCTCATAACTGCAGCGCAGCAGGTTTATTTTATTGCTTTTCTGATTTATTTTCAACGCGTTACCAACTCTTTACAGCTTTATTACGAGGCTAAATTATACACTGGTAAGCATAAAAAATCTACAAATCTTTGGTAGGTTTAGGCTAATATTGTGTTATAAGAAGTACGCTTGAATTGCTCAACATATGGTGTTATAGTTCACCAAAACACCATATGTATAGAGAAATGGGCGTAAACTTGTGGTAGTGAGAATAAAGAAAGTAATTTATAGTGTTGCAGTCATTGGCGTTGCCGCCATATTGCCTTTTGTCACTTATCAGGCGCTAAAGCATCATAAGGCTCCTACAGATAAAGCCGCAAATACAAAAGTTGTTGTTGCTACCATTGCAGCAAAACGCATCCCCGCGCGTTTTATTGCCTATGGCGCTGTTATTGCGCCCGCTAAGCAAGCCATTGTAACGCAAACCGAGGGCCGTATCTTGGCGGTCAATTACAAGCCAGGTCAGTTAATAAAGAAAGGCGATACCTTATTTACATTGAGCACTGCCACTTTGCATAGTGAGCTATTGCGTAATAAAGCGAAATTAGATTTGGCGAAGCATAAATTTTTGATGTATCAAAGCCTCTATAAAACACATGCCATTTCTACCATAAACTATGAGCAGGTAAGATCAGATTATCAAAACACACAGCAGTTATATCAACAGGCCGTAAACAACGCGCAATACACTAAAATTATTGCACCAATTACAGGTTATATAACAGCGCCACAATTTACCAATGGGAATATTGTCGCAAAAGATGATGTATTAGCCACCATGATTCCAGTGCAAGGTTATCAGGTATCGTATTATGCTGATCAACAATATCATCAACGCATAAAATTAGGGATGCCAGTTACAATGCATTATGGCAATAGTGCTATAACGGGCAAAGTCAGTTATATTTCACCAATGATTAATAACAACAATGGCTTTGAGGTTAGGGCTACTTTAGATAATAATCATGGTGCTGTGCCTGGCGTGACGCTAACCGTTACCCAAACATTAGCGAAAAAAATATATCCTGTTATCGATAGAAAACAAGCGGGCAGTGATGCTTTTGGTTTTTATCTTTATGGCGTTAAATCAGGAAAGTTATATAAACAATATTTTACTGCCGCTTCGCCTTATAAGAATTATTTGTTGATTAAATCAGGCGTTAATGTTGGGCAAAGATATGTAAGTTCAGATATTGGCAATCTTAGTGAAGGTGAAATGGTGAGGGTTGCTAATGCGTCTCACTAATGCTTGTTTGAAAAAACCGCTGGTTGTTTTTATTATTACATTAGCGCTCTTTTTTATTGGTGTATTTAGTTTACGTTATATCCCGATGGATCTTGTCCCCTTGCCAACTAGCCAGTCGGTTAATATTGAAGTTGATTATGCGGGTGCTAGCCCTAGTATTATCGAAAACCAGATTACCAAAAAGCTTGTCACAGCGATACAGTCGTTACCGCATATTGATTCCATTGATGCGAAATCATTGAGTGGTGTAAGTAAGGTTAGCATACAATTAGCACCAATAAATAAATTAGAGTCTATAAAAGTATTTACAGCTATCAGCCAGGCGGTATCAACAACTAGTTTGCCAAGTCAAGCAGAGAAACCGATACTAACGCAAGGTGATAGTGAAAGCAGCTTGATCAGTTTTATACTTTATTCTGATACCGGCACACCGCTGCAACTATATAATTATTATCAAAGCCATTTAAAACTGAAAATTAAAAAAATCCAGGGTGTCTCGCGTGTAGATTTAACCTCGGATATCACTAATCCTGTGGTAAGAATTAAATTAAATCCTGAGAAAATGCAGCAATACAATCTTAATGTGCTTGCTGTTAAAAATACCTTAGAGGCACAAAATCAAAATTACCCTTTAGGTAATTTAGCGCTTGATCAGCATAGTTATATGATAAGCATTAATGCCAAAACTAGCTCATTACCTGCTATCGAAGATATGGTTGTAGGGATGTCGGGTGATGCAAAAAATGCAAATGGTCATATTGTTCATTTAAAAGATATTGCCGATGTCAGTTATGAGAATCAAGATATTGTCGCAAAAGATAAAGTGCTGTTTGGCAAGCATAATGCTTTGTCGGTTACATTGGTGGCTGAAGGACAAGCTGATCCCATTAATGTGTCAAAGTCAGTTACCTCGATGTTGCATAATGAACAAAAAACGCTGCCGCCTGGCATGCATTTAAAAGTGTATCAAAATTCAGGTGAATTGGTGCAGAGCTCTATTGATGAAGTGCTATGGACAATTGCCTTGACCGCCTTATTGGTTGCGATTATTTGTTTTGCTTTTTTGGGTCGGTGCTCTAGCACCTTTATTCCTATTATTACTATTCCTATTTGCTTAGCGGGGACTTTACTATTTCTCGCTTTATTTGGCTTCTCAATAAACTTATTTACTTTGTTAGCCATGGTTATCGCTATTGGTATTGTTGTTGATGATGCTATTGTGATGGTTGAGCATATTACGGTAAATTTAGAAAAAGGAATGCCGTTATATAAAGCAGTCAGTGAGGGTGCTAAGGATATTGCCCTAACGATTATTGGTATTACCTTAACGCTTTGTGTGGTTTACATTCCAACGCTCTTTATGTCTGGTTTTTTTGCGATCTGGTATCAGCAATTTACGGTTACCTTGGCAATGTGTGTGTTAATCTCGGGTGTTTTGGCGTTAACGCTTTCGCCTGTTATGTGTCGCTATTTGCTAACGGATCATAAGCTTAATCGTTACCAGCAAGTATTTAATAAAACTTTTGATAGCATTGTTGCTTGTTATCAACGATTATTGACATTTATTTTAAAACGAAAGAAAACAGCGCTGCTGGTTATCGCCTCATTTATTGCCTGTGGTCTATTGGCTGCTATGCAATTACCTAAAGATATTATGGCTAAAGATCCAAATACCTTTGTTAATTTTCAAATTAATGCCGATGTTAATGATACGCCTAAATTACTGGCAGATAAAATTCAACGTGCGCTATCGCCTTTTCTTGCGCATGATAAGCGTATTAATTTGCGCTATACCAGTACCTCTACTGATAAAGAATCAGGAAAGTTAACCGGAAAATATCAGTTGTCATTATATCCGCGCTATTTGAAACAGGCGCCGCATATTGCCGAGCTTGCCAATCAATATTTACAAAAGCACACGCATCTTGATGGCTCCGCGTCGGTGGGTCGGTTTTTTCAATTTGGTTCAGACAGTGATATTTCTATTGCGGTGTTAGGGGATACCTCGAGTGAAGCGTTAACAAAAGCGCAGCGGTTGCTTTCTCTGTTGAAAAAGAATCCTATGTTTCTTAGCGTGGATTTAGATTCAGCTCCCGTCAAGCCGCAATATTCAGTGCAAGTGGATAGTGAGCGTGCGTTGCAAGCTGGGTTATCTGAGGCCGACATTCGTAATTCACTGCAGTTATTGTTAAATGGCAACAAGCTAAGCAATAAAATGTCAATTGCGGGTCAAAGTGTTCCTATTGTTGTGCAAGTTGATAATCATTATCGGCAATCATTAGATGGTTTGCAATATTTAACCATTAAAAATAAGGAAAATAAAACGTTACGATTAAAAGATTATATTCATATTTCTTTTCATCCTGAGCCTATGGTATTGCAATCACTTAATGGTTATGCGAGTACACAAATTAATATTAATTTGGCAAAGGGGTACTCTATGAGTAATGCCTTAGAGGTTATTAACCAAACCGTCGCGCAAAAAGCCCCTGGGACGATGTATCAATATGTGGGTTCAGTGAAGGAATATTTTCAAAATAATAAAAATGCCATTATTGCTTTTGTCTTAGGTATTGTTGGCGTTTATTTAATTTTAGCGTTGTTGTTTAACAGTCTTATGGATCCGTTTATTATTTTATTTACGGTGCCATTTTCGCTTATTGGCGGTGCATTATCGCTTTATCTTGTTGGTGGCACTATTAATATTGTCACGACGATTGCGTTGATTACGCTTGTTGGCTTGATTACTAAACATGGTGTTTTGGTCGTACAATTTGCCAATCAAGAGCGCTCGCGTGGGTTATCACGTTGGCAGGCGATACTCAATGCCAGCGCCAATCGCTTTCGTCCCATTATGATGACCACACTGGCCATGATGATGGGTTCATTGCCGTTGGTGTTCGCGCAAGGGCAGGGCTATCTAATGCGTGAGCAGCTTGGCTTGGTGCTTTTTAGTGGTTTAATAGTGGGTACGCTTTTTTCATTGTTTATTGTTCCATTGGTGTATTTGCTGCTCACGCCGCGGTCGAAATAATACATCTTTAGTATTTTATAACCTATTGTTTCAATTGAGTTGGAGGCTGGAATCAAGTCAAACGATGGGTTAATCTGGAAATTTTTTTCGCAAATGAATCGAACGATCGTTTGACTTTTATCGCAATATTGGCTATTATATAAACATGTTGAGCGGATGCCGCAACAATATAAATGGAGAGTTGTAAAGTTAAGGATGTTTTAGCATATAAATCAGTAGGTTAAGCAGGGGGTAAGATATGACAGTGTATATTGATAATCGTGGTCAACAAGTAGGATTTAGGGCGCCAAGCCCTGGTTATCATTGGAGCACTATTCCTGGTCGTGGTGACAATGTCTATGAGGTCCCTAATGGTAATAGTGTCCCATTGCAAGCCTCTGCCCCGCAACCTCAGCTTACTAATGTTGAGGCCTATAGTTACGGTGTAAATTATGTGCAAAACAGTACTCCATACGGTGGCTTTAGCACTGCTGATGATCTTGGTACCTTTGGTGCGCACCAAGGCGGTAAGGCGAGTTTTGGTCATGAATCTGGTCCGACAGTACCCATTTATTTTGGTGGTCCTTTAGCAACGGGAACAGCATTTGTTGATGTGTTGGGCTTTAGTAATAAGCTGGTCACTACTGTAGATAAATGGTTCACGGAGAAACGTAAGCCTACTATGGCAGAGCTATCTGATCTTCTAGCTTCTGCAGGTGGTGCCGCAAAGGGTGTTATGCTGGCAGTGGAAACATGGGCTGGCGCATTAGGTGTTGATAAAGTGTATGAGTCAGCAGGTTTTGCCCAGTCAATTCCGTTGGTTGGCATGATCACCAATATTTTTAAGAGTATTAATGTTGAAATATCTGGGCAATCATCGGATGAAAGAAAGGCTGAGGAATGGTTTTTATTATCATGTTATTTGCATCCTATCGCTGATTTTTATGGCAAGATCGATGCTAGCTGTGTTGGTTTACATGAGCATGGCAGCATGACCTCGTTCTGTCTTTATGAGATGATGGCAAAATACTCACGTCAGCAAAAGGTTAAGCAAGGAAACCGCATTATGACGCATATTATGACGGGTATTGCTATTGCTTCCTTTGTGGTTGCTTGTATTGCTATGCCAATTGGTGTTGGTATCGGTGCTGTTAGCATGTGGGTGCAACGTTTAATTAAGTTGCTATATAAGACTTGTCGTTTTGTTGCCAGCACAGATAAAGCGATGGATTTGTTTTCAAAGATGCGTAACACGGCAGCTTCGCAATCAATGTTAACTGCTTCGGGACGACCTTTTTCGATCTTGGTTGAGCAGGCTGCTTTAACAGCGGATCAATTGAATAGAAGCAATAAACAGTTTTATAAACGAGGCATGCAGAAGCTAACAACCAATTTAAGTGGCAATACGTTTCACGTTGGAGATACGCAAATATTAGCAACCTATATGGGTGCTGTAGATTCATTGCTGTCACATTTGGTATTTGAAAATGCCAGCTCACGCAGTCAAAATACAACCCAAGCGGTTCACGGTGACCTTGCCAGGATAATGTTGAATCATGTTGGTGGCGCCAATAGCTATCTAGACTTAGCCAAAAAGTTTTACGGCCTTACTGACTGGGTTGTTTTTGGCGGATAATAACTTAGCAAATATACTTACCGTTGTTGAAAAATAGACGTAGGGGCGCAGCACGCTGCGCCCGTTACTTTAAGCTGGCAACAAGCCAGCATAGAATTGCCAGACCGTTTGACTAAAATACCCACCTATAATATATTTAAAAAATTTAAACCGTTTTAACTACTCATAACAATTCACCAATAAAAATACAATACAGCGCTAACTATGAATCAGGCATTTAAAAACGCATTACTCTTTTTATTAATTTCGCTCGTGCTTATCGTTATTTCCTATTTTTTTATTGATCGCCAACTGGTATGGTTTTTAGCATCACATCATATGCGCCAATATTCAATTTTAAAAATCATCGCTAATGACATTACTTTCGGTATCAGCACTATTATTTTTCTCTACTACATATATTTTTTTATTCGCCTTGGTTTTTCTAAATGCAGCCTGCTTAATCGTAAGGTACTTACTATCTGTAACGCAGTCGTCACCGTGCTTTTCCTTAAAAATATATTAAAAGTAATATTTAGCCGATACTGGACCTCGACGTTTATTTGTAATAATCTCTCGCTTGTTAAAAATCATGTTTATGGCTTTAATTGGTTTGCTGGTAGTGAGCAAATGGCCTCATTCCCCTCTGGGCATGCTAGTTTTATCTTTGCCTTTTCTGTTTCTCTTTGGTATTTGTTCCCTAAGTTACGTTTTTTGTCAGCATTGCTTGCTATTCTAGTGGTGGTTGGGCAGATTGCTATGTATTATCACTTTGTTAGCGATGTTATTGCCGGCATTGCCTTGGGAAGTCTTGTTGGTTTTTATCACGTTTATTATCAGCAAAAATTTATCGATAAATCTTTGATGTAGAAAATATCACGATGCAATAGAGAGTGGTTCATCTCACCTATATATATGGAGTTTTTTTTAATGGTAGATTTCATCGAGTGCAAACTAAAGCAGGATGATAGTAAGGGGCGAGAAGAAAAGACCCTCAGTGTAAGCAGTGTTAGTTTTACAGGTCGTTTAAAGATAACGTTTAGATGGGTAAGTTATATTGCTACGGTAATGGGTAATTTCCCTTTAGGTCTTCAAGCGCTATTGACAACGCATCGTTTTTTAAATGATGATGGGGGTGATCCTTCTGTTGGTGTTGTTATTGCTGATTTATTGACGTTAATCACTGTCGTTTCGGCCAATTCATCAATGGTTTTTTTTGTCTCAAGAAAATACTTTAGTGCTGACTATTATCCGTTGGCGGAGCTAAGAACAGCATGCTTGCAGCATGCAAATGGTTCTAAAGTTCCTTTCATTGTAAAACACTTTCTTTTTCTATTTTTAACAATATTGCAAAGCTTTTTATGGTCTGGAATTGCAAAGCTTACACTTGATGGCTGTGTTGCTTTACTTGATGATATTGATGAGCCTTGGGCAGGTGACCTTGTTAGTGTTTTTAGTGATGATGCGATCATTGGTTTGTTATCTTGGTGTACTTTTTATTTAAATTTATTGGTGTGGAAATCAGTTTTTGCTGATGTTTATCAGCTCGTTACATCAAGCATGCGTTCTATTTTTTGTTCTGTTGTTTCTAAAGAACAGCAATTTTTAATACTAGAAAAAATTAAGAAGGTTAATGCATTGTTGCTCGGTGAAATACAGTTATGCTTAGAAAGTTCAAGAGATGCTGATACGCCGGTATTAAATGGATTGTCTGGCAATATGTTTTTACATACTGAGGAAAAGCAACAACAAGCCGGCTTGCAATCTAGGTTGGTTGCATTGGGTAAGCAGGATATTGATATGTTGCGAGCATTTTATATATCTTATCCTTTGCCGCTTGAGGCCACTTTTTCCTGGTGTAAATTTTTAACGCCACATTTCTTTGCTACAGTTTTAAGTGGTGTCTCTGCTGCTGCTTTTTATAATGTCGTGCCATTGTCTGAACTGGCATGGGAGCGGCATGGTATTTCTTTAGATAAAACAAGCTATGATATAAGCGGTTATATCAATTTTTTTTCCTTAGCCATGCTTCCCTTGTTAACAGTCTATCCGCTGGTTATCAATATTTTTGCGGTTATGCGGCATGGGTTTTCACCAGATTTGGTGCGCAGCTGGGTATTTTATTCGCTTCTTTTTTTTACGGCATTTATAGGTATTGGTAATGCGTTATCAAATATTCAGCGTAGTTATATGGTGGATGAGCCAACAGGGCAAATAGTTATATCTGCGATGGGTTCTTTAGCACGCGATCTTTTGCCAGTATATTACTTGTTGAAAAAACGAGTGATCAGTTGCCGTCACTCTCAGGCGGGTGATCATTCAGTTTCGTTGAGATCATTGTTTTTATCTTTTCAGTTAATCGGTGAGAAGCTAACAGCTATAGATTTTACTCAAGTGTCTGTCGAAGATATGGAGGCGTTGTCGACTAAGATGGCCAGTCAGTCTGACGAAAAAGTGTCAGCTTCTTCTGTGGAGTTAGTTGCTCGACACAATCTTTTTCAGGAAGTGGCTGTAAATTCTGCTGAGCTTCAAAGTGATAGTCATTTGCAAATTGCGCCAACTTAGAATTAACGAGAAGTAGTGCATTATCTTTGCTTATTTGCTTGATAGGATAGAAGGCTGGCTTTAATCAGCCTTCTACCAGTGGATATACGATTAAATATATTCACTTATACCAATAGTAAGATCCGTTACTGACACATATCCGCAGTCATCAAAGCAATTAAAGCTTAAAGGTGTGCACTTTAACTTTCCATAGGGGTTAAAGGCTTGGCTGGCTGCCAGAAAGATTTGCGTATGGTGTGCAATCATGTGCGTGACGGCAAGGCGTAGTTTTGGTGCAACGCGAACACCCGATGTTGCTTGTTGGACGCTGTTAAGCCATTTAACCCAGGAAACTTGTGGGCCAAAACCAAGCTCTACACCGCATTGGCTCCAGTTCCAACCAAATACTAATAGGAAATCAAGCGAAGCGCTATTGTGAACTAAGACAGGGCCTGCAGTAGTGCTGGTGGGATTGTTAACGCTATTAAAACGTGCAGACCATGCGGTATTTGCACCAACCATCAAACCAAAGCGACAGGGGTGGTTACCACAGTTCCACAATCCTGACATGCTTAAACGCAAAACGGTATCCCAGGCAGAAGGACGCATTACTTGATCATCCACTACTCTTGGACCAAAGGCTGCAGATCCTCTAAATACAAATTGAGACGGTGCAGGTTGTGCTTTTTCAGGTCCGCCTGCGAAGCTGAATAGTGGTAGTGCTAGCAGGCTAGCAGCGCCCATTAATAGTAATTTCTTGAATGGTTTCATAGTAGGTGTCCTCCTGACATAATAGATATTTCCTAGTTTAAGTGTGTTTTGTTAACAAACTAAAACAAGCTAAAATTAAAAAACGCAATATTATATTTTCTGCATTTCATGTCTTTATTCTAAAACGCTTATTTGATCATGTTTGTTGGGAAATGTGAAGAGCGTTATAACATTTTAAGTCAGATAGTTGCTGGGTTGTGTATGAGCGCGCAAAAGCTAATAAGTTACTTATCAGCTTTCGAGCGTGTAAATTATTTTTAGTACATTAATGTGGGCATGTGACAATTTTGTATGTAGGTGCTGCTATTTGTCCTGCTGGTGAGGTGAAGCTACATCCAAGGTTAAGATCTGCTTGAGAGATAGGGGGTGGGTTGGATAAGAATGACTGTGACACACTACCATCGGCGTTATAAATTGTAAAGATGTAATGGTTAAATGGGAATTCGTTCCAGTAACCGGAGAAGGTTGCTAATGACCCTTGTGAGCACTCCACGTCGATATGTTGGTTGTGAGTTAAGTTTATTGCGGGTATAGGCGTAGATTGCGGAGCCGATTCGGTACAACCCCGATCAATAATCTGCGAAGCGGTGCCAGGAAACGGCGTTCCAGGAACTTGTTTGGCAATAATTTTAAGTGGGAATAGTATGCTGCTTGCTATTGCTAGTGGGCAAAGTAGTGATGACGTCACTTTTCTAACTAATTTTTCTATGTGTATTCTCCACTATAAATTAATATATGTGCTCATATCCTAAGAGCTTTATAACTATACTAATTTTTTTCTATGCGGCAACTTTGATAAAAGGCGTTGAGATTTCTGATAAGTTGTTAGCGACGTTGTACTGTTAGCTTCTTTACTTATTTTTCATTTTGAAAAAGATAAATAGCTCAGCAAAACAAAAGCTGGTTATTAGTAATGCGGGAATCAGAATGCCTAGTAATGGACTAGTTTGTATAGCAATGAGCGCCCCCGCACCCGCGCCAATTAAAAAGCTCAACCAATAGCGAGCGGGGAAGATACAATTAGACCACTCCCCACGGCAAATGCCATGTGAAATGCCATGCCCAAGGCTGACTAGGGTTCCTGAAATATAGGTTTTGATCTGCAGTTTGTCTCCCTTGCGCAGCGCAAAGTTATGAATACCCATTGATAAGGCTAATAATACAATAGTGATGGGCACAGGATAATGCAGTACAACGGATAGCATCGCTAACCACAGCATCATGGCCTCAACCATAAAGGCGAGCACTTTGCTTTTTTGTGAATTAGAATTGGTTATGATGCCACCAATGACAACGCCAGATAGGAAAGCCAGTATCACACTGGCATAGATAATAAAGGTGCCTAAATTACCATGATTAAGCTCCACCATCAGTGAGGTGTTATTGCCACTCATAAACGATGGAAATACATGCGGTAGGAGTACAAAGCCGACTGCGTCAACCCATCCTGCGATTGCTGCTAGTAAAGTTAGTATTTTCATAAAGCAATATGGTTTCACTTTGTCAGGAGTTTCGCACTTTCAGTGCAAACCTCCTTCCTGGTTATATTTCGCCTATGCGAGACTAGCTCGCATGGACGGCGATTCAAGGGGAGAATCCCGATTCTCCCCTTGAAAATCCCCATCGGGAT
>JAUIAD010000059.1 GCA_030425685.1 Gammaproteobacteria bacterium | reverse complement strand
CCCAATATTCTTTTTTATTAGTTTTAATTATTTGATTAGATTGGTCGTTGGTGCTTTGTCGCTGCGATTGATCCATTCCCTTCTCCTGTTGATTAATGACGGAGAAGCATGATGTCAGTTAAGCGAGACGTTTTGTAGATGTGGTTTATTTAGCGCTTACTAATGAACAAGCGAGTTTGCGTTATCAAGAATTAAATCAAGTCTCACAGATGGCTATTACAAAACATCGAGGAAATAAACGTATTGTTTTATTGGGCGCATTTTTAGTAGTTGCCGCTGTAGCGGGAGTTATTTTAAGTGGCGGTTTATTGGCTATACCCCTATTGGGAGCTGTCATGGCTAAGTTAACAGTTGCCGGCACTGGTGTTGCCGCATCAACTTTTACTTTTGCAGCAGAGTGTGGTCTCTTTTCTGTGTACAATCGCGTAAAAAACAAAAAGTGGACCGCTAGGCCTATGACCCACTCGTATATCAAAATTTCTCAGCTTAAGCAGCCACCCTTTAAGCCCTTGAGGCGTTAGAAAAAAACGCTCTTCTTGTGGCATGAAGAAATTGTCAAAGGCGCCAACTGGTATGGTTTCCAGTTTAGGCTGGCATTCAAATACTGCTTTTTTTGCCTGACCCCCGAAATTTCTACATATTTGATCTGACCGCACTTCCCTTCTCATCTGTCATTTCTTTTTTAGAATCGCCTCGCCGGTTTTGTTGAGGCTGAAAGAATGATGACGGATGAACGACTTTTTGCAACTTTTCAATACTGATTTTTTGCCTTACATTTCGACCAGATTTTTCTACCAATCGACTGCTTCTAGCTCTCTTTTTAGGTGCGTCATCTTGCGAAGCATTGAAAACTCGGCCCAGCATTTCTTTACGAGATTTAGAGATATCAGGATTGAAGGTTTCTGAACCACCGGGTTTTCGGTCAGACTTTTCTTCCAGACTGCAGCTCAACGGGGCACTATCTTGCGAAGCATGGAAAAGTCGGCTCAGCATTTCTTTATGAGATTTTAGGCACTTATTACTGAAAAAATATTTTTCACATGAATCGCGAATTTTAAGGTCAATATTATGCAGTAAAAACTTTTTGTAATTTATACCTAAACTTCTCGCCGTCATCACACCAACACATTCCTTGAGACCGCCGGTTTGAATATACCACAACAATAAGGCCACAGGCGCTTGATTTTCATCAGAGGCAGGCGCGGTCATCGTTTTTAAGACCTGAATAGCTTTCATGCATTGTGTCGCTAGAATACATTTGACCGCATCACGCTTGGCGGCATCGTCAGGGGCAGTTAGAATGTACCACTTCAATAACGCATCAGGCTGTTGACTTGGGTCAGAGGTAGACACGGTCATCTCTAGCAAATCTTGAATGACTTTGTGACATTGCGTCGCTAAAATACGTTTAACCGCAACACGCTTGGCAATTTGACTAACAGCGGTTCGAATGTACCACACTATCAAGGTCTCATGCGATTGATTTTCGTCAGAGGTAGGCGCACTCATCGTTCGCAAGTCAGAAATAGCTGGGCGGCATTTTGTCGATAAAATGTCTTCGACCGCAACACGCTTGGCAGCTTCATTGGTGGCGCTGCGAATGTACCATTCCAATAAACCCATAGGCTGTTGATTGGGGTCAGAGGCAGGCGCGCTCATCGTTCGCAACTCTTGAATAGCTTTGCTGCAGTATGACGATAAAATGTCTTTGACCGCAACACGCTTGGCGACGTCATCAGCGGCAGTTCGAATATACCACTCCAATAAAGCCATAGGCTGTTGGTAGGGACCAGAAGCAGGCACACTCATCTCTAACATCTCTTGAATGGCTTTGCTACATTGTGATGACAAAATATCTCTCACGGCAGCACGCTTGGTAGCTTCATCACCGGCGTTTTTAATATACCACACAAGTAAGGTCTCAGGCGGTTGATTTGCGTCAGAGGCAGGCATAATCATTGTTCGCAGGTCTTGAATAGCTTTGCTGCACTTTGTCGATAAAATATGTTTGACAGCAGCACGTCTGGCAGTTTCGCTACCGGCAGTTCGAATATACCATACAAATAAGGCCTCAGGCGGTTGGTTTGCGTCAGCGGCAGACATGGTCATCGTTTGCAAGTCTTGAACAGCTTTGCGGCAATTTGCTGATAAAATATGCCTGACGGCAGTACGCTTGGCAGCCTCATCACCGGCGGTTCGAATGTACCACTCCAATAAAGGCATAGGCTGTTGATTGAGGTCAGAAGTAGGCACGGTCATCTCTAACAACTCTTGAATGGCTGCGCTTCTTTGTATCACCAAAATACGTTTGACCGCAACACGCTTAGCGGCTTCATCAGCGACGGCCAAATCGATAGTGACGGGCTTAGAGATATCAGGGTTGAAGGGTTCTGAACCATCGGGTATTCGGCCAGACGTTTTTTTTGATCGGCTACTTTTCTTTTTAGGTGCGTCATCTTGCAACGTATTGAAAAGGTGGTTCAGCGTTTTTTTATGAAATTTTGGGCATTTATCACTTAAGGAGTAGTTTATACATGAATCGTAAATCTCGGGGTGAATATTATTCAGCAAAAACTTTTTGTAATTTATACCTAAATCATTCGCTGTCATCACACCAATACATTCCTTGAGACCGCCGGTTTGAATATACCACAACAATAAGGCCTTAGGCGCTTGATTTTTGTCAGAGGCAGGCACGGTCATCGCTTGTAAGACTTGAATGGCTTTGCTGCACTGTGATAATAAAATGTCTTTGACTGCAACACGCTTGGCGACGTCATCAGCGGCAGTTCGAATATACCACTCCAATAAACCCACAGGCTGTTGGTTGGGAGCAAAAGCAGGCACGCTCATCTCCAACATCTCTTGAATAGCTTTGCGGCTTCGTGACTTCAAAATACGTTTGACCGCAACACGCTTGGTGGCTTCATCAGCGGCGGTCAAATCGATAGTGACGGGTTTAGAGATGCCAGGGTTGATGGGTTCTGAACCACCAGGTATTCGACCAAACTTTTCTTCCCATCGGTGGCTCAAAGGAGCACTATCTTGCGAAGGATTGAGATGCTCAGAGTCTAAAGGCTCTGGGATGTTAAAAGTTAGGAATTCTGAGCCAGCAGGATAGAAAGATTCTGAGTTATCAGGACTGAAAAGTTCAGAGCCAACATGATTTAAAGGCTCCGGGATGTTAAAAGTTAGGAATTCTGAGGCAGCAGGATAGAAAGATTCTGAGTTATCAGGACTGAAAAGTTCCGAGTCATCAGAATTTTGGATGGACTTTACTTCGATCGAAAACTGCATAGATTGTCTATTGCGAACTTGTGCGCACTTATTCTTTTCTTCTTTTCTCATGCTGACCCATATATGTGTATGTTTTGAACTGCTGATATAGGTGTAGTATCAGATACATATTATTTTTCCTATATCTTGTGGTTAGACTGTAAAAATAATATCATCGTTATATTAAAAAAGTATTAATTTATCGTATTTTTCCACATAAAACTCCATTATTGAAAGGGGTAAGATTTATTTTTAATACCCCAACCCTAGCCCTAGCTAAGTAGGTCATTAAAATTGCCGCGCGTTTTATTCTCATTAAAATGGTCTAAATGTAGATGAAGCCACATTTATTACATTGCTCAAGTTTACGTGTTTACCGGCAAATATCGTTATACCAGCGTTTGCTGCGCTAACTATATTTTTTGTTGATGAGATGTGCCAAAGTTTGGTAGGTTAACTGCTAAGTTGACGGAGTAGAGCCGGTGAGTTAACTGATCGAACAAGGGGTCAGACAAAAAAAGCGGTATTTGAACCAGGTATAGCTTGGCATTTAAATATTCTTTTTTTGCCTGCCCCCAGGATTTTTATCTAAGGGATGATTGGTGTAGCCTTGCTTTCATTGTTTGTCTTCTGTTTTCTTGCTGGCAACCCCTCATTACCTGATTTGGGGAAAATCGTAATACCAGAGGAGACTGATAACGATTCGTTTTTTGCTCTCTTTGTTTGAGGCTCAGCTCTCTTTTGTTCTAATAAGTGGTTCGCTGATCTTTTTTTCAGGGGCGCAAGCTCCTCACTCATTTCGGTTGCCACGGCATTAAGTGAGTCACCGTCGATATTAAAAAGCACATTGAGAGGCATTGATGTCATTTTAATTTCGGTAAATACATTCCCCGGGGGATTGAGATAACTTAAGCCAAGTGAAATTATTAAGTCTCTAATTTCTCCGTGCAATGAAAGACTAGCAGCGGTTATTGATCGGCTATTCATGAGCTCTTTTAAATACCTGAAGCACCTTTCAAGATAGGGTTTTCTGTCTGCTTTAATGCGTGTTGTAGCCATCCATAGCATATTGATCTGATCAACAGATAGCGGCTTGTTATAATGAAGTTTGAAATAATTTACCAAAAGAAAGATCTTCTGGATGCTGCTGACTGATTGATTTTCAGCACTATGATTAAATTGCGCTTGCAATAACTTGTTGAGTAGGTCACCACACACATGATAATCGGATGCTGTTAAACTAACGATATCTTCATTGACATCAAAAGGTAAACTTAAATCACCACCCATGCGATTATCTGTTGCTTCACTGGCCAATCCATTTAGTACTTGAGAAAACCATAGTGCAACGTGATATTTCTTATCTATTTCTCCCGGAATACAAATGGAAGATTGTTGAAAAATTTCTTTTACCCTATCATCACCAAGGCAAAATAAGTGGTCATACATGTCATTTTTATAGAGTTCTGCGAATATAATTCCGTCACTTACCACCCTATTAACTTCTTGCGCAATGCTCTCTATCTTAGCATATTCATTATGCTTAGCTAGCATGTGCACGATCTGGAGAAAGTTCTCTATATATATACAGCCATTATGCACCAGTAATGATAAGAATACGTCTGCCTTAAACTCATCATATCTCAAAACGATAGCATTAAGCGCAGCAGATTTTCCCTTTAAAGCAGCGATACTGATACTCCAAAACGCCGTGGCGCTGTTGCTAGGGTCGATATTTTTTAGGGGTTCAGACTGTAACAAGTTAACTAGGGTATCAAAATCCAGTTCAGCTAATTTAGGTGCAAGAACTTCAAGTACATCAGAGCATCCCTTTGCCGCGGCAGTAGTGATAAACCAAAACGCATTCATGTAGTTATTATGCCTATCAGGCATGGTGTGATTATCGGGAGAAGATTTTAATAATTCAGCCAACGTCTCAAGATCAAGATTGAGCAACAAGGGGCGCAATGCGTTAAGTGCATCCGGATACCCACATGCAGCAGCATAAGCAATACTCCTAAATATATTTACGCCTTTACTCGGATGATCATCTCTTGCCACCTGAACTTTCAACATTTCAACTAGCGTGCGAGTCTCAATCTCGGGAAATCTGAGGGAAAGGGCGTTAAGTGCATCTGGGTACCTATTGCCGGCACTCGCTATTACTGAAAATACCGTCAATCCTAAGTTTGGATCGTTAGGAGAACTAGATTTATCTTTAAGAAAATCTATCAATGTCTTGATATCAAATTCAGCAAGCTTGGCTGCAATGACGTTGAGTGCAGCAGGATGATCATTTAAAGCGGCAAAACAAACATTGTAGAATGTCGTCCTACCTGATCTGTCACAGCGAGCACTCAACCATTTGATCAACGTGCTAAATTCAATATTAGCGATTTTGCAAGAAATAGCATCGAGCGCAGCAGAATGTTTAATTGCTCCAGCCCAAGATATATAGTGAAACGCGTTTATGTTTTTAAGACGATCATTTTCATGTTCAGGTTTAGCTTTGAGCAACTCAATCAGCTGGTTAAATTCTAACTCAGCAAGCTTTGGTGCCAAGGCATTAAGAGCAGCTGGGACCCCCTTTATAGCAACAGAAGCAACATACCAAAATGCTGTTTTACCTTTATTAAGACTACCATCCTGTTTAGGTTGAGATTGCAAGCATTCAATCAGCGTATCACGTTCAAGCCTAACGAGTGTAGGTGCCAAAGCATCAAGTGCCGCAGTATGACCATAGTTAGCAGCAAGAGCCACCAGTCGAAACGCCGTATTGCCTATCTTCGGGTTATCATTATTTACAGGTTGCGATAGTAATAATTCAGCCAAAGTATTCAATTCAAGCTCGTTAATTCTACCAGCAAGGGCATTAAGTGCAGCCGGGTTTCCACTTACGGCGGCACCAACAATAAAATAAAACGCGTTCATACCTTTATCGGCATGATCATTACTTTGAGGTTGAGATTTTAATAATTCACCTAAGCTGTTGATGTCAATCTCGGCGAGCCTGGGTGCCAGTGCGTTGAGTGCCTCAGCCTCTTTCTTAGTTGCAGCAACAGCGATATGCCATAAGCTCGCCTCGCTTTTATCAGCATGATCATTGTGCCCAGGTTGATATTTTAATAGCTCTACCAGCGAACTGATTGGTAAGGTGGCTATTTTATTGGGAAGGTCTGGGGGTAAAGTATTAGAAGCCGTGTTAACTTTCTGTTCTTTTTGTATATCTTTGTGGTCTGATGTTATTTTTCTCATTATTGCAATTCCGGTATATTCATATTCTGAGCTTAATTGAGATCAATCCTAACAACCAAAAATTAATAAAATATTAACCATA
>JAUIAD010000058.1 GCA_030425685.1 Gammaproteobacteria bacterium | reverse complement strand
GTTGTATTAAATTAACCTTAAGAAAACATCCCTGCGAAGTGATAAAATGATACGTTCCAAACGTGTATCCCATACTTCTATACAAGCATAAAGTGACTAACCCTGGCGAAATCTTCCCCTGCAGAGCATTTTCATATTGTTGAATTATGTCAAGGAACTCATTAAAATTTTTCAGCATATATTTGTTGTATATTATTTGGTTGATTGGGATTGGATTGTGATGCATAATGATACACGTTTTTTTATCTGAGTTTGTTAGTTGATTTTTTAGTTGAGAAAGGGCGTTGTTATTAATTAGTCCGTGTATTTCTCCTTTTACTACGGTATCAACAAATATAAACTTATAACAATCGAGATACAAACAAGATTCTGTTGATAGTAAATATTTTTTTGGAATGGTATTTTGCATCACCTTAATGTCATCATGGTTACCTGGTATTATAGATACATTGCAATCAAGGGGTTCAATCATTTCTAAGAGTTGTTTGTAGCTATTTTGCGTGTAGTCATCCGAGATGTCGCCGGTGATAAAAATAGCGTCGTGTTGACCAGCTGATTGAATGGAAGAGAATACTTTCCTTGCATTCTTGTATCTGCTTTTATATGTCTCTTCGTTAGCTTCTGGGCTTATTAAGTGTAAATCACTAACTTGTGCGATTTTAATGCTGTTGTCCATAAACGTTTATTCCGGCATGTTTTGATGAATAGAGTTTTGTTAGACGATAGTCAGTATTTATATCATAGATATCTGTTGAGTCTAATTTTGTACTCATTGATGACATTAACCGAATAGACCAGACAGTCATAATGCAAAAACAAATTTTAAATAGCCATGTATTTAAACAAAGCTGTAAAACGTCATGGATAGAGAGTAATCCAAAAAAGTTGATAGGGTATGAGACAAAAACGAGTAAAGCTTTTGAGATTGAATTGGTTAATAAGAAACGGACAGCCCATTTTTTTCCTTTCAGTAAGACTTTAAGTTTTGAGTTTGAAAATGAGTTAAAGAAAAACGCAATTGGAATAGCGATATTACCACTTACTAGGATTCTCCAAATGCCAGAAAATAGCGTGTAGTATTCATGGGAGATTGGTGTGTTGCTGGGGGACGGTAGTCTGACAGCAACTGATAATGTAATGAGCAGTATGTTTTGTGACAATAGTACAATTAGAACTGCTCGGCCAGTTTCGCGATAACCGTATGTCTCAGTAATAATGCTAAGCAATATGAATGAGAATGGAAATAGTAATCCACTCATTGCGATATTGATACCAAAGAATGATACAACCTTTAAGGCCGTGATATCGCAAATGTTCATGATAGTAACTAATGCAGCGATATATATTTTTAGAAGCCAGCTGCTTCGATTTTTACGTTCAATCATAGGTTGCATAATGTTAGTGGATATTTTTAATTATTTTTATGACTACACCAATAACCTTGTAATTTTCATAACGTGTAGGGGATGGGTTCAGGCTAATGGGTGAAAATAAAGTTTCATCAGAAGCAGAAAAGACTCTTCTAAAGCAGGAAACAGCGTCTTGAGTTCTTATAATGACTATATCGCCGTCTGAATATTTCATTTTTGGTGAAATAATGAAGATATCGCCTTTCTCGTAGAAGGGAGACATGGTGTTATTATGAAGTTGAATCGCAAATATAGAATGATTAACCTCTTTTTCTTCGGGATGTTGAATATAGCCTTTAATATTTAATTCGGATCGCTCTTCTATGTCATGAATGCTAAAGACAGGAATATTTATCATAGAGGTCTGTGTTTGATCGTCTGAATTTTGATCATAGATTAATTTATCTAAAGATGTTTTAAAGTAATTTGCTAGCGCAATAAGTGTCCCAAGCGTTGGATTTCCTGCGCCGCGTTTTAGTGCATTAATTGCCGAAATAGAAATACCGGTTTCTAAGTGAAGTGTTTTAGTGTCGATATTATATTCAAGCATAAGTTTATTGATGTTTTTAGATAATATTTTCAATTGGTCATTATTAATATTTTTTGGATTAGTTTCAATCATAGTGTAAATCAAACCTTTGAGCAATATAAAAACATGTTGACATTATAAAATTATAATGACAATATAATACTTCAACTGATTGCGAAATAACGAATTCATTTGACATGTTTTTATAATGCAAGTCAAGAATAAGATCTAAGGGTTGAGGTTATGAATTAATCAAATATAAAGGATAAGGTCTTGGTTGGAGCTGGTACCTCCAACCAAGACAGGCAATGGCCAAAGGCCGATAACCAAGCTCATCGTATCATATCACTGTGACAGAGGCCATTGCGTAAAGAAAACGTATTAACGTGGGGAATTACGAATGGTTATTTTTGTCAATTCACAAAATACATTTATACAGAAAAAAATTCTGCAGCTCTCTTGTATCAAGAGTTATGAAACAGGAGTGTAGTAATGGGAGATCATGACAAAAAAATTAGGTCGCAATACAAGGATGCTGAAAAGCCAAAAATCGTCAAAAGGCGGTTGTGCAAGAATGGGGGCACATTACTATCTGTAAAGTTTAATAAAATTTTGGTCTTTCCAGGAGGCGGAAATTTTGAAATGAAAGTAAACAACAATAAAGACCCCTTTGCAGCCTTAAAAAATTTTAAAAAATTAAATGCATAGAGGGAGCTCTAATTTAAGGGAGTGATTTAATGGAAGAACTAAACAAAAAAGATGAAAGAAGAGTAACAAGGTTGATGGCTAAGGAATTTTTAGATGAGCGTTTGGGCGTGGAGCCAACAACGAGCAATATTCATCTAATGGCTAAACATATTATTAAATTTGAGTGGCAAGTGCGACGTTACAAAAAAGGGCAACACGAATGTGCATAGTAAATGTTTTATTACTTAGAAAACACACAACAAGCTTGTTCATGATAGTGAGTGTAGTTTCTCTATTAGGCTGTTCTCCCAAAAGTAACACAAGTACGGTGAACATGTTATATGCAGTTCAACAAAAAGAGAAACATGGAGGGATTAATTATGTTTACGAGGCAAAAAAGCGAGTGCAGCATGAAAAAGAAACTGAATAAACTATTGGCTAAAATCGCATCTTATTTGTTGTTTTTGTATGGAGTGTTTGTTTGCAATTTGTGTCTTGCTGATCCGGCAACAGACCCATTAGCTTCAGCAGTAAAACCGCAAATACAAGCGTTGTTTGGAACAGGGTCCACAGTGGCTTATGCCATTTACATAGCAGAAATTATTTTGGGAAGCGTGGTTTACGTAAAAACAAAGAACCTGCTTACTTTATTGGGCGTTCCCATTCTCGTGTTATTCACTCATGCGATGTTTACCTATATTGGGGGTTGATCATTATGAGCAATAAAAGAGGTCTTTATCTCGTACCTAAAACGCTTGATGCGCAAGCCCGAGTATTAGGGCTGCCGCTAGATGAATTCATCCCATCCATATTTTTCGCTGTGTTTTTCTTTTTTTTAGGAAAAGTTGTTTTATCAATCGTAATACCTGTTGCCACGGTTGTTTTAATAAAAATGCTGAAGCAGGGGCAGGGGAGTTCGTGGCTTGTTAATTTGTGTCACTGGTATTTACCTAAAGCGGTTATGGTTCATTTGCTTCGAAAAACGCCACCCTCGCAAAGTCGCGAATACATTGCTTAAAAAGCTGGAGTTGTTATGGAATACAAACAGGCCAAATCACTGATTTCAAAATTAGCACGACAAATAAAGCTGTTGAGCATAAGTGTCGCTGGTCTTCTCATTTGTAATGCGATTCTTGGACTCTTGTTATGGCATCAATCCAATCGACGCGACATTGTTTTGATTCCATCCAGTCTTCAACAAAAAGCAAGCATTACCCAAAATGGTGTTAGTGCCTCTTATTTAGAAGCGATGGCAATGATGCTGACAAACGATCGGCTAAATATTACGCCCAAAAACGTGCAAGGCAGTAATCAAGAGTTATTGCAATTTGTTGCCCCTGAGTTTTATGCAGCTTTTAAAGCACAATTAGCTTTTGATGAAAAAACCATCATTGATGATAAGGTCGCCTCCTCGTTTTACGTTAATCACATACAGTCTAACCCAAAAGCATTGATGGTATTGATTCACGGACAATTAAAGCGTTGGGTAGGGGAGCGACTCATTGGCAATGAATCCAAAACGTATAGATTAACTTTTTCAAAAAATGGCACAGTATTGCTACTAAAGTCGTTTGAAGAAATAAAAAATAAAAGGGGAGGCTAGATGAAAGTATTATTCATTATAATTGGGTTGCTGCTGTCATCACTTGCATTAGCGGATAATACAACTACGATAAAACCCGCATCCATAGCTATTGCTAATGATGATCAGGCAAAAATCATCTTGTCGAATCAAGACATTAATCGACTGTTTGTGGTGAAAGACAAAATTTCAAGCCTGAATGCACCGAATAACCGTGTGATGGCGCATAACGACCAGTCTGGTTCTATCTTTATGAATGTGATTGGTAAAGAGCCATTTACTGCCTTTATTACCACGCAAAAAGGGCGTCACTTTTCTTTGTTTGTTTTACCTAAAAGTGAACCTGGTGTAACCGTTCGCTTTCTCCCAAAAACAAAAATTATTCGCTATTACCGACATCACACAGTGGCTGCGCGTCGCTTTGAACACTCATCAGCTTATGAAGAAACACTGGTTAATCTGCTGCGAGATGTGATGTTATCACAGTCACCACCAGGCTATACAGCAATTGCACCGAGTGCATTTAATCAGGTGATCGCATTACAGCTACCTAAATACCTTAACGGGAGAAAATTTTTAAAGGAGACGGTAAGTGCAGGCTACTTGGGTGGTGAGTTAGCGGTGCGAGTTGTGCGAGTTACAAATAGTGGAAAACAGACGGTTAGGTTGATTGCCAGTGATTTTTATACGCCTGGGGTGAGGGCGGTTGCTATTGGAAAAGAAACTCTGGGGCCACATGAGTCCACCAATATTTACGAGGTGACCACCAATGCTTAAATTGAAACGGATCAAGCAGTTTTTCATGGGTGACGGAGAAGGGGAGACTAATCTCAATCGATTCATGAAAAAAAAGCAGAACATCATTGGATTTTGTGTGTTAGTTGTATTGATCGTGATGACGGTGGTGTTGCATAGCTTGTCACATAAAAAAGGTCGACACACGATGCCTTCCCAATACAAAAAAACAACGGTCGTCGATGGTGTGTTATCAACCGATTTTACGCAAAAAAATGAATTATCCGCGTTGGAACAACAGCAGCAACAGATGGATCGTTTGCGCAATGAGCTCCAAAAATTACAAAAATCATCAGCCTCTGAAAAAAGCAATCAAGCGGCACATCATGCTGCCTTATTAAAAGAAGTCAAAAGTATTTTAGCGGCTCGTGAAACGAAAATGAAATCCGATACAACAACGATAAAAACTATGGGGAAAGCGAGTGGTGTTCCATTTTCAAGCGCAAATCAATCAGAATTACCTAACAAGGAAATGCCGGCACCAACGCATCCACTGGAGACCATTCAGTTTCATTACAACAGCCCAACATTACATCGTGTGGCTTATCGATCAAAAAACACATTACGCCACCAGGCAAGAACACCTAGAACCTATGTGCCCGCAGGCACGTTTGCAAAAGCGGTGTTGTTGGAGGGGGCTGATGCGAACGCCTCGGTCAATGGGCAATCCGACACTGTCGGTATACTCGTTCGAATTTTAGATAACGGCACCTTGCCCAATGGCCATCGGAGTCACTTAAAAGGGTGTTTTGTTTTGGCGAGTATTTATGGCGATATTTCGAGCGAACGAGGCGAAGCCCGACTCACTAAATTAAGTTGCACGCGTCGGGATGGGACTGTTTTAGAGAAGAAAGTGCAGGGCTATTTAAGTTTTGCTGGGAAAGAGGGAATTAAAGGAACGCCCGTGATGCGTAATGGCAAGATACTTGCGATGGCAGGTATTTCTGGCATGTTAAGTGGTATCGGCTCAGCCCTTCAGCAATCCACCCAAACGCAAAGTATTTCACCGCTCGGTGTGACATCAACGGTGTCGCCCAGCAAAATTTGGCAAAACGGAGCGTATGGTGGTGCGAGCACGGCGATGAGTCAATTGGCGCATTACTATATTCAGCGCGCTGATCAGTATCACCCAATCATTGAAATTGGATCGGGAACCGTAGCAACCGTCATTTTCCAAAGTGGCTTTTCATTGGTTAATGAAGAGGACAATCAAAACCATGCTAGCACTGGCTCAGCGACCCACACTGTTGCAAGCCAAAACAATACTGATGAAATTAAAACATTATTGAAAGAGGCACAGCATTTCTCGAGCGTTAAATCCGCTTCACCTTTTTCTAATGTGACTGAATAAAGAGGGGAAATCAGATGAATAGTATTAGAATAAAAATAATAGCGATAGTTGGTGTGCTAGCCATGCTGTCTGGATGTGCTGGAATGAATGGCCACTTCGGATGTGATGCAAAGGCGAATACCAGTTGTACGCCAGTATCAGAGGTGAATGCTAGAGCGAATGCGGGTTATTTTGATTATCAAACGAGTGGTGGTGGACGCATCCAACTACCAACGAGCAGTCAGCCTTTTGGTTATTCTGCACAGAATACCGGTTATGAAGGGGTGACACCGATGCCAGGTGAGCCCGTTCGAACCGAGGGGCGTATACAGCGCATATGGATTGCGCCATATCAAGATTTAGCCAATAACTATCATGAGCCAAGTTATGTCTACACCGTATTGGAAAAGCCGCATTGGATTGGTGTGCCAGCAAAAGAGATTAAAACAGCAGAATTGCAAGAGGGCGATTAACCATGGAAAGCATTGTGGACGTTAAAAATTGGGTTAAACGCTCAATACGACATTTCTCTCGATTGAATCGATTAGGCACTGAAGAAAAAGCAACGAACACGTCGGGTAAGAGACTATCATCCACAGAATTGGAACAGTTAATGGGGATGGATTATGAGCGATTTTCTCAATTGCTCCCTTACCGCTATTTTGATGAAGATGATCAGCTATTTATTAACACGGAAAGCATTGGATTTGCGTTAGAGGTAGCACCCTTAAGTGGCGCTAATGAGGAAATCATACATAGCATTGCCGATATGATTAAAAATAAATTAGATCATACAG
>JAUIAD010000057.1 GCA_030425685.1 Gammaproteobacteria bacterium | reverse complement strand
GGTTGGTTATTCGTTTCCCAGGCATTGTTTGCTCCTGATATGCATACAAAACCTGTGAGGTTAATAACTATCTACCGGCAAAGGTAATTGTCGGTGATCGGCGAAGGTAATTGTCGCTCAATAGGAATTATTAAATGAGTCAAAAAAAGTTAGGCTTTTGTTTGTGTGGGGGTAGTCTGAAGTTGATTTTATAGTAATTAGTTGATTTAAAAAAATTTTAAACGCTGTATTGCAGCGCCAATCTTGCGCAAAGACACAAAGCATGGGGCGCGGTGACAAGTGTTATAGTTGCCGCGCCGCAGCGTTTATTTAGGTAAAGCTGTTCTACTTCTAGTGTCTAGAAACTACAGCTGTCAGCTCTTCTAGTGAGTGGGGTTGTGGCGAGTGCCTGCCTGACTGGTTTTGCTCTCTTGCTGAACAACCCTGCCTTTTTACCACTTCGCGTCTTACTATCGCTAAGTTTCTTTTCAGCCACTTCCTGTTGCGGTAACGCTTGATAAGCAGATGATGAAGCGCTTGCGTGGTTTGAGTCATTTGCGCTTGAACTGCTTGCCTTAGCTTGGCTAGCAGCAAACGTCTCCAATTTTTCTATCACTTGATCCAAAGACATTCTATCACTGGGCTTCTTTTGCAGTATGGAAAGTAAAATGTCTAGAATAGGTTGTGGTACCTGTAAACGATCTAGTTCAGAGGATGGGAAAAATGTTTCGTTGAAAGTTAATATGTTATTGTCGCCAGATAATACATGGTCATATTTACTATCGTTGGAGTGATTTACTATCTGATTTATACGTGCTTGCTCACTTTTGGTGGATAGCACATGTTTAAAACCAAAGATGGGAGCAATACAAAGACCTAGCGAGAATAAGTCTGATTTTTTATAGTATTTATAGACGGTGTTGTTACCGCCTTCTGAGTCAGCGCTATGTATTTGCTCAATAATTTCGGGGGCCACAAAAGTAAGTGAGCCACATGAGTTTGTTTTTTCTGCAAAGTCATGACCAGCCTTAGTTTCTTGGGCAAAACCATAATCAACCAGTGTTATCTGGCCTTGCTTATCAATACAAAAGTTGCCTAGCTTGACATCAATGTGAATAATGCCTTTTTGATGTGTTTCACTTAAGGCGCGTGCGCAACCAAGGGCAAGTTCGACTTTTTCTTTTAGTGAGAAATCCTGACCTATATCAAATCTCGTGTTTAAATAGACAATTAAGTCAAGTCCATAATCTGGCATGACTAGCAATGCTTTGCATTTGTTGCGTCTATTTTTATATTTAAAGAGTTGTATGTTTTGATGACCCTTAACGTTAGTGAATAGTCTATGCTCTTGCATAATTAAAGCATCAGGGACTGGTTTTCTTTTTGTCGGTGAAGTATCGTCCTTTGTCTCCACAAAACAGATTTTGCCAGCCATGTAAACTTGCTCGCCAGTAGTAAGGTCTACTCTTAGCACGGATTTAACTTTTCCCGAGGTGCCAGCAGCAGCTGTGGCCTTTGCATGACTTTGGTATGAAGCAGAAATTTGTCTTTCGACCAACCCTGCTGGTTTTATGCCAGTGGTAGCTAGTAAGTATGCGTACTTTTGCGTTGTAACTATGGTATTGTCTGTGTAGCCTTTTGTTCTCCTGTAAATGGCGCCTCGTTTGAGATTTTTTAGGGAGTCTAATTTTTCTTTTGCTATAGTTGATGATGTTTTATCTTCTCTCATTAATTCTCACCAGTATGTTTTTTATTTGCCTCCCTGTGTGAAATAGATTATGTTTTGCTAGTCCTTTGTAAAGCTGACATTAATAACAGATTAATATTAAATTAAGCTGAAATAGCACAAGAAAATTTACAAATTTGCAGTTTGTATTAACGCAGTCTTAAATTCAAAAAAACCTTCGTTGCTAATTTTGGTGATATGACACCAGGAACGACATTTTAGGTTTGTAAAAGCCATTTATCCCAAAGTGCGATTGCGATAGTGTTCGAAGTTTGGAATTTCTGGCTGATAATCGCTGGTAAATAAAGTTGAAGAAAGCAGGTAATCAGCAGTTGCAGTATTGCAAGCCACAGGGATATTCCAAACCGCAGAAATACGCAGCAGGGCGCGTACATCAGGGTCGTGTGGTTGCGCTTCTAGTGGATCCCAAAAGAATATCAGCATATCAATTTTACGTTCAACGATCATTGCACCGATTTGTTGGTCGCCACCAAGTGGGCCGCTTTCTAATCGATTGACACTGATATCGAGTTTATCGGCGATTAATTTGCCGGTAGAGCCAGTAGCATAGAGAGTTTGTGACGTTAATAAATGTGAATGTTGTTTAACCCATTTGATAAGGTTGTTTTTCATGCCATCGTGGGCGACTAGGGCAATATGTCGTGTTGTCATTGGTGTGCTCTCCATGATCGTTACTCTTTTCATTATAGCACTACGTATACCTTGGTGTTTAGCTTTCTGTTAAGTTAATTAGATCAGGAGTTTCGCACAAGTGCGAAACTCCTGTAGATGTTCAATTAGGAGATTGGTATGGTGCCCATATTGCTAAGCTTTTGTGGGGGAAGTTTTTTATCGTGGTTTTTGCCTACTTGGCATTGCTATGTGTGGGTAGTGCTGCTGGTGATAGTAGTGATGGCAGTATGGTGCTTTGAGTGTTATCGGTTAATATTGTTAATGCTGCTGTCTGTTCTTTTTTCTATAGGATGGGCACAATATGCCGTTTATCGTTTACAACCTTTCGACCTATCGCCTTATACGTTGCATAAAAAAATAATTGTTGAAGGTCAAGTGGCTAATTTACCGCATTATAAAAAATATGGTGTTAGTTTTATATTGAATATTAAAAAAATATCACAGCGAGTTTTGGCAGCAAAGAGCAAGCCGGTATTGGTGCGTTTAAATTGGTATGGGCGTTATCCATGGTTTATGGTAGGCGATACGTTGCGTGTTGTTGTGCATGTAAAATCATTACGAGATATTCATCATCGTCAAGGTTTTGACTATCGCCATTGGCTCTTTTTGCAAGGTATTTCCGCTGCAGGCTACGTGATCCCGCACGCAAAATATGTATTGCGGCATCGCCACAATGTTCATTCTTTAGTGTTAAAAATGCGGGAATATTTATTAGAACAAATACGTTGGTCGGATATCAATCCACAATTAAGCGCCATTTTAGCAGCCTTAACGGTTGGGGCGCGTAGTTTAATGCAACAATCACAATGGCAGATTTTTCAGCTGACGGGAACTAGTCATTTAATTGCTATCTCAGGATTGCATGTTGGTTTGGTGGCTAGCGTTATTTATTTTTTAACAGCTTGGTGTTGGCGTCGGGTGCCGTGGCTATGTTTGCGTTGGCCTGCTCCACGGGTAGCGGCATTGTCTTCTTTGATTTTTTCCATTTTATATGGATTGTTGGCGGGGTTTTCTTTACCGACTGAGCGGGCAGTGATTATGATTGCTATGGTGATGATTGCGTCGTTGTTTTACCGTTGGGTGCCGATGTGGCGACGTTTGTTATTGGCATTTTCGTTGATTCTTTTTTTGCAGCCACAAGCTGTTTGGTCAGCAAGTTTTTGGCTAAGTTTTTCTGCTGTCGCTTGTTTGGCTTATGTTTCTGGGGCACGGTTAGGCACTAATAAAAAACTCTATGAATGGTTGCATTTACAGGGTGTTATTTTTATTGGTTTGTTACCTTTAAGCTTATTCTATTTTAAACAAGTCTCATTGGTGATGATGGCAGCTAATCTTATTGCTATTCCATGGGTATCAATGGTGATAGTGCCTTTGTGCTTGCTAGCTGCATTACTAGCGGCAATGGTTCCGCCCTTGACGCATGTGGTTTGGTGGCTGGTAGCCAGCTTGCTACAGCCATTGTGGGCTTATTTACGCTGGTTAGCAGCATTGCCTGGTGTTATCTGGTTTCACCCTATAAATTCACTATATGTATTAATATTGAGCATATTAGGTGTGTTGATATTACTAGCCCCCAAGGGCTGGCCAGGGCGCATGCTGGGACTGGTTTTATTGTTTTCTTTATATACAGGTATTGCGCATATGTGATAAAGAAGTGCTTATTAAATCAATCGATTAGTTTTAACATAAGGATTCGATCGACAGGCAGAGATAGATCGATTATTATTCATCTTTTAGTGACATAGCATGGGAAAGTGATAGCAATGAAGAAAACCTCTAAGACGGCGTGGAAAGTATATGGCCGCTTGTTAAGTTATGCCAAGAAATATTGGTCAATATTTGTATTTGGTATTATTGGCACCATTATCCTCTCGCTGCTCGATGCTGGTTTTACATGGATGATAAAACCGATCATTAATCGCGGATTTATCAATCGTGAGACAGCCTTTATTAAGTGGCTGCCATTGCTGTTAGTCTTTGTCTTTGCTGTGCGTGGTGTTGCGGGTTTTTGTTCTAATTATTTTATTGGCCGTGTTGCGCGTAATGTTATTATGGATCTGCGCAAAGCGATCTTTGATCATTTATTAAAATTACCCGCTAAATTTTATGATAAAAACAGTTCAGGCAATATATTGTCGACTATTGTTTATAATGTCGAACAGGTAGCGCAGGCAAGCTCTGATGTTTTAATTACCTTGCTACGAGAGGCATCCTTGTTAATTGGTTTAATTGTGGTGATGTTTACCATTAATTGGGAACTGTCATTAATGTTTTTAACTGTGGCGCCTATTATTGGTTATGGCGTTAATATTGCTAGTAAACGGTTACGTAAGTTAAGCACGCGGGTGCAAAATGCCGTTGGTAGAGTTACGCATATTGCTAATGAAGGGATTGAAGCTTATAAGGTCGTTCGTCTATTTGGCGGGCAAGGGTATGAAGCGAAAAAATTCTTTAAAGCGATTAATCAAAATCGTCAGCAGGAATTAAAAGTGATTGTTACCAATAGTATTGGCACCTCTATGATTCAAGTGCTGATTTCGATTCCTATTGCTATTGTCTTATATTTAGCAACGCAGCCTTCTATGGCGGTGTCCGCAGGTAGTTTTGCGGCAGTAGCTGCAGCAATGATTATGTTATTGCGACCAATGCGTCGTATGACTAATGTGAATAGCTACGTGCAAAAAGGTATTTCAGCCGCAGACAGTATTTTTGAGTTGTTGGATAAAGAGAGTGAAAAAGATAGCGGAACCGAGCAGTTTTTATCGGTGCGTGGTGAAATCGTTTTTGATCGCGTTAACTTTTCGTATGCAAGCTCTGACCGTCCGGTGTTAAAAGATATTTCGTTTAAAGTGCATCATGGGCAAACGGTGGCGATTGTTGGTCGTTCCGGTAGTGGTAAATCTACATTGATAAACTTGCTGCCAAGGTTTTATGAATTGGAATCGGGTCAAATCACCATTGATGGTGTTGATATTAACAGCGTGCGTTTGCCGAGTTTACGTAATCAGTTCTCGTTAGTGTCACAACATACCGCGTTATTTAACGATACCATCGCTAAAAATATTGCTTATGCGCAAGGTGATGATATTGATGAGGCTCGTTTAAGAAAAGCAGCAGAAAATGCGAATGCGCTTGAGTTTATTGAAAAACTGCCCGATGGGTTTGATACGGTGGTTGGTGAAGATGGATTGCTGCTGTCGGGTGGGCAGCGTCAACGCTTAGCGATTGCGCGCGCCTTATTTAAGCAAGCGCCTATTTTAATTTTAGATGAAGCCACTTCGGCATTGGATACGCATGCAGAGCGACAAATTCAAGCAGCGTTTGATAATCTGATGAAGCGGTGCACGACTTTGGTTATTGCCCATCGTTTATCAACGATTGAAAATGCAGATTGGATTATTGTGATGGATGATGGGCAGGTTGTTGAGACCGGGACGCATGATGATTTGCTGGTGAAGCAGGGGGCTTATGCGCGTTTGCATCGTATGCAGTTTTCTGAAGGGGTGGCGGCGCCGGTGTAAGATCGGTTGGTAAATAGATTATTGAATTGGTTATCTAATCGGCCGTAGGGGCGCAGCATGCTGCGCCCGTTGGGTTTGCTGCCGCGGATGTTTGCGGGCACAGCATGCTGCGCCCCTACGGTTTTTGAAATGGTTTTTGAAATGATTCTTGAATAGGTTTTTCAAATAGGTTTTTAGAACCGGTTTTTTTTTACTAGGATAGGGGCCTATGAAAATTTGGTATCAAAAATGTTTTCAGGCACGTTTGTTCGCGCTGCTTTTATCTCCTTTCTCTCTACTCTATCGTATTATTATTTATTTCCGCCGCTTGTTATTTCGCTTAGGGTTAAAAAAAACAACTTATTTTCCTGTCCCGCTAATCGTCGTTGGCAATATTACCGTCGGCGGCAATGGCAAAACACCGCTTGTTATTGCCTTAGTCGAATTTTTAAAAACACAAGGCTTTAAACCAGGTCTGGTAAGCCGAGGCTATAAAGGCAAAGCACCTAGTTGGCCACAAGTGGTTGAGCCTGATAATCATCCTGAGTGGTATGGTGATGAGCCCGTTATGTTGGTGAAAAAAACAGACTGCCCGATGGTCGTTGGTCCTGATCGTGTTGCGGCAGTAAAAGCTTTATTAGAAAAATATGATTGCGACGTGGTCATTAGTGATGATGGTTTGCAGCATTATGCAATGGGGCGTGATATTGAAATCGCCGTGATTGATGGCGAGCGCCGCTTTGGCAATGGATTTTGCTTACCAGCAGGACCTTTGCGTGAACCGCAAACGCGTTTGCGCGGTGTTGATTTTACCGTTTGTAATGGCAACAGTGTGTATAAAGATGAATATTCAATGCAGCTAGTTGCGGGGGATTTTTATCAACTCATTAATCCTAAGAATAATAATTTCGTTACAGAAAAGACAGTGCATGCGGTAGCAGGTATTGGTTATCCAAAACGATTTTTTCAGCAGGTGGTGGCTATGGGTTATACTGTTGTTGAACATCCATTTCCTGATCATCATGATTACACAGTCGCAGATTTTGATTTTTTAAAAGATGATATTGTTATTATGACCGAAAAAGATGCAGTGAAATGCTTGTCTTTTGCTGATGAACGCTTTTGGTGTTTGCCAGTCAAGGCGGTGGTTAGTGATGTCTTTTTAAAAGAAGTTGCAAATGATCTTGCGCCTTAGTATTTAAATCATTATACAGCACCAATTATAAAGAACCAGTAGGGGCACAGCATGCTGTGCCCGTTTGGGTGTGGGTGGCGGTAAACGAATCTGTGCCGCGGATGTTTGCGGGCGCAGCATGCTGCGCCCCTACGTTCCTGTGTTTAGTCCGAGCTTGCTCATAGATAATTTAAAACCCGTAGGGGCACAGCATGCTGTGCCCGTTTGGGTGTGGGTGGCGGTAAACGAATCTGTGCCGCGGATGTTTGCGGGCGCAGCATGCTGCGCCCCTACGTTCCTGTGTTTAGTCCGAGCTTGCTCATAGATAATTTAAAACCCGTAGGGGCACAGCATGCTGTGCCCGTTTGGGTGTGGGTGGCGGTAAACGAATCTGTGCCGCGGATGTTTGCGGGCGCAGCATGCTGCGCCCCTACGTTCCTGTGTTTAGTCCGAGCTTGCTCATAGA
>JAUIAD010000056.1 GCA_030425685.1 Gammaproteobacteria bacterium | reverse complement strand
GAGCCCTCTCTGTGCCATAGTGATCTCTCCTACCGTTCTGCGAACCCTAAAAGAACCCTGTTAGAGATCTTTTAGGTGGGGGGCGCAAAATTCGGCGTAGCACATGAACCCTATTTGAACTCTAATTTGGGGGTCTACTGAAATGCCCCGCCAATGTTCCCAGCAGTTTATAACCCGCGCCACTGAGCTGTTTTTACGTTAATTTCCCCTAAAATTCCCCTCGTTTTATACTGCATCTGCCAATGGATGAGTCAAATTACATATTTTCCCAAAATCTGTAACCCCTTACCTTTTCAGCTTACTCGCTTAAATGATATTTCAAAGCTTCGTGTAGACAAGATCCAGGTTTTTTTTCAATCAACTCTTTGATCTTTGCTTTCATCCTTACCTCACCAACCCCTATATTTTTCGCAGCAATCATAATTGCAGAATATGCCATTAACACGTCAGCCCGCGAAATTTCATACCCATACCCTTCATTAATCCATCGCAAACTTGCCATCCCTGCTTCAATTGCAAAATTTGGGTTTTTGTCAGCATATTCTTTTGCTGCACGCGCCAACGTTTTTGGGTCAGCAGGATTTTTTGAGACTAATTCTATTGCCAAATCAAAAAAACCTGCTGTTTTTGCGGCTGCAAACCATTTACCTTCATTGCCTGGCGTGCTCTGAATCAGATCATGCAACACATCTTCTGGTTTTTTATGTGGATATTTTTTGACGATAGCACGAAACGTGGCGAGATTAGTTGTCGCTTGGTTAGCGCTTATGGCGTAATACTGATAGGCCTCATCGCTACGACCCATCAATATCAAGATTTCCTCACATTTTTGTGAAATTTGCCCGTACGGACAATTTAACCCGCCGGATTTTTTCGTGTAACAAAGTGCTTCCTCTAATTTGCTTTGTTCAATTAATGCATCAACTCCAAATTTTCTGTAATGCCACATTTTGTGTGGTGCATTTTCAAGAAGCGTTAATAATTCATCGTATCGTTTTGCAAAAAGCAATGCAGACAGGCAGGGTATGACTCCTTTATAAAAATTAAACCCCGTTGTTGTAGGGTTCCAAATATGCCTTACAAGACTGATAAATTCATCAGCCCAATGTGATGCAATTTCTGGTTTTGCACACAATTGTCCAAAATAACTTTCAAGATGTTCAATATAGGGAATATTATCTTGTTCAATCGCATTCCATAACCGGGTTACCCATTTTTGTCTTATTTTGTCGGGTACTTCAGCCCTTGAAATAATAGGAACGAGTGCTTCTATTGCATGATAGACAGCGTTTCCAATTGCGCCGCTGGAGCTATCCACATTAGCTAGCGCCGGCGATATTTTTTCAAGAAATAAAATCGCACCTTCTGCGGCAATTACGGGTTCTTTTTTAGAGATTTTTTTAATTTCAGATATCGCTTCTTTTATGCGTTTTATTGGCGTTGCTGACCGCCATCCAAATCCATGGCGTCTAAACCGTGATGAAAATTCCCATTTGTGTGTACTCATACACGAACACCTATTTGCAATTGTTTGAACTGACCCTCTAAATTTGCTTTTTCCTGCAAAATCACTTGGTTTTCATGACGCAAATTATAGATTTTATTTTTAGCGGAAGACAAATCACCTTCAAGTGACGCAATTTTTTCATCACTTGATTTTATCCTAAGTTGCAATTCAATGACTGCATACTGCTTGCTTTCTAAATTTATTGATTGTTGCTGATGCGTTTTTGATAATTGCTCATAATCTTTTTCTTTCTTTTCAAATGCTGCTTTTAGTGTTGTATACTTCTGCTGCATTTCTTTATATTGTAAGTTCAATGTTTTTTGTTCTGCTTCCAATTCATCAATACTTTTGTTAAGTTGCGCGCACTGTGCTTGATAATTGGATTTTTCAGTGCTTGTCGATTCAAGTTGGCTGCGAAGTTGTGACAACTGCTGCTCAAATTCATTATGCTGCTTTTCGATCTGCAATGATTGTTCTTGTCGAAGCTGTTGTGTTGCTGCTTGATAATGTTCGAGGTTTTCTTGCACGTTTTTTAGCAGTTTGTGTAGTCTTGTATTTTCTTCCCGATTTTCCTTATGGCGTAATTCAAGATTAGATGCGCGCTCAATCATTTGTATTTTTTCTTGATTTTCTAGAGCTAGGGCTGCTTTTAATGAATTACATTCTTCTGTTTTTTTATGGTGCTGTTCTTCCAGTTTATGAATTTTTTGCTGCAAATCAGATGTGCCTTGCTTTTGTTGATTAAGTTGTTTCTGCAATTGCGTCATTTTTCCATCAATTTCTTTTTTGTGCTCAGCAGATTGGTTATCCACCTTTTCTCGCATCGCAGTCCATAATCCGTTTACCATGCTTAGTAAATCGCTGGGAAGCGTGCTGTGATCGTCACTACTTAACCCATGTTTTGCCTTCCACTCGCGTAAAAAACGCGCGATAGTGCTTTTGCTGCCGGTGCCCATGACCTCGCGAATATTATCGACGGTTGTATTTTTGTTTAACGATTGAAGCGTTGTAATGGCTCTTGTGACATCGTTATAGCTGATTCCAATTCTTCCCATGAAAAACTCCTTTTCTTTTTGGATATATTAATTTTTGCGATTATCGCGGCATATAAGGTGATTTCTTACCGCAATAATCGCATGGTAGTGTTAATCCGTAGGTGCATTTGTTACATTTTTTACAATGCCATTCTGAATCTTCTCGGCATTTGTTGCACTCATTGCAATGCCAATACTGATCTTCTTCGAGAATTTCTTTCTGGCAAAATGAATAATAATACTGCTCCCCGCATTCTTGGCATTCATATGTGCTGAACAAATTTTCAAGTGCTACTTCTTCGCAGCCACATGGCAGCTCATACCGCTGATGCCGTTTCTCAGGCGAAAGTGATAGGCGTTTTTTAATGTTAGCAAAGCAGCATGTCGTTTCTAAATCAACACTCATTGTCATTAACCACGGATTTTTTTGTTAGATAGAACGTATCGCATAATATAACGTTTTAGTTAATTTTGAAAACGATTTTTTAATCAAGAATTGAATCGACCATAATGCAAATTATCGGCGTATTTAAAATTTTTTTGTGATAACCTTTCATTCCAATGGTACAAAACCCACTATTTCCAGCTACTTTTTTAAAAACTTGAAGGGAGTCATAAAAAATGGACAACAAAACCAGCATAGCCCAAAAAATGGATAAAACTTCATCATTACGTAACAACCAAAATGAATTAACCAACAATACCTACAAAGAATTATCGATATCCGCCAGTGAAAATTATATCGTCGCCGCCACCAGCCAAAACACAAGAAAGGCTTATCAAGCGGATATTCGTCACTTCATTGCCTGGGGCGGCAAGCTTCCAGCTTCGTCAGACGTAGTGATGTGCTACTTGCACGACCATGCAAAAACTCTGAATACCCGAACCCTCACAAGGAGATTGACCGCATTGCGAAATTGGCACCAATATCAAGGATTTAATGACCCCACTGCACATGCGGCGATAAGAAAAACACTCGTTGGTATTAAAAATACGCATGGCCAACCTAAAAATAAGGCTGCTGCACTAACGCTGGATGCATTAACAACCATGATATCGTCTTTAAAAGACACCAAGCGCCTGATTGATTATCGAAATAGTGCATTACTACAGCTTGGGTTTTTTGGTGCTTTTAGGCGCAGTGAATTGGTTGATATTACCTGGGAGTCCGTTTGTTTTGTGAAAGAAGGTATTGAAATTTTAATCAGCAGATCAAAAACAGATCAAGGCGGTGATGGGCAAATCTGCGCAATCCCCTCTGGTGAAGGGCTGCTGTGTCCTGTCACTGCGTTAATTAAATGGCGTGAACAATCACAGTGTGAATCGGGACATGTGTTTTGCCATATCAAAAAAGGAATAGTTACTAATGAAAGTATTCAACCACGTCAGGTAAATGCGTTGATTAAAAATATCGCCAAATCTTGTAATTTAGCTGATGCAGAAAATTACAGTGGACATAGCTTACGACGCGGGTTTGCCTCAGAGGCGAGCCGTAACAATGTGCCATTTTCATCTATTAAACGCCAAGGACGATGGCGTTCTGATAGCACTGTTATGGGATATATCGATGAAGGAAAACGATTTGATCAAAATGCCGCAGGGATGATGTTAAATCTAGCGAGAAATAACAGTGGAAAAAGCAACCAAGATAGACAAGAAAACCAAAAGGAACAAGGAAAAACGGTTACAAATCCTGCATAAAGATGAAGTGACCGCAATTTATGACATACCTCGGTTTAATCCCGTTGAGCAGATTCATTTTTTTGAGTTACCAAAAAATGTGTTAAGAACATTAAAAATACAAAAAACAAATGGCAAAAACACATCATCAAAACTCTACTTTATTCTGCAATATGGTTACTTTAAGGCACGACATCAATTCTTCAATATCAATTATGAGGATATCAAATCTGATGTTTTATTTATCATGCAACACTACATGCCACATGATCGTATACCGTATAAATTACCAACACGAAAAATACAAAGGTTATCTAAAAATAAAATATTGCAGCTTATGAGGTTTAGCGATGACAGTGTTAAAACAGACAAGCTAATTTTAAATAAAGCATCTGATCTTGCAAAAACAACGCAAAATTTATCAGAAGTATTTGATGCAATCGTCAAACACCTTGAACGTAAAAAATTAGTGTTGCCACCGTACTCGCGGTTACAAGATTTAATAGGTGCCGCGCTAAAGGATGAAGAAGAACGCCTTATTAAGCTAGTCAAATCCAACATTAAAAAACGCACATGTGCAGCACTAGACAGATTGTTTGAACGTGATGAGGCATTTTATGAAATTACCGCCTTAAAATTTGACGCAAAAAGCTTTAAAACAGCGGAAATAAAAAAAGAAATTAGAAAACTTGAGCTTTGTAAACCCATTTATGAATTTGCAAAACAATTTCTACCAAAATCAATGTTATCGGGTCGTATGATTGGTCACTATTCAGACTTAGCAAAATTATTCACTGTAAAAAGGTTATCACGCCTACCCAAAGAACTTTCCTATTTGTATTTGATCTGTTACGTCAAAAGTCGCTGCGAACAATTAACCAATAATCTTATCCAAGCATTCATATATTACGTCGATAAATATCATGACGATGCGATAAAGTATGCCAAAAAAATCATGGCTACAATGCAAGATCCGTTGGATGGCGCGAGAATCCCAATCGGAAAACTAATAGGCATTTTTGCGAATGACAAGATCATGCGATTGGATGGCAATAAAATAAAAAAGCATGCGCTTAAGGTGATGTCAGAAGAGGATATCGTTTTAAACAGTAAGCTGTTACAGCAAAAAGAAATTAGCAGAAAAAGACAGGAGCAAAAATTAATTTGGGAATATCATAAAAACAATTATCAGTCGCTTCTTGTCAATTTAAGACCATTGTTTTTAGCTATTGATTTTGAAGGCAGCGCGCACCTCAAAGATCTTTTTAGAGCTGTTAAATTTTTAAAATCATCGATTGAAAGTGAAAAACCATTGAAAAAAATGCCATATGACTCAATACCTACGGCACATATTAGACCAAAATCTTTAATCGATTGTTTTACAGAAAAATCAGGAGAAAAGAATGAAAAAGAAACGAGCAAAAAAATCTAAAAAAACGCTAAATCAGTATCAATATGAATTCTACCTTTATCGTGCGCTCAGGGAAAATATTAAAAAAAGCCGTGTATTTGTGAATGATTCGCTTGGCTATAAAAGCTTTGAAGAAGAGATTAAAATATCGCCTGACTGGAAAAAAGAAAAAGACAAAATTCTAAAAGACATTAACAACAAAATGTTATTGCGACCCATTGGGGACACACTGTCTGAATTGATGGCGATACTTGAACCATTAATTGAGCGAACCAATAAGAGAGCATTAAATGGTGAAAACAAACATATCAATATAATTCAACATCGTGATGGTGCACTCGATTGGAGACTGCCATATCCAAAAAATAATAGCGAACTTGATAATCCTTTTTATGATCAACTTGAAATTAAAACGATATCTGAATTATTTGATTTTGTTGAACAGCAATGTCATTTCATAAAATCTATGTCTCATATCAAACAACGTGGCACATCGATCAAACATGATTACCTTGGAATCAAAGCATCTATACTTGCTAACGGCACTATGCAAGGCACTTATGCCTTTTCAAAACGATCTAATCTTAAATATAAGCGACTAGAGCTTGCCGACAAAAATCATGTCAGATTACAAACACTACGTGATGCAGCAGACACCATTGGTAATTGCCTAATCAACTTGCCGATTTTTGATCTTTACGATTTAGGTGGAAAAAAACATGCCTCTGATGATGGCACTAAAAAGAAAACACGTCGCAGAATTTTGAAAGCGCGACATTCACAAAAATATTTCGGGTTTGATATTGGTGTGGTGATCATGTCAATGAGTGTTAATTTTCTGCCGTTTGTGACAGATATTGTAGGCCCCAATGAACACGAAAGCCATTTTAGTTACCCGCTTATATGTCGCAACAACACCAACGTTGATATCGATATAATTTCGACAGATACAGAAGGTGCTAACAACGTAAATGATTTTTTGTACTACCTGATTGATAAAATACACGCACCTTGCTATCGATCCACTGCAAAAAAGGCCAAGAAAAGTATTGTTGGATTCAAATCTAAATCAGAATACAAAGATTTATTAATTCAGCCGTCACGCCAGGTTGATCTTGAATTAATTAAAAGAGAGTGGGCTAATATTTTGCCGATATTGGCATCACTGCTATCGCACGACACTAATCAAAAGAGTATTATTAAAGCGTTAAGTTCGCACGATCATAAAAGTGAAACAAAGGATGCATTGTGGGAATTGAACGCCATACTAAAAAGTATTCATCTTTTAAAATACATCGATGACATCGAGTATCGAAAAAATATCCGTGCGGCACTTAACCGCGGTGAAGCATACCATCAACTGCTTCAAAAAATCATGAACGTGGGTGGCGGTGACTTTCGTGGCATGAGCGAGTTGGAAGTGGAAATTTGGAATGAATGCACTCGACTAATTGCGCTGATTATCATTTATTACAATATGCATCTGCTATCGAAATTGTATGCAAATGCACTTGCAAAAAACGATAAAGCAGCAATTGAATATTTGAAGCACATATCACCGGTTGCATCGCAGCATATTAACATCAGTGGGCTGTATGAATTTATTGAGGGCATCAAAAATATTAACGTTGATAATGTGGTTGAGGTGCTTAGCAAGATTTTGAATGAGGCCGTAAATCCATTGGCAGTTGCAGCATAAAAGGGAGCATAAAACAGGGGGGGGTTAGAAGAAATTAGTGGAAAAATGGCTTAGTGGCGCGGATTATAGGCTGTTGGGAACATTGGCGGGGCATTTCAGTAGACCCCCAAATTTCTGTAAAACGGTCTGCAACGAAAGAATTTGTATAGGTTTGGTTAATATTTCTTGCATACCGGATTCCATTGCTTCTTTGCAGCGTTCAGAATTTGAAGCATGCGCTGTTACAGCAATAAT
>JAUIAD010000055.1 GCA_030425685.1 Gammaproteobacteria bacterium | reverse complement strand
CACCGAGGCAGCATCAATCAGGAAAATTTACCGGTACAACAAAGTTATCTAAGTTTGGAAACCCAGTATTAAGAAAGGCGCTGTATATGCCAGCTTTGGTTGTTAAAAAACATAATGACTTTCTCACCCCTTTTTGCAAACGCTTAGAGCGCAATGGCCTAAAACCTAAAGCAATCTTTTACACACGTCCCATAGGGCTCAGGCTGGTCCATAGGAATCATTCACATTTTTATCGCTCCATCATAACTTAAATATCATCAATAAAACTCTTGACCGAAAGACAGTAGCCTGTTACTTTTTACTTTCTCGAACGCATGACATCTCAGTAAATAATATTCCATACTTAATGGCAATGAAAGCGCTTACCCTTGTATTTCCTTGTGACTGCTTTAATTTGCCATGGTAGAAGAAATTCGACGTGTATATGTAATTGTGTACACAAACCTAGAGTGTATTTAAAAATGAGAAAGTCAAAAGTAACAGCACGTCAAAGCATCTCGGCAAAGCATCTTTTGTCATCAATACCGAGATACGGGTAATGCTTAAGGTATTGCCCGAAGATAGCATCGCAATCCTTCTTGTATTGAATGGTATCTAAGGTATGTTGATGCCAGAAATTATCGATGTCTTGGGGTGGTGGTAATTGCCGTGCATCATTGCAGTATTTGCGAATTAAGAATAAATAATTACGATAAAGCTTACTAATAACCGCCGCCTGTCGCGGTTTCCAACAAAAAACATCAACAAGTTTATTACAGACGTTTGTTAAATCGAGGATGTTATAAATATAATGCTTTTATTGAGACAACGATAAGTCAGTTGGGATAATATTTAAAGGAGAGACATCCATATCAATTAGTTCCATATGTGATTTACCATAAAATAAGTTGGCACCTTAGGAGATAATCCAACTATACGCATAATATACAATTCTGACGTTGGGGATTTAACAAAGCATGAAGCTTAATATTTAATATTCATATCTATTTGTATTGCTTTGTGAAAAAGTTACGGCATGGTCTTCGTAGGTGCGCTTCCTGTTAGAAACCGACATTCCCCCACTCTAACTTTACAGCTGTATAAACCTAAGCTTGTTTGCCATTTTGATGGGGCACTAAGATCAGCACTAGCTCTGTTGCTCGATGACTCTAATGTTAACGTGTCATTAGACGGATTAGTATATTTGTATTCAGCGGGGCCTTCTTCACCTATTAGACCACCTCGAGCATTCGCCTCTTGAAATGTGTAAATCCCAGCCTTGCGTACTCCTGATGAAATTCTAAGATCCGGTGTGATTCGCGAATCAACTCCTACGCAGGCTAGCGAACCACCACCTATAGGTGTTTCATAGCATTTAATTTTTTCTGGTGCTGTATGTGAAGTAGGTAATGCTAATGAAACTGCTGATACACCTAAAACGCTGATCCCTAAAATAGTGTAGATTAATCTTTTTTGTATTGTACTCATTTTTTATCCTCAAGCTAATTAATTAAGTAATGATTAAGAAGATATCGTATCAGTAAAGTATTGAGGTTTCATTAAACCGCTATCGATTGCAACAAAAAAGAGTACTTTGCGTGGTAGTAATGATATTTATCTTAAAATATAGAGTAAAAATACCTGTAGTTTTTTTCAAAAGTAGCGATCGACATTGATTATATTTCCACTGCTAAATATGGCAAATGAAACTCAGGACGGGGTTCGTGCTTCGCACGTCTATAAGCCTGAAGAGCAGAAAGAATATGCGCAAGCAATACAGTTGTTTTATAACTATAGAAAATCCTGTGAGATGGAAAGACAACAGCAAGGTAAGGCAAATCAGTTTTATCGTGCTATTGGTACTAGCCGCTTTGCTATTATCAATTCTGCATTGTTTCGAATAAAATGGACGCATTATTTTGCTAGTATAAGTCCCTACCTATTTATGCTATTTACATCGATAGTTTTATACTATGGATCCAAAGGTTTTGATAAAGTGGTTAGCTTAGCGCCATGCTCAATAGATGATTTTAAGCGTGGTTTTGAAAAAACATCACAGTTTGTAGACTCATGTTACGATCCAGACACCGTAGAACATTGGGCGGGTGTATCAAAGGAGTGTGCGAGCTTTGTCTCAAACCATTGTGGAGAGTGCTATATTGCGGTAGTGGGCGCGCTTGGAATTTGTCTCGATCAAACTTTCCAAAATCAAGCGTTGATGGCGACTATTCCCATGGGCTTTATCTTGCTCAAAATGCTCCATTTTATATTTGAAAAATTTATACTTCGACAAAGGTTTTCATGGAATGAAGATATGATTGAGGACGTTGTTCCAAGTCAAGATACTGTGGAATCATTGCTATTAAATCTTTCGGATGTAAAAAATAGTAACATGGAAAAATGGTTTGGATTTTTTGTAGATGCACATAATCATTTTCTACCGAGTAGTGATGTACGAGAGCAGGATGTTGGAATTGGACAACAGATCTGATTAAATGGGAGAATTTCTTATTGCCGCTATAATTTTTTTGTTGGAGGCAGTTTTTTGGTAGAACCAGTCAACAGGTGGTGACTACTGTCGGTAAAGTAAGTGCAGTGGTCAGTCATTTAACCACTTCTGCGTAGGTAATCCATATTTCTCGAATTAAATTGCTAGGTCAGTTTAGAGCTTGTATTACAGGGAGGGGTGTCAATAACGATGATCATTAATCTGCGCGCAGCAGGCTTGGGGTCATGTATTAATACTTTGTTAACTATGTTGGTAAGCTTTTTTTTGCTACGATTCATCTTTTTGTCAAATATAGGAGATAAATAAATGACATACATGTCAAGTAGAGTGTTAAATGCAGCAAAACGTTTACATAGGAGTTGGACCGAACCAGTCAAGCGACACTGTGATATGGAAGAGGAGCTTGGGAAATATTTGGGGCTAATTGGATTAATCGGAGGGGCTGCACTTACCCAAAACTTGATTAAAGATCATGAAGAAATATTTAACCACACGGAAGTAGGTCTTAAATCCAGTGACTCTGAGCATAACTCTGACTGCCATAATCCGCACAACAAGTTAGGCACAGCTGCCATATCAACAGGAGCTGTCTGTGGCGCTGTTGCTGGTGCTTTTTTCCCTAGTATATTTTGTAATACGGTTGACGCGATGAGAAAACAACGCATACCCGTACCAAGAGCGCCTCATATTGCGCTTGGCATATTTACAGCAGTGTCAGCAAGACAGGTATATCAAAAAGCTGGATCTGAAAATTGGTTGAAACCAGGCAATGCGTGATTTGGAAAAGTATTGATACCGGGCGTCCCCTTCGGCGCCTTGCGTATTACCCCCATGCTAAACACCCATTATCGTCATGTTGGACACCAGTTATAAATTGATCACTTGTTAATTTTTGCAATCCGTTTGATCCTGCGTATTACCAAATCCCTAGATCCCCATTAAGCTATTTGATTATAGAATTAAAGATATAAGGCTAGCATAAAGAGGTCGTGCTAAAAGAAGACGAGGGAAACGTTAGGTTTAAAATAGCGACTAAATACCCTTTTGTTAGTCATACAAACCAACTAACATATCGAACCCAAATATCTTTATTAAAAGTTAGCCCAATGCGAGATATTAAATGCCTAAACATGATCCTATCGCTTCACATTTCTCATCCACTGAGATCAAACAACAAATAAACACAATTAAAGAAAATAAAACTCTCGAATTCAAAGCGCATACGGTCTCTAAAAGCAATATACAAGCAATGACGAGCATTTGTAACCAACACTATGGCAATAGACGTCTACATGGCAATGCTGCACTTAACAGAATGATTGTACTTGACGGCCGTATTGCTGATCTATTAACTGCTCCTGTGATTCATTATCTATTCTCACAAGCTGTTTACAAAAAAGTGCTAACCCGCGATGGGGTCAATTACAGTCTACAAGATGTCATTTATCATGCCTTTGATAACGGACTGCCTGCTATTCAATACACGTTAAACAATCAACTAGACGACAACATGTCTCCTAATATAGCCGAACTAGAGTATCAAAAGCTTAAATACAAATTTCACAATAACACGCTACGAATTGTAAGAAATATTTATATGGTGAGTGATCAATACTCAGAGGAACACGTCCATCAACTCATTAATAAATTAACAGCATTTGATATAAACGACCTAACAAAAAGCCTGCCAATTACTTTACACAATGCTCACACAATCATACAAGGCTGTGATACTGACGAGCTAATTCAAGTCTCAGGATTCTCAGCGAAACAAATTATCGCTCAAACACATCAGGGCTTTGAATTACTGTGTAAATTAATCGACATACCTATTCAAGAGCAGCTAATCTCAGATAAAAAAAAATTGGTAGTTTCTGGGATTGAAGACTTAAACAAACTATGTCAAAGGGTACTAACCCACAAATGTGTTGCTTTTCTAAACCCCAGCGTGAATCATTTGCTTTTTGATCGCGTTCACATTGAGGCCGCCCTTGTTTCTAAATTGGAAATCATTATTAAAGACAACACGTATTCACTCATCGAATTTTTTTCGATACTCATTAACACCTTTTGCAAAAACCCCTGGCAATATCATCATGCCTTTGCTGAGCAGCTGGTTATTAATTTTCAACATGTTACTTTTGATTTACACAGGCGTATTTCAGGTCCGCTACTCACCGAAAAGAAAATTACAAAAGGTCCAAGAAATAAATTATTAGCTACATATCATCTAGAGAAAATTATCAATGCACTACTAACAAAAATAAAACCAACTTTTATCAAGCACCATCGAGAAATATTAGTTTTACTGTATGATGAAAACTCACCACAACCTATTAGTGTTTATAATCTTAGTAAGATGCTCGCATCAGGAGCTAATTTTCAACATCTTTCATTAGACAGTTCTATTAACGACTTTATTTTAAAGAACAACAAGACGCCACCATTGGAATATTGGTCAAGTGAACGTCATAAGCATATTAATAAATTATTACGTGGGAATTCTATTATGCTGCCAATAGCAGCGTTACCAGACTTACTTTTATATCCAGCTGCAATCACACAAAATTTAAACCAACTACGAAAAAGTAAAGAAGATCATTTGGGAAAAGAAATTCGTAGAGTAAAAGAATATACAACATCTCAAAAAATAGCTACCATGATTCGAAGTGGAAATCTTGGACTTCTCGAATATAACCACGCACCTACCAGTTTTTCGTATAAACCTGACCTAGATGAAAAATTGTTTGGAGAAAAAAAATTATATACTGAAAAACCTTTTGCTCATGGAGTTAATATCGCCCAGTACTGTAAATTTCCAGATGAAGAGGAAGTATTATACCCTCCCAGCACCCACTTCTTTTTAACAGTCAACGAACATGGGGAACCTATGGCTAGACCAGTGGAAACACCCATCGCTGATAGTTTGCACACTGATCAAGACTACCGATATACAGCCTCGCAGCTTAGCATCGAATCATTGGATAAAGCGGTTATTCTGGATATTCTTATGGCCCCCACCGCCTACCAACTTCCCCAATCAGCTAGAGACCACCTCTGTAACATCCTCAGTATTGAAGACAAGATGATGCCCCATAATTTCCTAATATCTTCATTGCTAGCATCAGACTATGAAATATCAATGGCCATGATAAATGATGGTATTCATTTAAATTCATTAAATTACACTGAGCGACTAAATTTGCTTCGTGATGTGATGGTTAAAGGCAGTGAGAGAATAGTGCTATTGGCCATGTCGCTGATAGATATTGCGTCATTTAAAATTGAAGACCTAGACAGAATTTTTAAAAGTGTTATTAAATCTGATTTAGTGACTGTTGCAAAGTACCTATTAGAACACTGTAATCAGGGAGGTCGTATAAACATCACCGACAGTAAATCTGAAGAGCACCTTTTAGATTTGGCCTGCATGTTTGGTAGAGCTCGTATTGTTGAATTATTGTTGTCCAATGGGTTTAACGTTTCAAACAAAGAGCTTCTCGATAAAATAATTCAGCTACCATGGCCCGAGCCTTGGTGCGAGATTGCGATATCGTCTAAGCAACAACAGTCCTTACAACAACAACTCGTTCGTTTGCTTGCCCCTTTATTCAAAAATAGCGTGAATACCGCCGGTCAGTCCGCATTGCATACTGCAATCATTGAAGCGCAGTATGAAATTACCTGTATTTTGATCGATGAGGGTTTTGATATTAATCAGCTTGATCATAAAAATTTAACGCCACTAGACCATGCTGCAATGATCAATTTTTCTGGATCAAAAACGACTTGTAAGGGATACGAAGCAGAGGCATTTATTACCTTGCTTTCGAAACAGGGTGCAAGGCACGCTAAAGAATTACGCTCCAAGCAGAGTGTGCCAGCACAGCCTAAAAACCATCCCTGGAAGTTTTACCTCACTGCATTTAGTGAACACAAAGGGAGTGAAGAAGAGAAACTACCAGTGGCTAATGCACCTAGTTTGGGCGGAATATAGCTTCTCCTTAACACCTCTCATACCTTCCTTGCCTGCAAATTATCAAAAAGGCAAGCACGGCACCGCTACCGCGCGGCTACCTTGTACGGCTACCCGCAGTCTTTTTATTTAAAGTAAATCACAAGTAGTGGGATTACAGCGGCACACATTGCTAAGCTTCCGATAGGGCGAAATATATTTACAGGGGCCCTATTTTTGAAAGCAAATATCTCCCATGTATGCACGCAGGTTGATAATAAAATAAAGATTATGCTCACGAATACAAGCGTCAATTGAGAAAGCTTTCCCCATGAAAATACTGTCACTACCACTGCCATAATCGACAATGCTAGGCAGTTTAAACCAGACTGCATTTGATATAGTTTGTCTGGTTGTCTACCAATGTTTTTACAGCCACTTACAGGGAAAAACACAAGCTGGATACCGGTTAAGCCAATCAACGATAAAACGTAGGTAGGCATAAATATGGTTAATGATAGCTGACTGCTATGCTCGCCTAAAAGATAATAGCCAAGAAATATAGCTATCGCGACTCCAGAAATACGTATTGTTTCAAATATATGAGAGACTTTCATCGTCATTTCCTCGTTCGCCTTGGCTTTTTCAATATTCGAAAGTAGCAGGCAGGCAGGTGGAAATCAAGATTTGCTTAAGCCTGCATCTCAAACTGAGATGAAATTAAGTGTTTTTGAAAACCAGACCTAATTGCAGACTGAAGTGGGACGATATACGGTATTGTTTGACGAGAAGATTTTTGCGTCGAAAGCGACAACTGGTCTGTTAGCGCCATTTGACGATAGATGCCACCCCTAAAATAGTTTGTTCCTATTTGCTTACAGAACTAAAGATACAAGGCTACTGTCTTTCGGTCAAGAGTTTTATTGATGATATTTAAGTTATGATGGAGCGATAAAAATGTGAATGATTCCTATGGATCAGCCTGAGCCCTATGGGACGTGTGTAAAAGATTGATGGACAAACCCTGGAAAAGCTAAAGCTTTACTAAGGCTTGACCACAACCTTTTACACACTCTCAGGCTTATCATTCACAATTTTATAGCGCTGACAATAACAGGGTTCTATATTATTAAAAAAGGAGAACAACTATCATCACTAATAACATTAGACTGG
>JAUIAD010000003.1 GCA_030425685.1 Gammaproteobacteria bacterium | reverse complement strand
GAGATGCTTGAGATGCTTGAGATGCTTGAGATGCTTGAGATGCTTGAGATGCTTGAGATGCTTGAGATGCTTGAGATGCTTGAGATGCTTGAGATGCTTGAGATGCTTGAGATGCTTGAGATGCTTGAGATGCTTGGGATGCTTGGGATGCTTGGGATGCTTGGGATGCTTGGGATGCTTGGGATGCTTGGGATGCTTGGGATGCTTGGGATGCTTGGGATGCTTGTGGGATGCTTGTGGGATGCTTTGCCGTGCTGTTACTTTTGACTTTCTCATTTTTAAATACATTTTAGGTTTGTGTACACAATCACATATGCACGTCGAATTTCTTCTACTTTGATAAATTAAAGCATTCACAAAGAAATAAAAGGGTAAGCGCCTTCATTGCCATTGAGTATGGAATATTATTTGCTGAGATGTTATGCGTTCGAGAAAGTAAAAAGTGACAGCACGGCACGGCTTCCCGCGGCTTCCCTATTGTTAAATGTTGAGGTGGAGATTAATTTTGTGAGAAAAAATAAAAGTAGCGAAGGCAGTTCGCATCCTGAATTAGTTGAGCTTGTTGATTTGTCTGCAAATGCTTTAGCTAATTATAATTTAGATACTGTAGGTAGTTCAAAAGCAAAAGTTAAACCCGTTGCAAGCGATGCTCCTTCTTGTGCAGAAAAAAAAGAATCTGAAAATAAGGACGAGGCTATAGGAAATGTGTCATCAATTGGTATGTTCTCTAATCAATTTAAAACGCATCAGCAGCTAGTGGTAACATACTTTGAGTGTGATCGTGTCATTGAAGATTACCTCTTTTTTTTAGTTAAATATTTACCTTTGGATGGTTCGTCAAAAAAAGAAATAAAAAGTAACTTCGAGGATTTTATTGAACAAATAGCCAGTGTCAGTAATTCGGTCAAGCAGGTTTTTGAAAAGATTCATGAAGCTGGCAACCATAGTGTTGTTAAAAAAATGTTGTCTGACAAACTTTTTAGTCGAATAGCAGCTTTTCATCTCGATGATGATCCTAGTCCAACGGTATTTAAACTTTACCAGAAAAATGATACTTTAGAAGGAAAGAGGATATTTATTGATTCATTTGGTGAGGCGCTGTTTGCTAAAATTAGTGAGGTTGCTGTTGCTAATATTGATAAGCCCTCCTTTTAATAACCGTGAATTTTTTTAGTAATTAAAGTAAGGGGGTGTTATAGCTAAGTTTTTGTTGGTTATGTTTATGTGTTTTCTCTTATCGATAGTGGTTGGAGGCTCTTTGAAATGAGTATGTTAAATTTTAAGAAGCTTTATTCTTAATGTTAATAAGTTGACTCTAATTTATTTTAAATATACTGTGCGATGCTATTGGTACGATTTTGATTTAAAATCTATTATGGATCTGTCACATCTAGACCAAGGAATCATTAAAATGCACCAAGCAATAATAAAAATTAATACAGAAAAAAAATCATTAATCGATATTACCGATCAAGTTCAAGACCAAGTAAAAAAATTGGCTCTTTCACAAGGTTTATGTAATGTGTTTGTTCAGCATACAAGCTGTTCGATTATTATTTCTGAGAATGCAGATCCTGATGTATTAAGAGATTTAGAAAGTTATATGGGGAGAATTGTTCCAGAAGATTTTAATTACAGACACGGTGCAGAAGGTAAAGACGATATGCCGGCGCATATTCGTAGTGTGTTAACACAAAATAGTATTTCTATTCCTGTCGTGGACGAACGTTTGATGCTAGGAACTTGGCAGGCTCTATACCTTTGGGAGCATCGAGGTCATTCTTTCCACCGGAAGTTGGTGCTGACTATTCTATAACTATGCGATCAAGCTGTGGAATGATATGGTTTTCTATTAATTTGTTCTTTTAAATTTAAATTGCGTCAATATCACTAGTAGCATCATAATAATAAAGAGTGGCCAGTAACCCCAAATCATTAAAGGGGTGTTGCCCATCATCGGGGTAATCTTTCCAGTTAAGACATATAGCTTGTCTTTAGGGGCGATTGCTTGCACTTTTCCTAGAGGATTAATAATAGCTGTGATCCCAGTGTTAGTGCTATAAAGCATGAAGCGACCAGTTTCTAGTGAGCGCATTTGTCCAAACTGTAATTGTTGTTCTAGCGCAAATGAATCACCAAACCAGCTATCATCGCTAATGGAAATAATTACCTGTTTGCCTTTGGTCGAATTCAGCACTTCATTGGGAAATGCTATTTCATAACAGATAAAAGGCGCAATAGCGATATTAGAGGCAGTGAGCGGAGGTTGTTGATCGGGGCCGGGGGTAATGTCTGACATCGGCACATTAAGGTATGACATCAATGGAGCAAAAAGAAAATTCAACGGCACATATTCACCCAAAGGCACTAGCCGCCGTTTAAAATATACGCCGTGCCCATCACCAATGGATATCAGTGCATTGTAATAGGTATTTTTTTTCGTATTGGCAATAGGAACGCCAATGATTAACGAAGTATTATGTTGTTTGGCTTTTTGATCGAGCATTTCAACAAAAAATTTCACATCGTTTAAAGTAATTGGAATCGCTGCTTCTGGCCAGACGATAAGTTTGCTTTGCCAGTTTTTATAAGTTTCCTGCTGATAGGTGCTAAGTATATGCAGCAAGGCTTCTCTATTCCATTTCAGTGATTGTGGAATATTGCCTTGTATTTGGCTGGTAAGTATGGGCTTTCCTGCTGGCTTTGTCCACTGCACAGCTGTTAGCGGCGCGCCAATTAGAAAAATAACAACGATAGATGCAGCTATTATTAATTTCGTTTTTTTGCTTTGTTGCGTAAATAAAACCACAATGGCACCACTGATAAAGGTCACTAAAAATGAAATGCCAAATACACCAAAAAGCGGTGCAAAACCACGCAAAACATAATCAAGTTGTGAGTATCCAAGGAACAACCACGGGAAACCAGATGTGCCCAGGGTGCGTAAGCCTTCCCAAAGGACCCAGGTGGCGGGAAATAACATTAAGTTAATCATCAGTTGTGAATTTGCTCGCTTACGTAAGTGAGCAAAGACATAACCTTGTGTTGCCGGAAATAAAGCATAAAAGAGAATAAATAAAACGGTAATAAAGCCCGCTAAAAAGGCATTGGCATTACCAAACTGATGAACACTAATATATATCCACGAGGTACCGACGCCAAACATACCAATGCCAAATAAAAAGCCATACCACAATGCCTGTCGTGGCGTTGCCTTTCGCCAACAGTAAAGCAATACTGCTGGGGAAATAAATGCAATTGGGAAAGCATGAAAGGGGGCAAAGCCAAGAGGCAATAGACATCCTGCCACTAGTGCTAGGATTGACATTATAAATTTATTCATCATTACTATCAGGAATTTTTTTAAGTTGTATTAGTTGCAAACGACGTTTTGTTGCTAATAGAATGGTTGCCTTGAACGAATCAAAAGAAACAGTTTCGCCTCGTTTGGGCATATGCCCATAACGCTGCATCATATAGCCACCAAAAGTATCAAAGTCTTCATTATTAATGTTTAAATTAAAATAGCTATTAAATTCATCGATGGGTGTTAAGGCTTTAACGGTGAATTCGTTATCAGAAATTTTTTTTATATTCGGTTCTTCTGATGTAATATCGGTTTCATCTTCAATTTCACCAACAATTTCTTCTAACACATCTTCAATGGTAATTAAACCGGCAACACCGCCATACTCGTCGACAACCATTGCCATATGGTTACGGTTAGCACGGAATTCTCTTAATAAGACATCCAGACGCTTGCTTTCAGGGATAAAAATTGCCGGGCGTGTTAGATCTTTAATTTGAATCGATGCCTTTTTCTTTTTACCAAGATACTGCAGTAAGTCTTTAGCTAATAAAATACCAAGCACCTCATCACGACTTTCAGCAATCACTGGAAAGCGTGAATGCGTTGATTCGATGATGATGGGCAACGCTTCTTGTGGTGTTGCATCATGCTGTATAATGATCATTTGGCTGCGCGGTACCATCACATCACGCGCTTGTTCCTCTGAGACATTAAGCACGCCTTCGATCATGGCAAAAGCATCGTTATTAATAAGGCGCTTATTGCGCGCGTCGCGTATTAGATCAATCAGTTCTTTTCTGTTGTGAGGGTGCCGATGAAAGGCATGGGTTAGGCGATCAAGCCAAGAGCGTTGTTGCGGTTCTGGGTCTTCATTCATGTTCTTATTATAGCAATATCTAAAAGGGGCTACCAGTTAAGCGCCTCCCTGTGTAATAATGAATCATGCCAGAAAGTGTGTTGAATTGCGCTGATCTTGGTGACATTTATTGATAAGGGTTAGGGTAATCCAATTGCTGCATGACCTTTACTTCAAGGCCTTCCATCACGGTGGCATCTTCTTCTTCAATATGATCATACCCTAATACGTGCAGTACGCCATGAATAATTAGATGAGCCCAGTGGCTTTCAAGCGTTTTTCCTTGTTCTGCTGCTTCTTTCTTGATTAAAGGGGCGCAGAGAATAATATCCCCCAGGCTGTCAGATTCAAAACCAACAATGGGGTCATCAGGAAAGGATAAGACATTTGTTGGTCCCTTTTTTTCACGATAGTGCTCGTTCAGTTCAGCACTTTCTTCATTATCAACGATACGGATAGTCACTTCGTTTTGTGTATTGCTTATTTTATCAGGAATGGTTTGTAAAACGGCGTTAACCCACCGCGTTAGCTGGTCAATGTGTGGATTGTCGTCAGCAGTAAAGGGCTGCTGTAAGGCGATTTTAATGCTCATCTTTTTTTTCGTAGGCTTCAATAATGCTTTGAACGATCGGATGTCTGACAATATCGTTAGCGCGGAAGAAAGTAAAGTGGATACCGTTAATATCTTTTAGTAAAGAAATGGCATGGCGTAAGCCCGATTCAATGCGTTTAGGTAAATCGGTTTGTGTGATGTCGCCAGTAATAACGGCCTTCGTGCCAAAACCAATACGTGTTAAGAACATTTTCATTTGTTCTTTGGTGGCGTTTTGCCCTTCATCTAAAATAACAAAGGAATCATTTAAGGTTCTACCGCGCATATAAGCGAGCGGAGCAATTTCAATAACGCCTTTTGCTAATAGGTGATGCACTTTTTCAATGCCCATCATCTCGTATAAGGCATCGTATAGTGGGCGTAAATAAGGATCAATTTTTTGCGTAAGATCACCGGGTAAGAAACCTAAGCTTTCACCTGCTTCAACGGCGGGACGTACTAAAACGATACGACTGACTTCTTCACGTTCCAGTGCTTGCAAGGCGCAGACGACGGCAAGAAAGGTTTTCCCAGTTCCTGCTGGGCCAATACCGAAATTAATATCATTGTGAGCAATGGATTGGAGGTAATGATCTTGGTTTGGCGTGCGCGGCTTCACCACATTTTTGCCAATTTTGATTGTGTATTTTTCGCTGGCATCTTTTTGATGCGTTTTTGGTTGTGCATCATGGGCTATTTCAGTAATCATAAGCATCACATCTTGGTTGGTAATAACAGTTTTGTGTTCGGTATCTCGATACAGTTTCGTTAATACTTGGCAGGCTTTTTCTACCGAGGTTGGAATACCAATAATTTGAAATTGGTTACCGCGGTTGTTAATTTCAACGCCTAAATGCCGTTCAATAAGGTGGAGGTTTTCGTCAAATTGACCGCATAAAGTAGCAAGGCGTTCGTTATCGGTGGGCTCTAAAATAATTTGCTGGGCAGATTCTAAGTTGTTCAACAAATATTTTCCTTTAATGAACTATTATGTGCTTTCTACCGTTTCCTTGATGGGTATCAATTCACCGCGTAAGGAATTTGGCTTTGCTTCTATAATTCTAATAGGAACAATCTTTCCAATCAAATCAATATGATGAACTGTGGGTTTAAAGTTAACAACGCGGTTATTTTCAGTACGACCAGAAAGCTCATTGGGATTTTTCTTTGAGGGACCGGTGACTAAAACTTGTTGAACAGTGTCAACCATTGCAGCGCTAAGGCGAGCAGCTTGCAATGATAGGCGTTGTTGTAGAACGCGTAAACGCTCTTTCTTAACCTCAAGTGGAACGTCATCAGGTAAAATAGCAGCCGGTGTGCCAGGACGTTTGCTGTAGATAAAACTATACGATTGGTCAAAACCAATATCGTGAATTAAATCCATAGTGGCTTTAAAGTCATCTTCGCTTTCACCAGGAAAACCAACAATAAAATCGGAGGAAATACTAATATCAGGACGTACCTTGCGTAATTTGCGAATCTTAGATTTAAATTCAAGTGCGGTATAATTACGCTTCATCGCGGCTAAGATGCGATCGGATCCTGATTGAACCGGTAGGTGTAGCTGATTGGCTAGTTTAGGTTCTTCCGCATAAGCGGCAATTAAGTTATCTGAAAATGCCAGCGGGTGTGATGTGGTAAAACGTATGCGTTTAACTTCATCAATGGCGGCAATATAGTGAATAAGTAAAGCAAGGTCGGCAATGGTGCCATCGTGCATCAAGCCACGGTAGTCATTAACATTCTGACCCAGCAAGGTGATTTCACAGACGCCTTGTTCACACAGGCTAACCACCTCGGCAATAACATCATCAAATGGACGGCTAATTTCTTCGCCGCGCGTATAGGGCACGACACAAAAACTGCAGTACTTGCTGCAGCCTTCCATAATGGAAACAAAGGCGCTAGGACCTTCCGCTTTTGGTGTTGGTAAGCGGTCAAATTTTTCAATTTCAGGGAAGGAGGTATCAACGGCCGATTTGTGGGTGTTTAATACCTTATCTAACATCATTGGTAGGCGATGTAAGGTTTGTGGGCCAAAGACCAAGTCGACATAAGGTGCTCGCTTAATGATGGCTTCACCTTCTTGGCTAGCAACGCAGCCACCAACGCCGATAACGAGGTTGGCGCGTTTCTCTTTGAGTTGGCGCCAGCGACCGAGCTCGGAAAAGACTTTTTCTTGTGCTTTTTCACGAATAGAGCAAGTATTAAGCAACACAACATCGGCTTCTTCCGGTTGTTGCGTTACTTCCAGCCCATGTGACTCTCTTAATACATCTGCCATTTTGTTTGAGTCATACTCATTCATTTGGCAGCCGTGTGTTTTGATGTATAGCTTCTTCATAGGCTGGCCATTTTATACCTAATTTAATGACTTAGGCAAGCAATCCGTCAGGATGTTCCTCATCGGGCACAGTTGATGGTACACCTGTTGATGCTTCGTCTTCTAAGCGCGTCAAGGTATCATGCACATGTTCATCAGATGAACGGAAGTGCACGGCTAGGTAAAGTGAAAAGCCGCTCAGAATGGCGAGTAGCAAAAAGTCCCAGCCAATCGTAATCACATTCTTACCACCACCATAAGAACCAAAGTATGAAACGGTGTTAAGACCAACAAGATAGGGCCACATCCAGGTCGCAGCACGCCAATTCATATTAACGCCGCGAGGTCGGTCAGAAAATAGTCTGTACACGAGGAATAGTAAGAAGGAAACAAATAGCACCAAGCCTAATTTTGATACAACCTCCCAGCCAGTCCAATAAACAATCAATGTACAAACGTAGAAGCCAAGAAAGCTCCATAGTTTTACATAGGGTAATTTAAAGACACGTTTATGATTGGGTAGTTGGTAGCGGAGGCAGAGGCAGCAAATAGGGCCAGTGAGATAGGATAGGGCAATAATCGATGACATAAATTCCGCCATCGCATACCAGCTATGAAAAGGGAGAAAGAAGGTCATACCAATTACAAAGTTGACCATCACCGCTTTGGCAGGAATACCACGCGTGGTGACTTCTTGCAAAAATTGTGGCAGTTGGCGGTTTGCACTCAAACCGTATAGGGTTCGTGCAGAACTGGTGCTGTAAACCAAACCAGCGGCGCTGGTAGCAACCAAGGCATTGACGTAGAGCACAATAGCTAACCAAATCAACCCATAGTCCATTAGCAAACCAGCAAGCGGACCCGCATCACCAGCAAAGTGCAACATTGGCCAACCAGCGGATAAGCTTGATGCTGGCGTTGAGCCAATCAGCGCAATCTGCAGTGTTAAATAAATAAGCAGAACGATCACTAAGCTTAGGGTAATACCAATTAACACGGTACGTGTGGGGTTTTTAGCTTCACCAGCCAATTCAACGGCCTGTTTAAAACCATTAAAGGCGAATAATATACCACCGGTCGCTAATGCTGAGAAAACACCATGCCATCCAGTTGGGAAAAAACCACCAAGATGCGGACTATGAAAGTTTTTAGAATGAAAAGCAACGCAAATTAAAACAATCCCAGTTAAAAAAGCAGCACCCACTTTGAATATAGTGAAGAAGTTATTAAGCCGGGTTATCAATTTAATAGAGTAAACATTAATAATGCTAAACAAAAGCATCATGGCAGTAGCAACGGCATATCCTGAGAAGCTAAGGGCATGACGGCTCGCGGTATTACCACTGGATAATAATGAAGGCCAGTAATCGCCAGCATACTGAATCATCGCTTGCACTTCGATCGGTGGGGCCGTCATTAAAGCAAACCAAGTAATCCAGCCAAAAAATAAACTAACAAAAGTACCGTGGCTTAATTGTGGAAATCGTGTACTACCGCCAGTAACTGGCAACATGGTAGTAATCTCAGCGTAGGTCAGAGCGACAATCATGACCAATATACCGCCGATAATCCAAGAAATAATGGAAGCTGGACCTGCAATGCGACCAACATGGTAAGCACTAAATAACCATCCGGAGCCAATCATTGCGCTAACAGCAGAAAGGGTGAGCCCCATAGGACCAATACGTCGTTTGTATGCGTGCGAAGGAATTCCAGCCATATATTCTCCTGAGTACAATTCTAATTTAATAAAGGGCCCTTTCGAGAGCGGGAAATTGTAACTGGTTATACCGTTGTGTTCAATTGGTGATTTTTTTGGCTTAAGTGAAAAAAAAAGGCAAATAAGGTGAACAATGCTTCAAAAATCAACGTGCTTTTCCATATGAAGGAAGCATTTTTTATAATCAAATTGGAAAAAATTAATTCACTCTTAAGGTTCAGAGGCTTATCTTTTCAGCTATTATTTCGCAGCTATCAGAATTCATATACCATAGTACTATAGTGCTTTAACAATGCATTTATCTTTATGAGAGGAGTTTCTATTTTGGACTGTTACACAAACGAGTCATCTCACCCGATTTCAATTAAACCTTTGATCGCTGAAAATTTATCCGCGTGGTTAGAAGCTCAAGATAAATACACGCGTCAGTGGGTTGAAGCCAATGAGTTTAAAGCTAAGCCAGGAGAGACCTGCTGCATTCCTGATCAAGAAGGGCAGATTAAGTTGGTTCTATTGGGGGTTGATTCTCCGGACGATTTTTGGGTTGTTGGAGATTTGCCAGCTCGTTTAGCCAAGAATGATTTTTTATTAGAAAATGAAAATAATTTTTACACAGATCAGCAATATCGTCGTTGTGTTATGGCGTGGGGATTGGGGTCGTATCAGTACAATGCTTACATTGATCGTGAGAAATATGGCAATCGTTTGCTGACTTCTGATGTTGAAAATTTTCAGAGTTTGCAAGATGAAGTCGCTGCTATTTATTTAGTGCGCGATTTAATTAATACCCCAACCGAAGATATGGGACCAGAAGAGCTTGCGGCGGCAGTTTCCCATGTTGGTGAGGCTTACGATGCTGATGTTAATATTACCGTTGGTGACGATTTATTAGCGCAAGGTTACAATGCTATCCATGCCGTTGGCCGCGCGGGTGCCAGGCCGCCACGCTTAATAGATTTAACGTGGGGCAATGAAGAGGCTCCGAAAGTAACGTTGGTGGGTAAAGGTGTTTGTTTTGATTCAGGTGGGTTAAATATTAAACCAGCCGGTGGCATGCGCACCATGAAAAAGGATATGGCCGGTGCGGCGCATGCTTTAGGTTTAGCACAACTTGTTATGGCTAATGAATTGCCTGTGCGTTTGCGTTTATTAATTCCTGCGGTTGAAAATGCCGTTGGCAGTCAGTCCTATCGGCCCGGTGATGTTATTACCACTAAAGCAGGTATCACCGTTGAAGTGGATAACACCGATGCAGAAGGGCGATTGGTTGTCTGTGATGCCTTTGCGGACGCGGTAGCAGAATCGCCTGATTGCATTATCGATTTTACGACCTTAACCGGCGCCGCGCGGGTGGCATTAGGCCCGGACGTGCCTGTGATGTTTGCTAATAATGAAGAACTAGCTAATAGTTTAATTGCCTCTGGAGAAGTGGTGAAAGATATGATTTGGCAATTACCCTTGCATCAACCCTACCGTGAGTTTTTGAAAAGTGATATTGCTGATCTACAAAATTGTGCGAATACCCGTTACGGTGGTGCCATTACGGCGGCGCTGTATTTAGAAACGTTTATTTCAAAAGGTATTCCTTGGGCGCATTTTGATATAATGGCAGCCAATACACGTAAAAAACCAGGTCGCCCGAAAGGGGGTGAGGCAATGGGTTTGCGTGCGACTTTTCATTATTTGCAAAATAAATTTTCTTAAAAAAATTGCTCGTAGCGATGTAACATGCTGCGTTTGAAAGGGAAGGACAGATGTTAGCAGCAGTAGTATGGATTCTGTTTATCGTGGGTATTTTTGCCCTCGCATTTTATCGTGCATCTTTTAAAAATTGGTGCACTATTTCTGCTGTCTTGCTGGCCTTGCTAACACCTTTTCTCGCCGATTTTTTTAAAATATTTTTCTGGTGTTGTTGGCTGTTGCTGACCATACTTTTGTTAATACGTCCACTGCGTATAAAACTCTTTACGAAACCATTGCTGGGCTGGTTTCGACGTCAACAGCCAGAACTATCTTCTTCCGAACGTGATGTGCTCGCTGCTGGTGGTGTATGGTTTGAGGGACAGTTTTTTTCCGGTAAGCCAGACTGGAGTCAGTTTTTACATGCACAACCCTACGAATTTTCGCCAGAGGAAAAAGATTTTCTTGCCAATGAGGTTGAACAGTTTTGTGCGCTCCTAGATGAGTGGAAAATTGTTACCAAAGATAATGACTTGTCGACACAAGCATGGGATTTTATCAAGGAAAAAAGACTGTGGGGTTTAACCATTGAAAAAGAGTATGGAGGCTATGGATTTTCTGCTTTAGCGCATTCGGCTATTGTTGCAAAAATCGCATCACGCTCATTTTCTGCAGCGATGAACATTATGGTGCCTAATTCATTAGGCCCGGCAACGTTTCTTGAACTCTATGGTACGGATGAACAGAAATCACTTTATTTGCCAAAGTTGGCAACAGGTGAAGAGATTGGCTGTTTTGCTTTAACCTCCCTTGAAGCCGGTAGCGATGCCTCGCATTTACCGGATAAAGGGGTGGTTTGTTACGGTACTTATCAGGGTGAAAAGGTTCTTGGTATACGCCTTGATTTCGATAAACGTTATATTACCTTAGCGCCCATTGCCACCTTAATTGGTTTAGCGTTTCATTTGTATGATCCTGATGGCTTGTTGGGAGACAAGAAAGATATTGGTATGACATGCGCCTACCTGCCTGCCAATTTTGCCGGTATTGACATAGGGGAGCGTCATCAACCATTAAATTTAAGTTTTATGAATGGGCCGATTGTTGGGCGCGATGTTTTTATTCCCATGAGTTTTGTTTTTGGTGGTGTTGATCGCTGTGGCCATGGTTGGAAAATGCTATTGGAATGTTTGTCATTGGGGCGCGGTATTTCATTGCCGGCTTTAGCCAGTGCTGCCACGAAGGTTTGTTTTCGTATGACAGGTGCTTATGCGCAAGTTCGCCAGCAATTTAGCCGTCCCATTGGGGCTTTTGAAGGTGTGGCTAAATCGCTAGCGCGCATTGGTGGTCTAACGTATTTGACTGACGCGGTGCGTTTATTTACTGCTGAAGGTGTTGATGCTGGCGCACGACCATCGATTGCCTCTGCGATTGCTAAATATCATTTGACGGAGTTTTCGCGCCAAGCCGTTAATGATGCGATGGATATCCATGCAGGCCGGGGTATTCAAATGGGGCCACGCAATTATTTAGCTAACTTATATAATGCGATGCCAATTGGTATTACCGTAGAAGGCGCTAATATTTTAACGCGTAATTTAATTATTTTTGGGCAGGGGCTGTTGCGCTGTCACCCTTATTTAGCTAGGGAAATGGAAGCATCGGAACGTCCGCAAGATAAAGAGCAGCTCAGAAAATTTGACCGCTTGTTGTGGGCCCATGTTGGTTTTACGATTAGTTCTTTTGTAAAAAGTTTTGTTTTCGGTATTACCGGTGGGCATGGTATCCGCGCTGGAATATCACGTCAGTATCCGCAACATCTGCAATTGTATTTAAAGCAATTAACGCGGATGAGTAATGCCTTGGCGCTGGTTACTGATATAACGCTTTTAATTTTAGGATCAAAATTAAAGTTAAAAGAATCACTTTCGGCGCGCTTGGGTGATGTGGTGAGTAATCTTTATCTCGCTTCAGCGGTAATAAAACGTTGTATTCATGATGGTAATAAAGAAGAAGATTGGCCTTTTGCGCGCTGGAGTTTGGATTTTTGTTTGTATCGAATTCAGCAAGCCTTTGATGGGCTTTTTAATAATTATCCGCGAAGGCGGTTGGGAAGATTTTTGCGGCGATTGATTTTTCCTTGGGGGCGATCTTATGCACAGCCGCAGGATGAAGTATTTTTTGCAGTGGCCAAAAAAATGCAACAAGATTCGCCTTTGCGTGATCGTTTGACAAATAATTGTTATATTGGTGACGAAGAGGAAGCGATCGGCATTATGGAGCAAGCATTTTCAGCGATGCAGAAAGTAGCGCCATTATTAAAGAAAGTGTTAAATGGGAGTGGTCAACATTACCAGGTTATGCTGGAACGATTAGAGCAAGCTTTAGCTGCTGGAGAAATAACACAAGAGCAAAATGAGCAAATTAAACGGGCTTTGATGTTGCAGAAAGAGGCCATTGAGGTGGATCAATTCAAGACGAGAAGGGAAAGCGAATGAGAAAAGTTTATGTTGTTGATGGGACTCGTACGCCATTTTTGAAAGTCAGGGGGGCGCCAGGAGCGTTTTCTGCCAGTGATTTAGCTGTTAAAGCTGGACGCACATTGCTTTCTCGTCAACCGTTTAGTCCGCAAGAAATCGATGAAGTGATTGTCGGTTGTGTGATGCCAAGTGAAAACGAAGCCAATATTGGCCGGCTGGTCGGTTTGCGTTTAGGTTGTGGTAAACAAACACCCGGTTGGACGGTGCAACGTAACTGTGCCTCTGGTATGCAGTCGCTTGATTCGGCGATAAAAGATATTGCTTTGGGGCGCGCCAACTTAGTGTTGGCGGGTGGTACGGAAGCGATGAGCCATGCGCCATTAATTTTTAATCAAAAAATGGTGCGTTGGTTTGCACAGCTGCAAGGGGCGAAAAGCGTGGTGCGAAAGCTGGCGGTGATGACGCGTTTGCGCCCGAGTTATTTTGCGCCCATTATTGCATTACTGCGCGGTTTGTCAGACCCTTTGTATGGCATTAGTATGGGGCAAACAGCGGAAATTTTAGCGCATCAATTTACCATTACGCGTGATGATATGGACGCTTTTGCGGTGCAAAGTCATCAGCGTGCTTTAGCTGCGCAAAAAGAAGGCCATTTAGAAGAAATCAAACCTATTTTTGATAATCGTGGTAAATTTTATACCCATGACACCGGCGTCCGTGAAGATAGTACGATGGAGGCGTTGGCTAAACTGCGTCCTTATTTTGATCGTAAATTTGGTTTGGTCACAGCTGGTAATAGTTCGCAGGTTACCGATGGCGCTGCGATGTTAATTCTTGCCAGTGAAGAAGCGGTTGAAAAACATAATTTATCCGTCTTAGGGGCAATTAGTGATACGCAATGGGCGGCATTATCGCCTGAGGTGATGGGTTTAGGGCCAGTAATGGCGGCGACGCCGTTGTTGCAGCGCAATAACTTGTCGCTCGATGATATTGATTATTGGGAGATTAACGAGGCTTTTGCGGCGCAAGTAATTGCTTGTGTCAAAGCTTGGCAGAGCGCCTCTTTTTGCCAGGAGCATTTGGGTTTAGCGGATGCTTTTGGCCAACTGGATGAAGCGCGCTTAAATGTTGATGGTGGTGCTATTGCTTTGGGACACCCGGTGGGTGCTAGTGGTGCGCGTATTGTCCTGCACTTATTAGATGTATTAAAGCGCAAACAGGCTAAAAAAGGTGTGGCGGCTATTTGCATTGGCGGTGGCCAGGGCGGCGCGATGCTAGTAGAATCAGAATAATTTTCGAAACGCGAAACGAAAGGGAAATCGAATGAGCGAACAACAATATCGGCACTGGCGTGTCGAAACCGATGAAGAGCAAATTTTGTGGTTGTTTTTAGATCGAGAGGGAGCTTCTGTCAATTCATTAAGCCGCGAGGTCTTTGCTGAATTTGATGTTATTATCTCAGGTATCCTCAATCGAAATCCACGTGCCGTTATTCTAACCTCTGGGAAGAAAAAAGGCTTTATTGCAGGAGCTGATATTAGTCAATTTACTAAACTTAAAGATACGGAAGAAGCTTTTTCGTTGATTCGCCAGGCGCAATTGGTGTTAGATAAGTTTGAAGCGTTACCGATGCCAACGGTTGCTTTAATTAGTGGCTTTTGTCTTGGCGGTGGATTGGAAGTGGCGCTTTCTTGTCGCTATCGTATTGCTGAAGATATTCCTTCGACAAAACTGGGATTGCCGGAAGTGATGTTGGGTATTCATCCTGGTTGGGGTGGTACTGTGCGCTTACCGCGTTTAGTTGGTGCGCCGGAGGCGATGAAAATCATGTTGCCGGGTCGTTCTGTTTCGGCGAGAAAAGCACAACGCATTGGTTTGGTTGATGCAGCTGTAGCTGAGAGAGAATTAAAACGCGCAGCGCGTTACTATGCATTAAATGCGCCGGAGTTAAAACAGCCAAGAGCTTGTGTTGGCTCTTTAAAATGTGCTTGGAATAAACTTTCAAATACGGGCGTGATGCGTAATTTGCTGGGTGCGATGTTTGAAAAGCAGTTAGCGAAAAAAGTTTCAAAAGAGCATTATCCAGCACCGTTTGCCATTATTGATAATTGGGTAAAAGAAGGTGTTTGTCATGGGGCTTATTTGGCAGAAGCGAAATCCATTGCTAATTTAATGATGACTGACACCAGTCGGAATTTAGTGCGTGTTTTCTTTTTGCAAACGCAATTAAAGGGGCAGGCGCGTGGTGAAAATTTTAAACCGGCGCATGTGCATGTTATTGGTGCGGGTACGATGGGTGGTGATATTGCTGCGTGGTGTGCTTTTAAAGGCTTTCGTGTAACGTTGCAGGATCAGTCGCCGGATCGTATTGCGCCGGCGGTTGCTAGGGCTTATAAGCTTTATAAAAAGAAATTGAGAAAGCCGAGGCTTATTCAGGAAGTTATGGATAGGCTGCAGCCGGATGTTGATGGTTATGGTTTGGCGAAAGCGGATTTAGTGATTGAAGCTATTTTTGAAGACTTAAAAGTAAAGCAAGATCTGTATCAATCCATCGAGCCAAAATTAAAAGAAGGTGCGTTGCTTGCAACTAACACCTCGAGTATTCCTTTGGATGAGCTTAACACTGTTTTAAAAGATCCAGGCCGCTTGGTTGGTATGCACTTTTTTAATCCGGTGGCGAAGATGCAATTGGTTGAGGTGGTGAAAAGTGAAAAAACGTCAGCGGATGTTTTTGCTAAAGCGAAATCATTTGTCGGCAAAATTTCGCGTTTGCCGTTGCCGACAAAGAGTGTGCCGGGATTTTTAGTGAATCGTGCTTTAATGCCTTATTTATTAGAGGCGATGACGTTGATTGAAGAGGGCGTTAAGCCTGATGATATTGATTATGCGGCGGAGAAGTTTGGCATGCCGATGGGGCCGATTACCTTAGCGGATAAGGTTGGTTTAGATGTTTGCTTGCATGTGGCGAAAATTTTGAGTGAAAGTTATGGTGCGAAAGTGCCTGAGCGTTTGGAGAAAATGGTTGCGGATGGTTATTTAGGCTGTAAAACGGGGCGTGGTTTTTATCAATATGAAAAAGGGCGTCCTCGTCGGCGTGATGCTAATCCAAGCGCTGCTTCGGTGGCTGTGTGGACCGATCGTATGGTGTTAATGTTGTTAAATGAGACGGTTGCTTGTTGGCATGAAAAAGTGGTTGATGATATTGATTTGTTGGATGCTGGTATGATTTTTGGCACGGGGTTTGCACCGTTTCGTGGTGGGCCTTTGCATTATGCGAAACAGCAGGGGGTTAATAATATCGTCAACAAACTTAATAATCTTGCGCAGCAATTTGGTGAGCGCTTTCAACCACATGCTGGCTGGCAGGAGCTGTTGCAATGTAACTCTATTGATGTTGAGGTTCAGCTAGAGGTAAAAAAAACACCTGAAAAAGTAGCAGAAACTGTTTCGCAATCAGGTGAAGCGCAGCTCTAAAAATCCCGGCTTTCTATACTGTAACTCACACCGTAGGGGCGCAGCATGCTGCGCCCGCTCTTTAAGACGGCAGTGGTTTTTTGTAAAAGGGCTATCTTGAAGAGGCGCGTTATATGAGAAAGGAGTGCGGCTAAGCACCGACGCAGGAGGAAAGGAGGGTCTTTTGCAAAGGCGCTGGTTTCCATCCCTGGATCGCTCTGACAAAAACATCCTGTTTTTGTAAGCTTTGCAAAAGACCCTCCTTCCCTCCTGCTCGTTTTTCACACGTTCACAGATACGGTCTATAGATCAGCTTAGAATCGGTTTTTCACATTGCAAAGTTCAACTTTTAAAACTGTAATACACACCACACACCGTAGGGGTGCAGCATGCTGCGCCCGCTCTTTAAGACGGCAGCAATTTTTTGCAAAAGGGCTATCTTGAAGAGGCGCGTTATATGAGAAAGGAGTGCGGCTAAGCACCGACGCCGGAGGAAAGGAGGGTCTTTTGCAAAGGCGCTGGTTTCCATCCCTGGATCGCTCTGACAAAAACATCCTGTTTTTGTAAGCTTTGCAAAAGACCCTCCTTCCCTCCTGCTAGTTTTTCACACGATCACAGATACGGTCTATAGATCAGCTTAGAATCGGTTTTTCACATTGCAAAGTTCAACTTTTAAAACTGTAACACACACCACACACCGTAGGGGCGCAGCATGCTGCGCCCGCTCTTTAAGACGGCAGCAATTTTTTGTAAAAGGGCTATCTTGAAGAGGCGCGTTATATGAGAAAGGAGTGCGGCTAAGCACCGACGCAGGAGGAAAGGAGGGTCTTTTACAAAGGCGCTGGTTTCCATCCCTGGATCGCTCTGACAAAAACATCCTGTTTTTGTAAGCTTTGCAAAAGACCCTCCTTCCCTCCTGCTAGTTTTTCTCACGTTCACAGATACGGTTTATGGATCAGCTCAGAATGGGTTTTCACATTAGAAAGTGCAACTTTCCACACTGTAACACACGCCACACACCGTAGGGGCGCACATGTTGCGTCCGCTCTTTAATAATCAGTTAACCGATTATTTTTTTAGAAACCTTCCTTTTTTAAATTAAATATGCGTAAATGTTTTTCCATGTTTCAGATGGAGGTGAACATTTTATGAAAAATTTCCTTAAATTATCTTCTCTCGTTTTTTTATTTCAATCTCTAACGACTTTTGCAGGTGGTCCAGATATGTTTGAACCGCAACCGGTGCCACCGCCACCTGCGCCGAAGCAGCCGGCATTGGTTGTTTATATGAATATTTTTGGCTTGGGTTCGAGAGCGTTTTATCGTTTTTGTGCTGAAGATAATTATTCGACGCAAATCGGTGCTGCTGGCACGCAAGTATCAGCGAGGCAGCTTTACACTGGCAATGCGACGCAGTCGCAGTTTGGTGTTGGTGCTGGTTTGGGGTTTGGCCATTCTGTCGGGGTAAATAATTTCGGTTATTTTGGTATAGAGTTGGCAGGTCAATACAACGGTGGTAATGCGCAATTAACTTGGGTTGAACCGTTACATATTGAGAGAACTGGCGACTCAGCTACTTTGCCTGAAAATATCGAAAATAAATTTGAAATGAAATATCAAATTAGTATTCCAATCGTGTTTGGTGTGCATCTGTTAAGTGATCTTAATTTATTTTATGTAAAAGCAGGGCCGTCGTTTACCAAAATTACAGAATCGGTTAAGTCATCGATACGTTTCTCTAGTGGAGAAATTGGTCGTTTTCAATCGTTACCAATCAATCACGCTTGCAGTCGTAAAAGTATGTGGGGTGGTTTGTTTGGTATTGGTTTAAAACGCTCTATTACCAAATATGTCGGTGTCTTTGCCGAGTATGATTACTATTACTATGGGACTTACCATATTAGTCCGCTGTCACAGAATTTTTCTTTAAATAATCAAACTGTGCCATCACAATCATTACGCTCTACTGGGGTCATGGGCAGAGGGGTGACATTAAGTTCTAATGCTTTGTTATTTGGTCTTAATATCAATTTTAACTAAAAGAGTTAGAGGCGCAGCATGCTACGCCTGTTACTCGCTTTAATGCACGTGGACGTTTGGAGCGCCATGGTGTGCTAAAAGTGGTGGTCCAGCATGTGGATGACCGCCACCATGAGGAGGACCAAAATGTGGGTGTCCACCGCCGCCTGCATGAGGAGGACCAAAGTGTGGATGCCCGCCGCCGCCTGCATGTGGAGGGCCAAAGTGTGGATGCCCACCGCCGCCTGCATGAGGGGGACCAAAGTGTGGATGCCCACCGCCGCCTGCATGGGGAGGTCCAAAGTGTGGATGCCCACCGCCGCCTGCATGGGGAGGTCCATAATGTGGGTGCCCACCTCTGCCACCACCATGTACTACAACGGTAGGTGGTGGTGTTGGATGCCACCAGTGATGATGTCCGCCACCATGAACTACCACCGTCGGTGGTGGCGTGTCGTCTGGATAGTAGTCTCCATCGTCATACGTGGAATAACTGCTGTAGGAGTAGGAGCCGCCATCAGACCAGTCGGCTCCTACGCAAGCACTTAATCCAATGGCTGCTGCACTGATAGCAGCGATACATAGAATTTGCTTTAACATTTTATTACTCTAATTTACTTGTATTTATTGATGTATTACAACACGCGGCTTTAAATTACTTTTTGTCATGGCTGCTGATTTACCTTTAACATTGCTTGGTGGATAAATATCAAAATAGGTAATAGGTCCTGCTTTAGGAATTGAGTAGGAATAACCGTTTACAAAGATAGTTGTGGGCCAACTGTTGATATGATCGGAAATCTGACAAGTTGGGCAACTTGGAGGATCCGGCTGGTTTGGGTAAGGGTTAGGGTCTAAGTTAAAGGAACCTGAACCAGGAAATCTAACGGTATATGAGTTGTATTGATCATGATTAACAACATCAAAGTTGTCTGCTGCAGCTGCTGTTAGCGCAGTTCCTGCTTTATGTGGAGCGCCGTAGTGGGGCGTGCCAGCGGCAGTTGTTGCCAGAGCTGACAGTGATGCTGCCGATAATGCAATGGCAGCAGCAATAGCTAGGGTAGATTTTTTCATTGTTAAAAACTCCAAAAGTTTTGATTTGTTTACGAAGGTAATCTTACTAGTAAAAGGTTGCAATTTGATGAACAAAATGGAAATAAAAGTTACAGCAGTGTAACAAAAGTGCTCTAGTGGTAAAATGATTAAAATATTATCAATTATAGGTTTCTACAAAGTAGGTAGAGATATCGCTCAGCAAATATTTCAGGTGCCTTATGCGAAGAGTCGTTATCGACATATTGGGTTGCTATGCCTAGGTGTTGGCTCCCTTTAACTGGCAAATAGAGTCATTGATTAGCCCGTTTGTAATGCCAAAGGTAAAGCAGAATAGGATCTCGCCTGAAATGAACGTCATTGCTTAACTGGATGGTATTGCTAATTTAATTATCTAAATTATGACTTCATTGATTATATTGAGAATTGCTTAAATTTACTGTTGTTAAGGTGTAATGATATGGTCAGTACAACAGCAAGAATTATACTTTTTTTAAGTATCATATAGGGCACATACTGTTCCAACAAAGTGGGGCGTGTAAAATAAACGACTACAGTGATGGGTAACCCTGAAATTGATTCGTTTTACCAATGCTACTATGATGAACTTTTATTTTTTAAAATAAACGTCAAAAATATATTTTTTACAGTTGATTTTTAATTTAAAAAATAAACGTGAGTTATAGTGTGTAACTATGCAGGGAGGTTATCATGAAATTATCGTTTTATAAGAAAGAACTATTTGCCGCTGTCACATCCCATAATGCAGAAAGTCTAAAGGACTTGTTAAATAAGCGTTTGTTTGGCTTTTTTCCGTTGGTAAATCCCAATGCCTTTGATCGTCGTGCTATAAGTCCACTGCAATATGCTGTTATGAATGGCAATATCTTGTTGACGGCTTTGCTGTTAAAAGCCGGTGCTAACACAGAGCCACAACAGGGGATTTCTTTATTATGGATTGCTGCAGTATGTGGTCAGCAACAAATTTGTCGTCTCTTTCTGGCTGCGGGTGCGGATGTACCATTTGTTGCAGCTCACTACCCGGTTAACACTGGTCTCTTAAGTCAAGTAGAGCATTGGGCTGATGGTCAGCAAAGGCCAGATAAAGCGCTTATTGATCAAGTGATTCAGGCGGAACCACCATCAGCTAGTTGTAGTGTGTTAACGAATAGCCAGTCGCAGCTTATTTTTTCACAGGCGGTAATGTGTGAAGATGGTGCTGTTATTGCTATGATGGTTGATAATGGGTATCCCGTTAACCAACGCGATAATAGTGGCTATACAGCCCTTCAGCGTGCTGCTCTTAATGGGAAGACAAAAAGTGTGGGATATTTGCTGGCGGCTGGGGCTGATATAACGGTATCGTCACGTCAGGGTGCGTCTCTAAGTCCATTACAACTGGTTTGCAAACATCAGCCACCTAATCGAAGTGCCATTCTTAAAGCCTTACTTGGCAATGTAAAGGATTGTGATGATTTTGTTTTAGTAGATTTAGAGGCAGCTTTAATCGAGAGCTTAAAAAATAATGATATGGAATGTGTCAGTCTGTTGTTAAATGCTGACGCACCTGTCTCAGGTAAAGTTGTTTATTTTGCAGTAGTCTATTCTAAAGCGGAGATTTTGGATAGGTTGTTAGATAAAATAAGCGGTTTAGCCGTGATCAACGAAAAAATTAATTTAGATAACAACACCTCAAATCAAACACCGCTGTCTTTTGCGCAGGATTATCTAAAGCGGTATAAGCGGCGACTTAAAGTCGATATGGATCCTGGCGACTTATTGCGCCTGGAAACCAACATTAAGAAATTGGCAGATTTCTCGCAAGGGGTACGAGTATCACGGAGCATGATGCTGTTTAATATTAACAGAACAGGCAGCCAATTTAATAAAAGCACTAGATTGCAAGTAGGTTTGCGTATTTAATGTAAATAATGCTTCTGGTATTGTATGGTCATGACAACATTACTGTCTCTGCTATATAAATTCCACTTACATCCCATGCACCTTATAAGATTGTTTTTGATCTATATTTTCTTGCTCGCATTCAGTATGAAAAAAGCGATTACGATTGTTGAATAACGGTTGCCGTGAATGATCATGCGATATGGTTGATGTCTCAGCTGGTAATAAGAATGATTCAGCACGTACTGTTCGTGAGTTACGGGTAAGGTCATAAATCATAATCGTATAGAGTTCATTATCCAGTGTGGCTTTGACAGTTAAAGTTCGATTCATGCTATTGTAGGACGTCGATTTAATAGTAAATTGTTTTCTTGGGTGTAAGGCATTAACGTGCTGCTTAATTGTATGGATCGCGTTAGAAACTGTTTTATGACCGTCCTCTTTTGGTTTGCCGCATTGATCAGTGTATTCAACTTTTCTAACATAGACATTATCACCAGCAATAAAATTTTGCTGTGATAACGTGCGTAGTGTTTTTTCTAGTTCAAGTGAATTAACAACGTTGCTTTCATTGCTTGCTAGGATGGGTTCACACTGTAAAAGTAGTAGCTGGCAGCGGTCAATTAATCGATTGAGTCGATATAAATGAGCTTTGTTGTGCATCACTCCTTTACGTTTGTCCTTTAATGAATTGAGTATCAAAAGAAGTGGGTCGCGTCGTTCACCGATGCTTTTTACTTTTAGAGCATCAATGTCAGTACTATTTAGATTTAGCGCAGGAATCTCGGTGTTAATTGCAGTTAAAAGCTCGGCTAAGCTCTCAAACTTACTTTTTAGTGCACCATCATTTCTAGTAAGGTCTAGGTAAATATAAGCTCTAGTGCAAATCTCGTTAATCATTTGCTGAAATTCGCTACCGCCTCTTTTTTTATTGCGTTGCAAATGTTTTGTATCATGCTCTATGGCAATTTTACTTTGTTCGTCGAGAAGTTTAACTAATGCAATTATTTTTTTATTGCCATCATCTGGGCTGATATCTAACTGCCCAAGCTTTGTGTTAATAGCTTTAATTTGATTATGGCGATCTTTGGCAATAGTAAATTGATTAAAAAGATTACCCTTGTATTGAGCAATTTTATAACGGGCAAAGTTGAGTGCTCGCTCCCAAGGTGTCGTTTTCGCTCTAGCGCTTGATGTGAGCGTTGTTGTAAAAAGAGTTATATCATTTTGAAAAATCAAGTAGAGAAATTTAGTCATATCATGGCGATATTGAGGTGAGGATATTGGGCTATCAATATGCGTAGCGTAAGTGCGCATGATGTTTTCAAGATTGCTTCGGTCATATTGCTTAACAATGCTGAAAAGATGTTTTATTTTATATAATACAATTTGTCTATTTTGCCTAAGGTTTCTTGTTTGTTCTAAGGAATATTTATTTGCATTAATTTTTACAAAATATTCCCGATTCTGTTTTAGCCATAGATCTAGTAACGCTTTGGCTAGATTATTGGTAGGATACTCTTGCGTACCATTGCAGTTAGAAGATTTAGCAAGTGCAGTTAACCACTCCTTATAGGCGGCTGCATGGGTATCTGGTTGTGCTTTTTCATCAAGCGTGGCCGCGTTATCATTTTTTGCTGTGGGTTGGCTTATAGGTGATGGTTGTGTGTTTTCAACTGGTTGAGTTCCAGGTTTAGTGGAAGATGAAATACTACTTGAGGATGAGCTTTTAGAAAAATGCTCTAAGGGGTCATTATTAGTGGTATCATGCTTAACCTCATCCTCATGCTTACGTTTGTGCTCATTAGGACTATTGTTAACTAAATCATTGCTGGCAGAGGTCATTTCCGTTGAATACTCATGGTAAGCGCGAGCTGGACCAAAGCTAAATTTTGAGATAGGTTTTGAGCTTAAGTCGCTTACATGCTCACTGCGATAGTCGCGGCCATCGATGGGGGTCAAACATTTGCGAGGATCAATATGTCGCATACCATATTCTTGTATTACAGGTTGGTTACTACTTCTGTCACTGCTGCCATTCGCGAGTTGTTGTTTAATAGCATTTACGCATTTTGTATGCATACCAGATAAAAGTTGACGCGCTTTACTATTTACGGTTTTACTAAACTCTGCATAGTGGTCATCAATAGTGCTGTGAGATTGTTCAGCAGTTTTGCTGGTTGCTGACCTCTTGCGGAATATTCTTCTTGCTGTTTTGCTCACATTTTTGGCGAATTTGCTAAGTGCAGTGGCAAAACGATTTCTGGGCTGAAAACGTTGTAAGTTGATGTTAGCGTTGTTAGTGTCATCCTGGTTGGTGTTATTGACTAAAAGTATAAACCTATTCCATTCTTCATCCAGTATTTTGTTAAAATTAACTAGGGTGTCTGAGAAATCGATAGGTGCTCCGGGCACTGATAGTGATTCATATTTTTTTATCAGGTATTGTGAGTATTCAAGATACTGTGCGGTAAACTGCTGTTTCAGGTCTGATAAGGTTTCTCTTTCATTAAGCTCAGTGAGCAGTTTATCTGTCATTCTGCTCTGAATATCTCTAACGGACTGCTCAATTTCGCTTAACGACTTACTCACTTTTCTAGCCGTAGGAACTTTGAGTCCTCTAGAGGTGAATTCCTCTTCGCTGTAAATGCGTTCTGTGCTACCGTTAGCACCTTTACGACCTGATCGACCTAGGGCTTGCTCTTCACCACGGGCTGATAATATATTAGCAATAATAACATGCAGTCCCTTATCTGATTTGGGTTTAATATCAGTTCCTCGTGCCATTGCTTCTGTTGAGATAGTGATAGCTCTATTTTCACCGGCAACCTTGAGAATATCGTTTACTGAATTTTCACTCGGTCTGGCAGTATACTTTGTTAAATTTGTTTTTTCTTCATCACTAAGGTGATCATCGAAGTATTTGAATAGTTCCTCCACCGTTTGCACACTATCACAAATAATTTGAATCGGCTGGCCATTTGCTTGAGCTTTTTTGGCAGACTTTAGTAATTCAGCAAAATGCGTTGTATTTGCTGCGGAAGGTGAGAAAAATCGCGATAGATACTTTTGCAAAAAAGATTTTTTTCGATGAGCAATGCGTGGAATATCATCCCGGCGAGCATTTTTTTGGTGCGGAGGATTTTTTGTAAATGAAAATTCGTAATTTTTTCTTAAGTGTTTGCGCTCTTCTATTGTTCCTACGGTGCCAGTTAATCCTAATACTTGACCGCGTTTTTTGCGTCCCAAAGAAGGTCTTATTTTACATTTATCGATAATGCTCTGTAGGTTCTTTTCCGCAGGAGGTTGGTTAGGATCTGGGTCTTTGAATGTTTCAAGTACGGAATTTTCAAAAGATGCTCCATTTTCATCATTACCCAGAGTGGTGTGCTTAACATAAACTTTATCTTTATAAAAATAAAATCCTTCAGCTTGCTCTTGTAAGTAAGCTTCTATTTTTAATTGTTGTATGTCAATCTCAGATTCATCTGACAATGATGGCCTTTTTCCTTTTAACTTTGCAGTTACAAATTTTTGTATTCGTTTACCTTCTAACTGTTGATCTGTAAACGCAGCGCGCTTATAACCCTTGATTGGTCTGCAGTAGTAATCCAGAACATTTTTAACGCTTTTTGATAAAATATACGTTTTTTCAGGCTCGATAATGAACTTAGGTTGGTCTGGTGAAGCGGTCATATTTAATCGCGCGTGCAGAAATTGCTGCACGCCATTACTTAACGTGGACTTCATGCCCGGTTCATCACCAATCTTTGGACGGCAGTATCTGACTTTAACCCGTTGTGATTGGATCTCTCTTGTTTCGGTAACAGTAAAGTAGCTTTCCCCTTCTTGAAGTTGTAATGCGTTAAATGCAGCATCAATCCAGCGATCTAACAACTCGTCGCTATAATGGTTTCTATTTGTATCGAATCTTTTTTGTAACCCTTTTACGCAATCTTCTGATTGTTGCGCAATCGGTAATAAGTGCCGCCATAAGTCAGAGTCACTTTTTATATAATGTCGCAAGTCTGCAATATCCTGTTCTTTTCCGCGCCCATTATGTTGCACATCTTTATCTTCAAGGAATTTTAATATAACAGGATAGATCCACTCGTCTGGGTTGCGACCATCATGAGTAACAAAGCCAGGTAAAGATGTGGCATAGCGAAATTGTACCGTATTATCAAGGGCGTTATAGTCAATCTCATCTAAAAGTAATGTGGCCTTTTCAGGCATCTCCTTACCTTCTAACTCCATTTTAGTTTGGAATAGGGCTATATCTGAAAGTTGTGAGTAGTTTATTCCATCCTGTTGATATGTTTCGTGGGGTGATTCCGCTTTAATTAATGAAGTTTGAATGCCTAAGTATGAAAAAAAGTCAGCAAATTCTTCTTGGTCTCGTGCAGCAAGTTGCATATTAGCACTGCAGACATCGACGGCGCCTCCTTGCATCCATTTTGCTGCTGCTAGAATAGCGGTTGTTAATCCTTTGCCTTGTCCCGTATTAATTTGGGAAATATGATTTCCATTATGTATTAGTGATTCCAATATGGATGTCACCTGCGTGGTATAGGCAAAGGCAGCATTGGTACGGTACAAAGCTTCACGAGCTATAGCAACAAATTGTAGCATTGCTAATTGTGATTCTTTACTATCGGGTTCATTATTTTTAATGATTTCACGATATTTAAGGGTTAGCTCTTGCAATTCGTTTTTGGTTAATTGCATTGCAGGTTTATTGGCAAGAGAATTATTAATAGAGAGAAGGTTTTTATCTCTACCGACAGCGGTAATAAAGCATAAGTCTGTCATTAGCTTTTGTCGATCAGACTTAAATAGAGTGGCATTATCATCACGGTTTAAATCAACAAGTTCATTGATGCGCTCGGCAGCGATGTCTAATGAGAAATGCTTGTTAATTTCACTATCTGTTGAACGTAGGCCTGGCGGGTCAAGCTCGAAGTCTGTAAGAAACTTAGCTTTGTCAGCAGTATTTAAAAAATCTTTTACACGTTTAAAGCTAGGGTAGGGCTTATCTTCAAATAAACTATATAGGTCATTTAAATCTGATGGGCTAAGCAATGTTAATTTTTGTAGTACAGTTTGTGTCGTTGTTGTCTTTATTTCTGCTCTTTGTTTGCCGAGTATTTTTGCTACAAAGCTTGGTATCCAAGAGCTTTGTGTGGTTGGTCTGACTGGTGTTGTTATGGGTTGTTCAGATAAGAAGTCTGTGATTCCTGCATAGGAAATAATTGTTAGAATTTTAGTGATGCTAGGGGTTGTTCTTTCATAACCTGTATGTTCTTTATATTCTTGATCTTTTGTTTCTTTTTGTGCTCCGTCTGACTTTGTAGGCAGCTCTTCTTTCTCGTCAGGCGCTGCAATCCTCGGCCCATTGTTCGTTGCAAAATCTAATAGTTTTTCAAATAGTTCCTTATCATTTTTTATTGACGAAAAAATTTTCTGGTCTAGGTTATTGGGCGATGAATATTGAATAAGATTCGTGATTTTTTTTAATTTATCTTCCGTGTCGGTACCATCGAAATAGGTGCAAAATGTTTCTATGGCATGATCTTTTGCTTTATCATTTATTTTATTAAGACAGATTGCCAGCTGAGATATTTGATTATCATTGATACCAGAATAGATGAGGGATAATAATTTTATCTTTTGTTGAACTGATAAATTTTCCCTTAAAAGCGTTGTAATACCATCTGTAATCGTGGTTGTGTCATTATGATTTATATCTGCACTATGTGATGTAAATATCGCTTCAAATAATTCTTGAGGTGGGTTGTTAAGATTTAATTCTTTGATTGAGGTAAATATGCTTGATAGCTGATCTAGTGTAAAGATTTCTAGAGCAGGTGGCGTTGATGAACCTAAAAAATCTAAGTTAAAAACACCTTGCCAACCTTTTTCTTCTTCCATTTCAGTTAATTTTTGTAAAAAGGGCCTTAATTGCTGTTGATATTTCTCTAACCTTGTGTTCAGAGTTGTTATATCATCAACATTTGCTAATGAGGGTTCAGCCGGTAGATGACTTGTAAGATTTGCAAATAGTGGATTTTCTTTTAAGTTTCTAATCTTAGATAAATAGCGCGCTTCTAACCCTTGGCGCATTAAGCCTCTAAGCGTGTCCTTTGATTTATCTTCAATATCCTGATTTGAAATTACATGTATGTAAGGTTGGTAGAGTTTATCAAGTTTTATACTCTCAGTTTTTTCCTCTAATACAATATTCTGTTCAAATTCACGTAGCTCATTAAATATCTGTTGATTAATATCTCTTTCGTGCTGACAGGTAGGCATTTTCATTTTTACCTGCTGATGGCTAGATTCGAATGTGCATTGCGGAAGGTGAGTAGCGATGAGTGAGTTAAGTGATTTGTTATTGATAGGGTCCAGTATCTCATCAATTAAGCTAATGATATCGGTATCACTAGGCAGAGGGCTTTTTATATCTGTGCACGCAAGATAATTTAATACCTGCACATAAAGTGCGGTTGAGCTTCGTTTTAATTCTTTAAATTTTTGTATAACATCTCTATTAAGATTAGCACCTTCAGGTTTAATCGATGCGAGTACTAGGCTTAGGATGCCTATGTTGGTTTCGTCAAACTCTTTTAGCTCTTTATAACAGTCAATAAATTCGTTATTTAAAATGTTGCTACCAGCTTTTTGCCAGCGCTCTATCGCTATCCACTCAGTTTCTGTGAATTGTTCTTCATGGGGTAATTCTGTGTACAAGCTTAGTAAGGCTGATAGTTCATTAAGTGTAGGTTTAACTCGGCAATTGGATATAAATTCTAAAAGAGTATTAATTTTTGGTGTTTCACTGCCATTTATTCCAATGTAGTTATCAAGTGCTTCTATAAATAGCTGCGAATTTAATCTTGCCATATGTCGAGTGGTTGTTGTTGTCGATATAATAATTGGCAAAATGGCTACTTTGATGTTCTCTGCAAATGCAGTTTCATCTAGAGTGTTGATAAGTCCTATATAGTCTTCAAAAGGAGTGTGTATGTTGCGAGCGCAGCCTAGTGTTCGATAAAACTTTATTTTTTCGTTCTCATAAACTAATGTTTTATCTTTCTCATCTTTCTCATCTTTCTCATCTTTGCTGTCATAGGCTTGAGAGTGATTGCTATCAACTCGATAACTATTATTGCAGTCTGGACCATCTTTTGTTAGCTGCATAGCAGGATGAAAATAGCGGTAGTGCGAGTCTGTCGCACTGGCAGCAAGCCAGGCGCCTTCTTTGCTGAAATCAATACCGTGAAAACTTGCAAGTTGATCAACACGATTTGCTATGTCTACTTTTTTTAACATGTATAGTAGACGGTCCATAGAAACCAGCATATTACCAGTTTCTGTGATGGGGCATTCTTCCGGTAGGTCTTCAAAACCAAGGGATTGCATTTTTTGTAAAAAATACTTATACCCTTTAAACAAATTATTCAAATCAGCATGTCCTGACGTTCTCACGTGCGCACGCGTTAAAGTGTCCCACCAGTTTTGTTGATTTGGAGTTAGATTTGCAAGATTAATAATGATATCGGCATTTTCTTTGTATGAAAGTGTGCGGTATGTATAAAAGCGTGATAAAAATATTTGCTTAAACGAAAGATATGATTCTTCATTTCTTTGGTGAAGTAATTTTAGTGCGTTTAATAATTCTTCCAGGCCTTTTAGGCCTTCATGGTAAAGTACATCAGCTAAGGCGGTTATTTCTTCAGGCTTTGTAAAGCAAGCACTTGAATTATTGGGAGCACTTTCATCTGTGTCTTCTGTATTTAATATAAAGCCACACCAGGCGTGATTTGCAATTATTGCTCGTCCTTTTCTTGTGTCATACCTAAGCATCCATTCAGACAGTTCTATTATTGAAAAATTTGTTTTCTCTGCTGAGATTTTACCTGTAGCTCGTCGTATTCCGTCAAAATCATCTACTGCCTTGCTATCCCTGGTTACTTCCCGTGATTTTTTTACATCAGCGGAAGATTCGTGTATGTTAAATTGTTCTAGGTTGCCATCCCAATGCAAGTTTTGATCAAGTGGCGCAGGTCTGCGCGCAGTTAGAGGTGTATACGCAGGGTTTTCGTGGTATGAAAAGCTATTATAATCTAAAACTATCTTATCATTGTTATTTTCGCTAATTTTGCTTAGTGTGAATCCTAAGGGTAAATTGTTGAGTTGAAATCCCTCTAGATAGTAGGTTGCATTTTTGCTAATTTCTTTAGCTGCTGCGGGAGTCAAGTAACTAATACTGTTTGGTGATTCCGTATCAGAAATAATTTTTCCCATAAGAAATGGGCGCGACTTTGGTCAGCTCCCTTTGACTCTATTGATGCTCGAAAGTTGCCAATGCCATAATTTAGCGTTGTAAAGTTTATGTAGTTGCCTTTATCAGATAATGGTTTGGAGAACTCATTTTTATCAATTAGATTTGTTCTTTGTATTTTACAGCGTGGAATTTCACAAGTGTCGGTGCTGCTTGCTGATGAGTCGACGTCCGCCTGCATTTCTTGCTGTACTTGTGTTTGCGATTCCATTTGCATTTGGCAATCTACATTTACTTCTGCGCTTACATGCTCGCTTGCTTTATAGCCCTCTAATTTAAAGCGGCGTAATTTATCATTTTTAATCTCTATTATTTCATCGGTGGGTAGTGCTCCTGAGCGCTTGGCAATATTGTGGATGCGTCGGTTTTCCGCAATGATATTTTCAAGCTGTGTCTTGTGTTTAGGTCGGCCTTTTAACTGTGGAATTTTATTATCTATTTCTAGCCTATAGCACAGTTTATGTGTTTTAAAAATATTAATTAGCGCATTTTGAGGCTCGCTGTGTTTCTCTTCGCTTTTTTTGTATTCCTTATCTTCTGCAATAGCTGCGCTTGGGTCACTTGGTAATTCCCCCCCCAGCTTGAGATCGAGTGTCAGTTCGTCTAAACCATCTAATTGCTTTGCTGCAATGAGTATCTTGCTAAGTTTCGTATATGCACTGCTCTTTAATGTGTCTTCTTGATACAATTCTGTCTGCTGCAAATCTATTTTTAGCTTTTTAAACGGAAAAGGTATTTTATGTTTTTGCTGCAACAGTGATGCAATTTCATCAAGATCATTTTCGGTTTCTATTTTTAATCCTACACTGCTAAAGCCATGTGCGTTCTTGAAATTTTGTGGGTTATTGATTAGGTAGACTAAGAAATTTTGTTGTAATTCGAGTTGTTCCAATGGTATTGTTGTAGCCGCGGAGCTTTCCTTCTCTTCTTTTTTTTCGTCTGTATTTGCTGAATGTTGCGCCTTTAGTTTTGGGGAGAAATCAAGTAGTCCTTTTTTATTGGGGTTATACGAATAGGTATCAAAATATTGATTATAATTTTCAAGGCAGAAACTATAAAAGCTATCTTCATGGCGCTGGCCATTTTTTGCGTTATTGTGGGTTCCCTTTTCCCTATTAAATTTTTGTATTGCTGCTTTTTGTTCTTTAGATAGTTTATATTCGGTCATCTCATCTACTCTTAATCTCAGTGCTTTTATCCACCTTACTATCGGATTCTTAAATTATTATTAATTTAGCAAATAAGAGTAATTTGGTGCAAAAATGACTTCTTTTAATTTATTTAATTAGGGTTAATGCTTAGTTCCCTTAGAAAGCTCAAATAGAAGTAAGTTGGTATTCTTTGGAATTTATACGTGGAAGGCAGGGGTAGTGCGATGACTAAGGGGTTTATACTCAATATTGTTCGATATTTTAATGATTGTGTGGTGTGGTATTGGAGACAAGCGTTGGCGAAGGTCTTTTTAAAAACTACTGCAAGTACATCTGTGTAAGCTCTGATGTCTGCATCCCGCTGGCATTTGTTTTCAAAAGGCCTTCCACAACACCTGCTTTTGTTTATAGAAATTAAGGTGAAGTATTTTAATTGGCTTTGCTATCTAGGTATTTAGAATTTACTTTCCTTTAAAAAGCTAATAATACTTGTAAAGGCAAATGGGTCTTGCCAGAGAATCATATGGCTACCGTTAAATAAGCTTAAACGAGCATGGTTAATATTTTCTAGCATTGCTAGCTGATTTTTTATCGGTGCTGTTTTGTCATACTGGGCGCCACAAATATAGGTTTCAGCTTTAATTTTATTTAGACGATTATAGGTATCGTGTCCTTTGCGTGCATTTAGTTGTCGTGCGCTAAATGTTGCTTGATTTGGGTTGTTTTTATTGCTCTCGAATACTTTGTAATAAGCTTGAAACTGTTGGTTATAACAAGCTGGGTTTTTATTTTTCCACTCAGGGTCTGCCATTCGTGTGTCGGCGCAACGTACCCACAAATCTGCTTTTTCATTATCGGATAATTTTGCAAGGTCATGTTTGTGATAGGGGTAAGAGGCGCCGCCTGCGCCGCCGGAGCTTGTGACTACTAGTACTAGTTTGTCGAGGTAGTCTTGAAAGTTGATGGCGAACTCTTGAGCGACCATGCCACCAAATGATTCGCCGATAAGGTGACAACGGTCCCAGCCAACCGCGTCTAATACGTGTTTTATATCAGTTGCATAATCTAGCATTGTAGGTGTGGGATTAGGTGAGTTTGATTGGCCTATGCCGCGTGGATCAAACGCTAATACTTCGAAGTGCTTTACTAAAGGGCTATCAAAGATATTGGGATGCGAGCGTAAGTCACTGGCTGTGCCAGGGTGGAAAAGTAAGCGTGGGCCGGAGCCTTGGATTTCATAATATAATTTAAGATCATCTATCTCTATAAAAGGCATATTGCTTCTCCTAAATTAAAGGGAATGGCCGGTGAATATCTATTATTACACAGGGGTGCTTTCCTCGGCTACCATTTTTCTGTAGCAATTTACGGCGTGATATTTATTACGTACATTTAGTTTTTTATTTGCGTTTTGTAGATGGAATTGCACTGTCGCAATTGAAATTTTAAGTGCAGAGGAAATTTGTGTGACTGAATATGATTTTGCAGTTAGCTCTATGCACTGTCTCTCGCGTCTAGTTAGATTTACTCTCGTTTTGCTTTTTGTTAGGGTTTTTAACAGCATTTGATTAATGTGGTGATAAAATACATTGCTAGCGGCTATCCAGGTGTATTGTTTCTCTTTATAGTTTTTTAAGGTGTTTTCATTTTTACATTGATGCAAGGTTAGCGAGCCAAAGTCATTATCTGGGCCGTGTATAGGAATTGATAAACCTTGGCGGACGCCAAAGTTAATCGATTCTTGTCTGAGGCGACTCTCACGTTTGCTTTTACTGACGGTTAGTTGTTGGTAAACATCCCAAAAGATGGGGGCAGTATTTAACCTTGTTTTTTCTAGTGTACGGTCTATATCAGAGTAGAACTCATTTAGATAATAGTCATGCCATGGTTGTAGGGCGCTTGAGGATAGGTCGTATTTTGGTTTTTGTATGCCTCTTACTATGCTGGAATAGACAGTAAAGGCAAAATAGCGAAACCCCTCTTGCTTTAGGTAGTTAACTATTATTTTGTTTATACGGTTAATATTGTTTGCTATCGATAATTCATTGGCTACAACATCTAATCTCACGCTAAACCTCGTACAATTGATAGGTTTTTCGCTCTAACAGTACACGATACACTCCAGTTTCACAAGGAAAGAGTATGGTTAACTGTTTATATTGTAAACGGTTGTGTTTGGGCAATGATGCTTTTGCTTATGTATAATTAATGTGTTGGAGATGATATTTGTGAGAGTTCGCAGTTTAACTAGCAAGATTTTAATAACATCTTTTCTTATTTCAGGTTCATTTGTGTGTTTCGCCGACGGTATGCAAAATAATATTGCTGGTATTTATGACGCTAGTAAAGTGCCTACGGCGGCAAGTGCCAGCCCTGTGCTTTGTGTTAAAGCAAGCGATGGAAAATTTATTCCATGGTCAAATGGTCAGTCGCTTAAACCTTATTCCATTAGTGGTAATCCCTATTATTTTGGTGCAGCGCTTCGTGTTGGGGGTTGTTCGGATTCGGATTTATATTTTGGTTGGTTAAATGTCAGTAAAGGCCAGCCAATTGGATATCAACCTATGCAAGGATCTCATATTCAATTAGTGGGCGCAGCGGCTTCAGCGACAGATATTTCTGGCCATTTAACGTATACAAAAATAGGCCCTACAGATGCAGCGACTTTTCCAACTAATGCATCTGCTCGAGCCAACTGGTTTACGGGTGTTAATCTCTCTGGTTTAGAATTTAGTGCAATGCCAAACTCATCGGTGATTCCTGATTTATCAAAAGAGAATGAATTTGTCGCGCATGCTTCTGATTTGAAAGATACTGCGACACTATTAAAACAAGGTGCCAATACGATTCGTGTACCCATTCGTTGGGCTTACGTGCAACCTAAGTTAGATCAAGCGAACCCAAGTGATAATCTGTATGATCTGGATTATCTTAATAAGCTAGTAAATCCTACTTTAGCAACGATTACTAGCCATGGTTATAATGCAATTCTTGATTTACATTCCTATATGCATTATGCAACCGTTGGTAATGAAAATGCCGGTTGTACAGGACAAGGTGATTGTCCGCAAGGAGCGTTAGTAACTAATCCAGCGCCTTATGTTGATGTTTGGTCACATATCTGGAGTGATATTCAAAAATATAATGCTGACTCTGGTAATGTTAAGATTGATACTAGTAAATTAATGTTGGATATTGTTAATGAACCAGCAACACGATCGGATGAGCAGCTAAGTGCGACGCAAGTTTTTACTATGGAAACGGCAGTGATAAAGAAACTACGTGCGCAAGGTTTTCAGGGCTATTTTCTGTTAGAAGGATTTTCTTGGTCGGGATTACATAGTTGGCAGTCTGCTGGTAATGCTAGTGTTTTTACTGCTGATAATTTTCATCAGGCAGGGATTACTGATACCAGTAAAATAATTATTAATGTGCATCAGTATTTGGATTCAGATTACAGTGGTACGCATGATACTTGCTTGCAAGATCTTAATACCACTGGCGCAAGTGGCTTTAATCTGCAGGCTTTTGTTAATTACCTTAAAGCTAACAAACTGAAAGCGATGGTTACTGAGTTTGGCGTTGGTAAAGATTCATCATCTTGTTCGCAGCCTTTAAATGCGTTTCTTAAATATGTGTCTGTTAATGCTTATACGGCTAATAAAGGTTGCGGTTTTGTTGGCTTTACAGCTTGGAGCACAGGTCATGGTTGGGGTGATTATAATTTACGTATTAAGCCTGGTTATTGGAAAGATACTATATTAAAGAATTATTTTCCGCAGCCGCTAGAAAATTTTTCAAGGTAGTTACTATATGGTCATATCGGTTTTGCTTTTTTCAGAATAGTAAGGCTGATATGGTGTTTTTGTAGGTGCTACTTTTTTTAATGTTGTTCTATAAGCTGGTATATTATTTTTTGTTATGCATGGAATGTGTTATAATTATTTTCGCTGCTAAATTGCTAGGCATATTATATATGCGACTAGATAAAGGTGTTATAAAGTGGTTAAACCCTTTTAAAAATAAGGTCGGTAGTTTGAACGATGTATGGAATAAAAACACTATTCATAGTGACCTGTTGCTGGCAAAACAAAAAATTTATGATCAGTGTGGATTTGCCTGTTCCTTAGTGGAGCCAGAAGCTGAGAGCAGTGAATATGGCGCAGCTGCTTTTGAAATAAATGGTTTTAAAGCAAGGTTCCGCGCTGCTAAAATTACCCCTAAAAAAGTGGGGCAGTTTGTAGTTTTATGGAAAAGAGATGCTGGTAAAAAAACACAACCGTATGATGCTTCTGATCCAGTAGATTTTTTTATTATTAGTGCAAGAAATAAAAATAATAGTGGCCAGTTCGTATTTTCAAAATCTATTTTAGTTGAAAAAAATATATTTTCGCTTAACGGAAGAGGTGGTAAGCGAGGGATTCGGGTATATCCACCCTGGGTTCAGGCACCTAATAGCCAGGCCAAAAAAACTCAAGTGTGGCAACTAAAGTATTTTTTGGAAATGTCTGATCATAAGCCGCTTGATGATACAAAAGCAATTCAGCTTTATATGGGTAATAAACTTTACCGCTGAGAGCGGGATACCCTGCAGCTTAGCAGCTAGCAAATATATATCATTGTCTAAAGCAATATAATCTTGTTTCGTCAGGAGTTTCGCACTTTGAGTGCAAACCTCCTGGTTTGAAGTGGTATTTGTCTCTAAGTCCCGGGCTATAGGTGTTTATAGCAGTTCAAACTCAATATGACAGTTACCCGTTTTTTCTAGTCTGGATTACTGTCAGTTTAAGTAGGAACCTTTACAGATTAGGTCATTTATGTACCGGGTCAACTTTTCTGTTTTATTTATAGATTTGGTGCCCGATAATTACGCTGCATTTCAAGCAGTGCCATATCATCGCTAAAACCACTTTTTTGCAAGCTTAGCGGTCGGAATAAACGGTGAGGTAAGTTATCATCCGATTGACTGTGTGTTGCCTGTGTCTCAATTTTTTCTCGCCAGCTAACCACAGTGGGAAATAAATTTTCTTTGCTGATAATCGAATTGTAAAATTCACTATAACCTAATACTGCTTCTCCTTTAGTTGCCATTTTGCATTCTAGTAAATGTTCATTCATTAGGACGGGGTTACCTACCCGACGATTTGCCTCGTATTTTGCTTTGGGGTAGTTGTCAGCAAAAAAGTCGGCGATGTGGCCTGCGTAACCTCTGCCTGGTGTTAGCATGGCTGCTTGGCGGGCGTGGACTATAGTTTGGTTGTTTTGACGAAAGACATGGTAGGCAACAAAGCCGTGAACTTGTTGAATGCTGTCGGTCAGCACTAGTATATTAACTTCTTTTACTGTGCGCTTTTCTTCTGCTAGTACTTCTTGATAGGATTCTATTTCTAGCATGTCGCTTTCTTTTAGTTTGGCTTCTGGTGAAGTTTTACTGCTATTACCTGTTAGTAAGCTTCTTCCACGCAAAAATGCGACTTCATCATCAAAGCCTGCGCCGTGATATAAGCGATAGAGTGTGGATTGCATTTTTCTTTTTTTAAGCGTGCTTATATTGCTTAAGTTGTCTTGAATGCCAAGGTGTTTAACTAGCATGTCGCCAAAGCCTTCCTTTAAGCTTCTTTTAATTTTTTCTGCAGTGGCTGGTGTGTTAGCGTCTTTGATCTTTGCTACTTGCGTAAGGATTAAATTTGTATAATGGTGCGAAAAAACGAGAGCAAAAACATGGCGGCATATATTTAAGTACTGCTCTCTTTTTTGATTGGTTAGCTTTGGGTTGTTGAGTGATAATAGGCGAGGCATAAAATTGCTCCTAATAAAAATATAAGGATTTGTTTCTGCTGGATGCTTATCTTGCAGGCGTTTTTGGAGTATAGCTGGCAATGTGGGAGATGACAATAAAAAGCCCAAATTGCTGTTGTTCCAACACTATGATATCTTTTTCTTAGCTTAAGCTTTAGCAGGGAAGAAAAATGGATCAACCAAGGCGTCACGTAGGTGTATTTGGTTTAATGTTAACTAGTGTTGGTGGGATGATCGGGTCGGGTTGGTTGTTTGGCCCATTTTATGTCGCTAAATTAGCTGGTCCTTATAGTATGTACCCTTGGTTTATTGGCGCAGTTTGTATACTTTTTATAGGCCTTGTTTATGCTGAGTTAACTACCTTTTGTCCACGTAACGGCACCTTGGTGCATTTATCTCACCTTACGCATGGTTTACTGATCGGTAGAATTTGGTCTTGGATGTTGCTATTGGCTTATGTGGCAGCGCCTCCTACAGAAGTGTTGGCGATATTGTCTTATGCTAATAGTTATATGCCCATTTTTTTAGTTCCTGCCACAAATGAATTATCCATGACAGGGTTGATAACAGGGGCAATTTTATTAGCCATTGTGGTGTTACTTAATTATGTTGCGATCAAAAAAGTTCTGCTTATTAATAACACGATAACCTTTTGGAAATTGCTTATCCCTATCATTACCATTGTAATTTTTTTGGGTTTATCGTTTAATCCTTCGAATTTTATTTATGCTAAACACAGTATTTCTGTTAGTCAGGTATTTTCTACCGTTGCTAGCGCTGGTGTTATTTATAGCTTTCTAGGTATTCGTAATGCGGTTGTGCTTAGTGGTGAGTGTAAAAACCCCTCGCATGCGGTGCCTATTGCACTGACCTGTTCTATATTAATTATGATGTTAATCTATCTTGGGCTGCAATACTCTTTTATCACGGCGTTACCGCTAGATTCTATTAACAATGGCTGGTCTTTATTGACGTTTAAAAATAGTGCGGGGCCGATTGCCGGCCTTGCTGTGTTGATTGGTGCAGGTTGGTGGTCGTTAGTGCTGTATCTTGATGCATTTGTGTCACCGGCGGGGGCGTCGTTTATCTATGTGACGACATCTTCTCGTATTATCGTTGCTTCTGGGCAAATGGATAGTGCGCCTAAATTTATGTCGCTTGCGAGTAAAAAAGGTGTGCCTTGGGCTGCACTGTTAGTAGTTTTCTTTCTGGGCTTGGTGTTCTTTTTCCCTTTTCCTTCGTGGCGCAAAATTATGACTTATGTTTCTGCTGCAATTGTATTAACGCTGGCTATTGCGCCTATTGTGCTGCTGCAACTTAGGATGCGCTTGCCTGAGTATGATCCACCGTTTCGATTATGGCCAGCTTGGATTATTGCGCCGATAGCATTTTATATCGCTAATGCTATTATTTTTTGGAGTGGTCATTATACGCTTAGCTTTCTCTTTTTTGTTTTGTTAGTGTTTTTTGTCGCGTATTTTTGTTGGTATCATTTTATTAAAAGATTGCCGGCGAAGGACTTTGGTTGGCAGCACTTTTGGTGGGTGTTTCCTTATTTCTTTGGGCTTTGGGTGATTTCATATTATGGCCCTTCGACTTTTGATGGGACCGGGGCGCTTTCTTTTGGTGCTAGTATGTTTATTATTTTTATTTTTAGTATTATTGTTTTGTTTTTTGCGCTTAAGAGTGGGATGTCTAAGGAGGAGATTGAGTCTAACTTTGAGGCGGTTTTGAGTAAGTAGTTGGTTGGGGTTTTGGTTTTAGGTTTTTTTAACTTTTGTTGCTGCTGAAAGTTGGCGGGCGCAGCATGCTGCGCCCCTACGTTTTTTTTACCGGTTTTGAGGGTTATAAGGATTCTATATTTTTAAATTGCTCTTTTAGTTTTTCTAGGGTGTTTTCCGCTTGTTTGAAGCGAGCTTTTTCTTTTTCTACTACTGCAGCTGGGGCTTTGTCAACGTAGTTAGGGTTGTTGAGCTTGACCGCTGATTTGTCCATTTCCTTGGTTAACTTTTGAATTTCTTTATTTAAGCGCTCTAGCTCGGACTTTTTGTCAATAAGATCTGCCAAAGGAATATGAATTTCTAGGGTGTCTACTAGTGCTGTTGCAGTTGCATTAAGGTTGCAGCTACCATTGGCCCAGGTGACATGGTCAATTTTGGCGAGTTGTATTAAATACTGTTGGCATTCATCGACTTGCTCTTTGCTGTTAGCATCACCTTTGTTAAAAATAATTGGGATGCGTTTGCTTGGGGTGATATTCATTTCACTGCGAATGGTGCGGATAGCGGTGACAGTTTGTTTTAACCAATTGACTTGGCTTAATGCATTTTTATCAAATTCAGCGTCGTTATATTTTGGATAGTCGGCTACCATTATGGAGGAACCTAGTTTGCCTAGCATTGGCGCTACTTTTTGCCAAATTTCTTCGGTTATAAATGGCATAATAGGGTGCATTAAGCGTAATAAGGTTTCAAGTACTTCTAGCAAGGTAACGCGCGTACCACGCAATTGCGAAGACGTGGCGTTTTCGTCTGTAAGCGTGCATTTGGCTAGTTCCAAATACCAGTCGCAGTATTCGTTCCAAGTAAACTCATACAAGGCTTGTGCTAATAAATCAAAGCGGTATTGTTTGAAATATTGATTAACTTTTTTAATGGTTGATTGCAGCGAGGCGCGAATCCAACGATCGGCTAAACCAAATTGTAATGGTTTCTCGGCATCAAGATCTTGGTTTTCAGTATTCATAATCACATAGCGTGCGGCATTCCAGATCTTGTTGCAGAAATTACGGTAGCCTTCGATACGGCCCATATCAAAATTAATATCTCGCCCGGTGCTAGCTAAAGCGCAGAAGGTAAAGCGCAGCGCGTCTGTACCGTGGGCGGCAATGCCATCAGGGAACTCTTTGCGCGTTGCTTTTTCAATGGCCGCGGCCATTTTAGGTTGCATTAAACCGGCAAGACGTTTTTTTACTAAGCTTTCAAGGTCAATACCATCGATAAGATCAATAGGGTCTAAGACATTACCTTTACTTTTTGACATCTTTTTGCCGTGGCTGTCACGGATAAGTCCGGTGATATAAACTTCTTCAAAGGGGATCTCGCCAGTAAACTTCATGCCCATCATGACCATGCGGGCAACCCAGAAAAAGATAATATCAAATCCAGTAACCAATACTTGCGTGGGGTAGAAGGTTTTAAAATCTTTTGTTTTGTCAGGCCATCCCAATGTGGCAAAAGGCCATAAGCTGGAACTAAACCATGTATCTAAGACATCATTATCTTGTGTTAGTTTTACGTCATTACTGATATTGTGACGCTTACGTATATCGCTTTCGTTAAGGCCAACGTACATATTGTCTTTTTCATCGTACCAAACAGGGATGCGATGCCCCCACCATAGTTGTCGGCTGATGCACCAGTCTTGGATGTTTTCCAGCCACTGCAGATACGTTTTGGTCCAGTTTTCTGGGACGAATTTTATATCGCCATTTTTTACAGCCGCAATCGCTGGTTCGGCAAGTGATTCCATTTTGATAAACCACTGGTGAGTGAGCAATGGCTCAATGACAACGCCGGAACGATCACCGTGGGGGACAGATAGTTGATGATCTTCTATTTTTTCTAATAAGTTAAGGGCTTCTAAATCAGCGACTACCTTTTTTCGCGCCTCAAAACGGTCTAAACCTTGGTAAGCTACAGGTGCATTTTCATTAATGCATGCATCTTTTGTCATGATATTAATCATTTCTAGCTGATGGCGCTGGCCAATAGCGTAGTCATTAAAATCATGAGCGGGTGTGACTTTAACGCAGCCGGTACCAAACTCTTTATCGACGTGTTCGTCAGCAATAATGGGGATGGTTCTTTCCGTTAAGGGTAACTGCAGCTGTTGGCCAATCAAATGACTGTAACGCTCATCATCAGGATGTACGGCAACCGCAGTGTCTCCTAACATGGTTTCAGGACGGGTAGTGGCGACGGTTAAAAAGCCTTCGCCATTAACAAGCGGATAACGCATATGCCAGAGGAATCCTTTGATATCGCGTTGCTCAACTTCTAAATCGGAGATGGCGGTATGCAGCATGGGGTCCCAATTAACTAGGCGCTCACCACGGTAAATAAGGCCTTCTTTATGGAGCTTTAAGAAGGCTTCAGCTGTTGCCCGTGAAATCATCTCATCCATAGTAAAACGACTTCTCGACCAATCGATAGAGACGCCAAGGCGTTTCATTTGCTCGGTAATAATGTCGCCAGAGTGTTGACGCCATTCCCACACTTTTTCAATAAAGTCTTCACGGCCAAGGTCATGGCGTGATTTGCCTGTTTTGAGTAATTGCCGCTCAACTACCATCTGTGTGGCAATACCCGCATGGTCGGTGCCACCCTGCCACAGTGTATTGTTTTGTAGCATTCTGTGGTAACGGATAAGGGCATCCATAATGCTCTGCTGAAAACCATGCCCCATATGCAATGTGCCTGTGACATTGGGTGGGGGTAGCATAATGCAATAAGGGGTACCTTGGTCGCTATGTTTTGCCAATTGGTGTTTTTGCCAATATTCTGACCAGTTTTTTTCGATTGTCGTTGGGTTGAATGTTTTTTCCATGGTGTTTGTCTTTTTTTACTCAATTTAATGTATTAACATTTTTGTCTAAGTGTTAGAATCCAGAAAGAATTCGTACTATACAGTAGTTTATTGAGCTTGAGAAAAATGTTCAAATATGGAACAGGTAAACAAAAAATGCATTTAAAATGCTCATGTACCATCGGTACGCTGTGCTTTTTAAATGCATTTTTCATTTTGTTGTTACAAAAGATGAGCATTCGCCACTAGCTATTAGCTGGATAATTATAGGTATTTTTGCATAAAAGGTTAAACTTTTCAGTGATAATTTTTAGATACTTTTGTAAAGAAATATTAATCACTTTGTTGGCAACGACGTCAATTTTGTTGTTGATTTTTATGACCAATCAGTTTGTTCATTATATGAACTTAGCTGCTAGCGGTATGATCACTTCCCATACAGTTATTGAGTTGATGTCATTGCAAGTACCAATGTTGTTGGGTTACATGCTGCCACTTGGCTTGTTTTTGGGCATTTTATTAACCTTAGGGCGTTTTTATGTTAACCACGAAATGGTGGTGCTATTTTCTTGTGGTGTAAGCCGTGCCAAGGTGCTGGGCATGGTGATGATCGTAGCGAGTTTTGTTGCAGCGGTGACGGCGTGGTTATTATTATCTGTTTATCCTAAAGTCTGTGATTTACGCACCCATATTATTGATAAGGATATAAAATCGACAACCTTGCATAAGGTATTACCCGCCCGTTTTCAGAATCTAGAAGGTGGCAAGCGCGTTATTTATGCTAAAAAAGTAGCGCATCATACTGGCGTACTGACCGATGTGTTTCTGGCAATTGAAAAACATAATGAAAAAGGCCCTGATACTTGGGATATTATTTCCGCTAATAAGGCCTATGAACGCAAGCACGCTGATGGAAGTACATTTTTGGTGTTTGATAAAGGTGTTCGCTATCTTGGTATCCCGGGTGAAGGAAATTATCAGGTTACACAGTTTGGCCAATATTGGGGCCGATTAACGCCGCCTATTATTGGTGCTACGGGTTATTATTATGCAACACCGACGATGGAGTTATGGAAAAAACCAGCTTCTGACCTAGTGGCGCAAGGGGAGTTGCAATGGCGCTTTGCGATGCCTCTGTCTGTCTTGATATTTGCGTTATTAGCCGTGCCTTTAAGTAGGGTTAACCCGCGCAAAGGTAAGTTTACGCAAATTTTTCCCGCTATTCTGATTTATGTCTTGTATGCCAACTTTATGTTTATGGGGCGAAGTTGGATACGTTCAGGTGATATTAGTCCAACGATTGGTTTATGGTGGATACATGGCTCTTTGTTATTATTGGCGCTGATATTACACCTTAACCAAATAGGTTGGCGGCAAGTATTTCGTTTGGGTAGGCATAAATCATGAAGTTGTTGGATCGTTACATTCGCACGGCTGTTATTGGTTCCACTTGTGTGGTTGCAGCCATCTTATTGGGTGTGCAGAGTTTTATGCAGTTCTTTAGCCAATTGAATGATATTGGCAAGGCAAATTATACCGCCTGGAAAGCGTTACTGTTTATTTTGACCAAGCTACCCCTGGATTTATATCAATTTTTTCCGATGATTGCCTTTCTAGGTTGTTTAATTGGTTTAGGGCGTTTGGCCTCACAATCTGAGTTGCTGGTCATGCGTTCAAATGGTGTTTCCATTGTTCGTATTGCGGGCTCGCTAATAAAAACAGCCGTTTGGATGTTGATTGTTGTCGTTTTTATTGGCGAGTTTGTTGCGCCTGCTTTGCAAATTAGTGCTGAAAAGATGAAAGCAGCAGCTTTGGGTCGTGAAATGGGCTATAAATCTTTATCTGGATTTTGGTTGCGAGATAAGAATGCTTTTGTCCATATTGGCAGTGTTGAAACAAGTAAACAGATCGCCGATGTTGAAGTATTTGATATTGATGCAAACCATCATTTACAGGTTAGTGCGCGGGCAAAGCGTGGCGTATTAAATAAACATGGCTCTTGGGTGTTAGAAGACGTGGCTGAAGATATTTTCACTGCTAATAAAGTGATTAAAAAACACCTTAAGCGTTTGCCGATGCATTTTGTTTTTAATCCTTTGATCGTCAATACGGGAAGGAAAAGTGTCGATCAGCTTTCTACCTATGGGCTTTATAAAATAATAAAATATCGCACACATGCAGGCTTGGCTGTGAGTCAGTATCGTTATGCTTTTTGGCGACGTATCTTAGAGCCGGTTTCCATTATTGTGATGATTTGTTTAGGTATTCCGTTTATTTTCGGTTCGCTACGTTCGGCCAGTATGGGCTTGCGGATTATTACGGGTATATCGGTGGGCTTTGTTTTTTATATGTTGGATCGTTTTTTTGGGCCATTAAGTATGGTGTATCAAATCCCCTCAGTACTAGCGGCCTTTATTCCAACGGTGTTCTTTGCGGTTGCATGTGTTATCCTTTTGCGCCGAATAAATTAGAGATGAATGATGAGAGATTTATTTCAAGAAGTTGAAAAGCGGCGCACGTTCGCCATCATTTCACACCCTGATGCGGGTAAAACAACCATTACTGAAAAGCTATTGTTGTTTGGTGGTGCTATTTCCTTAGCGGGGACGGTAAAAGGCCGCAAGGCAGGGCGTCATGCCACGTCCGACTGGATGGAGTTGGAAAAACAGCGTGGTATTTCTGTTACTACCTCGGTGATGCAGTTTATTTTTGATGAGCATGTGGTAAATTTACTCGATACGCCGGGGCATGCTGACTTTTCTGAAGATACTTATCGCACATTAACCGCGGTTGACTCAGCTCTGATGGTGATTGATGCTGCTAAGGGTGTTGAGCCGCGTACTATTAAATTAATGGAAGTGTGTCGTTTACGTACTACGCCGATTACTACTTTTATTAATAAAATGGATCGCGATACGCGTGACCCAATAGATTTGCTCGATGAGATTGAAGATATTTTAAAAATTCAATGTGCTCCCATTACTTGGCCAATTGGCATGGGGAAACATTTTAAGGGTATTTATCACTTACTGGAAGATACGGTCTATTTGTACGAGGCCGGTAAAAATTATGAAGTGGGTGAGGTTGATAAAATTGAGGGCTTGGATAACCCTGAGCTTGATCAGGCAATTGGTGAATTAGCAGCAGACTTGCGTGATGAAATTGAATTGGTCAAAGGTGCAAGTCATCCTTATGATCGTGAAGCGTTCTTAAAAGGTGAGTTAACGCCGGTATATTTTGGTTCCGCCATTAATAATTTTGGTGTTAGAGAATTATTGCAAGGCTTTGTTAAAGAATCGCCGTCACCGCGTCCGCGCGATACGGATGTGCGTACTGTGGAGCCGAGCGAGGCAAAATTTAGCGGTTTTGTTTTTAAAATACAAGCCAATATGGATCCAGCGCATCGTGATCGTATTGCCTTTATGCGCATATCGTCGGGGCAATATCGCAAAGGGATGAAAATGCGTCATATCCGCATTGGAAAAGATGTACAAATCAATAATGCCTTAACGTTTATGGCCGGTCAGCGTGAAAATGCAGAAGAGGCTTTTCCAGGTGATATTATCGGTTTGCATAATCATGGCACTATACAAATAGGTGATACCTTTAGTGTTGGTGAAAAATTAAAATTTACCGGCATTCCTAATTTTGCGCCAGAGTTATTTCGTTTGGTCAGATTAAAAGACCCCCTGCGCCAAAAAGCGTTGTTAAAAGGGTTAATGCAATTATCGGAAGAGGGGGCGACGCAGGTTTTCCGCCCAATGATAAGTAACGATCTAATCTTGGGTGCAGTGGGTGTTTTGCAGTTTGATGTGGTGGCTTATCGTTTGCTTAATGAGTACAACGTTAAATGTATTTATGAAAATGTAAATACCGTTACTGCTCGTTGGGTTGAGTGTGATGACCCGAAGATGTTGGAGCAATTTAAACAAGAGCAACAAAGGAATCTTGCTTTAGATGGTTCTGACTTATTAACATACTTAGCGCCTTCGCGTGTTAATTTAGATATTACCACTGAACAATGGCCTGATATTTCTTTTCGTGCAACGCGGGAAGTTTGATATTAAAAGCACCTTGTTGGCAAGGTGCTTTTAATATGTTTTTTTGAGTTTCAATTATTTAAAATCTCATATAGAATGCAGCCGTATTTTTTAAACAAGGTGGGTGTTTACATGCGGCGTTTTTTATTATCGCAACAACGGAGAGTGTTTAGCTCTTCTTTTTCTATTTTCTCAAATAGATTAACGGCTCAGTTTGGCAGAAATATAGGTCAGAGGACCTGGGGGCAAGTAAAAAGATTTGAGACAGTGAATAAAAAATTTTTTTCTAGCACGGTCAAGCAGGCTGGCAATGGTGCTAGTAAATCTTCAAGCCAAACGCGTATTATAAATGCGTTGCACCATTTGCATGGTCCTTATTACGCTGTGCAGCTGTTAGGTATTGTGCTTTCACCTATTGCGTTAGTATCAATAATGATGTTAACAGATGAGCTCGATCAACGCTTGGAACATTGGCGTATTGTGTTTTCGCCGCCGAAAAAGTTAGGCTCTGTGACTAATCTTTCGCAGGAGCTCTTAACCGTTCTGGTGCCTAAATCATTTCGTGATAAAGTCTGTGATGTTATTAAAATGATTAAAGCAAAGAAAACGCGCGTTATTTTCTTTTATGGTAAAGGTGGGGTTGGTAAGCATGATTTAGCCGTGACTACCGGTTATCAAATGTATCAGCGATCAGAAAGTCATCCTGAGCTTTACACCCATGCTGAGCACCCTTCGCTTTATAGCTTTAATGCCTCTAATCAAACCGAGTTGGAAAATAGTTTTCGTCGTTGTCATCAGTCACTGGGTTTGGGAGATGCGGTCGATAAATCTTTTGCGGCTGTTATTAAAGATTGCGTGGCGGAAATTAGAAAGCGGCCCGGTGCTATTTTAATATTTAAGTGTGTTAAGAAGTTTGAGAATATCAATGAGATTTTACAGCAACTGGGTGATGCGCGCGTTAATGTTTTGGTGACAACGGGGAGTCAAGATGTTGCTAGTCAATCAAGTGAGGCAGGTTATGAGCTTATTGATCTACATAAGCCGCTGCTGCGTTCAGATTTAACGGATGCTATGTCCGCTAACCCATCTCGTTTTGTTGAGTCCATGCGACCAGTTGGTTGGCGCATAATGGATGAAATTAATGGTGATCCTGCTGTATTTCGTCATGTGTGTGCTTACCTGCTGGCGACAGATATATCTATGATTGACTACGAAAAAGCAATCAAAAATAAATCGGCTAAAAATGCACAGGAAAAATTGTCTTATCAGGCGCGGGTGATTTCTTTCTCGTTAGTTGCAGCTGATCATGAGTGTCCAGAAGCGGTTGAATTACTATCAGTCATTGCCAAGCCTAACGAGCCACAACATGGCGCTCCTTTGCGTTGTTTGCAAAAGGAGTTTGCTGGTAAGGATTTCGATGCTGCTTTTGACGCATTGGCAAAATTTGGCTTTGTGCGTTTAACGGATCAAGGTAGGGTTTTTCCTATATTGCCAATTAGCGTTCAAAATAGCGGTTTAATTAAAAATTATCTTAAAACTAAGCAGGACCACGAGGAGTGTCAGAGCTCGTTGAGAATCGTTTAGTGGGCCTGCTGAAATTAAGCCGGCATGTGTTGCGTGCTATAAAATAAACTCCCTGCTGCAGCCTTTTGTTACGCGGCGGGCGCTACGAAGCGGCGACCGCAGTGAGATATTAGTGGCTTTTAAATTCTATTTCTTTCGCGGCGGTCGCTGCTTCGTAGCGCCCGCCGCGTAAAAAAGGGCAGGCTTGGTGTCTAATAGAATCTCAGATTTCAACAGCTCTCTTAGGTGTGAGACTACTACTTATCCTTTTTTGAGAATGCGATGCTTTTCACGATCCCACTCGCGCTGCTTAAGTGTTTGCCGTTTATCCTGACTTTGCTTGCCTTTAGCAAGAGCAATTTCCACTTTGGCGCGATTGCGTTTCCAGTGCAAATCGATGGCCACTACGGTATAGCCTTTTTGATTGATGGCACCGATGAGTTTTGATAGCTCTTTGCGATGCAGCAATAATTTTCGCGTCCGTTGTGCATCGGGGCTAATATGTGTCGAAGCTGTTGGTAGTGGGGTAATAGTTGCCCCTAAAAGCCAGGCCTCGCCATCCTTGATAATGACGTAGCTGTCACGCAGCTGTACGCGACCCGCGCGCAAGCTTTTGACTTCCCAGCCTTGTAATGCAATGCCAGCCTCAAGTTTTTGCTCGATAAAATAGTCATGTCTTGCCTTTCTATTGACAATTATCACATGAGGTGGTGTTTTAGATGATTTTTTAGCCATAATGCTGCCTATCTTACCATAAAACTTTGTTAATGTGGCTGGCTTTACTGCAAAATCCTTGTTATCTTTCCTTATCCATAATGAACCTTTAAAGTGGGTTAAAGCTCTGATGCCAAATATTAAAAAGACTAAAATTGTTCCTTATACACATGAACAAATGTACGCCTTGGTAAATGATGTCGCAAGTTATGTTGATTTTGTGCCCTGGTGTACGGAGAGTAATGTTCTTAAAAGCACTGACGATGAAATCCAAGCTAAATTATCATTTGCGAGTAGTGGAATGCAAAAGTCCTTTACGACGTTAAATCGCTTGATGCCGCATAAGATGATTGAAATTCGTTTAGTGGATGGCCCTTTTAAACACCTCGAGGGCTTTTGGCAGTTTGAAGAAATCAATGAAAAACGCTCGCGCATTTCTTTAGATCTGGAATTTGAGTTTTCCGGCCGTTTATTAGCGATGATGTTTGGCCCAATTTTTAATCAGGTTGCGACCACGTTGGTCGATGCTTTTTATAAACGTGCTAAAGAGGTTTATAGCGAGGAGCAGCCTGCGTGAAGATTATGGTTGCTTATGCCAGTGAGGATAGGCAAGTTGAAGTTCCGCTTGAGGTTGAAGCCAGTTGTACCATTGCTATCGCTATTCGCCGATCTGGTCTTTTAGAGCAGTTTCCAGAGATAAAGCTTAGTGACATCAGCGTTGGTGTTTATAGCCGCGCTGCTGCCTTAGATGATATTTTGCAGGAAAATGATCGCGTTGAAATCTATCGACCTTTAAAAATAGATCCGAAAGAAGCACGTTTATTAAGAGCAAAACGAGCCAAAAAGAACCCGTAGGGGCACAGCATGCTGTGCCCGTTTGGGTGTGAATAGCTGTAGAATGTGCGCTGCCGCGGAGCCTTGCGGGCCCGGCATAATGCCTGCGCCCCTACGAAAAGTAAAAAGAGTGTCTATTTTTTCGACTCATCCTGAGGCGGAGGCAATTGTGCCGTAGCGGCCTTTTGATCGGAAGTAAAACTTGAGACCCTGCCATTATTAAAATAGACAATAAACCGTTTTTCTTTCAGACTGCCGTAGCTCGGGCGAAACGTATAGACATACACCATACGATTTTCGACATAGATATTATTTAAAACCGGCGTGCCCAACTTGGCGATAACTTGTTGAGGACTCATGCCTTTTTTAATAGCAGCGACATTTTTATCAGTAAGAAGATTGCCTTGTGCGACTGGGACGCGATAACAGCTAGATAATGCTATTAAAAGTGTGCAAATAATGGAAAGTGAAAGTAACTTGCGTAGCATAATAAAAGGGCTCCATGTCGACAATTAAACAGTAGGGATTATAACCTATTTTGTGTTACTTTCCATGAATTGATGAAGCTATGTTAAAATACCGTCGCGGGTTATATAAATTAATTGTACAGGTGTGGAGGTTTCCTTGGAGCATAAAGATTTACGTAAAGCAGGTCTGAAGGTAACGTTGCCTCGTGTTAAGATTCTTAAAATCTTAGAAAATGCCGAGCCTCATCATATTAGTGCTGAAGAAGTGTATAAACGGCTGTTAGACTCCGGAGAAGACGTTGGTTTGGCGACGGTTTATCGTGTCTTGACCCAGTTTGAAACCGCTGGCATTGTGCGACGGCATAACTTTGAAGGCGGCCGTTCTGTGTTTGAAATTGAGCAAGGTGAGCACCATGACCATCTGGTTTGTGTAAGCTGTGGCAAAGTAGAGGAGTTCCTGGACGACGTCATTGAACAACGTCAAGAAACAATAGCGCATGAAGCAAATTTTAAAATGACCGACCATAATTTAACAATTTATGGTGAGTGTCAGGATTGTGTAAAGTGAGATAAGTAATGAAGTTAAAAGCGCTTGGAGGGTTTCTCTTCCTAACGTTGTTATCAGGCGCTGCTATCGGTAAAGGTTTTTACGGCAGCGTTCAGCCAATTCCACAAAAAATCCAACAGCAAATGCAAGGTTATACCTGGCACAAAGGTTGCCCGCTATCGTTAAAAGCGATGCGCTATTTAACTATTACTTATTATGGTTTTGACCATAAAGATCATGTTGGTCATTTAATTGTGTTAAAAAATATTGCGCTAGAAACCTTAGAAATTTTTCAAGGCTTATATCAGCAGAAATACCCCATAGAAAGCATGGTGCTGCCTTCGAGCTTTAAATCTAAAGATGATTGGAAGTCAACCGAACATGATAATACAGCGGCTTATTTTTGCCGCAAGGACGACCAGGTCCTCAATAGGTTTTCACCACATAGTTTTGGTATCGCTATTGATATTAATCCACTTTATAACCCTTCGCGGGTAGCGAAAAATAAAGTGCAGCCAGAGCAAGGTAAGACTTATCTTGCACGAAAAAAACATCACCAAGGTATGATTCGCTCGGATGGTAAAGTTGTTAAACTGTTTGCACAGTATGGCTGGAAGTGGGGTGGCTATTGGCCTGATGCTGAAATTGATTATATGCACTTTCAAAAGGCAATGGATCATCGTTATACTTGTACTAATTTAGTTTTTACCAAAATGTAAGTTGGGGCGGCTAAGAGATTGGGCGTAAATGGAGCTGTCTTTTTATAGGCTAAATTTCTATAAGTTTAGTTTTTTTAAAGCCTCTAAGGTTTTAAAAATAGCATCTGGATTTTTAATTTCATCGATTTTTTTATAAATCGTTTGTGCTGTTTCTTCAGGTGTTAAATTTGTGTTATCTACCTTGATGTCGTAGTCAATATGTTGATGACAAGCAGCTGCAGAAGCCCTATTTAATCCGTCTGGTCGCCAGCCGGCGTCTAAGTCATCTGAATCATTGCCGCGGCTTTTTTCGCGTCGTTCGCCTTCTTCATCAGAAACAAATAATCCAACCAGATACGTTTTATAGGGTTTAAAGTTGGTCATCGCAGAGAGCACCCATTCAGGTTTCCAAAAGACTTGGTCGGAAACAATATCGATATCCGCTTCAAGAAATTTTGTCATCGCTGAATAACCGGCGCACATTATTTTATCGAGTATGGGGCCGGGAACAAATTTGAAATAAGGCCGGCCATCTTTAGAAAATGATTCTGTGCCGCAATATTCCGGTGCTTCATTGTTAATGCCTAAGCCTTTTGGCGGCATGGCTAGCCAAAAGCGATCGACGCCTAATCTAATGCTGGGGGTTGGCAGCAGATCTTGCAGTAAAGTGCAGGTGGTTGTCTTGCCGGTGCTGGCACCGCCATTGATAATAATAAGCTTGCCTGTCATATCCACGCCCTACAGTTGGCACTAATAGCATAACTATAGACCAAATAGTGGCGTTTATAACAGGTTGATTATATGTAGCAGATCAGCCTATGGCATGGCTGTTTCGTCAAGGCGAGGCGAAATCCAATGATAAACGCAACTTGGGTTTAGCTAGTTCTTTTAGGCTAGCATTTGCTTTGCATGTTTTAGGGTTTCTTTACTGATTTGTGAGCCGCTAATCATACGCGCAAGCTCATCAACGCGTTGCTGTGTGCTTAGTAAATTGATAGTGGTATGGGTTGAATTTTTCGACGATGATTTTTCAACTTTGAAATGATGATGCCCTTGTGAAGCGACTTGTGGTAAGTGGGTTATACAGAACACTTGCGCCGTTTCACCCAGTGTTCGTAATAGGGCGCCAACGATTTCTGCTGTTTTACCACCAATACCCACATCAACTTCATCAAAAATAAAGCTGGGGATATTTTCTTTTTCTGAACTTAATACTTGTAGTGCTAAACTAATGCGTGATAGCTCACCACCAGAAACTACTTTTTGCATCGGTTGCAAATCTTGGCCAGGGTTGGTGCGCGTATAGAAGGTAACTTTTTCGTTACCGTGAGCACTAATGCCTTGATCAATGGGGTCCAGTTTAATGGTAAAACAGCCACCTTTCATGCCCAGTTGTTGCATTGAGTCTGTAATTTGTTGGTTAAGTTCTTTGGCCGCTTTTTGTCGTTTTGTAGAAAGCTTTTTAGCAAGTTGCTGGTACTCTTTCAGAAGTGTATTTAACTCGCTTTCAATCGCAGCAATGCGGTCATCAATATTTTCTAAATCGCTAATTTTTTGTTGCAAGGAATTTTTCACATCGGTTAAAGCATCAGGATTAACGTGGTGCTTACGAGCCAGGTCGTGGATCACGGTTAGTCGACTCTCAACTTGCGCTAAGTGCTCTGGGCTTAAATTTAGGGTATTACGATAGCTATGTAATTCATCGCCAGCTTCTTGTAGGTGAATGGCAGCGGAATTCAATAATTTGTTGATAGAGCTTATTTGTGGGTCATCAACTTTGATTTCATTCACTTGCTCAATGGCTTGTTGTAATAAATGAATAGCTGAGGCGCGCTCGTTTTCAACCGTTAAGTCAATGGCCTGACTTAAATTGACAAGCAATTCTTTTGCATTGTGACATTGTTGATGCTCGGCATGCAGTTCTTGCCACTCACTTTCTTTAAGGTCGAGCTCTTCTAGTTCTTGGTATTGATAGCGCAGTAAGGATAGCTGTTGGTCGCGCTCTTGTGACTGCTGTTTTAGTGTGTCTAACTCAAGGTGCTGTGCGCGCCAGGTTTGGTAAATTTTTTGAATGCCTTCTAGAAGACTTTGATTTTTGGCAAACTCGTCTAGTTTCTTTTCTTGTGTCTCACGCTTTAACAAAGCTTGGTGTTGATGCTGGCCGTGAATGACTAACAGTTGCGGTGCAAGTTGGCGGACGATGCTTTGTGGGCATGGGCGTCCATTAATGCTGCTGCGCGATCGACCATCACGAGAAATACTGCGGCTGATAATGCAGTCGTTTTCATCAGAAAAATTATTGTCAATTAACCATTGCTTCGCCTTTGGATTATCGCTTAAATCAAAGCACAACGTGATATCGCAGCGCTCTGTGCCAGTGCGAATGGCTTGCGTGTCGCCACGAGCACCTAAGGCAAGACTAACGGCGTCAACAATAATAGATTTCCCAGCGCCCGTTTCACCACTTAAAACAGACAGTCCTGCTTCAAGGTTTAGATGCAGCGAATTAACAATAGTATAATTATTAATAGTGATGTCAGTTAGCATGCGTGAACTTATCCTTATTGATTATTCTCATCATCAGTAGCACGTTCAGCGTGTTTTTCCCAGTTTAATTTTTCGCGCAGGGTTTGGAAATAGCTATAATCAAGCGAGTGAATTAATTTAAGTCTTCTTGCTTCTTGTGTAATGGTGACAGTGCCACCAGCTGGCACGGCGACACGGCTTAAGCCATCACAGCTTAAATAAGGCGGCGTTTCTTGATTTTCAGAAACGCGGATAGTGACTTTGCTATCGCCATCGACAACAATCGGTCGTGAGCTTAATGTATGTGGGAACATTGGTACGAGAACGACCGCTTCTAATTTGGGGTGGAGTATTGGCCCGCCACCTGAAAGAGCGTATGCGGTGGAACCGGTTGGTGTGGCGACGATCATGCCATCGGCGCGCTGGTGACATACCAGGCGATCGTTAATAAAAATATCAAACTCAATCATTTGCGCAACATCACCCGGGAGCAAAACAACATCATTCAATCCCATATCATTAGCAATTGTTTTATTGTCTTTCGATATATGCGCTGCAAGTAAAAAACGTTTTTCTTCTTCAAACTCCCCATTAAGAATAGCTTCAATTTTATTAAGCTCTTTGGGGTGAATATCCGTTAAAAAACCTAGTCGGCCACGGTTAATGCCCAGGACGGGTAAGTTTTGCTCAACGGCAATATGAGCTGCGTTAAGTAGGCTGCCATCGCCGCCGACAACAATAAGCAAGTCGGCATGTTTGCTTAACAAATTACACGGTACGATGTGTAAGTTGTCGTTGTTTAAAATATTCCCTGTTGCGGGTTCAAGCACAACGGAGCACTTTAATGATTGCAGATAATCAATTAAAGCATTCAGGGTTTTTTCAACGCCAGGTACTCCCTGGCGTCCAATTAGTGCGACTTTATTAAATTGGCTCATGAGCTCAGAATAGCAGTTTTTTAGGATTAGATCACCTTCAGCAACTCTGGCGGATAATGATTAAACGCCCGCTCGTCGTACTTTTTAGGCTTGAATATTATTTGAAAGCCCTTATATTAAATTCAACACCATTGTATTCACTAAACATTATTGAGGCTGTTTAAATGAGCAAAAAGAAAGCGACTTCAGGCAACAAGTGGGAAAAAATTGCCACTGAGGGTGAGGATGTGACCGAAGAAAATGTTTCTCCTATCGATGCAAGTGCTGAAACGGCAACCGCTGAAGAGCCTGAGCAGCATGCCGGTATTGACTATGCGACACGCGATAATCTCGAGGATCAGCTAACGGCAATGGAGCAACAAGCGGATAAGTTCAAGTCAGAGATGCTACGTGCGCAGGCGGATATGGCGAATGTACAGCGTCGAGCTGAGCGTGATGTCAGCAATGCGCGCAAGTTTGGTGCAGAAAGACTGATTACCGATATGCTGCCAGTGGTTGATAGCTTGGTTCGAGGGTTAGAAGCACCAGAGGTTGATGACCCGCAAGTGCAAAATATGCGTGAGGGGATGAGCTTAACCTTGGATCTATTAAATAAAACACTGACAAAACATGGTGTTACCATTATTGATCCACAATCGGGCGAAGCTTTTAACCCAGAACTGCACGAGGCAATGAGTATGCAGCAAGACCCTAATGCGGCAGCGAATAGCATTTTGCAGGTCTTACAAAAAGGATACTCCTTGAATGGTCGCGTTTTGCGTGCCGCGATGGTGATCGTAGCCAGTTAGTAGCAAAAATTGCTACTAACGGCTCTTGAAATTACAGGAAATGCCCCAATTTTATAGTTAGATGAAATGGAAGGGCGAACTCCATTAGAAAGAACAAAATATGAACAGAGAGGATAAATAATGAGCTCTATTATTGGAATTGACTTAGGAACAACCAACTCTTGTGTGGCCGTTCTCGAAAGTGGCGGCAAGGTGCGAGTGATTGAAAACTCAGAGGGTGCGCGTACGACCCCTTCGATAGTAGCTTATACTAAAGATGAAGTTTTGGTTGGTGCCCCAGCTAAACGTCAAGCAGTCACAAACCCTTCTAATACACTTTACGCGATCAAGCGACTTATTGGCCGTAAATATAAAGATGATGTGGTACAAAAAGACATTAAAATGGTGCCTTACAACATTGTTGAAGCTGATAATGGCGATGCCTGGGTTGAGGTAAATAATGATAAATTAGCGCCACCACAAGTGTCCGCACAAGTCTTAATGAAGATGAAAAAAACAGCGGAAGAATTCTTAGGTCATGAAATTAAAGAAGCGGTTATTACCGTGCCTGCTTACTTTAACGATTCACAACGTCAAGCGACTAAAGATGCTGGTAAGATTGCTGGCTTGGAAGTAAAACGTATTATCAACGAACCGACAGCGGCAGCTTTGGCTTATGGCCTTGATAAAAAAGGTGGCGACAGAAAAATAGCGGTTTACGATTTAGGTGGTGGTACTTTTGATATCTCCATTATTGAAATCGCTGATGTTGATGGTGAGCACCAGTTTGAAGTGTTAGCGACTAACGGTGATACTTTCTTAGGTGGTGAAGATTTCGATTTACGTTTAATTGACTACCTTGCTGATGAATTTAAGAAAGAAAGCGGCGTTGATTTGCATAATGATCCACTAGCGTTACAACGTCTAAAAGAAGCTGCTGAAAAAGCAAAAATTGAATTATCTTCAACGCAACAAACCGATGTTAACTTGCCTTATATCACAGCCGATGCTGGTGGTCCTAAGCACCTTAACATTCGTGTGACACGCGCTAAGTTAGAATCTTTAGTAGAAGATTTAGTAAAACGTACTATTTCACCGTGTGAAAAAGCAATTAACGATGCCGGCTTAAAAGTATCAGAAGTTGACGATGTTATTTTGGTTGGTGGTCAAACCCGTATGCCGAAAGTGCAAGAAGCGGTAAAAGATTTCTTTGGTAAAGAAGCACGTCGTGATGTTAACCCTGACGAAGCAGTAGCGATGGGTGCTGCGATTCAAGGTGGTGTTTTGTCGGGTGATGTTAAAGATGTGTTGTTGTTAGACGTAACACCTTTATCACTAGGTATCGAAACCATGGGTGGTGTGATGACCAAGCTGATTGACAAGAATACCACGATTCCTACCAAGGCAAATCAAGTATTCTCAACAGCTGACGATAATCAAACAGCTGTGACGGTTCATGTATTGCAAGGTGAGCGCCAGCAAGCGAGTGCGAATAAATCATTAGGTCGTTTTGATCTTTCTGATATTCCACCAGCACCACGCGGTACGCCACAAATTGAAGTGACGTTTGATATTGATGCTAATGGTATTTTGAATGTGTCTGCTAAAGACAAAGCAACAGGCAAAGAACAGTCTATCGTTATTAAAGCGTCCAGTGGTTTGTCTGATGATGAAGTCGAACGCATGGTACAAGATGCTGAGGCACATAAAGATGCGGATGCTAAATTCCAAGACTTGGTCAATGCACGTAACCAGGCAGACTCGATGATTCATGCCACTGAAAAGTCAGTAACAGAGTTGGGTGATCAAGTTAGTGATGATGAAAAGAAAAATATCGAAACACTTTCAACTGAGCTGAAAGAACTTATCAAAGGTGATGATAAGGATGCGATTGAAGCGAAGACAAAAGAGTTAACTGACTTATCTGGTAAATTAGCTGAACGTCTTTATGCCAAGAAGGGCGGTGATGGCGCTGGAGCCGGAGCGGGTGCTGCTGGAGCACAAGCTGGCCAAGCCGGTGGTGAGCAAGCACAAGCATCAGCTGAACCACCTCCAGGAAAAGAAGACGTTGTTGACGCTGAGTTCGAAGAAGTCAACGACGATGACAAAAAATAAAACAACATCCTCGCGTAGGAATGTAGGGAATGTAGGGGCGCAGCATGCTGCGCCCGCTCCATATGTGGCACCAAAATAATCCCACAACCGACACAACCGACATCCTAAATGACATAAACCAAATAAAAGAAAAAAACAAATGTCCTCCAAAAGAGATTATTACGAAGTACTAGGGGTAGCCAAAACAGCAACGGAAGCTGAAATTAAAAAAGCCTTTCGCCGCAAAGCGATGAAGCTCCACCCGGATAGAAATCCAGGAGATAAAAAAGCGGAAGCGCAATTTAAAGAAGTAAAAGAAGCCTACGAAATCCTCTCGGATGGACAAAAACGCGCCGCCTACGATCAATACGGCCATGCCGGCGTTGACCAACAGTTTGGTGGTCAAGGCGGTTTCGGTGGCTTTGGCGATGTTGGCGATATCTTCGGAGATATTTTTGGCGATATTTTTGGTGGTGGTCGCGGCGGGCAAAGACAACAGCGCGCACAACGTGGTGCAGATCTTGGCTATGAAATGGTGCTGACACTAGAAGAAGCTGTTCATGGCATAACGAAATCTATCAAAATCCCTACCCGGGTGTCTTGTAAAACTTGTGAAGGTAGCGGTGCGAAAAAAGGCTCTGGTCCAACAACCTGTGGTACTTGCCAAGGCGCGGGTCAAGTGCATTTACGTCACGGCTTTTTGACCGTGCAGCAGACTTGCTCCACCTGTCATGGCTCAGGGCAAGTGATTAAAGATCCTTGCGGTTCTTGCCGCGGACAAGGTCGAATACAAGAAGCAAAAACCTTATCGGTTAAAATCCCTGCGGGTATTGATACCGGTGATCGAGTGCGTTTATCCGGTGAAGGTGAAGCAGGATTAAACGGCGCACCTGCTGGTGACTTATATGTTCAGGTGCAAGTAAAAGATCATGAATTATTCGAACGCCATGGTAATGACCTACATTCGGAAGTGCCTATTGATTTTGTAACGGCTGCTTTAGGTGGCGAAATTGAAGTGCCAACTTTGAAGGGGCAGGTTAAGCTAACTATTCCTGCAGAAACTCAAAGTGGTAAATCATTCCGTTTGCGTGGCAAGGGTGTCAAAGCCTTGCGAAGTGGTTCGGTAGGTGATTTGCTTTGTCGCATTGTGGTTGAAACGCCAATTAAGCTCAGCGCTGAGCAAAAAGAATTGCTAAAACAATTTAACGAGTCTCTTGAGAACGACAGTAAAAACCATAGCCCACGTGCAAAGACTTGGTTTGATTCGGTAAAGAGCTTCTTTACTGATAAAAAACATAAGTCTTAATATCAGTTTTGACCGTGTGGTTCCATGCCTTAATGGATTGCCTTATTGTGATGGTGCCTGATTGCGGTCAGTCTTTTCTGTAAAAAAGAATCTTTTACTCCACGCCCGACCAGTTATAGTTATTCATCAAGGGAATGAGATGCGGCAAGGGAGACATGTATTGGGGCAGGCCTTTTTAAAAACCGTTGGAAGTACATCTCTGTAAGCTCCCGTAGGGGCACAGCATGCTGTGCCCGTTTGGGTGTGAATAGTTTTAGATCGTCGGTACCACGGATGTTTGTGGGCTCACCATAATGCCGGTGTCGCCCCTGCGAAGCTTGTTTTCTCAAGTTGCTAAAAGCTGCAGGATGAACTATTACACTACGCTACAGTGCTATTTTGTGCATTGATTTTTTTAGCCAGATAAAAACAAATTGCAAAAATAACAATTAAGAAGGCTAGCATTACAAGCACCATTAAATGAAAGCCGCTCATAAAAGCCAGTTTAAAATCGGTAATTAGCACATGACTTTTGTCGCCTAAAAACTTTTTCAGTAATGAGGTGGCTTTGGCAGGGTTTGAAAGGGCTGTATGTACTAAATGCAACTGTGAGTGGCTAAGGTGAAAATTAAGGGTCTTCAATGACTTCATCATCGCAGTGCTTTGGCGAGCATAAAAAATCACAGAAGCAATGGCCAACATAATCGAGCCACTAACATTCCACATAGTAAAAATTGTTCCAATAGCTGAGCCTGATTTTTCCGCGGGGATGGTGGCCTTGACAGCAGTAGCAGGTAGGGTATTGCCAAATGCCCAGGTGATACCGCCAAATAAGTAAGAAACGATAATGACAATATAAGAAATATGATCTGTAAAACTATACTGTATAGCAGTAGCAATAAACGCAGCAACTATTGCAGCTAATGAAAGTTGCACGACGCTAAATTTTGCATGAATGCGTTCAAAGAGTAATGAGACAATCACTTGCATAAAGGGAATGGCCACCAAACATAGGCCAACATAAAAAGCGGGCAACCCTTTGATGATGCCAAGATAGAGTGGATTAAAAAAGAGTGATACATACGTCACCACACTGGCGCCGACACAGGTCATACCCATTAACAGGATTAATTTATTGCGCAGAAAATTAAAATCTAAAATAGGCTGTTTCGTTTTATTTTCCACGATGATTAGCAGTGGAATTGCAATGGCTGTAACAGCAAACGAGACAAGTGTTTCTGTGGCATACCAGCCTGCCTGCTCACCGGATATCACCCCATAAACTAAGCTGCCAATACTTAGTGCGATTAAAAGCACACCCCACCAATCAAGTTTTGGTTTTATATCGGGGCGTGGTGATTCTCTGAGACTAAACGAGCAAAAGATAAGGCCGAGTGCAACAATGGGCAAGTTAACAAAGAAAACCCAGCGCCAACTCAAAGCAGAGACGAGAATGCCGCCGATAAAAGGACCTAAAGCGAGACCCGAGCCAGTAATAGCGCTGTATATTCCAATGGCGCGTGAATGCTCTTCTGGAGGGAAAGCACAAGGCAGCAAGGCTAAAGATGAGGTAAAAATGACTGAGCCTGCAATTGCCTGCAGAGCGCGGAAGATAACCAGTATATGAATTTCATTGGACATTCCGGCGCCAAAGGCGCCAATGGAAAATAATATCAGGCTAAAGTAGTAGACCCTGCGATGCCCAAAAATATCACCCATTCTCCCGGCGGTAATCATAAACATACTCAGGCCGAGTGCGAAAATGTTGACCACCCATTGTAACTGCAAGACATTAGCATGCAGTGCAGCCTGCATGGTGGGTAGGGCTGTATTGACGATGGTGAAGTCGAGAAAGGCAGTAAAAGCCAATAAACAGGTGCCAATTAATGCCCACCATTTTTTTGAATAATCGTTCCTAATCATGACCTATTATTTGCCATATAAAATTTCGGGTCAATACAGTAATTTTACTTTTTAATCGCCTTCACAGCGAGTTTGGCTTTTCTGGGCGAAATGTTATCAGAAGGGAGATTTGCACCAAAAACGTGAATCTCCTGAAAGAGGTAAGATTTAAAAGATTGACTATAATTAAAGTTGCGCCTTGTGTAATTATGACGCTATTCGCATGGAGAGTGAAAAATGAAACGTTATAAAGAAGTCACTGATGATTTAGGTAAAGTGCTGCATATTGAGACTTGTCTTCGTGGTAAAGCATTGCTCAATAGCCGTGAGCTTAATAAGGGTACGGCTTTTAGTAAAGAAGAGCGTGAGGCATTTTCATTATTGGGTAAGCTGCCTGATACGGTGACGAGTATGGAATGTCAGGAACAGCGTTATCTTGAGCAGTACCAAGAAATTGACTCCAACCTGCAAAAAAACATTTTTCTCAATGAGCTCAAGCAGCATAATGAAACCTTATTTTATCACTTAGCCAGCCAGCATCTTAAAGAGATGTTACCGATTGTCTACACGCCAACTATCGGCGATGCCGTGCAACAATATAGTCATCAGTTTAATTTACCGCAGGGCTTATATTTCACATACCCCGAACAAGATAATTTTGACAAGGTGTTAGCCGAGCGTGACCTTGAGGAAATTGATTTGATTATTGTTACCGACGGAGAGGGAGTGTTGGGCATCGGTGACTGGGGTGTCGGTGGTATGGATATTCTTATTGGCAAGCTAATGGTTTATACCTTATGCGGTGGTATTAATCCTCGCCGTGTTTTACCGATACAATTTGATGTTGGCACAAATAATAAGGATTTATTAGAAGATAAAGAGTATGTCGGTTGGCGTCATGAACGCGTTACTGGAGAAGAATACGATCAATTTATTGATAAAGCAGTAGCGGCCATTCGTCATCATTTTCCGAAGATATTTTTACATTGGGAAGATTTCGGTCGTGATAATGCGAGAAAAAATTTAAACCGTTATCGCGATAAAATGGCGACCTTTAATGACGATATGCAAGGCACAGGTGCGACAGCTTTAGCAACCTTGTTATCTGGATTGGTTGCTTTAAAACAAGAGTTAAAAGATCAGCGGATTGTCTTTTTTGGTGCGGGAACGGCAGGCTGTGGTATTGCCGATCAAATGTATAATGCCATGCTGCATTTTGGCATGCCAGAACAAGAGGCGCGCGATTGTTTTTGGTTGATTGATCGCGAAGGCTTGTTGAAAAAAGATATGGCTAATTTAGCCTTTTTCCAAGAGCCTTATGCGCGAAGTGATACTGAGGCTGGTAACTTATTGGAAGTGATTCACGAAGTTAAGCCAACGGTATTAATTGGCTGCTCGACGGTTAAAGGTGCGTTCAATGAGGAAGTGGTTAAAGCAATGGCTAGCTATGTTGAGCATCCGCTTATTTTTCCTTTATCTAATCCAACGTCGCACTGTGAAGCTGATCCGCAGGATTTATATAATTGGACGGATGGGAAAGTGATTACCGCTGCGGGTAGTCCATTTCCACCAGTAAAATATAATGGCAAGGAAATTCCCATTTCTCAATGTAATAATGCGTATGTTTTTCCTGGTATTGGTTTGGGTATAATTGCCAGTCAAGCAAACCGGGTCACTGATGGTATGATTGCTGCCGCTGCTAATGCGCTGAGCTTGTGTTCACCGGCAAGAAAAGATAAAGATGCTACAGTGTTACCAGACTTGGATGATATTCAACAAGTAGGTAGAAAGATAGCTATCGCGGTGGCTGAGCAGGCACGTAAGGAAGGCGTGGCTACAGTAGGTGAGAATGTTAGTTTAAATGATCGTGTCGAGGCATTATTTTGGAATCCGACTTATCTACCTTACAAGCTCATTTAGAAAAATGTAGAGGTGCGAGCCAATGGACGCCACTGCTAACGAAAATGGATGCCGTGGTCAAGCCGCGGTATGACGTAGCTTAAGAGAAAAATGTTGTGTTCAAGCTGCGGTATGCAGGCGCTTAACAAAAATTTTCAGGATTTTTTACGCTGATAAAGAATAAAAGCCGGCAAGGTAAAAAACAAAAGCCCAAGAATTAAAATCATCTCATACATGCTTTTGCTTAATATCTTAATCTTATCAGGTGGAATAAAGCCAATGAAAAATGCACCAATGCAAGTAAGTAACCCTATGCCGCCAACAATCCAAATGCCAATACGCTTACCGGGAACAGTAAAAGCATCATCTTGTTTCGGTGTTTTGCTGCGAAGTTTAATGGCTGCTGCAAATAATAAAATATAAAACATTAACGCCAGTTGCGCGGTCAAATCACTAAGTATCCAGTAGGAGGTGTTGAAAGATTTAATAAAAAGAAAGAGGCAACAAATAACAACAACAAGGATAGCTTGTAAGATAAGTATCGCAATCGGCGCGCCTCTTTTGTTGCGATAAGAAAAAATCTTCGGTGCAAAGCCATCTTCAGCGGCAACCACCAGTCCCTTTGTTGGGCCAATGACCCAAGCAGCAATGCTGCCAAAAGCGCCGACAATAATAGCAATCACAGCAAGTGGAAAAACCCACCCAGCATGAAAAGCAACAAGGAAAATTTTAAACGCTTGGTCCAAGCCGCTTACAATATCAAGTGACTTAGCAGGCACCACCATAGCAATGGCTAAGGACGCCAACGTTAAGGTGATAACAATAATAATCGAAGAAATCAGCAAAGCTTTGGGGTAGTCTTTTTTAGGATTCTTTACTGATTCAGCATGAACAGCTGACATTTCCAAACCAAACAAACTAAAAAATACCACAATAAGAAAAGCGATATTATCAAGCCCTTTAAGATTGGGTAGAAAATTTTCGGCAACGGGTTTTATTGCCAGGGGTTTGTGGCTTAATACCCAAAAGCCAGCAAGGAATATAATAAGTACCATCGGGACAAGGGTGCCGATAATCGCACTTACCGTGCTGGTAAGGCTTGAGGTTTTCATACCAAAGCTATTAACAATGGTTGCTAGTAAGAACAAACTGATAATAATCGTTAGCATAAAGGGTTTGCTGTTAGCGAGTGCTGGGTCAATTAAAAAAGCAATATTAGCAGCGATAAAAGCAAGAATGGTAGGATACCAAAAGACATTATAAACCCACTGTAACCAAATCGTCAGCAAACCAATGCGTGGCCCAAAAGCTTCGCGCACCCAGACATAAGCGCCCCCTGTTTTTGGGCGGTGAGTGGCCATCTCGGCCGTCACTAATGCGCAGGGAATTAGGAAAAGCACGCAAGCGATCAAATAGTAAAGTGGGATAGTGTAACCATTAGCAGCATTAGTGGGTAAATTGCGTAGACTATCAATTGCGATGATGTTAATCATGGCTAGTCTAAAAACGCTGATTACTTTATTACTTTTTTCTATTGCAGTCATTGCATTCTCGTTAAGGTAAAGGATTATCAACTGGGGGCGGTGAAATGCCTGTAAGTGCCGTGAGGTAGTAGATACGGCATATACAGGCTAAATATGAAAAGGGTGGGAAGTGTGACCAGCAATATAAAAGGATAAATTGCTGAGAGTTTGAACGTCTAATTGCTTGTTAGTGCTTTTCATAATGAATAACAATATTCCATAATTACCTACGGCTGTCAATGCTAATTCGGTTAGACGCGGGCGCACTTTTTGGATTTTTTTCTTCCCATTCAGGCCGGAATGACTTATCCTTTGCAGGTTTATCTAATAGTCGGGGAACAAAATTGTGAGTTTGGAGTCATTGATAAATCCGTACCCAAAGGCTGCACTGGTGTTGGCTGATGGAAGCATTTTTCCTGGTTTTTCTATTGGTGTTGAGGGTGAAACAGTTGGCGAGGTGGTGTTTAATACCTCTATGTCAGGCTATCAAGAGATCCTAACGGACCCTTCATACACCCAACAGATTGTTACCCTAACTAGCCCGCATATAGGCAATGTTGGCGTCAATCCTCATGATACTGAATCTTATCAAGTTTTTGCTGCTGGTTTGATTATCAAGCAGCTCTCACCGGTGGTGAGCAGTTGGCGTGCGACGCAATCTTTATCAGATTATTTAAAAAAGGAACGCATCGTTGCGATTTCAGGTGTTGATACCCGTCGGTTAACTCGCTTGTTGCGTGATAAGGGGGCGATGAATGGTTGTATTGTCACCGGTATTTGTAACATTGAAGATGCACTGGATAAGGCGAGAGAATTTCCCGGCCTAGAGGGTGTTGACTTGGCAAAGAAAGTGTCGATCAACACCAATAATGAATGGGCTAAGGGCACCTTTGATTTAATGGAAGATATGTTTAAACGTCCAGATCAAAGCGAATTCCACGTAGTTGCCTACGATTTTGGTGTCAAATCGCAGATTTTGCGCTTACTTGCTGATCGCGGTTGCCGAATTACTGTTGTGCCTGCCAAGAAATCTGCGGAAAAGGTACTAGAAATGAATCCTGATGGAGTGTTTCTGTCGAATGGGCCAGGCGACCCTGCGGCTTGTGATTATGCCGTCGAGAATATACGCACACTGCTTAGCAAAAAGACACCACTCTTTGGTATTTGCTTAGGGTTTCAATTAATGGCTTTGGCCTGTGATGCTAAGACGGTCAAGATGAAATTTGGACACCATGGCGCCAATCATCCAGTTCAGGATTTGAACACATCAAAGGTGAGTATAACCAGCCAGAATCATGGTTTTATGGTTGATACTGAGTCCTTACCAAATAACTTGCGCGTGACGCATTACTCACTTTTCGACGGCTCCCTGCAAGGTTTTGAGCACCGTGATTTGCCAGCCTTTGCTTTTCAGGGGCATCCTGAAGCGAGCCCCGGCCCGCATGATATTGAATATCTATTTGACCACTTCATTACACTCATGAGAGATGCAAGATAAATGCCAAAACGCACTGATTTAAAAAGTATACTGATTATTGGCGCTGGTCCTATTGTTATTGGCCAAGCATGTGAATTTGATTACTCTGGTTCGCAGGCTTGTCGAGCGCTGCGGGAAGAGGGGTATCGCATTATCCTGATTAATTCTAACCCCGCCACCATTATGACTGATCCGGATTTGGCTGATGCGACTTATATTGAGCCGATTCAGTGGAAAGCGGTTGAGAAGATTATTGAAAAAGAAAAACCCGATGCTGTCCTGCCGACGATGGGTGGGCAAACAGCACTTAACTGTGCGCTTGATTTAGTGCGCGAAGGTGTTTTAGAAAGGCACGGCGTTGAGTTAATTGGTGCTTCACGCGATGCTATCGATAAAGCCGAAGATCGTAAACTGTTCCAGATTGCGATGAAGAAAATTGGCTTGGAAACACCACGTTCAGGCTTGGCGCATTCCATGGAGGAAGCTTGGGAAATTTTGGACCAAGTTGGATTTCCCGCTATTATCCGTCCTTCCTTTACTATGGGCGGTTCTGGTGGTGGTATTGCTTATAACCGTGAAGAGTTTCTAGATATTTGTTTGCGTGGTTTAGAATTATCACCGACAACAGAGTTATTAATCGATGAGTCTATTATCGGTTGGAAAGAGTTTGAATTAGAAGTGGTGCGCGATAAAAATGATAATTGTATTATTGTTTGTGCCATTGAAAACTTTGACCCCATGGGTGTGCATACGGGTGACTCGATTACGGTGGCGCCAGCATTAACCTTAACCGATAAAGAGTACCAAGCTTTGCGTGATGCGGCGATTGCGGTGTTGCGTGAGATTGGCGTGGAAACCGGTGGTTCAAATGTTCAATTTGCCGTTGATCCGAATAATGGGCGTATTATGGTGATTGAGATGAACCCACGTGTTTCTCGTTCTTCTGCATTAGCCTCAAAAGCCACTGGCTTTCCCATTGCTAAGGTCGCTGCTAAATTAGCAGTCGGTTATACCCTAGACGAATTGAAAAATGAAATTACAGGTAACCGTACGCCGGCCTCTTTTGAGCCTAGCATTGATTATGTGGTTACTAAAATTCCTCGTTTTAATTTTGAAAAATTTCCCCAGACAGAGCCACGCTTAACGACGCAAATGAAGTCGGTTGGTGAAGTGATGTCGATTGGCCGTACTTTTCAGGAATCATTGCAAAAATCATTGCGTGGTTTGGAAATAGGGGTTTGCGGGCTTGATTCCAAAGTAAATTTCTCGCCGGAAATGGAAGAGGATGAAGTTGAAAAAATTAAATCACGCATTAAGCGTGAGTTGCGAATTCCTGGTCCTGATCGTCTATGGTATATTGCCGATGCTTTTCGCATAGGGTTTACGGCTGAACAAATCCATAATTTTTCGAAAATTGATTTGTGGTTTTTAAAGCAAGTTGAAGAGTTGGTTTTAATTGAAAAAGAGCTAAGTGAACTACGCTTACCAGATCTTACAAAAGAGCATCTTTTCTTTTTAAAACAAAAAGGCTTCTCAGATTTACGCTTAGCGAAACTCTTAGGGGTGGAAGAAGCACAGATTCGTGATTGGCGACACCACTTTGATATTTATCCAGTCTACAAACATGTCGACACCTGTGCTGCTGAGTTCCCTACGGATACGCACTATATGTATTCTACTTATGAAGAAGAAAATGAGTGCAACCCGAGTGATAAAGAAAAAATCATGGTGCTAGGTGGTGGGCCTAACCGTATTGGTCAGGGTATCGAATTTGATTATTGTTGTGTGCATGCGGCGATGGCAATGCGTGAATTGGGCTATGAAACCATTATGGTAAATTGTAACCCAGAAACGGTTTCTACCGATTATGATATTTCTGATCGGTTGTATTTTGAGCCGTTAACGTTTGAAGATGTATTGGAAATCGTTAACATCGAAAAACCGAAAGGGGTTATTGTTCAGTATGGTGGGCAAACACCACTAGGGTTGGCTAAGCGTCTTGAAAAAGCGGGTGTGCCGATTATTGGTACGTCACCGGATGCAATTGATCGCTCAGAAGACCGTGCGCGTTTTCAGGCAGTGATTAATGAGCTTGGTTTGCAGCAGCCACCAAATGGTACCGTTCGTAGTGTGGAAGAAGGATTGCGTTTAGCAAAAGTGTTTGCATACCCTTTAATTGTTCGTCCTTCCTACGTGTTAGGTGGGCGCGCGATGCAGGTTATTTATAACGAGAAAGAATTAACGCGTTATATGACGCATGACGTGATTGTCTCTCCAGAGCAACCTTTACTGTTAGACCACTTCCTGGATGAAGCGATTGAAGTTGATGTTGATGCGGTTTGTGATGGCGAAGATGTTTTGATCGGTGGTTTGCTTGAGCATATTGAACAAGCCGGCGTTCACTCCGGTGATTCTTCTTGTGCGATTCCGCCGCATAGTTTGAGCAGTGAAATTCAGCAAGAATTAAGAAGGCAAATTGCGCAATTAGCTAAGACCTTAGGTGTTATTGGTTTGATTAACGCGCAGTTTGCTATCCAAGATGGTGAGATTTATGTCTTGGAAGTCAATCCACGTGCCTCACGTACCGTACCATTTATTGCTAAAGCAACGGGTGTTTCCTTAGCAAAAATTGCGGCACGTTGTATGGTCGGCAAGAGCTTAAAAGAGCAGGGAATGTTAGATGAAATTGTTCCGCCGTTTTTTGCTGTTAAAAAGCCAGTATTTCCTTTCAATAAATTTGCCGGGGTAGACCCTATATTGAGTCCCGAGATGCGCTCAACCGGTGAAGCGATGGGTATTGCCAAAAACTTCGGCTTGGCCTTTGCTAAAGGGCAATTGGGTGGCGGTGATGCGATGCCGAAAAGTGGCCGTGCTTTTATTAGTGTGCGGGATACGGATAAAAAACGTGTGGTCTCAGTTGCCAAATCACTGGTGGAACATGGTTTTGACATTGTCGCAACGCGAGGCACAGCGCATGCATTAACAGATGCGGGTATTCCATGCCGCATCGTTAATAAATTTACGGAAGCGCGCCCGCATATTGTTGATATGATTAAAAACGATGAGATTAGTTTTATTGTCAATACCACTGAAGGTGAGCAAGCCATTAAAGATTCTTATGCTATTCGACGCAGTGCTGTGTCACATAAGGTGTGCTACACCACAACTATTTCCGGTGGCGAAGCGGCTTGTTTAGCGCTTGATGCAGATTATTCGCATGAAGTTGCTCGTTTGCAGGATTTACATCAACGTTGTGTTAAAAAAGATGCGCCCATGCCTGAAGAAGCTTTTGTTGTTGCATCCGAACAAAAGTTAGAGGCTGATACTTAGTCCATTCGGCGGTGAGATTTCCGATATCTCGATAAACTCCGTCATACCGCGGCTTTGACCGCGGTATTCAATTATTTTACCCCGTTCGATCCAGCGGCCAAAGCCACAGCATAACATTAAGAGCGAGTTATTTACGCAAATCTAATAAAAAGTGTAATGATACTGCTTAGAATTTTTTAAAAAAATCGGTATTATGTTTCTCCCGGTTAACAGGAAAACACTATGAAAAATAGCAGAGCGTCATGGTTATCAGAGTATTCACCCGATCAATTTATTAGTGCTGATAAGCAGGAAGCGGCTATTCTTAAAGTGCAAGAAAATATTGATCTTGATGTCTTAAATAAGCTTTCCTTTTTGCCGATCATTTGCTTTAGCCCTCAAGAAATGCGGCTTTGTTATTTAAATGATGCTGGTAATCGGCTTTTGCATCATATGTCTGAGCCTATGCTGGAAAAGCAATTGTTAACGAAAATATTGCCGCATTCATTTTTCTATGGTGCATCAGAATCAGATAATTATTTGCAAAAAATATCAATAGGAAAGATGCCCAATAGCGCCAGTGGCAAAGAGGCTATGGTTTTGGTGCGCACGTTTGCGGTTGATCTTTTCGGTAGTCAAGGAGTTGGGGCAATTTTGTATCCCCAGTCAGATGTTGCTAGGGCTTTACTTACACCAATGCCTTATAATAAAGCAATGCGGTCAACTAAGATAAGCGCATTAGTGTTAGATGCCTTACCGATTCCGTTGTGGGTCGTTGGAGAGCGTTATGTTTCTCGTTACGGTCAACGGCAGGTTGTATGCCGTGCGAATAAGCTTGCGCGGCTGGAGTTGTTGGGAGAGGATAAATTTATGGAGGGCGTCTTATGGGAGACGTATCGTAAAAAAATTTCCTCCTTGGGTGAGATGTTAAACCTTTCAATGACAAAGACGAATGTGATTAAGCTTGCATTAAGTCATCCTAATTTAGCAATACAAGAATCGCACTATCTTATGCAGAGCAAACAACGCTGGGATGAAAAAGACTGTATGGATAAATCCCTTGTTGGTACACAGTTAGAGGTAGTTCAGCCTAGTGGCGCTTATAAACCTCAAGATGTCTGTTTGCCAGGTGTTGCTTTACCAAATCCTCACGCTGCTGATAGTGTTGTAGAATATAAAAGAGTGGAGTTACCCTTGTTGTTTGAAAGTCAGGAAGATTTATCTTCAGATAACCGTAGTGATAATTTATCGCTTGGCTCATGGACAACAACTTCATCGCGAGCAAGTTCGCCACCAAGCCCACTGCCATTGGCAGTGACTACTATGCCGATGCAACCACCAAGCCGACCTCCCAGCCCAGCTTCGATGCCAGAACTATCTACAACTCGATCGGCAACACCTATACCACGTGCATTTACCTATACCAATATTGCTAAGTTGTATTCGTCTGCTGGCTCTCCTTCAGGTGCGCAGAATCATAGTCAAGCAAGAAGGAGAGGGTATGCCATGCAAAAATTGACGGCGCGTAAACCACTATTGAAAATTCCAACACCGCCGAGTTACTCACCCAAGCAGCTTTTGAGAGCTTCTTCACGTTTGTCACCTCGACTAACACATCGTCGAGTCCATACATATCCGAATGCCTATATAGATAAGAAGTTAAAGCAATTGACGCAACTATATCATGAGCGCCACGACTTGAAAGCAGAGAAAAAATTACTAAAAGCAAAGATTGAATTGCGTTCAGCACTGCTTAAGCGAGTTAAAACGCAGAGAAATGACCTTCAGCGACAATTTTTATTTGCCATTGAACAACAGCAGTTATACCACGATCAGCTAGTTGAGTATTTGGCAAAGTATACTCGTATGTGTGCTTTTTTTATTGATACGAATGAAAGGCGTAGTAGTGAAAATCTAGGAACAGTGTTGGCAAATGCTGCCATCGATGATGTTGTTAGCACAGCTTTTTCTTTTGGGGAATTGCCTAAGTATGATGTTCCTGAGTTTATATTGCAGCGTAGTGCTGCGGTTATGCTGAATGATGTTTCACCCTTTAAAGCGCTAGCGGATTATGACGCGAAGAGTAAGGGTGAAAATTTTGTTATGCCCACAGTTGAGAGTGCTAGTATCGAGGAAAAAATAAAAATAACGGCGCGTTCAATTCATAAAAGCAAAGGTGAAATTGCTAAGTTAAATTGTAAGCTTAAAAGAGTAGATGACCAGCTGAAAAGTGAGCGTAAAGACCAGTTTGCTGAACTTGAAACAAAGCTTGTGAAGCTTGAAAAGAATATTGATAAATTAAAAGATGAAATAAGATCTGTGTATAAAGATCATAATGGTAAATTACAGACTATGAAGCAGCGTTATATTCGCTTTACAGAAAAAGCTGCGCAACCACCACAATCACCTTCATTAGGTGTGGCAAGTGTGCTGCACAAGCAAACAATTTTTTCTGAAAGGGACGATAGAAGTGATAGTGTGGCTTTTCCACAGGAGTTTGCCGTATGTCACAGTAAAGAAAATCTTTCATTTTCTGCCCGTAGTTAGTGGTAAAGCGCACTCTACCCTTATATGCTTTTTCTTAATGTAAGCTGATTAATATAAAATGCTTACCGGCAATAGGTACGGCTGCGCCAAGTATGCCACCTGCTACCATGGCTGCCGCAACGCTTGCGCCTTTGCATGCTGCTGCTTCCTGTTGCTGGTTCATATCTATCTCGCATTACTACTCCTCTTTTATTATTCTTGCTGGCATAGCTGTGCTGCCAGTTTATAGTATGCTGGCTAATTGCTCTTAAAATGTATTGCAACTATCTTCATTTTGTATAATTTGTTAGGGGATTTGTTTGAAATATGACCTTTTTTTAATGGGGGGAGAATAGGCAGGCACTAGTCTTGACGACAGGCCTAGGTCGAGAGTATCCTCAATAGTTTTGTTGAATCGAGTTTAAGGGTTAAAACGATGCAGAATATGATTCCTATTACGACAACTGGCGCGGAAATCTTGCGTGAAGAGTTGCATCGCTTAAAGAAAGTTGAGCGTCCACGTGTTATTGCCGCCATTTCCGAAGCGCGTGCACATGGTGATCTTAAGGAGAATGCGGAATATCATGCGGCGCGTGAAGAGCAAGGTTTTATCGAAGGGCGCATTCGTGATATTGAGAGCAAGTTATCGAATTGCCGTATTATTGATGTTACCCAGTTGCCCAATGATGGTAAGGTTGTTTTTGGTGCGACAGTTACTTTATTGAATCTCGATGATGATGCTGAAAAAGTGTATCAGATCGTTGGTGTTGATGAAGCTGATCTTAAGCATAATAAAATCTCCGTCACCTCGCCGCTGTCACGTGCCTTGATTGGTAAGCATGTTGAAGATGTTGTTGAAGTCGATACGCCGCAAGGGCATGCGGAGTATGAAGTGATTAAAGTGGAATATCTCTAGATTTACTTGGGTGGTGCCTCAAAGCTGTCTGTTGGGCGCCACCGACCAATTCAACGCAGAACCAATACAATTCAACAACAATCCTGGATAATTCCCCTGTTTTGTCTTGATATACTGATTTTAACAGTAACAGATAAGATGACGATTTTTAGGGGATATTTATGTTTGATAGGTTAGGTAGAGTCACTGAAACGCAGGTCAATACGTCGTATAATGCTGAGTTTCTAGGTCGGTCGAGTTCGGTTGCCTTGCAACTATCTCCCTGCTTGACGCCCACCATTCTATTATTTCGTTATTCACCTTTTTATGTGGAAGACACCAGGTCAGCGGTATTTATGCCGGAAAAAAAAGTGGCGGAATATAAAGATTACCATGGCGACTTCCCCACCGAAATGCTGTTACTAATGGAGTATTATCCTTATACCCAAAGCATTATTCATGCGATAGAGGCGAATAGTCGTCGCAATAACTACACTGGTATACAAAAGGACTTCGGTAATCACTATCCTGAATACGGTTACCTGCGAGTGCACTATCTAGATTCCATGCCGCAGAACAGTACCACTGTGCCTGAGCAGCTAATGATAGCCAAGGATCTAAATGATCTATGCAGTGCTTTGGGTATTTCCTCGTCTGGATATATGGGGTTTTGTACCGAGGGAGTTATCAGTACTGCTGCGCTCAATAATCTGAATTTTAATATGATTCATGCAACGGCAAAGTTAGCCTGTCAGCAACTGCCAACTAATTTGCCTTGTTTGGCGCGGTATATTCCTAATAACGTTGGTTATGAAGCCATAAAAGAGTGGTATGAAAGGTATGCTTTTGTTGGTACCAGTCAATTTAAAATTTCACGGCCGATATTATTCGTAAATAAACGATTTCGCGATAAGACAGCGAAACCAGGATATAGCGCTACTAACTATCATGATGCGCTGTTCTCAACGTCGCAAGTGCGTGCTCAGGAAGCAAATGAGTGGGTGGCTGCTACAGATCTTCATGGTAATAGTTGTACGCAAGCTAAATTTTATAGTCAAATTAATGATCCTATTCATAGTATTATTTCAACTAGGCATGCTGCAGAGGTCGTTAAAAATCCTCCTTTAATAAGCAATGATGCTTTTGTTCACTTTAATGTGACTACCGCAAGAAATGATTTTACTGCTGATATTCACCTTAATCAGGAAAATTTATTTCCAGATTCCATAGTCTCTTCGCTCTATAATAATGTTATCGAAAAAATAAAATCTGCTGATCCACTTAAGCAACATGTTGAAGAAGTATTGCGAAGAAACCTTCATTATCCATCTCATCCGTCTGCTATCTTAATTGAGAAAACAGCTTCTGGCTTTTCACGAGATGCTGCTAAGCAAGGAATAGATTTTTCCAAGAGAGCTGCCGGCTTTGCTAAGATCCCAGGGCAGGTCGGTAAATTACAACACCCTGCCAGCGGACATCGTGGTGGTGGGACTACTGCAGGGAGTTGGGGTGGATATGCCAATGTTTTATTTCCAGCAGCTGACCTTGTTATGAGTTTAAATGATGTCGTTGCGCTTGGTGATAACCCCTCAGATCCATGGGCATGGAATGGAGCTCTGCAATTTTTTAATTCAGCCGCATCAGTTAATGTAGGTGCCAGTGCGCTTGTTAGCACTGCTGCTAGTCACTTTGCAGCTCATATAGCAGGTCCTATATCATCAACGTTGACAGTGTTAACCAGTATCATCAATGATGCCAGAAAATATTCTAATGCTGAGAAAAAATTAGGTCAGCTAGCTTGTGTTTTACTTAAAGTTCACGAGGCGTTGGATATTGCTACCAGTCAAGATCTGGCAATTAGAACGGAACATGGTGAAGAAATTTCTCGATCTGTAAAGCAACATGTTGTTGCCGATTTAAAACAGCTTAAAGAGCTGGTTGGCTTTGTTATTAGTCGATACGAGCTTGACAAAAGGTGGGCGGCAGGGCTTTATGTATTAGATGCCGTAAATCTGGCGACACTGTTATTTTGTGCTGCTTGTTCGGTTGTAACAGCCGGTGCTAGTTTAGTCGTAGCGGGTGTGTTTACTGCTATCACTAAGGGGGTGAAGACATTAGCAGCCTCAGCATCACGACTATCCCGTTACGCTGATAAAACTCTGGCTTACAATCAAAAATACCATGATTTGCAAAATGAGCTTAATGGTAATGGGCAGCGTCCACGTGCCTTTGTTTACCGCGATCAGAATCTATTAGCGTGGGCAAATGAACTAAGTGGGAAAGGGGCGTTGCGGGCCCAAGCCGTTAACCCGTTGGCAAAAATCAGCATGGTTAGTGGGGCTACTATAGATGATTATCAACGTATTCAGTTAGCGAGTTTTCAAATTTCTATGGCGCTACGATTTAAGTTAAATAGTAACCAGGTAAACAATCAGCCCTTATTGAGAGCCTACCTGGCGATTGTCGATGCTATTGGCTTGTGTATCGGATATGATGATCGTTTCTTAACAAAAATACTATTAAGTATGCGTTTGGCATGGCGAGATTTAAGCAATTTTGATTTTGCCCGCGTACGTCTTGATGCTGCATATAAACAGAGTGTTATCTACTTGGCGCATCAGATCCGATAAGGCGAGATAGTTCTGACTGATGGCAGTATATTTCTGAGCCTCGCTCCTATGTAATTCCTGTTTATGCTCTCCTTGTAAGCGCCGCTATTCTTGGCTACCAAACCCATTATGGGTCATATAATGAGCTAATCTTGGTGTATTATGACTCATTATGACCCTTTTTTGTGTAGAATTACTCTAGATGACTCGGCTCAACATGTGCAGAATAAGATCATAAGAGGGGCGGTGTATTTGAAAAAGAGAGGTATGGTAAATGGGGATCAAGGTAAGCCCTATTTGGCTAGCAAAAATTCAAGTTATTGCAAATCACTCTACTACTAACGTCGACTACATGCTGCTATGAAAGAGCTAATGTATTTCGATAGAGTTAAAAACTCAATAAGCGCTAAGAAAGGCGCGCGTCTAGCTACATTTATTCCATGGCTGATTTTTGCCATAGTGGCGCTTTTTTACTGTGATGCTGTGCTAGTTAGAATGTTGCCTAGTACGATGGCTGACAGTTTTATGCGTCACTTTGATATTGGCACTACGCAGTTCGGCATATTTACGGCGCTCTATTACTATACTTACACCGCTATGCAAATCCCTGCGGGATTGATGGCCGATAAATTTAGCCTTAAAAAAATTATTCTGGTCGCCATTACAGTGATTACCGTAGGTATTTTATTGCAAGCTTTTTCAGGAGACTTGGCGCTAGTTGGTTTAGGGCGGTTAATTACTGGCTTTGGTTCTGCTTTTGCTTATATTTCAGCTTTAAAAACAGCGAGTCGCTGGTTGCCTGAAAAACGATTTGGTTTAGCGTCTTGTGCGACTGATACCATTGGTATGATTTCAGGGCTGACCATTGGTCTTTATATTACAAAGCTTAATATCACGATGGGTGTTACCACCACCTATGTTTTGGTTATCGCTTTTGGTGCGCTGATCGCGGGTTTAATTTGGTTGATCATGAAGGATCATAACAAGGTGCTACCCCATACGCGCGTGCAAGCGCAAAAAGTCCCCATTCTCAAAACACTGGCGCGCATTGCTAAGAACAAGCAAATTTGGCTAATTGGTCTGGTTGGCTGCTTATTCTATATTCCGTCTTCTGTTTTTTTAGATGCATGGGGTATACCGTATCTTTCACATGTTTACCATGTGTCGTTGGTGGAATCTTCTCGCCTTACTTCGTTATTTACATTGGGGTGGGTCGCTCTTGGTTCTGTGATGGGTTTTGTTTCTGACAAAATCAAATCGCGCAAATTACTGATTCTAGTTTCTACTACTATAGCAGCGGTATTATTTTCGTTGGTTATAGTACCGCCATATTTAGGTTTATTTCGCCTCTCTACTGGTGAACTTGCTGCTGCATTATTTATTATTGGTGTTTGTACCAGTGCTCATCCGCTCGTATTCGCTCTGGCTAAAGAGAATTTCCCACGATCAATTTCAGCAACCGTCGTCGCTTGTACCAATATGATTATTATGATTGGTGGTATTGTTTTTCAGCCGCTGGTTGGTTACTTGATTAATTATAGTAAACATCTGCGACTAGGCGCCATTCATTCGCACACTTACACGGCTGCAGATTACTCACTTGGTATGTTAATACTGCCGATATTTTTATTAATAAGTATAGTCGCTACTTTTTTTATTAAAGATTCGCTTCAATTGAAAAAATAACACCTATGTTTAAAGCCTGCGGGTGCAGCGTAAAGGTGCACCCGAGTGGTGTTTGCCGTTAGCTTTTATTTCCACTTGATATTGCAGCCCATGCTAGGGATTTGCTCTGGATTGACTGCTTTTCCAGCAATAACACTATCCAATGCATCGCGTAAATCTTTACCCGTAACAGGGACAGTTTTACCGGGGCTTGATTCATCAAAGCGTCCGCGATAAACACATTTTAAATCGCCATCAAAGATATAAAAATCTGGTGTGCAGGCAGCTTGGTAGTTTTTAGCGGTTTGTTGACTTTCATCATAAAGGTATGGAAAAGAAAAGCCGTTGATGTTTGCAAATTCCTTCATTTTTTGCGGTGAATCTTCAGGGTAGTTTTCAATATCATTTGAGCTAATAGCGACAAAATTAACATTCTTTGCCTCATATTCATTAGCTACATCCGCTAACTGGCTTTCGATGTGTTTTACGTACGGGCAGTGGTTACAAATAAACATGATTACGGTAGCGACGTCGGATTTAATATCATTAAGAGAAATCGTCGCATTGGAAACTGTATCGGGTAAGGCAAAATCAGGAGCCTGTGTGCCTAGTGGCAGCATGGTTGAGGGTGTTAGCGCCATGGGTGAATTCCTATTGGTTAAGGTTATTGAAAGTGTCGATAGCTTGCTCTGCCAGTTTTGTGATGCCTTGCCAGTCACCCGCTTCCATCATCGATTGTGGGGCTAGCCAAGAACCACCGATGGCAATGACATTGCTTAAGCTAGCAAACTCAGCGAGGTTATCTTGGTTAACACCGCCGGTTGGGCAAAAGGAAATCTGTGGGAATAAAGCGCCAAAGTTTTTTAGTGCTTTGCTGCCACCCGCGAGGTTGGCGGGGAAGAGCTTCATCGCTTCATAGCCTAATTCATGAGCACGCATAACCTCTGAAGCTGTTACCACACCGGGTAAAAAAGGTAGCTCAAGGTCTTTTGCCGCATGCAACAGTGCTTCAGTACTGCCTGGGCTTACCGTGAAGACGGCGCCGATTTCTTTTGCCCAGTGCATTTGCTCCACCGTAACGATAGTGCCAATACCAATGTGCACTTCAGGAACTTCTTTTTTGATCAATTCCACTGATTCGGGTGCAGCTGGTGTGCGTAATACAACTTCCACAGTATGGATGCCGCCGGCGTGCAAAGCGTTAGCAAGAGGAACAGCATGTTCTGGGGTATGAATAGTAAGTACGGGTAAAATTGGGCTTTTCGCCAAAAGAGATTTGATGGTCATAAGCACTCTGATAAGTAATAAATTTTGTATAGTATGCCCTTAATTGTAGTAACTATCTAGACTTAGTTAGCACTTCTGTATATAGTCGAACATGCTCACGGGCATGGCTCAAGGATGAAGAAGGAGTTAGAGTTATGGGTGAAAAACTTCAGACATCTTCGTCTGAGTTCACTACTGTTGAGAAAAGGGCACCGTTAAATTATTTTGTTATTCTGATTGCCAGTATAGCAGCGATTGCTGGTATATTGTTCGGATTTGACACAGCGGCTATTTCAGGTGCCATGCTGTTTATTAATGAGACGTTTCAGTTAACGGATGTAATGTACGAGTTATTAACGGGCGCTGTGCTTGTTGGCGCCGTGTTGGGTGCTATTTTAGGCGGTCGTTTTGCCGATTATTTTGGTCGTCGCTTGTTGCTTATTTTAACGGCTTTATTATTCGTTCTCGGTACGCTGAGTTCTGCATTAGCACCAACGGTAAGTTGGTTGATGGTTTCACGGATTGTAGTTGGTTTTGCTATCGGTGTTGCTTCCTTTACGACGCCGTTGTATATCTCTGAAATATCGCCACCGCGATATCGTGGAGCATTAGTTTCCTTAAATCAACTAGCCATTACGATTGGCATTTTATGTGCCTATGGGGTGAATGTTTATTTCGCACGTGCAGGTGAGTGGCGCTGGATGTTAGGGGTAGGCGTAATTCCAGCGGCAATACTGTTTTTGGGCATGCTGTTATTGCCACAGAGTCCGCGTTGGATTGTGCTACGGGGGCGCATTGATCTTGCCAAACGGATTTTAAAAACCATTCGTGGGCATGACAATGTTGAAGCTGAGTTGCATGAAATTCAAAATACATTGCAAGAAAAAAATGATTGGCGCTTGCTTTTTCAACGTTGGTTGTTGCCGGCTTTGTGGATTGGTATTGGGTTGGCTTTTTTTCAACAATGTACGGGGATTAATACGATTGTTTATTACGCGCCAAAAATTTTTGAATTTGCTGGCGTAAGTACGGCACAAGGGGCTATATCTACCACAGCTATTGTTGGTATAGCGAATGTTGTTTTTACTATTATTGCCTTGCCGTTAATTGATTTATGGGGGCGTCGACCGCTGTTATTGCTAGGTCTCATTGGTATGACAAGTAGTTTAATTATGCTGAGTTTATCTTTTTATTTGGGTGCGGGTGCTCCTTTTCTAAAATGGCTTTCTTTAGCTAGCATGATTGTTTACATTGCTTCTTTTGCAATGAGTTTAGGGCCGATTATGTGGCTGTTGATTGCAGAGATTTTTCCGCTGGAGGTTCGTGGTGTTGGCTCAAGTTTAGCCGTTGCTATTAGCTGGGCGTTTAATGCCTTGGTAGCATTTACATTTTTAACTTTAATTAACCATCTGGGAACAGGTGGAACTTTCTTGCTTTATGCTGTTCTAAGCGCACTAGGCATTGTTTTTGTTTTAAAAATTGTCCCTGAAACAAAAGGTGTTAGCTTAGAACATATTGAAGCGAATTTGCGGGCGGGAGTGCCCTCAAGAAAATTGGGCAGATCTTCTTTTTAACATTAATTAATGAGGTTTATGTATGCTTCTTAAAGACAAAGTTGTTCTGGTAACCGGATCAACGACAGGTATTGGCGCTGCAATTGCCAAACACTGCATTGAGCATGGTGCTAAGGTAATGTTACATGGGCGCGATAAGGAACGTGCTGAAAAAGCAGTTAAAGAACTAGGTGAAGATAGCGCAGCGTACTTTTTAGCTGATTTAAGTTGCCCTGATCCTTGTGATCGGATTGTCAATGCTACGGTTGAAGCATTTGGACGGATTGATTGTCTTATTAATAATGCCGGTAAATCACCACGTGATGATATTTCCACGATTACGGGCGATAAATTTGATTGGGTTGTGCGGCTTAATTTACGTGCACCACTTTTTTTAACGCGTGATGCGGTGCGAGAGTTTCGTAAACAAGGAAGCGGGGGAACCGTTGTTAATATCGGTTCTATCAATGCTTATTGCGGGCAAGCTGATTTGTTGGGTTATGCGATCACCAAAGGTGGGTTAATGACGATGACCCGTAATTTAGGTAATGCTTTGGGTAAAGATAATATTCGCGTGAATCAGCTGAATGTCGGTTGGACCTTGACGGAAAATGAAAGCGCTATTAAGCAGAATGAAGGCTTCCCTGAAAACTGGGAGCAAAATATTCCACAAACCTATGCGCCTTCTGGCAAACTATTAAGACCAGAAGATATTGCCCGTCACGCTGTTTTCTGGGCGTCAGAGTTGTCAGCACCTTCCAATGGTGTGGTGTATGAATTGGAGCAATATCCTGTTGTGGGACGTAATTTAATTAATGAAATTCCATTGGATATTTTTAAAGAAGTTTAATCGCTAAGGGGAAAATAAATGAAAATTACTGATGCAAAAGTCTTTGTCTGCTCGCCAGGGCGAAACTTTGTAACGATAAAAATTTACACCGATGAAGGTGTTTATGGTATAGGTGATGGTACGTTAAATGGGCGCGAGTTAGCGGTTGCCTCTTATTTACAAGACCATTTAGTGCCTTGTTTGATTGGTCGTAATCCTTTTGATATTGAAGATATTTGGCAATATTTTTATAAAGGTGCTTATTGGCGTCGTGGTCCAGTAACGATGTCAGCGATTGCGGCGATTGATATGGCTTTGTGGGATATTAAAGGTAAAGCCTTAGAAACACCGGTATATAATTTATTGGGTGGTCGTAGTCGTAAAGGCATTATGGTTTATGGTCATGCCAACGGTATGGATCTTGAGGATACGGTAGATCAAGTAGGTAAATACGTTGATATGGGTTATAAAGCGATTCGTGCGCAGTCAGGTGTGCCGGGAATAGCTGGGACTTATGGGGTTTCTAAGAAAGATAAAATGTATTATGAGCCTGCAGAGAAAGGCCTGCCTGTTGAAAATGAATGGTCAACAGAAAAATATTTGGCTTATATTCCAAAGCTATTTGCTAAGTTGCGCGATACTTATGGCGATGATCCGCATTTGTTGCATGATTGCCATCACCGCCTCTCGCCGATAGAAGCTGGACGTTTGGGTAAGGAACTTGAGCCTTATCATTTGTTCTGGTTGGAAGATGCGGTACCCGCCGAATTGCAAGAAGGGTTCCGCATTATTCGTAACCATACGACAACACCGCTGGCGGTGGGTGAAATATTTAATACTGTTTTTGATGCCACAACACTGATTACCGAGCAGTTGATTGATTATATCCGTATGTCAATTGTGCACGGTGGTGGTTTGACACCGATGAAGAAAATTGCTGCCTTAGCGGAAATTTATCATATTAATACCGGTTGTCACGGGCCAACGGATGTATCACCGATTACTATGGGTGCTTCTTTACATTTTGAAACGGCAATTAATAACTTTGGTATTCAGGAATATATGCGTCATACACCTGAAACTGACGAAGTATTCCCGCATAGTTATTATTTTGAAGATGGTTATTTAAATGTAACGGATGCGCCTGGTTTAGGTGTCGATTTTAATGAAGAGTTAGCGGCGAAATATCCATATGAGCCCGCATATTTGCCAATAAATCGTAAGCTAGATGGAACGATGTTTAGCTGGTAAAACCATTGGGTATCAATCTGAGCAAACGTAAAAAACTATTATCCCGCAGCTTGTCTGCGGGATAAAGCTACATTAGGTGAGGTAATAATAATGAAAAAATCGCGAATCTTGATCTTATTGACGGGTGTTGTTTTAGCCTTATTGAGCACTACTGGTCTTGCCAAAAAGGCAAGTGCTGATGAAAAGGCAAAGAACGATTTTACCGATCCTAATAAAGTGATTCAGGTCAATTCGAAGTCGCCAGTTATTACCTTAAAAATTAAATCGAATCCTACTACCGGTTATTCATGGTTTTTAACCGATGATTTTCGCTCTGACTTAATTCAGCCTATCGGTCAGAAATTCTATCCTGGTGATGTTAAAAAGCCAGGTGCGCCAGGCTATGAAGTGTGGCGTTTTAAAGTCAAAAGCAGTGCCTTTGTCGTACCGCGGATTACTAATATTACGCTCCATTATGTCCGTCCTTGGGTGGTGACTAACAATGGTCGAAAAATGACCTTTGTTGTGGTCGTAAAATAACCAGCCAGTATAACGCATTGCCGCTGACCACTTAGTTCCAAAATATACTATAATTTTAATGGTATTTTGTATCTAGCGGATTAGGTGGAGACAGCGGATGAGTCGTGGCGACCCCAGCAAGATAGCTGAGCTTAACAACAAAATACTCGCCAATATCAGCGAGATTGAACGTAGTGCCAATGAGCTACTTAAGATTGTTGCCGCAGTCTTGGATCCTGTCTTTAAAGCTGTTATCAGCAATAGTGAATCACAGCGCCCACGTGAAGCTTATCAAGGGTTTCAAAAGCTTATTGCCAAATATTTGCACTCTGTACCCGCTTATGGTGGCTATTTTCGGTTAGCCAATGCCATGGCAAAACAAACGACACAATCAAATAGATCAAGCATGCAAGCAGATTTAGCCGGTGGGGTTAGTAACACACACAGCTGGAATTATTTTAATTCGCCCAGCAATAAGCTTTTTCGTGCCATTGGGCAGGGGCCAGGGCGCGTTGATTATGCTACTGCTGATATTCCAAGGCTAGTTTCTCACAGCGGTCAGCATATTGTGCAGTTCGAGAATGATGTCTATAGTATGTTGGACAAAAGCCCGTCTTATGCAGGGGCTTATGGCAATCTCAGTGCACGAAATTTCGAAGCATCATCTCCGTGTCCGACAACGCAGATTATTGCTTTGGCTTATAGTGAGTGGCGACGCATCATTTTATATCGTCTTTTGGATCAAGCTAAAGCTGATCCGCAGTGGTGGTTATGGTATTTGATAGGTCAAAGCATATTAAATATGCGTGACACCGAAGCAGCGCATGAGGATATTGCCAAGGGAGTTTTGGCGCTTAATTATAACCCTATGGGTCAGGGTGGTTCGACGCGCTTAGTTTCTGGCAAAGAACAAATGAAACAGATAGATTCCTCCCACAAGTCCCGAACGCGCTATGGAAAGTTACACACCGTTTTATCTTACTACAATAAGCCCAGCTATTGTGAAGAGCTTTATAAAATGGGTGTGAATCCAGTCCTCAATAGCGCGACCTTGTACCGGGTCGAGTCAGAGAAAGCGCTTATTGTTGCTTATCAGAAAGATATTAGTAAATCCCTTTCAGAAGAGGCGAGCTCACAAATATATGGTTTAACCGATCACTTGGTTGGCAAGGTGCTACCAGATGGGGTCAGTCAGTCGATTGATCTTGCTTTAGGGGGTGCTAGTTTAAAAGGGTTGGGTTGCTTGCGCGGAATTCGCATACTGGATGCAATGTTGCCAAGCAAAATCTATAATGCGCATACTAATCTTAATCCACGAAGTTGGATTCGTTTTTTATCGTCATTATCTGTGTTTTATTCCGTGCTCGGTGCGTATACCGATAAACAATTTGTTTGTGATGATATGCCTTCGGAAAGAAGCCTGATGTTTTTCCTCTGGGCTTTTACCGATGCTTATAATACAGCGATGGCTTATTTTTGTGAGGTCAACAATGGCCCTGATGGTGTTTATCAGCATGAGGTAGCGAATATTTTAGCGAGGACGTTGGAGTCCTTTTTGCAATCTGATCCTACTATTTATGCGTTTATTTGCTCAACATTTAAAGATAAATTTGATAATCAGAATGCAAACTATCGGATTGTACCACCAGGGCTGCAAGGGTTTTCTCATTTATTGAATCATCAAGAAATAAAAGCTAAAGACGATGAAGACAAGAATAAGAGTAATGAAGGCGGCAAAAATGAGAGCGGCAAAAAGGAAAGTGGCACAAAGAATAAGTTTGTTTATCAATACCGCGAAGATTACGCTCGGCCGTTAGGTTATTTTAAACAGCAAATTGTCGAGATTCATCAATCATTGAAAAGAGCAGCGGATGAAGATTTGGCAGCCAAGGAGAAGCAAGAGACATCAGCTGATACATTAAAAGCGCCGACCAATTATAAAGAGGCAAAAGAAGCTTGTCGTATCACGCTGACAGAGCTGCTTGAAGACCGCCATTTGCCGGCTAAGTTACGCAATCATTTGCTCAAGATGTATGAGATGATTGACTTTTTGCAGCCTAAGAATTAAACCCCAAAAACCACAATTTGAATAAAGTCTCGGACAATTGTATCAAAATCTAAGCAAACTTCCCTCTTAAGATAGTAACTATGCAAGGGTTAATCTTGTCTATGTGGAATTAATAACTAACTGAATAAGAGGGTTTTTTTATGCCTTATGATTATCATGAGTGTAGCAAGTGTCATTATGAGGGTCCTGGAAGAGCGATGTCTGGAGGGGTTTGTCCTGAATGTACCTGGCACTCGACACCTTTACGAGGCTATTTTAGGGATACCCATGAGCGGAATCTTAAGACGTGGAGTAAAAATAAACAGCGATCTACAAAGTGGATTCGTGAAGAGCAAGCGAGGAAAAAGCGAGAAGCAGAGCAAAGGGCGATGGTGCCTGTTGCAAGATATCAGCCAACTTGTATTAAGTGTGGCTCGGCGGGCTGTCATGGTGAGTGTGGCCATGAAAAATCACATCGTCATTTGGAGCTGCAGGTGCGAGAGCTTAATCATGCGTTAAAGCGTAATCAGCCAGTGGATCAATCGACTGCACAAAATAGTGCTTTGGGGTGGACATTTAGGCCTTGTCCTTTTAACCCTGAGGATAGATCCTGTTTATGCTTAGTGCCACAGTTTGGTGCTAATGATTCACTTAATCCGGCAGCGCTTCAGGCTGGTGTTGAGCCACAAAGAATAGAGAGTCTTGAACCTTTGTTTAAGACATTAAGTAAATATAATCCTTCTTTAGCATTGAATGCTATGTTGATTAGTAAAAACCTATTGCTATTGCTGCATCGAGGTGCGGTATCTCACAGTCATGAGGATAAAGCTAAAGTCAGTGCGCTAAAGAGATTGCTATCCTGCTCAACAGATGTGGGCGTGGAAGGATCTGAACAGGCGATAAAGGCGGCAAGAAATGCATTGGTACTATTCAGCCACCATAGTAAATCTCCTGGGACACAGCAAGCCGCTAATGTTTCAGCAACGCCGCAAATGTTAGCTTGCTGGAATGAGCAGGTCAGAGACAAGGCTGAGATATGGTGCCCAGTAGCAGAAACCATGGGCGATGACTTGTTTTGTGTGGTTGGTGATATCCTCAATTACTTGCAAGCCGGGCGGTATATTGATAAAGCAACGGAAGGTGCTGGGTGGTCGCCAGTTGATACCAAACAGGCGGTTGATCTATTATCAGTGCTTTATGACAAGCTGTTAATTGCACGTATGCTGCCTTGCCTGCAACGCTGTATTGGCAGTGAAAGTGAGCTGCTAAATATGATGGCGCAGCATGCCTATTCCCAAGCGAGTAGCCAAACGCCTGGTTCCGATTTAATGCGTTGGATGCGCAGTTTGGGGCTGGGATGGCGAAACTTCAATCGCATCTGCGTGCTTGCTCATATGAAGAAATTAAAAATGTTGGTGGATAAGAAACCGGGTCAACGCCTGCTAAGTGGTCAATACAACGATTTGTATACTGAATTAACCAAGCATATAGAGTCAACTGTTGCAGACTATGCTCCTTTTCTTCGTTCGCAAGATAATACTCAATCGCTGGGAGGTGCGACGCTTCACCCTACATTAGGAGGAGCGATGGGCAAATGGGATCTTTTAGCAAACGTGGAAGCAACGCTTAATTTGTCTTATTCACCTAACTCAAGTAATGGCGGCGGCTCCTCACTTAACTACGTCACCTTTTTGTGGGATCGTGATAGCATCAGTCGCTCGACGGTGGCCACAGGAACAAACGCAAATGGCCAAGCCATAGAACGAGGTGCGCATACCGGCAGTAGCGGTTTTCTAACAAGTTCGCAATTAGTGACGCAGTGTAAGCTGGTGAGTTCGCTGGCGCAAATTGGTCGTTGGATTACTTCAGACGAGGAACGTCGATTATTAGCTCAGCAGAGCACAACCGATAAAGCATTGATGGTTGTCGCTGGTGTCGGTAATGCCTACCAAGCGACCGCTGGTATGATCGGTAATCTAGCGGGTGCAAGTAAGTATACTAGTAATTGTTTAGGGATAGGTGGTGTTAGTGTCGGTTTACTTAATAACTTGATTAGCACCATTCAGGAAGGTAGAACCCTCTATAAAATGAAAGGCGCCAATGATGGTGTTAATAAAAGAATTCGTAGTTTGCATAGCCTAACAACGCAGTCAGAAGGACAAGCGTTACCTTGTGCTAGTAGCGTGGACGCAAACGCGGTCAAGCAAATGGGTGCCACGCAAGCGTTTAAGCAAAGCTATGGTCGCCAAGCGGCTAGTTGTCTTTCCTCAGTATGGGGGCTAGGCTCTAGTATCTTTACGTTATCGGTTGCTATCGAGTCAGCAGGCAGTGCGGGGCTATCTGCGGCATTGCTAGCTGGTGGTACCATGGGAGCAGCAATTCCAGTGGTAGGTTGGTGTTTGGTTGGTGTCGCTATCATCATGGGCCTTGCTTTGTTCGCTTATGATCAGCATAAGGCTAGTCAAGCAATGACAAAGGTGCGCAATTATGGATTATTGGTCGATGCTAATACGGATGATGATGTTAAATTGGCTGAGGCTTGCGCCTTATTGTATAGCGCCGCCTTTTTAGACCCTAGCCAGATAGTCGACCCGCAGGCGGCAAAAGTTGTTATTGGTTTGCAGGCTTTAAATTGGGCTTTATTTAAGGATCTAGTGGTGCAATCCAGTGGGGTAGCTCCCACCGTAGCCAGGGAGTGGGAGCTTGCCAATGGCTATGCAAAAAGTGCAGGGCCAGAAGGCTTGTATAACACCTGGAAAAAAATACAAAACCCTTAGGGAGTATGTAAGAGTAATGGGGCCTTGGCCCCATTTTTGTGTTAAGAGTAACTGTTAGAAGTGAGGTAAGTGGTGTGAGAAGGTTATAGCATTGATTCTCTCAATTGTTTGGCTTTTGCTAGCAATGCGCGTTCAAAGTTATTTTCAGTGTTTTGAGCCTGATATAAAGAGTGATGTCTGTTGAAATTGGCCGGTGTCGCATTAGTCTGACAGGGGTTAAGTGCGTTATGGCGTTTATTGCAAGCTATACAAGCTGTATTATCCATATTGAACGCTTGTAGTCCTGTGAAACGTTGCTGCGTAAGAGTATGGCTTTGGCGTGACATTGGTTTTTCCCCTTTGTTATTTGTCTATATGAATATGATCGCAATATATTGATGTCAAATTTCGCAGTAAGTTTGTTTAGATTGTATTTGTTGATGGGCTTTAAGGCTCGTCTGCTTGATGGCCGCACTGGGTAGTTTTTTGTATAATATTATTTTAATCAATAGGTTAAAAGGTATTTTTTGTATCCCTGGTCAGGTTCGTAGGTGCAAATAGGCACCAATTGTTGTTGAAATGTATTTGTGGGGTCTTTTTAAGGCTCGAGTTTTATGGTGATATGCGGTAATAGCGGTTTGGGGAGTAGAAAAACACCTTCTTGCTCGCATTGGTGCTGGACCTCAGGATGGTGGTAGTGATTGGTCACCAGGATAGCGCAATCCTGCAGATGTAGGCCTTTGATATAGTCTAGACCAAGTTTCTCTGAGCCTTGAATATCGTAGTCAATTAGAATCAGCTTATGGTTTGTTTTTTTGATGCTGTCAAGAAAGTCTTTTTCGTCATAGCAGTGTTCGAGGGTAATTGCTTTTTGATAGGGGGTGAGTAGACTATCCCATTGTTGATGACAAAGTGAATCATCATCGAAAATAATAACATGGCCATTGTTTGGTAGTTTTAGTTGTTGTATCCACCAACGCGGCGTGGGGTTGGTGATAGGGAAGCAAAGCTTAGTTGCTTTGTTAATGTCGATAGTAAGCTTTGTTTGCTGCCATTGCCAATTGAGATGGCAAGTGATTTTTTTGCTGGTTGCTTTATCTAAAGTTGCAATAACCTGCTTGATCTGATCAGACAAGGCACGAAAAAAATCATGTGCTTCTATCGTTATTATTGAAAACCAAGCAGCTGCAGTAATACTGTATTTAAAATCTATCTGCAAATGTTCATATTGAACAGCTTTTTGTTGCATAAACTCAAAAAATAAAATAGCTACAAATTTACAGGCGGCTTGATCAGTTTGCATTGCTTCTTGTATGCCCCCTGATTTTTTTTGTAATGTAAGCAAGTCGCAGGCAATAGATTTTACTTTTTCTAAGGCGTTTTTATAGATACGAAGCTCTTTATTACTTAGGTGTTGCTCGGCAGTGTTTGCAAAAATAGATAAAATAGAGATGGGGGTGCGAATGTCATGAGCCGCATGGCCCGCCATTTCAAATATTTTCTTTTGTTTTTCCTTCTTTTGTTTCAGGATGTTAATCCTGCTAGTTAAAAATACTGAAAATTTTCTAAACTCTTCAAAATTCATACTCGAAATAAGCTGTTTTTCTTGATCCTTGGTATCAGAACGATTGCGCATTAATTTTTTTATCTTTTTAAAGTCTGATGAAAATAACTGTGCAAATACCAGGGTCAGTAATGATAACAGAGTGATAAAGGGAATTAAAACACGGATATTGTAAGAGAACATGGCGCTGTCAAAAGCAAACGTATCTTTGGTTAGCACAGTGTGCAAGCCAATAAGCAAAAATAAAAAAGTAGCAATGCTATTGCCCCAATAATCAACTTGAGTTCGTGTGCTGTCTGCCGAGCTTATCCATTTTTGCACTTGCTTTTTAGTTGTAAGCATGTAGATGCTATAAATAAATAACATCTTGGCTAATAGCATTATAAAATAGGGAGGGACACTTTGGGTGAGGTAGGGCATCGCAAAGGTGGCATTATACTTAAATATATCAGCGACAATAAATAATAGAAAAGCTACTGTAAGAATAGCCATATTGATATTTCGAATCATCGGGATGCAGAATATAATAAGTAAAAAAATAATTAAATCATAATAAGCTTTTATAATATCCCAGGGGGAAATTTTTTGTATAACAATATACTTATGCGTGTTAGTGGCGATAAAAATATAAACCAATAGCAGGGTAAGTAATGTCGGTAAAAAGGGAGTGAGTTTTCTCAAATGATGTTTAGATTTTATTAATACTTGTGAGGCAAATAAACTCCATGCAATGATATCAAATACCAGTGAAATCATATGAATTACATTAAGTATAGTTTCGGCGCTATATCTACTATTGTTGTGAGAACTACTTACAACGTTAATGATTGGCCATGCAATAAGTGCGACTCTTGTTACTGAAGACATTCCGAGAAGTATGAAAAAATACCTCCATGCCGCTTTAACTTCCCTGCTAATTAAAAAACAGTAAATAGACAACACAACCGTTAGGAGAAATAATAACGCCTGCTGTAAGAGAAGCCGACTGGCTGGTGTAAATAGATTAAAATATGAAAGTAGAAAAAGCGCTCCTGTTATCAAGATGGCAATGAGGGTGATGATCGATATATTTATTATATGTTTATTTTTAGTTGATATCGTATTTGCCATTGTCAAACTTCCATCTCAATCTTAACTTTTGGCACCAGTGGTTTTGGTAGCAGTAAAATATCGTGCTCCTTGCATGCGATTTGGATGGATCTATGTTGAAATTGCTGTGTTGCATAAAATATTCTCTGTTGTTGCTTGTGCTGGGAAATATACTGCATATCTGCAAGTGGATCTTGTTCCAGCGCTGTATCAAAGATAATAAGTTGATTTTTTTGCGGGCTAATCGTTTGGATTAGGTCCTCTTTGCTGTAACAATGTATTAAGCTTAACGTGTTTGTTGATGCTAAATAAGGCGATAGGATATCACTCCATAATTGATGATAAAAAATATCGTTATCAAAAATGATAATGTGACCTTGTTTGGGTAAGTGGATAGTGCTAGTGAGCCAGGTTGGTGGTGGGTCTGTTGCTGGGATTGTAATAGTAAAGTCTGTTCCTTTATCCTTTGTTGACTTAATATCACATTTTCCTTGCCATGACTTTATGGTGTCAACGACGTAGCGTAAGCCAATGCCGTGGCCTGTTTTTTTGGTGGTTTGTCCTTTGCCTAGTAAAATATTGTCAATTTGTTGTTGGCTCATTCCGCATCCCGAGTCCTTAACAGATAATTGCAAATGACGGCTACCTTTTTGAAAGTGTAAGTGGCAAATAACTTGTTTAACACTGCTATTTTCACAGGCCTCAATGGCATTGCTGATTAAGTTAGATAAAATACGGTAAAAATCATTCTCTGGAAAAGTGGAAAAAACAAACCAAGCATCTTGATCAATTTGCATGGATAATTGTAGCTGCTTGCTGGTATATTGCATTTTCTTTTCTTGCATTGTTTGTTGAAAAGAAATGCCAAGGAAATATCCTAGAGGTTGTTTTTTATTTTCGATGTTGTCGTTTTTTATGCTTGTTGCTGTCTTAGGTAGCAGGTCTTTAGTGATAGTATTTATTCTTGTTAGGGCGTTTTTCTGAATCTGTTGTTGCTTTGCATCAAGGTGATGTTCAAATTTAGCGGAAAGGTCGCTCAGCATCGATAGAGGATTTTGTAGATTGCTAGAAATATCATTGGCCATTGATAATAATTTTTTTTCTTGTTTTGTTTGCTCGACGATGAGCGCCATTTGTTTGTTGATAAAGTTAGATAGATGACGAAGCTCTTTAAAATAAAGTAATTTATTTTTTTTCTTGCTATTTTTTTTGGTATGTGAATGCTGGGCGATGGAGTGGCTTATTTCTCTAAAATCACGCGTAAAGAGTCGTGAAAAGAACAGTGTTAATAAGGAAAGCAAGCCAATAAAGGGGACGAAAACAGTCGTATTAATTTGAAAAAGCAAATGGAAGGATGCATAGTCGGGTGGAAATAACAATGTGCGCAAACCAAGTAGCAGAAATAAGATGGCAACAACACTATTTCCCCAGTAGCCAATTTGGGCATGGACGCTATCGATAGAATAATACCACTCGTTGATATTTTGATTGTCTTTTTTTAAAAATTTAACAAGCTGTAAATAAGCAGTAGATTACCCGCTAACCAAAAGGCATGTGAGATTGTTACCGTATGATAGTAAGGAATAAATAAAGACGAGTGCGGCGCCAATAAATCGCTGCTAACCATCACGACGGCGCTAACAATTAATATGGTAATATTTTTATTTTTGGTAATGGGAATGCAATAGAGAATAAATAAGCACAGCAGCATGTCGTATGCAGCGCCTGTTAGTGGATGCCCGGTGATTTTATGGGGTTGTGGGATGCTGTAGTGGTACCATAATAAATAGATCAGTGTTAATAAAATAGTGATAGCCGTTGGTATGCTAGGAATAAGCATCTTGGCTTTGCCGCGTGATTGCATATAGGAAAATACCGTAAAGACAGTCCAGTAAAAGGGTTTAAAAATAAATATGACAAAGCCAAGCCAGTGCACTGGGCTTAAAGCGATTAGCATATTGTGTACGACGGTAGATAACTGTGTTTGATACAAGGTGGTGCTCCCACCGGCGCTTAAGTACTCTATTAATAGTAGGGCGCCAATTGCGCGAATTGTACACTCAATAGCAATAAGCAGGAAAAACAAGCGGATAAGTTGTGAGAAATGCGACAGTAGTCTAAAAGCAGTGGCGGCAATAATTAGGTCAAAAAATGCCTCGCAGTATAGGCTGATTAATGGCACGGTTGATTGTAAACCCGATATGCGTTGTGCACCGTACATCAACAGAAATAGGGCTATTGTTAATAGCAGCAGTCCAGCAAGATGTGTCGCAAGGCTGTTTTTCCAGGCCATTGTTTTTTCGCATTCCGTGCAATACCTTACCTTATAATATATATCTTGCGAAGTGACAGCAAGTTAGGATAAAGTTTTACTATGGGTAAAAAACATATCATTATTGTTGAAGACGATCAGGATTTATCCACCTTACTTGAGGTCACGTTGACCACGGAAGGGTACAGTGTTGCCGTGGTAAAAAATAAAGAAGAATGTGACAAGGCGTTAACAGAATCTCCTGCAGACCTTATGATTATCGACATTAATCTTAATCTGCCAGATCTTAATGGCTTAGATTTATGCCGTGAACTGCGTAAAACCTTGAAGATACCTATTTTAATTCTCTCCGGTTCTACTGATGATATCGATAAAATTTTAGCGCTGGAGATGGGTGCTAATAATTATCTAACGAAACCGATTAATCCGCGTGTGCTGCTTTCTTTTATTAAAACGACGTTTAGTTTTAGCCAGCCTGAGAAAAGCGTGGAAAAAGAAGTTAATGCTGATTCAGTGACACTGCATTTTTCACATTTTGTATTAACCTTAGATACGTTTACGTTAAGTACTGACAAAGGTGAGTTAATTACTATTACGCCTTCTGAATTTAAAGTGTTGCGTGTGTTAGCTGAACACCCTAAACGGGTTTTGTCGCGTGAACAGCTGTTAGATTATATCGGGGTGAATAGTGAAATCTATGATCGTAGCATCGATCGCTTTATTAGTCGTTTGCGTAAAAAGTTAGAGGTGGATCCTAAAAACCCTGCGCTGATTAAGTCAGTTTATGGGGAGGGTTACATTTTTGATGTGCAAGTTACGCAAAAAGGTTTAAGTTAATAATATTCTGAGTTGTCATCTCATTTTTCTTTAAGTTGTCATCCCAGCGAAAGCTGGGATCTATTGGGTCAAGCAGCGGCACAAAGAGATCCTGAGTCAAGCTCAGGTTTAGAAAAAATACATAGTGTCGAGCGCGCTAATGCTAAGAAACGAATTGAGCTGTTAGGAAATATCGCTAAAGGAAGAAAGGACAAATTTACTGTAATAGATAAGAGCGTGCTATGTCAGCATGGGGAAATTCTCAACTGTAAGGCTTTACTAGATCATATATATCAGTATCCAATGTCTAAACTTTGCGATTTGCTCAAAAGTAGCGATGACCCCATTGCGGCTATACATCTGGTGCGGCAACAGATTTCACCCTTGACGCATAGGTCGCCTAGGCAACCGCTAAGGCGTCCTAGGAAAAGAGTTAAATATTATAGAGATGTAACTTTGCGAGATAGAGAGGCAATTGAGCTAGATGTCCCATACGAAAAAGTTTGGCAGTTGAAGAATATTAATTTAACCAGTGAAGATTTTAACAGTATAAGCTTAGAATTTCTTCGAGGTGCTAAATGTATTGATAACCTTGGTGTTGAAATCTCGCCTCCCAATGATCAAGGTCTTTTTACTGTTTCATACCGTTTTAAAATTCCGAGTGAGCTTGTTAAACCAACTTTTTCGTCTATGGAAGTTGTAGAATTTTCAGCGAAAAATTATGTTAGGTTTACTGAGTTTAGAAGATTGAGTTTTACACCAAAAGAAGGCAGTGAGGAAGTGGGTGGTTTTTTTGGTCCTCGGCTCTGGGTGGATTTGCTTGTCGATCGTCAGAAAGCAATTGAGGCATTTAATATGGATAATCAACCCGATATGGCAAGTCCTGAAAATAAGGAGCAGTCTGTTGACCGCCCTGTTACTCAGCCATTGAGTGTTGTAACAACCCCCTCTAAGAGTAAAGCGCAGGCTCCTTCAGCCTCTACGGTTCTCAATAGAGGTATCTTTTCATCATCGCCAAGCGTGAATTCAGCTCAGGTTCCGCCGCCACCATCAGAGACTGATTTGAATTCATCACCTTTTATGAACCCGATTTCTTAGCGTCGGTTATGGACTGTTCAGGTGGTGACTTAGAGCAGCTTTTACCTGACACTTTTATCGGTTTTACACAGAGGTAATTTAGAACCCGTAGGGGCACAGCATGCTGTGCCCGTTTGGGTGTGGATTCTATATAGGCTGTCGGTGCTGCAGATATTTGCGGGCGCAGCATGCTGCGCCCCTACATTCCTGTATTTGGTGTGAGCTAGCGCATAGGTAATTTAGAACCCGTAGGGGCACAGCATGCTGTGCCCGTTTGGGTGAGAAACGATGGTGAGTATTAGCTTCTACTAAATCACAAATTCACGATTGAGTTTTTTCTCAGTAATAATATTCTTTAAACGCACATACTTCGGCAGACCGTTTTCATAAGGAGGGTAGCACTCACCTTGGATAAGCGGTTGCAAATAATGACGGCATTCTTTAGTAATGCCAAAGCCATCTTCAGTGATAAAGTGACGCGGCATTTTGAATTCCACATTGGCGACTTTTTCCAACGGTGCAGTACCTATTTCCCATTGATACTCAGGACCTGTTTTGCGTTCAATGGTCAGCATAACATTGCTATGACCGTTAAGAGCATAATGTATCGCTGATTTTCCAAGCTCATAAGCTTGATCGACATCGGTTTTGGAGGCGATATGGCGCGCGGCACGTTGTAGGTAGTCTGATACGGACCAGTGATACTTTAAGCCGAGATGTTTTTTAATCATATGAGCGATAATGGGCGCGACGCCGCCTAGCTGCTCATGACCAAAAGCATCGGTAAGACCAGTTTCAGTAATAAAACGACCGTCAGGATGTCTAATACCTTCTGATACCACAATAACGCAGTAATCGTGTTTGGCTACAGTTTCTTTTACTTTTTGAATAAGCTTGTCAGTGTCTAAGGCAATTTCAGGAAATAAGATAATATGAGGCGGATCATCGGCATTATTGGCACCAAGACCAGCAGCGGCGGCAATCCAACCCGCATGGCGGCCCATGACTTCCAGTACAAACACTTTTGTTGATGAAGCACACATACCGCGCACATCCAGTGCTGCTTCTTGTGTTGAGATCGCGACATACTTGGCAACTGAGCCAAATCCTGGGCAATTGTCAGTAAACGATAAATCGTTATCAATGGTTTTGGGGATGCCAATGCAGGTCAGTGGGTAGCCCATGGTTTGACTGATTTGTGAAACTTTATAGGCAGTATCTTGTGAATCACCACCACCGTTGTAGAAAAAATAGCCTATATCATGTGCTTTGAACACTTCAATCAGTCGCTCATATTGGCTGCGATCTTCGGAGATATCTTTTAATTTGTAACGGCAAGAGCCAAAGGCGCTAGATGGGGTATACCGTAAGCCTGCAATGGCTTCAGGTGTTTCCAGGCTGGTGTCAATCAGTTCTTCTTTAAAAGCACCGATAATGCCATTACGACCAGCATACACTTTGCCGATTCGCTCTGGGTGTTTGGCAGCCGCTTGAATGAGGCCACAAGCACTGGCATTGATCACTGCGGTGGCACCACCGGATTGGGCATAAAAGACATTTTTTGGCATATTTTTTTCTACCATTCTAGCTTCCTATCAATTCTATCAATGGCTTAAGCAGCCATCTCGACGCCTGCATAGTTAGCATGGATTGCCGCTAGATGTCAACGGCTGTAAGGACTTGGATAGTGATAATTTGCTTTTACCCAGTTTCTTTAGACCTATGCGAGTTTCTAATGCATAATGGACCCCTGACAGTTAAATGAGGTTTTGGCATGAAGCATCTTCATATATTAGGTATTTGCGGGACATTTATGGGCGGGGTTGCCGTATTAGCAAGGCAGCTAGGCTTTAAAGTTACCGGTTGTGATCAGAATGTTTATCCGCCGATGTCGGATACCTTAAGGTCGGCTGGGATTGAAGTATTAAATGGCTATGATCCTAAGCACTTGCAGCCTCATCCTGATGCCGTTATTGTCGGTAATGCAATGTCGCGTGGCAATCCTGCTGTTGAATACATGTTAAATAATAATATCCCTTATATCTCAGGCCCGCGCTGGATTTCTGAAAATATCCTTAAGTATCGTCATGTGCTTGCAGTCTCAGGTACGCATGGTAAGACGACAACCTCTAGCATGTTAACCTGGATTTTAATGCATGCGGGTCTTAATCCCGGTTATCTTATCGGTGGTGTTGCTAATAATTTTGATCATACAGCACATTTGGGCGAGCAGCCCTATTTTGTTATAGAAGCGGATGAGTATGACAGTGCTTTTTTCGATAAGCGCTCGAAGTTTTTGCATTATCGCTCCCGTACGTTAATTATCAATAATCTTGAATTTGATCACGGTGATATTTTTTCTGATCTTGATGCGATTAAAACGCAGTTTCAATATTTGTTGCGTACGGTTCCGGGTGAGGGGCTTATTATTACACCGGAAAAAGATGAAAATATTGATAGCGTTATTGCCCGAGGCTGTTGGACGCAGCGACAAACATTCTCGCGTAGCTCGGCAGATTGGTCTTATGAAAAGCTGCAAGATGATGCTAGTGAATTTAGTGTTTTCTATCAGGGTAAGCAATGTGGTGTGGTTAATTGGGCGATGCTGGGTGAATATAATATTGAAAATGGTTTGGCCGCCATTGCTGCTGCTAACAATATTGGTATCGCGCCGGAAAAATCCATTGCTGCGCTTTGTGAATTTACTGGCAATAAAAGACGCTTAGAGCTTAGGGGTGAAGTCAACGACATTAGTGTCTTTGATGATTTTGCTCATCATCCTACGGCGATTGAGAAAACCTTAAAGGCATTGCGGCAAAAGGTTGGGCAGCAAAAAATTGTTGCTGTTTTGCAATTTGGTTCAAATACCATGCGTCGCGGTTTGCATAAACAAGGTGATATCGTTAAGGCATTATCCAATGCTGACCATGTAGTGATGCTGCGACCTGAAGAATCTGCCATGGATATTGATGCGCTTTGTCATGATTGTAACGTCGATAAAATTGAGGCTTTTGATAATGTTGATACAATTATTAAGAGCTTGACGGCAGGGCTCAAACCGCATGATCAGGTGTTGGTGATGAGTAACAAAGGGTTTTCTGGCATACATGAAAAATTATTATCTGCGCTTGCTCATCGGTAATTTAGAATCCGTAGGGGCACAGCATGCTGTGCCCGATTGGATGAGAATGGCTATAGATTGTCGGTGCCGCACAAGTTTGCGGGCGCAGCATGCTGCGCCCCTACACAAGAATCATATAAAATAACGTTTGTTAGACTGTTGTAACACCTATTTTTTATTGGCAGGTGCTTTAGCTCTTTTACGCACAACAAGAATCTTACCATTCCACTCAAGCGGTAGAATTTCCTTTGGCTGTTTTGCAATAGGAGTTGTAACTAACTTCCACTGGAAGATTTTAAGATTACCTGTTAGCTCCTTAATGCCGCCACCTTTTGCAAGGGTGAGAACAATTTTTTTGTTAAGGCTAATAATCGAGTGTTGCGGTGCCTTGTGATAATTCACTGAGCCTATCCATAAATGATGCGGCGCATTGGTAAAGGTGACGCCTGTTTTCCATAAACGAAGCTCTATAATGGTTTTTTCGTGCGCTAGGTGTTTTATCATTATAAGCGCTGGTGGTTGGTGGCGGTACAGTTGCGCAAATAGGGGAAGGTTTTGTTCGGGCTTATTGCTTGCAAAACGTCTTATGGCGGTATTAACATTTTTCTTGGCAATAATATGAACCCATCCTCTAGATTTTAAGGAGTCTTTAATTAGTGATAAAGGGGCGGCCCATTGCAGGTTAAAAGGGGCTATGGGGTTGCCAAAGCGATTGAGTCGATAAGTGGGTAGGTGTTCCGTTGGATTCTGCCACCATTCCTTGACAGTAACGCTGATTTTAGGGAAGTAGGGCGTATGAATATACATTTGCCGTTCCATTTGCGAGGAAAGGGCAAAGCCCCATGGAACTAACATGCCAATAAATACAATGGAAAACCATGCAGCTGGATTGCAGAGCTTCTTGGTCTTTTGTCGTCGATATGAAAGTACAAAGAAAAATAGTAAGCATGAGCCAAGTAACATGGCGCCAAAAATATCGGTAAGCCAGTGTGCGCCAAGGTAGAGGCGTGACAATGCAACCAGTAATATCAGCACTGCAGTTATAACACCAGGAATCCAGCGAAATTTTGCCGCAAAGTAGCGTGTGCATAAATAGCCAAGAAAACCATAGATAGCAACCGCGCAAGTGGTATGCCCGCTGGGAAAAGAGGAGCTTTTAATTTGATAAACAAAACCAATAGGTCGTGCTGAGAAGTAGACATGTTTAAAGAATAATACTGAGGCCGCGACACAGAGAATAAGTAGTACAATATGTATGCTAATCACCCGCTGTCTTTTAACAGCAGCTCCGATGGCAACTAGAAACGCACCGATAAGAATAACGGATTTACTGCCCAGTAAGGTGATCATGATAAAGAAAATATTTAAATCATGATGGCGGATGCTTTGTAAAAGATGAAAAACAGGGCTGTTTAGAGCGGTTAATTTGGTATGGTAAATAACATTAATAAAGAGTACTAAAAATAATAAAAAGCAAAGTATGCCTAAAAAGGCTAAGGTCAGTTGGTGATGATCTTCAGGGTTGTTCTTGTTGGTGATAATGCGGATAAAGAGTTTTGAGGCATGATGCTTGCTAAGCCAGTCCCAGGTTTTATCAATAAGGTTGTTAAAGAAGTTAGCGAGGAAAACAAAAAAGCGCTGAATGGCCCAGAAAATTAACCAGATTATTACCACAAATAGAAGACCAATCAGAGTAAATTCTGTGGCCTTGCCCTTGGGAATTTCCAGTGAGATAGCACCAATTAAAATCCCCGGCAGCAAATAAGCAACGGCCCACATAAAAGCAGAGGGAATAACGGCAATAGTAAAACGTCCCCAGCCCATTTTTAAAATGCCGGCAATCATCGGCATGGCGCTACGCGTGGGTCCAATAAAACGGCCGATAAGGATACTTTTACCGCCGTGTGCTTCAAAAAACTTTTCACCCTTTTCTATCCAATGCGGATATTTGCGAAAGGGCCACATTTTCAGAATCTTGTCATCGTAATATCGGCCCAGCCAGAAACCAAGATAGTCGCCGGTTAGCGCACCAGTGGTGGCAAGAAATAAGGTGAGTGATAAAGGCATAAGGTTTCTGCCTACCAAGATACCAATCATCGTCATGGTAATGGAGCCAGGAATAATGGTGCCAATGACGGGTAGCGATTCAGCAAAGGCAACTAGAAAGGTGATAACTTGTGCATACCCATGATGAGTTTGCACAAAATCATTAATAACTTTAGCGTAATGATCGAACATTCCTAATCCCTTTGCTTATAGGAAGTCTAACAGACTTTTTCGCCTTCTGCCTGTTTATCTGCGTGATAAGACGAACGGACTAATGGGCCACTTGCGACATGAGTAAAACCAATTTCTTCAGCGTACTCTCTTAGCTCTTCAAATTCTTGCGGCGTAACATAACGATCAACAGGCGTATGATAGCGTGTAGGTTGTAAATACTGACCTAGGGTTAACATATCAACGTTGTGTTGGCGTAAATCGCGTAAAACCTGTTTAATTTCTTCGTTTGTTTCACCTAAGCCCAGCATTAAACCCGATTTTGTCGGAATACCAGGGTAGCGTTCTTTAAAGACTTTTAATAAGTTTAATGACCAAGCATAGTCAGAACCAGGTCGAATGGCTTTATAGAGTCGCGGCACTGTTTCGGTGTTGTGATTAAAAACATCCGGTAGAGCATCGGCCATGGCGTCTAACGCTTTTTCCATGCGGCCTCTAAAATCAGGCACTAACACTTCAACCTTAATGGAAGGAGTTAACTCGCGTGTAGCTTTAATGCAAGCGGTAAAGTGGCCGGCACCACCGTCACGTAAATCATCCCTGTCGACAGAGGTGATCACGACATAGCGCAATTGCATGGTGTGAATGGTTTTCGCTAGATTCGTCGGTTCGTCTGGGTCTAAAGGATCAGGCCGGCCGTGGCCAACATCACAAAAAGTACAGCGGCGTGTACACTTTTCGCCCATGATCATAAACGTGGCGGTACCCTTGGTAAAGCATTCGGATAAATTGGGGCAGGATGCTTCTTCACAAACGGTAACCATACGGTTTTGTCGTAGTAATTTTTTAAGGTGTGCCGCTTTGCTGTCGGTTGGCAATTTGATGCGAATCCAATCAGGTTTGCGCAAAGGCTCAGCCGTATTTTCAATTTTTACGGGAATGCGTGAGAGCTTATCGGCACCAAGTGCTTTTTTGGTTGGATCATAACGTTGAGGTTTGTTTGACATCTTGTAGTGTTTCCAAGGAGTTGCTTTGAATGATTTCGCAGTGATTATACCCGAAAATTTCTTTAATGTAGGGAATTATTGCTTGCTTGACGGTTGAAATGGTTATTTCAGGTTTAAAGTCGCGCACTTGTGCCATGGCTAAGCCCTTAAAGCCACAGGGGTTAATGTAGGAGAAAGGGGTTAGGTCCATATTAATATTGAATGCTAAACCGTGATAGCTAAAACCTTTGCGCACGCGCAAGCCTATTGAGCAAATTTTGGCGTCATTAACGTAGACGCCAGGGGCATCAATTTTATTTTTTGCGCTAACATCATAACTGCTTAGATAATTAACAATCAGCTGCTCAAGTTGGCGCACAAAGTTGCGTGTATTTAAATTGAGCCGTTTAATGTCAATTAAGGTGTAGATCATTAATTGGCCTGGTCCATGGTAAGTCACTTGGCCGCCGCGGTCACATTGCACAATGGGGATGTTGTGTGGATTAAGCACATGTTCGGGTTTGCCGGCTTGGCCTTGTGTAAAGACTGGGTAGTGTTCCATTAGCCACACTTCATCGTTGGTGTTGGCATTGCGCTGATCGGTCAATTGGCGCATTGCTTCCCAAACGGGCTCGTAGGCTTGTAAAGCGGATACATCGCGTATGATTAGCTTGTTCATGGATTCTCCAGTCTTGATGTGTGTATTGTGCGAATTTCGTTGGCTTTTCGCAAGGTTTTTTTGATTGTTTGGTTTGGGGTTTGTCAGTAAACTGATTCTATTAGGAGTTTCGCACTTGTGCGAAACAAAACAAATCCCGATGGGGATTTTCAAGGGGAGAATCGGGATTCTCCCCTTGAATCGCCGTCCATGCGAGCTAGCTCGCATAGGCGAAATATAACCAGGAAGGAGGTTTGCACTGAAAGTGCGAAACTCCTGTCTATTACTTGTTGCACGCAAAGTCGCTGAGGGGAGGCTAAGGGCGCTAGGTTTTTTTATAGTGGGGATGGGTATGATATTAGTTTTGAATTGTGGTAGCTCTTCGATTAAGTTTGCTGTTATTGATTGTGTTGGTGGTGCTGAGCACCAAGAACAGTTAGTGCAGGGTCTTTTTGAGAAGATTGGTAGTGAAGCTGCGGTTTTAACTTGGACTTTTGCTGGAAATAAGCAACGGCGTGACTTAGGTGCAGCTGATTATGAAGCTGCAATGATGTTGTTGTTGGAGATTTTGGCTGATTGTCGGGGGATCGATGAGCGTTTAACGGCGGTTGGTCATCGTGTGGTGCATGGTGGTGAACACTTTACGCGTTCTGTTTTGATTGATGATACAGTGTTGGCGAATTTGCGTGCTTGCATTCCTTTAGCGCCCTTACATAATCCTGCTAATATTTTGGGAATTGAAATGGCCATTAAGGCCTTTGCCTCTTTGCCGCAGGTTGCTGTTTTTGATACGGCGTTTCATCAGACTATGCCAGAGCATGCTTATATTTATCCTTTGCCTTACTCGCTTTATCAAGAACATAAAATAAGGCGCTATGGTTTTCATGGCATTAGTCATCGTTATGTGACTGAACGTGCGGCTAAGCTGTTAAAGCTTTCTTATCACGATTCTGCTTTTATTAGTGCGCATTTAGGTAATGGCTGTAGTCTCACTGCAGTATTAAATGGCAAAAGTATTGATACGAGTATGGGCTTAACACCGCTTGAAGGTTTGGTAATGGGAACGCGTTGTGGCGATATTGATCCTAGTATTCCTGGGTTTTTAGCCAAGACCTTGGGTTATGATGAAGAGACGGTGACAGACTTGTTAAATAAAAAAAGCGGCTTGCTAGGTGTTTCTGCTGTTAGTATGGATATGCGTGCAATAAGCGAGGCAGCTGAAGCAGGTAATCAACAAGCTGTCTTGGCAATTGATATTTTTTGTTATCGTTTGGCGAAGTATATTGCTGCTTTTATGGTGCCCCTGGGTCGACTTGATGGCTTGATCTTTACGGGAGGGATTGGTGAAAATGCTAAAGCTGTGCGTGCCAAAGTGTTAGAGTGGCTAGAAGTGCTTAATTTTCAGTGTGATGCAGAGCGCAATGATCAGCATGGGCGCCAAAGTGGTGCTATTATTACTAAAGAGGAAAGTCGTAAGGCCTTGGTTATTCCTACCAATGAAGAGGGGATGATTGCTCGAGATACGATAGGCTTAGTAACAGCGTAATGGCAAGGGGGTTGTTGTGACAAATGTTTTAATGCTAGTACCAACAAATGTCGGCGTTGGCTTAAATGCAGTGGCTTTAGGGTTGGTAAGGGCAATTGATAATCACGGTGTTAAAGTTGCGTTTTATAAACCCGTTGCCGTGAGTCATGATGTTACCGATGAAGATTGCGATCCTTATTGCCCGCTCAGTATTCGGGAAGTTGAATCCTATTTAAGTGAGGGGCGTGAAGGGGATTTATTAGAAGATATTGTTGGACGCTTTGAAGCCTGTGCTGAAAATGTTGATGTTATTGTTATTCAAGGTATGATTGCGACGCAGGATAATCCCTATGTTGAACGTTTAAATCGCTCCATTGCCAAAGCATTAGATGCCAATGTGATCTTGGTTGCAACGCCTGCAAATTTTTCGCCGCGAATGTTATCAGATCATATCGAAATTACCGCGCAAACATTTGGTGGTATTCATCATAAAAATGTTCTCGGGTGCATAATTAACAAAGTCGGTGGCCCCGTTGATGAGAAAGGCAGTACGCGCTTTGATTTAGCCGGTGACTTGGTTAACAATGATGAGGACCTGTGCGCTACTTTTCAAGAGCAATGCCCCATTTTTTCTGATAAGCAATTTCGTTTGTTGGGTTGTATTCCGTGGAAAACCACGTTAAGTGCGCCTCGTATTAAGGATATTGTTAACTTTTTAAAGGCAAGGCTAATTTGCCCCGGTGAATTTAGAACGCGTCGTGTTTCGCGTATTAGTTTATGTGCGCGTAGTGTTAGTAATATGTTAGGCACTTTAAAGCCAGGCTCTTTAATTATTACATCGGGTGATCGTACGGATATTATTATTGCGACCGCATTGATCTCTTTATCCGGAGTGCAAATTGCAGGTTTGTTATTAACGGGGGATTATCCTTTTCCGCAAAGCACATTTAAACTGTGTGAGCAAGCTATTCTATCAGGGTTGCCAATTTTATCTACGCGCATGGATAGTTACCGCACGGTTGTAAGATTACATCAGCTAGATGTTGAGGTGGCTCCTGATGATGAAGAACGTATTGAAGCATCAAAAGATTATATGGCGAGTTATATCGATTCACAGTGGATTAAACAATTGACGATAACAAGCTACGAGCGTCACTTATCTCCACCAGCATTTCGTTATCAATTAGTTAAAAAAGCGCGCTCATTCAATAAAGTTATTGTTTTGCCAGAGGGTGATGAGCCACGAACAGTGCGGGCAGCCATTATTTGTGGAGAGCGTAATATTGCTCGTTGTGTGTTGTTGGCAGAAAATATTGAGGTCGAGCGCATCGCTAAGCACTACGGCCTTTCGTTAAATGAAAATGTATCAATTATAAGTCCAGACTCTGTCAGAGAGCGCTATATTGATGCGTTGGTTGAGATAAGAAAGAATAAGGGCATGACAGCGCCAGTAGCCTTAGAGCAGCTGCAAGATAATGTGATGCTGGGTACTATGATGTTGCAGTGTGGCCGAGTCGATGGTTTGGTATCGGGTGCTTTGCATACCACGGCCAATACTATTCGTCCGGCGTTTCAAATTATTAAAACCGCACCTGATGCAAAACTAGTTTCTTCAATTTTCTTTATGTGTTTACCCGATCAGGTTTTGGTCTATGGTGACTGTGCTGTTAACCCAGATCCTACACCAGAAGAGCTAGCGGATATTGCCATCCAAAGTGCTAACTCAGCACAAGCATTTAATATTACCCCACGCGTTGCCATGATTAGTTATAGCACCGGAACTTCTGGTTCAGGATCTGACGTAGAGAAAGTGCGCCAAGCAACACATTTAGTAAAACAAAAAAGACCTGATTTATTAGTTGATGGGCCTTTGCAATACGATGCGGCGTTAATTCAAAGTGTTGCAAAAAGTAAAGCGCCCGATAGTCCAGTAGCAGGGCAGGCCACGGTGGTAATTTTCCCTGATTTGAATACCGGTAATACAACCTATAAAGCGGTACAGCGCAGTGCGGATGTATTATCAATTGGCCCTATGTTACAAGGCTTAAATAAGCCGGTAAACGATTTGTCGCGCGGCGCAACAGTTGATGATATTGTTTACACTATCGCAATTACAGCAATTCAGGCTGGTATCTAGCTATAAGCAGCAAACAACAAAAAAACTTAGCGCCCTTTGCGTCCCCTTAGCGCCTTTGCGTGCAACCGACACCGCAACATAGCATTTAAAATATAGATAAAATCCATTAAAACCACCTCATTTCATTATTTGTTAATAATCCACCCTTATACTAACGCCTATAGAATTATCTAGAATGCTAAGTTGAAATATACTGTATAAAGAGGCTACACAATGAGAAATCGCCGCAAAAATAAAGGTTTAATCACGCAGGAATCAAAGCAGGATAAGCTTGAAGATCGCTTAGATCTTATTAATACTATTTTAAGCAATCAGCTGAAATTGCAACAACAGCAAGGGCGCGCTATTGCTCCAGTCTCGTTATTGTTTTCATTATTTGTTGTACCCGCCGGCTTGTATATAATTTTTAAAAACTATCTTCATTTTGATATGGCAGGTGAACGCCCAGATGAGCAACATTTAGAAACTGAGTTTCTTGATGCTACTTATTATCAGGATTATGGCTACTATCAAACAGTAAAGGCACAGGTTGAAAGAGAATATGACGAATTTCTTATTACTGTAGATGACAAGCTTAAGGCTATGGCCGGTTTAAAAAAAATGCTGGGCGCCCTTCAATATGTTGATTTTGTAGATGGTGACTTTGGTCAAGGTGGCCCACAACTGGATGAACTGATGACTATTGATGATGATAGCGATAATTTGCGTGCGTATGCAGGTTGGTGTGATCGTTTAATTTCTCAATATAATATTGTTACCAAGTATGCAAATAAAGTTGCTGATTTTAAGGCTGATCAGGTTGCTCATTCTGGGCTTGCTGTAGGGATAGTTCAAGACTGTTATAAATTGTTTATTAAGCAGGTTTCAAATTGGATACAGTTATTTCCGCAAAATGCTAATGCGGGTATAAACATTGATTTGCTTATTAAGGGAAGTGATGAAGACTTTAATGAGTTGGACTTTGAAAATCGTGCTTTACGCCTTGGGAAGAAGCTACCAAGCGTGACAAAACTTCATCACATGTTGTTGGTTGTGCGTAGTGGCTTAGATGAAATAAATAAATATTTAATGAAGGCTATTTCTATTGGTGCCGTTGGTATGGCGGCTTCTTATAGTCAAACTCTTGATGTGTACTTAGATGCGATAAAAACGCATTATATGAGTTTGTTGATCGTGGCTATATCGGTGTTGACGCACCGTTTTGTGCATAAAGCTCTGTTGAATTTCTCACCCTTGCCACGTTGTTATGTGCCTGCTGAAGTGCTGCGGTCATTAGCTTTCAGTGATGTTGATACAGCAGTGTTGGAAGAGTATGAGGCAAAGCAAACGGCTGCATTGAAGAAAGTAGCAGGGCCGGCAAGGCGAAATGGTATTATTGCTAAAATTGTTTATGGCGTAATGTTTTTTGTCATAGCGATGCGAGTGTTTGCTGGTAGTGATGACTCCTATTGGATGCTAATTCCGTATTTGTTAGGTGTGTTGGGTGATATGGTGTGCAGTTATGGTGTAGGTTATTATGAAGCATCACAGTTTGATGAGCGAATTGATACCTTGGAATTTGAATTGATGCAGGCTTTTGCAGAGGTAAAGAATGATATCAATATTACAACGAATAAAAATACAAGCCTTACTGATAGTTCATTTCAAATAGTAGCTAGTAATGGTTGTAGAGCTAAAACCAAAAAAACAGTGATGAATTTAATTGCGGCAACACTTGTTAAACATAAGGCAGTATTTTATGAGATTGACGGTAGTATATTAGTTTCAGCCAATCAATCATTTCAAGTTAAAAGCATGCAGCAGTTTTTCTTGCGTCTGCGTGTCAAAATGAAATCGATGGAAAGGTTGATAAGAGAGTATAAATCGGCTTTCCAAAAGGTTTCAGAGCATTGCAGCGGACAAATTATTTTTTCTGACGATCAAATGCCATGTGTGCAAGTTGTTATAAAAGATATTGATGATGGCTTTAAAGAGGCGTTAATGCAACTAGGATTTATCACTGATCCAGGGACTGGTTGTTTGATCTATGTCTATGATGAACCGCTAAGAAGAGAGTTTATTAAAAAGGTGGATAAGGCTGCTTCTGAATTTTTGCAGCGATTATCACGGCGAATCACACAAACGGAGAATGCTTCAACTGCAAATTCCCTGCCAAGTAGGCGGCAGGCTGATAGCAAGCCTACCAAAAAAAGTCAGCGTTTAGCTGATAGTTCCTCACCTACTGTAGAGGAAGAAAAGCAAGTACATGGCTGGACTGTGCGTGGTGAGGGTGTGAGTTCACAGACGCCGGGTGTTTTTGAAGACCCTATTGACGGTCATCATGGTGGTGCTTTTATGTTTTTTAGGCTTGATCCTCAGTCTGTTTCTGATGATTGTTATGACGCTTTTTATAGCCAAGCTAATAGATGGGCAGCAAATAGTAAAAAACAGGGTATTAAAACAGAGAAATATGCCAATGGCAGTGTGGGCCGAGTAAAGGTAAAAGGGGATGCTTACGGTAACTGGGGGCTTTTTGTTTTTAAAGCCGATCGTGTGGAAGGGTCGCCGCCGTTATATTATACTGCTAAAGATATACACTTTGATGTGCACTCAAAACAGTTAAGAAAATAGAAATAATCGGAGTAAGCTATGGAGCAAAATCTTATTGATGTATTTCGCATGACGCCAATTGCCAAAGAATATTCTCAACCTAGTCAACAGGATATTGCACAGCTTAAAATAGAAAATAAAGCTTGTCGAATTTACGATGCGGCGGGCATAGTGGTTGAAAATGCCTATTTTAATGCAGGATATCCTGGCTCTCAGGAGTCTGTTTACACGCGTGAATCTGTATTACTACGTCTTAAAAAGGCAGTCGAGATTTTGCAGCCTGACGCCTATTTTTCTATTTTTGACGCATATCGCAGTATTGAAACGCAAGTATATTTGTATGAAATGTTTCGTGAGAACTTAAGGCAAGAGCACCCACATTTAAATGCCGATGAGCTAGAGGCATTGACGCTAACCTTTGTTTCTCACCCCTTTGATACCTCCCGTTTTGCCGTTCCTTTGCATAATTCCGGTGGGGCGATTGATTTAGAAATTGTCGACCAAGATACTGGCACGCCGTGGGATTTTGGCACGGAAATTGATGAAACGGTTGATGCGTCTAGGACAGATTTTTTTGAGCAGCCATTTAATATTGATTTTGGTTTTAGCGAAGTGACATGGGAGCGAATTCGTAGCAACCGACGCGTATTATTTCACTTAATGAAATATGTTGGTTTTGTTAATTACGAACATGAGTGGTGGCACTATGACTTGGGCTCTTGTCATTGGGCGCGTGTATTAGGTATGGATTGGCATTACCCGTCGATGGAAAAAGAAGTCTCTTCTCGTCATACCGCGGCTTGACCGCGGTATCCAGTGCTGTCTTTCCCTCTTTACTAAGGATCATATGCTCACCAAAACCCTTAAGAAATAGTTAAGCAGCATTCTATTTACCGTTATTTTATAAAATTATATTTATTTTTAAAAACCCATAGTTGATAAAAATATAAAAGGTGAGCTATTATTCCCTAACCCAAATCGTCTACAGGAGTTTTGCACTTAACGTATAAAGCTCTTTTTTGGATATAATTCCCTTAAGGGGAGTTGCTGGGTGATTTATTCAACCAACGATAAGGTTTAAGGGAAGATCATGAGAAAATTTCGCAGGGACTCGAGTAGTCCTACAGCTAAAGCACCTAAAAAGATGGCCAACGAAACCAATCCGCTGCCGTTAATTCAAAAAATAACGAACTTGGTTAGTTTTGTCGATGATGAAAAAGATGGCCATATGGGGAAAGAAGGTTACCTACGCGTGCCTGGCAATAGTGATGCAGTGGCAGAGCTTTATGATCGTTATATTATTCAAGATGAAAATACAGAAATCTTTAAATCGGGTGTCGATGCTAATGTTGCCGTCTCGTTGCTAAAGAAGTTAATTAATGATTACTCTGCAACATTTAACGATACGCTTTTAGATCTCTGTCAGCTTGGTTTGTTTTGTCAAAATGATGGTGTTAAGAAATATGATAAAGAAAAAGATGCCGTTGCAACGATTCGAGACCATTTAGAAAGACTAATAAGTGCACCTAGCCGGTTTGAGCTAGGACTACAAAAGGCAATATTAATTGCTAAATTATTGCGATTTATGTGCAATGTTGCTAACGCGCAATCAAAGAGCTTTTATTTAAGTGCTCGTGGAAATTTTCTTAAAAGAAAGGATGTTGTTGTTTCATTTTTAGCGATCTCAATGCCGCAACCGCCGCAAACCGATTCATCAAGCGGTGCCGATTTTTTTGATGATTCACAACTTGTTCAGTTAGAACTTGCAAAATTAATCCCTGACATTTTAGTTAAATGTATTGAACCTGAATTTATTGACGGCATAGAAGAGTGTTTTAAATCGCAGGTTGAGTTGCAAGCTCGTTTTAAAGCGGGTAGAGCCTTGTCTTCAGTTAAATTAAAGCTGGATAGTTTGCAGCTTGGTCATACTGAGTTAGGGGGGATGCTTAATGGTCTTCATAGGCTTAGTGCTGATGATGCAGCGCCTTTGTTACAGCATTTGGCTATAGTGGAGGAGGAATGGCGAGCTATGCTGACCATGGTGCAAGATAAGATTCATGAGCGGCGTGGCAGTATGCGTGATTCTTTAGTTTATCATGCAACGAAGAAGCCTTCTTTCTCTGCAGCAAAACGTAAAGAGTCTAAGGATGATGCTCATACACCGCTACCTATCTCTACAGAGTTTGTGAACCACATAGCCCTGCCAGGTGATGGTAAAGGTAAGAAACCGCCGCCATTGCCCGTTTCAGTACTGAAAAAACAGGTGCAAAATGGCATGGGTGCACGTGCTGGGCACCCAGCTAGTCCTCCTTCGTTACCTACCACACCCGGAACTTCTACTCCATCACCCTCTGCTCCAGCAAATGCTAGTAATGTAAGTGTTACTAGCAATGGCTCTGCGATGTTTTCTCCTCCTCCCTCACGCCGTAAGTTGAGTGAGCAGCAGCGTGCTTTGCAGCAGGAGTTGGCAGGGCAGATGCAAAAAAGACTTTCGAGCACTTTTTAAAAAGTGTTGTTGGTCGGTGGAATAGGATATTTATCCTAGCAGTTAATAATTTCTTAATTTTTATTGAATATAATAAGCCCATTATTACTATTTTATAATCATTTAGGGTTTATATGAGTCGTAAGAAACGAGGTAAAAGGAAGAATAATAAAAAGGGAAAACAGGTAAGACAGAACCATCAAGGGGCTGCGGCAAATCAAGCAAGTAACAACGTAAGCGCAGTGAGTGTCGACAGCAGTGCGCTTGTGCCATATGACTCGTCGGATAGCAAATTGATCCCCGTTGCGGTTATATCAGGCAAAGATAGGCAAATAGAGCATAAAGTGCAGGGTATGCATAATTCTATTCTGCAACATCGTGGTAGCAGTACTCGCTCTTGCCATGAGAATATACAATTACTTGACGTTTCAATGCGTCAGCTGGATAAGTATTTAGCGTTAGTGCGCTCTCACCGTGTTAAAGATATGCTTATTCAAGCACAGATTGATTGTCTTCTTTTTGCTATGCATGATGCCATGACTATCGTTGAAACTTTTGACGATTCTCCTGTGGGTAAGAAAAATAAGCGTATTTATAGAAAAATTATCAGTGGTCTTATGGTGAAGGTTATTTTTAAGAGCCGGCAATATAATGATCCCTCTAAATGTAGCGAGGCCAAATTGTATTTGGTTTATCGCCGAATCACAGAAAATGAATATATACAATTTTTTGATGCTTCCTTGGCAAGAGAATATATAAAGAAAACGAGTATTTTTATTCAATCCTTTGTTGCCAATTTAACAACCCCTGAGGACTATTTTATTCACTCGATTGAAAATTTTTTTTTAATTTTGCAAAAATCTAAGCCGTCTTTTGGAAAAGCGAAAAAAATGCTGCAAGTGTGTCAAGAGAGCGTGCCTGCCCATGAGCAGTATTCAGCTAGTAATTATATTTATTGGATGGCGGGTCCTTATTTGCAGCTGTTTTACAAGATTCATGAGTTGATTATCTCGTTGCATACGTCAAATGTAGAAACTGCTTCGTGGGTTGTAAAAAATATAGATGATATTAGGCGAGCAATTTCTGATGCTTTTTTGTTAGTAAAGAAAGCCTTTCAGCATTTTGATCAAGTTGATAAGGCGGATCAATGTCGGCGACAGCTGGGAACAATGTTAAAAGTGCTTAATTGTATTTTTCTTCATTTTGCACATTTTTTTGAAAATATAAGCCGTTTAAGCATTGGTGATAAGAGGGTTCTTTATAATGAATCCACAATTGAGCTCTATGAAATTATATTATTTCTTTTGCATTGTGAATCTAAATATTTTGGCGAGAGTCTCGTTATTGATGCTTTGTTTAAGAATCAATTGGTATCCCCGATTGATTTAGATTCTTTTAATATAATTGTGATGCAATATTTGATGGAGAATGCGCCTCATGATCGTCAAGCGGCTTCATTGTTACAGAAGCAGCTAAGTGACCCAAGCCACAGTGCGATGCGCCTTATTCGCGGAAACTCTGATGAGAATGATGAGCAAAAGCATAAGAAATTATCCGATAACTTTACTGACTATAATCGCAAGCATGTGGTGGAAATCGTTAAGGATGGCTTAAGACGTTTCCGTTTAATTACCCCTACTGCTTTAAGTCGTGAATTTTATCTTGATGCTGAAAAAAGAGAGAAATTTTTTGCAGATGAAGCTGATAAAGTACTTGATGATCTAGAGGAAGAGCTGCTAGCAGAGGAGGAATTATCATCTGCTTTCTTGCCGTCAAGAATTTTTGCTTTTGAAGAGAAGAAGGCTGATTGTAGTCCTGCTACTCCTTCTTCTGTTCTGCCAGATATCGAGGATCCCTTTGTGTATGAGGTAACGCAAAAATACCTTGCTCAGGGTGATTATGAAGGTGGTATTGCGTACCTTGCTGACATAATAGCTAAGCTTGATAAATCTCCTCAAGCGCAAAAATTGCATATTCAATATCTTCTTGATATCGCCAAATTTTATCGTTTGCAGGCGAGCTCTTTGGTGATTATCGTCAGAAATAATAGTGATGTGGAACGGGGTTTGTCTATCTATGATACCCTTATTGCACGACTTGAAAATATTTTGCTGGAATGTGATGTGCTTGAAAAGCATAGTGATGCTGTACTTAAGCAATTAGATAAAGTAAAAACCAGCGTGGCGAAAATTTTATTGGATGTGCATAATAAATCTGATCGCTTGTTGTATGTGTCAATTTCTTATTTTCAGCGCCTGCAGAAAAAAAGAGAGCGTTTTAAACGTAATTATCCGCATATATGGGAGAACGGTAATGTAACTTCACCCAGTAAAGCAACGCTATTATTTCGTGGGGTTAAGCGGACGTGCGCCGCTGTTGAAAAAGGTGTACCTATTTTGCAAAAGAAGGTACGAAACGTTTACGCAAAAATTTCACTGCACCACAATCAACTGCCCCTTGTTGATGTTGATGCCGCTGTTAAGTCTTCTTTAGCGCCTTTAATCAGTGCAAAAAATCAAAAGGGTGTTTTTATAAGAGGCGGATATATAAGAGATGTGCTTACGGACAACATTCCCTATGATGTTGATGCGGTAACAAACTATGAGATTGATGGTTTGATTGATCTTTTAAAAAATTCCAATATTAGTTTTTATAAGGAGCCTACCGCATCAGTGCATATAAAAGGATTGACGACATTTGTTTGCAATTGTGTGGAGAGTAAAGATGAGATGGAAAGAGGTTGGCATTATGACCTCTCTAGTGTTGGCTCACTTTCTCCTGAAGCATTGCGAAAAATGGCTTTAACAGCAGATTTTACCTGTAACACGCTGTTTGCGACCATTGGTGGTGAAGTTATTGATCCTTTAGGGGTAGGGGTTGAGGCGTGTAAGAAAAAGGAATTAGAGTTGGTGGGTGAAACTAAGGAAGAGCAGGAAGAGAACTTTGTTAATGACCCTATCCGCTTTGTTCGCGCCGTTATTTTAGTGTTGTTTAAAGGCTGGAAGATGCCTGACAATATTAAGGCCTTGATTGATAAGCATAAGGTTAAGTTGCATGAGATACAGGATCATGTTGGCGCTGTTATTGGCAAAACGCAATACTATAAGGGTGTTTGTAATGTTGACAAAGGTTTGCGTGATGAAATGCTGAAGCTGCTTAATTTGCCAAAATATCTTCATGGAATGTTGATTAACAATCTTGAGCATTTAAGGCCAAAATCTGTTGTTGGCGTCTCTGGTACACTTTTTAATTCGTCATCTGGGCAGCCAGCTGCCTCAGATGATGATGCTCAGTTGTTGTCTGGTGTCGCTGCAATGCAGTGATGCGGCTTTGTTATAAGGCCATTAAAACCGCGTCACAGTTGCTGAGGTCATGATAAATAGCGTCAAGCTGCTCTTGGTTTTCAGCATGAACCGTAATGGAAAGGGCGATATAGTTATTATCCCGGCTAGGACGTTTTTGTGTTTTGTGGTTTTCAAACTGTTTTTCAACAATCGTAAAAACGGCTTTTTCAAAGGCTTCATTGGCCTTTCCCATGACTTTAATTGTAAAGTCACAGGGAAAATTAATCACCGCTTTTTTTTCTTCATCGGTCATGGTAGGGTTTTTCCTTCCGTTAAGTTTTCTTGCTGCTTAGTAACTTGGCCGGTGAGTTTATAATGGTGGTAGAGCCTATCCATTTTATGCCACAACGTGCCGGGAGTGCCGTTTCCGACAGCTTGTTTGTCAATTTGCACGATGGGGTAAATGCTTTTCATCGAGCCGGTTAGCCACACTTCGTCGGCTGCAAATAACTCTTTTTCGCTGATCTCCATTTCTTTATGAGGAATGGCATTACTGGCTGCTAGTGAAAGAATAATGCTTCTGGTGACGCCGCCGAGAATATTGGGGCTTAGGGGCGGTGTTATTAACGTGCCATTTTTAACGATAAATAAATTACTACTGGTGCCTTCTTGTGCTTTTTTATTGCGAATTAAAATGGCTTCGTGAGCGTTATTTTCGGTGGCTTGGTGATAAGCTAGCACGTTGGGTAGTAGGCTGGTGGCTTTGATAAAGCAATCGGCGCGGCGACGATCTTCTAAGGTGACAGCATGCATGCCTTTTAGCAGTTCTTCTTGTGTTTTTTGCGGGAAGTCATAACACATGACTAATACTGTGGGTTCAATGTCAGTAGGAATGGCATGTCCACGCGTTGGTTGTGTGCCGCGAGTCACTTGGATATAAATACAGGTGCTGCGATGCTCACTTTTATTTAATGCTAAAAGTTCATAGAGGATATCTTCCCATTCGGTTAGTGATAATGGGTTTTTAATATGGATGGCTTGTAAACTTTTTTCTAAGCGTTGCAAGTGCGGCATCATCGCAACCATCTTGTTTTGAAAAACAGGGATGACTTCGTAAATGCTATCTGCAAAAAGAAAACCACGGTCGGTAATGGGAATAGAAGCCTTTTCTTGTTGCATAAAACTTCCATTCAGATAAACAATGCTCATAGTGTTGCCCTTAGTAATTACAGCTTATTTTTTGAAAAATAAATGCAGTCCGTCTGTTAAGCGTGTCCACAAGCCGCCTTTAGGATCGTCTTGTAATGCAATAATATTGGCACTTGAGATTGGTTTGCCATTCAGAGTTACCTGCAGGGTGCCGTAGGATTGGCCCTTAACGATAGGCGCTTTTAATTTTTTGCTGATGCTCATGCTTGCTTTCAGCTGTTTGTAATCATTGACTGGGATGGTAACAAATAGTGTTTTTGCTACCCCAAATTGGCCATGCTTTTCTTTGCCGAGCCAAACGCGTTGTTGGCTGACTACTTGGTTGGCATTAAAGAGCTTGTAGGTTTTAAAAAAGCGAAAGCCGTAGTTTAATAACGCTTGTGAGTCATTAGCACGAGCGCTGTCGGTTGGGGTGCCCATCACGACAGAAATCAAACGGGTGTTTTGGTGTTTGCCAGATGACACCAGGCAGTAACCCGCCGCTTTTGTGTGGCCTGTTTTTAAGCCATCAACAGCCGAGTCGCGCCATAATAAGCGGTTGCGATTGGGTTGTTTGATATTGTTATAGGTTAACCATTTTTGGGAGAAGAAATGGTAATACGCAGGGAAGTCGTTTACTAATGCGCGTGCTAGCAAGGACATATCATGCGGTGTGCTGTAATGATTAGGATTTGGTAAGCCCGTTGAATCCATAAAATGTGAATGCTTCATACCTAGGCGTGCTGCAGTTTGATTCATCAGCTGAGCAAAAGTAGGTTCTGTGCCAGCAATGTATTCTGCCAATGCCACGCAGGCATCGTTTCCAGAAGCAACAATGACACCTTGAATAAGCAGTCGCAGAGGTACTTGCGTGCCAACGCGTAAGAACATTCTTGAGCCACCCATATGCCAAGCTTTTTTAGTGATTCTCACAGGATCATCTAAATGCGCTTGACCATTTTTTAATGCTTGGAAGGTTAAGTACAAAGTCATCATCTTGGTCAGGCTAGCCGGTGGCATTTGCTGATTCATATTTTTTTGCGCAATAATTTTGCCTGTTTTAGCATCCATTAAAACGTAGCCTTTCGCACTTAAGTTAGGTGCTGGCGGGACCAGGGTCATGGGACTTGCCGGTGTCGCTGCTGCAGTGATGGGCGTTGCCGCTATCGGCGTTGTTTGCGCAAACGATGTGGAAATGAAAAAAGCCGTCGAAAGTGATAAGGAGGCTGTGGTTAAAAATTTCTTCCAGTTCAAAGGCTGAGTCATGTTGTCAATCCTGTAGTTGGTCAAGGGCTATGTTAGGCATTATCGTATCACATTCTCTTAATGAATAAATAGGCGGACTTAGGGCCACGCTTTCACGAGGATTGGTATACAAAAAGCAAGCAAGAGAATAGTAAAAATCACGCGCTGCAGATGAATGCCGTTTTTCTTATCAGCAAAATATTCACAGCCATGTTTGAGGCTGGAAAGAGAGAAAAAGAGCAGGGTGACGAGCATAATGGTGATTTGTGCGGCAGATCCCAGTTGGCAACTTAGGACTATAATGCCGGCTAAGGCTGTGGCGAGATTATTGGCGCCTGACTGGGTTTGATAGTCGCTATTGATTTCACGTCCTTTGGCGATGGCGGCTTGCTTGGCAAAAAATAATGACTCAATGCCGGTGAGCCCCGCTAATGGAATGCTGACAAGTGCTACTAGCCAAAAAAGCGCCTGTGGTGATGAGTAATCTTGGTAGGCTAAATACATACCGGTGGCGCTGCAGGCGATGCGCAAAATTTCCAAAAGCTTGATAATCACTGTAATTCTCGAGTCCAAATTATATGGAGGATAATCGCAGTGATTATACACAATGCGTGAAGTTAAAACCATTATATTTATTTGTTTTAAATCAATATGTTACTCTTGAAATCAGGGCTGCTAATGATGTGCAAGGGTTTAAAGATAGGCAGTCTTAGGGTATAATACTCACAAAATGAACAAATAATTAACTCTTGAAGACTATAGAGGAATTTTTTTTATGCTTAAAAAAGCCCTAACAGCCCTAAGTTGTGCTGCTAGTGCGCTATTGTTAAGTTCTTGCGGGACGATTAATACCAGTGATATTAACTCGCCAGGCCTTAAGAATGCTCCTGTAAAGGCGACTGCTGCTCAATGTACATCTACTTTGACGCAAGCCTATCAGCGTTATAACAACCTAAAAAATACTTCTGACAAGCAAGCGTCTTTTTTCGACTGGGGTAAATTGAATGACCTCATAGCTGGTGCTGCTGTGGCACATCAGGCAGGCAAAAATGGCGTTTGTGTGCAAAATGCTAAGGATGCGATCAACTATATCCAGCGTGATGAAAATTATCTCGCATGGAAAAAGTCACTTACTGCTTAAGCTATCAATCCAATCCCTCAGTAACAGCTCGTATAGCTTAACCTCAGGCTACATAGCTTTATGTGCTGCGTGCTTCCATTTGGTGAGCCAATGTTTCGCGTAAAATGTCTTCCAAAAAGGCGTAGGGGCACAGCATGCTGCCCCCTACGAAGAGGTTATGACAAGTTATTGGTAACTAAAAAAACCAACCTCATCGCGGTCGATTTTGCGAATAATCCGCAGGTAAATTTCTTGCGAGATTTTTTTGTTTTTAAGCATTTTAAGCAGCTGTGCGCGCTCATAATCAAGAATAATTTCCAGCCACTTTCCTGTTTCTTCTTCTAGTTCTCCAGGGTTAACATTCGACTGCGAGGCGAGCTTAAACTGCAGCAGACGCGATTCATAATAATCATCAATAAGCTGTTTAGCAATGCTCGAGGTTAAGCGTTGTTCTTCTTTAAGCTTCTCAATATGCTTAATGGCGCGTTGTGTAATTTGCTTGTAAACCTGGTTAGTTCTCTTTAGCTCCCCATCTGAGTCTTGCTTAACATTTAAGATTTTTATCAACAAGGGCAGCGTTAAACCTTGTACGATAATAGTAAATAAAATCGTAATAATGGTGAGAAAAATAATTAAATCTCGGTTAGGGAACGGGGTGGTGTTGGTGAGGCTTAAGGGCAATGCAATGGCCAGTGCCAGCGAGACAATGCCTCGCATGCCAGACCACGAGGAAATAATGACATCTTTCCACGTATAATCTGACTTAGCAAAATAGGCCGTGACGGCAACCCAGATAAACCGTAGTGCTAGCACAACAAGAATGGTGCTGAGTGAGAAGAAAATTAGGTTGCCTGCAGAGAGGTAACTTACTTTATTGAGATAAACAGGAAATTCAAGGCCGATCATCATAAAGATGATAGCGTTAAGAAAGAAAATAATCGTATTCCAAAATGATTTTTCGGAAAGGCGGATGCGCGCTTTAATTTTTCTTTCTGTTCTTTGGTGGTAGAGCCCAGCAGCCACTACCGCCAGGACACCAGATACTTCGATATAATCTGCAAATAAATAAGCGATATAAGCCAGCAGTATGCTCATAATAATGGGGAGATCGTTTTCAGAGTTTTTCAAAAATAAACGAATAATAACGCCGGTAATGTAAGCAAAGGCAAGTCCCACCGCTATGCCGCCCACAGCAGTGACCACGACATGCATTCCAATACCTCTTAATTTAATGGTGCCCATAAACACCAATAACACCGAAAGGCTATAAAGCGTAATACTGATGGCGTCGTTAAAGAGGCTTTCAATTTCCAAAGAGCGCACGAGGCGCTGCTTGGTGTTTAAACGGTTCATAATCGACGTAGCCGCCACGGCATCGGTCGGTGAAATAATAGCGCCAAGCACCATGGCTGCCCCTAATGTCATGCCAGGGACGATCCACTGAAGCACTAAACCAATACCAACCATCGTGGTAATAACGAGTAAAAATGACAAAGAAAAGATTTCCACAAAATTGGTCTTGATATCATCCCAGGAGAGTATGCGGGCGGCAGCAAATAGTATTGGTGGCAGAAATAGTGGTAACACCAAATTATTAGGTGGATACCATTCTGGCATTGCGGGGAGAAAGCCCGCTATAAGGCCAACAATAACAAGGACTAAGGGGTAGGGGGCGTTGGTGCGCTCGGCAATGGCGGTGCCGATAACGACGAGTAACAAGAGCGACGGAATAATGACTAAAATATGCATTGAGTACCTTAACCCTGACAGATCAGTGTTTATTGTAGCGTGCGTTCGCACTTTATTGTATCCCCGGGCTTTAAATTTCTGCATAACCCTCGTATAATGAGCAACTTTTCGACAAATTAATTTACAAATGAGGAACAGAAATGGCAATCGAACGTACACTATCGATCATTAAGCCGGATGCAGTCGCTAAAAACGTGATTGGTGAAATTTACTCACGCTTTGAAAAGCAAGGCTTAAAAATTGTTGATGCACGCATGATGCATTTATCGAAAGCACAGGCCGAAGAATTCTATGGTGTTCACAAAGAGCGTCCTTTCTTCAATGACTTAGTTAGCTTTATGATTTCAGGCCCAGTGATGGTGCAAGTATTGGAAGGCGATAATGCTATTGTTAAAAACCGTGAAATCATGGGCGCTACCAACCCTACGGAAGCTGAGCCGGGTACTATCCGTGCAGATTTTGCTGACTCTATTGATGCTAATGCTGTGCATGGCTCAGATGCACCTGAAACAGCTTCACAAGAAATCGCCTTTTTCTTTGGCGCTTAAGGAGTTATTGCTTTGAGTAATGAGAAAGTGAATCTGCTCGACTTTGGCTTTCAAGGCATGCGTGACTATGTCTTGTCCTTGGACGAACCTGCTTTTCGTGCTCAACAGCTCATTAAATGGATACACCATCAAGGTGTGACCGACTTTGCTCAGATGACCAATCTGAGCAAAGCCTTGCGCGCTAAACTAACAGACAGTGCTGAAATCCGTTTGCCCGAGATCGCGTTGGAGCGGCCTTCACAAGATGGCACGCATAAGTGGCTGTTACGTTTAGCCGATGGAAACTCCATAGAAACCGTCTTTATTCCTGAACGTGGTCGCGGCACTTTATGTGTTTCCTCGCAAGTGGGTTGTGCGCTTAACTGTAGTTTTTGCGCTACTGGGAAAGAAGGTTTTAATCGCAATTTGACGTTGGGTGAGATTATCGGCCAAGTGTGGATTGCAGTAAGGCGCCTTGCACAGATGCCAGATAACGAGTTTAAGGTCACCAATGTTGTGATGATGGGGATGGGAGAACCCTTGCTTAACTATGACCCGGTCGTGGGTGCAATGGAGTTAATGCTTGATGATAACGCGTATGGTCTATCAAAATACCGTGTTACATTAAGTACTTCTGGACTAGTCCCGCAAATGGAGCAACTTAAAAAAGATAGTCCCGTATCATTAGCGGTATCATTGCATGCGCCGACAGATGCGTTGCGTAATCAGTTGGTTCCCTTAAATAAGAAGTATCCATTGGCAAAGCTTATGCCAGCCTGTCGTGATTTTTTTCCCAAAGGCTCTAAGCGGCAAGTGACCTTTGAGTATGTGATGTTAGCAGGCGTTAATGATCAATTAGAGCATGCCAAGCAACTTGTACATTTGCTGTCTAATATTTCGGCTAAAGTCAACTTAATTCCCTTTAACCCCTTTCCTCAAACGGTCTATCAACGCTCAGACGATCTTAGCATTGAACGCTTTCGTCAATATTTAATTAAAGCAGGCATTAATGCGTGGACACGTAAGACGCGTGGTGATGATGTTGATGGCGCTTGTGGCCAGTTAGCCGGTAACTTTAAAGATCGTACCGGTCGGCATCAACGTTGGCTAAAAACCGGTCGGCTTGTGCCGGAAAAGGTAGAGGAAGGCAGAAAATAAGCCGCCCATCCTTGCCTCTTTCATAATATTTGCCATACTGCTACATTATTGGGAAGTAAGTAGATATAATACCAATGAATTTTTTCAATATTTAGATGGGTGTTTGATGATGGATGAGCAAGTAGATAACGCAACGCTAGAACCTGAAATGCAGAACCAATTGACGCCAGGTCAGATGTTAAGTCGCGCGAGAGAAGAGCAAGGGCTTTCTCATATTGAAATTGCGCGCAAGCTTAACTTGAAGCTGCAATGGGTGATGGATATTGAGCATGATAATTATAAAGATGCCTCAGCGTTAATTTATGTGCGTGGTTACTTGCGTTCTTACGCTAATCTAGTTGGCTTATCCGCAGAAGAGGTGCTAGAACGTTTCTCAGCGATGAATTTTGACGAGCCTTTTAAACAGGCTTCTAGTGGTGTTGATGAACAGTTTTTAGTAAAACAACCGGTGTTGTCGCATATGAAGTCTTCGAGAAACCGTGGGTCAGGTATTTCTCGTTGGATTTGGTTAGCGGTGGTAGTGATCTTGGTCGCTTTTGCTGCAATGTGGTGGCGATCAACGCAAACGTCTGCTAACAGCATGTCACATAACGCCAAACCAACACAGCCCTCTCCTCAGGCCAGTGCGGCTAATGGAGCGCAGGTTAAGCCTGGCAAAAATCATGCTTTGATCTTGCCGTTACTCAGTGATAGCCATGCTGCTATCTCGTCCACAACGAAACAAGCTGCACAAGTGAGACAGCCACAGTAAGTAATCACCTAATTTAAGTAGAGGTTCCCGTTTTGGCGAAAGCTATTCAAGCAGTGCGAGGGATGAATGATATTCTCCCTCAGCAGATTTCCTATTGGCAGAAACTAGAGTCCGTTTGGCGTGATTTGATGCGTCGTTATGGCTATCAAGAAATCCGTTTTCCTATTGTTGAGTCAACCGCCTTATTTAAGCGTAGTATTGGCGAAGTGACAGATATTGTTGAAAAGGAAATGTATACCTTCGATGATCGCAATGGCGATAGCCTGACGTTGCGGCCCGAAGGGACAGCAGTTTGTGTCAGAGCAGGTATTGAACAAAGCTTGCTATATAACCAAATTCAGCGCCTGTGGTATATGGGGCCCATGTTTCGTCATGAGCGTCCCCAAAAGGGGCGCTATCGCCAGTTTCACCAATTTGGCGTTGAGGCCTTTGGCATGCAGGGCCCTGATGTTGATGCAGAATTGATTCTAATGACACACCGTTTTTGGCAGGAGTTAGGCTTGGGTGAGCATGTTAAGTTGCAGCTTAACTCATTAGGCAGTGCTGCAGCGAGAGCGGCTTATCGTGAAAAATTAGTTGGTTATCTTAATGAGCATATTGATGTGCTGGATGAGGATAGCAAACGGCGCTTAGAGAGCAATCCATTGCGTATATTGGATAGCAAAAATCCACAGATGCAGTCTTTGATTGAGCAAGCGCCGCGCTTGTTGGATCATCTTGATGAGGAATCATTAACGCACTTTGAAGGTTTGCGAAAATACCTCGATGCCGCTAATATCCCCTATGTTATTAATTCTAGTCTAGTTCGTGGCTTGGATTATTACTGTATGACAGTTTTTGAATGGGTGACCGATCGTTTGGGCGCTCAAGGTACGGTTTGTGCCGGTGGCCGTTACGATGGTCTTGTGGCCCAGCTGGGTGGTAAAGCGACACCGGCTGTTGGTTTTGCTGCTGGGATGGAGCGCTTGGTACTATTGCTTGAAAGTGTGGAAGAAATAGCAACAGCGCCTGATATTTTTTGTGTGTTAATTGGCGCTGGCGTCGAGCAAGGCATGTTAATTGCCGAACGCTTACGAACAGAATGCCCAGCTTTGGCAATTGAGTGTAATCTTGGCGCGGGCAGTTTTAAAAGCCAGTTTAAACGGGCTGATAAAAGTGGGGCGCGTTGGGCTTTGATTATTGCCGATGATGAGGTTGAAAAGGGCTGTGTGTCGTTAAAAGATTTACGTGGACAAGAGCCGCAACGGCAAATGACAGAGAATGAGTTAATCGATTTTTTTGCAAGAGGTTAGTTAAGAATGGCAAATGCTGCAGATAAAGAACAAATAGAAATGCTTGCTAAATGGTGGAAGGACTATGGCAAGGCGATTGTAATTGCGATTGTGGTTGGCTTGATCGTTGGTTTTGGTTGGCGTTATTGGTCTAATTTTAAAACCAAGCATACCGAACGAGCTGCGGCCCTTTATCAAAACCTTTATCGCGCTTCCGTTGTGGGCGATAAAAAAACGGAAACAAAACTAGTCGCGGTGTTAAAGAAAGATTTTTTTGATACGCCTTATGCAACGATGGGTGTCTTTATTACTGCTAATACGGACATAACCAACAAAAAGCTAGCGGATGCTTTGACAGAGCTTCAGTGGGTTGTGAAGCATGGTAAGGTCAAGAGCTTTAAACAAATAGCTCGCCTGCGTGCGGCGCGTATCTTGTTAGCCGAAAAGCAATATCCGCAGGCGCTGGCAATATTAAAGACCGTCGACGATAAAACCTTCGCCCCACTAATTAATACCGTAAAAGGTGATATCTACTCCGCACAAGGTGATGAAGCCAAAGCTAATAGCGCTTACAAAAAGGCTAAGTCGGGTTATACGACCTTGAATATTAGTAATCCCTATCTGGATATGAGGATCTCTTCATAGAAAATAGAGGTGTTTTAAGCCGTTATCCTATTGGTATATCAGCCGGTAAGTGTGGTATATTTTCGACCATCAAAAGCAGCTAAGTCTAGCTGCTTTGTATTATAAGTAGACAAACCTTGCATTTGTAGTGACATCAATAGGTAGTAGCTTGTTACGTCTTAATAATGTCTAAAAACTAGTAAATATAGGTGTCGCGCTATGGTTAAGATGAGAGGTGTTTTCATCTGCTAACTGTTACAGGGATTTTCTAATTTAGAGAATTCCATGCGGAAGACAAAACAGCTAAAACGAAAAATTAATGATGAAAACAGTATCTGGGAGCATGAGATAGAGCAGCTACGCTCTCCCCGTAAAAAGGGTGGCTCCGCTTTAAGAGATATCACCAATACATTACCTACAGAAGCTCCTGCCCCTACGACGCCCAAGACACCCAGTCGTGCAGAAAGAAGGCAGTCAGGTCGGTTTAGACGTATGACAGAGAAGGGGGCAGGCTACTCCGATGATCGGAAAACAAAAGCGCAGAGCTCTTGTGCAAAAAAGTCGAAGGGGTTTTCTGGCCGCTTAACGCATTCAAAATTAATTCCTTATGCTTCTCCAAAGACAAAAGAGCTCTTGCGTGAAAATAAAGAAACGAAGCGTCATTATAAAAGCCCAAAAGCTACGAGGGTGTTGAGTCGCACGGCTATGGGGTCGCCTGTAGTTATTATGACTGCGACCCCGACAAAATATGTAAGAACTGTTAAGGTAAAGCGAAGTGGTCATGCCAATGTTAGCCTATTCCAAACAGCAGCAAGTGCTAAAGTTAACAAGCTTGATCGTCGTAGTCATTTTCAATTTTTATTTACAGCAGCAGAATGTAAAAATGTTAAAAAGAAAATTGGTCGCCCTAGTGAGCATAAATTAGAAGTTAATACGATTATATCGTCTAAGACCCCTTCTTACCCTAAAGAATCACAAAATAAATATTTTTCCTATTTTAGTGCTGATAGGGTGCTAGATGCATTTTTTTCTGAATTAAGTGTTGCAGATCAAGCAGGCATCTTTGATCAAATGATGCCGCAAGGCGCTGCTGATTTAACGGCGTCGATGACAGCGCAAGAGAAGGCAGACTTTCTTCTGTTAATTAGACCTAAGGATGCAAAAGAAAGTCCAGAAAAAGGATTTGTGAAAGACGACGATTTGTTTTGGGCTGATCTATCACAAGCTGATAAAGCTATTTTCGGTAAGGTGTTTGCGTCTGATGAAAAAAATCAATTTCTAGATAAGCTTACTGTTTTGAATAGAGAAGTGTTTTTAAGTTTAAAGGCTGCAAAACATAAAACACTCTACCTGTATTCCTTAAACCCAGATAAAAGGTTTCACCTTGAGCATTCCCATTTATTAGCGCGTCATCATAATGGCGCCGGCGGCAAGGTTGGTCAGGCATGGCCAGCGCCAACAGCGCATAATAGTATGCGTATACCTGTGGAAGGTGTTATTGATAAGCTGGTTACTAAGAATGGCATGTCTATAAGCTATCAGGACAAAGCGGAATTGCATAGAAGTAATAAGGGTGAAGCGGTACCATTTTTGGCAGGTGAGCAAGTCACTCTGAGTGATGTCAATAATCCAGAGGCGGAATTTAGTGTGATTTTTAATGTAAAAAACAACGTTACGCCGCCTGCCGAACTGCGTCCTATGCTATATGGAATGGCTTGTGACCAGTTTGGTGTGTCGAAAGAAAATGAAAATAAAGGCGTGGTGCAGCCCTCGTCACCTGAGGGAACGGATGCAGGGGTGGCTAGACGCCTACCTTTCGGCAATAGACTGGCAAGTTTTGGTAGTCCATTGAGTCAGCAGGGCAGGGAAATGTCAGGTTTTTCTAGCTCAGAAAGAGGCGATGCTCCTTGTTTTTTTGATGATTTGGTTGGGCCCAAAATCTAAGACCCTTGCCTGAAGCTGTTGCTGCTTGGCATCGTTTTCCTTAACTATCCCTATTTCTACGTAAAAAAATAAAAATTTCACGCTAGTGATTTATAGTCATAACCCCTGTTTCTTTTTTATTAAGCTTTCCTTGCTAGACAAAAAATTAACATTAAATTAAAGTAGGGTGAATTGATAGAAGCTACCTATTGTATAGAGGGTTAAGATAGTGGTGCAGCTCGCTGTGCTGGGAACAAATTGTTAAACAAGGATACGTCGCAAACCATTATAAACAAATCCCCTTTTTTATAGTTTGAAGTGCTTGATGGCTGGTAACCATAGTCTGTGTGGGGTGGAATTATAATGATAATTCAAAAAAAATATAGAAGCAGATTTTCTGCATCACTATTAGGTATGGTGGGTATCTTATTACTGCTGAACGCTGTAACAAGCTTCGCTGCATCAACCGCTGCAGGAAATTCCAATGCCTATAATTATAAAAATATCACGGTATCACAAAGTGTAAATCCACAAACAGGGATGCTAAGCTTGCAGTATCCTGCTTTGTCCATTCCCGGTAAGCATGGCTTAAATTTAAATTTAGGTATTCACTACGCAGAAAGCAGCCAAGATAATTTGTATGGTTTAGGGCAAGGCTGGTCCTACACCTTTACCTATTATGATATTGTAAAAAACCAACTCCATCTCTCTAATGGATCAGTATACAAAGCAGACGCGCTTTATAGCTCCGGTTTGCGTTATTACAATTTAAAAAACCTGCATTTTTATAAAGAAGCTGGTAGCTGTGATGCAGGCCCTTATGCGTATCGCATTGCGTATTTAAATGGAAATAATGAGTACTTAGATGCTAGTGGCCGCTTAATAGAGATAAAAAATCGTTTTGGTGATCATATTAATTTTTACTATTCGACCACGTCAATAACAAGTGGTAGCCCTGATTTAACGTTTAGCCGTATTATTGATAGCTATGGCTCGGAGGTTAAGTTTACCCGTGCGCAAGGCCAGACCGTTGTCAGCGTAAATGGAGCGGACAAAGTAACGTATACCGCTGGATCAAGTTTAACAGCTATCACGAATGCGGCTGGCAATCTAATTAGAATCGGGTATGGTGGTGGCCGTGTGCCCAGTAGCATCACCTATCCAACAGGCGCTATTACAAGAATTTTTCATACGGGTACGATAAAAACGAAAGGTGGCGCATTAATTTCTGTGGTCAGTGGGGTGCAGGTTTGTGCCGGTGGTTCAAGCACGGCAGGGTCTCCTTGTAGTGAAACGCAGTATCAATATGCAACGGGCGGTCAAGGTCACAATTTCACTGGATATCCGGGCTATAGTATGGATGCTCAGGATCAAATATTGGAAACAATTTCTGGTGCTAATGCTTATAACTACTCGACAACAATAACGCACAATAGAACAAAGGTTATTAACAAGTACAACCATTTTCATCTGTTGATTAATCAGAAAAAATTTGTATCGAATTCAGCTGGTATTAGTGAGTTAGTAGAAGAGCAGCAATATACTTATCCAGGAGAAAATGATAGCTATAAAGATAAAAATTTTCCCGCGAATTACCAGACCGCCAGCCAGATTGTAACAATATTTCATCGCTTGTTAGATGGTAAAGGCGCACGCGAGCAAGTGACGCAAATGCAATATAATGATTATGGTTTGCCAGTGTTGAAGAAAGTATTTAACTCGTCTGATACGACACAAACACCAGTGCAAAAGGAAACGATGTGTTATGACGTGCCAGGTTCTTCCTGTATGAGTTCTGGTTCGTTGCATTATGGTTTGTTGATGCAGCAAAATTTGCTTACCGCTGATGGGTATTCGCAACGTAAAGAGATTACGTTGACTAGTGATAATAAAAATATTCAAATGGAGAAGGTGTTTGCCAAGACGCCGTCGCAGCCTACATTGGCGTTATTAAGCAGCACAGCTTTTACTTATAATGGTCAACAGGAGGTGGCTAGCCAGGTGGTTACTGCGGGCGCCAGTGGTGCTGCTATTCAGACGGGCTATAGCTATATGGAGTGCCCTGATTTAAATGCGCGTAGTGTTAGTGTTACAGATAGTGCTGGACATCGAGTGACGACACTTTATGATAAAATCACAGGCAATACGTTGGTAAAAGAGGATGGGGCAGGTAATAAAATTATTAATGCATATGATGTTGTTGGACGCTTGCATGCAGTGTTTTCTAAAGAAAAAGATAAATCAGCGCTGTTATTAAAAATAGTTGATTATCATGTTTTTGATCAAGATGGTGAGAATACGAAAACAGTTACCGATAATATTACACGATTAAAAACACAAACAGTCTATGATGGTTTGGGGCGAAAAAAAACAGAGCTAAATAACCTTAAAGATAATGGAAGTGTCGGAGACGGTTTATATAAGGTTGCTGAATATAGCTATAACTCTGATGGTAAGGTGCTTAGCAAAATAGACTATGTTGATACGGCAGGACAAAAAACGCGTGAGACACTATATTCTTACGACGGTATGAATCGCTTGTTGCAAACAACGTATCCTAATCATGCCAAAGCATTTGTCACCTATGATCAAGTAGCCAATACGAAAACCACTTGGAATGAAGGTAGTGATGGCCTTTTGTCAGCAAAGGTTACCAAACAGTATAACAATTTAAATCAATTAACGGAGCATATTTTAAATCCCAATAACGCACAAGCGAATGATAATCCACTCACTACGTATTATCGTTATAATGATTTAAATAAAGTAAAGTTGAAATATGATAGTCTTCATTCCACTGAGATGACTTATACGTCCTTTGGTAAGGTTTATCAGGCAACTACATCGCCAGAGTCAGCCAATGATAAAGATAGCTTAAGGGCGAGGATGAGTTATGACCCTCTGTTTCATAAATTAACAAATAAGGTGTTGTCTAATCCCGATGATAGTAGCGTTAAAATAAAGAAAGGATATCTATATGCGTATAATAATGTTGGTTTATTGCAATCACAAACAAATAATGCCGGCAAGACGGAATCCTATACCTATGATAGTGCAAATAATTTATTAACGAAAACAGATTGGTCAGGGCGTGTATTTAAATATATTTATGGCTTTTATGCCGGTAAGGCGCATTTGCAAAGCAGGGGTGTGACTAATGATCCGTTGCAAAATGATACGGACGATCATTTACGCTATGATTATTATGCCAATGGTCTTGTTAAAGATGTCTATTTTACTAATCAAGATGGCAGTCAGCGCAACAGCGAAGTGTCCTATGCTTATTATCCCAATGGGAATCTACAGCAAGTAACCTATCCAGATGGTAAGACGATTAAATATAGTTATCGTCGTGATGGCAAGTTGCTCTCGCGCACGGATGCTTTAGGTAAGGTAACAACATTTACTTATGAAACGGCTGCTGATAATAATCCTGATTTACTAAAATCGGTTAGTATTGACGGTAAAAATGCGGTGACCTATAGCTATGATAGTCTCGGTCGCATGCAAGATAAAACTAGAAGTAATGGCACAAGTACGCATTATCATTATTATAGTGACGGTAAAACGCAAAGTATAGAATTTAGAAGTGTGCAGGGTAATATTCTTTTATCCATCAATTATACTTATGATCAACGACAACGTATTTTGACAAAACGGGTTCGTCATGATGGACTGTTTGGTGGTAAATCTACAGTGATCAGTTATCTTTACGACAATGAATCTCATTTATTGCAAGCACAAACCTGTACGCAATCGACAGGTGTTGTTGCGAGTGTAGTTAACAATTCCTCGTGCACTGTTGAGAAATACACGTATGATATTAATGGCAATGTGCTAAGTCGTTCGCAAAGTGGAAAAGACAGTAACACTTATGTTTATAACGATTTGGATCAGTTGCAAAGTATTAATGGCGGAAGTGGAAAATTTAATTATGATGCAAATGGTAATATGCTTACCGATGATCAAGGAAATCATTATACTTATAATGCTGTTAATCAATTAACTAGTTTTACCGATCAACAAGGTAATCTCTATCGCTATACATATTACGCTGATGGTACGCGTGCTAGTAAGTCATCTGGGAGTCATTTTATTAATTATTATTACGATGGTAAGAAAATCATTGATGAAGTGGCTGCGGATGGTAGTGCGTATTATTTAATAGGGGCTGGGCGAGAGTCCCGCACCGTTGCTGATAAGGGTGGCGCTACTACAAGCTATTATGGGGCTGATGCGCAGGGTTCTATCGTTGATGAAATGGTATCGGATAGTCAAAATAGTTTTGTTAGCTATTCGCCGTATGGGGAGCTAGGTAGCGGTCACGCGAATAAAAATACCAGTTTGTCCATTAAAGTAAACCCTTATATATTTTCTAATTATTATTTTGATAGCGAAAGTGGTCTTTATTATTTGTATGCGCGATATTATAGTCCGCGCTTGATGCACTTTATTCAATTGGATACTTATCATTTTATGAATCGTTATAGTTATGGTAATGGTGATCCGATAAATAATATTGATCCTTCGGGTCATAGCTGGTTTAGTAATCTATTAAAAGGGGTTGGTAATTTTTTTAAAAGAAATATTATTGGCTTGGTGACAACCGTAGCTGTTATTGGTATCAATGCTGCATTGATAGCAATGCCTATTCCTGCTTTTACTCCATATCTAGAATGGATGACATCTGGCATTGGTACTGTTGTCGGCTCTTTGGGCTCAATGGCGAGTTATTCTGCCAATAACTACAATCATTGGGATGCGCATCAATTTATGCTTGCTGCAGTTTCTGGTGCGATGGGAGGAATGTTTTCAGGTGGTGTTTCTGCGTGTGCGCAAAAGATTGTGGGTCGGTATATTGTCTCTGATTCATTGTCAGGCGGGGTTTTAAGGTATTTACCTTATAAAAAGTTTTTTTTAAGAAGAGCTCTTGATGGCATAGCCTCTATGGCCTACTCAAGTGGCTCTTCTATTCCAAATATTATTGCGAGTAACGGCTCTTCGAAGTACCTTAAGCAATGGGGGAAAGATTTGGGGGTTAATATCGCTCTAAGCATGCTGGGTGGTTATGTTCGTGATAAGTCTATGAGTAGTTTTTATCGCGTTAAATATAAGCTTAATAATCTTGACAATGAGACGCCTGCTTCTAGACCGGCTGAGGATCAAGTTTTTCAGCGTTCTGATAGCTGCTCTTCTATTGACTCTTTAATTCAAGGTGAAGAACCCGATTTTGGGTACTTTTCCGCTGATGACTCTTCTGATGTCGATTAAAAATTGCTATTTTGATCTGAGACATTTTAGAAGAGAGTAGATTGTTGGAGAATGTTTTATATTTGAATGGGGCAAGTAATCAACGCTCCCTAATGGCCTGCTTCATGCTTATATTTTTATAAAGGAAGTAGGATGGGTGATTTTTTTTAATGTGCTATGTATGATGAGGTTGGGATGATAGTTAGTAATTTTTTTAGGCGTCATTTAATTTTGGCTTTTGTGTTATTTTGTGTTTTCTTTCTACTTTCTTTTGGACGGGCGTTTTCATTTCCTGATATGGCTTTTGCCATCATTAATTTGAAAAATAAAGACATAACGACACCGCCAACTCTTAAGGTCAGTGCTTATCAGGTCAATAAAGGTAGTGTTTTAAATTTAAATCCACCTATGTTGGTAGAACCAAATGTAGATGGCTCTGTCGTTATGGATAAAGTCGTACATGTGCATTATGGTGAATATGGTAGTGGTTTTAGCAGATATTCAGCTGAAGATGGTGTTCTTAAAATTGCAGATCAAAATGATCCTGACGATTACTGCTTTGTAAACTATCACGCTGATGACCAAGGTGGGTATAGCTATAGTACTGTTTCTTATAACTACGGCAAGAATTTTACTTGCACTGTAATAGGCCCTAAAAACCAAATACCTGCAATCCAGGTAACATACACTCATACCAATGCAGGGGAAGTTGCACCAACAATGGAGTCTACACCTATTATCACTGTTACCAGTGGTGCTGGTGGGGTAACTTATCATGAAGGCAGACTAATTACGATTACTTCTGGTACTTTGAGTGGATATAACTTTACAGATTCTTATAAAGTATTATCGGCACCAAAAGAAGAATATTTTCAATTCGATAAACATTATTTGCAGCATTTTAACTTGGCATTTCAGCCTTATAAAATTTCAGACCCTAGTCAATCTACTAATGATCCGCTGTTTTATGTTATTCCTAATGCCGATGTGACGATTCAAGATGGAGAAGTCGCTGGTGGCCTGATATCGTTACAGAATAAAAGTAATGGTGCTTGGCATAATGCAAGGACACAATTTATCTATAGTGGTGATGCTAAAACGCTTACTGCAACCCAGACGGTGGTAAAATCACTTAACAAAAGCTCAGATGGAAAAGGGCTTGTTAATAGTTGGTCCAAAAGGACTTCAGCACCTATTGATACAAGTAAACAGGATGTAAAAATAGACCCTACTAAATTTAATATCGGTAATGTTAGCTTAGCAGCCTATTTTATATCGCAAAAATCTTCGCAGACGACTTATGCTAATGGTTTGCAGCAGATTGGTATCAAGGTCACCTTGTTTGATAAACCCGGTCACGCTGTTGCCCTTGATGATAGCACCGTTATTGGTGCTGATGGAAAATTTACGCTGGGCGATTTATATAAGCATATTTTTTTCGTTCAGTGTGATGATGGTCAACAGTGTCAACAATATACGCCTATTAGAGGTGTATTTAGTGGTGATGCCTATTCTGCTGTGATGGATCAGCCTGGTCCGTATGCTAATAAGGGTTTGGCTTTACGTAAGGGGTATAAAATAATGCGCGGTGCTGCAAGTGAAAAACTATTTTTTTACAGCACAACCCAGCCATTTAAGATTCACTATATTGCGCCCATGCTATGCGTGGATAAATCTAGCAATAGTGGTGGTAATGATTTTGCTTGTACCCAGATAAGCGATAATGTATTAACGATAAATAGTCTTGGGCAGTTTTCTCCAAGCTTTAAGCCTTCGTTTGTAACTTTGAGTAAAGATACGCTTACTTTTAATGGGCAAGTTTTAGCATCCTATGATCAAACTCATATTCCTTTAACCTATAATGTTAACTCGTATGCCTACACTGATTTATTAAAGTATCCGTTAATGATAGCCGCGCCGCTTTATATCCCAGAAGCTAAAGATTTTCTAAATGAAGCAGGCAATAATACCGAGCTTTTTTATGATGGTGCTGAATTTACTGATCAAAAGTATGCAACCTTGCATGTTACAGATCAATACGGAAATTGTTATTTTGGCAGAGTTAGCAGGCCATAAGAATCACTAAATTTGATTTGAGCTGAATAGGGTGTCTAATCGGCTCAGAAATTTGCTATTATTGAGCCGATTAGCAGTGATAATCGGCTCATGATCTCTAATTGGCGGCGAGCTGATTGTCTAAAATCTATCTATAATATCGATTCTTTGCGCAAAAGCAGTTGTAACGCGTTATCTTAGAGGTTTGTTGAATAAGGAGATTTTGTATAAACTACCTGGATGCGGTAGAAGTGCGCATTATGCCGTAAAGTGTGTATAAAGTAGGAAAAATTATGTTACCAGTTATCGTTATTGTCGGTCGTCCAAATGTAGGTAAGTCGACGCTGTTTAATTTGCTGACCAAAAGCCGAGATGCACTTGTTGCCGATTTTCCGGGTGTAACGCGTGATCGCCAGTATGGTGAAGGTGTATTGGGGGAGAAGCCTTATATTGTTGTTGATACGGGCGGTATTGCGGAATTAGAAGATCCCACCATGGCAAAGCTAACAGACCAGCAGGTGCGCCAGGCGATTACTGAAGCCGATGTTATTATGTTTATGCTTGATGCTAAATCAGGCTTAACCGCCTCAGATGAGTTAATAGCACGTGAATTGCGTGAGTATAGTGATAAGGTGCAAGTGGTTGTTAATAAGGCTGACCACTTAGATGCTGATGTTGTTGTTAGTGAGTTTTTTCAATTGGGTTTAGGAACGCCGCATGCGATAGCTGCTACGCGTAAACGTGGTGTTAAGACCATGATGGAAAAAGTGTTAGAACCTTTTCCTGAGGCAGAAGAAGAATCTGAAGAAGATAAAAGCATTAAAATCGCGGTCGTGGGCCGGCCAAATGTCGGTAAATCAACATTGATTAATGCCATTCTAGGTGAAGAACGTGTTGTGGTTTGTGATCGACCGGGAACGACGCGTGATAGTATTTTTATTCCCTTTGAGCGACGTGGTCAGGATTATACGTTAATTGATACAGCAGGCGTGCGTCGTCGTACAAAAATTAAAGAAGCGATTGAGAAGTTTTCTATTATTAAAACCATGCAGGCGATGGGTAAAGCGCATGTGGTTGTTATGGTTTTTAATGCCAAAGAGGGAATATCCGATCAAGATATGCGATTGATTGGTTTGATTCTTGAAATGGGTAAAGCCTTGGTAATGGTTTTTAATAAGTGGGATGATATTGAAGAAGACGAACGTGCCTATTTAAAAGGTGAAATCGACCGCCGTTTACCATTTGTTGATTTTGCTCGGCGATATTTTATTTCTGCGTTGCATGGTACTGGTGTAGGGATGATTTATCGTGCTATTAATGAAGCGTATGAATCAGCTTCTAAGGAAATTTCCACGGGGCAATTAACGAAAGCTTTAGAAAAAGCGTTGTCAGTGCATCAGCCACCGTTGGTGCGTGGTCGTCGCATTCGCTTGAATTTGGCGCATATTGGTCGCCATCATCCTCTTACTATTATCGTGCATGGTAAGCAAACCACTTCGTTGCCCGGCTCTTATAAGCGTTATCTTGCTAACTACTTCCGTAAGACCTTTGACTTGGTTGGCGTGCCTTTGTTGGTTGAGTTGAAGAAGGATGTTAATCCTTATTCTGATAAGTGATTTTTTGGTGGGTGCGACGGATTTGTAATGTTGTTTTGATCGAGATACAGCAGCGCCGATCTTACGCGGCGGACGCAACGGGGCGGCGGCGCAGCGAAAGTAAATGTCTATCGCTGCGCCGCCGCCCCGTTGCGTCCGCCGCGTAAGATCGGCGCCGCTTTATCTTGAAAGAAAACCACAACCAACACGTCGCAACCAAAAACTGTTCACTCAATAAACAAAAATTAACAAAGCATTAAGAACTGAGTAAAATACCTAGATTTATAACAAATCTTGCGCTAATATCACCCACAAGTAGAGTATATTTACTATATCAGTCGGATTGTTCACAAAGGAAAGGTGGTTATGTACAGTATAGTTGGGTATGTCAGTGGGTCTAAAATCTATATTTCTTGGTATTGCTTTACTGCTTGGTTTTTTAAGTCTAGCCGATGCAAATAGTAAATCGTCTGTAGAGAGTTACAGTAAAACTTATCGCAATGATAAAACATCTGTTCTTATTAATTATAAAAAAGCCAATGCAGCAGGCGATGTGGCACCGGTTGTTACGGTAACGCCTATTTATACTGCCTATAACGATGGCTCTCCAAATGCACACCCAGTGCATTATCTAATAAATATTCATAGTGGTCAGTTTGTTGGGCAAGACTTTTTTGCTGATTCAGAAGCACTAGGGCCGCCTAATCCAGAGTATTTAGAGCATTCAAAATATGCCAGCCATTACTACTTGGCATTTTTACCTTACATCATAGCGGATGCTGCTGATCCAAGTTTGGCGCAGGAATATGTGGTACCAAACACTTCTGTAGTAACGCATACGGATCAAACGGATGGTGGTAAGGTTTACTTTCAGAATGATACGCAATTTCTTTATACGGGTAATGATAAGGGGATTGATGTCAAGCAGGCATTAGTTTTATCGATAACAAAAAATAATGGTATTGTAAATATGGGTGTTGATATTTCACAACCTGTTTTTGCTGATACCAGTAAACAGCCTGATAATGCGCCGGCAGGATTTGATATTTCGCAGTATTCTATTGAAACATCAGTGTCACCTACAACTCCTAGTATTTATGCAAATGGACTACAGCAGGCACCCATTAATGTCACTTTAAAGAAAAACAATACTATCATTTCCCCTAGTGATAAAACTGATGGTTGGTTGTATCAACATATATTCTTTGTTTCTTGTGTGACGAGTGCTTGTCTTGCTTATCAGCCAGTGAGTGGTGAGTTTAATATGCAAGGCTATTCGAGTGTTAGTAGTCATGCTGGGCCGTATGCAACAGTGCTAGGATCTTTGTCGCAGTGGAAACTAACTCAGGGTGTTGGAAAAAAATATTATTTTAGTTCAACAGTGCAAAATTCAAATCAGTATATAGCCCCCATGATTTGCGTCAACCAAGACCCAGGTAATACCGGTAGATATCAAGTGACTTGTACACCAATTTCAGGTGATGTCATTACCATTAATACTAAAACCACCATTGATAAGAACTTTTATCCTATCCCAGTTGATAAGGCTACGATTGGATTCCCAGGTGGAGAAGATCCATTTCAAATTAAGCCTGCTGATAACAATACGCTAATAAGCCCGTTAACGTTTAGTGTCAATTCAGATGCTTATTCATTATTAGGGTATCCGTTGATGATCGGTATTCCGCAGTATTTTGTGCAAGAATCGCAGTCGCCGTTAGTGAGTAATAGTGCTAATGAACTGATGAATTCAAATGAGGATTTTGAAAATTCAAAAACGGTAACGCTGCATTTGGTTGATCAGTATGGAAATTACTATTTTGGCCGCCTGTTTAACAAACCGAATAGTTAGTTGCTTTCTGAGTATAAATTTTTATGTAAAGTTTTGTTGTTTGTCATAATAGATATTTATCTTTGACTGATAAATTTATTATTTTCCTATAAAAGAGAATTGTATGGAAGGGTAGAGGTTGATGAATTTTAAATCTAATGTATATTTTAGTGTGATAATTATTTCATTATTGGCGTGTGGAAGTGTTTTTGCGCAGTGGCGTGGTTATCAAATGCATTTCAGTATTGTCAATAATACTAAAGTAGGAGAGCATTCATTCTCTCATGTGCTTACGGCATTGCCTTTTGTAATTCCACCTGCAAATGGTTTTGACTCTGGTACGGCTATTAATATAAAACCCACTGCTGTATCTGGTCAAGTTGGCGGTGTTGCCGAAGCTTACACTAACAAGGAAATGAGTGGCCCTGATACCTATGGAAAGTTTAAGATTGCTGATTCACAGGATACAAATAATTATTGTGTGATTCAATATGGGTACTATCAGCATTTAATACAGATTTTTTCTAATCCAAGTCAAGATTTAATTTGTTCAGTGAGTAAGGTAGGGGGCGAGAGTGCTACAGTAACAGTAACCTCTAGGATAAATAATTTTACTGAAAAGTCTCCTATTGTGACTTCAACACCTATTATTACTAACATTCGAAATGGTGATATAAACCAGTATTCTATTAATTACCTAGTAAATATTCACTCGGGTAAATTAAGAGGGTATAATTTTACTGACCCGTTTAAGATTTTAGAAAAGATAACACCAGAGTATTTTAATTTTTTTTCTAATTATCCCAGTCATTATTTCTTAGCTTTTATGCCCTATAAAATTATGGATCCTGACAATCCGCAAGTTAGCCCTAATTATGTAATTCCTATTTCTGCTGTAGAAGAGCAATCCAATCAAACTAGTGGAGGTCTAGTTTCATTTGCAGATGATACAGAGTTTATGTATACAGGAGCTGCAAAGACTATTACCGTAAAGCAGTCAATTATAAAATCCATTAATAAAGATTCCACTGGTCATACTATAGTAAATAATTTTTCTTCAGTCAGTCAGCAAGTAGATACCAGCCAGCAACCTGCAAAAGCAACTGCTGGATTTAATATTACTAATTTTTCTTTTATTACTTCCGTATCACCATCAACACCTGAGATTTATGCTAATGGTTTGCAGCAGGTGCCAATAGATGTTGTGCTTCGTAATGGTAATAAAATCATTTCCCCGCAGGATAAAACTTATGGAAATCTTTACAAACATATTTTCTTTGTATCCTGTGGTCAAGACAGCACATGTAATTCATATGTGCCCATTACTGGGGTTTTTGATAAAGATGGATATTCTAGTATTACTAGCCATAAAGGACCTTATGCACAGGTGTTAGGCGCCTCATTAACGTCTAATTTTAAACAGTCGATTGGTAAGGAATTCTATTTTAGTTCAACTATTGCCAAAAGTACTATTTATATAGCGCCGATGGTTTGCATCAGCCAAGATCCACAGTCGATAGGGCAATACCAAGATGCTTGCACGCCTATTTCAGGAGATGTTATTCCAATACAGACCATGACGCAAAATGATAATAGCTTTCAAGCGGTGGCTACTAATGATGCTACGATTGCATTTCATGTTGGGGAGTCTCCTTTTCATATTAGTCCAGAACAAAATGATATTTTAATTTCGCCACTAACCTATAGCGTTAAGTCGGATGCATATTCCTTGTTGGGCTACCCTTTGATGATTGGTATTCCTGAATATTTTGTTTCTGAGGCAAAAGCGCCGCTAATGCCGGGTGGGGGTAATACGTTAATAAACAGCGATTCTGATTTTGAGCATGCAGGAACGGCAACATTGCATTTGGTTGATCAATATGGGAATTATTATTTTGGGCAGTTGGCGAGTAAGCCGCATAGCTGAGTTTAGTGTGCATTAACTTAAAAAAGAAAAGCTTTAAGTGATATAGATGCGCGCATTGTTTTGATATTTCGATTGGTGTATTCTTATGAAAACTATTTATATATTAATTACTACTTTTTTTCTTTTTTTATTTTTGGCTGTTGGTCATGCAGCAACGCAAACACAAAATTCCAATGCCTATAATTTTAAAAATGCATCGGTTTCAGAGAGTGTTAATCCGCAAACGGGAATGATTAGTTTAAGTTATCCGGCCTTTTCTATTCCTGGAAAGCACGGGTTGAATTTGAATTTAGCTATCCGCTACGAGCAGAATGATCAGGATGACTTATATCAGCTAGGCTCAGGGTGGTCCTATGGTTTTACTTACTATGACATTACGCAGAACAAACTACACTTAGCTAGTGGTGCTGTGTATCAACCCGATAGTGCTAGTAGTTCAGGATTAAAATATTATAAATTGAAAAATATTAACTTTTATGTTGGCGGCGGTCAATGTGACGCTGGAAGTTATTCTTATCGTGTTGTTTATTTAAGTGGTAATACAGAGTATCTGGATAGTAGCGGGCGATTAATTGAAATTAAAAATCGTTACGGTGATCATGTTATTTTTAGTTATTTAAGTGCTGTTAGTAAAACGTCAGCAGTTAGTCTTGCCGATCTACGTTTGACTAAAATTACTGACTCCTATGGTAATGTGGTTAGTTTTAATTATCAAACGCAGGGTCAGGTTACCGTTAATGTTAATGGTATACGCAAAGTTACCTATATCTCTTCAGGCGAATTAACATCAATTATTGATGCTGGCAATAATACAATATCCATTGGATATGGCGGTAATGGTTTGCCAAGCAGTATTCGCTACCCAACGGGGGCATATACAAATATAAATTACTACATTAGTCCGCTTAAAAACGTTGCTAAAATAAATTTACAAGTGGTGCAAAATGTAAAAGTGTGTGCCGATACAGCCTGTGCTAACCCTAGTGTGACTAGTTATCAGTACACTGATCAGCAAGGACATAATTATACGGGAGCACCAACCTATAGTATTGCCTCCAATGATGCCTTGCTTGAACAAGGTAATAGCGGTTACACCTATACCACTACCATTACGCATAATAATACTGTGATCAAAGAGACATTTGATCATCTGCATTTATTAATGGATAAGCAAGTATTAGCTGATAATAATGCTGGCGTGCGTGAATTGGTGCAAGATAGTCAATATACTTATCCGGGAGAAACTTCTGGTTATCAAACCTTGCCGGCAAATTATCAAACGCCTAATCAATTAAAGATGACATATTATCGTTTATCTGACGGGTCAGGCGCGCGTGTTCAAGTTCAGCAGATGCAATATAATTCGTTTGGCCAAATGACACAGAAAAAAGTGTTTAATAGTGCTGACACCTCTAAGTCACCAGTGCAAACGATAACAATGTGCTATGACGTTGCTGGATCACATTGCGTTAGCCAGGCATCACAACATTATGGCTTATTGATGAATAAATTGCTTGTGGGGCAAGATGGGAATCAGCAAGAAAGTGTAATGACGTTAACGTCGGATGGAAAGAGTGTGCAGACGGTTAAGCAGTATGGTAAGACGCCGTTGCAGAGTAGTTTGCAGTTATTGCAGTCTGTAGTTCTCAGTTATAACAGTGATTATCGTGTTAGTAGTCGTATTGTTAGTGTGCCCAATGCTAAAAACGAGTCGGGAGATACATCTTTAAAATCTGCTTATAGCTATAATGATCAGGCTGGCTCTAATGAGCGTAGTGTTACTTTTACAGATGCGGCAGGGCATAGCCAAACAACCGTGTATGATAAAGTTACTGGTGCAGTATTGCAGAAAACTGATGGTGATGGTAATGCGGTTATTTATAGCTATGATAATTTAGGGCGTTTGCATACAGTGAGTTCGCAAGCGCAAGGAAGTCAACCGTTGTTATTTAAAACCATTACCTATGCTATGTATGATAGGGGTGGTAAAAATTCAAAAACAATAACAGATAATAATACAGGCCTAGAAGAAGAAACTACGTACGACGGTTTAGGGCGAAAGTTAAGTGTTGCTAGTAATGCAAATGACTCCGGGTTGGGTATTTTTTCTAATGGGTTAAATACGCTGGCCACCTATACGTACTATGATAATGGTCAAGTGGCAACTAAAACAGATGCTGATGGTACAACGAGCTATGCCTATGATGGTTTAAATCGCTTATTTGTTGTAACACATCCTAATCAGTCAAAAACAATTCATACCTACGACCAAGTTGCGAATAGCCGCAGTTCGTGGAGTCGTGGTAGTGACGCAATGATCACAGCGACAATGACGGAGCAATATAATAATATAAATCAACTGCAACAAAAATCATTAACAGCGGATATTAACTCGTATGCTGTCGCGCCAATAGTCGATCAGTATATTTATAATGACCTTGACAAAGTATCATTAAAGTCTGATGCGTTACAATCAACTAAGCTTGTTCACACAGATGCAGGAGTTGTTTACTCGGCAACATCGTTGCCTAAGACACCGGTCATCGCTAATGATGGTTTAACAGCGACGATGACGTATGATCCTTTTTTTCATCATTTAATACAAAAAGTTTTATCGAATCCCAATGATGCTAGTATTAAGGTGAAAAAAGGGTACATTTATAGTTACAATAATGACGGGCTAATTAAAACAGTCACTAATAATGCGGGTAAAACGCAAGTTTATACCTATGATGGTGCTAATCATGTGTTAACAAAAACAGATTGGTCGGGGCGAAAGTTTGCTTATGCTTATCAATTTATTGCGGGCAAGGAGCGACTCAAAAGTATTGACTGGGTAAATAGCCCGGATGAGTCTAATAAACACTATCATCTGCGTTATGACTATTATGCAAACGGACAAATTAAAGATGCCTATCTAACCGATAAAGATAACAGTACGCATCAAGGTGAGATTGCTTATAGCTATTATCCTGATGGAAAAGTAAAACAAGTTACTTATCCTGATGGCAAAGCGTTAAAATACACTTATAATATTGATGGAAAATTAGCATCACGCACCGATGCGTTAGGTCATACCACGTCTTTTGTTTATGAAGCAAAAACGGATCATAACCCCGGGCTATTAAAATCTGTAACTATCGATGCACAAAACGCTGTTACCTATGATTATGATAGTTTAGGCCGTTTGTTAGATAAAACGCGTGCTAACGGTATTAAGACACACTACACTTATTATAATGATGCAACGGTTAAGAACATTACTACCTTTAGTGCGAAAGGTGTTTTGTTAATATCAACCAGCTACACCTACAATATTCATCATAAAATATTGACTAAGACAGTAACTGGTGGTCTTTATGGTAGTCATGCTAAGACATTTAGTTATCTTTATGACAATGAATCGCATTTATTACAAGTGCAGAGTTGTTTGCAAAGTACCTCTGTTGAGGCTAAGTCTAATAACTCATGTACAATAGAAAAATATTCATACGATATCAATGGTAATGTTTTAACGGATGTGATTTCAGGTAAGTCTTCTAATACCTACACTTATAATAATTTAGATCAATTGCAAACGATTAATGGCGCCGCAGGAGAGTTTTCCTATGATGATAATGGCAATATGTTAACTGATGATCATGGTAATCGTTATACATATAATGCGATTAACCAGTTAATCGCTTTTACAGATGCTTCTGGTGTTACTTATCACTATAGTTATTATGCTAACGGTGAGCGTGCTACTAAATCTTCAGGTGGGCAGGCGATTACATTTTATTACGATGGTAATAGTGTCATTGATGAGGTGGCTGCCGATGGATCGGCTTATTATCTATTAGGATTAGTGCGCGAATCACGTGCTGTCGTTGCTGGTAATACGACGACAGTTAGCTTTTATGGTGATGATGCGCAAGGTTCAACGATTGATTTTAACTCTTCTACTGGCAATAGTGCTTACCAGTCTTATAGTCCTTATGGAGAGCCAATGGTCGGCAAGATTGCAAAAAATGCGGCTTTATCAATAGAGGATAACCCTTTTCTCTACGCCGATTATTATTATGATGCTGAAAGTGGAATGTATTATTTGTCTGCGCGTTACTACAATCCTCGTTTAATGCGTTTTATTCAGTTGGATAGTTATCATTTTATGAATCGTTATGCTTATGGTTCTGCAGATCCTGTTAATACGGTTGATCCCACTGGGCATTCGTGGTCTAGTTTTTGGAAAGGGGTTGGCAAGGTATTTAAGCGTAATCTTTCTGGGATAATTACGACAGCTGCGTTGATTACTGTAAGTGCTATCTTGGAAGTATCTACTGAAGGAGCAGTGTCGCCATTGCTGACAGTGGCTTGGGGTGCTTTTTTGGGTGGGGCTTCTGGTGCGGTAGGATATTCTCTTGGCGTTGCTATAGACCAGCGGCACTGGACTTTTAGGGGGTTGGCCTATTCCAGCTTAGTAAGTGCTGCAGGAGGTGCTGCAGCTGGTATTGCCTCTGCTGCGTCTCGTACTTTTCTTGCTAGTGATTATTTTTTGTCAAGTTTTAGTAAGAGTGATGTGCCAGGCCTCTTTTCTCCTGCTACTCAAAGATCTATTGCTAACACAGCGGGTGCAATTGGCAATTCAATGACAACATCGTCGATTAACCATCGTCTTTATCATACTGATAGCAGTGAATATTGGCAGAATCTTTTAACGCATATTGGTGTTAGTATCTTTATGACTAGTATAAGTGATCGTTTAGTTGGAAAGCTTGCTCGCGCCTATAGTAAAGCTTTAAGGCGTAGTCCTCTTGATTCTGATGATTCTGATGATACTGATAGTGACTCTTCTCAGGAGTCCTTTGAAAATGACTCTTCTCAGGATTCCTTTGAAAATGACTCTTCAGACGATGAATATTTTCGTTTCTCAAATCAGGGTTGGTACTTGAGATTTGATACCAGTAGCATTGGTAAGTTTGATGGTTCGTTTGGCAACTGATAGCTATGTGTTTTTCGTGCTTGTGATTATAGGTAAGGATGCTGCTGCCATGCTAAAAAGATCCCAGCTTACGCTGGGATGACAGTTTTTTTAAAAAGCTCTTTGAGTCGGCGCTTTATTTCTTATTGTCTTCATCTTCCGGCATAGCTTTAATATGAGCCGTCACCTCAATCCCCACACCTTTTTCATTAGGCAGGTTAACGATCCCTTTTATAGGTAGCACTTGCCCGGTAGGCGAAACAGCTTTTAGCCCAAGTCTAGAATCATCATCCGTCACGCAATCAATATTATACATATTGGTGCTTACTTGACTGCCTTTGATATCCAGTGTTCTACCTTGCCATAAAACCCCTTTAATATTAATAATCTCATTATTTGGGCCAATAGCTTTAACATCAAATTTGCCTGTCCTTTTATTTTTTAATATTTTTACTGGGTAACGTTTATGTAAAGGGCCGATAGCTTTAACATCCATTACATTTGGGTCTTCAGTAGGAATAGCAACAACAGGATAGCTCTTACCTTTGGTGGTCAGCGCGCGGACATGGATAACACCTCCGTCCATGGCAAAGCATTGTATTTTCCACGGCAGTTTTTCAGCAAATATGGAGGCGCTGGTTAACAGCAGTGAAGTTAATGCTAAAGAGGTTAATAGTTTCTTCATATCCACGTCCCTGTGTGTAATAAATTAAATCTTATTGAGCTTTGCGCTCCTTTATAAAAAATACCAGTAATGTTGACAGAATTAAATAGACTGGCAGTACTAAAAATGCCGTTTTGTAGTCAGCAACGGAGAAATGATGGACGCCATTAACAATTTGATGTCCCCAGCCGAGGTCCAGAAAATGACCGATCATTGGTTCGGTAAAGGCGCCAAAGATGGCATCACCGGTATTAATTAAGGCAATAACCGTTGCTGCCATGGCAATAGGGTTAAGCTCTTTACCAATAGCAAAACCTAACATAAAGGCGCCGGTACCAAAGCCAAAAAGAAAGAGGAAGATGGCCAATAATGGAATCGGTAGCTCAGGAATATAAATAACCGCACTGACAGTCACCAAAGAAAGTGTGCAGCCAAGCAGCATCATGACACGCCGTTTGTTAAGTCGATCAGAAATAAATCCGAGTACGGGGCCGCCAATCGCGAGACCAAAAAATATCAATGAGATCAGTGTGGCCGCTTCAGTATTTTTTAAATTATACGCTTCGATCACAAAAGGATTGCCCCACAAGCCACCAAAGACAGCAACAGGTGAAAAGGCCATGCCACTATAAAACGTTAATAACCAATTTTGCTTTTTAGAAAGGATAGACCACACATCGGCTAAAGAAATAGCGTATTTTGCCTGGCTAAGTTTTTTAGGCACAACCGGCACTTTGGGTTCATCGCGCACAAAGACGATAAAAAAGAGCCCAATCATCAGGCCGAGCCAAGCACAAATTTCTAAACTGCTGCGCCAGCCTTGCGCCTTAACCAACCAAGCTAGCGGTGCTTCGCCAAAAATAGCGCCGACCATAGCCGCGGTTGCTAAAAGGCCACCAACAAAGGCAAAGCGATTGGGCTTAAACCAATTCGCCGCCAGTTTCATATAGCTAACCGTCGCAAATGCAGCACCGATACCCATTAGGCCGCGCGAAAGACTGGCAACGAGTAGTGTTTGCGCACCTGAAAAAATATACGTCCCTAGTGCGCTGGTTAAAATCGCAAAAGCACTCAGAAAACGTGGGCTAAAGCGATCGAGTAGCACACCGACAAAAAGCTGCGTAATTAAATAGGAATAAAAGAAGGTCGCCGCTAAGTTACCAAGCCCCATACCATGAACATGAAATGCTTTCATCAGCTCATTGGTCATAATGCTGGGCGAAACCTGCATAATGTATTTATAAAAAAGAAAAGCGGCGCTGAGGAGGGTAATCACCCAAGGGTAGAAACTAGCGCGTTGGGTTTTTTCTTTAACTGTATCGTAGTCATCCGAGTAGGTCATTGTGTCGTTTTCCATGATATTGTCTCATTATTTTGGTTAATCAGAAGAGTGAAATGTTGTTAACCTGTCGACTCCTGCTTTAGTGTGGTGTAACGGTTAGCCACTAAAGCAGGCCGATAATGAGCCCCACAATGGTAATGGTAGAAGAAATGATGTTTTGGATTAATGTTTTCATAAAAGCTCTCAATCAACCGATTTAAAAACTACCATGAGCTCAGTAAGCTTGTCAATATCAGCCGTCATCCCGCGGGATCCAGGGCCAGGCTGGATCTATCCTTGTGGCAAGCACCTAAGCCGCCCACTTTCATACATGTTTATTGATAGAACAACTCAACTCACCCTTGGCAAGTTTGATAGTAAGTGTATCCTCAACGCTCACATCGTCCTTATTTTTAACAAGCTTACCATCACGATCCCGGGTAACAATAGCATAGCCGCGCTCCAGTGTTTTCAGCGGACTAACGGTATTTAAACCATGAGACAAGTACTCAAGTCGCTGCTTGGCTTGCTGCAGACGATGCCGCATCGAGGTAATTAAACGTTGCTCAAGCTGGTCTAACTGCTGCGCTTGCGCTTGTAACTGCTGAGAAGGATGACGCAAGCGCTTGCGTAAATGCTCAAGCTGCATGCTGGCATGTTGCAATTTGCTTGCCATTACTGCTTTAAGTTTCTGTTCTGATGTGGAAATTTTCTGTAGCCACTGTGCTTGATCAGGGCTGACGAGCTCGGCCGCCGCTGAAGGCGTGGCAGCTCGTTGATCAGCAACAAAATCAGCAATGGTAAAATCAACTTCATGGCCGATACCGGTAACAATAGGAATGTTGCTTGCGAATATGGCACGCGCCACAATCTCTTCATTAAAAGACCACAGATCTTCGAGAGAACCGCCACCTCGTGATAACAGTAAAACATCACACTCAGCACGGCTATTAGCCATTTTAATCGCAGCTGAGATGGTTTCAGCAGCTTTATCACCTTGCACTAGGGTTGGGTAAATAATCACCGGTATGCTAGGAAAGCGACGCTTTAATACTTTTAAAATATCACGAATAGCAGCCCCAGATGCTGAGGTAATAACACCAATCTGCTGCGGCAAGCTCGGTATTGTTTTTTTATGATCCGGATCAAATAAACCCTCTTTATCCAAACGCTCTTTTAGGCGATTAAAGGCTAGCTGCAGAGCACCATCACCCGCAAGCTCCATATTGGAAACGATAAGCTGGTAATCACCACGGGGTTCATACAGACTAACGCGCGCTTGCAGCAAAACTTCCTGGCCATTTTCAGGGCTAAATTTTAGTGAGCGACTATTCATGCGAAAAAGAGCACAGCGTACTTGCGCCCGTTTATCTTTAAGCGAAAAATAGAGATGTCCAGAACTTGGACGAGCTAGATTCGAAATTTCACCAACAATCCAAAGGGTCTGAAAATTATCCTCAAGGATTTGTCGGCTCTCAAGGTTTAATTGCGATACAGTGTAGATGTTTGTTTCCATATCCGGCATTATGCCTTTGCGCTTAAATAGATGCTAGGGATTCTTTTGAGTCTGATTAAACTATATAATAGCTTGAGTTTGGTAGCGGGCCGCTACCGTCTTTTTTAATCACAGGAGTTTTATTATGTTACGTTTTTTGCTTTTGCTCAGTTTTGTAGCAGTGTTAGCGGGTTGTGCAGCAACGCCTTCAAGGCTGGGAATTTCACAAAAGCAATGGGCCTCTTACAGCCCGGCAAGGCAACAGGAAATTATGGCCGGTTACCAAAAAATTAAGCAAGCAAAATCGGATGAGAAAAAACAAAAGGTTTTTAACGGGCCACGCTTAAGTGTCTATTTAGCGGAAGGCAAAGCGAGAATGCCGGATGAAGAATTAGCTGAAACTTTCCAAACAATGAATTTCCAGATTAATCCTGGTCAATGTAAATCGGTTAGCCTAAACAGCATCGATACGCAGGATAAAGTTTCCATGAATGTTTGTTACAACGGTAAAACGTTGTCGATGGATCCCAGTCGTTATATCTTTAGTGGGCGTGATGGCACAGCACATTTTGATTATCACCCCATTTGGAAAACGGGATTTACTTACAGTGATGTTTCAACCAGTGGTTATGCACACCTAACTCATGCGCATGTAACGATTAAAGCATTACCTAAAGTGGCCCCTATCGAAGATGACAGCTTTTATAACTCTTGATACCTCAACCGACGGTTGCTCCGTCGCCTTGCAGGTTAACGGAAAAGTAACATCGCAGTTTGAAATTGCGCCGCGCCGTCATACCGATATTGTTTTAACGATGCTAAAACAATTATTGACCGAGGCGCAGTGCCAAATAAAAGATGTTGACGCCATCGCTTTTGGTTGTGGGCCTGGCAGTTTTATGGGTGTTAGGCTGGCAACAGGCGTGGCGCAAGGGCTTGCGTTTGGTGCGGGCGTTCCTGTTATTCCCATTTCTTCTTTGCAAGTATTAGCGCAAACCGCTTTTCAAGCGACGAAAGTTAATAATATTGTCGCCGCTTGGGATGCGCGTATGGCTGAAGTCTATTGGGGTATTTACCAGGCCAATGCCGATGGTATTATGATGCCAGTGCAAGGCGATGTTATTACACCACCGCAAGATATTTATATCCCCGAAGATAAATATTATTTGTTAGCAGGCAATGCTTGGCAAGCTTATGAAACGGATATTGCTAGTCACTTAAGTGATCGCCATTATGATATAAAAACGGATTGTTATCCGCATGCTGAGGCGATGCTTGTTTTGGCAGAATATTATTTTGCGGCAGGGAAGGCTATGCCACCGGAAAAAGCAGAGCCTTCTTATTTACGCAATGATGTCGCTACTAAAAAATCATCCTAGACGTAAATCTCTCACCAACTTTTACTGCCACCATTAATGGTGCTTACGCCTGTGTTAGTGAGCGCAATTTGCTCATTTGTGATAATTGTTGCATTGCTGTATTTGCTATACAATAAATCTTAGGTAAATAAAGGATTTGTTTACGATGAGATTTATTAATGGATTAATAGCCTGGTTTGTGGCAACACTGTATGTTGTATATTCTTTCACTTTAAACACCGCGGCGGGTGTTTTCGCCTCTAAAATACAAAGCTCTCTGCATATCAATCAAGTGCAAGCGACTGTTGCGGTTACGGTGTTTATTATTGGTTTTGCCCTAATGCAGATCCCTGCGGGTTACTTACTTGATAGGTTTAAATCACGATATGTCGTGACAGCGGGTATCTTAGTTTTAGCCCTTGGTAATTTATTAACGTCTTTTGCGGGCAATTTGCTTGTTTTTTGTATCTCCAATTTTATTCAAGGCGTTGGTGCCTCATTTGCTTTTGTCGCTGCTGGTGTTCTAATTGGTCAGTGGTTTAAGCCAAAAGTATTTCCTATCTTATTTGGTTTAACACAAACAATATCGTGTATACTTTCAGGGGTGCTGCATTATTACCTGGCTATATGGCTTAAAAGTTATAGTTGGAATGATCTTTATTTTTTAATCTTTATTTTTGGCGCCATACTGGTTGTTGTTTCGGCGATCTTTGTTCGCAACCCTCCTGAATTTAAACCGCCAACAGATCTTTCGCTTGGCAAATCACTTAAAACAGTCTGTTCAAAACCGCAGTTATGGCTTTGTACGATTGCTGCCGGTGTTTCATTTGGTGTGTTGCTTTCCTACGCTGGGCTGTGGTATCTGCCGATACAAGAACATTGGAGGATGTCACTTGAGCAGTCGATGATAATTTCAGCGTTTATCTTTGGTGGTATAGGTATAGGTACACCTTTAGCAGGTTGGATATCCAATGCGGTTAAGTCTAGAAAAAAGGTCATCCATGTATTTTTAACACTGGGCATTATCTTCTTTTTAAGTGGTATTTACCTACCTAAATTTGATATGGGAAGTTTGGCCGTTATCAAGACGGTATCATTTTTAATAGGCTTATTACTTTCAGGCTCAATGTTATTTTATACGGTTGTCAGCGAAATTTTACCTTTGTCAGTAAAAGGTGTGGCATTAAGTGTAACCAATACAGGTGTGTTTATTTTTAATAGCTTGATGATGTTTATACCGTATATATTTACCGCTTCAAAAATCTATTTTACGACGTTATGGATATTGCCGGCTTTTGCTTTGATATCTCTCTTGTTACTGCCATTTATACGTGAGTCTTACCAAGATTAAGAGGAGTTTTTTGCTATGGGTAATAAAACAGCTTTTCGTGGTTCTATCTTTACATTCAAAGACACTGCAACGTTAGAAAATTTACCGGCGAGAAAAAGTGATCCAGCGGATCAATATGTCTATCTTGAAGATGGTGTTATGGTTGTTGAGGACGGCAAGATCACGTTTGTGGGTGACTATGCTGATTCCAAGGATCAATACGAGGGTGTTAAGTTAGTTGACTACAGTGGCAAGTTAATTACGCCTGGGTTTATAGATACGCATATACATGCTGCGCAAAGTGGTATTGTTGCAGCATACGGGGAGAAATTGTTAGAGTGGTTAGATAACTACGTTTTTCCTTTTGAAAGTTCTTATAAAGATCAGGAAACTGCAAGGGAAGATTTAAATTTTTTCCTTGATCATCTTGTGCAAAATGGCACAACGACAGCTTGTGCTTTTGGTCCATTATTTTATGAAGCAACTGATATTTTCTTTGAGGAAATTGAGAAGCGAAAAATGCGTTTTATTACCGGTAATATCTTAATGGACAAGGACTCGCCTGACTATTTTATTTTGCCCACGCAAAAGAACTATGACAACACTGTAAAATTAATGGATAAATGGAATAACAGAGGCCGTATTCATTTCTCTATTTGCCCACGTTTTGCCTTATCTTGTACGGAAGAGATGTTGGAAATGGCTGGTGCATTAAAGAAAGAAAATCCCGATGTCTATGTGCAAACTCACCTGGATGAGAATGTTAGTGAAATCGAGCAAGCGAAAAAAACATTTCCTTGGAGTAAGCATTACCTTGATGTATACAATCACTATGGTTTGGTAACTGACAAATCTATCTTCGGCCACTGTGTACATACGACAGATGATGCATGGGGGATGTTTAAAGAGACGCAGGCTGTTGTAGCTTGGTGTCCGGTTAGTAATAATTTCTTAGGTAGTGGGCTATTTAATTTTGAAAAAGCCTCTCAGTATACAGATAGAATAACATTGGCTACCGATATGGGTGGTGGTAATACTTTTTCAATGTTTGCTGTAATGGATGATGCCTATAAAGTATCAATGCTGCAAAGTTATAAGCTGCCTAGTATGAAGCGTTGGTATTTGGCAACGCTAGGTACCGCAAAAACATTAAACTTATCTGATAAAATTGGTACGTTGGCGCCAGGAAAAGAAGCGGACTTTATTGTTATTGATCCTGAGGCATCGCCTATATTGAAATACCGTTGCCAACAAGTGGATGATATTTTTGAGTTACTGTTTATTCTGATGACGCTGTCAGATGACCGCCAAATCAAGGCAACGTACATCTACGGCGATTGCGCCTACGAAGCATAACCTCAAAAAACGCCATAAATAATGTAAAACCCGTAGGGGCGCAGCATGCTGCGCCCGCAAGCCGGCACCGACTCTCAATGACCGCTTATTCCAAACCCTCATCAAACCGATAAAATAAATTATCAGGATCATACTTGCGCCTAACCTCTTCAAGACGTGCCCAATTCTCCGGGGAAAATGCTTTCTTAGCATGATCAGGATGCTTAATAATATCTGTTTCGCCAATATAGTAGCCCATAGTAAATGGCTCTATTAGTTTGAGAGCTTGATCATGCCATTGATGATTTTCCTCATCATGTTCTGGCTTATCCCACATAGACCAAAGCCCACTATAGATATTGCTGATCATTGAAAATGCCGCCTTATCTGGATCTGGTTTTTTGGCTTGTCTACTGCCAGTATTAATAACGTTAATAAAAACACTTTTCTCTGAAGGTGTAGATTTAAAGTGTTCACGCATATTAACTAATATTTCTGGTAATGCATCATGCGTCCAGGCTGTTTCTGATAAGCAGCGTAATTTGTCGGTCCAGATTTCACCTGATAATTGCATGAGTCGATCAAAGGTGTTGGGCTCATGAATAGATTTCGATAAGCACTTGTCGAGGATGGGGCAAGTTTCTAGTGTGTTAAGCGCGGCAATTGCCTCGTCTTCGCTATTAGTAAAAGCAGAAGCGGTAATCATGCAGACTTTCCCTGCATTATCGCGACATTCTTCAGTAAGATGTTTCGGCGCTGAAATAAGAAAAACAGTAAGCTCGATACAGTTTGGAATATTTGTAATATGTTGATCAAGCCACTGGCCAATTTGCTCTACGTCATCGAGTGAGTAATAGTAGGTGCTACATATCACTGTTTTTGGTAGGGGATATAATTTTAAGTGGTAGCGGGTGGCAACTGCAAAAAATAATGGTCCTGCTCCACGTGCTGCCCAGTAGAGGTCGGCGTGGTTTTCTTTATCAGCATAAACAAGCTCGCCATTAGCAGTGATTAACTCTATGGCCTCAACACTAATACAAGCTGGACCCCATTTTGGCTGATTCCATGGCATACCGCCACTTAACAGATAGCCGCTTGCTTTTACTTCTGGGCAGTGGCCAACTGGGAAGGCTAAACCTAGTGGAGCCAATTTTGCCATAACAGAACGATTGCTGTTAGCAGGCTGAATGCTGGCTTTTAAGTTTTTTTGGTCTACAGAAATTTCATTAAGATTAGATAGGTCAATTAGCATGCCGCCTTGGCGCAATGAGGAGCCGCACCAGCTGTGATTGCCGCCACGGACAGAGACTTTTAGCCCTGCTTGCTTAGCATATTGAATGGCTGCTATAGCATCTTCATTATCAGTGGCTTCAACAATAACAGCAGGCTGGCGCCCAAAGCGCAGCTCGTTCCACTGTGTTTTGGTGACTATGCTCTTATAGTTGCTGTCGCCAATTTCGCTAACTGTGCCTTTTACAGCGTCTTTTAAGGTACCTATCTTGCTGCCCATTGTTTTAACCTATTTAAGTTGTAGCAAGTTGAAAACAAAGTGTTTGATTTATCAGGATTTTTAATAATTATGGCTGATGGTGTTGGGGTTTGCAAGTGCGTGATATAAAAAGTACAGTTATACTTATGTTTCTATCTATCTGTTTTTAAATGATAATATTTGTAATGTGGTAGGTTGCAAGATTATTATTATTCGGTAAAGGCTTTGGTCTTATTGTCGCAGGAAGCAATGCGATTTTCTGCAAATCTTTAATAAATCCTTAAGGTTTGAGTGATAAAGTAAGCTAATGTTATCTTAAGTTTTTGAGGTCAGGCCCTTATGCGTTTTCTAAAAATACCAGCTATCTCGTTGTTTTTATCATCTTTTTGTATTTCTTCAGCATTTGCAGCCGCACCACCGATGCATAAAAGCACCAATATGCAAATGGTAATCAATTCACTGCAACAACAGATTCAAAGAGTGCAAGCTTCAATTCCTCTACAGATAAAGGCGCAGGCGCAAGCTAATAATAAGCAGTCTGCGGCGCTGCAAAGGCAGATGCAAAAGCAGATTGTTGTTTTACAAAAGCAAATTCAGCAGGTGCAGAATAGTATGGTTGCGCAGATTAAAGCGTTGCAGAAAGAGGTTAATCAGTTGGCTCTGATTAAGTAAGCAGCAATGCTAATTATTAAATCCACGAAATAAAATTTTAGGAATAAAACGTATACCCGCTTTTCGACAATCATTTATCAATGCTTCATCATACTGATTAGACATCAGTATCGCTTTGTCAGTTAATTTATAGGTATTGATAATATGAATACCAGATTTCTGTTGACGATTATGATTGAAAGCAACCAAGTATAGTTTAGATTGTTCATTATCACTATCAATCGACTGCGCTAATTTGGTTTCAGAATGTAATACGGAAAGTTTGCCTTTAAAGTGCAGCATGCTTTTAATATTGCTTTTCAATATTGCTGCCTCTTCTTTATCAGGCTCAACAATGACAATATGCTGAGCCTGCAATAACGCTTTAGGATTTAAAAACCACTGCGGCGTGGAAGAAATTGGTAATTTAATTGTTACTATGGTGCCGATATTAACTTTAGAGCTAATGCTAAGTTTACCACCCCAAGCCTCGATAATTTGTTTTGAAGATAATAATCCTAGACCTGAGCCACTTAGTTTATCCGTGGTAATATTATTGCTGTCAATTGCCGCTAATTGCTCTTTAGATAAACCCTTGCCACTGTCGGCGATTCTAATATGAATAAAGTTTTTCTGTTTTTGCAAGGAGCAAGTAATTTGACCTTTGCCCTCAGAGGCTTCAGCAGCGTTATTAATAAGGTTTGATAGCACTCTTTTAAAGTGCGTTGATGTTATGCTCGCAAAAGCAAGGCGGACTGCTGATGAAATATTAATGGTGATAGTAATGTTATCGTCGCAAAACTCCAGTTGTTTTTGCTTAACAACTTCATAGGCGATAGCGCTGATCAGCATCGCCTGCAGTTGTTGAGTGGGTGCTTTATTCATTTGTCTAACCAAACGATAGCGTGTCAATAAATCTTCAGCAATTTGTTTGATATTGAGTATCGACAAGCTCAGTTGTTTAGAGTGTTTTTTTGCAATAGTATCGCCAAGATTATTATTAACAAACTCCAGTGTGCTAATGGGGGAGCGAATATCATGTGCGGTACTTGAAGCAATATCAAAAAGAAGTTTTTCTTGCTTGTTTTTTTGTGCCACCTTATTAATCTGAGAAAGCAAGATGCGCCCGAGCACTGAAAACTCATTGATAAAAGGTTTGTCTTTAACGCCAGTTTGTGAATCCGTTTTAACCTGTGCGACAACCTTATTAAGCTGTTGCATGATAATGCGTGCAACAATAGTGCTTAAAATAGTTGAGACCATAATAAAGCCAGCAAATACGCCTAAGTCATAATTTAGAAAAAAGCTTTTAATTTTTTTATCGCCAAAAACAACAATAAAATGGATGCTAATCAGTGCAAAAAGTATGGCGCCAATGGAGTTGGTCCATAAGGCGATTTGCGTGCCAAGGCTGCTTCCTTTTCTTACCTAATGCTTTAGTTTAAGTGGTGTGTTTCTTAATAGAGATATGGCTGCAAAAATCAAAATAATAGTTCCAGCAGCGTCTAAAAAGCCCACTTGGTTGTTAGGATAATAAAGCGCAATCCACTTTTTATAATCTAAAGCCACATCGCTAGCAACGTTAACAAGATAACCAAAGGTAACTAATAAAAACCTTTCCGATTTAACCGAGCAAATAACAATGGCAATACCACCAAAGAATAACAATTCTTCAACCATTGATAAGACATTTTCAACGCACGTGCAATGGAAGCGGGTAAGGTGATAATGACGGTAGAGTACAAGAGAAATTAAGCCTAAGGTGACAAGTATTATAGGTATGCTAATAGCATAAGAGCGAATAAAGTTTTTGCTAACAAGTGCTTTCTTAATGAAATAAAGCAGAATAATAAGTAAGATGGTATGATAAGCAAGGTCAGCAAAAAAGAGCGCATGTATAAGCAAGTTTGAAAACGGTGGTATCCCATCAGGTCGAGCTAGGATGGTAATGATAATCAGCTTGGCAATATGAGCGACACCGGATAACACAATAAAGTAAAAAAAAGTACGTACTTCCTGGTAGGAGTTTCTTGCAAGCTTGAAACACACGCTATAATAGAAAAGCTCTAACAGTATAATGATGGTAAAAGCAATATGCGTAAATATAAAATGCGTTTCGCGAAATTTTTCTGGTACTTTTACCAATAGAATAAACGTTGCAATAATGCAGGCAAAAATAAATAAAAGGCGCTGCCAAGTAAAAATTCTTTTTATCATTTTTTAATCCGTTTTTTATAAACGGGCGATTGCAGGCTATAGCCAGAACCACGATTGGTTTTAATGAGCATTGGCTGTTTAGGATTTTTCTCAAGTTTCTTGCGTAACCGGCTAATAATAATATCAATGCTGCGATCAAAAATATCATCACCTGTTTCTTTATAACTGATAATTTGATCACGACTGAGGATTCGCTCAGGGTGAGTGACGAAGATATAAAGTAGCTGATATTCCCCAGGCGTTAAATCGATAGAACCACGTTCTTTGTGTTCTAAAGTATGTTGATCGATATTTAATTCAAAATCTGCGAATAGCAGTAAATCATAGTGCGAAGCCAGCTTAGTAGGATTTGATGACTCTTCTTCATCTTCTTGCGCAATAGGTTTTGCCTTACTGCGCCTTAAGGTCGCTTCAATATAGGCAAGCAATACACGTGGCGCCACAGGTTTTTGCAGATAATTATCAGCACCAAGCTCTAAAAGCAGCACTCTGTCAATATCATCATCCTCACCGGTAAGGACAATAATAGGCAGTTCAGGGTATTTCTCATGTATCGTTTTGCACAACACGCGCCCATGAGTATCAGGCAGTTTAAGATCCAGCAGCAGCAAATCAGGGCCAGCCGCTTCCAGCTGGGCTAGACCCTCTTTGCCAGTAAGGGCCGAGTTCACGCAATAGCCCTCAGTCTCCAAGCTCTCCGTAACAGCCTCAGTAAGCAGCTCATCATCATCGATCATCAGCAGTGTGTAGTGTTCTTCCATGATTCACCTTTCTGCAACTTGTTGATTTTTATCATTATATGATATCACAGTGGGCCTTGAGGGCCAAGTGGGTGTTTTTCTTTGTTTTGAAATGTTTCAGACATATTTGTTATGAAGTTTTTTGCGATTGTTATTTTGGAACAATATTGGGGAAGTGTTGGTTGGGTATTATAGAAGTATAAAACATTGAGGTTTGTGTGGGGATGGACTCTTGGTAGAAAAAAATAATTTCATAAAAAATTACATATGGGGAATGAGATGACTTTAAAATACACAATTCAAGAAAAGCAACATGGTGCTAAGCTGTTGGGTAAGGTAAAAGCTGAAATTTCAATACTAAAAGAAATTAGTGATAGTAACTATAAGACTGTCAAAACATTGCGTGGCTTAGATGCGCATAGTTATAAGAAAGTGCAGGAACGGTATGCGCGAATAGGTAAAGCGGTAAAAAGTCTAACTTATGGTGTAATCAAGTCTGCAGCTACATCACTTATAACTTGCATTCCAGTTGCAGGTCCCATTGCTGGGCCATTGGTATCAGCTGTTCTGTCTGGCACTGTTATTTCACACTCGCACACTTTGATTCGTGGTGGGAAACTTACAGATTATGTTGATAATAGTCATCTTGATCGGCTTGGCAACAATGAGGCGGTTGGGTTGACCGCACTATCCGGTGCAGATGGAGAGACTTACTATGGCGATGCAGCTCAGAGCCACTATGCGGGAACTGGTTATGATAAGACGATAGATGAGGGTGCTTTTTATGATAAGCTCGAAACCAAGTTTGTGGGTGAAGTGGAGAGTGGCCTTAATAGTATATATTCTGCAGCAACAGCAAGAATATCTGAGGTTCAGAATGTAGCTTCTATGGGATTCAAGTATGGGAAAGGTGATGACGAGTCAACGCCTTATCTTAATGCGTACCTGGCAAGGTTGCACTTCATAAAGCTTCAGGCTAAATCCAGTGCCGCAGGTACTTTTGCATTCTTTCAAATGGCTAGAGTTATTGGTGATATTGAGCTGGATGATAGAGGGTTTCGGATAGCGCAGTTGGGTGGAATCAAAAACGCAGATGGTTCATTAGCCATAGGGAGTGATTTAGATGATTCGGAGGTGTTAAAGAAAGAAGAGGTTAATTGTGCTGCTTATGCCATTAAGCATTCCTCTAGGAACCCAAGAGTTAAATATATAGAAAATCTCGATGATTTGAAGGAGTTATTTAATCAGGTGAAGAAAAGAGTGGGGTATAGCACGAAATATACTGATGCACTCAAAGGGTTTAGTAAATCATGTGTAAGTGAATATTATCAAGATAGAGGTTTGTCAACAGAGCAAATAAGCCAGATGAATAGCTTGAAGGCTAAGATCTATGCATATTACGATGACCTTTATCAAGTGGTTGGCAAAGAGCATGGGGATGGAAAGCGCTATAAGAGTTATGTTAAAGATTTTGCAAAAATGGAGCTTAATGGATTTGAAGATCGAGGCTTAAAATATAAGGCGTTTGTAGGAGCTAATGCCCCATTGCAAAAAATTCTTGGAGCATTGCCAGATTATGATTCTTGGAATAATGGAGATTCAAGAAGCCGGTTTGTATTAATGATGGCATCATATGTAATTTTCAACACGCTTTCAATTTATTTAGGTACGCCATGGCCTGCTACGTTGGCTCAAAGTGAAAAAAATACAAAGAAGCTGTGTCAGGCGATAGAGGATGCTGTTGTAACAATCTTTTATGTTAATGCTTATAGTGGAGAAAAAATTCATTTCGATCGAAATGTGGTGTGGAAAAGTGTTATACGTATAGTTAAAAGTCCTTTAATATCCAATTATTTTGTTAAATTTTCTATGTATGAAAATCTTAAGTCTAATGCTGATATTGATGTGAGGGAAGATTATTTCAGTAATCATAAAGCGTACTACTCTCAGCCTTATGCGCGTGAGAAAAATAGCGCCAACCTGAATGATCATACAATTTATAAAGAGCTTGGGGAATTTAATTTGTGGTACAGGCTTACTAAGCGATACTCAAAATTAATTATTATAGATGATGAGGGTGGTAACTTAGAGCGCTTGTCGGAGCAGTTGGCAAGTTTTACAGCAACGAAATGGGAATCACAAGAGCGCTCTACCGTATTTACAACTGAAGGAGCTCTGTATAAAGGGAAAGATTATCTTAGGGATTATGCTACATATAAAAATATTGATGTCAGTGAGGCGGCGAGCATGACTTCACAAGTAGGATTATCGAAAAGTTATGGTCCATTGCAAAACGCCTATCGTGCACAAAAAGTTGGGTTAACGCTTCTTTCTCAAAAACGTGCTGAGCCAATTGAGGCCTTTAAACTGTTGCATGATACTGTTCGTATGTTAATCAAAAGAGTTGATAGTTTGGTGGCTCAGAATAGGCTATTGGAGGATGGGCATGGTCATCGTCTGAGAGGCAGTAGGGGAGGTCGTTCGGTTCAACCACAGCCAAAAGCAGGTGAGGAGGATATGGTATTCAGTGATGATGAGGATGATATTGTCGCAGATGGTCCTTCTGCAGAATTATGGAAAGACAACGGATCTGGTTTGATTAAGAAAAAATTGAGCCAGCGGGGGAGGCCCATTCGCTTGAAGAACAATAAATAATATTTATTTTGTATGTTGCAGGGGGGAGGTGCTTCTCACCTCTGGAGCTAAATCTGTCAAATTATATTTAACACCTAAGCAAAATGCCGCACCCCAAAAGGCTGTTGGTAGAAGGTTTAACCGTTGGTTTATTACTGACGCCGACGAAAAACCCCACCCAAAACCAAAAACAAAACACTAACCCCAATCCCAATCGAAAAACTAATCCAATCACCCGAACTAAAATGCGGCAAGTTAAGCGCATATTTTTTTATAAAAGTATGATCATGACTCGACACAATATCCAAAGTATTCGGCGCAAAGACAGCCCAAGCTTTTGCTGCTAAAAAGATTCTTGAGCTGATAAAATTGCTAACGTAATGCCAGTGGATTAACAAGAATTCCAAGATGTAGATAAGAATAATAGGAATCAACGCACGCAATGCCGGTGCCTTTTTCGAAAAAGCAGAGCACAGCATAAACCAAGCGAAAATAGGCAATAACCATAGGCCTTGGAAAATCATAAAGCCAATCATTTTAACCCACGTCCACAGAATAATACCCGGGCTCCACACTAGTTTCCAGTCGAAAACAGGGTGGGTAGCAAGGAAAATGCTTACTATAATTAGCACCAGCAACTGCGTGATCATCATAATAATCCAACTGCAAATCGGTGCGAGCACTAATCCTGTAATAAGTTTAGAAAAAATTGTCTGCGTAGTGCTGATAGGCATCGACTGCCAGAATAGAATGCTGCCGTCTTTGCGGTCATCATATAACGAACCTAAAAAGTAATAAGCAACAATTAACCATAGAATCAGTAAAAAAGGCTCAGATACAACTGCCAGTGCATTTGGTATTTTCTGAGCGATACTGGCTTTTAAGTTAGGATCAGTAAGCTGCTCTATATTAGAAAGGTGCCCCTGTGAGACAAAAACCAAAATAATAGCGGCTAGTATCATAATTGCCGATATAGCCAGCGGCACTCTTATAAAGACGTTCTTTTGTTCCCAGTATTCACGTTTGATAAGGGCTTTCATTTTACGCATCATTGCTTTCACCTACCTTTGCTAAGAAGAGTTCACTGATAGTTGGCGTGGAGAGTTCACCAAACTGTTGTAAACGGGATTTGTCAGGATTTTCAAAAATAAATTTAACGCGACCGATTTCTTTATATTTACACACTGGATTAAGCTTCATAACATCCATCGCTTTATCATGAGAAACGGTAACGGCAGTGTAGCGCTTATGCACTTCTTCCATAGACCCTTGCAGAACAATCTTGCCTTGATCGATAATGATAAGATCCGTTAGCAAGTTTTCGATTTCTTCTACTTGGTGTGTGGTAATAATAATGGTGCGTGTTTCATTATAATAGTCTTCTAATATTGTTTGAAAAAATTTATTACGGTATAAAATATCTAAGCCGAGTGTGGGTTCATCTAAAACAAGAATTTCAACATCAATGGCCAATACAATTGCCAAGTGCAATTGCGTAATCATGCCTTTTGACAATTCCTTTACTTTTTGCGTTTTTTTAATGCTTGTCTTAGCTAAAAATTCCCACGCTTTTTTAGGGTCAAAGCGTGGATGAACATTTTTAACAAAACTAACAGCCTGTTCGACCGTAATCCAGCGCGGCAAGATAGCAACATCGGCAATAAAACACATACGCTCCATTAATTTAACGCGGTCTTTATGCGGGTGCATGCCTAAAACAGAAAGTTCGCCTTGGTAGGGTGTTAACCCTAATAGCGATTTTAAAAGCGTAGTTTTGCCAGCGCCATTGCGACCAATTAATCCAACGATTTGCCCTTGCTTAATTGAAAAATCAATATTCCTTAAGGCAGCAAATTTGCCATAACGTTTACGTATGTCTTTGGCTTCGATAACATTCACTTGATTAACTCCTCTATGTCGAGCCCTAAGCGTTTTATTTTGTCTTTAATGCGCGGCCATTCGCTTTCTAAAAAGGTTTGCTTTTCATTGCTCAGCAGTAGTTGTTGTGCACCATCGGTAACACACATTCCTAGGCCACGCTTTTTTTCCAGCACGCCTTCATCAACAAGGCTTTGAAATGCTTTCGACACCGTGATGGGGTTAATTTTATATTCTGTGCTGATATTGCGAATAGAAGGGATCATTTTTCCTTCCGGATAACTGCCGTCCATTATGGCTGCTGCAATCATGTTTTTTAACTGCAGATAAATAGGTTGTTTGTCGCTCCAGTTCACTGGTTATCCTCTGTTTTTATATGATCATATAGCAGCAAAGGTTGGTTGCTATGTTGGTACACTATAACACTGCGAATTATTGAGGGCAAGGCGGTTTTTCTGTACAATTTGCACACTGTTTAATTTTTTTTGTATTGGGTATGGCTGGATACCGTGGTCAAGCCGCGGTATGACGAGAAACAAATCACCCAACAACCCCAACCAAAAACCCCTCAAGCTCATCCAGCAACCCAACCTGCTCCTCATCAAGCTCCCTCTCATCCCGCAACGTTGCAATACTTTGCAAAGCAGCCTTATGCGTCAAATGAAACTTCCCACGATAATCAACAGGAGCATGTTCACTAGAACGAATAGCATTTAAAAAGTCATTATAAAAGCCTTCGTTATTTTCCGACAACGTTTCAGGGTAGAAGCGTGCAAGAATACGCATGGCCTGCTCACGGCGAATTTGATTAGGAAACTGATCGGCAATAGTTTCCTTAGCTTGTGGTGGCGCCTCATGAAATTGTTTAAATAAATTTTCTTCACGCGAAGAAGGAAAACCAATGCTATAAAGAGCAGCATCAGGGTCAATGTTGGGCACATCGGGATATTTATAGTGCTGATGGTAATCACAAATCAATTGAAAAATATTAGGGTTTGCTTGCAACCAAGCTTTATTAGCACTAGACCGCTGCAAGCGCTCCTCACTCAAATGCTTCAAAAAACGCTCGCGCGGTGGCAAGAGAATCTGCTGTTCAGCAGCACGTTTTTTAATAACATAAGTATTTTCAGCAATCGTTTCTGCTGTTGTATTTTGCAAATCTTCCGTATCCAAACGCAGCCACAAAGACTGGTTTTTATAATGCTGATGCTGCCCTAAGCTAATAACCGGCGCATGAAATTTAAGATCGGTCCCCAAATTACCAACAACCATAATGCCTTCATCTTCTAGTTGCGCTTGCCGTTTAAGATCGGTTTTTTTATCAAAGCAACCGGTAAGATAGTGCCACATTTTTTCTTCGCGATAGAGTTTCTTAGCAAGCGCCAGGGTGGCTTCAACATCAACCATGGCATTATGCGCCTGCCCAGCCGCTAAATCGTTTTCTTTGATTAACTGATCCAGCTTAAGGCTGACTTTTCCATTTAACGACGGCCAATTTAAAACCTCATTTTTAAATAAATAATACATTACTGTAATAGGATAAATATCCATACGTCCACACTGGTTAGCAAACTGGTGCGTATAAGGCGGTAATAAATTACGATAAAAAGAAAAACGCAAAAACTCATCATCAAACCCGAGCGTGTTATAACCAACGCTAATAGTTCCAGGAGTGTTTAGCAGTGCGTGAATTTTTTTAATCGCCTCAATTTCGTTAACACCATTTTGCATAGCACCAATGCCGATGCGATGCGTAATAACAGCCCCAGGTGAAGGTATAACATCGGCGTTCAATTTAACCTGTATTTCGGTACGATCAATTTCATTCAAAGACAAGTCAGTACGAATAGCGGCAAACTGCAGCACCTGATCAAAGCATTTGTTCAACCCGGTGCTCTCAATATCATAAAATAGGTATGTAGAGGCTGTCATTATAAAATTCCTTGCAAAAAACACCCGTAGGGGCGCAGCATGCTGCGCCCGCGAAAGGCACGGATTATTGATAAAATAGACTCAGCTCAGCAATATAATCAATACCCTGCAAAGCATCCTTATATTGTTGTATTAACAGATTCTCATCACTGCCTTGATCCAGAAGCTCAACCGGCAACACAATCTCAACATAAATTTTTCCACCAAGGTAATGCAACACAATTTTGCGAATATCATCACGGCTAGCAATATCTTGCCAAGCATTTTTCAGCGCTTGCAAAACCTCTTTTCGCTCGGGAAGATTTTTATTAGGCTGAGACGTCTCATCATCTTCCGGGTCAATATGCACGGTAACATCAACAATCTTTTCAAAATTATTAATCAGGCCAAGGTGCACTTTCTCACTGATATAGTGGCCTTCAGACACAGTAATAAAAGGATCCACTTGAATATGCGCATCTAAAAAAATATTTGAACCATGCGATCGGGTTCTAATTTGATGCACCGCCACCACGCCATCGGTGTCGAGAATATAGGTTCTTATTTCTGCTAATGTTTTCTCTTCAACACCAGCGTCAACCAGCTCCTGAACACTGGTCCAAATCATTTTGATGCCCATCTTAAGAATTAATAACGAAATAATAAAAGCACCAATTGAATCCAAATAGCGAGCGCCTAGCATGGTGCCGACAACACTGACTAAAACAACAATGGAAACCAGAGAGTCACTGCGATTATGCCAAGCATTGGTGCGTAACAGATCTGAGTCAGATTTATTTCCTTCATATAAAGTGTAGTGGTAGAGAAACTCATTACCAATAATCGACACAATAGCAACAATGATAACCGGGTAGGTGGGCATTTCCTTAGCATGGTGCCCAAGAATATGATGAATGGTGTCCCACGCAATACCAAAGGCAACACCAATAAGAATTAACGAAATAATAATACTGGCCACCGTTTCAATACGCCGATGCCCATAAGGGTGGTCAGCGTCAGGTCCTTCGGCACCAAATTTTGCGGCAAAAAGGACTAGCATATCTGTCACCAGGTCGGAGAATGAATGTAGGCCATCGGCAACTAGTGCTTGCGAGTGGCCAATAATACCAACTGCCACCTTAAAAATGGCTAATAGGCTATTAACGCTCGCATTGACAATGGTAGCGCGTTTGGCAGATTTGTATCGATCGGTAAGATTCATAGCCGTATTCTAGCAAAATGTTTCAATTACGCCATGCTTATATTAAAGTTGATAAATAGAACTAATATGGTACTATATCGACAAAAGAGCATGAAATAATAGCCGAAGTAAATTAAATATGTTTAAAATCAGTAAATTAGCAGATTATGCTACTGTCATTTTAAGCTTGTTAGCAGGTGTCGCGGGCAAAAAATACAGTGCAACTGGAGTCAGTGAACTGACAGGTATTCCCGTGCCAACGGCAAGTAAGGTGTTAAAGCTTCTTAATGAAGCAAATTTAGTGATTTCAACACGCGGTGTAAATGGCGGTTATCAGATAAGCCGAGCACCCGAAGAGATTAATTTACAGGACATTATTACCGCAATTGATGGTAAACCAGCACTAACAGAATGTGTGCAAGATGATCAAGCATGCCAGCACCATGTAACGTGCTGCTTGCGACCAAATTGGCAAGCAGTTAATCAAAAGTTGCTAGCTGTATTAGCAGGATTAAGTTTGGCAGATATGAATCGCCCGGCAGCACAGCCGTTGCGTTTTTATCCGCCAGCAGCAAAAAAAGTTGGAGAAGAACATGAGTAACGAACATCTCAATAAAGTGGTTAATAAAACCTATGAGCATGGTTTCGTCACCGATATTGAAGCGGATGTTATTCCGCCAGGTTTAAATGAAGATGTTATTCGTATAATTTCGCAAAAGAAAAATGAACCTGAATTTATGTTGGCATGGCGTTTAAATGCTTATCGTCACTGGCTAACGTTATCAGAGCCCACGTGGGCGCATGTTGACTTTGCCCCCATTGATTATCAGGCGATTAGTTATTATGCGGCGCCAAAGAGCAAAGAGGATGCGCCTAAAAGTTTAGATGAAGTTGATCCTAAGCTTATTGAAACTTATAACAAGCTTGGTATTCCCTTGCATGAGCACGAACGTTTAGCGGGTGTCGCCGTTGATGCGGTGTTTGATAGTGTGTCGGTGGCAACCACGTTTAAAGACAAACTGGCGGAAGCGGGCGTTATCTTTTGTCCTTTTTCGGAAGCATTACAAAACCATCCTGAATTAATTGAAAAATATTTAGGGACAGTAGTTTCCTATCGCGATAACTTTTTTGCTTCACTAAACTCGGCTGTTTTTAGTGATGGCTCTTTTGTTTATATTCCTAAAGGTGTTCGTTGTCCGTTAGAGCTTTCTACTTATTTTCGTATTAATACCGCAAATACCGGTCAGTTCGAGCGTACTTTAATTATTGCTGATGAAGGTAGTTATGTTAGCTATCTTGAAGGTTGTACCGCGCCAATGCGTGATGAAAATCAATTGCATGCAGCAGTGGTTGAACTGGTGGCGATGGATAATGCCAAAATAAAATATTCAACGGTGCAAAATTGGTATCCAGGTGATGAGAATGGCAAAGGTGGGATTTATAATTTTGTCACTAAGCGGGGTGCATGCCGCGGTGTAAATTCTAAAATTTCATGGACGCAGGTTGAAACGGGGTCCGCTATTACTTGGAAATATCCAAGCGTGCTTTTGCAAGGTGATAATTCCGTTGGTGAGTTTTATTCAGTAGCGTTAACCAATAATTTTCAGCAGGCTGATACGGGCACTAAGATGGTGCATCTTGGTAAGAACACCAGCAGTACGATTATCTCCAAAGGTATTTCCGCTGGTTGTGGGCAAAATAGTTATCGCGGCTTGGTGCGGGTTGCGCCTAATGCTGAGAATGCGCGTAACTTTAGTCAGTGTGATTCTTTATTGCTGGGCGATCGCTGCGGGGCGCATACGTTTCCCTATATAGAAGCAAAAAATGATTCAGCGCATATTGAGCATGAAGCAACGACATCTAAAATTGGCGAAGATCAATTGTTTTATTGCCGTCAGCGCGGTATTTCTGAGGAAGATGCGGTGTCGATGATTGTAAATGGCTTTTGTAAAGAGGTTTTTAAAGAATTGCCAATGGAGTTTGCCGTTGAGGCGCAGAAATTATTAGAGGTCAGTTTAGAAGGGGCTGTCGGATGATTTTTTTGACACTCATCGTTATCCCGCGCTCATCGTCATCCCGCGGCTTGACCGCTGGATCCAGAGAGTAGGCTGCATATTGCCAGATGGCACGGATTATGGGATAAAGTTGCAACAACAACGTTGAGTCACTATCAAGTGTAGTTGACTCATTATAAAGACAGCAGTGACTTAACTGCTGAAAAATTGAGGAAAAAAATGTTAACAATAGAAAATTTGCATGCCAAGGTTGATGATCATGAAATATTGCATGGTATTGATCTTGATGTAAAGCCGGGTGAGGTGCATGCCATTATGGGACCGAATGGCTCGGGTAAAAGCACGTTATCGAGTATTTTAGCTGGGCGTGAGGAATATGCTGTCACTGACGGGTCGATAAAATTTTCCGGTGAAGATTTATTTGCGATGTCGATTGAAGAACGAGCAGCTGCTGGTTTGTTTTTAGCATTTCAATACCCGGTTGAAATCCCTGGTGTTAATAATTTGTATTTCTTAAAGACCGCTTACAATAGCATTCAAAAAGCACGTGGCAAAGAAGAACTCGACGCAATGGATTTTATGAAGCTGGTTAAAAGTAAATTGTCTATCGTTGATATGGACCAAAAGTTTTTAAAACGCTCGGTTAACGAAGGTTTTTCCGGCGGTGAGAAAAAACGTAATGAAATTTTACAGATGCTAGTATTAGAGCCAAGTTTAGCCATCTTAGATGAAACAGACTCAGGTTTAGATATCGATGCCTTACAGACTATTTCAAAAGGCGTTAATAGTTTGCGTGATGAAAATCGTGCGGTCATTATGGTGACGCATTACCAGCGCTTATTAAAATATATTGAGCCTGATTATGTGCATGTATTAGCAGGTGGGCGCATCATCAAATCAGGTGATAAGTCATTAGCATTAGAATTGGAAGAGAAAGGTTATGGTTGGCTTATTAAATAAAGTGCATGAAAATTGGCAGGAAGAGAGCCTTTTACACTGGCAAAAACGTAGTTTTGCGCAAGCAAATTCTGCTTTGCAAGCCTGGCAAGAGGGTGCATTACGGAGGTTTTTAGCAATAGGTTTTCCCAGCAAGAAAAATGAAGCGTGGAAGTATACCAATCTATCGGCATTGGCAGCGCAAGAATTTTCTATGGCTGACACTACCCTTGCTACTGTTGATTTAACACAAAACCAGCTAGGCGATGTGTATCGCCTTGTTTTTATTAATGGCCAGTTTAGCGCAGATCAATCGCAAATGGGTGATGCTATTGCCGGTGTTGATTTGCTTGATTTGGATTCTGCTTTACAGCAGGGTTTGGTATCACAAGCTGACTTGCAGCTGAATGATAAGGGTGAGGCTGCCTTTACGGCATTAAATGCTGGCTTGTTATCAAATGGCTTGTTTTTACGGGTTGGTGCTAATATTAGAGTGCAAAAACCTATTCATATCCTGTATCTGAATACCAGCAGTGGCGTAAAAAAAATGAATCACCCACGCCACCTTATTATTGCTGAACAGGGTGCTGAGGTAACTGTATTTGAGGAATACGCTAGTGCTGACTCTTCACACTTTAATAATATTGTTACGCAAATATTTGCAAGCGAAGGCGCCAATGTTTCGCATTATAAATTACAAAACGAAAGTCATACCGCATTTCATATTGCCAATACCCTGATTCAACAAAAGCGTGACAGCACGGTGTCGACGTATCATTTTTCATTGGGCGCTAAACTTGCGCGTGATAATTTAAATTATTATCTTAACGAGCCAGGTGTCTCTTGTCGCATGATAGGCTTTTATCATGGTGTGGGTCAGCAACACGTTGATCAGCACACGCATGTTGATCACTTGGTGCCAAATACCGCTAGTGAACAAGTTTATAAAGGCATCGTGCATGATAAAGCGCGTGCGGTATTTAACGGTAAGGTGATTGTGCACCCGGACGCACAACAAACCGTTGCGCACCAAGCTAATAAAAATCTTTTATTATCTAAGCAGGCAGAAGTGGATACCAAGCCTGAGTTGGAAATTTATGCGGACGATGTTAAGTGCAGTCATGGCGCAACGATAGGTCAGCTAGATAGCAAAGCTTTATTTTATTTGCGTAGCCGTGGTATTGCTGCTGACAAAGCGCGCCATATGCTGACATCTGCTTTTGCTACCGAGTTACTTGATGCTATTCCGAATGCATTATTACAAGCTTACTTTAAAGACGCCGTTGTTAAATGTTTGTCTGCAAGTGAAGGAGGTTGCTATGAATGAGTTGTATAAACATCATTTTCCCCTGTTGCAACAAGACGCGCACGATAAACCGTTGGTTTATTTGGACAGCGGAGCAACAGCGCAAAAGCCGCAATGCGTTATCGATGCGGTTGCGCATTATTATTTAAAAAATAATGCCAATGTCCATCGTGGCGTATACGACTTAAGTCAGCGCGCTACTGATGCTTATGAAGCTGTTCGTGATAAAGTGGTTAAGTTTATTAATGCTAAAAGCCGCGCGGAAATTATTTTTACTAAAGGCACTACCGATGCGATCAATTTGGTTGCTGCGTCATTTGGCGCGCTAAATATTGGTAAAGGTGATGAGATTTTAATTTCCACCATGGAGCACCATTCTAATATTGTTCCATGGCAGCTGTTATGCGAGCGTACCGGTGCGACATTAAAAGTTATTCCTATTTTCGATGATGGCACTTTGGATCTTGAAGCATTTAAAAAACTGCTTAGTGAGAGAACTAAGCTTTTAGGTTTGATTCATGTTTCAAATGTGTTAGGTACTGTTAATCCAGTCAAGGAAATGACAGCATTAGCACGTCAATATAATATTCCTGTTTTACTCGATGGCGCGCAAGCGGTGCCGCATATGCAGGTTGATGTGCAAGCTTTGGATTGTGATTTTTACGTGTTTTCTTCCCATAAAATGTATGGCCCTACAGGTGTCGGTGTTTTGTATGGTAAAGAAAAATGGTTGGAGAAAATGCCACCGTATCAAGGTGGTGGCGATATGATTCGCCAGGTCAGCTTTGAAAAAACAGAGTATAATACACTGCCATATAAGTTTGAAGCGGGTACGCCGAATATGGCGGGTGTGGTTGGCTTTGGTCGGGCCATTGATTTCATCACGATGATTGGTTTTGAAAAAATTGCTGCGCATGAGGATGCATTAACCGATTATGCTGAGAAAGCGTTGCGAAATATTCCAGGTGTAAGAATCATTGGTGAAGCGGCGGATAAAGTGGGTGTTTTTTCCTTTGTGATGGAGCAGGCGCACCCTCATGATATCGGTACGATTTTAGATAGTGAAGGTGTGGCTATCCGCGTTGGGCACCATTGTGCGATGCCGTTAATGACGCGCTTTAATTTACCAGCAACAGCACGTGCTTCTTTTGGTCTTTATAATGAAAAAGAAGATATTGATGCCTTGGTTAAAGGTATCCATAAAGTCGTTGAATTATTTGGGTGTGAGAATGTCTGAGTTACGTGAGCTTTATCAACAGTTGATTATTGATCATGGCAGAAAGCCAAGAAATTTTGGTAGTTTGCAAAATGCTAATCATAGTAAAGAAGGGTTTAACCCTTTGTGTGGTGATAAGATCACAGTTTTTGTCTTGGAAGAGAAGGGTGTTATTAAAGATGTAAAATTTGAAGGTTGTGGTTGCGCAATTTCAATGGCTTCTGCTTCTTTGATGACGCAAGCGCTTATTGGTAAAACAGTTGCTGAGGCGCAAAATTTATTTGACCATTTCCATCAGCTTGTTACTGAAGGTAAAGCAGATATCTCGGATGATGAGTTGGGTAAATTGATTGTCCTTGGTGGTGTTTCAGAATATCCTGCGCGAGTAAAATGTGCGAGTTTATGTTGGCATACGGCTATTGCCGCTTTACAAGATAGTGATGAAACGGTGACGACGGAATAAGATGATGAAACAAGAAAAAGAAATTATGTCCTTTACCGATGCGGCAGTTAATCATATTAATGGCATTATGGCGCGCCGTGGTAGCGGTATTGGTTTTCGTATTGCCATTAAAACGACTGGTTGTAATGGTTTTATGTATCAACCGGAAATTGTCGAAGAAGCCTGTGGTGATGATATTCATTTTGTTACGCCGCAAGGTTTGGCTATCTATATTGATTCAGCCTGTGCTGATATCGTTCGTGGTACAGTGGTTGATTATGTTAAAAAAGACTTGGGGCAATACCAATTATTATTTGATAACCCTAATGTCGAAAGTGAATGCGGATGCGGTGAGTCATTTAATTTAAAAGAAGAGACGGATAAGTAGATGGCGGAAGAGAAAGAAATTATCGTATTAAATCGTGATACGTTTGCTTTATTGGTGCCTTCTGGTGCGCGCATTATGTTGAATCAAGGTACTGAAGTTACTATAACGCAGTCTCTGGGAAGTTCGTTTACTGTTAATGTTTATGGCAACTTAGCGCGTATTGATGCTAAAGATGCTGATGCCTTAGGTAAAGAAGTTTATAAGCCCTTAGATGACTTGCCAGAAGGAGCGTCGATTAAAGATAAAGTGTGGACGCAGCTGCATAGTGTTTATGACCCTGAAATTCCGGTTAATATTGTTGATTTGGGTTTGGTTTATAATTGTAAAATTGATGATGCTGGCGATGGCGCTTATTCGGTGTTGGTTGAAATGACCTTGACGGCACCTGGCTGTGGAATGGGGCCAGTTATTGCTGGGGATGTTAAAGAAAAAGTATTGGATATTGATGGGGTTTGTGAAGCTGAGGTTGAATTGGTTTTTGATCCGCCTTGGGATCGTAGCATGATGTCGGATGTTGCTAAGTTAGAGCTTGGGATGTTTTGATTGTTTCACGCGAAGGCGCTAAGGGGACGCAAAGGGCGCTAAGTTTTTTTGGTTTGGTGAGTAGGGTGCCGCTAGTGTGACTGGTATTTGTGGTTGATGTATCTGTAAATGTTGTAAGGTTGGTGGCTTATTGTGGAGATAATTCATTTGTTGCTGCTTGAGCATCATGTTCGGTAGAACCCCGCTTGTGTTTTGCTAATATACTATGTGGATTCTCACTTAATTTGTTTTGTTTTGCATTTCTGTAGCCAATATAGCTACCAATAATTGCACCAATAATACCAAAAACTATAAAGCCAGCTATTGCGCCTGGCGCTGACATTGTACCAAGAAATCCTAGTCCCGCGCCGCCGCCCGCTAGTGCTCCTAGCTTTCCTCCAGCCATAAATCCTGCAGCGGCACCCATTAGCAAGCCGATAAGGAGATACCGGTTGTTGGATTTTGTATTATTTGTCTTTGTTAGCGGTATTGAGCTTGTGGAAGGGGATCGAGATAAGTTGTCATGTGAAACTAAAGAATCATCTAACTCTTTAAGAAATTGATCATCAGGTTTTATCCAGCTGTTCTGATCGGTCAAGATCGCTTCTAGAGTTTGCTGAGTTGGGGTAGTGTATTTGGCATCTAGCGTTAGGTTTTCACTAGCGTTATCACTGTTATATCCGCTGTTTGAGGGGGGATCAAAGTCAAATATGCTGCTGCCGTTACTGTTTTTCCTTTGTAATTCATTATGTTTTATTGCTTGTAAGTTATATTCTTGTTCCAATCTCAAGTATTCACAGAGTTGATATAAGAAAGCAAATGAGATGTTCGCACTTAGCTGATCTTGTTTTTCCTTATTTCTAGCAATAATGTAGTGCTCAAGAATGAGGCCATATTGTTGCTGGGTTAATGTAATTCTCGATTTATCGCCACGCCAATATTGTAAGTTTACTGCTTGATTATCAATGCCCGCATTTCTAAGCCATCGTTTAATGGTGTGCTTATCATCGCTATTAAATTCGATGGTAAGGTTGAGTTCACCGGTATCCGATTTTGGTTTTAAAATCTCGACTGCTATATCATAGTGGGTGCCATTTTCTGTTAATGTATCTTTTAAAGATTGTAAGGTAGAAGCATGGGAAATATTATCACACACCAAACTAAAGCTAATAAAAGGTAGGTCTTCATTTTTGCGAAAGTTATGGAATGCTGCTTCGTCTATGAGTAAGTAATGGGTATCATCTTTTCCCTTTATTATATTTGCATCAAGTTTGTGAGCTGTACAAAGTGTTTTGATGGCTGCTGCATCAAATGGTGCTGCGTTAGATGAAGCGTTTGGGTTGCCTATCATTAAATAAGGGGCAAGTGGTTTTTTCTGAATTTCTATAATAATTTTTTTGGTAGAATCGATCTCTGATATAACATGGAAGCGTATTTTTGCTTGTAGCTCAGCATTTAGTTTTTCTTCGCAAATAGATTGGAATTCTTTGGCCACATAAAAGGCTAGCTCTGATAATTCTTTTGAAGATGCAAATTTGTGAGTATTCTCGTCACTTGTAGGCCCATCAATGCTTGTGACCGATGAATTTCTTGCTGTTTGTTGGGAGGTGGGGTGGAATTGGCTTTGAGTTCTGCCTCTATAAAATTCTCTGCCGTTAGTTTTTTTCCCTTCTTGTGTTGTGTTATGTGGTTGCATTGCCGCTTGCCGGTAGCGCTGCGTTCTAAATCTATACGGTAAGTTTGCTGTATGTTGTTGGCTCTGTTGCGATGCTGGCTTGAGGATGGCGCTTTGTGTCACAGGATTATCACTTAATGGTGCTGCGCTTTTATCGGATTGTGTATTGTTATGGTGTTGGTTTTGGGATAGCACTTCTGTTTTAGTTTCTTGCGGTGATTTACTACTAACATTCTGAACGTTGGCTTTACTGGTTGAACTAGGTGATGCGCTGCTGTTACCTGAGGATGTTGACTTGATAGCCGTGCCAGTTAAGCCCAATGGTGCGCTACTATCACTTGATGCTGTTGGTTCAATAAGTGTATCAGTTAAGCCAGGTGGTGAGCTGCTATCACTTGAGGATATTGGTTTGATGTGTGTATCAGTTAAGTCAGGGGGAGCGCTGCTGCCTCCTGAGGATGTTGGTGTCATGGGTGTGTCAGTTAAGCCAGATAGGGTGCTGTTATTGCTTGATGTTGTTGATTCGATAAGCGGATCAGTTAAGCCAGAAGGTGTGTTTTTTTTACTTGATGGTGTTGTCCCGCCCAGCGTATCAGTCAAATAAGTTGATGTCTCAGTGTCAGCTGAGGATGTTGCCCCAGGAATTAAGTTCATATTGGTCCAAACAGTTTTAGCGCGGCGCATTTCTTTACTCTTCTTCAACTTGATCTACCAGCCCTGATCTAGCTTTCCTTATATAGGGTTAGGTTAGCAAAGTAACATTAATAAATTATTAAACTGAACTTTTTTATTGAAGTTGCTTGGTATTTCTCTAGCAGATGTGGGTTTTTTCGAGATTTTACATATATGATCAAAAAAAGAACAATTAATTTTAATCGGCTATTATATAGTGCAAATCCTAACTATTGAAGCTGGATTCGCCCGCTAATACCTGATACTCTTTGGAAAATTCCTTAATTCAGGGTTAATCGATGAGCCGCTTTAAAAATATTAATTGGGTAAACACCTTATTCCTTGCTTTAACACCTCTTGTAGGGGTTGTTGGTACCATTTTACTATGCTGCTATGGGTTGGTGGCTTGGCCTACCTGGGTGCTAATGGGGGCAATGATTTTTATTTGCGGGCTTTCGATTACTGGTGGTTATCATCGCTTGTTTTCTCATAAGTCTTATCGTGCTGCTTGGCCGGTTAGGCTTTTCTTCTTGATATTTGCTACCGGTGCATTTGAGGGTAGCGTTTTAGAGTGGAGTACGGATCACCGTAGGCACCATCGCTATACCGATAGCGATAAGGATCCCTATGATATTTCGAAAGGTTTTTGGTTTGCCCATATTGGTTGGTTGATTAAATTAGACCCTTCAGATCGTGATTTTAGCAATGTTGCTGACTTGCAAGAAGATGCTTTGGTGCGTTTCCAGCATCGCTTTAACGTTATTTTAGGTGTTTTAGTGGGTTTTGCGTTGCCGACTGCGATTGCTGCTTTGTGGGGAGATTGGCTAGGAGGCTTGATTGTTGCTGGTGCTTTGCGTATTGCCATTAACCATCATACGACCTTTGCGATTAACTCTATTTGCCACTTGTGGGGCAAGCGTACCTACTCTAAGCGTCAGTCTGCGCGTGATAATTGGGTAACGGCTTTGTTTACCTTTGGTGAAGGTTATCACAATTTTCATCATCAATTTCCTTTAGATTATCGTAATGGTATTCGTGCTTATGACTACGATCCTACTAAGTGGTTGATTAAAGGTCTTTCTTATGTTGGTTTGGCGTCAGACCTTAAGAAGGTGAGTGATCAGCATATTATTCGCTATAAAATGAGAGCGCAGGAAACTACGGTTGATGTGGAAGAAGCGCCTACCGGCCCTCTTTTACACTCGGTGCGTGAGCATATTAATAATGTATTGGCGCGTATTGAGGAGCTTGAGAAGTCATATTTGGCCTTGCGTCAGGAGCGTTTGACGATGGTGCGTAAGCGGGTTGATGGCTATAAAGAGCAGCTTAAGTCTTATCGACGTGATTTGAAGGAGGCGCAGCAGGAGCTTAATAGCTATTTGTTAGTTTGGAAGCAGATGTTGCGGCATCAGCCTGAGGCTGTTTGATTTTGTTGTTTCACGCGAAGGCGCTAAGTTTTTTGTGGCCTCATTTGCGATCTTTTATCATGCGCGCTGCCATCCTTTAAACCAATGCCATCCCTCTAATCAATGTCATCCCAGCGAAAGCTGGGATCTTTATATTGAGGCAGAATGTTACAGAGATCCCGTATCAAGTTCGGGATGACGGTTTTTTTACTTTTCAGATTGACGATAGATCGTCACGATATGACCGATCTGGTTTATTTCTTTTGCGTTATGCTGTTCGCAAATCTCATCTATCATTTTACGACGTGTCGCTTTATCTTCGGCATTTGCCCTAATTTTGATCAGCTCGTGACTTTCTAAGGCTACCTCAATTTCTTGGTGCACAGCCTCAGTGAGACCATTAGCGCCAATTATAACGACCGGTTTTAGTTTATGTGCTTTGCCGCGGAGGGCTAATAACTGCTTTTTTTCCATCAAATATTACTCAACTGTTTACAAAATTGATGCAAGATTTTACTATGCTTAACCGAAACTTACTATAACCGAGTGAAAAAATGTCAGATAGTCGTCGTTGGTTGGATGAACATTTTAGCGATGAATACGTTAAACGGGCGCAAAAGGAGGGATATCCCTCCAGAGCAGCTTATAAACTGCTAGAAATGCAAAAAAAAGACAAATTAATCAAACCCGGCATGGTGGTGGTTGATTTAGGCGCGGCACCTGGAGGGTGGTCGGCTGTTGCTAGTGAGCTGGTTGGGCAAAAAGGTTGTGTGATTGCCGTAGATTTATTGCCAGTAGAACCACGGCCACAGGTGCATATTATTCAAGGTGATTTTAATGACCAAGCGGTGCTTGATAAGTTGTTAGCTTTAGTAGCAGAAAACGCCACCAACAACCAGGTAGACCTTGTTATTTCCGATATGGCCCCCAATATATCAGGACAGAGGAGTATTGATCAGCCTCGTTCGCTGCATTTGGTGGAGCTTGCTTGGGACTGCGCAGCGCAGATTTTGCAACCTGGCGGCACATTTTTGGCTAAAGTTTTCCAAGGCGCTGGTGTTGATGAATTTTTGAGCGAGCTGCGGAAACATTTTAAATCGGTCAAAATTCGCAAACCAAAGGCATCAAGAGCAAGGTCAAGTGAAGTCTATGTATTAGGTTTGGGATTTCTAGGTTATACTTAAATTAAGTGAAGAGGCTTGTGAGGATTTTATTTTGAATACTAGCATGTTTAAAAATTTACTAGTTTGGCTTGTTGTAGCAACAGGTCTGATTATTTTCTTTAGTTACACCAGTAAGCACGAGGCTGAGCCTACACCTTATACTTACTCTCAGTTTATGGGAGAGGTTGATAAGGGGCAGGTAAGCAGTGTTGTAATTCAAGAGAAAACAATTACGGGTACGTTAAAAGATGGTAAAGAATTTACCACTTACTTACCGATGGAAGATCAAGCCTTGCTGCCAGCCTTGGTTAAAAAAGGCATTAGCGTAAAAGGTTTGCCACCTAAACAACAGAGCTTCTTCTTGCATATGTTGATTAGTTGGGCACCTCTAATTTTAATTATTGCCATTTGGATCTTTATGATGCGCCAAATGCAAGGCGGTGGTGGTCGTGGCGGCCCAATGTCCTTTGGCCGCAGTAAAGCGCGTTTATTAACGCAAGACCAAGTGAAAGTCACTTTTGAAGATGTTGCTGGTGTTGAAGAAGCAAAAGAAGAAGTGCAAGAACTGGTAGAATTTTTACGTGACCCAGCAAAATTCCAAAAGCTAGGTGGTAAGATTCCATGCGGTGTTTTATTAGTAGGTCCTCCTGGAACAGGTAAAACCTTGCTGGCTAAAGCAGTAGCGGGTGAAGCGCGTGTACCTTTCTTTACCATCTCCGGTTCTGACTTTGTCGAAATGTTTGTCGGTGTTGGTGCCTCACGTGTGCGTGATATGTTTGAGCAAGCGAAAAAGCATGCACCGTGCATTATCTTTATTGACGAAATTGATGCAGTTGGTCGTCATCGTGGCGCTGGTTTAGGCGGTGGTCATGATGAGCGTGAGCAAACACTTAACCAGTTATTGGTTGAGATGGACGGTTTCGAAGGTAAAGAAGGTGTGATTGTCGTTGCTGCGACAAACCGACCTGATGTTCTCGATCCTGCTTTATTACGTCCTGGACGTTTTGATCGTCAGGTAGTGGTGCCACTTCCTGATATTAGAGGGCGTGAAAAGATTCTCGAAGTGCATATGCAAAAAGTGCCTTGTGGTGAGAATGTTAAACCGGACACTATCGCGCGTGGAACGCCTGGTTTTTCCGGTGCTGATTTAGCTAACTTGGTTAATGAAGCAGCGTTATTTGCCGCGCGTGCCAATAAAAAAGAAGTCACCATGGTTGAGTTTGAGAAAGCAAAAGACAAGATCATGATGGGTGCTGAGCGTAAGTCGATGGTAATGAGCGAGGATGAAAAAAATCTTACCGCCTACCACGAAGCAGGGCACGCTATTGTTGGCTTAAGCATGCCAGATCATGACCCGGTTTATAAAGTAACCATTATCCCTCGTGGACGTGCGCTTGGTGTCACCATGTTCTTACCAGAAGAAGATCGTTACAGTTATAGTAAGCGTCGCTTGGAGAGTCGCTTGGCTGGCTTGTATGGCGGTCGAATTGCTGAGGAGCTTATTTTTGGTGCTGAGCATGTCACTACTGGTGCATCCAACGATATTGAAAAAGCAACTGAGATTGCGCGCAATATGGTAACCAAGTGGGGACTATCAGATAAAATGGGTCCATTGGCCTACGGTGAAAACGAAGGTGAAGTTTTCTTAGGGCGTTCGGTAACGCAACATAAAGATATTTCTGATACAACTAGTGATGAGATTGATAAAGAAGTACGACGTGTTGCTAATTCGGCTTATGAAGCAGCCACAAAAGCACTGAACGACAATATGGATAAACTTCACGTCATGGCAAAAGCGCTGATGAAGTATGAAACGATCGGCGAAGTCCAAATTGATGAAATTATGAATGGCAAAGACCCTTCACCACCAGAAGGTTGGGAAGACAACGGTCCGGACAAAAAGACAAAAGACGTAGAGACGAAAGAAGATGAAGCGAAGTTAACCAATAGAAATAACGGCGCTGATCCTCAAACCAATGGTGCTTAGTCTTATTGCAAAAGATCGTCATCCCGCGGCTTGACCGCGGGATCCATCAACCAGGCAGAGATAATTTATCATAGGCAGCTCGATTTTGAGCTTAGTATTAATAGTTAGACAACCTAATTTTTCTTTACTATGATCCAACTTACTACTGAGGAACTTTTACCATGACTTTTTCATTGAGACTACGCAATGATGATGTGGTTGATTTCTCTCAACCTGCAATTATGGGTGTGATAAATGTTTCCCCCAATTCTTTTTATAATCCGCACACCGATGTTGAGTTAGCGTTAAAAACAGCGGAGCACATGGTAAAGGAAGGCGCCCATATTCTAGATGTTGGTGGTGAGGCAACCAATCCTTTTGTCGATATTAAAAAAGAGGCGCCAAGCCAACAAGCTGAAATCGATCGTGTGTTACCGGTTGTCGCAGCGATTAAAAGCCGCTTTGATATCCTCGTTTCTGTTGATACCAGTAGTTCTGAAGTTATGCGTCAAACCGTTGCAGCCGGTGTGGATATTATTAATGACCAACGTTCTCTTTGTGTCGGTGATGCACTAGCAACCGCTGCAGCATTAAAAACCCCAGTTTGTTTAATGCATTTTTTTAATCCGATTCGACAGCCAGATTCAGCACCAGTTGCTGAAATGATAAATGACATCAAAAAAGATCTCTCACAGTCAGTTGCAAACTGTCTAGCTAAAGGCATTACCAAAGATCGCATTATTATCGACCCAGGTTTTGGTGGAGGTAATTATGGCAAGAGCATGGAAGAAAATTTTTACCTCTTAGCACACTTAGAACAGTTTATTGCCATGGGTTTTCCAGTATTGACAGCCTGGTCACGAAAGTCCATGATTGGTAAGTTGTTGGGAGGAGTGCCAGCAGATCAGCGTTTGTTTGGCAGTATAGCTGCTGATACCTTATGTGCTTATTTTGGCGCAAGCATTATTAGAACGCATGATGTAAAAGCAATCAGCGATGCTATCAAAGTCGCGCAGCAATTGCGTTTCAGTAAAGAGTTACAAAAGGAGTTGTCACTTGAGCAATAAAAAATATTTTGGCACAGATGGTATTCGTGGCCGCGTTGGCAAGACGCATATTAATGCGGAATTTATGCTAAAGCTCGGCTGGGCGGCGGGTAAAGTACTGGCGCAAAAAGAGTCGGGTGTCGTTTTGATTGGTAAAGACACGCGAATATCCGGGTATATGCTTGAGTCAGCATTGCAGGCAGGTTTAACCGCAGCAGGGGTTAGTACGCAACTGCTAGGTCCGATGCCAACACCAGCGATTGCCTATTTAACACATTCTATTCGCGCTGCAGCTGGCGTGGTTATTAGCGCGTCGCATAATCTTTATCAAGATAATGGTGTTAAATTTTTCGATAAAAATGGTTATAAACTTTCCGATGAGCTTGAGTTAGCAATCGAAAATCTTATTGACTCACCGATGGAAACAGTACCATCGGATAAGCTGCGAAAGTCATTGCGCATGGTCGATGCGCCAGGGCGTTATATTGAGTTTTGTAAAAGTACTTTCCCATCAAATTTAAATTTAAAAGGATTAAATATTGTTGTCGATTGTGCTAATGGTGCCGGTTATTATGTCGCGCCTAAAATTTTGCACGAGTTAGGGGCGAATGTTACCGCTATTGCTTATCAGCCTGATGGTTACAATATCAATAAAGAGTGCGGAGCGACGGATACACGTCAGTTACAGAGAGCGGTAATTGATCAAGGTGCTGATTTAGGTGTTGCGTTGGATGGCGATGGTGATCGTTTGATGATGGTTGACAGCAATGGTGAAGTGGTTGATGGTGACGAAATCCTCTGTATTTTAGCGTTGCATCGAGCCAAACATTCTAAAGAGAAGTTTGGTGTTGTCGGTACGGTGATGAGTAACTTAGGATTAGAACAAGCTTTGGCCGAGAATGGCATTAACTTTGAGCGGGCAGCGGTCGGTGATCGTTACGTTTTAGAAAAGTTAAAAGAAAATCAGTGGACTTTGGGTGGCGAGGCTTCTGGCCATATTGTCAATTTGGAATATACCACTACCGGTGATGGTATGATTACCGCCTTGCAAATTCTCCGTATTATGCAAACAACAGGTGCAAGCTTACAAGCCTTAAAGCGTGGCATGATTAAACGTCCACAGATTTTAATCAATGTCCCTGTTTTTGAGCCGGTTGATTTAGGAAATTACCCCAAGCTTGGCAATGCTGTGACGGCGGCTGAGGAGTATTTAAAAGGGCAGGGGCGTGTGTTGTTAAGACCATCTGGAACAGAACCAGTGGTTCGGGTGATGGTTGAAGGGAATGATGAAACCGTTGTCAGGGAAGTGGCGGAAAGTTTAGCGTCTGATGTTGAAAAAGCAGTTGCTGTTTAGTACATAAATGTTCATAATTAGTCAGTTTTCAAACTAGCTTAGCCTATGACAAGGAGATTCCAATGAAACGTATTTCAGCGCTGCTAGGCGCATTTACCCTACTGTTTTCAAGCATTTCATTTGCTGGTGGTCAGGATGCTGCAGGTCAGCAACAAAATAATGAGCCGCCAATTACGCCACCGCCGGCTATTTATTCGATGACCGGATTTTATTTTGGTATGCATGCTGGTGTAGCTATACCAGGTGGCGATAGCAGTTTCGAAAATCAAGCCAAAACGGGTTTTGGTCTTGGTGGGCAAGCGGGTTACAAATATGGAAACTACCGCTTTGAAGGTGGGATTGATTATTTCCGCAACTGCTTTAAGGCAAGCTCGCAATCACACAGCAGTATGATGGCTTATATGGGAAATATTTATTATGACTTCCCATGGTCTGGCAGTCTTCAGCCTATTTTGGGTTTTGGTATTGGTGTTATTGACCCATGGGCGACCATTACTACGAATGTAAATCAGGCGCGCGTTATTTCTGGCGATGCTAAATTTGCTTATCAAGGTATGGTCGGACTTGCTTATCGTTGCACTAGTCATTTTGTTATTGACGCTCGTTATCGCATTTTGGGCTGGGGTGGCGATGATGACGCCTATATGCATATTCTAGAAGGTGGTGTCAGCTATTATATGTAAAATATTTTTTTCATATAATGCATCTTCGTAGGGGCGCAGCATGCTGCGCCCGTAAATATCCGCTAGCAGCAAACCTTTACGGACCCAATATGCTGCCTCCCTACACTCATTTAGTAACAGCTCAGGGTATATGACTTTATGTACTGCGCGGTTCCATTTGTGAGCCAAGGTTTCGCGTAAAATGCTTTTAAAGCGCGCAGCGTACTTGTGTTTTAGCTTTACCCACAAATATCATTATAGTCATCAATCATATTCTTAAAACGGTAGTGACTCAGAGCAGTTGTTATTCATGTTATTGCCTTCCCGAACTCAAACACATTGATAAACAGACCTATGACAATATCATGCATTTTCTCAAGCTTGGAAAAACAAATGGTCTTTCTTGCTAATCGTTTTATTCGAGCACGCAAAGTTAAATGCTTTCTCTCAATAGCTTGCGTATTACGTTTTCCTATAAAATGCTTGGATTTTGGAAGGTGCCTTTCGTACGCTCCCCAATCATCTGTATAGTAAAAATTGATATTAAAACGTGCAAGCTTTTCTTTAAGCGCTTTAAAAGCAACATCTTTTCTAGGTCCAAAATGATAGGCTAAAACTTCGTGAGAACTATGATCAATGGCATGCCAAAGCCAGCGTTGCGTTTGCTTATTTTTAACGAAACTCCACATTTCATCTAGCTCTGCTTCTTCCACTTTAATAATATCTACTTGGAGTGTGCTACCCTCGATACTCTTTTTAGTAAGCAATCCTGTATTAACAGATTCCAAATCACCGTCTCTTTTTTTTTAACTCCGAAATGACGATATTTATGCTGATGCCTAGAACACGTGAGGTATCTCTAACGCCACTCCCATTTAGCGCCATAGAAAAAATTTTCTTCTTTGTTTCAGGCAGGTCACCTTTTCGTCGATAGGTTAGCAGAAAAGTGTCTTTTGAACAGCTAGCATCTTTGCAGCGATATCGCTGGCTACCTGCAGAATTTACTCCAAACTTTATAACATGATTACCCAAGCACGCGGGCCAAAGTACCTGAATTGTCGCCATATAAGTCACTCCTGTGAAAATGTCAGGAGATCATTTTATATCAACAACTGCTTTTTTGAGTCACTACCGATTTTAGGAAGAGTGTAGTTAGGGTCCAATTGTTCAGGGAGGTTTGCTGCAGATATTTTTTCTTCAGATAATTTAGTGGCTAGAGTGTTGGTAATAGTTCTGGTGAAGCTTTCACACTCAGTGTCAAAGATTGCAGCGCGTACTGCCGGTATAAGATGCTTTTCGGGGGATATTGTTAGCAAGTATTGATGTTTCTTGGTGGTCTCAATATGATTTGCTAGCGCCTCTATGTCTTCAGGCAGGATGCCTTTGTCAGCATGTATTTTCACTAGCGCTGTTTCTAAGTATGGATTTTTTCCGTTGGCTCTGAGTTCGCTTGCTATTTTCGATACAACCTTGGGTGGAATTCCTTTGTCTGCAAGATGTTTTTTCAGCTCTTTCTTCTTGTCATTTCTATGTTGTAAGTAAAGGCCTTTTGCAAGTTCTACTGCCCTTCTATAGTTGCTAATTCGTTCTTCTGTTGTGGGGCCTTTAGGCTGGGTTTTTTCTTTTTGCTCAGGTTGTATAGTCTTGGTCTCTACAATATTTATATTTGCGGTTTCCTCTGCATCTGCTTGTGGTTCAACAGCTGTCATTTCTAGATTTTGTTTTTTTCTCACTGTGGGACTCCTGTTAAATGGTTTAATATATATCTGTGGTGTCAGTGTACTGCAGAAATATTAAATTAAAGTGAAATACATTTATTTAATATTTTTTTAAATAATAATTGTTGGAGTCTTTATTTAGATTGACGATATTATAAGTAGTATTTTCAATAAGTACGTAGTTTTAGTTTTTCCTAAATGATTTTAGATAACCCTGGTAATTAGCATTCTGTAAAATCCATAAAATTAATATTTATTTAATAAAGCAGTGATAAAGTAGCTGCATTATTTAAATAAATAAAATTGGAGTTTGTATGAGAAGAGGTGGAGAAAATCAAAGTGGTGGTGGTTTTAATCCTAATGCTAGAGTGTTTTGTCCGGGGGCGACCGCGCATAATCAAAGCTCTAGTATGCTTGTGTATCATCCTCAATCGACGGTTGTTTATTCAGGGGTAATGCCGAATAATCCTGTTTTTGTGGCTACACAGCAAAATTCAGGCGTAAGCTCTGTTACTGGTGTGACTTATCCTGTAATTAACAATTTTGCACCTGCTGGTTATGTTACCCAAGAAATAATTGGCCTTGCTGTCAATGCGCCATATCCCACTCAGCATCAAGGCGGTTTAGGCGTAGCTCAAGCAGAGCGAATCTCGCAGTCAAGTTCATTAAGTAGTAGTGCGAAGGAATTTACGCCAGGTGTTTGTTTTGCGGCGGCAGAGAGTAAAGCTTTAGGGCCAGTAAATACGCTAAGAAATGTAAATGCATCAATAGCACAACCTGGCCGCGATGATGGTACCCGAGGTGGAGAGAGAAAGTCCCGGCCTAACACAAGTCAGTTTTTTTCACCGCAAGAAAATTCACAGTTGCAATCGCTTAGCTCAATGTCTGGTGATAATTCAACTGTTCCTGCAGGGCGTTCTTCTAAACGAAACGTTGTAGCTGCTACGCAACAATTATCCGCTGCTCAGGTTGGGGTAGTGGCTGGATTAGGCGCTTTGCAAACAGCATCCAATAACATTCAAATGGTACAACAACAGTTATATTGTGTGAGAATCCAGCCTGGAGCCTATTATGGTGGGGAAATCCCACCTTGCAAAGTGATTTTTCACCCGCCGGGAAGATTAGCGCGTGATGGTTTTCCTGAAATAGCACCGACCACTAAAAGTCAATTGCATCTAACAGCCTCAAGAAGAGGCAATATGCTTGTTTATTATCGCATTGAAGGATCAACCAAGGAAAAGTACATTATAGGACTTAACAATAGTTTTTTAAGTGAGAATGACTTTTCTCGTTTGGTAAGATTGTGTTTCGAGCAAGGTCGTAATTTTGATAATGTTGCTCTAACTGCTGTGCATAATTTAATTAAGTACACTTATCAAATGGGGCATACACGTCCGCATTATCCTGAGACGTCGAAATATATATTATTTGGTTATCAATCTATAGAGGACTTTGAAGAAGATTGTAGAATTCTCGATGAGGCTTATAAAAATAGTAATCCAGATGGTTCGGCGTCTTTATTTGTTAAAAAGCCAACGCCATATTTGATCAGTTTTGAGAGTTATCCAGAATTTTATCGTCATGGGGCGAATATAATTTCTAGGTGGCATGAAAGCACTGTCAATAAAGTGAGAGCATTGCCGCAATTCAGGCAAGATATAGCCGCTAAGTTTTTTACGAGCAAAAGAGCCGTGCCGGTGAATCCGTTATCACAGCAATTTAACAATCCTGGAATGCAAAGGGGAGGATTTTTTCAACAGCAACAAGCGCAGTTTGCTGCACAACAGCATCCTGATATGCGTCAGTTAGCGGCACACCGTAATTGGGGCCCGAGATAGCGATATGCGTTTTAAGTTTGCTGGTACACTGCCGCAGCATTTGGATGCTAATGAATACACAGGACAATATATTGATGCTGACAGGGGTGGGCGTTATTTGGCGCTTTCCTATAAGATCAGGAAGCATCATGTTAATTTAGTGATGATTCCTGAAAGTGCGCTTGAGTCTCAAGCTAATTGGGTTGGTGGTCTTCCTCCGGGAACGCTGAGTAATACACCGCAGACTGAAAAACACCTTGGCGTTATTGCTAAACTATTGCAAGATGTTTGTCAGTATAAACAAGCCTGCGATACGATTGTTGCTGCCTGGCGTATGCATAGGCAGGTAAAGGCCATTCAGTCAGCAATGGAAATTAACATCTATGAGCATGCAAAAAAGAATAGAAGACAATTTTTTCCGCGTCTGCATAACGTATTAAATTCAGTAGGTGTAAACGAGCGTGGTGATTATATTGCATTACTAGAATATCTTTTAAGTAAGGATATCTATTTGCACCATGGGTCTGCTCATTTTGATGAAATTAAAGAAAGTGGTTATCTGCTTTCTTCAAGGTGTTTGAAAGCGCTTAGCACTGACATGGAAGAGCGGATTTGTACGCCAACAAATTTAGGTTATGATCATACTGTTTTCTTTAGTCAGAGCATCAGTGATAAAGCGCCTTTTAATGTTATCCCTGGATTAGATTTTTCATCTTACCTATTTAATTTGAATTTATCGCAAATGTTACGACATTCATCAATAGCAAAGTACCGCTATTGGTCGAGTAGTGCTTTTTACTCTTATGGTATTGCTAAATATATGCCTCCTTTTATGTTGGGTGATACGCTTGTTTTAAATAGCTTTGGTGCTGGTTCTCAAATCAAGGAGGGGTTTCAGCATTTTAGGTACTATAGAAATAAGGAATTAATTAAAGAAGAAAAATTTAGAATAGGTGATGAAGTCTATTGGAGTTATGATATCCAGAGAATGAATGCCTTAAGAGTTCTTGAGCAATTAAGTTTTACTGGTGTAGATTTTCAACGCCATATTTTAGATGCTGTTTCAACAGGAGATGAATTTGTTGTTACAAACCTGTACCAGACTCTTTTTCATTCCTGGGCTCGAGAAGTGCATGCCAATGCTTACGTCAAAACGTCTCAGATGCAAGTATTTAAATTCAATCAAGCTCCGAGCCTTAAGTTATACACGGATATCATCAACGCTATAAAAGATAGCAAACCCCTCCCTGATAATTTGAGCGGCATTAATTTAAATATTTATAGATCTCGAGATATGGCTTGCGATGCATTCGGTACACCGCTATTTTTAGCGATTGATAGGTCAAATTACACCGCAGTAGAAGAGTTATTGGATTCAGGTGCTGATCCAAATTATTGCCCCTTTCCCAATGCACCTAGTGCTTTGTATTTAGCAGTTTTAAAAGGTGATCATAAAATTACAAGCCTTTTGTTACAGCACCCATTAAAAAGTCATAGAGGTGAGCAATCTATTACGCTTCTTGTGGATCCGTGGAGATCTGGATTTTTAGATCCATTATTTCTCGCTGTTTTTGGTAGGGTTGATGCTGTTAGCCTACAATTGCTCTTGGAGCACCATGCTCTATATGATGAGAAACTGTTAGATGCCTTGTTTGAAAAAATTGGCTGGTTTAATAATCCTGATAATTTCTGTGATGTTTCTATCGTCGAGGTGAGAAAGGTTGTTTTGCTGCTTGTTAAGGTGTTGCTTAAACATCCCTTTAAGCAAAAGAGTTACCCGCAATTAGTTAAGTTGGTTCAGACTTTGTTTGAAGATAACGAAATGTATCGTTTTGGTTTTGAGTCCCCTGATCATTTAAATCCTGTGGCGTTATTAAGTTATTTGTGTGTAAGGAAAGAGGATAGGTTATTTCGCCTGATTTATTTCAGGTATCTGTTTGCTGACAATACGCTTGCCTGTTTGTTAATAATAGCCCAGTTCCCCACTATGGTTCACAATATTTTGTTCAGTAGCTTTATGCCGATGGAAGATGTTGTTAGGACGGGTTTAATTGAAGAAAGGCTGCAAAGTTTTGATGATTATGAATCTTCCGGTGTTAGGGTTGAGTGCAAAGCAGAAGCTGATGATCGGCGAGGAGATAAGCCTGAAGGCCAAAGGTATTATTTTTCCCCATTAGATGTGTGCTCTTTTTTTAATAATCAGATTATTGCTAGTGCAATACGGAGTCAAGAGAAAGATTGCGCAACACTTCGGCCTTCTGACGTTTGCACCAAGCCTTAGACTTGTTTCTATATTTACCCCGTGCTAAGATTTTGCTCTTGTTTTGAACCTTTACTGGAGAATTTACCATGAAAAAACCAGCTTTTATGTCGGAGATTTGGAATGATTAGACAAATATTAAACAACTTGCCGCTTGCGTCCTCCCTCTATCAATGGCGATCTACTGCCAAACTTTTTGTTTTTACACGAAAACCTCTTAAAAAATATAAACGCTGTTAGCTCGCTTGTGCTAAAAATTATTTGCTTTTAACTGGTTGCGCATAAAGTAGTGCGCTTAAATTTATTTTTTGAGAGATTGTATAATGTTTAAATCTTCTACTAAAAGAGCTACGGCGCTGGGCGTTTTTAGTTTGGCTATGATTACAGCCGGCTCGGTTGATAGTATTCGTAACTTACCCGCTACGGCTTTGTTTGGCAGCTCTTTGATATTCTTTTTTGTCTTAGGGGCTATTTTCTTTTTATTACCTTCTGCTTTAGTCTCTGCGGAGCTTGCCTCAACGAGCGAAGAGCAAGGCGGAGTCTATGTTTGGGTGAAAAATGCCTTTGGAAAACCGTCAGGCTTTTTGGCGGTGTGGTTTCAATGGATTGAAAATGTGATTTGGTATCCGACTATTTTGTCGTTTGTGGCCGGCACTATTGCGTATTTAGTATCGCCTGATTTAGCTACCAACCGTGCTTTTTTAATTACGATTATTTTGGTGGCCTTTTGGGGCACCACCGTTATTAACTTGATGGGAATACAAGCCTCGGCGCGTTTTGCAAACTTTTGTACTATTACTGGGTTGTTGATTCCGATGATGTTAATTATTGGTTTGGGTGTTGTTTGGATAACATCAGGTAAGCATTTAGAGATTCAATTTACCGCGCATGCTATGTTTCCACATGCAAATGCGAATATGTGGGTGGCGCTAACAGGTATTATGTTGTCATTTTGTGGTATGGAAATTGCTACTGTGCATGGTCGTGATGTGGATAATCCGCAGCGTTCATATCCGCGTGCGATGCTTATTTCTACCATAATTATAGTTTCTACCTTAATTTGCGGATCCTTAGCTATTGCTATTGTGTTGCCTGCTAATCATATCAGTTTAGTAGCGGGTATTATGGAAGCGTTTACCGCCTTTTTTACTGCTTATCATTTGCAATGGGTTTTACCTGTTGTTGCTATTATGTTGGTTATTGGTGGTATGGGAGGTGTTAATAACTGGATTATTGCACCAACGCGCGGTTTGTCTATAGCTTTAAATGACAGTGATATTTATCCGTGGTTGTGTAAAAAGAATGGTAAAGGTGCCCCTGCGGTTTTATTGATTCTGCAAGCGCTGATTGTTTCTGTTATTACCTTGGTTTTTTTGTTATTGCCTAGTGTTAATGCGTCGTATTGGTTGTTAACCGCTTTAGCGGCGCAGCTTTATATGTTGATGTATTTGTTTATGTTCGCTGCCGCTATTCGTTTGCGTTATAAAAAATTGCCACGTGAAGATGGTTTTATGATTCCTGTCGGGAAAAATACGGGCATGTGGATTGTTGCCGGAGCGGGTTTTATTGGTTCGTTGGTAACGTTTATTATTGGTTTTATGCCACCGACCAATATTAAAATTGGCGGTGTGATGCATTATGAAACCTTATTAATTATTGGTTTATTGGTTATGTCACTGCCTCCATTTATTATGTATTGGCTCGGTCGGCGTAGTGCGTAAACTCTATTGGGGCGCAATGACTGCGCCCTTTTCAGTTATCTCTAGCCGCCAAATTTTGCTTCTTTAAATAAGTCCATTAGGTTGCTAGTGCCTAACTCAATCACTTTTTTTGCTGCTAGCTTAATGTTTTCAATGCTAGTAAAAGTATCACCATTATCAAAAGGTGTGAAAAAAGCTGATGCAACTAGCATGGCAAGCACGCATTTAATTCTATCATTTTCGCTCGCAGAATTGTTCATCAGGAATTCAATGGCACTTGCGCGCAACCATAAAGAAATATCCAAGCGTCGATGATCGCCAACTGTGGCTATGCCGTTGCAGAAAAAACCCAATGCTTTATTACATGTGGTATTTCGATAGCGTTTAAAACCTTTGTAGCCTAAGTAAGCCACCCCCGTTAGCGCACCAATGCCAACTAAACACCAGCCAATCACAGGTACTGCCATGGCGGCTGCGGCACAAGCACCTCCAGCAGCTACGCCGCTGCTAACGGTGCCGGCAACAGCGCCTGTTTCTGCAGCAAGTAGTACAGCTGCAGATGCAGAAGTTGTCATGCCACTAAAAGCCTGTACAAAGGCATCATTAAACATTGTTAGATTTTTTTCATTCATATGAATGATGGCGTGACAGCGTGATTCGTCTACTGATGGATTTTGTGGGGTGGTTTTATAGCCTAGTTTTGGTCCTAAACTTGAAATACCAGCCTTTTTTAATTCTTTATTAATTAGTTGGTTTAGAAAAATAAGTCTACCACTTTGTTTGCCGCTTTGCATGATTTGGCTTGTTCCTTTAAAAGCTTCATAGATACCCATGGGAAGCGATAAGATAGGTGCGGCAATGCTAGCGCCTGCTAATTCGACCACCTCTTTGCTACGGCACCAGTAGGAAAACATATTGATACCAACAGTTATATTTAAAGTATCTTTTGCTGTGCCAGTAAGTCCCATGGCTCTATCAAAATTTGAATCGCCCATGTGATCTAAAATACTTTGTGCGATTTGTGCAGAGTTGGTTTTGCCATTGTAGTAGTCTCGCATTGTTTCACCGATTAAAATGCAAGCATCCATTAAACTAAATACCGCAGCTGTTGCGCCTGCCCAAGCACTTTCAGATAGAAAATTTTGTGAGTGTTTCATATCTAAAGGATTGTATTTGGCGCCGTCTTGCATTTGCTCTTCACTATGTGAAATGCTGTCATCGATAGTGGCGATAACATCGAGTATTACTGATTCTAATTGACTTCGTCTGTCATAAGTGCCATTTTTATAAGCCAGGCTATCAAGTTCGAGCTGGCAAATTTGTTGATATGAAATTGGTTGGTTGTTTTCTATGGTAGATGCTAGGTATTGTATTAAGTTACTTAGCGCTTGTTCATTTTGAAGGTCAGTATCAATGAGTGTTTGTAAACGTGTTTTTGTTCCAGAGCGATAAACTTCTTTGTTTGTCGTCGTTGAAATAGCATTAACAAAGGCAACAACTTCCCGTGCTGGGCGTTCAAAAAGACTACTTTTTCCATTGATAAACACTTCCAGTGTTGTGATGTTGTTAGCATCCATGGTTATTTCCACGTTGCCTTGTTGATTTTGCGCCACCCATTCATTTTGGCTGCTGTCGTATTCGGCATTGTGCCAGTGTGCGCCAAGGGGGCAGGGTTGTGCTTTGTTTTTAGGATGTGTTCGTCGCCTTGTGCTTTTTCTGCGATGACGTGTCCTTCTTCTGCGTCTGATATTGTTTGCTTCACTGAATTCGGATAAGGCTTCATTGTTGCTATAAGGTGGTATGCTGCTATCTGGTTTTGTAAATAAAGCATTATTTCTATTTCTCGTTTGAGCAAAAAGCGCATCTCCTGTATCGCTTGATGACCATTCTGACTCTGAGGAAGATGACCACTCTGAGCTTGAGGATGACCACCCGGATTCTGAAGATGATGACCATTCGGAATCATTGTTGGTTGAAATTAAATTACAAATAGAACGTTCGTTATATAATGAATTGGTTTGAGTTCGAGTATTAAAGCGCATACGGTTCCTACTTTCCTATAAAAAAATTAATATAAAATGTATTTTGAATTTGTAGTAAGTACTACATGATATTGGCACTGGATAGTGCTCTGTTGACCATAGATAATTGCTGTAGAAATAGTTTTAACTTTAAAGAATTGTTTTTGCTCTGCATAAGTACACCCCACTGACTTATTTGCTTGGTATGCTGGCTTTGCTGCCAACGAGATGAAATAGTATATTATGTGAACAGTTAATGCAAGTAATTATTACGGGGTTTTTAATTTTTTTTATTTTTCGTTTTTAATCTGCAATATATAGGAAAGTTATATTTCTTGAGTGTGCCAACGTAATGGAAAGCGATGGTGTTTATGGTTTTTGATTTGGCTGGTATTTGTAGCTCTATGGGTTTATTTATTCTGCACGACTAGCTAGAGTTTGCCAAGAAAGTTCATCTACAGAATAATATCGATTACGTAATGTCCTCGACAGTCGTTTGAAAAATCGCTACACTAGCGTGTTTCATGATCGGCGCGCGGGGTACCTACTATGTTGCGAATTGACCAAGAAGCTTTAACCTTTGATGATGTCTTGCTCCTGCCTGGCTATTCAGAAGTTCTGCCTAAAGACGTTTCTCTACGAACTCAATTGACTCGAAATATTCACCTTAATATACCCATACTATCGGCAGCGATGGATACGGTAACAGAAGCTCGTTTAGCGATTGCTATTGCTGAAGCGGGTGGTATTGGTATTTTGCATAAAAATATGAGCGCTGCGCAGCAAGCGTATGAAGTGCGTAAAGTTAAGAAATTTGAGAGTGGTGTGGTAAAAGATCCGGTGACGGTTTCGCCTAATACCACGATTGGTGAACTGTTAAAGATTCGTCAAGAATATCATATTTCTGGTATGCCGGTGGTTGATGGCGATCAGTTGGTGGGTATTATTACTAACCGTGATATTCGTTTTGAAACGGATATGAGTCAAAAGGTCTCTGCGTTAATGACGCCTAAAGATCGTTTGATTACCGCACATGAAGGTATTTCTCGCGATGAGGGTATGTCTTTATTCCGCCGGCATCGCTTGGAAAAACTGTTGCTCGTCAATGACCAGTTTGAACTGCGTGGCATGATGACGGTTAAAGATATCTTAAAGTCAGAAGAAAACCCTAATGCCTGTAAAACGACAACCGGTCAGTTACGTGTTGGCGCCGCCGTTAGTACCGGGGCAGATACACCAGAGCGTGTAGAAGCGTTAGTGGCTGAAGGCGTTGATCTTATTGTTGTTGATACAGCGCATGGTTTTTCCAAAGGCGTGTTGGATCAAGTGGCGTGGATTAAGGCTAATTTCCCTGACGTTGATGTCATGGGCGGCAATGTGGGGACTGCCGATGCGGCTAAAGCCCTAGCTGAGGCAGGTGCTGATGCGGTTAAAGTCGGTATTGGTCCGGGATCTATTTGTACGACGCGTATTGTTGCGGGTGTCGGTGTGCCGCAGGTCAGTGCGATTGCCAATGCGGCTGAAGCTTTGCAGGGACAGAATATTCCTATTATTGCTGACGGTGGTATTCGTTTTTCAGGTGATGTTTGTAAAGCTATTGTTGCCGGTGCCTCTGCGGTGATGATTGGTGGTCTTTTTGCGGGAACGGAAGAAGCGCCGGGTGAAGTGGTGCTTTATCAGGGTCGTTCTTATAAATCGTATCGTGGTATGGGCTCAGTGGGCGCTATGTCGCAAAAGCATGGTTCACGTGATCGTTATTTTCAAGACACGCAAGAAGAGCAAGGTAAATATGTCCCTGAAGGCATTGAAGGACGCGTCCCTTACAAAGGCAAGTTGCAAGCGGTTATTCATCAGTTAATGGGTGGTTTGCGTTCTAGTATGGGTTATACCGGTTCTAAAGATATTGAAACCATGCGTACGGCCGCTAAGTTTGTGCGTATTACCTCAGCAGGTATGCGTGAAAGCCATGTGCATGATGTGATTATTACTAAGGAAGCACCAAACTATTGGGTGGAGTAAAAGATAATGTCGATTGATATTCATAAACACCGTATTTTAATTTTAGATTTTGGCTCCCAATATGCGCAGCTTATTGCGCGTCGGGTGCGTGAAGCGGGTGTTTATTGTGAGTTAATTCCTTCTGATGAAGAAGCGAGCGTGATTAAAGAGTTTAATCCTAATGGCATTATTCTCTCTGGCGGGCCTGAGACGGTTACTGCCGATCATACCTTGCGTGCGCCAGAGATTGTTTTTGAGCTAGGTTGTCCGGTGTTAGGTATTTGTTATGGTATGCAAACTATGGCGCTGCAATTAGGCGGTAAAGTGGATAATTCCTTTAAAGCCGAATTTGGCTATGCCAAAGTTAATATCGATAACAGCCAGCTGTTGTTGCGTGATATAGAAGATCATGTCAATGAAGATGGTATTGCACAGATGGATGTGTGGATGAGCCATGGTGATCATGTCACTGAGTTACCGCCCGGTTTTGAGGTATTATGTAGCACTAAAGAATCACCTTATTCAGGTATGGCAGATTTTCAACGCCATTTTTATGGTCTGCAGTTTCACCCGGAAGTTACGCACACACGCCAAGGGCAGCGAATTTTAGAGCACTTTATTAAAGATATTTGCCAATGCGAATCAACCTGGACGCCAGCCAATATTATTGACGATAGCATTGCGCATGTGCGTGAACAGGTAGGTGATGATCATGTGCTGATGGGCTTATCTGGCGGTGTTGATTCCGCAGTGGTAGCAGCACTATTGCACCGAGCGATAGGCAAGCAGTTAACGTGCGTTTTTGTCGATCACGGTTTGTTGCGATTGAATGAAGCGGAACAAGTGATGAAGGTTTTTGCCGAGCACATGCATGTTAATGTGATTTGTGTCGATGCTAAAGAACAGTTTCTTACTGCTTTAGAAGGTGTCACTGACCCTGAGCGTAAGCGCAAAATCTGTGGTGAAATGTTTATTCGTGTCTTTGAGGCAGAGTCAAATAAACTAACGGGTGTAAAATGGTTAGGGCAGGGGACCATCTACCCGGACGTGATTGAATCGGCTAAAACAAAGTCGGGCAAAGGGCATGTGATTAAATCGCACCATAATGTTGGTGGTTTGCCTGAGAAGATGAATCTTAAGTTAATTGAGCCGTTGCGTGAATTATTTAAAGATGAAGTGCGTAAACTGGGTGTCGAATTAGGTTTGCCTTACGAACTTGTTTATCGTCATCCATTCCCAGGACCTGGCTTAACCTTGCGTATTATCGGAGAAATTGAGCAAGATTACATTGATATTCTTCAGCGTGCTGATGCCATTTTTATTGAAGAGCTACGCAAAAATGACCTTTATGATAAAGTAAGCCAAGCTTTTGCGGTCTTTTTGCCGGTTAAATCAGTTGGTGTGACGGGCGATGCGCGTCATTATGGCTATGTGATTGCTTTGCGTGCTGTTACCACGGTTGATTTTATGACGGCGCATTGGTCTGAATTGCCGCATAACTTTTTGTCTCACGTCAGTCACCGTATTGTCAATGAAGTGCGGGAAGTATCTCGCGTTGTTTATGATATTTCGGGTAAGCCGCCTGCTACCATTGAGTGGGAGTGATTTTTTGACGCCTACTCTACCGTTATGAGTAGGCGTTATGGTTTTTTAAAGGCACAACGTTTTATTGAGACTATGGTGCTTTTACACGGCGCTGCTATTACAGGAGTTTTTATGCTTATTGCTGGAGTTGATGAGGTTGGCAGAGGTCCCTTAGCGGGTCCTGTCGTTGCTGCTGCTGTTATCCTGGATGCCAATAACCCGATCGAAGGTTTGGCTGATTCAAAAAAACTTTCCGAAAAAAAACGTGAAGCTTTATTCGATGAGATCATTGAAAAGAGTATCGCCTATTCTTTTGGCCGTGCCGAGCCCATCGAAATTGATGAAATTAATATTCTGCAAGCAAGTTTGCTGGCCATGCAGCGCGCGGTACTGACGTTAAAAGTACAGCCTACAGAAGTGTTAGTTGATGGAAATCGCTGCCCGGATTTACCCTATAAAATGGAAGCGATTATTAAGGGTGATCAAAAAATTGAGGAAATTAAGGCGGCTTCTATTATTGCAAAAGTTGCCCGTGATCGAGAGATGGTTGCTTTGGATAAAGAATACCCGGGTTATGGTTTGGCTGGGCATAAAGGATACCCAACTAAAAAACATATATCGGCGCTGCAGACTTTGGGCGTTACGCCTATTCATCGCAAAACGTTTTCTCCTGTTGCTAATTGCTTGTAAAGCGGCGACTACGGTTAAACTCAAAATATGTTCTAGTTTGTTAGTTGATAGACAGATACGAAAGATGCCCTAGAGCAAGTTTGCTTTAAGCTCTTCTATTTGTTAAGCTTTTTGAGACCTCTTTTGTTGACTATTGAATAAGGATGTTCAAGTGTTTCCAACGCAAACTGTCGTAGATCTCTCTCGTGTTCAATTTGGTTTAACCGCAATCTTTCACTTCTTATTTGTTCCATTAACGCTAGGTTTAACCTGGCTATTGGTGGTGATGGAGGCTGCATACCTCAAAACAGGTAAAGAAGTTTATAAGAATATGACGAAATTCTGGGGTAAGCTCCTGGCGATTAACTTTGCCATGGGGGTTGTTACCGGAATGACGATGGAATTTGAGTTCGGTACTAACTGGGCTTATTTTTCACGCATGATCGGCGGAAGTTTCGGTCCTATTTTAGCGATCGAAGGGATCACCGCATTTATGCTGGAAGCGACCATGTTTGGGTTGTTTTTCTTTACCTGGGATAAGCTCAGTAAAAAGATGCACTTTCTGGTCACCTTCTTGATGGCTGGTGGGGCTACCTTGTCGATTGTTAATATTCTTGCTGCTAACAGTTGGATGCAACATCCGGTGGCAACCAGCTTTGAATGGAAGAATATGAGCTTAAACTTAAGCGCTATTAGTAAGTTGTATTTGAATAGCCTGGCGCAAATTCGTATTGGTCATGTTGCCTTTGCCGGCTTTTTAACAGGCTGTATGTTTATTATGGGCATCAGTGCGTACTACTTGTTAAAAGGCAAGTATATTAATTTTGCTAAGCGCTCTTTTGCCGTAGGTGCAGGTTTTGGTTTGATCGCTGTCTTGTCTGTGGGCTTTTATGGTGATCAGAATGGTTTGCAGGTTGCTAAATATGAGCCTGAGAAAATGGCGGCGATTGAAGCGCAGTGGGAAACACAAAAACCACCTGCAGCTTGGTATCTGGTCGCGTTTCCTGATCAAAAACAAAGAAAGAATGTTTTCTTTACGATTAAAATTCCTTGGGCCTTAAGTCTAATCGCTACGCACTCATTAACGGGTACGGTTGAAGGGGTCAAACCTTTAGTCGAGAAATTCCGTAAGCGTGTTGTTAGTGGTATGTCTGGTTATGGTGCTTTGCAGCAGATGATTAAAGGTAATATGGGCGCTGAAGCTGTATATAAGCAACATCTAAATGATCTTGGTTATGGCTTCTTGCTTAAGCCTTTTGCACCGAATGTAGTTGATGCAACACCGGCGCAAATTGATAAGGCGGCTTATTCGGGCATTCCCGAGGTATCAACGGCTTTTTGGATGTTTCGTTTGATGATTGGTCTTTGGGGGATAATGTTATTACTTATTCTCTTCGGCTACTTTTTTAGTTATCGCGGGACCTTGGATAAGCATCGTTTCTACTTGCGGATGGTGCTGTATGCGATCCCTATTCCCTATATTGCCGCTGAAGCTGGCTGGGTATTAGCTGAAACGGGGCGTCAGCCTTGGGTGGTGCATAATTTCTTGCCGACCTTTATGGGGACTTCAAGTATTAACTTTGCCACAATCGTAACCAGCTTGTCGGGATTTATTTTCTTGTATCTCAGCTTGTTTGCGATTGAGTTATTTCTAATGTTTAAATACGCCCGTCGTGGGCCTAGTGTCGTAGGTATGGAGGGCAAATAATGCTGGATTATTCTTTCTTACAAGTAACTTGGTGGGCGTTAATTGGTTTTGTCTTGATTGTTTATGCAGCAACGGCAGGGTTTGATTCTGGTGTAACGACCATTATGCCGTTTTTGCGCAATGAGCAAGATCGCCGTGTGCTTTTGAATATTAGTGCGCCGGTGTGGGATGGCAACCAAACCTGGATTGTTTTTGCTGGTGGGGGCTTGTTTGTTGTGTGGCCGGTGGTTTACGCAACAGCATTTTCAGGCCTTTATGCTGCGATGTTCTGTATTCTGTGGTCGTTATTCTTACGCCCACCAGGCTATGACTATCGTAGTAAGATTCAGAGTCACGTTTGGCGCCGCTGTTGGGATATTGGCTTGTTAATAAGCTCGGTGGTACCGGTGTTTATTTTTGGTGTAGCGCTAGGGAATTGCCTGCTGGGCATGCCTTTCCATTTTGATCCGGGTACGTTCCGAGATTTTTATACAGGAAACTTCTTCCAGCTATTATCTGGGTTTGCTGTGCTCTCTGGCGTGTCTTCGGTATTAATGGTTTTAATGCATGGTTCTGCTTATATTCAGCGTCGCACAGTTGGGCATTTGCGCGAGATGGGGCGTAAGCTGCATGCTTTATTCACTGTTTTACTATTTATAACATTTAGCATTGCAGGTCTGTTGATAGTGTTTGATGTCAGTGGTTATCATTTGCTTTCTTCCGCGGCAAATCCTGATTTATACCCGTTGAAGAATCAAGTGTCGCAAGGCGTGGGTTATTGGATTCAAAGCTATAATGACTACCCTTGGAAATATTATGTACCTATTATTGCTTATCTCTCGATGTTTGTTTCACTGTGGGCAAACTATAAGCGTAATGCGATACTTTGTTTTTGGGCAAGTGTCTTTACGGTTGGTGGGGTAATTGGAACAGCGGGTGCTACCTTATTTCCTTTTATCATGCCTTCTTCGACTAACCCGAACCAAAGTTTAACGGTGTGGAATTCAACGTCGAGTCAGTATGCGTTAAATATGATGCTATATGTTGGTGTGGTGTTGTTAATTGTCATTTTGGTCTATAAGATCTTTGCGTATCGCACAATATGGGCTAAGGACAAAACAATCACCGCAGCTGATATTGAAAAAGATGAGCATACTTACTATTAATAACCATAAGCGAGGTCGTAAATGTTTTATATCGTCACAACAGTGTTATTAGTAATTAGCATGGCAGCAGGTTTCTATTTAACATTGCGTGTTAATAAAAAACTAGATGATTAGATCTAAACTTTTATAAAAACGACGGGCGCAGCAATTGCGCCCGTTTTAGTAGGGGTGCACCCTAACGGGCATAGGCATCATGCTGTATCCAAACTGCCGTAGCAGTAAACCCTCGCAAGCGCAACATATAGTGCCTCTACGCCCATTGAGGGGTTCTATTATTCCAGGAGTTTCGCACTTTCAGTGCAAACCTCCTTCCTGGTTATATTTCGCCTATGCGAGACTAGCTCGCATGGACAGCGATTCAAGGGGAGAACCCCAATTCTCCCCTTGAAAATCCCCATCGGGATTTGTTTTGTTTCGCACAAGTGCGAAACTCCTGTATTCTAGTGGTGATGTGATTTGCACCCTGTAGGGGCGCAGCATGCTGCGCCCGCAAACCTCCGTGGTAGGTAAATTCAGGTATAACACCGGTCTTGGGGTTAGATAAAGGCATGACAGTTTAAGGTAGGAATAGAACTCTAGTGAGTAAACACCGTCCGCGCACGTTTACAATACATACCCATTAACACCATCATAACAACAGGAATCATGATGTAGGTATAAAACATGATATTGGTTTGCCCAGGTTTAATATACAGCTGACCGCCTGCAATGCCCCAAAAGAAAAAGGTAGCAATAAGTGTCATTGCCAATCGATACCCTTTGCTGGCATTAAACGCAATGATTGCTGCAAAGCCAATAGCAAGGTTGGCAATAGCAAACCCGTATTTCAGCTGATTCGCTTGCCAGGTAAATAAATGTTTGCCATTAAGTGTCAGAAAGGTATGCGTCATAAAGTTCCATAAGCAGGGAATTCCTACTGCCATTAGCATCATCAAAGCAACAAAGGTGTTCACATTTTGCAATTTCCCACCGTGCTCACCGCGCATAACAACGATAATACTGGCTATTATTAAGGCTAGTAACAACATAATCAGTGGTAGGTGGCTGAGAATAAATGCAAGAGTATGTGCTAACGTCGCTTTCATGATCTTCTTCCCTGAAACCAATGAATTTACTTTATTTTAGAATGGTTTAGAAATTAATGCAAAGAAATGAACGAAAGAGATAATAAGAAGGCGTGTTTTGAGCTTTATTTGATCTCAAAATAAAGACAGTTACGCAAAGCGAATTGTTTAGTATGTAATTCCGAAGTATTAACTACTCATTAAGGGTAAAAAAAGTTGTAATTAAATTATTCGCTTTGATTAAACATTGACAGAAAATTTTAATATTGTTAAATTGCGCTGCAATGGACCTGCCTCGGGAATTCTTCTCAATAAAATTATTTAGGCTTTTTGTTTAGGACTTGTATAAAAGTTAATTTAAGGTGAACTCACTATGTTGAAAAAAGTTCTTGTTAGCGCTTCTGCTGTTGCTGCATTAGCAACAGGTATGGTTGCAATGGCCGGCCAGGCAGATACTCCAGCGCCAGTCGATCACAGTGGTTTTTATGTTCGTGGTCAAGCTGGTTACGGCATGGATCAAGTTTCAAAAGATTTCAAAATGGATAAAAGTTATTCATTATTGCACGGCGCGGTTGCTGGAACATCCACAAATGATTTAAATGGTTTTGCCGGACGTTTAGCGGCAGGTTATGCGATTAACCAATACCTTAGTTTTGAAGGTGGTTTTGCCTACTTACCTACTTTAAAGGAAAAAACTAGCGGCTCATTAAAAGATGTGCAGATGAATATTCATGGCATTCCAACTACCTTTACAAATGGTACTTTTAATGGACAGATAAAAGAATCATTCTATGCGTTTGATCTAATGGCTAAAGGTACTTTGCCTTTTGATAACGACACTTTCTATGCATTTGGTGCCGCGGGTGTTGCTTATGTACATCAAAAAGTGACTGTTTCTGGTAGCGTTAAAGGAACAGGTACTACAGGTGTTTTTCCTCCTTACTCAGGTCCAATCAGCTATACACCTAAAGATGTAACGCAAACTAAAGGTCATTTCCGTCCTAAGGTTGAAGTTGGTTTAGGCTACAACATCAATGAAAATGTTGCTGTTGACGTAGCTTACTCACGTATCTTTGGTAAAGGTAAAGTGGAAGATATCGCCAAAGCAAACGGTGACTTCACTAAATACCTACCTGACTTAGATATGGTAACTGTAGGTTTAACTTACAAGTTCTAAGCTTATCTAGTCTAAGCAGAAGGGGCCATTTGGCCCCTTTTTATTTTGCTGAAGTGATACTTAAATGATATATTGCTATGAATAAAACTCTATGTTGATGCGAAGGAGAAAGCGTGTGTCTAAATTATATGTTCGTTTGATTGCAATTGGGACGTTAATTCCGGCTGTTGTTTTTGCAACTGGCTATTTTAATCAAAATACACCGACACAGGCCTACGAGTCTGCTGATCAGCCGCAACAGCAGGTCGCAACAGCAAACAGTACAGCGCAGCCAGCAGTTGCTGCCAAAACCGCTCAGCAAGCGCCAAAAACTACAGGAGCCTCTCAGCCAGCAGCAAAAGCTGTACAGCAGAAGGGCTTAAGTAGGCATCATGCCAGAGCTCAGCAATTATCAGCACGTGATGCGGCGGCATATCGTCAGGCCTTAAAGCTGATGCAAGCTGAAATTAATCAGCTGAATCAAAATAACCTACTTTTCCAGCAGCAAACAGACTCTCGTTTAGTCGCCATTGATACACAAATTAAGTCGCTGCAGAATCAAGTGAAACAAGTGGATCAAGTCGCCACTTTGCTCAACAAGGAAATGACGCACCTCAACGTGCTACAGAACACAGCTGAGCAGCAGCCAGCCTTACAATCAACTATCGCACAGTGGGTTGATCATTGGGAACGTATTTTAGGCCCCATGGGCTTGAGAATTATTTTGGGTGCTATCGGCGTATTGCTTGTTTTTCTTATTTGGGCAGCATTACCACGCCGTTCTAAGCGCGCTAAGATGCACAAAACGCCTTTTCATGAAGCATCTGCTGAGAACAATAACGACGATGATGATACTCAAGATGAATATGACTATATGGGTAGCTCAGAAAGCATTCCCGCCAAGCTTAATTTAATTCGTGCCTATATCGCGATGGAAGATTTTGATGCCGCGAAAAAGGTCCTCACCGAAGTGTTATCGCAGGGAGACGATGAACAAAAAGCGCAAGCAGAGGAACTGCAGCAACAAATTCCCGCATGACCAGCAATAAAGAGGGTCAGCAAAAGCAGCGCATAGCTTTGTGCGTACGCTATGATGGTGCGCGTTACCATGGCTGGCAAGTGCAAGAGGAGCTGTCAACGGTTCAGTTGCAAGTTGAAAAAGCGCTGTCTTTAGTGGCAAATCATCGCGTCACAGTAACTTGTGCAGGACGCACCGATGCGCGTGTGCATGCGAGTGCGCAGGTTATTCATTTTGACACGGATGCTGAACGCAGTGACCACGCTTGGGTTTTTGGCGCCAACTCTAACTTACCTTCAGATATTAGTGTGTTGTGGGCCAAGCCGGTTGAGAAGAATTTTCATGCGCGTTTTAGTGCTACTGCTCGCCGTTATCGTTATGTTCTTTATAATCATGATGTTAAGCCGGCCATTCTACGTCATGCGGTAGGTTGGTGGTACAAACCTTTGGATGAGAAGCGTATGCAGGAAGCAGGTAATTACCTGCTTGGCGAGCATGACTTTTCTTCATTTCGTGGTTCTGGTTGCCAATCAAAGTCACCTATTCGTACAATGTCATTGCTCGATATTCGCCGATCTGGTCGTATGCTGATTCTAGAAGTGCAAGCTAATGCATTTTTGCTGCACATGGTGCGTAATATTGCTGGCATGTTGGTGGCTATTGGTAGTGGTGAAAAGCCTATTGAATGGGCAAAAGAGGTGTTGGAAGCGCAAGACCGACGGACTGCGGGTGTTACCATTTCTCCTAATGGGCTTTACTTGGTCGAGGTGACTTACCCCCCTGAATTTAAATTACCACGCGTGCCTTTAGGGCCTTTCTTTCTTCCATAATAGCAATTTCAATCTTAAGATGAATGCTGTATCATTCATGCAGTTATCGATACTGTGTCGCGTTTTAAGAGATTCATTATGAGTTGGTTTAAAAAATTATTACCGAAAATTTCAACCTCTGAAAAGAAGGGTGTTCCCGAAGGGATTTGGAGCAAATGTCCTGCCTGTCAGGCTATTTTGTATCGAGCCGAGTTAGAGCGGAATCTGGATGTTTGCACAAAATGCGAACACCACTTGCGTATTTCTGGACGTCGTCGTTTAGAGCAATTTCTTGATGAAGAAGGTCGAGAAGAGCTTGGGGCGAATATCGTTTCTATTGATCGTCTTAAATTCCGTGATTCAAAAAAATATAAAGACCGTATTTCGGCAGCGCAACGCGCTACCGGTGAAAAGGAAGCATTGATCGTGATGCAGGGTAAAGTCGAAGGACAAGCGGTGGTGGCTTCTGCTTTTAACTTTCCTTTTGTCGGCGGCTCAATGAGTGCGGCCGTTGGTGAGCGATTTGTGGTTGGTGCGCAAAAGGCGCTGGCTGAAAAACTGCCTTACGTTTGTTTTGCCACCAGTGGTGGTGCGCGTATGCAAGAGGGGTTGTTTTCTCTGTTTCAAATGGCTAAGACCAGCGCTATTTTGGCGCGTTTAGCACAAAACCATATTCCCTTTATTTCTGTGTTAACCGATCCCACCATGGGCGGTGTTTCTGCCAGTCTGGCGACATTGGGGGATATTATTATTGCTGAACCGAATGCGCTGATTGGATTCTCAGGGCCGCGTGTTATCGAGCAAACCATACGGCAGGTATTACCAGAAGGCTTTCAACGAAGCGAGTTTTTATTGGAACATGGTGCTATCGATATGATTGTCGATCGTCGTGAGATGAGAAAGAAAGTGGCTTCACTGCTTGCGAAACTTATGCCTCAATGAAAAAGTCATTAGCGGATTGGCTTACGTATATTCAGAGCTTGCACTCTTCGGCCATTGATTTGGGCTTGCAGCGTATTGAGAAGGTGGCCAGCGATCTAGGGCTAACCGAGTTTTCTTGTCCTGTGATTACCATTGCAGGAACGAATGGTAAAGGCTCAACGGTTTGTTTTTTAGAATCAATCTATCGCACAGCTGGCTATCGTGTCGCTGCTTACACGTCCCCGCACTTACTACACTTTAATGAGCGTCTTAGAATTAACGGCGAGTCTATTGACAATAATGCCCTGGTGAATGCCTTTGAGCACATAGAGGCTGTCAGGGGAGATCTCTCTTTAAGTTTCTTTGAGTTTACCACCTTAGCTGTTTTATCGATCTGCAAGCAATCTGATTTTGATGTACTGCTATTAGAAATTGGCTTAGGGGGGCGCCTCGATGCTGTTAATGTGGTCGAGCCGGATTTACCGATCATTACTAATATCGCCATTGATCATGTTGATTGGCTGGGTGATAACCGCGAGCAGATTGGCAAGGAAAAGGCGGGTGTTTTTCGACCTGATAAGTCAGCTGTTTGTGGTGATCGAGAACCTCCGCAGAGTGTTTTGCAAATGGCGCAAGAGAAGCAGGTTTGCTTGTCACTTCTGGGTAAAGATTTTGATTTTGAGTCAAACGGTGATAAGTGGAATTGGCAAGGTCCAACGTTTAACTTAACGAATTTACCCCTACCGCAGCTAAAGCTGCAAAACGCGGCAACTAGCCTAATGGCAATTGATCTGATGCAGGAGCGTCTGCCAGTGACGCAGTATGCTATTTTGACGGGTTTGGCCACAGCCCATTTGCCAGGTCGGTTTGAGGTGAGCGCTGCGGATGATATTGCTGTTATTTTCGATGTTGCTCATAACCCCCAGTCGGTTGCTTTTTTGGCCAAGCAGTTAACGTCCTATGGCCATAGCCAGAGTTTTGCCGGCAAAACAAGGGCAGTGGTGGCCATGTTAAAAGACAAAGATATCGAAGCCGCTTTATTGCCAATGATATCACTGGTGGATGAGTGGTATGCAGCCGGTTTAGATGTGCCACGCGGTGAAAAATCGGTCAAAATTAGCGCAAAATTGGCAGCAAATGCTGTAAAAAGTTGTTATAATTCCTCTTCGGTTGAAGCTGGGCTTAAGAAAGCTGTTTCTGAAAGTAAACCTGGGGATAGAATTATTGTTTTTGGTTCTTTCCATACAGTAGCAGCGGCAAAGCAGATGTTGGAAAAAAGGTAATATATTCAGGAAAATAGATGCACCTGAAAAGAAGAGGGTTTAAATGAAGGAGCGATTGGTCGGTGGCCTCGTGCTTTTGGCAATAGCGGCGATCTTTCTACCGTTGCTGTTTTATCATACGCATGGCCGTAGGTTTTTTTCATTATCGGCACATATCCCTAAACCTCCACCAAAGCCGAAGCTGGTGGTGCAGATGCCGGAAAGAAGCGCTCGAGAAGCGTTACGAAAGAAGGTATTATTGCAGCCTACGCTTTTGGAGGCACCAAAAGCTTGGTCAATTCAACTAGCAAGCTTTAAGGACAAGGCAAAGGCAAAATCGATCACAGGGAAATTACGACATCTACATTATGATGTCTACCTAAGGACTAGGGCGCAGGGACAGGAAACGATAGTAGAAGTTTTTGTTGGCCCGGTGCTAAGGCATCAGCAGGCGGAAAAGCTTCAAAAACAGTTAAAGCAGCAGATACATTTAACAGGAATAATAAGAAGATACCATCTATGATGCCAGCACTAACACATAGCTTCAATTGGATCGATTTCACGATAATAGGAATCATTATTTTCTCCACCATCATCAGCTTCTTTCGTGGCTTTTTGCGCGAGGCGATATCGTTATCTGCTTGGTTGATTGGTCTGGTGGTGGCCTTACGTTTTTCTAACGGATTGAAACATAGTTTGGAGCCATGGATTGGGTCTGAGCTACTGCGTTATATTATCGCTTTTATTTTGCTGTTTATAGCGGTGATCTTGCTGGGTATTGTCATTAATGCTGTTGTCCATATGGTTTTAAAGAAGGTCGGTTTATCATGGTCCGATCGCTTTTTAGGGATTTTCTTTGGTGCTGCGCGTGGCATTATGGTTGTTGTTGTTTTGCTGATGTTTGTGAACACTGGCACCATACGGGATACATCGGCGCTCGATCATTCCGAGTTAGGCCCTTATTTTAGACCAGCGGTAACGTGGCTAAATCGCTTTTTGCCACAAGAGATGAAAGCCGTGAGTCAGTGGGTTAAACAAGATTACCATGGTAAAAATTCAAATAAATTCTTAGCTAAATTTTAGAGGTTAAAGTCAATGTGCGGAATTGTGGGCGTAATTGCAAAGGGTCCAGTTAATCAAGATATCTACGATGCACTAACGATTGTGCAGCACCGTGGTCAAGATGCTGCTGGCATTATGACCAGCGATGGTCAGCGTGTCTATTTGTCTAAGTCGAATGGCTTAGTGCGCGATGCCATTCGCCGGGAACAGATGATGAAGTTGCAAGGTCATGTGGGTATTGGACATGTGCGTTACCCTACCGCTGGTACTGCAAGCCCGCATGAATCACAGCCTTTCTATGTTAATTCACCTTATGGTTTAGGCTTGGTTCATAATGGCAATTTGACGAATACCGAAGCGCTAACCAATGAAATTATTAAAGCTGATTTGCGCCACTTAAATACCGTTTCAGATTCTGAAATTCTATTAAATGTCGTGGCACATGAATTGCAGGGTGTTGGCGGGCGACGACTTGTTCCCGAGGATCTGTTTAAAGCCTTGGAAGCTGTTTATGCCCGTTTGGAAGGGGCTTATGCCGCATTAATGATTATTAATGGTTATGGTATGGTTGGTTTTAGAGATCCCCATGGGATTCGCCCATTGGTTTATGGCAAGCGTGAGACAGAACATGGTGTTGAATATATGCTAGCTTCTGAAAGCATTGCCTTGGATGCTTTAGGTTTTCAACTAGAAGGTGATGTCGCCCCGGGTGAGGCGATTTACTTTGATAATGATGGTGGCGTTCATCGTCATCAGTGTGTTAAAAATCCGTCACTATCTCCTTGTATTTTTGAGTTTATTTATCTGTCACGACCCGACTCTATTTTGGATAATGTTTCCATTTACCAAGCGCGATTGGCGATGGGGAAAGCATTAGCGGACAAGATTCTAAGCTTGCGTCCAGATCATGATATTGATGTTGTTATTCCTATTCCAGACACCAGCCGTACGGCTGCCTTGCCGTTGGCGCAGCGTTTAGGGGTTAACTTCTCAGAGGGGTTTGTTAAAAACCGCTATATTGGCAGAACGTTTATTATGCCTGGGCAGGCATTGCGTCGTAATGCTGTGCGTTTGAAGCTCAATGCGATGAAGCAAGAGTTTGCTGGCAAGAATGTATTGTTAGTGGATGACTCCATCGTGCGTGGTACAACCTCTAAAGAAATTATCCAAATGGCGCGTGATGCTGGTGCTAAAAAGGTTTATTTTGCTTCCGCGGCGCCAGAAGTGCGTTATCCGAATGTCTATGGTATCGATATGCCGATTGCTGAAGAGTTGGTAGCGCATAACCGTACGGTTGAAGAGATTGCTGATTTGATTGGTGCCGATTGGTTGGTCTATCAAGACTTGGATGCTGTTTATAAGGCTATTCGTTCTGCCGCTCTTGGCGATACTGCGATTGATCGTTTTGAAGATGCTATTTTTACTGGTGAATATATTGCAGGCAATATTAGCCGGGAATATTTACGAGACATAGCCGATAAACGTAATGATAATGCAAAATCAAAAGAGCCCGTTCATATCGTTAATCAGTGTATTAATGATGTGACTCATTAATTATTTGCACTGATTTTCAGATCTATTATGGTAAACAGACTTCTATCCGTAGCGCCGATGATGGCTTGTACCGACCGTCACTATCGTATGTTGGCGCGTCTAATTAGCCAGCAGACACTGCTATACACCGAGATGGTCACAGCTCCTGCCGTTATTCACGGGGATCGTGATAAATTGTTGGGTTATAACCAAGAGGAGCATCCTATTGCGCTGCAGTTGGGTGGCTCTGACCCAGCACAGTTGGCCGAGTGTGCTCGCATTGCCGAGGCTTATGGTTATGATGAAATCAATCTTAATGTTGGTTGTCCTAGTGATCGCGTGCAATCAGGTCGTTTTGGCGCTTGCTTGATGAAGGAGCCTGCTTTGGTGGCAGAGTGTGTTGCTAGCATGCGTAAATCGGTTAGCGTGCCTGTGACAGTTAAAACCCGTATTGGTGTTGATCAGCAGGACTCTTATGAGGAGCTGGTGCATTTTGTCGAGCGGGTTAGGCAAGCTGGCTGTCATGTCTTTATTATCCATGCTCGTAAGGCTTGGCTGAAAGGGTTGAGTCCTCGCGAAAATCGTAATATTCCGCCGTTGAAATATGAAGTTGTTTATCAGCTGAAGAAGGACTTTCCTGACTTAGAGATTATTATCAATGGAGGTATTAAAACCAATGAGGAGATCAAGCAGCATCTTGCCCATGTGGATGGAGTAATGATTGGGCGTGAGGCTTATGCTAATCCTTGGTTGCTGGCTCGTTGGGATGGTGATTTTTTTCATGCCGATGTGGAATGCCCTAATGTGTTTTCTGTGTTGGGACGTTATATGCCTTATGTTGCGCGGCAGTTAGCGGCTGGTACAAAATTGAGACACATGACGCGTCATCTTGTAGGGCTCTTTCAAGGGCAGCCAGGTGCTCGGCGTTGGCGGCGGTATTTGAGTGAGCATGGAGGCGATAATGAGCGTGGGGTTGGCGTTATCGAGCGGGCTTTGGAGTTTGTTGGGTTTTAGGGGGTGTCGGTCTGTGGCAAGTTGGCCCAAATTTCGCTTCATTTTTGCTTATGCCTGGAGATGTTGTATTGTGAGAGCTCATCCTATGGGTCCGCGTAGCACATAAGGTCATTTATTACCCGCTATCCTTGCGACGTTGTCACTGCCTTTTCGTATCTTGCGACGTTGTCACTACCTCTTCACATCTAGCGACGTTGTTACAGCTTCTTCGTAGGGGCGCAGCATGCTGCGCCCGCAAACATCCGCGGCACCAACAATCTACAGCCATTTATACCCAAGCATGCACAGCATACCATGTCCCTATGGTTCCAAATGAGCTGACACAAACATATGCTGCGCTCCCTCCCCAAATGTTTGTGAGGTTAAGCTAATTGTTTGCGAAGTTAAAGATGATAGCTGTTATGTTGTGTCTTGATATTATGTTTGAAGACGCTGATGAATTAGGGGTTTTTGTTGGTTTTTAGCCGGCTCGGCGGGCGCGCAGCATGCTGCGCCCCTACACCCCTACATATCCCACACCCTCTACAGGATGTAACATATTGATTATTTGTCGGATGTTGCCGTTTTGCTGCGTTTGGCGTATTTCTTGCGGAAACGGTCGATGCGTCCGGCGGTATCTACCATTTTTTGTTGTCCGGTGTAGAAAGGGTGGCATTTTGAACAAATGTCCAAGTGTAGCTCTTTACATAAGGTTGAGCGGGTTTTGAACTTGTTGCCACAACTGCAAACTACGTCAATTTCTTCATAAGCTGGATGAATTTTTTCTTGCATGATTTTTCCTCACACTTGCATAAGGGGCGAACTATATCGCATTTTTAGGGTAAATTGCAAGGCGTAAGCTCAGACTCTGTGACTTTATGATGAAGTTTCGCTGTATCTGTGGTGCTTACTGTTGTGGACAGTCACTATATTGAGCTGTTTGAATTTAGACTGAATTTCAAAGGGTAAGCCCAGACTCTATAACTTTAAAGTGAGGTAGGGTCGTTGATGTGGCGCCTCTTGCTACAGACAGACCCTGTATTGATTTGCTCGTAAACGGTGGTTTATTATCGGGTATTGAGTATATGGGAGCTGACAAATGGCACGGAGTCACCCAGGCCACCCGTTTCGAGGGATTCCCTCGATGGTTATTCTTTTGGGCACGCTGTTTTGTCACTACGAACACGCCATTAGAGTTTTGCCTAGCCTGATGATGCGTGAACTGCTTAGCTCTTATCATCTTTCTTACTTGTCTTTGGGTTGTCTGTTGGCAGTCTATTATGCTGTAACTGTCTCTGTGCAATTTTTAGCATTACTATTTGTTGATTTTATCTCTATCAAACGTTGGCTGACCTCGGCCTTACTAATGTGTGCGGTTGGTGCCTGCATGTTTGCTTATGCTGAGACGCTGTGGCTTGCCATACTGGCGCGATGTATTGTAAGTGCGGGTACTTCTTTTGCCTTTATAGCTTTAATTAAGCTGGTTTGTGCTTATTTCCCAAGGAAACAATTTATTTATGCAACTGGCGTTGTTTTGGCGCTGGGGATATTAGGCAGTGTGCTAGCGGATGTTATGCTGTCGATAATAATGACGCTTGTGGGGTGGCGCTTGGTTTGTTATCTCGTTGCTTTTATTGCTGCTTTATTTGCACTGATTTATTTTGTTTGTTTGCGAAATAATCGTTCCGTCCCATGGCAAAGAAAATCTTTTTCAAAAGTAAAATGCTTGGCTGGAATTCGTGGTGTATTAGCTTTACTACGCTATCGAAAATTTTGGATGAACTGTTTGTTGGGTTTGTTGCTCTATTTACCGGTGGCCGGTTTTGCTGAATCTTGGGGGGTGCGTTTTTTTGTATTGTCAGATCAGCTGCCAAGGTCCTTGGCGTCGCTTTCAACGGGAATGATTTTTTTAGGGTTTGCTTGCGGAGCGCCTTTAGTCGGTTGGATCTGTGATAATTTTAAGCTTCATCAGCTGCTTGTTTCTTTTGGCGCTGTTGGCTCGATGATTGTTTTATGCATCCTGCTTTATGTGCCTGATTTATCCTTTCAGCGCATTGTTCTTTTTTCATTTGTACTGGGCTTTTTTGCAAGTGTACAAATGGTGGTGTTTGCTATTGCGCGTGATATTGCACCCGAAAAAATGGTGGTCACGGCTTTAGTGCTAACAAATATGATAACACTAGCGGCAGGTGTTTTTGTTTGCTTAATTGGTATGGTTCTTTCGGCTAAAATTGATTTTCGTTGGTCGCTATCAATATTACCATTGGGCTTGTTAGGTGCAGTGTTTTTAGGCTTCTATGTTAGGGATGTTTATCGGCCAATGCCGCTGCGTTCTAAAATATCCGTATCAAAGCGTGCAGCTAACTTTACCTAATGGTATTTCCCTGTTAATTTCTAAGAGGGCTTGTAATAGGCTACCCTGTAGCTTGTTATCAGAGTCTGGGAACTGGAGAAATCGAGCCGCTCGAATTGCTTGATATAGAATAAACTCCCTGCTAGAGCCTTTTATTACGCAGCGGGCGCTATGAAGCGGCCACTGCAACGAAAGAAAAGGGATTAAAAAAGCCACTAACAAACCGTTGCGGTCGCCGCTTCATAGCGCCCGCCGCGTAAAAAAGGCGTGGCTTGGTGTTTAACAGAACCTCAAATTTTAACAGGCACCATCAGTGTGAGCTATTATTGAAAGCTTAGATGATTTTTATAGTCAGCGCATGAATATCCGTTTGCATCATCTCACCAAGCGCTTGGTAGATCATGCGGTGTTGTGTGGGACGGTTTTTATTTTTTAAAGCCTCTGCGCTAATTTCAAGCGAGAAATGTCCTAGGCCAGTTTTTGCACCCGCATGCCCTATGTGGTGATGGCTTTCATCATTGACTTCCAGTAGGGTGGGGTGCAATGCTGACGTTAGGCGCTTTTTTATTTCAACGATGCGCTCTTTGTTTTTTTCTGCATTCATGATTTAGGAAAAACCTTTTTGAAAGGAGAGATGGTGACTCTTGCGTAAACCTCAGCCGTAACATAAGGGTCTGCAGCGGCCCACACTTTTGCTGCTTCAAGGTTATCAAATTCAGCGATAATAACGGAGCCCTTAACACCACTTTTAAGCATGGAGTCTTCACCATCTTCATTAAGTAAAGGACCGGCAACTAGCAGGCGATTTTCTTGGTCTAGCATTTCTAAACGCTTTAAATGGGCTTCGCGTACTGAGCGTCTTTTCTCTAGACTGTCGGGGGTGTCTTCACCGTAAATGGTATAGTACATATTAGTTCTCCTGCCGGTTTATTTATCTTTTTTAATGTGTTTGGAAATATAAATGGCTTGCACAAGAATGAATAAAATCGTTAAGCCCAAGGTGCCGAACAATTTAAAGTAGACCCAAATATTGGTGCTGTAGTGATAAATAACATATACATTGAGGGCGCCAAGAAAGATGAAAAAAATACCCCAGGCAATATTAATTTTATCCCAGACTTTGATGGGGAGATTGATTTTTTCATCCAGCATGCGACGAATCAGGGTTTTTGAGCCGATAAAGTGGCTGCCAATGAGAACAATGGAAAACGCCCAGTAGACGATGCTCGGTTTCCATTTGATAAAAATATCATTATGAAAAATTAATGTTGCACTTCCCAGGACTAAAATAAAAGCAAGTGTTATGATGTGAAACTTTTCAAACCGCTTATGTTTAAGCCAAAAGGCGCCGACTTGTATTACGGCTGCCGCCATAGTGAGGGCTGTCGCGACATAAATATTCCATACTTTGTACGCGACGAAGAAAATAATGATAGGAAAGTAGTCAAATAAAAATTTCATTAGCCTCTCTATTTTTTGCTTATAAATTGATCCGTTAGGGGTATATACTATATTATATTTATTAGTAGTCAAATTACATTGTCACGTAAGGGAGTATTAGTGTGACAACAATGATTCGGGTTCATCCGGTGAATCCTCAACAGCGTTTAATTGAGCGAGCTAGGTCATTAATGCATCAAGGGGGTGTGATCGTCTATCCAACGGATTCAGGTTATGCCTTGGGCTGTAGTTTGGGTGATAAAGATGCTGTTGCAAAAATTAGGCAGATTCGCAATTTAGACGCCAATCATAATTTCACCCTGTTGTGTAAAGATTTGTCAGAGATATCGGTTTATGCGCGTGTTGATAATGCGATGTTCCGCTATCTGAAAGCGCATACGCCAGGAGCTTACACATTTATCTTACCAGCGACGCGCGAAGTGCCACGGCGCTTAATGCATCCCAAACGTAAGACAATTGGTATTAGGATTCCAGAAAGTAAGATTGCCTCTGCTTTATTGCATGCGTTAGATGCCCCTTTAATGAGCGTAAGTTTAAATGTATTAACCGTTGATGAGCCGTTGATTGACCCTGATGATATTTATGAAGACTTAAAAGGGCGCGTAGAGGTTGTGGTCGATGGTGGAATTTGTCTTTTAGAACCAACGACTTTAGTAGATCTTACTAGTGGTGCCCCTGAAATATTACGTGCTGGCAAAGGGAGGATTGATAGGTTGTAAGCGAGTGAGTACATGAGGTATCATGCACTTTATGCAAGATCAACTAGAGATAAACTCCACGATGGAGATAAAGGTTAAGGGTGAAACCTTATCCGAACTACCAGACGATTTATATATCCCACCTGATGCTCTACGTGTCTTTTTGGAGACGTTTCAGGGGCCTTTGGATTTATTGCTTTATCTTATCAAAAAACAAAACATTGATATTTTAGATATTCCAATCGTTGAGATTACGCGTCAGTATGTTGAGTATGTTGAAGTTATGCAACATTTGCACTTGGAATTGGCCGGTGAATATTTGGTTATGGCGGCAATGCTTGCTGAAATTAAATCACGTATGCTATTGCCACGGGCGCCGTCCGAAGATGCTAACGATGAAGCTGATCCACGTGCTGAGTTGATCCGCCGGTTACAAGAGTACGAGCGCTATAAGAAAGCTGCGATGGATCTTGATGCATTACCACGCTTAGAGCGTGATACTTATGTGGCGATTGCGACGGCACCGCCGATGGAATCGACAGTGGCCCATCCTGATATAGAGTTAGGTGATTTATTAAACGCTTTGCGTGATGTTATGCAACGCGCTAAATTATTTAGCAAGCATCAAATTGAACGCGAGCCTCTTTCCATTCGTGAGCGGATGTCTATTGTCTTATCAACGGTCACCGCAAATGCTTTTACCCCTTTTGCATCATTATTTACGGTTGAAGAAGGTCGTATGGGTGTGGTAGTAACATTTATTGCTATTTTAGAACTTATTCGGCAATCGGTATTAGAATTACAGCAGGCGCAACCTTTTGCGCCAATTTATGTTAAGGCTAAAGGATAACGGTATGAGCGAAATGAGTGAAGTGAGCGAAGACAATCGTAAGCAGATTATTGAAGCGGCATTATTTTCCTCAACGGAGCCTTTGAGTATTGACCGTTTGCAATTGTTATTTGATGGTCGAAAAAATATTTCTGCTGCTGATATGAAAACACTGCTGGCTGAAATTGAAAAAGATTATGAGGACCGCGGGGTTAATTTGCAGCAGGTTGCTAGTGGTTATCGCTTTCAAGCCAGTGAAAAATACAGTACTTGGTTGCAAAAGTTATGGCAGAAAAAGCCGCCACGATACTCGCGCGCTCTTTTTGAGACCTTGGCTTTGGTCGCCTATCGTCAACCCGTGACTCGTGCTGAGATTGAAGAAGTGCGTGGTGTTGCCGTTAGTTCAAACATTATAAAAATTTTGCAGGATCGAGAGTGGATTAAAGTAGTAGGGCATCGCGATGTGCCAGGCAAGCCAGCTTTATTTGGTACCACAAAGGTATTTTTAGATTATTTCAATTTGCAAAAATTAAGTGATTTACCACCACTATCAGAAGTTGCCAATCTAGAAGAAGCAGAGAAAAAACTAAACGAACAACTCTCCTTAGCGATCTCACCAAAGGAAACCGCAGAATCTGAACAGACCTCGGAAGATGTCGAAACTGCAGAAACCACCAACCCAGACGTAGGGGCGCAGCATGCTGCGCCCGCAGAAACATCGGCCCCTGCAGAAACAGAAAAAAATACAGAAACCACAACGACCGAAAAAACCTCTGAAGATGTCGAAACGGCAGAACTGGCCGAAGAAGCAGAAACCACAGAAACAGCAGAAATGGTAGAAGCTACAGAAACCACCAACCCAGACGTAGGGGCGCAGCATGCTGCGCCCGCAGAAACATCGGCCCCTGCAGAAACAGAAAAAAATACAGAAGCCACAACGACCGAAAAAACTTCTGAAGACGTTGAAACGGCGGAACTGGCAGAAACAGCAGAAACAACAGAAACAGCAGAAGCGGTAGAAGTTGAAGAAACCACCAACCCAGACATAGGGGCGCAGCATGCTGCGCCCGCAGAAACATCAGCCTCTGCAGAAACGGTAAAAAATACAGAAACCACAACAACTGCAGAAACTGAAGAAACATCCACCAGCACACTATGTGAAGCCACAGCAAGTTATGATGAAAACTGAGAAAATACAAAAGGTCCTAGCCAGGGCCGGTTACGGCTCGCGCCGCCAGATTGAGATCTGGATTCAAGAAGGCAAAATCTCCGTTAATGGCGAAATCGCCAAAATAGGCGCTCGCGTAAGCGCAAAAGACCAATTAGCCATCGATGGAGAACCCTGTCGCCGAGTTTCACATGCCGTAAAGTCACGGGTCATCATTTATCACAAACCCGTCGGTGTTATTTGCACTCGCTCAGATCCTGAAGGCCGAGAAACTGTATTTGACGCTTTGCCGCCTATAAGAGAAGGACGCTGGGTCAATATAGGTCGTTTAGATATTAATACCTCAGGCTTATTGCTATTTACCAACGACGGTGAATTAGCAAACCAACTAATGCACCCCTCCGCGCAAGTAGAACGCGAATACGCAGTCCGTGTTTTAGGAGATGTAACCCCCGACATTACAAAACGCCTAACGCAAGGCGTCAACCTAGAAGATGGCAAAGCTCGTTTTGAAGACTTAGTCGAGGCCGGTGGCGATGGCGCCGCTAATCGCTGGTTTCATGTTGTTGTTGTCGAGGGCCGCAATCGCGTCGTACGTCGCTTATGGGAATCGCAAAATCTAAAAGTTAGTCGCTTAAAACGCGTTCGTTTCGGACCTGTCTTTTTACCCAAGTCGCTACGCCCAGGCGCCTGGCTTGAGCTAAATAACGAGCAGATTCAGAGCTTATCAGTCGCTGATACGCCGTAATAGCGTAAAGCAACTTTTGAAGCTTACCCCGATCTTAAAGCAGATAATACCATTACCAGCCTGATGGCAGAGCTTGATAAGAGCGAACAAAAAATTCTTGATCAACGCTCAATGTATAATGCTGCTGTTAATACGTTTAATGTGTTTATTCGTTCATTTCCAACCGTGGTTATTAGTCGAATGTTTGCTATTCAGCATCAAGAATTATTTGCTTGTGATGTGATGGCGAAAAACACCGTCAAGCTTTGGAATATGCAGCCAAAACAAATCTAAGCCGCATAAAAAAATCCTTATTCCCGGCAGTAAATCTGCCGGGCTTAGACGACACTCATATAATTAGACCTAATTTTTTTAACTACCTATCTTTTTGTTTTTAACTTTGTCGTGATACATTAGCTGCACTATTTAAGGTTCTCATCAGCAAATATTTTTGCTTACCACTTTTGCGTGCATTGTTAAGGAGCTATCAATGACTACTCTTAAAGAAGAAAAAGATACGGATCAATTTTTAAAAAAAGAAGCGCAGCTACAGTTTAACACAGTTGCAATAGCGATTGACAAAATGCAAATTGAGGATGGTGTTGCGCCAACGGTGCGCTCTTGTGTGGTAAGGTTTTATCATAGGGTGGAAAAGTATTTAGATAGTGCGGCATGCGATTTTTCTAGTTATAGCGGCGAATATTCATATTCTATCAACACAACCTCTACCAATAGCACAAGCCAGACAGATCAATTCGACGGAAATCAGTTGCAAATTTATTACGAAAATTTTATACGAAAGCATTGCAAAAATAAAAATAAGGATATTTTTCGTCGCCAGATTAGCGATGTTTTGTATTATTTTGCACTTATACACTCTAGTAATGAGCAGCTAAGATTAACAGCACTTGAGGCGCATGAGGATCTTGTTAGGTTAGAATCAGAGAGGGAAAATGCAGACAGTATCTTGCAAAGAACCTGGTATCTGATTGCTGCAAGAAAAGTGGATGATGGTCATAGTATGGCGCAAAGAGATATTGCCATCAGCGAAATGAGAGCTTATCGCTTTTGTCTTATAAAAGATGACAGTGTAAAGTCAAATTATCTTGCGCACCTTGAGCGATTAGCAAGATTTTTTAATGCTGATGTAGATAAGGTCTATGTTGCGGCTAAGGAAAAAATATTTTTCAATTCAGCACTAAAAATAATGAATGATCTAGTCAATGTAATATCTGGTATTCGTGAGAATGTTATTACTGTGGATTCACTAGGTGTTAAAGTAAATTTAAGCAGCTATGTAGATGTTATTGATAAATATAAAAAGCGTTTAAGAGCTTATATGAGATATATAAGGGAAGGGCGATTAATTCTTGGCGACGATGCTACACTGGCGCAATTGTTTTTATGGTTGGGTAAGTTAGTTAATTTTTTTAAAGAGTCTCTAACAGTAACCTCGCCTGAAAAGTTAGATAAACTTTTTGCGACTAATATAAATTTCCCTGGGGCGCTGGTGCAAAGGAAGTATAGTAGCGATATTGCAGCTATGCCAACATTATGGCGCAAGCAAAGTGTAGTGAAGCTCCCAGAAGTAAAATCCTTAAGTAAAAATCGTTCTTCATGTCCTTTACCAACAAGTAATAAACCTGTTGTTAAGAAAAGGTCAGCTAGCGTGCCGCTGCCATCTTTCTCATCAATCAAGAAAAAAAATAAAATCAAACCCAAATGGCATTCAGGAAAACATTTTCCTTATTCGATTTTAAGCATATTTTCAAGCAAAACATCGGGTGGAAAATCGTTACCAAAAATTACAACCACAAGTAAAAAGAGTGGCGTGAGGTTGTAGTGATAGATCGGTCTAGGGTAATCCCCCTTTGCTAATGGTCCTGCGCACAAAGCTCATAGGTGCATCTTCTGTTTCAAATGAGTTTTGCGCGTAGGTCTACACCAACAATTTTTTTAACCGATAAAGAAGATCCAAGCCTTCTCTCGGCGTTAAATCGTCAGGATTGATTTTTTCAAGCTCCAATAATGCAGGGTTTGGCTCTTGCGGAAATAATTCTATTTGCGCTGGTGTCTCTGGTCTAGTTATAGTCGCTGTCGTCGAGTGATTTTCTAAAGAGGCGAGTTTAACTTTAGCTTGCGAAATAACACTCGCAGGCACGCCGGCTAATTTAGCCACTTGTAGCCCGTAGCTTTTATTCGCCGGCCCATCTTTTAATGCATGCATAAAAACAATTTGCTCGCCATGTTCAGCCGCATCGAGGTGCACATTATAAATAGTGCTAATTTCTTGTGGTAATGTAGTTAGTTCAAAATAATGAGTGGCAAAAAGCGTAAAAGCGCGAGATACTTTTGCTAAATGTTCCGCCGCGGCAAAGGCTAATGATAACCCATCAAATGTTGATGTGCCGCGACCCACCTCATCCATTAATACTAAACTATTTTCTGTCGCATTATGGAGGATGTTAGCAGTCTCAGTCATTTCTACCATAAAGGTCGAACGCCCACTGGCGAGATCATCAGCAGCGCCAATACGCGTAAAAATTCTGTCAACAGGGCCTAGTGTTGCCGAATTTGCCGGCACGTAACTACCGATATAAGCCATTAATGTAATTAACGCCGTTTGCCGCATATAGGTTGATTTACCACCCATATTCGGCCCAGTAATCAGTAGCATGCGCCTATTATTATTTAACTCTGTATTATTAGGTATAAAGGGACTATCCATAACTTGCTCGACCACTGGGTGTCGCCCAGCCTCGATATGAATACCTGGGTCGTTACTAAATTGTGGTTGGGTTAGGTTTAAACTTTCAGCGCGCTCCGCTAAATTGTTAAGCGCATCGAGTGTTGCACAAGCTGTTGCTGCTTGTTGTAATGGGGTTAGATAGCGAATTAAATGTTCCAATAGCTTTTCATAGAGTGCTTTTTCACGCGCTAATGCTTTTGCACGACTACTTAGTACCTTTTCTTCAAAAGTTTTTAGCTCAGGCGTAATATAACGCTCAACATTTTTTAAGGTTTGTCGGCGAATATAATCATCGGGTGCTTGTGCAGCTTGAGCGCGACTCATTTCAATATAATAACCATGCACGCGATTATAGCCAACTTTTAAAGTTGCAATTTTGGTGCGTTCGCGTTCGCGTTGTTCAAGGTCAATTAAATATTGTGAGCTATTGTTGCTTAAAGCACGCAGCTCGTCGAGTTCTTTATCATAGCCATCAGCGAGAACGCCACCATCACGTATAACGGCCGGCGGGTTTTCAATAAGGGCTTGTGTTAATAGCGTATGTAAATGTTGAAAATCACCAATATCATTGCTTAAATTTGTTAACAGGTCACTGCTGCTTAGTGTTGTTAATTGTTGTCTAAGCTCAGGGAATAACCCCAGTGTTTGTCTTAACTGCACTAGGTCACGTGGTCGAGCTGAGCGTAAAGCAACGCGAGCAAGAATGCGCTCTAGATCGCCCATGCCGCGGAAAATAGACTGTATTTCACTATAACTATTTGCTTGTAAAATAGTGTTGATGGCTTTTAGCCTTTGCTGCAAGGCTGTTTGATCACGTAAGGGGCGATTAATCCAGCGACGCAGGAGGCGGCCACCCATTGGCGTTGAGGTTTTATCCAGCACCCAAGCCAGTGTATGTTCGTTACTACCTTTTAAATTTGTGGTTAATTCAAGGTTACGTCGTGTTGCCGCGTCTAATAAAATCGCTTGGCTATTTTCTTCTGACTTTATGCTGTGAATATGGGGTAGGGCACTGCGCTGGGTGTATTTTACATATTGTAATAAACAACCGGCTGCACAGATTGCTTTCTTTAAATGCTCTACGCCAAACCCACTTAAATCTTTGGTATTAAACTGCTGGCATAATAAAGAATTAGCCGTGCTTAATTCAAATTCCCAAGGAGGGCGACGTTTCATGGTGAGCTTAGGTGATAAATAATCTAAAGCTGCATCTTCACTGATTAAAATTTCTGCCGGTTTTAACCGTTCTATTTCAGCTTGTAGTGCTTCATCGCTTGCTATTTCTTGAATGATAAAACGACCGCTGGAAATATCTAATAATGCGATACCAAAATTATTTTTTTCTTGATGAATAACCATTAATAAACTGTCTTGGCGTTCTTCTAATAAGGCTTCATCTGTTACGGTGCCCGGTGTAACAATTCTTGTGACTTCACGTGCCACCGGGCCTTTTGTTGTTGCCGGGTCGCCGACTTGTTCACAAATAGCAATAGACTCACCTAACTTAACCAGTTTTGCTAAGTAGCCTTCAGCTGCATGAAAGGGCACACCAGCCATGGGTATTGGCTTACCCGCTGACTGACCACGTTTAGTTAAGGTAATATTTAATAGTTCAGCCGCTCGAATAGCATCGTTAAAAAATAGTTCATAAAAGTCACCCATGCGATAAAACACCAGCAAATCAGGGTGCTCGGCTTTAATGCGTAGATATTGACGCATCATCGGTGTATGCTGAGCTAATTTTTGTTCAGTCAACGGCTGTTCAGTGTCGGTGGGTGTTGTTGTCATCAGTAAACCTTGTAAAGAATGCCAAGAAGCTCGAAAGTTTACCTGAGTTTTTTTGGTTTGTTAATGTTGTGGTGTCTCTTCCGCCCGACTAGTTGAATGATTTCAATAGGCAAGATGTATTGTGTGTCGGATATTTCTGTTTTACACAGGAGTTCCGCACTTTCAGTGCAAACCTTCTTCCTGGTTGTATTTCGCCTATGCGAGACTAGCTCGCATGGACGGCCTGTGCCCGTTAGGGTGCGATTCAAGGGGAGAACCCCAATTCTCCCCTTGAAAATCCCCATCGGGATTTGTTTTGTTTCGCGCTTGTGCGAAACTCCTATTATAAAATAGGTTGCTCTATGTCCATTCTAATCCCATTACCTCTTACTGCCATAACTGTTATTATGTTGGTTTCTAGAACTAATACAGAAGGTGAGTTTCGTGGCTGAGAATAAATATCAAATGAGTCAAAAACTTGGCGCAGCTTTGTTAAGTAAGGGTTGGAAGTTGGTGTTAGCAGAATCTTGCACTGGTGGACAGTTGGCGGAAACAATTACTGATGTGCCGGGTAGTTCGCAATGGTTTGATCGTGGTTTTGTTTCTTATAGTAATCAATCGAAAGTCGAAATGTTGGGCGTTAAACCTTCTGTTTTAGATGAATATGGTGCGGTCAGCAAAGAAACTGCTTATGAAATGGCGATGGGCGCTATTAATCATAGTGATGCCGATATAACTTTAAGTATAACTGGAATTGCTGGCCCTTCAGGTGGTACAAAAAATAAACCTGTAGGGACGGTTTGGTTTGGTTTGGGCGTTAGAAATGGACATTGCGAGTGCCGTAAAATGCATTTTTCCAGTGGGCGACAATCAATTCGTCATGAAGCAGTTATGTTTGCTTTAGCATGGGCATTAGAATTTGTTAGCAAATAACGGTATGCGTTGCGCGAGAATTTATGAAATAATAATGAAAATTTTGTGTTTAGAATTTATATTATTGAGGAGCAGTAATGGGAGATAAAGATAAAGCATTAGGCGCTGCGTTATCACAGATTGAAAAGCAGTTCGGTAAAGGATCTGTTATGCGCTTAGGCGATTCTGGTGCTAGTCGTGATATTGAAGTTATTTCAACGGGATCGTTAGGGTTAGATATTGCTCTAGGTGTCGGCGGCTTACCGCGTGGGCGTGTGATTGAAATTTACGGCCCGGAAGCATCCGGTAAAACAACGTTAACATTACAAATTATTGCTGCTTGTCAGAAGTCTGGTGGTACCGCTGCGTTTGTTGATGCTGAGCATGCCTTGGATCCTGTTTATGCGGAAAAATTAGGCGTTGATGTTGAAGAGTTGTTGGTTTCTCAGCCAGATACCGGCGAGCAAGGTTTAGAAATTACTGATATGTTAGTACGTTCTGGTGCTGTTGATGTTGTTGTTGTCGATTCTGTTGCGGCTTTAACCCCACGTGCTGAAATTGAAGGCGATATGGGTGATTCGCATATGGGCTTGCAAGCACGTTTGATGTCACAAGCGTTGCGAAAACTAACAGCAAATATCAAAAAATCAAATACCTTAGTTATCTTTATCAACCAAATTCGCATGAAAATTGGTGTGATGTTTGGTAACCCAGAGACAACAACCGGTGGTAATGCACTAAAATTCTATTCATCAGTACGTTTGGATATTCGTCGCACAGGTGCGATCAAGAAGGGTGATGAGATTTTAGGTAATGAAACACGTGTTAAAGTGGTGAAAAATAAGGTTGCACCACCATTTCGTCAAGTTGAATTTGAAATCTTGTACGGACAGGGTATTTCACGCGAAGGTGAGTTGATTACCTTAGGCGTTAAGCAAGGCATCGTTGATAAAGCTGGCGCTTGGTATAGTTATAACGGTGATCGTATCGGTCAAGGTAAAGACAATGTGCGTCAATACTTGAAAGATAACCCCGCTATGGCAGAAGAGATTGAAGCACAGATCCGTGCACAATTATTACCTGATGCGGAAGGTGCTGCTCAAAAAGACGAGGAGCATGTTGAAGCTTAATGGAAAGCCTTCGAAATAAAGCGCTGGACCTGCTGGCCCGGCGTGAACATTCTCGTGCTGAACTTAAGCACAAGTTAGGCAAAAATTTAGCTGGTCTTGACGCTGCGACAGACCAGCTAGAAGAGGTGCTGTTTACCTTAACGGCAGAAGGCCTGCAGTCTGATGCCCGTTATGCTGAGTCCTATGTTGCTAGCCGATTGCAATCTGGCTATGGTCCCATCCGTATTGAAAAAGAGTTGGAGCAAAGAGGGGTCTCTGCTCAGCTGATAGATCAATATTTACCCAGCGATCCTGAAATTTGGTATGATAACTTGCTCAACGTTTGGGAGAAAAAGTATCATGGTCAGCGCCCTGTAGATGCCAAAAGCTATGCTAAGCAGTGTAGATTTTTATTACAACGTGGCTTTTCGATGGAAATGATTCGCCAACTAGATTTATATTGAGGTTTGCTCTTAATGAACACCAATCAAATACGTCAGCTCTTTTTAGATTATTTTACCGCGCATGGGCATGAGGCGGTGGCTAGCAGTTCGCTAGTGCCAGCTAATGATCCTACCTTATTGTTTACCAATGCGGGTATGGTGCAGTTTAAAGAGACCTTTTTGGGTTCTGAAGAGCGCCCCTACTCACGCGCGACTTCATCGCAACGTTGTGTACGTGCCGGTGGTAAGCATAATGACTTGGAAAATGTTGGTTACACGCGTCGCCACCATACCTACTTTGAGATGCTGGGTAATTTTAGTTTTGGCGATTATTTTAAGCGTGCGGCGATTAAATACGCATGGCAGTTTCTAACAGAAGTGTTAAAAATCGATCCTAAGCGTTTATGGATAACCGTTTTTCGCGATGATAAAGAAAGCGAAGAAATTTGGTTAAACGAGATGAAAGTCGATCCCAAGAAGTTTTCACGTTGTGGTGAAAAAGATAATTTCTGGCAAATGGGGGAGACAGGTCCTTGTGGTCCTTGCACCGAGATTTTTTATGATCACGGTCCGGAAGTTGAGGGTGGTCCGCCAGGAAGCCCGCAGGAAGATGGTGACCGTTATGTCGAAATTTGGAATATTGTTTTTATGCAATATGACCGTAATTTAAGTGGCAAATTGACGGCCTTACCGAAACCGTGTGTTGACACCGGTATGGGTTTAGAGCGTATTGCTGCTGTGATGCAAGGGGTGCATGATAATTACGATATCGATATTTTTCAGCATTTACTAAAAGCGTTAGCAGAAATCGTTGATTATAACGATTTAACGGATAAGTCCATGCGTGTGGTTGTTGATCATATTCGCTCGGTTGCTTTTTTAATTGCGGATGGTGTGATTCCATCAAATGAAGGGCGAGGCTATGTGTTAAGACGTATTATTCGGCGTGCTATTCGTCACGGCCATAAGTTAGGCCAGCAGGAGCCCTTCTTTTATAAATTAGTTGCTGTGCTTGCCGAAGTGATGGGTGGTGCCTATCCTGAATTAATTTCTTCATCGGCATTAATAGAGCAAGTTATTCAGCAAGAAGAAGAGCAGTTTGCTAAAACCTTGTCGAAAGGCTTAAAACGCCTAGATCAAGAAGTGGCTGAACTTGATACGGACGAAATTCCTGGTGGGGTGATGTTTCAATTGTACGACACTTATGGTTTTCCACCTGATTTAACAGCGGATATTGCCAGAGAGCGTGGCTTGAAAGTTGATAATGCTGGCTTTGAGTTGGCAATGCAAAATCAGCGCGAGCAGTCACAACAGTCGCAGCAATTTAATTTAGACCATACCCAGCGTCTTCATATCGTTGGTGAGACTAAGTTTGTTGGTTACGATACCTTGAGTTCGCAGGCAAATATCATTGGTATTTTACAAGATAATAAACCGGTAACTACTTTGTCCGAAGGTGAAAAGGGTATTATCTTGTTAGATCGCACGCCTTTTTATGCTGAGTCTGGTGGTCAGGTAGGTGATACGGGGGTAATAGCCTCAGATACCGCACGTTTTCAAGTGGAAGATACGCAAAAGCAGGGCACGGCGTATCTACATATTGGTCATGTTGTGCAGGGTCAATTTAGCAATGAGGAACTTGTGCAAGCGCAAGTTAATGAATCCTTGCGTGCAGCGACTGTTTTAAACCACTCGGCAACTCACTTATTGCATGAAGCATTGCGGCGTATCCTGGGTGAGCATGTCAGGCAAAAAGGATCGCTAGTTGAGCCGCGACGCTTACGTTTCGATTTTTCTCACCCTAAAGCGTTAACTTATCAAGAAGTGCAGTCCATCGAACGCATGGTTAACGAACAGATTCGTATTAATCATCATACAAGTGTTTCGGTGATGACGCCGGAAGAAGCAAAAGAATTTGGTGCATTGGCTTTGTTTGGCGAGCGTTATGGCAAGCAAGTGCGTGTTTTAAAAATGGGTGACTTTTCCACCGAAATTTGTGGCGGAACGCATGCGCATCATTCGGGTGATATTGGTTTGTTTAAAATTACCTCAGAGTCAGCTTGTGCGTCTGGTGTGCGTCGCATTGAAGCGGTGACGGGTGAGGCAGCTTTAGAAACGGTGGAGCTGACTGAAGAGCAGTTGCGTGATGCCAGCGACCTATTAAAAACAAATACCAAAAATGTTAATGCAAAACTCAAGCAGGTATTGGATGAAAATCGTGAGCTTGAGCGTGAGCTTAACATGCTAAAACAACGTATGGCGAATCAGCAAATGTCTTCGTTAAAAGACGAAGCGATAGCCGTTGGTGATATTAGTGTTTTGGCCAAAGAGTTAGAGGGCGCCGATCGCGATACCATGCGCAATATTTTGGATAGCTTAAAACAACAGTTGCCAGCGGTAGCTATTGTTTTGGCAACGGTTAAGGATGGTGATGTGCAATTGGTTTCAGGTGTTTCCAAAGATTGTTTACCATTTTTTAATGCGAGCCAGCTACTAAATCAAGTGGCGCACCAAGTCGGTGGTAAAGGCGGTGGTCGACCGGAAATGGCGCAAGGTGGAGGCACAAATCCACAAGCGTTAAAACCAGCTTTGGCGTCAGTTCTCGAGTGGGTGAAAAATAAAGTAGCACAATAATGACAGGTTAATCGCGTAATGGCTTTAATCGTGCAAAAATTTGGTGGCAGTTCTGTAGCAGATATTAAGCGTATTCAAAATGTCGCTAATATTATTGCGCAAACGCGTGCGCAAGGGCATGACGTGGTTGCGGTTGTTTCAGCGATGTATGGTGAAACAGACCGGCTTATTCAATTAGCAAAAAACTTTTCATGTGAGAATCAGCGTGAATATGATGCGCTTGTTTCCACGGGTGAGCAGGTTTCTGCATCGTTGTTGACGATGGCTTTAGGCCAATTGGATTGTCAGGCGCGTTCTTTTACTGGTACGCAAATCAAAATTTTTACCACTGACGAGCATAAGAAGGCTCGTATTATTGATATTGATGACGCCGTTTTGCGACAAGAGATAAAGGCAGGCTTTGTGCCGGTTGTAGCTGGTTTCCAAGGGGTTAGTGAGACTGGTGAGATAACGACATTAGGCCGCGGTGGTTCGGATTTAACAGCGGTGGCTATTGCAGCAGTATTAAAAGCGGATGAATGCCAGATTTTTACGGATGTGGATGGGGTATATACCTCCGATCCCAAGGTTGTTTCAAGCGCGCGTCGTCACGCCAAGATTACCTTCGATGAAATGATGGAGCTTTCTAGCTTAGGCGCGAAAGTGTTACAGAACCGCTGCTTGGAATATGCTGGTAAGTATAAAGTGCCCGTTAGAGTATTATCGAGTCTGAAGCGCGGTGGTGGCACATTAATTGATTACGGCGAGAAGGCCTTGGAGAGGTCGCTGGTTTCAGGGGTCGCTTTTGACCGCTCACAGGCAAAAATCACCCTCCAGGGGGTTAAAAAGCGCCCAGGCTTGGCCAGCTATATTCTCGGCCCAATTAGCAAGGCAAAGATTGAAGTGGATATGATTGTCCAAAATACCCCAAATCATAATCAAACGACTGATTTTAGTTTTACCCTCCATCGTGACGATTTTAAGCAAGCAATGTCTATCGCCGAGCAGGTTGCCAAGGAGCTCCCCTGTGAGCTAATTGGCAGTGATGCGGTGGCAAAGCTATCGCTAGTTGGCGTTGGTATGCGCTCACATGCCGGCGTTGCTTCCAAGATGCTATCGGCTTTAGGGCAAGAGGGCATTGATATTCACTTGATTACGGCTTCTGAGATTAAGATTTCAGCCGTGATAGATGAGCATTATTTAGATTTAGGGGCCCGCACCCTCCATTCTGCATTCAATTTGAACGACAGCCCTGCATAATCCTGGTAAATAATTGACAAAACGCTAAAGTATTTGGATAATACTGATCCTTTTTGGATCATTTCTTTAATATTTAATGTTCCCTTAAGGTTTTGAAGTTAAACTGCAAGCTTAGAAATATGTACTAAAATTGAAGATATGGATTTTAACGGCTAATACTTAGTCAAGGGTAAAAGGAGAGGTACAGTAAGTAAAGGAGAGGAAAATGTTAATTTTAACAAGACGTATCAGTGAATCGGTGATTATAGGTGATAATGTCAAGGTAACAGTATTGGGTGTTAAAGGTAATCAGGTTCGTTTGGGAATTGATGCGCCTAAAGAAGTATCTGTCCATCGTGAAGAGATCTACGAACGCATTCAGAATGAGAAGTTACAGCAAGAATCTGGTGTAGCAGGTGATCAAACGCCGCCTGTGTCATCTGACTCTGAATAGCTCTTATCTAAAATACTTAAAAGTATAGCAAATAAACTCTTAAGTATTCCGGTATCCCAGCGCAAGCTGGGATTCAGATTCTGCCGCGCTGCATATTGTGTGCACTTTGGTCGAGCAGAAATTTCCGTGTGGTTAAAAAATCTTTATCGCTGAGGATAAGGGTAAAAAGTTGATCGGCGGATCGATAATTTTCAGTAATGAATTAGTATAAGTAGCACGAAACGATTTTCTTTTTGAAATTTCGGTGGTATCATGCATTCCTCTTTAGCGCATGCATCTAGAAGCAAGCGTTTATTGAGTAAGATGTTCCGCAGGAACACAAGATTTTCCGGAGAGATGGCCGAGCGGCTGAAGGCGCTCCCCTGCTAAGGGAGTATGGGGTTTATAGCCTCATCGAGGGTTCGAATCCCTCTCTCTCCGCCAGGCAAAGGCAAGCTTTGCAGACAAATAAAAAATACGCGCCCGTAGCTCAGCTGGATAGAGTACCTGGCTACGAACCAGGCGGTCGGAGGTTCGAATCCTTCCGGGCGCGCCATTTTTTCAAGTGCTTAGCTAATTTTTCGTTGATCAAAATTAGTTACTGTAGTGAAAGTGTCACAATAATTTATTCGATCAGCTGCTTGTTTTAGATGATCGCTCGAAAGATGCGCATAACGCAGTACCATTTCAAAGCAAGACCATCCCCCTAATAATTGCAGTTCCTGAAGACTCGTTCCGTTTTGAACATGCCATGATGCCCAGGTATGTCGCAAGTCATGCCATCGAAAATTACTAATGCCAGCCCGTTTTAATGCTAACCTCCATGCTCGTGTATTGCACTGACCAACGGGTTTTCTTTTATAGGTAAAAACGTAAAAGTTATTTTTTCCTATCTGTCTATGAATAATTTGCATAGCCGTTTTATTCAGTGGAACTGAAATTGCTTTTCTGGACTTCGATTTGTCAGGGTGAATCCAGGCATGTTGTTTGAGTAAATTAATATCACCCCACTGAAGCCCAGTCACATTCGACATTCTCAGTCCTGTTGCCAGCGTAAACGCTGCCATGTCCGCAAGATGTTGTGGTAGCTCATTGATCAGACGACGAGCTTCTTCCTGTGTAATCCACCGGATACGTCGGTTATCAACAGAGCGCATTCGAACAAGTGGTATGTTCTCAATCCACTGCCATTCAAACTGAGCTTTGCGAAGTATGGATCTTAACACCTCAAGCGTTCTGTTAACGGTGGTGTTTGTCACACCATCGTTTTTGCGGTCATCAGAAATTTTTTCAATCAAATTGCTGTTTATTTCACAGAGTTTAATATTTTCCAGATGCTGATCCAACCAGCGTAAATGCATTCTATCTGTCTCAATACTGCGTTTATTCTGTGACTCTTTCAGCCACCGCACCACTGCATCTTGCCAGGTATATAAAGGTGTATCGCCTAGGCGATCTACACGCCAGATTTCTGCTTTGTACTTGTCGTGTAGTTCTTGCGCTGCGACTTTGTCTGAAGTCCCAGTGCTTCTTTGTATACGTTGACCTTTGTGTGTAAATCCGATCCAGTAGACTGAACCGCGTTTGTAGAGGGCCATATTGTTTTTCTCCTAGTGCTTAGACCCTGCGATGCCTTTGTAGAATAAAGTGATCGCAGATAGGTGGCAAGATCTTCTTCAATAAATCGCCATGCACGACCGACTTTAGCGCCGGGAAGGTGACCGGTAACGGCGCGACGGCGAGCTGTTTCCTTATTAATCCCCAAATAATCAGCAGCTTCTTGAAGGTTAAACGTTCGCATCATTATCTTTTCCGTAAGCGTGATAAAGATGATATAGATCCAAGGAGATTGCGTATAGCTTTGCAAGATTGAGTTCGGCATCATGGTTAACAGGATAGGCTTGTCCCCGCATAATGTGCCTTACATTTTCATACGGTTCTTGAATCACCTTGGAAATATCCTTTAGGTTATACCTTGTTGTTTGTTGAATGAATGACACCATACCTTGATAGACTGATTGGCGAATATTTTTCATTTTTATGCTTCCCTATTATGGTTTTGGATAATTCTGGTTGACTTTATTTACTGAGAATTGTTCACTTGTCTCTGTAAGTTCAACTGGAGTAAGTTTATTAGGGTGGGACCCTTTCCTCATGGGCTGCTCGGCTCTTGAAGAATTTAATAAACTATGGTAGGAATTTTGGTACAGGGATGAGTATCATTGATCAACGGTATTTTTTGCGTGGTTTAAGCCAGGCGGAAGAGTTTGAAAAATCAAATTATCAGTTTATTGATACTATTCGTTTTGAAAATCAGATTAGTCATGCAACCAATGATATACAGGTGGTGCTGAACGTTGATTATTTGTCTTGCTGTTTGGTATTGCCTAATGGTGAGCAGTTTATTTTTTCAAATAATCCCGGCGGTGTAGTGATTCCGTATTACGAGCATGATTTAAGTCGAATAGATAATACATTTACGAATAACTTTAAAAATATATCCAGCAGTAGATATTTCTTACCATCAGATTTGCCAAGGAAGCAGTTTGGTGAGTTGTTTGAGAATGTTTTACAGGAGATATACAGTGTGACCAATATTATTGGTTTTCATCGAAGTTATTGTGGCTTTAAGCTAACAACAATATTAGGCCGCTCAGAGAATAACACCAACCTGAGAGTAACACCTGTATGGCTACAAGGATTTTATCGTTATGTGTTGGGATTCTTTGATAAGGTATTGCCGTTATATGTGGTGGGTAAACCCGCATTAAAATATTCGGCGTTTTATCAAAATGAAACTTTTAGGCGACGCTTTATTGGGGGAGAACTGAAGGATGCAGCACCTGTTTTAAAAGAAAGGGAGCTGCAGTGCTTGTATTGGGCACGCATGGGTAAGACAGCGGAAGAAACAGCGATCATTTTAAATTTGGGCAAATCAACGGTGCGTCGCTACTTGGAAAGTGTTCGTGAAAAATTTGATGTTGGCAGTATTCCTGAAGCAATGGTTTTGGCAATACAGCAGAAGTTAATCACATAGGGCGCAAGGAATGAAACAGTCTAATAAATTAGTGACGGTAGCTTGTGTAGGCGCCGTGCTTGAGTGGGCAGAATTTACGTTTTATGCTCATATAGCAGCAACTATCTCATTACTGTTTTTCCCCAGTATGAATCATCAGGCTGGTATTGTCGCCGCCTTTGTAATCTTTGCTATTGGTTACCTGATGCAGCTGCCTTATGCATTTGCTGATGCGACGCTGTGCGCACCAATATTTAGGATAGTGAATCAACTGTTTCCGCCCAGCGTACGATATACTGGGGCGTCATTCTCATGGAGTGTAAGTATGGCAATATTTGGTGGAACTGCACCACTGGTATCGACATGGCTACAGTCAGTGACGAGCTTGAGCTATGCGCCAGCGATATATATTGTACTGGGTGGCGTCACAGGGCTATTTGGTTTAAGCTACGCGTCCAAACTTTTTGAACAGGATTATCAATTATGCAGCAAAAACGATGGGACCCAGAGCTCTATTTTAAACATTCAGCTACCCAGCTAGGACATGCAAAGGACCTGATTGAACAATATCAGTTTTGTGGCGACGAGCAGATCCTGGACATTGGCTGTGGTGATGGGAAAATAACCGCTGCATTGAGTCAGCATATTCCCAATGGTCACATTACTGGCATTGATAAATCAGAAGAAATGATTGCGTTTGCGAATCAGGCTTTTCCATCATCGAGCTTCACTAACGTGACATTTAGAAAAGAAGACGTTCTTGATCTTGATGAAGTTGATAAATATGATCTTATCGTTTCATTTAGTTGTTTATACTATGTCAAGTACCAACAAATAGCGATTGCAAATATACAGCGCGCTCTAAAACCTAACGGAAAAATATTATTGATGCTCTATCGCAAGTGTCCTGACCAGTGGGCAGCAATCGATAAGATTGTTAGCAGTAAGCGTTGGCGTGACTATTTTGATTACTTTGATCCTGGCTACTATGAGCATTTACCGGATACTTACCAAGCACTACTAGCTCAAAATACATTGAATCAGTTTAAAGCAAGCTTCACTCCCGTCGAATATATTACGTTTGAGAGCAAAGAGCATCTTAATAAATTTATGCGTGGCTGGTTGCCGCATTTACAGAGGGTGCCAGAAAAACGCCATGATGACTTTATGAGCGATATTGTTGATGCTTATCTTAACCAGCTGCGCGTTGCTGATGCCCAATCTATTAAGATACCTTTTGTTCGGCTGATGGTTTATTAAAAATAATGTCGTGCTTCTATAAGGATTCCAATGATTGATCCATCGTCAGTTGAGTTTACTGCAGCTTGTGGCCAATTAGGGTTTGTGGCAATGAGTTCAAAACTGCCCGAATAGGAAGTTTGCTTATATTGGCGGACAATAGCTTCATTTTCTCTAGCAATTTTTGCAACGACTAAATCACCAGGATTCGGCTGGCCGCTTATTTCAACGATAACAATATCAGCAGGTTTTAGGCCTGGGCTCATGCTGTCATCTTTGATTTTCAATGCAAAGGCTTTTTCAGAGGCCTTGCCTTCAAGTTCTTTTCCTAGTGGGATATAGCTGTGACTATTTTCGTAAAGATCATCTGTGAGGTTGCAAGCTTCATCGAAGTTAAACAGGGGGATAGATTGAAGAAAACCTGGAACATTGGGTTTTAGGCCGGCAGTGATATCATCAGTTAGCCCTAGGAGATAGCCGGGTGATATCTCTAGTGCCTTGGCGAGTTGAACGGCTTCTTCTGGGCCGGGTGTTCTGGCGCCGCGTTCCCAGTTATTAATACGTGACGGTTTTAAATTCTCTGTTCTTTCTGCCAGAGCTTTCATTGTTAAGCCTAGCGCCTTTCTGCTTTCTGCAATGCGAGCACCAATCTTTTCTTGAATTGTGGTCAAGTCAGTCACCTTTAGCTATTGATATTTGCACGAATCGTGCTAAAATAGCCTTAAATTGCACGTAATGAGAAAGAAAAAGGATTTCTCAGCCATTTTAGACACAAATATGACTATCATATCACATTTTATTCTAGGATATGACATTTTGTGCAAACAAAAAGGACAAGTTGTGAGCTTTAAGTTTAGTTATCAAGAAAGGGCTGCTCTCCGTGGTCGGTCATTACTCCAAATAGGAATATACGTCATGGCAATCCGTCCTTACATGGACTACGCCACTGGCTTTGTAGGTATTAAGCGCGGTATTAGTCAGCAGTCTATTGCTGAGGAACTTTACGAAGAGCCCGGTCCAGGAATAACGGGCGGTTCACCGAGTAAAGGCCAAATAAAGCGAGGAATTAATGCTCTAATAAAAGCAGGATTGATAACGCGACATTCACGTTATAAAAAAATGATTTTGCGTTGCGAGTTAGCCGAAACAGATTTAACAGAGGCAAATAGCTTTGTCCAGGAAAAAGCCAGCCTAAAGCCGACCCCATTAGACGACCTTAGTAAACGCCAAAATGAGCACTTGGAATCAGGTAGTTATGAGATTTTCACTGCAGAAGAGGATGCTACAAAAATAGCGAAAGCCGCCACACCTCCGGTATCCGAGAATACTAATACTCTCTCTCAAGAAAAATCATCAAGCAACTTTATTTCTGAAGGGTTTCAACCATCACCAATCATTATTGAAAAAGCAAAACAACATGATTGTCCAACGGCAACATGCCGAGACGAGCTTGCCAAATTTATTTCATTTCATCAGTCCAAGGGCAATAGACGATGTAACTGGAATGCTGAATTTTTAGGTTGGCTACTTAGAGCCAAGCAATACCACCAGGAGAGAAAAAATGTTAAGCAAAGCCATTCATGTAAAAAACGTTATTCAGGAAACAAAAATCAATCCGCTGTTGATCGCGTCTTCAACGCCAATCAAGAGCTCATCAGTAGCGAAGTCCCAATCTACGACGGGAGGGTCATCGAGAATTACGGATAAAGATATTGCTTGGCTTTGGCTGAATTTAACAAAAGCCTTTGGCTACAAGTTTCTAAGAAATTTTGGTGAGAAAGATAATGGTATCTGGCTTGAGGCATTGAAGGATCTGAGTCGTGAAGATTTAGAATATGGCTTTAAACGCGCAATTAGAACAACAACAGCTGAAGAGCGTGAGAAGTATGAGTCCTGGCCGCCAAATGTAAAAGAGTTTCGGATGTATTGCGAACGTCGACTGAAAGATTTTGGATTGCCTGAAACACATGCTGCCTTCTCAGAGGCGAAAAATAATAACTACACAAGCAGCCAATATTGGAGTCATCCGTTAGTTAAAATGGCGACTCAACAGCTTAAAAAATCGGATAATTATGTTGATAACGCCGATTACCCAGTCTTTAAAAAAATATATGATTTTCTCTGTCAGAGATTCATGCGTGGTGAGGGATTAAGGTTGACAAATTGTTAAGGAGTGAAAACGATGAGAGAGGGATTGAATGAAAGAGAAAAGCAGTGCCTGTATTGGGCAGCAAAAGATAAATCACTAAGCGAGACCGCCATTGAGCTTCATATTAGCCCAGAGACAGTAAAGTGGCACCGTAAAATGGTGCTGAGAAAGCTTGGTTGTCAGACAATCACTGGAGCCTTAGTTATTGCGATAGATAGATGTATCAACTCGTTTGATGTTGAGCGAATTATTCAATAAAAAAATAAAATTCCACCCCTAGGGGTGGTGCTTTTGTGATGACCGCAGGCTATCCTGATCTTAGTTGAATGAAACAGATCAGTAAAATGAATCAAAATTATTTACGTGAAAAACTTGGAAGCAATATAGAATCAACATTAAAGGATGACGCTGTCACCGAGATCATGCGTAATCCAGATGGGATGCTTTGGTTTGTTCATCGTGAGCAAGGTGTTATTGAAGCTGGTCATCTATCAGAGCAAGACGCTTTGTCCTTTGCGCACGCATTAGCGCAGTATACCTCTCAATATCTTAATGCTAAGAAACCCTACCTGGATTGCTGCTTACCCTTTAATGGTGAGCGTATCAATATCACAATTGCGCCACTGTCTGATGGTGTTTCATTTAATATTCGAAAACGAGCAAAGGTTATATACACACTATCAGATTATGTTAGGCAAGGAGTTATTACAAAAGCTCAATCAACCCTATTAAATAAAGCAATACGAGAACGAAAGAATATACTGGTTAGCGGTGGGCCGGGAACTGGCAAAACGACACTTACTAATGCACTTCTTAATGAAATAAATGATGTCGAGCCAAAAGGTCACCGCGTTTTATTATTAGAGCAAGTACCTGAGCTGCAATGTAAAGTGGCTAATTGCAAATCGATGGTAACGACTGACCATGCTGATATGGGGCGGTTGTTATGGATTGCTATGCGCAATTTACCCGATCGAATTATTGTTGGTGAGGTGCGTGATGGTGCTTGTTTAGCAATGCTTAAAGCATGGAACACGGGCTGTCCCGGTGGAATTGCAACGATTCATGCAAATTCTGATGAATCAGCTTTACAGCGTGTGTTGGATCTCTCTCTGGAGGCAACAAATCATGCGCCTTGCACGCTCATGAGTGAGGCGCTTGATGTTATTGTTCAGTTGAATCTTGATCAGAGTTCACCTTCCGGACGACGAGTGTCAGGCATTATCAGTGTGGAAGGCTATGATCGTTTAAGCCAAAAATTTCTAATGACTAGCATGGAGGAAAAATAATAATGATTAAAAAAATACTATCGTTACCAAGTGTTCTAATGTTAGGACTTTTGTTGTTACCACTTTCATCTTTTGCAGCACAGACGGGGGTCAATTCATGGGAAAGAATACTAGGAAGCATTGTTAATTCACTAACTGGACCGGTTGCCTATGCTATTTCAGTGATGGCCATTTTTGCTTGTGGGTTAACCATGGCTTTTGCTGATTTGCAAGGTGGTGCCAAGCGATTTGTGCAAGCAGGTTGTGGCATTTCTGTAGCGATTTTCGCAAGTCAGATACTCACCGGCTTTATGGGGTTCAATGGGTCAGTGTTATGAGCAATATGATGGTGCCAATCAACAAGGCTATGCTTAGACCCATGTTAGTGGCGGGTGTTGAAAAGCGTTTGGTGATGCTTAACAGCGTATTGTGTTTTCCATTAGTGGCAGCGACTCATTTTCATTTTCCGAGCTCCCTAATGGGAATTGTATTATTCGTTGTTTTGCATCGCCTCCTGGTTGTGGCGAGTAAGTATGATCCGCAGTTGGGATTATTAATAAAGCGAGCTAGTCGCTACGCGTGGAGGCCATTCTATTTTGCAAAAAGCCATCCAAATAAAACAGATATTAGAGCGGTTAAAAGTATTGGGGCGAATTAATCATGGGATGGTTTAGAGAAGAGCGAAGGAAAAACCAGGTTGCAAGTGGTCGCAAAACAACAGGCTTCAATGATTTGTTGAGTTACCTGATGCTGGTTGATGAAAAGACGGTTTTACATAAAGATGGCGCGTTATCACAGCACTTTGTTTATCAGGCGCCTGATTTGGATTCATCGACGGAGCATGAATTATTGGCTCATAGCCAAACGTGGCAAAAAGCACTTTCGATGCTAGGTGACGGCTGGATGGTTGAGACTAATGTTATCACCAGTCAATATCATTCAGAGCCGCAGTCAAAAAATTTTCCTGACATTGTGTCTGCAATTATTGATGATGAACGCTCACTTCAATTTCAATCGGGCGCCTACTTTAAATCCTGCTATTATTTATCCATTACATGGAAGCCAGCTGATGTCGTTAGCTCTAAGGCTAGAAAGTTCATATTAAGCAATCAAGTAAAGGGTAAGGGGTTTGAGCAGCACTTAGATGAATTCAATGCTAAGGTTAATGAATTTGTTGGGTTGCTATCACGCTCAAATCGTATTGAGAGTTTGAAATCAAACGAACTGATCTCGATGTTAAATCGCTGCATTACAGGAATAAATCATGATTTAGTTGCTCCATATCAAGGTGCATTTCTTGATGCGTATTTAAGTCATCAAGATTTTATGGGTGGGTTCTCATTAAAAATGGGTAATCAGTTTGTTAAGGTGCTAGCTATTGATGATCTTCCATCACATAGTTATCCGTGCATACTGGATTTGCTAACAACGTTCCCCGTGGAATACCGTTGGTCGTCGCGTTTTATTCCGTTGGACTCTCTGACTGCTGGAAAATATTTAAAACGTTATGAGCGCAGCTGGTCTACAAAAGCGATGGGATTTATGGGTGTTATTCGTGAATCGATGGGCATGCCGGCGAAACTTGATGCTGATGCGGAGCAAACCGCGGAAATGATAAGAGCAGCTAAAATAGAAAACAGTTCAGGTAACTTAAACTACGGGTTTTACAATAGCACCATTATATTAATGAATCCGTCACAAGAAGTCCTTGATGAGGTTAGCGAAAACATTATCAAAGCTATTCAGCAACTTCACTTTAAAGTTCGATGTGAATTTGTTAATGCAACTGAAGCTTATTTAGGATCGATTCCCTGTCACGGTGATTATAACCTTCGCAAGATGTTGGTGGATGCTCAGTTTGTCAGTCATGCTTTGCCAATGAGTCAGGTCTACCAAGGTGAAAGTAAGGCGCCTTGTCCGTTTTATCAAAATGAACATGGTGACGCACCAGCACTTTTGTTAACAGGTACTAAAGGTAGCAGACCTTTTTTGCTAAACTGTCATGTAGGTGATGTGGGTCACACGGCCATACTAGGTCCTACGGGCAACGGTAAATCAACCTTGATTGCAGTGTTGCTGGCAGCGCATCGACAGTATGAAGGTTCACGCGTCATTGTTTTGGATAAAGATAAATCGCATAAGACTACAATCCAAGCTTTAGGTGGGTCTTATATGGACCTGTCTAAAAGTGCAGACCCGCTTTCACCACTGGTAAGAATATCACCGGGTGATGCAGCTGAACTGGCGAAAGCTGCACAATGGTTAACGGAGTGTTGCGAAATTCAGGGTGTGGTAATGACACCTGAACGTCAGTCATTGCTTCGTGAAGCGTTAGAGCGCTTATCTGTGCAATCTGATGCTTATAAGAATCTTAGTCACATTAGTATTCAAGACTCAGAGTTGCGTGAAGCAATAGCCACTTATGCAGAAGGCCCATACTCAAAATTATTAAATGGAACGGCAAGCTTATCAGCTAATTGTGGCGTGATTGGCTTGGACATGACATCACTGATTAGCACTACATCACAAAAACAGGATTTGCGGCTGCCAGTTATCCGTGCCGTATTTAACGAATTAGAGGCTTTATTTGTTGATAAACGTCCAACCTTACTTGTGTTAGAAGAAGCTTGGGGTTATTTGAAGCATCCGCTATTTTTTGCAAAGTTGACTGATTGGTTTAAGACGCTTCGCAAAGCCAATGTCTCTGTTTTGTTTGTTTCACAAGATTTATCCGACATCGCCGATTCTAAAGCGGCTTCTATTATTCAAAATTCCTGTATGACACGTATTTACTTACCTAACTCATCCGCGCTAGAGCCAGCGGTAAAACATTTCTATCAGCAGTTTGGTTTAAATGATCGACAAATCGATATTATTCAGTCAGCAACACCTAAGCAAGATTATTACTATAACAGTGTGTTAGGCAATAGATTATTTAGTTTGGATTTGGGTGAGTTGGCTAAGAGTTTTTTGTGTATTTCAAGCAAACAAGATGTTGATGCGTTTAGTGGTATTTACAGTAAAGAGAGTCATCAATGGGTTTTGGATTGGCTGAGATATAAGGGTGAAACGGATTGGTGCGAATATGTTGAGAAGAATTATCAGGAGACGCTTACATGTTAATAGTATCCTTACTTATCATCCTATCTTTGCCAGCCTGTTCTCAGGCTTTTCTTTTCGTAGATCCTGTTAATTTGGTGCAGAATACCACAACGGCGACAAATTCTGTTAGTGCGTTAATAAATCAAGCCAAGAGTATCGAGTATCAACTTAAGTCATATCAACAAAATATGTCACACTTAGGTCAATTTCATTATCAGGATATTGGTAATAAAATTCGGCAACTCGATAATATTACTCAGCAGGGGCAGTCGATCTCTTATGCGATGCAAAATGTCGATAGTCAGTTTAAACACTATTACCCAGATTACACGCAACAACAAAATGCCACTAATTACACGCAAGCCTATCAAAACTGGAATAAGACCTCGATGACGACCTTTAGTAATTCACTTCGTGCTATTGGTTCCAATACCGAGTCGGTGCAAAAAGAAGATCAGTTGATGCAGCAGTTAAAGTCCCAAAGTCAAAGTGCCCAGGGAAGAACACAGGTTCTGCAAACGGCGAATGAAATGTCAGTTGAGAATATTCGTCAGTTGGAGAGTTTAAAACATTTGATTGCGGCACAAAACAATGCGCAAACCGCTTATATGGCGCAGCAAGTTTCAAAAAACTCATTCAGACAAAAATCGCTGAATGAGGTCGTTAAACAAACGCCGACTCAATTTCCTCATTATAAGAACTGTAGTGCCTTTGGAAAGATTAAGTAGGGTTCATGATGGCAGTTGACACAGGCACACTAGATCAAGTCACTCAGCAGTTTTTAACTGCCTTTCAGAATAATGCAGGGTTGATTGCGCAAGTAGCAAAAGGGCTTTTTTTTAAGCTTGCTTTGATTCAATTGACGATTACTTTTTTGTGGATGAGTCTGGCAGGAGAAAGCTTACAACGACTACTCATTCGCTTTGTTCAAATTAGCGCGGTATTCGGTTGTTTTTATGCCTGTATTGAATACGGTTCAATCTGGATACCAGATGTCATTAATGGATTTATTGAATTGGGCCAGCGCAGTGGGGTCATGTCCATTGATCCAAGCTCTATTGTCAATCAAGGGTTCAGCATTGCTGGAGCAATTTTACATGCATTTTTTGGTTGGGGGTTGCTAGGGCATCCTTTTGTTTCATTTGTTGGTGCGGTGGTATGCATTTCTATTGTGATTATTTATGCCTTGCTGGCTGCAGAATTAGCGGTGGTTCTGGTTAAATCATACTTTTTAGTCAGCATCTCGAGTCTGTTTTTTGCTTTTGGTGCCACTGAGCTAACTCGCCCTATGACCGTTAATTATTTTAAAACAGTTATTGGGATTGGGCTTCAGTTACTGACTTTGTATTTCTTAATTGGTGTGGGTCAGTATGTTGGCCAAAACTGGGCATCGATGACGGTACAGGCTGCACAGAATCACGAGTTAATGCCCATGTTGGTGATCTTGGCGGGTGTTATTGTTTACTACATGATCGTTAAAAATGTGCCGACATTTGTGGCTGGTCTCTCGGGTGTTGGCGGGTTTCGCAACTATGGGGCTGCTGCAGTTGGTATGGCGATTCAAGCTGGAATGACTGGAGCATCTCACCTGACAACGGCTAAAAAGATGGCTGGCTCGTTAATTCAGAGTGGCGGACAGACGTTTCAGGCAATTGGAAAGTCATGGCAAGGTGGTTCTAGTAATTTTTGGCAAACGGCAAAACAGGCAACAGGTCACCTTGCTAAATCGACAATGCAGAGTGCTGGTGATTCCGTCATGCAAAAAAATCAACACATGAGTTTTGGCCAACGTGTTAATTCACATATAGCCAATCGAGTTAAATCAAAAGGGAGTTAAAGATGCTAAATTATTTTCGTAAAAAACTGAATCACGATATTTCCGGCGCTTATATGGGTATGTTCTACTGGTTTAGTTTATTAGCTTTCGTGTTTTATTATTACTTTCCTTTTAAACTGATAGGGCTAACAACGGTAATCGCCGTGACATGTGCGGCTGTCACCATTCTTTTTAAGGAAAAGCATCGGATTTTCTGTGTTCACTATCTTAATATTACCTTAGCAGGGCTTGCGCTTTTATATCATTGGCGCTGGGGTTTTTCTTTCTGGGGTCTTCATCTTGAGCGATATTATTGCTGGGTCGTTTTGAGCGCAAGTATATTAGCTTACCTTGGTCGCTTGATTGTTTTATACAAAAGAAAAGGAAACGACAATGTCACGGAAAGCTGAGAATCCTTATTTAACATCGAAACAGCTCTGGAATGATATGTACGGCGCTGTTGAGTCAAAGTTGGTACGTGCCAATCTAATTATCATAGTGATGTGTCTATCGTTAGTGATTAGCACCATGGCTGTTGTATTGATGGCAACTAAAAGTCGTGTGCAGCCTTATGTTGCTGTAGTGCATGGCAATGAACTTTTGACTGTCTCGAAGTTTGATACGCCACAGCTAGTCACATTGAAGCCGAAGCTAGCTGCATTAATGAGCCGAGAATTCATTGAAAAGCTGCGTGGTGTGTCTATAGATCCAGATGTTAATCAGGACAACTTTATACAAGCCTTATCCATGACCTCCGGTGCAGCTACTGGCGTGGTGAAAGATTATAATCGGAATAAGTCTCAAAATATCACTAATCTTCAAATAACCAGTCTCATTCTGCAGACACCACATGTGATTGATATACGCTGGTTGGAGACTGCTCGTGATTCTAAAACAGGTGATAAACTGGGTAGCCAACATTATTCTGCTGAATTGACCTTTCGATTTAACGAGACATCAACCAATTCATTAATTGCCAAGCACAACCCACTCGGTTTTTATATTACGAATGTAGCATGGAGTAAAGATAATGCATTATAGACACTTTTGTTTCTTTGGTCTGCTATTGTTAACAGGCTGTACCAAATCAATCATCCATTATCAACCGGATGATTTTATTAATCCCAATAAAGTCGTGGTTAAGCACGTTAAACAAAAGCTACCTAGGGTAAAAATCGCAGCAACCTACAGCATTGGAAATGACCCTAAAGTTGAAAAAGCCTACCAGCATTTTCTAAAAACAGGGCATATGCAAAATATCGAATCCAAAGGCTTTAGAACGTTAGCGTACAGCGAGCATCGCCATCCCATACTGGCATGTGCGCCTCTTCTTTTGTGTGTGGTACAACTCGAACAAGGAGAAAACATCAACAATATAGAACTGGGTGATTCCGCTCATTGGGCCGTGCATACGGCCCTAATGGGCACCTCAAATAGGGGGTCTTATCAGATTGCGATCAAGCCATTAGAAGAAAATATTAGCACTGATATGGTGATTACGACCAGCAAGCGCACATACAATTTTGGTTTAGTTAGTCAAAACGGTAAATCGACACAAGTTGTTAACTTCTATTATCCGCAGGAGACGCTACAAAACGCTCTAAACAATACCCAACAATTTAAATCAGATACACAGAATACTGAGGAGTCAGTTGTGTCATCGATGCCGTTGATCGCTATGGATCACTTAAATTTTGATTATCAGTTGCGTGGTGATCGAGCCTCCTGGACGCCAAGTCGTATATTTGATGACGGAGACAAGACGTTTATTCAAATGCCGCCAGTCGCTGAACGTGGTGATCTGCCAGTTTTATATATTTTGCGAGATGGAAAGATGCAACTCACCAATTACCGTTATCGGCAGCCGTATTACATCGTTGACGGGTTGTTTAGGACGGCTTACTTGATATCGGGTAAAGGTCATTCGCAAATAAAGGTCATCATACAGAATCGTCACGCCTAATCATCATGGGGTATATCCTAATGGATAAAAGTAAGTTCTCAAAAATTTTTCCAGATTCTCCTAGAGGGACTGGCTTATCGAAACAGTTTCTCTGGGCTTTGATTGGTGGTTTAGTGATTCTTATGGTGTTGTTTTTATACTTTCTTCATCATTATCAACCTAAACCAATGATAGCAGGCAAAGAACAAGTCACTATCGACCATACTGAGGCGGTGAGTTTGATCGAAGAGATTAAATCGCATCATGTTAAGAAAAAACTGCTGTCCAACATATCACGAGTGACGGTTGTGGATGATAATCATATTGAGCATTTCGATAAGGCATTTTTAAAAGCCGCGGCGCAATCATCCATCTCTGTTTACCACCAAGCAGATACCCATCAAGCACGCTTCGATTCACATTCGCAGAATATCGTGCCCAGCGTCAATGATGGTCTTCAGTTGCCACATTCAACGCATGTTGATGAATACCGTGAACAAAATCAGCAGACAGAAAAGAGCAGTTTTCTAAGTGATGCTGCTAAAAATAAAGACTCAACGATTCAATCAATGACACAGCGAGCTAAGTCGCCTTATACCTTACATGCAGGAACGATTCTGCCAGCAACACTGCAAACAGGTATCAACTCAGATTTACCAGGCACCATTATTGCAAAAGTGAGACGTGATGTATTTGACAGTGTCACTGGTAACTACTTGTTGGTACCTCAAGGAAGCACCTTAATTGGCACGTATGACTCACAAGTGGCTTATGGTCAGAAACGCGTATTGATTGCATGGAGTCGACTCATATTTCCCAATGGTATCAGTCAGAATTTAGAAGGCCAACAGGGTGTCGATCTGATGGGGTTAGCTGGATTGTACGATAAGGTCGATAACCACTATGTTCGCTTATTCGGGTCGGCATTGATGTTTAGTGTCTTTGGTGCAGCTGCACAACTTAGTCAAACACAGGCTACTGGCACCACGTTGAGTCCTTTGCAAATTGTCGCAGGTGCTGTTGGCCAGCAACTTAGTCAGACGGGTGCGCAGATGGTAGCCAAGAATATGAATATTCAACCAACACTAACTATTCGCCCTGGAGCAAATTTTAATGTGTTGCTGGCAAGAGATTTGATTTTGCCTGGTCCTTATGGAGTTGCTAAATGAGCGCTAATTTCAAGCCAGGCTTACGTCAATTTTTAATGATCCTATTTGTTCCAGCATGTATTGTTGGTATTACATATGCTGCTGGTATTCGCATCAATTTAACTCCATCCATGCCTTTGGGGCTTTACTATTTTTCAAGCAGCACACCTAGGCGCGGTGATATCGTTGCGGTCTGTCTACCTGAGAATATTGCGAGTGAGGGGCTAAAACGGCACTACTTGTTTTATGGTCACTGTCATGATAATGGAACGATGCACAGCATGGCGGTGCTTAAGCAGGTGATTGCTGTGCCTGATGATGAGGTTATTGTCGGTAATACGGAGATCATGGTTAATGGTCAAATTTACACAGCGCCGCAGCAGGCCACCGATTCCAACGATTTACCCATTACGCATTTTATTCATAAAAGTTTCTACAACTACACAACAGGCTATTGGTTGTATGGCCAAAATGATCCTGTGCATTCGTGGGACTCACGTTATTATGGTGTTATCCCACGTGAAGACATTATTGGTGTTTTTAAACCGTTTTGGACGTTGAAAAAAAGTGGTGACTGGCACGGTTACACGGAGTCACCAAGGCCGTCACCATGCCATTCACCACCCTGTAAAATCACAAACCCAATAAACTCGCAGCCTAGAGGGGAATTCGTCTCCTATTTTAGCCGGAGCTAAAATTTCCTGACCCCGCACCCTCAACGACTAAAGTCAGAGGTTACGGGGTCAGGAACCGGAGACTAAGTATAAAGCTGCGAGTATTGGGAGTAGTGAGTGTTGAGGGTGAAAGTGGGTGGGGGGAGGGGAAAGTACTGGTAAGGAGGGTGTTAATTTCTGGAGATTAAGTAGGGCAGGAGAGGTTGCGACGGTTTTATGAAGGAGTTTTTGTGAAGAGGTGTTCTATAAAAATTACCGAGCGTGATTTACGTATTTTGCGTGTCATTAATCGATTCGGATTTGTCGATGCTAGATTTGTGTCATTGTATTTTAATTGGCACAAGAAGCTCACCTATCGGCGGTTAAATAAATTGCTCAAAAATAATTTTCTTGAGTACGAATGGATTTTTCAAGGGTTGCCGGGTGTATATCGGGTAACTAGGGGCGGTGCTGAATTGAGTCAAGACCATTTGCCACCCATTCGAAAAATAAACCTTGCCACTTATGAGCATCAGATCCAAGTCATGAATCTTAGTTTGCAGCTATTGAATAAACATGGTGGTGAGTTCGTGAGTGAGCGTGATCTGCGTCACCAACTTGGTATCAATATGAATAACTCAAAGATTCACGTGCCTGATGGTGCGCTGATTTTGGGTGAGGAAAAAATTGCTATTGAGGTGGAACTGAGTGTTAAAAGCCAGCAGCGACTGGAGAAGATATTTCGGCAATATCGAAAAGACTTTAGTTATCAGGCGGTGTGGTATTTCTGCGGTAACCAAGAGGTTAAAAATAAGCTTGATAAGTTATCAAGGGAATCAGATCTGATTAAAACTCGTTTACTTGATGGAGTCATTGCAAGCCTATACCTGCAGGGCAGAGGAGGTCGTGGCTGTCTGGGGGAAATAGGCCATTCATGATAAAAGAATTCGAAAATAGCTTAACAAGACAACCGAAAAGTATGGCTATCATTCTGCTAGTTCTTCTTATGGTTTGGAAAGTTCCAGTAATATTGATGCTGTCATTAGTATTTCTGCCCTTCATGTTGCTTGGTAAAAGATTGAAGTTGGGGATGGTGGGTCTTGCTATTGCGTTGTCTGTAGCGATGTGGCTATTAGATGAGATTAGTATTGTCAGGGTAATAGATCAAAACAACTTATTTTACCAGGCGCTGTTTTATGCTCATTGGGTGCAACTGAAGATGCCATTTATGTGGTTGTCTTCAATGCCAGCAGCAATATTACTGAGCGCAATATTTTCACTGTTGCTATCAATGAAAAAAGGGCATCGAGATGAAATTAAACGCATTGCTAAAGGTGAGTTAAGTGAGGATGATAAGCTCAGTGAAAAGCAAATCTCAAAAGCGCTAACTAGGATCAAGACAGCTTATCTAAAATCTGGGTCGACCTTAGGTATAAATACGTGGACAGGGTCACCCATTTTACTCTCTGATCAAGATGCCAATTTACATACCTTAGCCATAGGAACAACGGGTTCCGGTAAAACGACAACAGTATGCAATATTGTTGAGAGCGCCATTGATCGACAAATACCTGTTTTTTACGTGGATGGAAAAGGGGATGGTAATCTTGCTAATAAGCTAAAGGAATATGCTGGTTATCAGCAGCGACCGTTTTATTTGTTTTCAATGTGTGGGGAAAGTGTACGGTACAATCCATTGGCTGTGGGTGGTAGTACCTCTAAAAAAGATCGCATCGTGGAGCTGCGTGAGTGGTCGGAAGATCATTACCGAAAAATTGCTGAAGGTTATCTGCAAACGGTGTTTTATATTTTGGCGCAATGTGGTCAATCAATTGATCTTATCACGTTAGCAAAATACCTCTCTCCTGATGCGCTCTATCACCTAGCTAGACAATCGAATAATCAAGCTGTTTTAGCTCAAATTGAAAAGCTAGAAGATAAAGAAAAACAAATCAGCAGTTTAATAGCTGAAATTGAAAATATGGCTAATAGCGAAATTGGTCACTTGTTTGATTGTCAGGGAGACGATCAAAATGACGTTCTCACCTTATCAAAAGCGCTGGAGGAAAATGCCGTGGTTTATTTCTGTTTAAAGCCGCTAGCCTTTCCTGCTTATGCGTCAAGTTTAGGTAAGTTGATTATCAATGACCTGAAAGCGCTTGCTTCACTACAACTTGAGAAACCGGAGAAGAAGATTATCTATACCATCTTTGATGAATTCTCAGTGTTTGCCGGCGATCAAATAATCAATCTGATTAATCAAGGTCGCAGCGCTGGGATTCATGCAATTTTATCAACACAGTCACTGGCTGATATTAGCCGATGTGGTGGAGAAGCGCTATTAGGGCAGACGCTCAGTAACTGCAATAACTATCTCATCCAGCGCCAAAACTACCCGCAAGATGCAGAGCAGTTAGCACATATTATCGGTACATCTGATAATTTTCAAATAACTTCACAAGTTGATATGCGAGCGGGTACCACTGGAGTGGGTTCAGTACGTGCTACTAAGGAATTTATGGTTCATCCAGATAAAATCAAGAGACTAAAGCAAGGGGAAGGTATCGTTGTTAATAAACAGAAATTCAATGTTCAGTACGCACAATTCCGTCAAAGCAGCATTACCAGCTGAGATAGCTGATGAGGATCAATTAAGAAGCCTGTATTTTAGGTTAGAAGAATATAAACGTGAATATTATCTAAATTTGCAAAGCAAGAAAAATCTAGAAGCGTTATACAAAAAAATTATAGATGACCTTGAATGTTCAGTTGGAATAAATGAAGATCAGTTAGTTCAACTACCGATAAGTGCAAAGTGGATGACTATTTCAGTAAGGTCAGCAGGATTGCTGTCAACACTGATCGGCGTTTTTTCGCTGTTTATCCCAATTTGTTTTTCTGTTCCGGTGTCACTTTTTATTGTTGCGGCTTATGCCACTAAAAAATCATTTGAAGACGTAAGTAAAAAAGAGCAAGGTTTAAAAATTCAGGCTGCTTTATTGTGTGGTAAAGAGCATATTTTTGTTAAATCAGGCCTTAAGAAACCTGGGGCTTTGGTGGCTCCGGTAAACGTACCGAAGCCATCCTCCAAATATTCAATGGGAGGTGCTATTCGATGCGGTATTGGTGTTGTTGGAAGTTCGCTGGGCCTATATCGATGCTTTATCAGCCTAATAGCGGGTAGTTTAATCACTACAAATCCTGTTGCCTTAGGTGTCGGAGTGGGTGTTGCCGCATTGGTAGTTATTGCCTACGTCGTACTTTCACAGAAACACAAGAGGCAAATAAATGAAGTTGAGCAAAATCTGAAATTGTCAGATCATGTCAATAGATTGTATGAGTGTAAATATTTAGAAAAGGCTCCGTATTTTGGTGCCTCTAACTATAGCTAGATAAGATGAGCTTGATTATAATGCAATATCTTAAATTACTATTAAATTATAGTTTGTATTGATCCATTGGAATTGGAGTTGTATATTTGTCGGCAAGAAAGGAAAGTTAGTATAGTCATACTGCACTTTATGGATGTTTTACGATGGGATTATTTGAAATGGATGTTGCTTCAATAGATTTAATTTCAACCGACCCTGGCTTATTAGAGTCAAAACATTATATTTACAATAAGTTAGATCTTACTAATATATGTAATAAACTTGTAGGTGTTTTCTATTGGAAACCACGGCAAGCTGCCGTTATTAGTAAGCTTTATCGTAATTATCTATTCCTTATACGAAAGTATTGCAATGGCTCTCTTCAGTTACCACCATCTCACGATATTGATGATTTTTGGCATCAGCATATTTTAGATACCATTCAATACAAAAAAGATTGCGATGCTATTTTCGGTCAATACCTTGAGCATTATCCCTACTTTGGTATAGACGATAAAACGGATCTGAATGATTTAAATAGCTATTTTGAGCGGACTCAAACCTTGCATAAACAAGAGTTTGGTAAACCGATTTATGTTGTTCGTAGTAAGTGGGATAAGGTGTCAGCTTACTGCAAGCAGGTAGTGAAAGGTATGTGAAGCCTTTAATCTGATTTTGTACTAGAAGGAGTAATGCTATGTCTATGTTAAAAATGTTTACTAGAAAAAAAAATAATGTCGATGCCAAAGATGAGATAGTGGTTGACAGTAGAAGAAGGGGGTTTTTTAGTAGTCAGAAAGAGATTGATCGTTTGGCTGATGAGGCTGACGTTGATCCTGGTAGGTTGGCTTGCCCTCCGCATTGTGCTGGGACTCAAAAGATGTAATTTTTTATATCACTTTAGGCGGGACTTTTGTAAAGGTGCTGCCTGACTTCATGCTGGTAGGCTGATATTAGGCTTTCCATTTTCTCTTCTGGAGATTTCGTTTTTGAAAAACAGGTTTTGATGTTTTGATCGTACCAGCTGGTGAGTTTTCTGATATTCGTTTTAGCTGAGTTTCCAAAATAATAGCTCACATCGTGAGTACTTGTAATGAAATTATTTTCTACGGTGTTCAATTTAAGTTGTTTTTTAAGTTGTTTGCACTCATCATACGAAATTGTTGGCTGGTTTTTTTTAGTGTCAAGTAGGGTAATGGTTGCATTTTTTAGTTTATATAGCTTGCTATCAATTTTGTTGTTGATATTGAGTTTTTGTAAAATCATAGCTTTTTTGATGTCATTCCCAGTTTGTAGATCGCTTAATGATTTAGATGATTGATAACCGCAAAAGTGTCCTATTGATGCGCTTAAGGCTGTGACCATTATTAATTTAAGCATTTCAGTTAAGGTTTTTTTCTTTTTGGAGCGTTGATCTATATTATCTATTTTGATGTTGGATATTTTGTAATTTATATTTTTCATCTTCTTGACCTTTTATATAATAAACAACCTTAATTCCTTGACATTTTCCCTTTCTTCACGTGGTGATATCTATTAATTAGTCTATATAGCTGCCTTTCCATCAAAAAGGTAGCTGATATTGTTTAAGCTGTTGAGGGATTAATGATTGTGAACACAATATTTTCAATAAAATGCATCTAATTAATCTAGGAGCTGTTACGTCAAACAAGGAAATTAATGTAGTAACCAGTATCATTTTCTCTTCCTGTGTATTGTTATGTGAAGAGCACGCCCGGTGTCTCTTTACATTGCTCTACGAAATCAGCTTTGTAAGGGGTGTCTAGAAACGTCTTGACAATAAGGCACATTCTTCCGGTATGGTAATAAGCGTCTTGCTTGTGCTGTCCAACACAATATTCCTTACTTTTCAATAAGTATGCTTGTCGTCTTGCATCTTTTATTGGATTACGGGTGCCGCTGTTAAAGTCTTCATATCCACACATCTCTTCTTTATGGTTTTTGAAGTATTGAAGCGCGTTTGCTATTTTGGGCTTAACGTATCGATTAAAATAGGTTGAATAGGGTAAGCTCATATAGCGAAAGTTTCCTTGATAAGGTGTATTCGAGATAAGGTCTCCCCAGGATGACCGCTTGTCATAGTAGCGGGGTAAGTCTCCCCTAAAATACCACATGTAACGAGTGGAGTTCTTTGATAAATTAACGTTCAAAAGGAGACTCTACGATGAAAAAGAAACGATTTACAGAAGCCCAAATTGTTGGGATTTTACAAGA
>JAUIAD010000025.1 GCA_030425685.1 Gammaproteobacteria bacterium | reverse complement strand
CCCTACGTTCCTGTGTTTAGTCCGAGCTTGCTCATAGATAATTTAAAACCCGTAGGGGCACAGCATGCTGTGCCCGTTTGGGTGTGGGTGGTGGTAGACGAATCTGTGCCGCGGATGTTTGCGGGCGCAGCATGCTGCGCCCCTACGTTCCTGTGTTTAGTCCGAGCTTGCTTATAGATAATTTAAAATCCGTAGGGGCGCAGCATGCTGTGCCCCTACGTTTTTCGTGACAACAGATTGGGGTTGTCAACCTGATAGCCCTTTGTGAAATCGTCTCCGTAGGCCTAACTGCGACCGTTACTGTTACCCTGATAGGCCGGTGGTGCCGATGGTGTACTTACCTGTTGTCGTTTGCACCGATTGTTGATTCGCCATACTGATATTGTTCTTGGTTTTGCCCGCTATGAGGTGCAGTTTGAAAGAAGGCTTGTGGCTGACTATTGTCAGGCCTGTGCTGTTCAATATGTTTTTTCGTATACTCCTGCTCTAACCGTTGCTCACGAGCACCGAGGAAATAAAGCGCCGCTGCAGCTATCCCGCCGGCAATAATAGCGCCAACACCAAATGAGGCGACTGATAAACCAATCGCACTGGCAACGCCTAGAAAGGTTGCCGCAACGATGCCTATTTGACCGACACGTTTCATAATATTACCGCGTGAATACATGCGTGACTGCGTTCGTGGTGCATCTGTTTTAAGATGATGGCCAGCAGATTCATTATTAACAGCTAATTGGCGTGTTTGATACTCTTGCTGTACACCTTTGCAAAGAACACTAAAACCAATAAGTCCAGCTGCTTTTACAAATACAGCAACACCACCTAGGGCAAGTAATCCCCATCCGCCGAAAGCAATACCGGCTAGTAAAGCGGCGCCAGCGAGAATTCCAAGTGCAACTTTTACTCTGTCATCTTCAAAGAATTTTCTAATACTATAGTAATCAGGTCCATTGTTAGATAATGTCATTGCTGTTTTTAGTTTTATATTGTCATACTGACCTTGTGACTCTTGCAGTTTGCTTGATAAATAGTTTTTAATTGTATCTTGATAAATAAACTGCTCGCGGGATGCAAGTAGTCGTAGTCCCGCCGACAGTAATCCTACAGTAATAATAGTGCCAACACCGGCAGTAGTGATTGTTAAGCCAATCGCCGCTAAAATGCCAACAGCGGCCGTTGCCAAAATACCAACGTTCGCTGCCATCTTCATCCATTTAGCACGTTGCCTCATTTTTGTATATGTTGTTGGTGCAACATCAATACCTAATTTTTTTGCGTTAAACTCATTGGTCTTGGCTAGGTGGCCTGCTTTTGTGTCATACCATAAGCTGCCACCTATTAAGAGACCACCAACAGCACCAGCCCCGCCGATTGCGCCGGTAAGAAGGCCGCATTTTAATAAATACCAACCAACGCCTGCCACTGTCGCTGGTGCGCCTACCGCTAATGCCGCTGATAACGCTTTTTGTCTATTATTCCCACCTTTGAGAAGATCTTTGGGGCTGGGATAATATTGCGGACGGCGACCTAAATTTTTTATATCTTTTAGTTTTTCTAGTTCTACTTCTTTTGCTTCATTATTCGGATTTCTTCTCATAACGTTACCTTAATATTTCAACTTGCCGTGTAAATTTAAAAAAATTAGTTGCGATACCCCTTTTCACTACCAATAAAAGGTTTAGTAAGCTATTCCGTTTTGCTTCTATTCGCTCTAATATAGGCAATACGACTTGTTGAAAACAGAGAAGTTATACCAAGTAAAAACACTATTATTTAAGATGATTAAGACATTTAATTTGCTCTTAATATTTTTTTAATGTTTGTAAAATAAAACGGTTGTTTATAAAAGATAGTAGGCTAATCATTGCCGGCGCTTGAATTTGTTTTGCTTGCTAGTTTCTCTCTTTGCCAATTAATTACTATTTAGTGCTTTGTTAAAAAATATTTTATGGAGAAATTGCATGCGGACAACAATAAAAGTGAGCGAAATAGCGATAGTTGAAGATAAATTGTTAGCAGATGATGATATTCTAGAAGCCTGTAAAGGTGCTGCCAATACTAATCTTAAATCTATATTAAAAACAAGTGGGCGTAAACGTTTAAAAGAAAAGTTATTATGTTTAAAAGACGATGAGGGTAGCTCTCCACTTATTCTTGCTGGTAGGCATATGGACCCAGCAGAAATTAAGTTAATGATCGACGTTTTGCAAGATGATGTGCAAGAGGCAATATTGGCTGTTAATGAATGTGGCGAAAATGCATTAATGGCCGCCTGTTCTACACGCGACCAGGATCCAAAAAATATTTATTTGCTATTAGCAGCGCTTAAAGAAAAAGCGCGGCAAGCTTTATTAGCGCAAGATAAAGCTGGGCTAAGTGCATTTTATTATGCTTGTAGTTTTCAAGAAAATGTTGTCGTTGTTAAGTTGGCCTTACTTTTAAAAAATAAATTATTACAGGCTTGTTCCGCATGTGATAATCAAGGCTATAATGCGTTAATGGTTATTTGCGAACGTTATGATGTTGATATGTTATTGCCTGCGATATTAAGACTACTTGGAAAGGGTGCTGGTAAGCTAATGCAGAAAAGAAATAAAGCAGGGGGAGCCGCCTTAGATATTGTAAAGAATAATAAGTTTGCGCAAGACTTTTTACCAACAGCAGTTGACCTGTTACTTGTTAAGGAGTGTCAGGGGCGTGATGCAAAAGCCGATAAAAGTGATGGCGTAGGCATGTTTAACAAAAGGTTAAAGCTTAGTGATAAAAATGAATATGTTAAGGTAGGTGATTTCCTCACAAAACACCAGTAAACAAGAATCTTGATTAAAAAATTTTGCAGTAAGTTTATTTCATTCTTGACTTAAAAATCTCTTTTGTATATAAAGCAAAAATTCTATTAAGTAGATAAGGTGATTTAATGAGGATAGCGCAACAGAAAATTTTAAAGCTAGACCCACGCTTAACTAAAGTGGGGCATATCTATTTGTGGGCACGGTTTCTATACGCGCTTTATAAATTTATACCAAAAGTAAAAAACAAAGGTCTGCTGGCTGCTATATTTCGTGATTGGGAGGAGTTACTATCAGATGCTTCTCCTATTGCCAGCTCACAGTTTAGTGATCAAAGGGAAAATATAGATGCTTACTCAACAAAACTTGTTTCTTTAGTTCGCGCTGTAAAAAACTTCGAGGGTTTTGCCTGTATTTCATTTTGTCGTGACATTCTTCATTTTCAAAATTTACTCGATACGTTAGAAAAGTCAGTAGTAAAACTTTTCAACATTGATGGCAATCACGAAGCGCTTGCGGTTGTGTGGTTAATGATTAAGGAAATCAGACGACTAGTTTACAAAAAATTATCGATTTATGGTGCATCAACCCCAACAGATGAAGGATACCTTCTCAACTTTAATCGTCAGGTAAAAACATTATTTAGATCAATAGTACCAACGCGCTCAGATACAAGTGTAATAGAACCACAGATATTTATTCGATCCTCCTTATAAAAACAACAACCCACTTAACATGCCGCAAAACAGTATCTATTGGCACGGGCAGGTGTTGGGGGAGCCTTTTTAAAAACTTATGCGCGCAGGACGCGCGCATCAGAGCTTACATGGAAGTACTTGCAGCGATTTTTAAAAAGGCCTCCCCCAACACCTGCCCTCTTTGTCGCACTACCTATTCTTTGCGGTCAACCATAGCCTATCGATAGAAGGGTAGGCGTTAAAGCGCTAGGTTGCAGCTTGACCTACAAGCCTCTTAAGATAATTGTCACGCTCATTAGAGCAAGTTTCTATATGGCTTTTGCAGTTTATTAATCATCCTTTTGAAGAAGCTCAAGCACCATTTTTTTCGCGCTAGCAAAATCCTTTTTACCACTGCCAAGCTTCGGTAATTCATCCATCCGAATAAACTCTGCCGGCAGCATAATATTTTCCACTTTAGCATCGATCAACATATCGCGAAGGACTTTGGCTTCAATATCCATGCTATACAGTAATATTATTTTTTCACCTTTTTTATCATCGGGAATGGCCACGGCAAGTATATCAATATCGTCATCATTGATCGCCTTAATAATCTTCTGCTCCACTGCTCCCAGGCTTATCATCTCACCACCCACTTTAGCAAAACGTGAATAGCGGTCGACAATCGTTAAAAAGCCATCTTCATCCAAGCGACCTTTATCACCTGTTTTATACCAGGTAATATCACCGTCTTCTATTAATACATCCCGCGTTTTTTCAGGATTGTTAAGGTAGCCGCGCATGACTTGTGTGCCGCCGACCAGGATAAGGCCTTCTTCGCCACTAGCCAATGGCTCTAAGGTATCAGGGTCAACAATGCGAAAAGCCGATCCTGGTAGGGCTAGGCCAACCGTGCCGGGTTTATTAGCAACGTGTAAGTGCCAGTCATTCGGGTTAAGTATATCCGGCAAGTTAGAACTGGCAACCGGTGCAACCTCCGTCGTGCCATAACCTTCGTAGATAGTAATATTAAACTTATCTTTAAAAGCCTGCTGAACATTCGCCGATAATTTTTCAGCGCCGGCAATAACTAAACGCAAACTCTGAAACATCAGTGGTTGTAGTTTTCTATTGCGACAGTATAGGCCAAGAAAGGTCGAGGTGCCGCACATTACTGTAGCTTTGTAGCGATAGACCAACTTACCAATAGCCGCTGCATCGGTAGGGTCAGGATGGCAGGCAAAGGGGACGCCTTCAACTAACGGCATGATGGTTGTTACCGTTAATCCAAACGCATGAAATAATGGTAGAGAGCTAAGAATAACATCAGACTCTTTAATATTAAATACGCTCGAAATTTGTTTTACATTGCCTAAAATATTTCGATGAGTTAGTTCTACCCCTTTAGGTTTGCCCTCACTACCACTGCTAAATAGAATGGCGGCAGTGTCATTAACAGAGCAGCGGGTTAGTACCAATCGTTTTAATACCCATAGTGGTAGTAAACGTATCGTTATTAAATTTTTGGCTACTTTTGCTTTTGTACTGGGCTTTTTATAATCTTCCAAATAGCAAACAGTTCTACCTTCGAGTAGTGACTCAAGATCAAAACCTTTCGCACTCAGTTTATTAATAAACTTTCGTGAGGTAAAAATAGTTTTAATTTCTGCTTCTTGAATAGCATGTTCTATAGCTTTTAAGCCAGAGGTATAGTTTAAATTCACTAAGGTTTTGCCAAGACAAAGCAATGCTAAATTAGTAACAACACCACCAACGCTAGTGGGAAGAATGATGCCAACATTCTTTTGTCCTTTGATAGTATCAGCAAATTCATTCTTCATCTGCATAACGATAGCAATTAAACGACGATAAGAAAGCTTAATCCCTAAGGAATCAGCCACACACAGCGCGCTGCCTAAGCGTTTAGCGCGTGACAGCCATTCCTCTTGAATCGAGTTGAGTGATTCAGTGTAAGTCTTCCAGGCATGAATAGAAATCTCAGTGACACGCTGTTTAACCTGTGCTGCAGTAGACGTTGCCGGCATTGCCTCACCAAAACTAACACCGATGCTGCGCATACGTAAACGTGAATTAATTTTATATTGTTTGGTTGCATAAGAGCTTTTTGTGCCCCACATACCGCGCAGATAAAAGGGCACAATAACCGCACTGGTATCACTAACAGCGCGCTCAAAGCCAGAGCGAAAGGCACCTATCTGTCCATTACGAGACATATAGCCTTCTGGAAACAGCGCAACAACATCGCCGGCATTTAAAGCTTCTTTGATTGTTTCGATAGAGCGTTTGCTGCCACGGCTTGAAATAGGAATAATCTTAAATTTTGCTAGTATCCATTTTAAGTAAGGTTTCTCATAAATTGAACGCTCCATGACAAAACGAATGGGACGTGGAGAAGCAATCTGAATCATCGCCCAATCTAAAAAGCTGGCATGGTTGCCAAGCAGCAGTACGCCGCCAGTGGAGGGAATATTATTTAAACCATCGACATCAATACGATAAAAACGAGAAACAACAAAATACACTAAAAAGCGAATAAACGATTGTGGTAAGGCTACAAAAGAATAAATAGTTGCTGCTAATGCGATAAAGAATAATGTATAGAGTGTAATAATGCTATCAGCATGGAATAAGGTCATAACTACCGTGCCCACTAAGAACAGCAGCATAAAGACATTTTGAAAGAAGTTATTACCTGCAAGCACCTTGCCTAGATTTTCGTTTTTAGCATTAAACTGTATTAACGCATTAAGTGGTACTACTAATAGGCCGCCGAAGAAACCATAAATTAAAAATAACAATGCAATAAAAAATTCACTGCTTAGGTGCGGAAGAAAAAGTAAGCCGATAGTTACGCCAATGGCGCCAATAGGAATAATACCAGTTTCAATAAATCCTTTTGATACCTTGCCGGCATACATAGCCCCTAGCAGCACACCAATGCCGCCAATAGCTAATGAGCCTTGTGCAAAGACCACGCCAACGTTGCCAACATATTCTTTTAGGTAGGCGCCATAGCTTGCTAGCAAGACCTGGTTGATCGCCCAGAATAATGAGAGCCCAATGATGCAAATAAGAATAAGGTGGCTTTTTTTGATTTCTGTTAAATAAGTTTTAAGGTACTTTCCTGTGACGTAACGTTTAATATCGTAATGGGAGTCAGGGCTGGCTGCAGGTTTCTTCGGTAAGATAAAAGTACAAAAAGTTTCTCCGCAGGATAGCAGTACCAATATAAAGCCCACCGGTGCAAAAGCCATCAAGACCGCTGATTTGCTAGCATGGCTGGTGATTAGGTTTGCACTGACGTAGTGGCTGAATAAAATGCTGAAGACAAACGTGCCGGCAAGGATGGCGATGATTGTTGTTGTTTGTACAAAGGCGTTGCCTTGGGCGATATTTTCTTTGCCAAATAATTCTTTAATAAAACCGTATTTGGCCGGTGAGTTAAACGTGCTTTGTATGGCTAGTAAAAATGTTAAGGAGAAGGCGCACCAGAAATAGCCTTTATAATAACAAAGGGTAATAAGCAGTGTGATAGGAATAGCTAGTGCTGCTGTTATTCGCAATACTTTTACTTTGGCAAAGCGATCAGAAATAAATCCTGAGGGGGTAAACATTAAGATATAAGGAATTAAGATTAGCGCATTAACAATGGATGAGAATATGGTGTACTCATGTCCTGAGGTGGTTTGATACAAGGTATCTTGTATTAAGATCTTGTGCCCTAGGTCGATAAACGAATTAAAAAAGACAACGAATAGGTAGGGGAAGAAACCTTTAATTTTGCTCATGGTGGATCTCGATACTTGTGATTTTTTTGGGGTCTATTTTAGCCTATTTTTCTTATGACTTCATTCTGTGCAAATAATAATCTATTGCTGTGGTTGATGCTTGTTATTGGAATCTAGGCTGGAAGGCTGGATCCCGCGGTCAAGCCGCGGGATGACGGTGCTTAGTAATGAGGTGGCGGTGCCTAGTGATGAGTGACGATGCTTTATAATGACTTGAAGGGGTTGTCAAGATGGCGAAGCTTGACTGTGTATATTATAAACAGAAGTGCAGGTTATCACAGTTAAGCAAAAGCGCTGTCAGGATTGTTCCACTAGAGAGTAGTAGAATTTGCACGATGCGTTTCTTAGTAGGGGTATCATGTAAAATCACACGAGTGACTAACAACGCCAAGATAGGAAAAAGAGGAAAAAGATAATGAGATAATCGATGTGAAAAAATACTCAAGACGATCAGTGTGCTGGCAATAACAGTAAAGCAGACTGCATCACCAGGTTGGTCAGAAGAAAAACGCAGTGAGCTGATGCCTCGCCAAAATGGTAGGTAAAGCGTCCACGGTAGAGCGAGTAGGGGTAAATGTAATAGTGACGTAAGCGTTGATGTCTGATGTGATAAATGCCTGGCTTGATGATAAAACATATTAGTCTGTAAAGGCACATTGCTGGAGTTGCTCACAGCAATGGCCCATAGAAGGGGGATTAATAACCCCAGCATCGTTGCCCCGCCAAGAAAACCATACCATTTAGGAAAGAGCGTATGTTCTTTGTCAAACCATAGCGGTAGAAAAATAGCCGGCAATAAGATAAAGGCCAGTACCACGGGCCCTTTAACAAAAGCGCCCAGTGCGATGGCCATGCTAAACCAAATCCAAGCACTATGATGGCGATTTAATGTTTTTATTAAGGATGATAGCCCCAGTAAAATAGCAAAGACAAAAAAAACATCGGCGTGGATTTGTTTGGAAAACCACACCCAGTAAAAACAACCCATCATAATATAAGGTGTTATGTTAGCGATTACGGGTTTTTGCGGCCAAAGCTGCTTCGCTAGTGTTTTTGATAATAATAGGCTGAAGGTTAAAAGTAGTATGGTAATAAACTCCGGCCACCATTTAGAAATGCCAAATAATTTCCAGCCAGCAATAATACTCCAGAAAAATAAAGGCGAGTTCTCCGTGTAGATTTTTCCATGCCAGGTGGGCGTAAGATAGTGATGTGTTAGCATCATTTCATTGGCAATAGAAAGGAAATTTTTAACCTCTGGTTTATTAATATTAGGAGTGAAGTATAGAAAAACGAATGCAATGATTCCCCACAGGATGAACCATAGCCAGTGTGATAGGTGGAGCGATTTTGAAATTGATTTGTGCACAAGCTTTCCATCGCATATCATAATCAGGTCTACACTTTAACCGAAATTTTCCATGAAGTCGATGGGGGTTATATAAAATGAAACGTTGTGAATGGTGTGGTGATGATCCACTTTATATAGATTATCATGATAAAGAGTGGGGTGTCCCAGTTTATGATGATCAACAATTATTTGAATTTTTAATTCTGGAAGGCATGCAAGCAGGGTTAAGCTGGATTACTATTTTGCGCAAGCGCGAAAATTTCCGCCGTGCATTTTTAAATTTTAACGTCGATAAAATTGTCCGCTTTTCTGATAAAAAGATTGAGCGCTTAATGGGTGATGCCGGTATTATTCGTAACCGTTTAAAAATAAATGCGGTGATTCAAAATGCAAAGTCTTATTTAAAATTAAAAGAAACCGGCAAAACATTTTCAGATTATCTTTGGCAGTTTACCGAAGGGGAGATTATTACTAATCGCTGGAAAACGTTAAAACAAGTGCCCGCCACTTCTGCCGAGTCTGATCAAATGGCGAAATTTTTAAAAAAGAATGGTTTTAAGTTTGTCGGTAGTACGATTTGTTACGCTTTTATGCAAGCGGTAGGCGTAGTCAATGATCACTTGGTCAGTTGTTTTCGTTATAAGGAAGTATAAAAAGAAGCACCAGTGTGGTGCTTCTTTTTATATGTTGCTCTAGTGATAGAATGCTAATGCTATTTTTTAGAGCCGCCCAGGAAGCAGTATGCTATACCAGCAATGGCTGCTAGTGAGATGGTTAGTGCGGTGTAAGCTGTGCTATGAGATGCAACATGCTTCCTTACTGGCGCGGGCACCATTTTCTTCACTGACGGGTACAAGGCCATTGCCGGTACTGAAACTGCTAAGGCATAAGGGAAGGACAGCAATGATAAACTCCAGATAACCGTAGCCGCTAAGCTTGCTTGCATTAGTTTAAAAGCGTCTAACCAATTTCCTGACCAGCGATCCACAATGCCGCGGCGTGTATGATACTCTCTTATTTTTAACGATAAGTTGTGATTCCAGAAGGAGCTGATATCGCCTTCCATTTTTGCTAATTTCTTTTTGGCATTTTCAATAAGCAGTAAAGATTTCTTATGATCACCGCTTGTTCGCCTTATCTCGGTAGCGCATTGTTCGAGTTGTAACTGGCGTTCGGCACTTTTTGCGCGGCACTCAGCGTCAAACTCTTTGTAGGTGTCACTGTACCAACGTTCCAATGAGGCTGGTGCTGCTTTTTCTTCTTCGTAGGCTTCATAGACAAAAGAGACAACATTAAAGGTTCCTAAAGCAATTTCAGTCTTAGCGGCAAAGTCAGCGGCATAGCAAATATAGCCTTTAACATTGTTGGCAAATGCTTTTGCACTTTCCATTTTTTCTGCTACTAAAGCTAATCCATTTTTTAGTTCTTCTTCTATTTTTTCTTTGATGCCGGTTAGACCTAAGGTTTCAGTAAATGCTTCAGCAAGACCGAAGAATATAGAAGAGATATCTTCAAATAATTTTTCGATGTCAACATCAAAAATATCTTCGATTTTATCAAGCACAGCATCTAAGTGTTTTTCAACAATGGCGATAACTTCATGGATTTCCTCAGCCATCTCGGCAACTTGTGGTGGTAGAACTAATCGTTCAGCAATTTGTGATACGGTGCGATCATACATTTCTTTAGCTGCTTTGCATTGCGCAAAGGTGGAGGATAGGATTTTATTAAATCCGGTCATCATCGCTTTGCCTGCAATGGTAACACCAATGGCACCAGCATATTCTACAGCGACAGAAGCAGTTCCTTTAATAGTATCTTTAAACTCTCTACCGGTAAGGTCGTGGAATGGGCCGCGCTTTGACCACCATTGTTGTTCTTCGAAATTCCACTCGGCCAATTTTGTGCGGCTTTCGCTAATAATACTGGTGATATTACCGGTGGTAGGTTTTGCTATTTCTTCAACATGATCTTGTAAAACCATACTGGATGCTACTGACATCATGCTGCTAACAGGCATATGAGGTGTTAATGCAGCCCCTAAGCCATAGCCACTTAATTGCGCCTTGGTGCTTTCATAAAGCATAAACTGTAGTGGTGAAGTTGCGGGCATGTATTGAACTCTTGTCACGTAGCCATCCGGATCATCGTCAATGGTAGCGGCACGTGTAGTAATATCTGAGACGAATTTATCACATTCTACACTGCAAGCATGGATGTTTTGTTCGATATATTCTTTTGTGGTGCTAGCTAGTTCATCACGTTTAATATCGGGATTGTCGTCGACCGTAAAAAAGCGTTTGATGGTTGTATAAGCCGTTTGTACGGGTTTAGGTAAGGAATTCCAAGCATAGTCCATCCACTCATTGACTTTTTCTGCCGTCCAGGCGCTGACGGCATCAACAGCGGCATGGAATTTTTTGGCAAAATACCCTTTTACACCGGCAAAGGCTGCTGCTAGTAAGCCGCCTAACTCATTTAAAATTTCACCCACTAATTTTTTAGCGGCCTTGGCTAAGCTTGATTTGATTGCTTTTTTAAGAGCGCTGCGTAAAGCCGCGCTAACTATAGCAGACATCATGGCGCCTAGTTCATAGTTTCGTTTACCCAGTTTTTTTTGTAATGTTCGTTTAACTTCTGTTTTGACTTGTTCTTTAAGGCGGGTTGATCTGTCTCTTGCTGTTTTGACTCCTTGATTAAAAGCATCTTTAGCTGCTTTACGGTGCCGGTTGATTCTTTCTGCGGCTTTTCTGGCGATTTCGTCTTTTTTGCGAATGGCTTCCCTAGTGATTCTTGCTCCTCTTCTTTTTGCAGCTTCTGTTAGTGTTCTTGCAAGAAAGCGTCTCAATATGATACTTAACATAATACATGACCTATAGTAGAGATATATTTAAATTGTAGAGCTTGTAGGTTGTTGGATTTACGTTCCCCCTTGAATAAAGATATTCATGCCCCCAAGAAATGAATAATTTATTGTAACACAGTAATGTTTAAAATATGAACAAATAATGCAATTTTTTTGCATTTTGTTTAGGAAGGAGAAATAAAAAAATAGGCTATTTACGCTATCTATTGCATCAGTATTTTAAAAAATAATGATGCAGAGATATGTTTTTAAGGTGTTTAATTGCGTTATATGGTGAAGAAATATATGTTTAGTTTTCACTTCTGCCCATATAAGACCAAGCACATAAGGCGCCGGTGATTGCTGTTAAACCTAAGCCTAATACTTTGTATGCAGTGCTATGTGAGGAGACATGTTGCCTTACTGGCTCAGTGAGTGTTTTAAGTGTTGGGTATGCCGCCATGGTCGCTACAGAGATTGCAAGCGCATATGGGAATGTTAGTAATGCGAGTTCCCAGATGATAACTGCCATCAGGCCAGCTTGAAAAACTTTAAAAGTATCTAACCAACCTCTGGACCATTGGTCGAAGTAACCACGGCGACTATTGTATTCGCTTGCTTTTGCTTCTAGCTTTGCATTCCAGAAGTTTTTAATTTTATTTTCCATTGTGGCTAGTTTGATTTTAGCTTGATTAATTAATTGTAGGGACTGCCAGTTGTTACTATTGTTTGCTCTTAATTCATTGGCGCAGTCTTCTAGTCGTTGCAGGCGTTCTGCACTTTTTGAGTTATGTTCTTTGTTGAAGCGTTTATGGGTTTTTTGATACCAGCGTTGCAATGCGGCCGGCGCGGCTTTTTCTTCTTCAAAAGCTTTGTAAACATAGGATATAACATTGAGTGTGCCTAACGCTTTATCAGCCATTACACTTATATTTGCTACGTAGTGAATTTGCTCTTTAACTTTTGCAGAGAACATTTTTACGCTATCAATTTTTTCTGATATAAGAGATAAGGTATTTCGCAGTTCTGTTTCGATCATTTCTTGGATATTGTTTAAGCCTAATACTTCTGCAAACGCTTCTGCGAATCCGAAGAAAATAGAAGAGATGTCTTCAAAAAGTTTTTCTAAATCAACCTCAAAAATATCTTCAATTTTATTAAGCACTTCTTCAATGTGTTTTTCCAAAATGGCTACTGCTTCACTGATCGTGCTAGTCATTTCTGATAACTCAGGTGGTAGCATTATTTTTTCAGCAATTTGTAGTACAGCGCGATTGTATAGCTCTTTCGCGGCTTTGCACTGGGCAAAGGTTGACGATAAAATTTTGTTGAAACCGTTCATTAAAGCCAGGCCTGCAATAGTAACACCAATGGGGCTGGCATATTCAGCAGCAACAGATGCAGATCCTTTAATCACATCTTGAAATTCTCTACCGGTAAGAGAATGGAATGGACCTCTTTGTTGCCACCATCCTTGTTCTTCATTGTTCCACTGTGTTAGTTGCGTATCGCTTTCCTGCATCATTTGATCTATCCCAGTATCAATGGGGTGAGCAATTTTCTCAACGTTTTCAATATTAGCGGCAGATTGTGCGGCCATGTGCATCATATGCATTTGTGGCATTAGTGCGACGATAAGTCCGGGTTTTGAAAGAGCGCGAGCTTTAAGTGAAAAAGGTATGCTCGATAGTGAGTAGGGGGTTCTTTTAACATGGCCATCGGTGCCATTATTAATGTTATTAGCTTGCGAGGTAATGTCATCAACAAATTTATCGCATTCTACGCTGCTATTGCCAATCTTTTCTTCTATATATGTTTTTGTTAAGCTGGCAAGTTCGTCACGTTTAACATCAGGATTGTCTTTTACAGTAAAGAATCGTTTTATGGTGGTATAGGTTCTTTGCACGGGTTCTGGTAGACAGCTCCATGCATAATCAACCCATTCGTTGATTTTTTCAGCGGTCCAAGCGGTGGCCGCTTCAACGGCTTGATTGAATTTATGTGAGAAATAGGCTTGTACTTTTGAAAAGGCTACCGCCAGTAGGGCGCGTAGTTCTTGAATGATTTCATCGAGGATTTCTTTGGCGACTCTTGCCGCACTTGATCTTATCGCTTTTTTTAGTGCTTTTTTTAATGCTACACTGATGGCAGCTGATACTAAAGCGCCGGCTTCGTACCTTTCTTTTCCTAGTCCTCTTTTTAAAGCGTTTTTAACTTCTTGCTTAACTTGTTCTTTAAGCCTTGTTGCCTGCTCTTTCGCTTTTTTAACACCTTGGTTAAAAGCTTCTTGCGCTGCTTTGCGCCGCTTTTCGACGTGCTTTTGGATGTGGTCTTTGACCTTTTTGACGATTTCGTCTTTTTTTTGTGTGGCTTGGCGTAAAATTTTATCCGCCTTTTTTTTGACAACTTTTGTCATGGTTCTGGCTAAGAACCTTCTAAGAACTATACTAATCATGCTCGACAACCTATTTCTAAGATATATTAATAAAACAGATATGAAGAGTATATCATGCGAATGTATAAAAATCAAACAATAGAGCCATTATTGCGCAAGAGCCTTCTCTCTAACTTGTTGATAAAATGTTTTTTATTTGAGAGGTCCGTTATTCACGGCGTGTCACTTTGATAATATCGGGTATTTGCTGCAAGGTTTGCATCGTTTTTTGTAGTGATTCTAAGCTATTAATTTCGATCGTTAGATTGATATAAGTGCGATGTTCAACGGTATTGACGCGGCTATTGATGCCGAGAAGGCTAATGCTTTCATTGGCAATGACGGTAGAAATATCGCGGATGATACCGGAGCGTTCAGACGCTTCTAAGTAAAGATCGACGGGGTATTTTTCCGGTGAATCTTTTCCCCAGTTAACTTCGATAATTCGTTCTGGACGTCGTTTCATCGACTGGGCGATGTTGCGGCAGTTTTGTTGGTGAATGGAAATGCCGCGGCCTTTGGTAATATAGCCAACAACAGGATCGCCTGGAATAGGTTGGCAGCAGCGTGCTAATTGCGTTAATACATTTTGTGTCCCTTGTACTTTTACTTGTGCCGGCTTTTGTTTTCCAGCACTGGTCTCTGTAATAATCGGTTCTTGTACTTCTGTTTCGCTTGGCGTTTTTAAGCGGTTAAGCACAGTGCGCATGCCGATATCACCTGTGCCGATGGCAGCGAGCAAGTCGTCTAATGTTTTAAAATTAAAACGCTCAATAACAGCATTCAGCGCATTTTTAGGGAGCTCTTCGCGTTTATAGGTTTTTTCCCATAGGGCTTGGCCTTTAGTCACGTTTTCTTGGTGGTTTTGTTGTTTAAACCAGTGGCGTGCTTTTGCACGTGCGTGCGAAGTATTTAAATAACCAGCTGTTAGGCTTAGCCAATCGCGACTGGGTTGTCCTGTTTTCGATGTGAGTATTTCGACGCGATCGCCAGTTTTTAATCGTTGTGTTAAGGGAACGATTTTTCCATTAATTTTTGCGCCGCGACAACGATGGCCCACCTCGGTGTGAACATGATAGGCGAAATCTAATGGCGTTGAGCCGGTTTGCATATCAAGTACATCGCCATTGGGGGTAAATACATAAACTCGATCTTCAAATAATTTACTGTAGAGATTGGTTTGTGCGTCACTGTCTTGGCTTAATTCTTTCTGCCAAGTCATCACTTCACGTAATAGATTTATTTTATCTTCATAGTTTGATTGTGCTTGATTATTTTCTTTGTATTTCCAATGCGCGGCGACGCCAAGTTCAGCTTCTTGATGCATATTGTGAGTGCGAATTTGAATTTCAACATTGATATTATGGGGGCCAACAACAGCGGTGTGGATGGAGCGATAGCCATTTCCTTTCGGTTTAGCAATATAGTCGTCGAACTCTTGTGGGATATGTTCCCACTTATCATGCACTAAACTTAGTACGCTATAGCAATCTTCAATGGTGGGAACCAGGATGCGAAAGGCACTGGTATCATAGACATCTTCAAAGCTTATTTTTTTGCGTTTAATTTTTCGATGGATGCTGTAAATATGTTTAGCGCGTCCGGATATGGTGGTATTTTTAATATTATTTTTTGCAATTAGTTCTTTTAAATCATGCTGAACGGATTCGATATAGTCTTCGCGATCTTTACGGCGCATATTTAATGATTTTGAAATTTGCGCGTATATTTCGGGTTCTAATAGGCGAAACGCTAAGTCTTCTAATTGCCACTTTAATTGACCGATGCCAAGTCGATTGGCTAGCGGGGCGTAAAGTGTCATAATTTGTTGGCTAACGCGTTGGCGTTTTTCTTCTGGCTCTTGTCGTAAGCGAGGTAGTATGATTAAGCGTTCAGCTAGTTTTAGTAATACCACGCGGATATCATCAACAATGGCTAAGAGCATTTTGCGTAAGTTGTCAGCAGGGTTTCCTGTGGGTGTCGCTTGATCGGTGCGCGGTGCTAAGCAATCAATGGCCTCTAATCGTTTGGTGCCAGTTAATAATTTGTAAACGGTGCGGTTAAGTTTTGTTGTGATTAGCTCTTTTGTTTTGTTGCACTGTGTAAAAGCAGGGTACAGTATTGCCGCAGCAAGCGTGGTGGAATCACATTCTAGAGGCATTAGCTCATCGGCAATCTCAAGCCCGGTTTGTATGTTTTTTTCAGCATGTTCTTGGTCAAGTGCTATAGAAATATCACAGGCTTTTGCTAATAGCTGTTCGTTAAGGTCAGGCTGTTTGGCGATTGTTTTTTCTAACCAGGCTTTTATTACTTCTTCACTTGCGTCGCTCATGATATTTACCTTACAAAAAGGGCCATTGCTTCGACATGTTTTGTATGTGGGAACATGTCCATTACGCCGGCTTTTTCTAATGTGTAACCTTGCTCGATTAACATTTTAGCATCGCGTGCTAATGTTGCTGGATTACAGGAAACATAGACCACTCTTTTGGGTTGCCAGCTTGAAAACATCGGTATGATTTCTTTGGCGCCTGAGCGTGGTGGGTCCAGTAATACCTTGTCAAACGTTTGTTGACTCCATTCATTATAAACAGGTTCAAATAAATTGGCACAATAAAATTCACTATTGCTAATCGCATTTAAATGAGCATTGTCTTTTGCTTGTTGTACTGCCGACTCGTCTCCTTCGACACCAACGACTCGTTGGCAATGTCTAGCCAGTGCGAGGGTGAAATTGCCAATGCCGCAAAATAGATCGAGAGCAGTGTCAGTGTTTTCTAGCGCTAGTAGCCCAATGGCTTGTTTTAACATTTTTTTATTGATATCTGCATTTACTTGCGTAAATTGGCTGGGGTGGAATTGTAAGCGTAAGTCAAACTCAGGCAGTGCGTATTCCATCAAAGGATTTGTTGCGTTGTCTAACGTGATGCTATCGATACCATGGCGTTGAAAATACAATTTATATTGATGTTGTTGGCAAAATTCACGTATAAGCGATATGTCTTTTTCACAAAGATCAACGAGGTGGCGAATAATAATAGCTGTTTCACTATCATCAACGGCAATTTCAATTTGTGGGATTTGTGAGCGGCTTTCAAGCTGGTAAAGCATTGTGCTAAAAGCGGTGATTTTTTCACCGACAGAAGGGTGCAGAACTTCGCAGCGTGAAAGATCAGCAATGTAGCGGCCGTTTCTCTCGCGAAAACCAACCAGGACTTTATCTTTGGGTGCGAGAAACTTGGCACCTAAGCGGGCCTTTTGCCGGTAACCCCAAATTTCACCCGTTATTGGTGGCATCCATTCTTGAGGTTGTACTTCAGCTTGTTGGAATAACTCTTTGACAGCTTCCTGTTTTTGCTTTATTTGAACTTCAGGCTTAATGTGTTGTTGGCTGCATCCGCCACACATGCCAAAGTGTGGGCAACGGGGTGGGTTGCGATCCGGCGAGGCGTTGATAACGTCTATTACTTGTCCTTCGTCAAAACGACCTCGTTGCTTGGTGTATTTGAACTTTACCGTTTCCCCAGGCAGGGCGCCAAAAAGAAAGGTTTTTTTGCCATTTATTTGCGCAATTCCGCGGCCGTCATGGCTGGTATTGATAATCGTTGCTTCAAAAGCTTCTTGCGGAAGTGGTTTGCGTTTTCTTTTGCCCATTGTTTTTCTCGTTGAAATTTTTACAGCTTGCTATTTTATATCCAGTAAACACGACTGTGAAGCTTTACAGCGGCTTTAGTTCCAGACACAATAGGACAACTGATCAACTCAAGCTTCTCTTAAGGTTTGCCTATGAATATTATGGAAATTATCGGTGCTATCTTCGCTATCTTCAGTATCATTATTATTCATGAAATGGGGCATTTTTATGTCGCTCGTTGTTTTGGCATTAAAATACTTCGTTTTTCTATTGGTTTTGGTAAACCGTTGCTTAAGCGTGTGTCGAAAAAAACAGGGACAGAATATGTTTTAGGTTGGTTGCCTTTGGGTGGCTATGTCAAAATGTTAGGTGAGGGTGATCAGGAAACATCACCGGAAGATTTACCGCATGCTTATAATAAGCAACCTTTGTTGGTGCGTATGGCTGTTGTTAGTGCCGGCCCTATTGTTAATTTTCTTTTAGCCATTCTTGTTTTTTGGGCCGTTTATTTATTGGGGCAAACACAGATCAAGCCTATTATCGGTCAGGTGCAACCGCAATCGATTGCTGCTTTAGGTGGTATGCGCAAGGGCGATGAGATTATTGCGATCGATAATAAGCCTACACAAAATTGGCGCAAGGTGATGATGGCCATTGTGTCTCATGCGGGTGATCAAACACCGGTGACGGTCACTGTGCGTCCGATGGGGAGTAAGACAACTGAAAAGCGAAGCTTGAATTTATCGGCTTGGCAAATGAATCGCTCTCAACCTGACTTTTTTAACAGTCTAGGTATGGCGCCGTTTAGGCCGAAAATATTGCCGAAAATAGCGCAAGTGATGCCTGGTTCGGCGGCTAAAAAGGGTGGCATGCTGGCTGGCGATGAAATTACCGCGATTAATGGTAAAGCCGTGCGGAATTGGTCTGAGGTGGTGGCTGTTATTCGTCATTTGCCGGGGAAAACCGCGCAGTTGATGATTAAACGAAATGGTAAAACAGAGACTTTATCTTTGGTGGTGGGTGAGAAAAAGATACAGGGTAAAAGCTATGGTTACCTGGGTGTTATGGTGCAAGCACCTGTTTTGCCCGCTAGCATGATGTATAAGCAAAAGTTTGGTGTTGGCGGAGCTTTTGTTGAGGCCAGTAAGCGAACGTGGCAATTATTAAAATTTAATGCCATTGTTATTGTCAAAATGCTATCTGGAAAGTTGTCGGCGCAATCGTTGGGTGGGCCAATCAGTATTTTTCAAGCTGCTGGTAAAGCATCAACTGCTGGTATTCAAATTTATCTTGGTTTTATTGCTTTTATTAGTTTAACGATTGGTTTTATTAATATCTTGCCAATTCCTGGGTTGGATGGTGGGCATCTTTTCTTTCAAATTATTGAGGGTGTCTTTAGAAGGCCGGTATCAGAGCGGGTGCAAATGGTGGCGTTGAGTTTTGGTTTGGTAGGCATTGTAACGCTCGTTCTTTATGCGACGATGAATGATTTGTTGCGCATTTTTGGGTAAATATTAGAATGTGCTAATGTATGGGATGTCTTATCGAATTGTAGGATATTTACCAATGGTGAATTAGGATTTTCTTGTATTTATGGCGGTTTTGGTAGCGTATTTAGCAAATATATCTCTTATAATGTATTGATTTAATTTGTTTTTCTTCTTAATTTGTTCATATTTTTATCTGGCCTGATTGGTGATAGCTAATATAGCCGCTTGTCATCATTGGCCTCTGTGATAAAGTGATAACTCGCCTCGGTCATCTACATAGATTCAGCGCTAGTTTACAGGATGTTAACTAACTTTGAATCTAGGGCCCAAGGGGAAACTAACTTGATATCACGGAGGATAGTATCATGAGAAAAGCACTTGCTAGTGTTGTTGTTATTGTATTTGCTGGACTACTTTGCACAAGTCTATTAACTATTTTTACTGGTAGCTCTGTTAGCAATCAGTACAAAAATAGCCAAGCGGCAAAATACCCCTATTATATGTCATACTAATAACCTTGCTTGGTTATTAATTGATTTATATCCGATTTTTTATTGGATAGAAGGTGGGTAGAGGAATTCTAAAGCCTTTAAGAAAGAAAAGCCTACTTTGAACAGTGGGCTTTTCTTTTTGTGTTGGTGGTATAAAGTGATTATTCTGTTTTGAGTTTGATTCTGCCTATTGTTCTTATTTCGTTTTTGCTTTTGTTTGCTGTTCTGACCCTATTGTTTCGGGGTTTGTTTGAGCAAGTAGGGAGTGAAATTAGAGAAATGAGTGCGGTTAAGCGCCGACGCAGAAGGAAAGAAGGGTCTTTTGCAAAGGCGCTGGTTTCCATCCCTGGATCGCTCTGACAAAAACTTCCTGTTTTTGTAAGCTTTGCAAAAGACCCTTCTTTCCTCCTGCTAGTTTTTCACGCTTTTGATGCAGCAGTTATGGGGTGGTTTAGTTTAGCGTAGGTGAATTTATTTGGTGGTTGTATTACTCATATTGTGGTCTAAGTAATCACTTAAAGTTGTTATATTAGGTAGGTCTTAACAGAGGATTTGCTGATGCTGTTCTTGTAGCTTGAGGCTCCTAGCTTTGGTTATGATGATAGTGATTTGTGCCAGTACTCTTTTTTGCTTGCATTAAGGGTGCATTTTGCCGCAAAATACAGTTTTACTTCTTGTTTACTCTGCATAAGGAATAGTGCTATGAGATTTGTGCCCACCTTAATTAAATTAGCAGCGGCTGGCGTTGCTACGACCTTATTGTTTACAGGGTGTTCCCATTATAATTCGGGTCAATCACACTCTTTTAAAGGGACGACTGCATGTAACAATAATCCATTTTTGCAAAAATTTGATTGCTCTGTTCCCAAAGTGAGAGCGTCAGCTGAAAATGGTAATCCTGATGCGCAATATGCCTTGGGTTACATGTATTTTTATGGCGTAGGTACAAATCGTGATGTGCGTGCTGCAAAATTGTGGATCCGCCGAGCTGCGGCACAGGGGCAACCGTTGGCGATACAGGCTAAGCATATTCTTAATGCAGAAGAAAATCCTGGTATGAGTCGAGTGGATGTTAAAGCTTACCACGCTTCTAAACGATTTAAGGCTGCTAATGTTGATGAATTAAATACAGCAGCGCCAGCAGCGCCAATTACAAATCATTTGCCACGTTATTCCGGTAAAAAGAAAGGTGTTAGCTCTCGTAAAACCGCGCCAGTGATCGATACTTTAAAGAAAACAAATGCCGATGTTGGTGCAGCAAACAAATGGCACAAAGCGAAAGATGTTAAGCCATTTGATGCATCAGCAGCGAGCAATGCATCGAAGATTATGAAGCTTAAAGTTGCTTATACACTTCAGTTAATGGCTAGTCAGAACTTAAAATCAATCCAAAGCTTTGTGAAGAAGCATGACTTGGAAGGTAAGGTTACTTACTATCCGGCACATTACCGCGGTGGAAACTGGTATATGCTAGTTTATGGTAAATACAGTTCAGCTAAAGAAGCGGCTGAAGCTATTAAAACATTGCCGCCAAAACTGCGTAATTTGCATCCATGGGTTAAATCTTTTGGTTTGATTAAGAAAGAAATCAAGCTGGGTAAAATTGTTGCGTAATCTACAGCGGTTGTTGTAGGGATTTTATAACGGGCACAGCATGATGTGCCCGTTTGCGTTTGGATGGTTGTAGGTTGTCAGTGCCGCGGAGGTTTGCGGGCGCAGCATGCTGCGCCCCTACGTCTTGGTGTTTCGTTGTGTGTTTTTCTCATAGATAATTAGAACCCGTAGGGGCACAGCATGCTGTGCCCGTTTTGGTGTGAATGGTTCTAGATTGTCAGGTGCCGCGGAGGTTTGCGGGCGCAGCATGCTATGCCCGTTTGTGGCCTCTTTTTACTGAGCAATCAGCTCGCTTTCATATAAATGCTTAATAGATTCTTGCGATTTTAAGTCATCAATACTGGTATTAATTAAGCGCTGGAAACTAGGCAGGTTATTAATAAGGTTTTTTCCATAGGCTTTGGTATACAGTCGCCGGTCGAGGATGGTGACAATGCCGATATCCGTCTCCTGGCGAATTAAACGCCCGACGTATTGAGTTAGCTTAATGGATGTTTCTGGTAAGGTAGATAACATAAAAGCGTTTAGCTTATTTTTTTCAAGCCATTCACTGCGGGTCAGTTCAATAGGATTTGACGGTACAGCAAACGGTAATTTGTGAATAATAACATGTTGGCAAAAATCGGCCGGCAGATCCAAGCCTTCAGCAAAAGAGGCAAGTCCCATCAAGATTGAGCGTTTTCCTCGGCGGATACGTTTTTTGTGTTTTTCAATCAGCTTCATCTTGTTCGCAGCACCTTGCACGATAAGATCTGCTTGTAGCTCTGGAGGTAAATTATCTTGCGTTTCCAGCATCGCGCTGCGGCTGGTAAATAAGATTAGCGTGCCTGCTTTGGGTAGGATTAGCGTTGGCAGCAGATCAATCACTTCTTGCCGGTGGGCAGATTGCTGCTTGCCAGAAGGCTCTGACGTCATTTTAGGGATAAAAACAATTGAGCGCTCGTAATGAAAAAAGGATGGCATAATGGCGGTGCTAACACCTGCATGTTCACGCAAGCCAGTTTTTCGTAGGTAATTATCAAAATTACCCAGTGAGCGCACCGTTGCTGAACACAAAACAGCGCCATTTTGCACTTTATTCCAAAATAAGTTTTCCAAGCGTTGGCTGACATTGATGGGGGAGCAATGGCAAAGATACTCGATGCTAGCGGCTTCTTTCTTTTCAACGCTTTCAAACCAGCGTGCGATAGGCGCTTCTTTGTCTAAGCGTTGATGCAGAAAGAGGCTCCAAGTCTCGACAAAGTTTTTTACTTTTGTCGCTGAAAACTTGAAGTTAGTTAAGCGTTTGCTAATGCCTTCGGCGGCATCAGGATTGCTTTTCTCATGCGCTTCATACTGTTGTTCTAAGTGTTCTATAATTTGTTGGCAGTAACGATTTAATTCGCTGCTGTAAGTTAATATATGTTTTATTGATTCAAAATGTTTGATCTCTTGCTCATCAATGCGCCATATTTTATTGTCAAATTGCAAGGCGTTTTGGCCTAAAAACGTATTAAGTTCTTTTAAGTGTTCAATAAGCTTAAGTGTGCAAGGGTTTACCTTGCTTGGTAAATCTTTGGCAATTTCTTTGTTATTTGCTGCACGGCTAATGGTTTTATTTAGCTGATTGATCCAGTCATGCGCACCTAAAATGGATGTTGATTTGGCAAAATGTGAAAGCGCTTTTTCAGGAAGGTGATGGCATTCGTCGATAACATAAATATTATTTTTGGGCTCTGGCAGTAAGACACCGCTGCCTAATTCTAAGTCTGACAAAAGCAAACTATGATTGGTAACGATAAAATCTGCAGTGTGCATTTTTTTTCGTTTTTTATAAAATGTACAATCACTGTAGAGTTCACAGCGTTTGCCACTACAGCCACTTGTATCTGTGCTAATTTCAGACCATTCTTGTTCGGGAATACTTTTGTCTAAAGAATCACGATCGCCATCCCATAAGTTGTTCTCAATCAGTTTCTTTAAGCGTTGTTTATGATCGGATTCAACTAATAAATCACCTTGGTCAGCGTCTTGGTATAGCTTAGCTAAGCAAACGTGACGACGGCGTCCTTTGGCTAATGACCAGCTTATTTTTTCATCAAGTAATCTTGCAAGTAGCGGTAAGTCATTGTTTACTAGTTGCTCTTGTAAAGCAATGGTCGCGGTGCTGATGATAATATGCTGCTTTTCCTTTTTGGCAAGATAAGCAGCAATGCAGTAGCTTAAGGTTTTGCCCGTTCCAGTGGGTGCCTCTATGCAAGTAATGCCTTTTTTTTCAATGGCTTTATAAGCAGTTTGAATCATTTCCAGCTGCGAGTCGCGTTCCTGCAAGCCGTTTTGTTGAAACTTCTTTTTAACGTCTTTAATATCCATCGCGAGATGATACCAAAACATCAGGCGTCGCAACAGCTGCGATGTCTATGCATTTGGCACTTTATCAGGAGTTTCGCACTTTCAGTGCAAACCTCCTTCCTGGTTATATTTCGCCTATGCGAGACTAGCTCGCATGGACAGCGATTCAAGGGGAGAATCCCGATTCTCCCCTTGAAAATCCCCATCGGGATTTGTGTTGTTCCGCACAAGTGCGAAACTCCTATTTATATTTTTAGCCCTAAAGGTTTTTTAGACCTCTGGGAATTTCTGGGGTAAACTAGGTCTAGATTTTAGGTCTAGATTTTTGTCCCCGAAAAATGGAAGTTTTTGGGGTTTTTTTTAATAGTTTTATAACGGAATCCTATGTTTCTTAAGAATGTAAAGCTTGCAGGTTTTAAATCCTTTGTTGATCCCACTACCATACCGATTCGCGGCCATTTAAATGCCGTTGTTGGTCCTAATGGTTGTGGAAAGTCGAATATTGTTGATGCCATTCGTTGGGTTATTGGCGAATCTTCAGCTAAGCAGCTTCGTGGTCAGTCGATGAGCGATGTTATTTTTAACGGCACCACAGAGCGTAAACCCGTTGGTCGCGCCATGGTTGAGCTTAATTTTGACAATTCAGCTGGTCGAGTGGTTGGCGAGTATGCAAAATATCCAGAAATTGTTATTCGCCGTGAGGTGGAGCGTGAAGGGCAATCGAGTTATTTTCTTAATGGCACGGGTTGTCGACGTCGTGATATTTTAGACATTTTTCTCGGAACCGGTCTTGGTCCGCGTAGTTATTCTATTATTGAACAAGGGATGATTTCTCAGCTGATTGAAGCAAAGCCTGAAGATTTGCGTAATCATCTTGAAGAAGTGGCGGGAATTTCCAAGTATAAAGAACGCAGACGTGAAACGGGCAACCGTATTCGTCATACGCAAGAAAATTTAGATCGACTCAATGACTTACGTGAAGAATTAGATAAACAACTGCGTCACTTAAAACGACAAGCGAATGCCGCTGAGCGTTATAAAGTTTATAAAGAAGAAGAGCGCGTATTAAATGCTGAAATTAAAGCATTGCATTGGCAGGCATTAGAAGAAAAGCGTGCGTCAAGTGATCAGAAAATTGAAGAAAAGAGCCTGGTGCGCGAGCAAAAAATAACGTTACAACGTGAGCATGAAGCTGACATTGAAAAGATGCGCGTTTACCGTGAGGATGCTACAGAAATACAGAATGAAGTACAAAAGCGCTTTTATGGATTAGGTGCTGATGTTGCGCGTTTAGAACAGCAGATTAAACATACGCAAGAACAAATGCAGCGTTGGCAACGCGAATTAAATGAAACAGATACTTTATACCAAGAATTAAATGAAGGTACAGCGGAGCATAGAGATCAGATTCAAGAACTAGAGTCTGAATTGGAAGGTCTGGCGCCACAAAGCTCTGATTTAAGCACGCATGCTGAGACAGCTCGCGAGGCATTTGCAAAAGCAGAAGCGGATATGCAGTTATGGCAACAAGAGTGGGATCAGTTTCAAGAAGCGACATCGCGTGCATCCAGTGAAATTGGTGTGGCGAAAACTAAAATTGATCACTTCCGTCAGCAGCTGCAAAACTTAATGCAACGTCATCAAACAATGACGGAGCAACTTGAAGCATTACCGCTTGAAGAAACGCAAGCGCAAATTGATCCACTACGTGTTGAGTCAGAACAGTTATCGCAGGATTTAATAAGCGCGCAAGAAAAACTTGAAAATTATGTTGAGCGCATTGCTTCGCAACGTGATTTAAACCAAGGATTGCAGCGTGAATTGCAAGAAAAGCAAAGTGAGCTGCAGTCATTAGAAGGTAAACGTGCTTCACTGGATGCCTTGCAACAAGCAGCGCTTGGGCGTGATGATGAATCGACAGCGGTGTGGCTTAATGATCGTGAACTGCAATCGAAATCGCGTTTGGGGCAAGCGTTACAGGTCAATGCTGAGTGGGAAAATGCGTTAGAAACGGTTTTAAGCGGTTATTTCGATGCGGTTTGTGTTGAGCAAGTGGGTGACTATGTTAACGCCTTAGCCGGATTCCAGGATGGAAAAATCACTTTGGTGGATGCAACGCCTTGTGCACTAGAAAACACCACTGTAACGGCAAATACTTTAGCTAACCAAGTCAGTAGCGATTGGCCTTTTCAACAATGGTTGCACGGTATTTATATTGCTAATGATATCGAGGAATTAGAGCGTGTTCGTTCGCAGTTAGCCGATCATGAATCGGTTATTACTAAAGAAGGCGTATGGGCTGGTAAAAATTGGATTCGTGTTAATCGTGTCAAAGATCCACAAAGCGGTATTTTAGCGCGTGAAAAGCAGTTAAATATATTAACAGCTGATATTGCAGAGTTAAAAACGGCTATTGATGAGCAAGAAGCAAGACGTGAAGCCGGCGAAGAAACATTAGCGGAGCTCGAGTTGGAGCGAGAAAGCTTGCACCATGAATATCAAGGCCTAAGTCGTCAGTCGACGCAGGTGCAGTCAGACTTAAGTGCTAAGCTGGCGCGTTTAGAAGATATGGAGCAACGCTCAGCACGATTGCAAAAAGAATTGTTAGATTTAACTGAGCAGCGCGAAATAATCCAAGAAGATTTATATGCTGCTGAAAAAACGCATGAAGATCTACAAGAAAACCAATTAACGATGACCGCCAAGCGTGAGCATTTAACGCATAAACGTGATCACTACCGTTCGGTGCTGGAGATCAAGCGTAAAGAAGCGCAACAACAGCAGCAACAACGTGATGAATTAGAAATTCGCTTAACGGCTAACGAAAATCAGCTTGCCTTATTGCGGCAAACCGTCCAACGAGATGAGCGTCAATTGGAGCAGTTAACGGATAGACGTGAATTATTGAAAGATAATTTAAGTGAAACCGATGGCCCCTTGGAAAAATATTCTGAAGGGTTGCAAGAAAAACTCAGTGCACGTTCGACAGTTGAGGCAGAACTAAAAACAGCGGAAGCGGCATTGCGCGATTGCAATCAGAAAATTAATGAGTTGGAAGAAGGGCGGCAAAGCGCTGCAGATGATCTTGCAGCTATTCAGACATCGTTGGAAGAATTACGGATGCAACGACAAACGGTTGTGGTACGTCAAACAACGATTATTGAACAGCTAACAGAAGCAGAGCAAAACTTACAAGAAGTTATCGAAAGTCTTAGTGAAGAAGCGGATGTTAAAGTATGGGAAGAACGCTTAGAGAAGTTGACTCAACGTATTAATCGTTTGGGCGCTATTAATCTAGCAGCTATTGATGAATACAAAACCAATAGTGAGCGTAAGGAATATTTAGATAAACAACACGATGACTTGGTTGAGGCGCTTGAAGTATTAGAGGCAGCGATTAAGAAAATTGACCGTGAAACCAAAACACGTTTTCGCGAAACCTTTGATAAAGTGAATGAAGGGTTTAAAGTAAACTTCCCCAAGGTATTTGGCGGCGGTCGTGCTTTCTTAGAATTGTCTGACAATGATTTATTGAAAACGGGCGTGATTGTTCGTGCGCAACCTCCGGGTAAACGTAATACAACTATTCATATGCTTTCCGGTGGTGAAAAAGCGTTAACAGCGATTGCATTAGTATTTTCAATGTTTCAGTTAAATCCAGCACCGTTTTGTATTTTGGATGAGGTTGATGCGCCTTTAGATGATTTAAACGTTGGACGTTTTTGTCGCTTGGTGCAAGAGATGGCAAAAGAAACACAGTTTCTTGTAATCAGTCATAACAAGGTAACTATTGAGATGGCAGACCAACTGATGGGTGTGACCATGCATGAGCCTGGTGTTTCTCGGTTAGTGGCCGTTGATATGCATGAAGCCTTAGAAATGGTTGAAACTTAATAGCAAAAGGATAAAAAAATGATGTTAGTGTTTGCTAGCTTTTTAGTATTACTTGTTGCGAGTCTTTTTTTAGTAATGAGTCGTAAGGAAGAAAAGTCACAGGCAACGCAACGTCGTAAGAAAGCTAAGTCGGCAGCGCCTAAGAACGCTTCGCTTGGCACTAGTCCATTAGAACCTGCTGTGCAAGAAAGTGAAGCGCATGTTGAGGATGCAGATGAGGCGCTTGGCTTAAAATCAAAAGATGAGAGCGTTGAGCCTTTATACGAAGGCAGCAAGCTTGAGCATATTGTTTTGCATCTTATGGCGCCAGCAAAAATGCCTTATAGTGGCTATGAATTATTGCAAGCATTATTAGCGAATGGCATGCGCTTTGGTAAGATGAATATTTTCCACCGCCATGAGAGTAAAAATGGTCAAGGCTGTGTTTTATTTAGTTTGGCATCGGCAAATAAACCAGGCACCTTTGATTTGCCCAATATGGGTGGTTACTCCTGTCCAGGTTTAACCTTGTTTATGTCTGTTGATGGACTATCAGACCCGTTGCATGCTTTTGACGTTATGCTTGATACGGCGCAGCAACTGCGAGACGATTTAGGTGGTGATCTTTGGGATATTAACCATCAGCCGCTCAACTCCGATAAAATCGATCTATTGAGAAAACAATTAGGCTATACTCGCCGACAAGAAAAAGCACCGGCTTTTTCATTAGAATAGGCTCGAGGTTTGCTCTCTAACAATCGCAGGAGGTGTTCAACACTCGTTTTCCTGTAATCAATACAATTAGTTTTAAAAATGAAGAATAAAGTGCAAGAAAAAATTAATAAATTGCGTCAAGCGATTGAAGAATATAATTATCAATACTATGTTTTGGCCGCGCCAACTGTTCCTGACTCTGAATATGACAGTTTATTTCAAGAGCTCAAAACACTAGAAACTGAACACCCTAACTTAATTACTGCTGAGTCACCGACACAGCGAGTAGGTGCTAAACCATTAGCGGCCTTTAAGCAGGTAACACATACCATCCCCATGTTATCTTTGGATAATGCTTTTGATAAAGATGAGCTAGTAGCTTTTGATGAACGCCTTAGTCAGCGACTAGGTTCTCAGCAGGTGATCGAATATAGTTGTGAGCCAAAATTTGATGGTGTGGCGGTTAGTTTGCTATACCGTGATGGTAAACTTGCACAAGCGTCAACGCGTGGAGATGGTTCCACCGGTGAAGACATCACGCAAAATATCCGCACGATTGCCAGCATACCTTTGCTGCTACGCGGCAATGACTACCCCCCTTTACTTGAAGTGCGCGGTGAAGTTTATATGCCTAAAGCCGGTTTTGAAAAAATTAATGATATTGCGCAACGACGCGGTGAAAAGCAATTTGTTAATCCACGTAACGCAGCCTCTGGTAGTTTGCGCCAGTTAGATCCTAAAATTACCGCACAGAGACCACTATCATTTTTTGCTTATTCGGTTGGTGTTGTAGAAGGTGGTGAATTAGCTAGTACGCATTACGATATTATGCTGCAACTAAAAGATTTTGGCTTGCCGGTTTGCAGTGATGTCTGTCAAGTCAAAGGTGTTGAAGCGTGTATGGAATTTTATAAGCGGCAGTTAGCGCAGCGTGATAACTTGCCTTATGAAATAGATGGTGTGGTATATAAAGTAAATTCTTTGTCGCTGCAAAAAGAGTTAGGTTTTGTCTCGCGTGCGCCACGCTGGGCTATTGCGCATAAGTTCCCCGCGCAAGAGAAATTAACTACCGTGCGCGCTATTGAATTTCAAGTTGGACGAACTGGGGCGATAACCCCCGTGGCACGTTTAGAGCCGGTTTTTGTTGGTGGTGTGACTGTTAGCAACGCTACATTACATAATTTCGATGAATTATATCGCAAAGATATTCGTGAAGGTGACACTGTTGTTGTTCGACGTGCAGGTGATGTTATTCCAGAAGTCGTTTCGCATGTTGCTGAAAAGCGATTGGCGGGTGCCAAAAAAATTCCTATTCCAGCGAACTGTCCTATTTGTCAGTCTGAGGTTATTAAACCAGAGGGCGAGGCTGTTGCTCGTTGTATGGGCGGATTATATTGCCAAGCGCAGCTGTGTGAGTCGATAAAACACTTTGCTTCTCGCCGTGCTATGGATATTGATGGTTTGGGCGATAAATTAGTTGATCTTTTGGTGGAGCAAAAAATCATTAAGGATATTACCGGTCTTTTTCAGTTAAAAGTGCATGATGTGGTTGCCCTGCCACGAATGGGTCAAAAATCTGCAGAAAATTTATTGCAGGCCATTGAGAAGGCCAAAGAAACTACGCTGGCAAGATTTCTGTTTTCCTTGGGTATTCGTGATGTTGGTGAGGCGACGGCCCGTTCTTTAGCTGCCTATTTTAACGATATCGATAAACTAAAGCAGGCAGATGAAGCTCTGCTGCAAAAAGTGCAAGATGTTGGCCCTATTGTAGCGGCTAATATCAAAGGTTTTTTTCATCAAAAGCATAACGTTGAACTGATTACTAAATTATTAAATGTTGGCATTCACTGGCATAAAGAAAAGAAACCTGCTGCAGCGTCACAATCTTTAGCTGGAAAGACGGTGGTGCTAACCGGAACGTTATTAAATATGACACGTGATGAAGCTAAAGAAAAATTGCAATCGCTAGGTGCTAAAGTTAGTGGCAGCGTCTCTGCTAAGACCAGTTTTGTGGTCGCTGGCGCTAATGCAGGTAGCAAGTTAGCTAAGGCGGAGAAATTGGGTATCAATGTGTTGTCAGAAAAAGAAATGCTAAGCTTATTTAGCTGAGGATTTTTTTCTATCAACGCAAAACATTTCCTAAAATTAACATCATGCTAAGATTGGATCAGGATCTCTTGATGTAGTTGTCACGTTCGCAAGATGCCAGCTTTCGCTTGGATGATTATGATGGAGAAAACCAGTTTTTAGTGCTTGTGTCATCCTGAGGCTGTCTCTTGGTGCAGCTGCTATGTTTGAAATATATCAGCTTTCGCTGAGATAATGGCTTAGAGTTTGGTGTTTGTATATTACTGCTGTGTCGAAGGTTGCTGGCTTCTAGGTGGTATTTGTTTTGGTGTTGCTGGTATCGTTGTGGGTGCGCTGGGTTGAGCCTTGTTCGTTGTTGGAGCTTTTGGTACTGCTGCTGGCGCTTTTTTATTTTCCGGTAATGCCGGTTTGGTAGGTATTCTACTTTCTGTCGGTGTCCTATTTGGCGCTGAATTACCCGATGGTGTGTTTTCTGTAGGCCTTGCTTTAGGTTTTACTATTTTTTGTAGTTCTGTAGGTTGTGCCTCAGAAGGAGCGCGAGGTTCCTGGTTGGTTTGAGGTGCAGCAGGTTCTTGATTAGTTTCAGGTCCGGTAGGAGCCTGATTCGTTCCCGGTGCAGCCATTGCTTCGTCAAGTGATATTCCATTTATAGACCAAATATTATTATTATATTGCAATAATGTATGATAGCTACCATCACTTTGCATAATGAGAAACCCTTTTTGATAAAACGAGTTTAATACTGATGCAAGAAAATCATGCCTATTTTTTTGATCGCCTACAATAAATTGTTTTGGTACCTCAATTTTAATTTCACCTTTTCCAGATAAAAAGTAATCACCAATCCTAAATATTTTTCCTGCTTCACTAGGATTTTTAGGCGGTACAGTAATCATCACTATTCCGTGAATATCGCCGTTATTAGTCGTTAGTATCATGTAATCTGTATTGAATAGATAACCTCTAGATGGGCCTTTACCAAGGCCGCCTTTGTGTTCAAGCTTAGCTTTACTTTTAAATTGTCCGAGAAGTTTTTTATCTAAATTAATTTTTCCTGTCGTCATCGTAAATGAACTTGTTTTTTTGCTCGCATCATGATTTGTTTTAATATGGAATTTGAGATTATTAATATCAAAATTTAGTTTATGTATGGTCATCAATATTTTTGGCACGGTGATTAAGTAACTGCCGGAAATTAATTTATTATCATCTGCATAAATAGTAAAGTCAGTGGAGCTGTTTTTAGCCTCGGTATACGCTTCGTATTTATCGCTTTTATAAGCAAACGCATCAATATTGATAACACCCTTAATACCTCTACCACTGATAATATCGAAGTCGATAAGTGTTTGGCTCATTTTTAAAGATTTTGTGCTGCTAATGGTAAGATCAATGGGACTTATTTTAACTTTATTATATTTTTTATTGCTAAGGCTAGTCTGATGATAGGTGTAGACGTAAATACTGTCAGCGCTACTAATAAGTTTTTCAATATAATTATCATATAGCTTAAATGCTCCGCTGGAACTGTACCAGTTTAACTCCCAGTTGCTTGTTCCATCTGGATGTTGCACTTTTGTTATAGGTCCGTGATGAATGATCACTTTGCCTTTTAGGGTTGTTTGGCTGAGGGTATCAAACTCTAAGGTCATTTCCACTTCGGAGGTAAACCATCCTCGCTTATAACTTTGCACCGTAGGCTTGACAGTAGCAGAGGATACTTTGTGAGATAAGGTGGTTAAATACGTTTTCTCTATTTTAACGCCAATAAAATAGGGTGCTACCAGCAATACAATGGCAACAAGAATCACGAAGCCTATGGCTATCTTTAAAAGCCTTTTCATGTGATCCCCCTTGATGAGACGCGTTTATGGTAAATATAGCTAAAAACTACAGAAAATCATGATTTTATTAAAAACATTCAATATCTATATTTAAAAGCATAAAATGAACCACTTATATTTTATTTTTGTTAATCAATTGCTAATATATTTTTTAGTACAGCAATGAGTCAATATTAAACTCTTGTGCATAGTATTTATAAAGCCAAAAATGTTATCATTATGAATAGATATGCTTTAGAGTAAAAAAATGCAGTAAAAACAAAGGAGTTAGCTTTAGTAGCATGAATCTTAGAGCGATATGTTTATGCCTTAAGCAGTATTGGGTAGTGATTCAAAACAGTTGACATAATTTACATTAAATTTGAACAACTGTTTTGAATCAGTGCCAAACTTAAATAAGGATATCAATCATGAGATTACTTGCTGCCAGCCGACAGTTGTTTGCCGAATGTGATGTAAGTATAGTTAGTCGGTTTGTCAAAAGAGCTATCGGGGTGAGTATAGATCTGACGTGCAATGCAGTGTGGCCCAGCGCTTTATTATTTATGTTGCGTTATAATGCGGGGGCATTAGGAGAAGAGTATAAAACATCTGTAGAGCCAGACGTTTATTATAGCATCAACTATGTCATTATTGCGTTGGCTGTTTTGACCAGAAGTATTAGCCTTTATTATGGGGTGAATGCCGAATTTATTACATCGTATCTTTATACCTATATGGACACCGGTATCAGCATATTTGGTGCAGTTACCCGAGGGATTTTTGTTGCGAGTAGTGCAGATAAAACAGATGAAATTCTTTCTGACCATGCCAACTTAATTTATTTTCTGTTGGCTTCAATTCCACTCTTTTCTTTTCTAAGAATCTATATCCAAGGTCCGGATATGCATTTCTCCTATAATATGGTAAATCGATTTGTAGAAAATAATACAACGCTGCGCTTTGACCGCAATGCAAGTTTTTGGAATAGGACGATATATAAGTTATTAGAAGGTGACCTGCATCAATGTGGTCATATAGGTGTGGGCACAATTGCGCGTTATTTTAATGAGAGAACCCTGTTAACTGATTGTCAAAGACGATTTTTGGTCGTTAAACGCTGTTTTCGACTTGTTATGGCATCACTACGTTCCGCTGGATGGCTAACTATACTGCATTATCTGTTAGAGTTTGTTATTCCTGAGCTTGAAAATAATAAGCTTTCAAATTTAATATTTATCCTTTCTGGTGCGGGTGTTGGTTTTCTGTTAAGTGCATTAAGTGAGTGCTCTAAGACGCACCGTTTTCGTGGTTTGCACCGTGGTATGTACTTTACTTATTTTTTGGTGATGTCTTTTTTATTATTACAAAGACTCTATGATGCTCCTGAGGCTATGGAGACAGATCTGTACTCTTCCGAAAATAGACCTTCAGCAAATAATCCAGAAGGTTACTCTAGACCTGAGGAAGCAATAATTTTAAACGTACTTGGTGCAGTAGTTATGAGTATCTATACCACGCGTAATATTATGCGAACATCTCGATTAATTGAAGATGCTTTTATACGTGATATCCATCATGCACAATCACCACGTAATACACAAAGACGCTTATCAGTTTGGGAATCGGTGGAGATAAAAAACGGTGAGGGCGGTAGTTACGGCAATGCTAAAGTGCACCCAATGCTGGAATTAAAGGAGCAAGCTATCAATGTAAAGAGTACCATTGTCATTCATGAAGAAAAAGATGGTATAACCTCGGTGGAGATAACAAATAATGTTGAATTTAAACGCGCAAACCACGTGGATCCAATATCGAAATCTTCAGCAAAAAGTGCATTGCCGCCATTTGCACTGATGCCTAATTTATTTGTCAATCAGACAGGTGTTAAATCTAAAGAAGAATATAGTGGACAGTACGGTGAATTAAGTAGTGGTCTTACGAACAAGCCAGGGTAGAATAGTGCTAATAATAAAGCATTTTTCAAGGAGGATAAAATGCTGTCAAATATGTTTATTAAATGGATTCTGAAAAGCCATCATATTAAGATAGCTAAAACAGAAGAAGAGAAGCAGGCAGTTTTTCGTTTTCGTTATCATATTTATAAAAATGAAATGAATAAAAAATTTATGGGGCTTGTCGACGATGAGCAACAGATTATTAAAGACCAATATGATGATATCAAGAATACAGCTATTCTTTACGTAGGTAGTGTTAAGAAAATAAGAGCAACAATGCGCATCTCTTGGTGGGATGCAGCGATTGTTCCGGTTGAAATAAAAAATTCCTTTAATACTAGTATTTTTGCGCCGACAAGTAATATTGCCAGAGTGGATTACTTTTTGTTAAGCCGTGAGATGCGTGGAAAGATGCTGATTTTTAAGCTAACGGCGACCATTTTTGACTTGATTATGAGAAACAAACAGCCAATTAATTTAGTTTTTTGTAGTTGTATGCCAGGCTTGGTCAATCATTATAAGCGTCTAGGTTTTCGCTTATATCCATCCTCGCCAATTTATTATAAAGATGGCATCCGTATTCCAATGGTAATGCTACCGTTTAATATACATTATTTCAAAAAAAATAAAATTGCTACTTACTATATTACTAAATATTTTAGCTCGCGCTACAAATCCTATTATGAAGACAAAATAAAACTGGAAATGAATATAACTGCTGTAAATGCAAGTAATCGTGCTATCTATTTAAATAAGAACATTATTAATAACAAACTCAGTTGTTTGTATGATCAAATGCGTGGCAAGGAATCTATTTTTTCATATTTATCTATCAAGTATTTGGTTGATATTAGTAGTGTTGCTATTACTATGGACGCTAAAAAAACGATTACACTTGAAGAAGTTGAGGATAGTGAAATCTACTTAATTTTAAAGGGTCAGTTTCAAGTTAGTTTTCAAGATTATACAATAAGACGTTTAGGTCCGGGAGATATTTTTGGTGAGGTGGCTTATTTTCTCAACCCTGCCCGTCGTTTTTCAACGGTTAAATCGATTACTTGTGGTGAGGTGTTAACCATAAAAAGAGGGGCGTTGAAAAAAATTATTGAGCAACATCCATCTGAAGGAATACGGATTCTAATGTTTTTAAGTAAAACACTTTCAAAAGAGCTTGTTCATATAAAGGGGCGTTTTTGTAACCTTACTTAAAATATTTTTTCCGCTGTTTGATATACCAGTTGACAAGCGTTGGATCTAGTTTCGCATGCCTTTGGTACTTGCCAGCAAAACTGTAGGCTCTGTAGAGGCCGCCTGGGTAAAAGCGAACAATTTCAGTCGGTGCGATAACACCATAAAATACATAGCTGCCAACAAATAAGTATTTCCAGTTATGCGGTGTTAGTAAATTTATACCTACACTGTAGTCTTCTGTAGCATTGCTAACTGAGAACAATCTTTTTAGCATAAAAGGCATAATGTCATAGTGGCTAGTTTTATAATGATAGGAATTTGCTTTCATTCCTGGCCAATATATAACAAGCGGGACATGTGTTTGTGCAGCGGTAAAGTTGGTGGCATGGCCCCAGGTATTTGTTTGATAGTCATTAAACTCTTCGCCATGATCAGAGCTAATAATAACGATAGTATTTTTTTCTAGATTGAGAGATTTAAGGGTGATTAGTACTTTGTTAATTAAGCCATCATCATAAAGTAAAGCGTTTTTATAGCGATTGAAAACAAGATCACGATTAAGCTCGTTGCTAAGATCAAGACGGCTTAGTTCTTTTCTCCAAGGTTTAAACTTGGTTTTAAAGTTTGGTGGAAATGAGTAGCCATGTGCGGCGTCATAAAGCATAAAGCCAAAAAAAGGATGGTGTTGCTGTTTTGATTTTTTGAGAAACTTTATCATCTCATCGGTGATCACTTGATCGTTGTGCCAGGGTGTGCTTGTTGGAGCTTCTATACGTAAATTTTTTACTGTGCTAAAGACGTTGTTATAGAAGGGAGGTTGATAGACCCCAGCAGAGAAAAAAACGCCCAGCTGGTAGTGATTTTTTTTGAGCTCGTTAAAAAAGACGGGGGGTTTGCGTATTACTGACCAGTAACTGCTAGGGATGCTATAAAAAATGGAAAATATACCTGTTCGTGTACAGTCGCCGCCACTGTAGTGATTGGTAAAAATTAATCCTTTTCTAGCATAAGAATAAATATGTGGCACGATAGGTTGCGTAAAAGAATCAGCACGCCATGCATCAATGGTGATAAATAAGATATTCATCGCTTTTTTAGGCTTTTTGTCTTTTATCGGATGTAGTGGATAATTTAGCCGGCCTAAATGTACATCAAGATGCTCGCGTATTGATTTGCTGATTTGTGATTCTGAGAGAAGGCCATTTTCAAGTAGAAATCGGCGGGGCGTGAGGCGGATAAAGTTGGGTATAGCCGTAGCATTTTGCAGTATAGACTCATTTGATAAAGTATCAGCCCATGCATGTATGCTATTAGCAGTAATAAGGCAAAAAATACCAAAAGCAGCAAAGGCAGGCAGTCTCCAGCGGATAGGTTTAGGACGTTTCCACAGGAAGCGTGCAAGAAAAAACTCAAGGATAAAGACAATAGCGAGTAAGCTAAACGTTGTTACCATGTCAAATGACTGGAACATATGTGGTTGAAATAGCATCAGCAGCATGGGGAAATTGACATGAAAGTGGAATAGGGTAAAAACAATGCTATCTATCGCAATCACCCAAAGGGTGAATGAACTAACGATAATGCTAACGATAGAAAGTATATTTTTATTTGGATAAATTAAGATAAATATCAGTCCTGGCAGCATGCAGCCTATTAAGGCAAATAAGGTAAATTGCCCAAGCATGGCTAGTATCATAAAAACTATTGATGAGGTATTGAGTGGATAAGGTAGGTGTGTAAAGTAGATGATGCTAATTAAATAATAAAATAGAGCATTTATTAGTGTAAATTTAAACAGCCATCGACATAAGAGCTTTCGCTGATTGATCATATTTCTAAGACCCAAGTCCTTTTTGGTTCCTTAATTAATCAATATACCATTTTCTTAAGGTTGTTTCATCTATGTCGAGGCTATTCTTTTGCTATATTAGGCTAGTTGTTGCGCGTTTAAGCTGTTTTATTGCCCAATTTTTTTTAACACTTAAGTAGTAACGCTGTACAGTTGTTATCCTGAGCTTGGCTCAAGGTCTGTTGATGCTGCTGCCAAGCTAGAAAGATCCCAGCTTGCGCTGGGATGACTTATTGCCACTATTTGCCAGATGTTATGGGGCTGCATTTTTGTTTTCGAAATCGTATGAGTTGGCATCGCAGGTATGTGACGTTAAGATATCTTGCGGGTGACGCATAATGCCATAAGCTAGGTGGCTAGATACGTTGTTTGCAGCTGATTGTGTTTGTAATTTTTCAATTTCTGTTGCAATAGCTTCCTCTTCTTTAAATAATTGGTTGAGCTTATTGAGTGCTTCTGGAGTCATTATGCGAATATCGCTTTGCTCACGAAAACGATGGTTATAATCTAAACCTCGACCAACAATAAAATTATCCTTATCTGTTTTAAGGCCAATTATTTGTGGTGTAAATGGATAGGGGCGTTGCTGCACCTTTTGCTACGAAGTAATCTTGAATGTTTAGGTGTTTGTTTTTCTTCCTTTGGTTTGCAAGGTTTGGCAAAAATGCTTATGCGTTCTGAGAACTCTGTGGTTATTCTATTTTAATAAGTTACCCGAACAAGGCAAGGAGATAGTAAAAAAACAAAAGTTAATTCTTACTTAATCTTTTTTAGACTTTGTTGAGTGCCTTACTTATTGCTTCAAAGTCTAAAGCCTCTTGTATAGGATCCTGCGATAATAATATTTTCCAGCCACTTACATTGAGGGGGCCATTTTTTTTTATCATTTGATTTCTTGCATCAAGCTGCTCGGGTGTTGGTATATTAACAATGCTTTTCAGTGGTGTATCAGAGGATTTAATTATCCATTTAACTCTTTCTTCACGAAGTGCTTGATAATATATAAACGCCTCTTGAATAGGGTGTTTTCTTAAAAGGCGTGATAACGTAAACACGTCTTCGAATGCGCAGGCTGCTCCTTGTTGCAGCATTGGTGAGCATGCGCTACTAGCATCGCCAATAAGTGCAGTACTATCTTTTGCAAATAACGCTTGCGAAACAGATTGTAATCGACCGACGATGATGTCTTTACTTTCAGGAAGTCTATCTAGGATATCTTGAGCAATATGTTGGTAGTAGCCAATTACAGCGCGAATATTTTGTTGGTGATCGCCTTGTTTAAAGCGCTTGCCATCGGGGTCAAAGGCATGAGCGTAGCAATAGACTTTGTTAATACCACAAGGATAAACCATAAAGGCGTCTTGTGTTCCTAGCATATAAGTGGGTTGAAGATTTTCTGTAGGGAAATCACACATCCAACGCCAGTTTGTAACGCCATGATCAGTTAACGGTGCGCTATTAAAGGTAAGTTCGCGTACACGTGAATGTATACCATCTGCTCCGATAACAGCAGAAAATTGTTCTTCTGGCATCTCTGGGTTATCAAATGAGATATTAACCCCATGTGCGGTTGGGGTTAAACTTTTTATGCTGGTATTAAAGTTAATGTTGTCCTCAAGCTTGTCACAAAGTATTTTATGTAATTTACTACGAGATAATGCGACAAATTTATCTTGGTTTAAAGGTTTGGTTAGTAGCGATGCTCTGCTTAGTGTATTTCCGCAGGGTTCGGTATAGATAATTTCTTTAACTTGGAATGCTTGCTGGTCGATGCTGTGACCCAATTCTAGATATCGTAAGGCGCGCATCGCATTTGCTGGCAGGGCAATGCCAGCTCCAGTGGTTATCAACTGCGGTTTTTTTTCGATTAATTTAAAAGGCAGGCCTAACTTTTTGCATTGCCTGGCCATCGTTAGTCCTGCAATACCTGCACCACTGATTAAAATTTTTTTTGCTGGTGTGAATAGTTTCATGCACAAAGTCCTTCTGTTTTTCGCGCGTAGTTGAATAATGAGTTTATGTTAAACGATTAATAAAATAAAGTTTGGAGTGAATATTTTATTTATTATTAAAGCATGTAGAGATTATTTTTGTTGATATATTTTAAAACAGCTTTGGGTAGTGCTAAAGATAGGTATTTTTTATTTGCGCTCTTTAATGCAGCTCTAATGTTTGTTGCATTAATTTCTGGAGGTGTGATGCTGGAAAAATAAATAAGCCCATGTTGTTGTCGTGATAAGTCGCTTTTGTTGTTGGTACGGTGTTTATTATAAAACGTATCTACTTCTGGTGGTATGTTAAGTGTAAAACCAGCGCGGTGGATAATGATGATATGACAGTAATTAGTAAGTTCTTTCCAGTCTCGCCAGGTGTTAAGTGTAGCAAAGGCATCGGCGCCCATAATAAAGCAAAAAGAAGTATCGGGAAAATTATTATGCAGCAATTCCAATGTTTTTATGGTGTAGGAGGGGGTTGTGCTTTCGAGTTCGATCTCGTTTGCTACTAAAGTCTTCTCATTTTTAATGGCAAGTTTTATCATGTTAAGGCGGTCTTGGCTGCTTGCACTTGGAGTATCACGGTGTACTGGAATATGACAGGGAATAAGTTGTATGGAAGAAAAATTTATTTCTGTCAGTAATTCTTTTGCCAATGACAAATGGCCAACATGAATAGGGTCAAAGGTGCCGCCTAATAAACCGACAAGCGGATACTCCGCCATTAGCGGGCACCTTGTGTCATCGTCAGACTTAATGTTTCAAGAGCATCCCAGGGGTTTCCTGGTTTTAGGCCTTTAATAATATGATCTATATTTTCTGCATTTTGTAAGCATTTGCATAGCAGGGGGTAAGGCAAGCGCTGCAGTGCTACTTTGACGAGTTGCTTGCGTGAGTCCCATTGTGAGCGAGTAACTTCTTGCAACGGAACGCCGCGCTCTAAGTCAAATTTCATGGTGAGTAAGTCGCGTATTTCACGTGAGATTGACCATAGTACTAGTGTTGCTTCTGTGCCGGAATGCTTTAATGCAAAAAGTGAGCGTAACGCATCTCGACGTCGTCCGGCGAGGATATTATTACCAAAATCAAAAACATTAAAGCGTGCGTTATTATTTACAATGCCAGCAACTTCCTTGGTAGTAATTGTTTTCTTATCACCATAAAGCAAGCGTAATTTTTCGATTGCTTGCTGTGTGGCTAATAGGTTTCCTTCGGTTAAATCGGCAAGTAGTTTAATGCTATCGCTATCAGCGTTTAGTTTGGCTTGTTTTAATCGCTGCGAAATCCATTGCGGTAATTGTTGCTTGCTAATAGGGTAGACGGTGATGCTGGCACCGACTTTTTCTATTGCCTTAACCCATTTTGTTTTCTTTTGCGCGGCTGTAAGTTTGTCAGTAATAATCAATAAAAGCTTGTCAGCTGGAGGATTTTCCAAATAATGCAGCAGAATCTTAGATCCTGCAGCGTCAAATTTACCCTTCGCGTTTCGACATTCTAGTAAAGTTTTCTCGCTAAACAAACTAAGATTTTGTGTGGAGACAATAAATTGCTCCCAGTTAAATCCACTTTCAATATGAAATAGCTCGCGCTGTTTGAAACCCGCTTTTATTGACGCTTTGCGTATGGCGTCGCGTGCTTCTTGGACGAGTAAAGGCGTATCACCACTAATAAGGTAAACGGGTTTAAGTGCTTCAGTTGTTAAATGCGCAGATAGTTTCTGTATTGGCAGCTGCATGTGTATTCCCTTACGTTTTTTTGTGGGGCGTGATGTTTTTTACTGCTCGTCTTACTGTTATGCTTATAAATTGATTGTAGATCTCGTTAACTATTTTCCGGTCTAGAGTGTGTCTCATTAAAGGTGTAAAGATGGGAATGTCTACTTGGTTGGTATTATGTGTTACGTTTTCACTAACGAGCAATGTCTTTGCTAATAATGTTTGATGCTTTTTATTTTGAATGGCAAAATTTATTGTCAGCTGATAGTGGTAGTTGTTGGCGACCAAGCTATTAAACATCACGGGTAAGTCTGTGGTTTGTTTGCTATTCGCTAGCCTTAGAATAACGGGCGCATTAGGATCGCTGTAGGAAACATGTAGTGCTGTTAGCAACTGTTTAACCCCGGTGGTTATTTGGCTTGATACATTGCTGGTCTGCAAATAAATCGAGCGTAGCTTTACAGGCACGTCATTAGGCGAGCGTGGTTTAAAGCCGCAAGCATTTAGAAGTAAAGAGGCACCTAGCGTGCCAGCGATTATTGAGGTTTTTATAAAGATCTTCATGAAACAACAATATTAATCAGTTTGTTTGGTACGATAATAACTTTTCGTAGCTCTTTGTTTTCAATATAGCGCTGGACATTATCACGATCTAATACGATTCTTTTAATTTCTTCATCTGATTTATCAATCGAAAGTGTAACGCGGTCGCGTAACTTGCCGTTGATTTGTATCACTAATTCAACTTCATTGGTTTGCATCGCCTTACTGCTTGGCTTCGGCCATTCAGCGCTAAGGACGTTTTCACCGTATTCGAGCTCTTGCCATAAAGCATGTGCTAAGTGTGGTGTTATTGGCGCAAGGATGCGTAATAAAATACTGAGACATTCTTGAATTAACAGCCCGTCTTTTTCTTTGTGATAATCTAATTTTGATATTGAATTAAACATTTTCATACAAGCAGAAACAACCGTATTAAATTGTCGTCTTTGCATATCTTGACTGGCTTGTTTTAATAGCTCGTGACATTCTTTGCGCGTATTTTGCAAAAGGCTGGTATCATAGTCGGTGTGGGCTTTTTTGCTATGCTGATTGAGCGTTATTATTTTTTCTTTTGCATCCGTGGCGAAGTGCCATAGTTTTTTTAGAAAACGGTGAGCGCCTTCGACGCCACTGTCAGACCATTCTAATGATTGTTCTGGCGGTGCTGCAAACATCATAAAGAGTCGAACAGTATCAGCGCCATATTGTTTAATTAATCCCTGTGGGGCGACAACGTTGCCTTTTGACTTGGACATTTTAGCGCCATCTTTAAGGACCATGCCTTGGGTTAGTAGTCGATTAAAGGGTTCGTTGCTATTAATGAGCCCTTCGTCTCGTAACAATTTATGCATAAAACGCGCATATAATAGGTGCATCACGGCATGTTCGATGCCCCCGATGTATTGATCGACTGGCGTCCAATATTTAGCGCGGTCGTCTAGCATTGTTTTTGCTTGGTTAGGGCAGGCATAACGCGCATAGTACCAAGAGGATTCGACAAAGGTATCCATGGTGTCTGTTTCACGCTTGGCCGCTTTGCCACATTCAGGACATTTTACTTTATAAAATTCAGCTGATTTTGCTAAGGGTGAACCATGACCGGTTGGAATAAGGTCATCGGGTAAAAGTACGGGTAGATCTTCTTCTGGAACCGGCACAGTGCCGCAGTGTTTACAATAAATAATGGGAATGGGTGTGCCCCAGTAGCGTTGTCGGGAAATACCCCAGTCGCGTAATCGGTAATGGGTTTGTCGGTTGCCAATGCTGTGTGTTTTTATAAAATCAGCAATGGCATTAAAAGCATCTTTCGAACTTAAACCATCAAACTCACCTGAATTGATTAATTTACCAGGGCTGGTGAGAGCAGCTTCATCGTAATCCCATTTTTTTTTACCAGCTGGTTTAATGACGGGAACAATCGGTAAGTTATATTTTTTGGCAAATTCATGGTCGCGCTCATCATGTGCAGGCACGGCCATCACAGCACCGGTACCATATTCCATTAAGACAAAATTGGTAATCCAGATGGGGAGTTTTTCCTGTGTAATGGGGTGCATGGCGTAGAAGCCTGAGAATATGCCTAGTTTTTCTTGTTTAGCAATATCAGCTTCAGCGACGCTTGTTTTTTTGCATGCTTTTAAAAAGTTAGCAACGTCTTTACTTTTTTCGGCAGCATTTAAGGCTAGCGGATGCTCTGTAGCAATGCCAAGGTAGGTGCAGCCCATTAATGTATCAGGACGTGTGGTGTAAATATTCAGTTTGCTTTTGCGCCCTTTGATGCCAAAGTCAATGCAAAGCCCTTCTGATCGTCCAATCCAGTTACGCTGCATGGTGATGACTTGTTCGGGCCAGTCTTTTAAATCATCTAGGCTATCGAGTAATTCGTCAGCATAGTCGGTTATTTTTAAAAACCATTGTGCTATTTCGCGCCTTTCGATCGGGGCGCCTGAGCGCCAGCCTTTACCGTCGACTACTTGTTCATTGGCCAAGACAGTGCCATCAACGGGATCCCAGTTAACCATGGCATCTTTTTTGTAGGCCAGATCTTTTTTATACAGTTTAAGGAAGAGCCATTGCTCCCAGCGATAGTATTCTGGGTCGCAGGTAGCAAATTCACGTGTCCAATCATAACCAAAGCCAAGCTGTGTAAATTGCTTGCGCATTTTTTTGATGTTCTTTTCAGTCCATTCAGCTGGGGGAAGCTCGCGCTTAATGGCTGCGTTTTCAGCAGGTAGGCCAAAGGCGTCCCAACCCATCGGTTGTAGGACATTTTTACCTTGCGCCATCTGATAGCGGCTAATAACGTCACCAATGGTGTAATTACGTACATGTCCCATATGAAGCTCGCCACTGGGGTAGGGCAACATGGAGAGGCAGTAGAATTTTTCCTTGCTGAGATCCTCCTTAACTTCAAAGCAGCGGTTATCGGTCCAATATTGCTGAGCTTGTTGTTCAACCTCGGCTGGTTGGTATGCGTTATTCATGGATAGGTTTTTCCTTCGACTCTCGAATTCTCAATTGAATAGGATACCTGAGTTCTTGGAATCTGCAAGTGGGGTGGTTTTGTTTGTCGTGGTTGGTTGTGGCGGGTTTATCTTTTGGTTTTAAAACAGTTGGTTGTGGTGGTTGTTGCTCGCAAAGACGCTGTGGTGGCAAAGGGCGCAAGGGTTTTAGCTTGTTTTTGTTTTAAATATGATCGTTTTTTAATTGCTGCTATAGATCAGTGTACCCAAGTGGGTGTCTGCAGGATATACTATTATATAGTGAAGCATCCCAAGGAGAAGTTTGATTATGGATCAGCGTAAGCGCCCTTCTGAAAAGAAAATGAGCATTTTGTCGGCAGCTAAAATATTGTTCGCCGAGCAGGGGTTTGCGGGTACTTCTATTCGTGATATTGCTTCCAAGGCAAAGGCAAGCTTAAGTATGATTTATCATTATTTTGGTGATAAAGAAAAATTATGGCATGAGGTGAAGCGCACGTCTTTAGCCGGTGATGAGTTTGACCTTATTCCGTTAGAAGTTTGTCAAACGCTAGATGATTTTTTAAATTACATTATTAGAAAACGCTTTGATGTTTATGAGAAAAGGCCTGATATTGTCCGTATGGTGGGATGGCAAAATTTAGAATCAATGAAAAAGGATAGTGATGCGGATGAGCTTTTGGGTAATCATCTCTTATCACCACTTAGTTGGATTGATTTGATAAAGACGTTGCAGAAAAATAAAGAAGTGCGTGATGATGTGGAGCCGGAAATACTGGTGCATTATATTTCTAACGCATCAACAGGAATTTTTTACGCTCCCGCTTCGCAAAGTGGTGACCCAGCGCTCCGTGCTAGGTATTTGGATTTTGTGGTTGAGTCTTTGAAGAAGACGCTTAGTCCTGTTGTCTAACTTGTTTGTTACTATCAACCGCAGTGATAAATTTTTTGATAAAGCTTTAGTGCTAGAATGTTAAACATTTCTTCATTGGTATTGATGCTTAAGTTGATCTCTTTTTCTGGATCAGCTAAGTCAAGCAATGCACCAGCAAAGTGGCGTTCCTGTGTTGTGTACTGGCTATCTCTGTCATGGAATTCTTTAAGCATTTCAATGGTCCAAACAGCTGCTGTTGCTGCTTCAACTTCACCCGTAGTAGTTGTGCCCTTGTTCGTGAGGCGGGCTAAGCCATTTTTTACCATTAACTTGGTGCTACATTGTCTATGTTGTTTGACATAATTGGCAGTGTGATGAATATGTCCGGCTAGTTTTCCGGTATTAACGTCATGGTTTACGCAGTATCGGTTGTTGTTCAAAGTGGTTTCTAAGCAATCAAGTATTTTATCTGCCTGGTTGGAAGAGATTAGGTAACCAATGGAGTCATGACCTACTTTCCATATGATAGAAGATAGTGCGAAGGCTGATGCAATGGCAACACCTATTGGGCCACCTGAGGCGGCTAATGCAAAAGCAACAATACCTAGGATAGCTTTTGTGGTGTCGCGTGCAAACGCACACTCTTGTTTACGTACCCTTTTAGCTAGTTTTTTTATTAAAAATAGTGCTATATGGGTTAGTGGTGATTGGATCCCTGTTTCATTAAATGCAGCTAAGTGCAACATTGAAATCAGGCATACTTTTTGTTGGATATCCAATACATGTCCATACTGAATGAGAGTTTGTGCTAAACCAGCGATAGAAGCAAACATGCCAACCATAGGAACAGCTGCTACGTCTGAAAAGGAAGAAGGATTGAATACCGTTTCCACCCACAGCATTCCCGTTTTAGCCGTTCCAGGAATTCCGAGTGCGTATTTTGCAGCATCTTTTCTTGTTAGCTCGTTATTCCATGCTTTTTTTCCAGTGCTATAGGTATTTATTAAAAAATTAGTCCCGTCAACAAGTAGCGAGTGAGTAGCGGCTAAGTGTGGAATAGGTGTCGGTGCAGGATTTAATGCGTTATTTCTAACAACGTTACCTTGGCTGTCTACCTCAGGTGTTAATAAAGGCGTTAATTTTCCGCCTGGGCCAAACGTTACAAAATCATCAAAAGCTGATGCTGTAGGCGCAACGTTTTGATTATAGTCATTCCAATCATCGCTATAAGAGTTAGCTGTAGGACTGTAAGGGCTTGCTGGATAGGGTTGGCTTTGCACCGGCGGAGGATTTGTTGTCGTAGGTGCGCCGTAGTTTGGTGTGGCACTATAAGGGCTGGTGGGAGCCGCATATGGATCAGCTGGACTGGAATAGGGTGGCATCGCTGTAGGTGTTGCTTGCGCACCTTGATTTGGATCAATCCCATAACGAAAAGATCGTATTTGACCATTGTCAGCATTATCTATGAAATCTTGCCACCAAATGCCTGAGGTTTCTTGATAAATATTGCCAGTTGATTGATAGCGCATGTGTGAAATGTCCCCCTGTATGTTGTCTGCATGTATAAATAGTAAACAAAAAGCAGTTCATTGTCAATCGTTCGTTCGATAAATTGCTGATTAAATTCAAATTATAACCGAACGTTCGTTTTTTTTGCAATGTTTGACATCTCTACGTGAATAGCATTAAATGTGATCCGTAAAGTAGCGCCTTGACGGAATTGGGTAGCTATGTTGTAGAAAGGAGGCTGGCTATGGCGCCGCGGTGGGAATCAATGTTTACCAGAGTTAATACAGAGCTTGCACGAAAGCGACAGCATATTTATAAGATGGGGCAGCGGTTACCCGTTTTGCGTTCTACGCAGTTGTTGACAAGTAATCAGTACCGCTTTTTCTTAGATAAGCTGCGTGAGTATGCCGACCTTCCTGATGAACATTTCACTATTTTATACCAAGGTGTTATAAAGCGCTTTGCTGAGCATGTGCAATTATTGCCAGAAACATTGCAGGATCCTTTAGGCGGATTATTACGAAAAGGGATGCTGCGTGCGATTAATACCTTGCATCTTTTTCATAAACATTATGATGATATTTCTCCACTAGAAAGTTACGCGTTGTTTACCGCTGTTTTGTTGCGTGATATTTCCTATGTGGTAACGAATCAAAAAATATTTATTACCGATGATCAGGGTGCCACGACTGATGTTTGGCAGCCGTTTAGAGCAGCATTGACTGAAGATGATGAGGTAACAAGCTATAAAATTATGCCGATAGGGCCCGCTTATCAGCGGATTAATAGTGCGATCAAACCTATTTTGGCGCGGCAAATTATGGGTGAGCCAGGTTATTTGTGGTTAGCGCGTGATTTAAAATTATTAGCTGAATGGTTGGATCTGTTAGAGGAAAATGTTGGTGGTGGTTTTAGTCGCTTAATTGAAGCGATCAAGTTATACAAGCAAGAAGGTGATGTGCTTATTTCTGAATGGATAGATTGCCCTATTGAATTTTTAGACTGCTCGGATACATTGCATGCTGATGCCTTCTGGGAGTGGTTGCTAGAAGGTATTGAGAAAGGTGATATTAAAGTTAATAGTATTGAAAGTGGGATTCACTTAACCGAAGCAGGTATCTTTATTGAAAGGTCAGCTATCTTTAAGCAATTTTGTGATCTTTTTAATTTGCCGGTTAATCATGTTGTTGTCTTTACTCAGTTTGGTAATTTAATGGGGTTGACTAAATTAAGTGGTGGTGATTTTCGTCATGATCAGTTATTTTCTGGTAATGCTGGAGGTCCTTTCTCTTCGCTAAAAAAATCAGTTTCTAATGGTGTCATTATTGGTGATGCTAATATGGTATTCTTAAAAGGACGTAAGCCAGAGACCAGTAAGCATTTTAAAACAGCACCGGGTGCCGTAAAGCAGTATGGGCAATTGGCGCAGTTTGCACAGGATCAGCAGGTAACGTTGACACATTCACGGTAAGGTTAAATGAAACGCTTAAATATTGTGGTGGCACTGCCGGCGGAAGCGCGACCATTTATTTCATTTTATTCTTTAAAAAAATCTTCACAGCGGCACCCGTTCCCAATCTATTTTAATGCGGATAAAACTATTTATTTGATAGTTTCAGGGATTGGTAAAGTGAAATCTGCTGCGGCAGTGGTTTACTTAAATGATGTAGCGAATGCTTGTTATTTAAATGTGGGTATTGCTGGTTGTGGTGGGCAAGCTGTTGGTGAACTCTTTCTTGTGAACAAAATTATCGATGCTGCCACGCAGCGTGCTTTTTTTCCTAGTGCTTCTTTAATGTTAGGGCATGGCCGGTTGTCATTAACTACTTATGATCAGCCGCAGACGTCTTATGTTGATGAGGGCATGGTTGATATGGAAGGGGCCGGTTTTTTTGAAGCGGCGAGTTTGTTGGTGTCGCAGGAGCAATGTCAGGTGATCAAAGTGATTTCTGATAATGTTGAGCATTCTATTGAGAGTATTAGTAAAGATTTTGTTGAAAGCTTGTTGGTCGATAAAATTGCTGATATTGATTTGGTGGTTCAGCAGTTGCTGAGTTTGTCTGAAAAGGAATTGGGGTTTTGTGCTGATCAGGTTGATGTAGAGGCGTTTCGAAGGCAATGGCATTTTAGTCAGTATCAACTGCATCAGTTGCGTGAGCTTTTGCGTCGGTGGTCGGTTGTGTTTTCTGATCAGGATCCTGTTGAGGTTTGTTTAGGGGTGAAGAGTGCACGGGGGGTTTTGGTGCGTTTGGAGGAGGTGCTTGAGCGGGCTTTGGTTTTGTGGTGATTGTTTCACGCAAAGACGCTGAGTGGGACGCAGAGGGCGCTAAGGTTTTTTTTAATTTGCTTCCAATAGATTGGTAACCTTAGGCTTCATTCCGTGGATTGGTTGCGGGATCCAGGTGTTATAGTTGGTTCTTGTTTTCAAGCTTTGCAGCTTGTTAACACATTGGAGGTGGTATAAAGTTTTTTTAGGTGTTGTATGCAAACTGTTTATGTTGAAAAAGCTGTTGAGGGACATCCGCGCGTTAGGCGGATTATTGATCGTTTTTCTCAGGCTGTTGATGTGATTCGTTGTGAGCGTTATGGTGAGGTGTTTAATCCTAAATCGCAGAATTTTCGTTTGCAAAAGCAAAAGCCGGCGTTGATTTTGGCTGAGAAAAAGGGGCGGCGCGTTCTGCCTGCGCCACAAGGCTTTGGTATTGGTGGGGAAAGGAATTATTATTTTTCACATATGTTGAATTGCCTTTATGATTGTCGTTATTGTTTTTTGCAAGGCATGTACCAAAGTGCTAACTATGTTGTTTTTGTTAATTTTGAAGATTTTAAAGATGAGATAGTGCAAATTACTGAGCAGGCAGAGGGTGATGCTGTTTACTTCTTTTCTGGTTATGATTGTGACTCTTTAGCGTTTGAGCCGGTGACGCATTTTTTAGAAGAGTTTCTTTCCTTTTTTGCCGATCATCCAAAAGCAATTTTGGAGTTGCGGACAAAGTCGACTAATGTGAAAGCGTTGTTAAAGCAGCCTGTTTTTGATAACTGTGTGGTTGGTTTTAGTTTTACGCCTGATATTATTTCACAAGCTGTGGAGCATAAGGTGCCTGCAGTAAAGAAGCGTATTGAGGCGATGCGCAAGGTGGCTGAAAAAGGATGGAAGGTAGGTTTGCGTTTTGATCCATTAATTTATGCAACGAATTATCAGCAGCTGTATGCTGAGCTAGTGCATGATGTTTTTGCTTTCATTCCTGCTGCAGCGATTCATTCTGTTAGTGTTGGTCCGTTGCGTTTTCCGGCAAAGATGTACCAAAAATTAGTGAAGTTGTATCCGCAGGATAAATTGCTGGCGCAACCGCTTCTGCGACGAAAAAGTTATTTTTCTTATAAGAAAGAAGTTGAGGATCAAATGAAGCGTTTTGTTACAGATTGTATAACGCAATATGTTAAGGAGCCTTTATTATTTGAGTGTCAGCTATAAATGCGCTGCGTGATAGGAGCTTGTTATGGGTAAGTTTGTAATTTCTGGTTCTTCCAGTGGTATTGGGCGAGTAATTGTGGAAAATTTGTTGGGGGGTGGTAATGAGGTTGTTGGTCTGGCGCGCAATCATCAAAAATTTCAACCTGGAAGTGATTCCTATATACCCATTCCAATTGACTTTAGTGAAATAAATTCGTTAGAAAAAAAATTAAAATTAATTCAAAAAGAACATGCTGATATTGATGCAGTAATTGCTTGTTGCGGCTTTGGTCGCTTTGCTGAGTTAGAGCAATTTTCCGTTGCTCAGATGCGTGAGTTATTGGATGTGAATTTTTTATCGCAGGCTATATTGACTAAAGTTTTTTTGCCTAATCTGAAGAAGCGGCAGGGTAAGGTTGTTTTTATAGGTTCTGAGTCGGGTTTAGCTGGGCAGAAGAAAGGTTCGATGTATTGTGCTAGTAAGTTTGCTTTGCGTGGTTTTGCGCAGAGTTTGCGAAAGGAATGCGTTAGTGCGGGTGTTGGAGTTACCGTAATTAATCCAGGTATGGTTGCTACGCCTTTCTTTGATCATTTGGATTTTCAGCCTGGCGAGGATGTGATGAATGCTATCTTGCCTCGTCAGATTGCTGATGCAGTTTCTTTTGTTATAAAGGCTGAAAATAATTTTGTGTTTGAAGAAATTAATTTGCAACCGATGAAGAAAGTAATTCGAAAAAATTAATTGTTTTTCATTGTGGGGGGTGCAGAAGACCTTATTTATTTTCCTTGATCCGTCCCTCTGGGCCTGTCACGGTACTTTTATTTTTCGTGCTTGCTGCACTGTAGCTATTAACTATAGTGCTGCAAAGAAGTTTGCAACAACAAGATGCTGCCATTTTTAATGCATATATCGCAGATATCTATGAAAGTGCGAAACTCCTGATATATTTATGTCTCGATATTGTTGGCATGCGAAAGTCTATTGACACCTTAGGTATTCTTGTTGCAGATACGCTGAATTTAAACCCTGCCTCTGGTCATTTATTTTTATTTCACAACCGCAATGGCGATAAAGTAAAAGCACTATTTTATCGAGAGAGTTGCTTTACACTCATTTGTTCTCGCCTTGAAAAAGGTAAGTTTATATTCCTGAAAAATCGTGAGGGACATTTGGAAATTAGTCGTCAGCACCTAGAAGGGCTGTTAGCCAGCAATAAATATTCCTAGCCTGACTCACTCATTAATACGCCTTTCGAAAATATCTGCTAAGTTAATAAAAAAACCAGGCAAGGCGCATCAAGCCTTAGCTTATATCCAGAAGCTATACGCCATTGAAAAAGAGGCGCGAGATAGAAAGCTAACCCCACAACAACGTTTTGATTTACGTCATCAAAAAGCAAAATCTATTTTAGAAAAAATAAAAGAATGGTTAGAAAAAACATTGCGCGGGTCGCCACCAAAAGGAAAACTTGGCAAACGCTTACGAATATTACAATTGCTCTCGCGCGCATAGTTTGTTAGATGCTAGTTTTCTAGAAGAGCGGGGTGCTGAATTCAAAAAAAGTAGTGCCGATTAAAAGTTATCGATGGAAGCAGTATTGCAACGGATTATTTAATCTGCCCCTTAGCAACTTAAATTTCTAATTCGCACGGTTCACTCTATTGTCCCGCCGAGCTCGCTTTGCAGTGACATTCTCCTTAGCCTCTTTACTATCACTTCCTGGCAAACACCTTTTTTTAAATATTCCATTGGCTGAACTCATCCCTTGGGTATGCAAGGGCTGCACCTTTGTCTTTAAGCCTTTTTGACTTAAATAGTCAGCCAGCTTGAGCTTCCATTGGTCGCGGGGCATACCTTCATATAACCGACAGTTAATTGAAATCGGCACCATATTATGAGCGTGCTGCAATCGATTGCGAAAGCGTGTTGTGGCGTTAAGTTTATTGCTATTATGGTAAAAATGGTAAGGACCATCGATGTTCACTGCAAAGCAGGCTGGCGAGTCATCTCGTTGCATGGTAATCAGCAAATCAATCTCCAAGCCATTTCGCCAAACATTTTTCTCTATCTTATACTTGCTTGGTATCAACAAGCTTTCAATCACCATAGAAAAGCGTATTTGCGTCCGGCTAGCATAAGTCTGTTCACTTTCATTATATGCCAACAAATCACTATCTGGCATACGGCCAGCTAATACCAACTGCTTTACTTGCGTTCTTTCTTTTGTACTGAATTTTTCAGTACAATTAAAAATTTTAGTCAGCAATATGTTATCTATGTCATCAACCTTAGCCGCCTGCAACGCCAAATACCACTCGTACTGCAAGCATTGCTGATAACTCAATTCACCACCATTAGTAACGCAAGTACTAACCTTTTTGTGAATGCAGGTAACCATCGGCTTAACAAGCACAGCATCAGAACGCTTGGGGTAAATCATTGTCAGAAAACCAAGGTAATTAATTAAGTGATCCATCGTCGCTTGCCTCCCTTTCATCAGCTTATGGTCTAACACCTTGAAGATTTTATTTGTCATCTCTCGATAATCGCCACTACGCGCATGTGGCTGATAGTGACGAAATGACCCGATCACCCCCTGAAGCAAACGCTCATCTGTCATCAACGTTTCATTGTCAATTTTTCTTAATATCGTTCGATAAAACTGCTCAAACACAGGTGAGTCTTGTAAGCATTCAAAAAACTGCTGGCAGTCAAAGAACATATCCGCCACTTTAAATCTATTTAAACATTCGCGCCGGTCCTGCAGACGGTCCGTCAGCTCTCCCAGTAGCACCTCTATTGTCTCTATCATTAACTTATACTGATCTTGCCCCTGGCGATTAGCATACTGAAGCAATCTCGATGTCAACGACCATACTTGCACTAGCGTTCCGTCAAGCAGTAAATGCGCTTGATCTTTAATCATTCTAATCAGCCGGTCATAGTATCGTTGCAGATGTAATAGGTCAGTATTCATGTTGCTGGCACTTAATAAGCGACCGGCGGTAACCCACAATTGATTTATGCTGGTGTCTTCAAGATCATCCAAAATACACTGAAATAATTGAGCGAACACTGGCAAGGATGTCATACCCCTAGTATTGTCTAATAATTTTGCTAGCACAAAGTAAACACGATCAGCTTGATTAATCCTCTTACCAGAGCGTGTTATTTTCCCGATACGGTTTGCCAAAACTTTCATCGGCAACAACAATAGACCTGATGCGGCACGTTGGACGCAGCCCAAACTATATGCTGGTACTATAAAAAGTGATAACTGTCCGGCATCTACTAAGCGCACTAGCGAATTCTCTTGCGCGATAACGCGAGCATATAGGTCGTCAGCATACCGTATAGCGTCCTTACCCTTATTCTTTTTAAAGCCAATCATTAAAGAGACAAGACTCCTCAAATAAAACGGATCACTCACCGCCTGCGGATTGTCAAAACACTCTTGCCAGCATTGCTGCCACCGGCGTGATTTGAGTAAGCGCCCTACCTTGTCGCAAAATTTCAAACTGCAAGATAAATGGATAGGATTGAGTATCGCCCGGTGATCTACTAAAAAATCAACTGCCTTATCAAATTGATGATACTTAAACTTTTCTCTAATAGCTTTTGTTAACTGACGCGAATTCATATTTCACCTTTAAATTAAGATTAGTTTGTTAATAAATTAGCACTCTAAAATTAATTAGACATTAAAGCGAGTAACTAATTTGCCGACGACTAGGTGTTTTTGTTTAAATGGCGCCACAAAGTTGCGCGCAGTCGCCAAAAATAGCTTATATTTTACTCGACAGGGAAACCATGTTTAAAGAAAGATCTGATGTCGTCTCGCTCGTCCCTATTATGTCTTGCCATATGCTCGGCCTATTTATGATGTTGCCGGTGTTTTCTTTAAAGGTTCTGTCGCAATTTCGATGAATCCGAAAAATTTTATCGTAAATTGTATAGCGGAGGTAAGAAAGTGATCAGCTTTAAAGGCCGCCACTTAATGAAAAAATATTATCCTTATGGCAATCCTATGGTATCTGGCTTACGCACTTAGCTACCGTGATATTGATTAATAGCTTATTATCAGAATGCGAAAAAATTGAAATACGGCAGATTAAACAGCATAGCTTCATCTAGAAACATTAAAGTTACAAGTTCAGGCGAAAAACGCAGTATTTAAATTTAGTAAAGGTTGGTATTCAAATACTGAATTTTTGGGTAGTGACTCAAAGCAGTTGTTATTCATGTTATCGCCCTCGCGAGCTAAAACACCGGGATTTGTTTTTTTCGCACAAGTGCGAAACTCATAATAACCTGAGTAGTTACTCTGTCAAAACACCCTTTGGCTAGGTTTCTTATGAGTCAATTCGTATTATTTTCCACGCTAGCAAAGTTTAATATTTTTTTAATATGGATGTGGCATAGTACATGCTCCAACGAATTGTATATCACCAAAAAAAAGGAGGGTAAGTCATGCCGCAGTTTATACTAAGGACTGAGAACCCAAATAATATTATTAAAAGCGTCACTGTTAATGCATCGGCCTATCAAGCAGGTAATATTATTTTGACTCTTAACAGTAATGTGACTTCCCTTGCATTAGATCATGTGAAAATCCAACTGATGGCCGCTTTTAGACCTTGTATTGCAAATGATGATGCTTTAATTTTTGAAGATACCATCAGACTTGATTCTATACTTACTTTTTTACGACCTTTCTTTACAGTTCAGGACCGTTCCCAAGCAAGTCAACTGAAGCGAGAAACACAAACAATTATTCAGCAACGCCAAAAACATAATGGTCTTATTAATCATGCCCAAGAAGAAACCTTATTATCAGTTTGTGATCCTTATCTTGAGGCGATTATAGCGCAGAGTAAAACACCATTTATAGCTGCGTCCTTATTAGGTGTTGCCTTTGCTAAACACTGTATTCCCACACAAAGACTGAACAGATTTGTTCAAGATACTAAGGCTAAGCATGTCACTAATTCAATAATTGATTTACGTAAAATCATCCTGGGTGAAGGTAACCTTGAATCAACTCATTTACGTTTGGGTGACAATCTCCCCTCGCGGAAAACGCAGCGTTTTGCTATATGGCGAGGCGCAGTCAAACGCCTAAATAGCAGGTTTTCTGAATTATCTGACGATGACAAGTTCTTAATGCACTTTTTATTGCTACTATTTGTTGAAGAAGGCTTCGCTGCCGACCCGCTTTCTTTAAATAAGAAAAATACCGTGCTTAACATCCTGGCAAATGGTTTTATTGACAACACTGACGATCACAAGCATAAACTGCAGCTAGCGTCATCCCATGATGTAAGTCGTATTGTCCCAATTGTTGTAACCAGCGGAATGGGTATCAAACCACTAGAAGGCGAGGGCATCCTACGATTGCAAAGGTTACAGAAAAAATTTTCATCTCCTTTTATTCAGCTATATATAGATAACCTACAGAAAATTCGAAACGATCAACAGCATGCACAAGATGACCCAGTATTAAAAGCATTTTTGTCGGACAATGTTGACGAAATCAAACAGTTAATTAATAAAAATAAAGTGCGCTTTGATGTAGAATTGCCAACTATCGGTGAAAGACCAATTTTCTATGCTATGAATAATTGCAAGCTAGAAATAGTAAAAATTCTACTTGGCTATGACCTGGTCAATGTTAATCAACAGAGTGCCTATGGCGTAAGCCTATTGCAATGCGCTATCAACCACGAAACAGAAAATCTCCCAAGAACAAAACTATTGCTAGATCATAATGCCGATGTTTTTACACCATCGGGTATTATTGCCCATAAAGTGAATGAATGGGATGACGAAGAACTATATGCCGTTCTCCCATTAACCCAGTTACAGCATCACTTAACTGAATCTAAAGAAGATGCAAACTATCAACGTTTACAAAACCTTTTTTCCTTGTTTATAAATCACGGTGCTGGAATTGGCCATGATTTTAAAAGGGATACCAAGATGATACCCTATTTAAAAAATGCAGTATTAATAGGAGCAACAGGCTTGCCTGTTAGTTTAGCACAGACAGCGATTACCACCCTTGAAGATTTTAAGGCTAGAGTGCCTATCACTCGCTTTAAACACTTTTACCAAATAATGAATACCTTGCTTGCTAAGCCAATATTGCCGTGGTCACGAGCTTGTATTCAAGAAGTTCATAAATATATTGCCCAAGTACTGGAAAATATTCAGCAGATAACGTCGATATCAAATAAAGCGGTTTTCTATTACAAGCAGCAAGAATATCAACGCGCACTTAATATGTTGACACCCGCGCTAATAAAATGCAGTCAAATAGGCTCGCAGGGGGTCGACTATCATGCAACACTACTATATAACTTGGCCAGTGCTAACCGAGAACTGGGTCGGTATGATCAAGCGATTAATTACTTTTCTCAGCTCTGCGATATAGATGCATTACGTTATGTTGGTGTTTGTACAGATAAACAAAAACAACTCTATAGCAAACATCTGATGAAACTAGGAGAAGTCTACTTAAAAAATGATGAAATAGTGGTTGCCAGGAAAGCTCTACAACAAGCATATAAGCTGTTAAATAAAGAAGGATTGGAAGTTCCGGCGGAGTTGATTTCCTTGCTCGATTTATGCTACGGCGATAAAAGCAACCAACAACAGGTTTCAGAAAGCAAAGAAAAAGATAATAAAGTGCAAGCTGCCCTGGTGTTGCAACGATTTTGGCGTGCACACGACTCTAATAATATAATAATAACGAAATTAAATAGAATAGAACAACAATTGCCGTTATGCTCAGATCGCCAAGATTATATTGAGCTGAGAGACAAGGTTCGAGTAGTGGTGCGTGAACATGCCGCCATAAAAGAAAGCCAGCCAGCTAAATATAAAAAGCTATTGCTGCGTGTCACCTCCGTAAAAAGAAAGTGGCGACAACAGTTCTTAGACTACAAAAAAGAAGGCCAGGATATACGATCAAAACTTTTTCTTTAGATTTTCTCTTCGAGATATGCCAGTGAGGTTCTGTCAATTCAGGGTTCTATCGCAATTATAATTTTAACAGAAATAGAATTTTTCTGGGTGAGGCTACGCTACGAGCGCATAGAATTGCTTGAAGACAGGAATATTAGCCGTAGCTGATTTTGCGACACAAGCGCTTGTTACGACAAAGTCGCTCGGTAATTAAGCCGACAGTTTCCCTTGGTAATGACACTACTACACATAAGTTGTGTATGGGGTAATTTCTAAATGCCCCTATTGAAATCAATTCCTCTTTGTCAGGAGTTTCGCACTTTTAGTGCAAACCTCCTTCCTGGTTATATTTCGCCTATGCGAGACTAGCTCGCATGGACGGCCTGTGCCCGTTAGGGTGCGATTCAAGGGGAGAATCCCGATTCTCCCCTTGAAAATCCCCATCGGGATTTGTTTTGGTTCGCACAAGTGCGAAACTCCTGTTTGTCTGCAAAATTATTGCTGCGATAAACCACTCTCTTTGTAATCTGTCATAATAGCTTCCCATTCCTTCTTAGATAAATCGCTTTTTGGTGTGTTCGTATCTTCCATTGCTAACTCCAGTTGTTTGTTTGGCATTAGTGTGGCTGATTAGTTCTACTTGTGAAGGGGGTATTTCTGGGGGCGATTACATTAAATCACTACAAAATAGATTATCAACAGTTAACGCGCATCCTATTGGGCCACCAGGGAAGATCATGGAGAGCCTTATTTTTCACTTATTATAAATTTGCGAGGGAACCCATTTCAATCAATTTCCTTTTTAACAAACTGAAATCTGCTATTGCAGACCTGGATATTGATAAAAAAACATCTTTAAAATTATTAATTTGATCGTTTGAAAACAGTGATGACTTATACAGTGTGCAAAACTTAATTACATCTCCATGCTTTTGGTAGGTAAAGGACAGATCATAAAATAATTGATGGTTTCTAGCAGGCATGTATTTTGACTGAATTCCATCAATCTCAAGATTTACTACGCCGAGATCGGTTTCAACAATAGCAACATTGGACTCAAGATTACCTTCAGTAATATTAGAATTCATTTCATAAAGATATTCTGTGATTTGTGGAAGATCGACATGTTGGTGTATTTTAGACTGTGATCGTTGTTGGGTAATACCTTCAATCAAATCTTGAAGCGTTTTTGAGGAATCCAAGTCTATAACTTGAACTGTTTTATTTTCAAAGCATCCTAGTATGTTTTTAAACACTCTGTTCCGACGACTAACAGGATAACTTATTAACATTTTTCTGTTAGTGCAGAACTTACTAAGCGCTAATGAAAAAAAAGATGATATTAATAAAAACACAGTAGTTCTACAATGCTTAGCAAGTTTAGATAGCTGTCTCGATTCATCTTTGTTAAATGAATATAATAATGATGACCGTTCCCAATCATTTTTATTTAATTTATTGCTATCCTTAAAATCTATTTTAAAGCTGTCAAGCCCGCTAAGTAGATCGCTCCAGTATTGCAGCGCATTCTTTTTCATGCTTTTTGTAATTTGGTCTTTCTCATAATCAACGTAATCGCAATAGCTAAATATTGGCACTTTTGGGCGTTCATGATCAGAGTTTTGGTAATGCATGTAAAGCTTCGAAATAGTCTTAGTTACAAATGCAGCTGAAATAGCATCCGTATGGATATGATGTAGACTGAAAACAAGAATATAATATCGCTTATTAAAAATGACCATGCCATAACGAAATGGCAGATCATCAGTTAAATTATAATAGGTGTTAGTTATTTTCTCTATAAAAGATTGGCTTTTCATAATATTATACTTGAGTGACTTTTTGTTATTCGTTAAGTCTAAGGTCTCAATATGAATGTGAGGGTTGTTGATAATTACTTGCGATACTTTCCCTTTATTGCATTTAAATTGGCTGCGCATGCCTTCATAATAGTTGTTTACCACGTCATGCAAAGATTTAATAATTGCGGTACGATTTACTTCTCCTTTCATTTCCCAAATAAGAGACATATTTCGAAATGTCGCTGTTGGATACCTGACATACTCTTTCCAATAAAACATCTGACTGTTTGATAGATCATGCTCTTTCATGTACACCCATATTCCCAATTACAAAAAGATAAATAATTCTATATGCTAAGGTTTTTTGTTCGATTAAATCAAGTTAGTGTAAAATATACCGTAATTCACATTTTTAATAACTGAGGTAAAATTTGTAATTTTTCATTGTGCAATATGAAATGGTTCATAGAGCCGCTTGAAGATGTGTCTGGAAAAGTGTTGACACATCATTTTTTTGCTGGATCTAATAATCATACAGTTCAAATTGCGTAATAGTTATTTCTGTGCCATTATTAGATGCTTGAGATGCTTGAGATGCTTGAGATGCTTGAGATGCTTGAGATGCTTGAGATGCTTGAGATGCTTGAGATGCTTGAGATGCTTGAGATGCTTGAGATGCTTGAGATGCTTGAGATGCTTGA
>JAUIAD010000054.1 GCA_030425685.1 Gammaproteobacteria bacterium | reverse complement strand
CATTGTGCTTCAGTTAAAGGGGGCTTTGATAAGTGCTTGTCTTCCATTCCTAACTCCAGTTATTTGCCTGGCATTAGTATGGCTGATTAGAGTTGCTTGTGAAGGGGGTATTTCCCAGAACACTTACTGTAATATTTTACTTATCCACAGAAAGAGAAAATAATTACCGTCCATCATGACAGCAATTGGTGTTCAGAGGTTTGGTAATACGCAAGGGGCTTGTGAAGGGGGTATTTCTAAGAACGCTTACAGATCTACTAGTGAAGGGGGGCTTTCTGGGAGCGCTTACTTTGCTACGTATGGAGGCATTGGTCTTTAAGATTATTTGGCCAAGGTGAGAGAAAGTATGATTTTTTCCGATTATTTTGTAAAAATGATATTAAAATGGTTTAGGATAATAAGGCATGTTGGAATGCTGATAGCAGATAGTAGTGTCGTTAAAAAAATTATGCTTGAAGTTTCTTGCTGGTAAACACGGTATTTATTTGCAATCATTAATACTGTACTTGTAGTTGGAGCTGCTGATACTACGACTAATGATGCAGCAAATATAGTTGGTAAATGAAAGTAATATACTAGAATCATTGAAAATAATGACTTCACAACTAGGCTTATAGATACTAGAGTGGTTATTTCCTTGTTAATTATAGAAGTGGACGATTTTTCTAATTGCATGCCAATAGCAAGTAACGCGCAGGGAGTAGTTAGATCTCCTAGATAATGGGTTGTAGTTAAAAAAACAGACGGGATAAGAATAGATGTTTTTTTTAATAGAAACGCAAGAGAAAATGCTAGAACAAATGGGGTCAGAAGGGTTTTTTTTAAGCTTTTCAGCAAGGTCTTTTTTCTATTTAAAGCTTTACTGGAATACTCAAGAGCAAATATGAGCATAGGCATGATAAGGATTAGCGAAACAATTAACATTAAAGAAATAGGGATTGTTGATTTATTTCCAAATAGCTTTAATAAAATAGGTAAGCTTATCAGGGAACTGCTTGATAGTGCGCTGTTCATTCCCATTAGAATTAGTTTTTTGAAGTTTTTAACCTTGGCAATATTAAAAATTACCATGGTTAATAGAATAACTGTTACGATAGTGAGAAAATATGCTAGCATGAAGTGTAAGTTTAAAGTGTAATTTATTTTCTCTTCCAAACTTGTTTCAAAAACTAGCGCTGGTATTGATATCTTAAATAAGATATCCAGCAATACTTCTTCGCTATTTCGAGGAAGTTGGCGTAATTTTGCTAAAATATACCCTAGTCCAATTAATAAAAGCACTGGGGTCATGCTATTAACTATTTGCATTCAGGATAAGTCCACTTTTTGTTTGAATGATTAAGGAAGGAATAAATTCCCGCTCTCTTCTCTTTGCAGGATGCATTGAATATCTTTATTCAACAATTCTTGTGAGCAATTATCTAATAATACAGCTGCTGTAACAGTATCAGCACGTGTATAACTCTCCTTAGTGCTGGTTGGTTTTTGGCGTTTTCCTCGAAAATGTACTAGTTTTTTAAATGAGCTGATGTCGTCCATATTTATATTGGAAGGGTTTTCAAGGTACTTGTTAAATATATCTAACACTAAGCTATAGCTTTTTCTTTTCAATGGATACTTAGAAGTAGACTTGTTTTCTAATAGGTCTAAATATAGAGATAATGTATTATAACCGTAGGTGTTTTGATATATATCCAATATGCTGTTTCCTGCCGGTCGGTTATTAGATTCAATTAAGTAACATTTATCTTGCATATTCCAAAAAACTTCATTATGTGTAATTCCATATTCTACTTTTAATGCATTAAGGCAGCTCTCAACATAATCCAGTACAGGTTTGATGGCTGGAATTTCTTCTAGTGGTATCGCTACGTATTTTCGATAAGATCCATCAGTTGATTTAACATATTTTAAAATTCCAGTGCAATAGTGTTTTCCGGCAAAGGAGACAAAGTCAATAACATACTCGTTGAATTTGGAGATAGGGATGCACTTCTGAACAAGAATTTTTTCTATCACTTTGTCTTTATAGTAAGTATTTTTTGCCCCAAGATGATTATCTAAATATTTTGATAATTCGGTAAAATTTGTAAGAATGCGAAATCCTGACATTGCTGCCGTATTTTCAGAGGGTTTAGCAATAATGGGGTAGCCCATCGACTCAATTTTATTTTTTTTATCTAGTAATTGAGATCTGCTGGTAATTTCAACACTAGGAATATTTGGTAAGTTAGAACGCTTCAGTACACAGTTAACAGCATATTTATTTGGTAGTGACTCAAAGCAGTTGTTGATATAAAATGATCTCCTGACATTTTCACAGGAGTGACTTATATGGCGACAATTCAGGTACTTTGTCCCGCGTGCTTGGGTAATCATGTTATAAAGTTTGGGGTAAATTCTGCAGGTAGCCAGCGATATCGCTGCAAAGATGCTAGCTGTTCAAAAGACACTTTTCTGCTAACCTATCGACGAAAAGGTGACCTGCCTGAAACAAAGAAGAAAATTGTTTCTATGGCGCTAAATGGGAGTGGCGTTAGAGATACCTCACGTGTTCTAGGCATCAGCATAAATACCGTCATTTCGGAGTTAAAAAAAAAGAGACGGTGATTTGGAATCTGTTAATACAGGATTGCTTACTAAAAAGAGTATCGAGGGTAGCACACTCCAAGTAGATATTATTAAAGTGGAAGAAGCAGAGCTAGATGAAATGTGGAGTTTCGTTAAAAATAAGCAAACGCAACGCTGGCTTTGGCATGCCATTGATCATAGTTCTCACGAAGTTTTAGCCTATCATTTTGGACCTAGAAAAGATGTTGCTTTTAAAGCGCTTAAAGAAAAGCTTGCACGTTTTAATATCAATTTTTACTATACAGATGATTGGGGAGCGTACGAAAGACACCTTCCAAAATCCAAGCATTTTATAGGAAAACGTAATACGCAAGCTATTGAGAGAAAGCATTTAACTTTGCGTACTCGAATAAAACGATTAGCAAGAAAGACCATTTGTTTTTCCAAGCTTGAGAAAATGCATGATATTGTCATAGGTCTGTTTATCAATGTGTTTGAGTTCGGGAGGGCAATAACATGAATAACAACTGCTCTGAGTCACTACCAGCTGGTTATAGCGGGCATGGTTATTATCGAAATATTGTAAAACCAGTAATAAGATAGCCGCCTAAAGGATTCTTAAATAGCGGTATCATACTGAAAATGGCATGTTATTATCGAATATAGACATATTCGATAATAATGGCTATACTATCTCAGCAGTTATTAGTCAGTAAAGTGCCTATAGTGATGAATATAAAAGAAACAATTTCTGGTACAGTGATCAAATCACCGAGCGGCTTTAGCGCTTATTTGCCAAATGCATTACCACCTACAATTGATTGGGACACTCAGCTTGTGGGTAGTTTATCACGTGCGGACTATGTGCTCGGAAAGTTAGCAGGTGAAGGCAGCAAGTTACCTAATCCGCATTTGCTTATGAGGCCTTTTATGACTCGAGAAGCCGTGCTATCGAGTAAAATAGAGGGTACGCATGCCACGATTAGTGAAATTTTGGCGCATAATGCCGGTGTGCCTGTGAGTCAGGACCCGGATGATTTGCAGGAAGTTCAAAATTACATTACTGCGTTAGAGTTTGGTCTAAACCGACTTGGGGAGCTGCCTTTTTCTCTCAGGCTGATCAAGGAAATTCATGAGCAGCTTATGCAGGGTGTGAGAGGTTCGCATGCAACACCAGGGGAGTTTAGAAAAACTCAAAACTGGATTGGATCACCGGGTTGCACACTGAACACAGCAAAATTTATTCCCCCGCCTGTTGATCAGCTGATGGCGTGTTTAGGGGACTTTGAAGCATTCTTACATGATCGGAGACTGCCTGCTTTAATTCACATTGCGTTATGTCATTACCAGTTTGAGACTATACACCCTTTTTTAGATGGAAACGGTCGAGTTGGACGATTGTTGATTACACTATTATTAATAGAACAAAAAATTCTGCCGTCCCCCTTGCTTTATTTGAGTGCTTTTTTCGAAGCCACACGCGATGAATATTATAGACAATTATTTAATGTGAGTAGTCGTGGCACATGGAAAGAGTGGTTCATTTACTTTTTAAATGGTGTGGCTGTGCAATCTGAGGATGCGTTGTCTCGTGCGCAGAGAATCAATAACTGTTTGAGTACTTGGAAGCTACAAGTGGCGAGTGGCGCATCGGATGTTCCTGTCAAGATTGTTGAGTACTTTGCAGTGAACCCCTACTTGACGATAAAAAAAATAGCAGAAGAGTTAAATATTGCTTACAGTACTGCCGAGCGTGGAGTCAAGAAGCTTTTAGCGCTTAACATGATACAGCAAGTTGGCGGAAAAAAACGAGATAAAGTATTTTGCGCAACAGAGATTTTATCAATATTAGAAGAGCCAGCAAAGATCCATGCTAATTTTGAAGATGAGTAAACGGACATTTTCTTGAGTGAAGGAAAAAAGCTGAAATGAAAAGGCTCAAATCGTCTTTCCCAGTTTATCTTTAACAGATTGTTATTTTGAAAATCCATAGAGTGCCTCTATTTAACGCCGCTGACCTGAACACTTTGATAGAATCCTACGATGGCAGATTCATCCTCAATTAGTTGATCGAGCTGTTGCATTTTTTCTTCCCACTCTTTTTCAGAGAGACCGTTTTCTAAGACGCTTTGCTTACTATCGATCAACCGGCTCTGTCGCAAACCCCAACTAATCCGGTAGAATCTGAGCTCAAATATGTGAGGAGCTAGGTTAATGATAAGTTTTAAAGGGCGTCACTTCAAGAAAACCATAATATTGACAGCGATTCCCGGGCATGCTGCTAAAACGCCAAATTTTCACATACAGCAGCCAACTTCAACGTAACAGACAAAATTAATGGTTTTAAAACAAATCGTTTTCTAAGAATTTTGAGTGAAATCCTGAGGTTAGAATAAGCACTGCTGCTTTGAGCTCAGATTCTACCGGATTAGTTGGGGTTTGCGACAGAGCCCCAGCCTTCATACCACCGCCAGCGCCTGCAGCATAGTGCCCAATTTCTGGAAACGCATACAAATGAATTGAAAAAAAACTAAGCAATAAAAAAGCCCAGAGTCTGGACTTTTTTGTTAGAGGGTTAAGATAATGTTTATTTTGGAGAAACATCTTTAGTGTGTATCCTTTCAATTACGTTATCGTGAACTTTTTTAAGGTCTGGCAAACCCAGATGATTCGTTTCAGGCTCAATACCAGTATCCCAAACACTAATGTAAATTGGATTTGGCTCAGCTTCTAGGAAGGGTCTTGCCTGATCGGCATATGGACAGCTACTAATGACTACATATAAATCTTTTTCAGCATACCATTCAACAGCTGTACCATCAGGAACTGGCGGCGTTGGGCTTAATTTGCAGCGCGTGATCCCTTTCTCATCCTGTATAAATTGCTGCCCCTGAAACATATTCAAGTCATTCTTATCAGCATAGTATTGTATAACACGCCGTCTTTCTGCGTCATCTTCAATAGCTTGTATCGCAGGTATGCGTGTAAAGCCGTGGATAAAGTTTTCATGACAACTATTTACATTGCCTTCTTCACCATATGCCATGACAATCCAGTCAGCATTACAATGCGCCGCAAAAAAGATATGACTTGTATTTTCATTCTCTAACTTTTCATAGGGAAAGCTATCAAACACCAGCGTAGCAATTTTTTGTAAGTAACCACTTTGACTCCATACACCACTGTATAAGCGAGAATTTAAGCCTTCTAACGCCCCTGTATTTAAGTGATCACTATACTGCTCAAGATCAGGTGTTACAAACTGCACATCAATAATTTGCGTACGGCCATTATGCAAGCTTGGGCGTTGCTCCATGCGAATCACCTGCCCTGCCTTTACCAGAAAAGCATTCCCTGTGTGTGGCTCTAAAACATCTTCATAGACTAACTCTCTTGTCTCTTTGTCTTTAGTTGCAATGACTTTGTTATAAAAGTCTTTATTAGGCTTTACTTTTCTCTCATACGTTTTAACTGGATCAATAGATTCATCATACTTAAAATCAGTCATCACAATCTCCTATTTATAGCTTTCTTCATCACGCACAGAAATATCTTTTTCACCACTAGCAAACTTGTCATAAATTTTCTTTTCCCATTCAGAACCCTTTATCAACCCAAGATGATCACTTGTTTCTGGCTTAATGTGCGTTTCCCAAACGGAAATATAAATAGGGTTTGGATCAGCATCTTTAAACGGTAAATTTTGATCTGCATAAGGGCAATTGCTGGCGATCATATACATATCTTTTTCAGCATAGAACTCAATGCCTACACCATCAGGGATTGTAGGGCTTAGAAACATTTTTCCTCGGGTAACGCCATTTTCATCTGGAATAATTTGATTAGGTTGAAATACATTCAAGTCGTTATGGTCAGAAAGTCTTTGAACAATTTTTCGTCTTTCAGTCTCATCTTTAATTGCTTGAATAGCTGGTAGTCGATTAAACGCTTGGATGAAATTTTCATGACAACTATTTGCTTCCACAAAATCATTGCCGTAAGCAATCATATTAAGCTCTTTGCTACAGTGAGCAGCGAAAAACATATGATTCACCATCATATTGTTATCTGGGTCATGCAGTAATTCATAGGGATATTCATCAGCTACTAATGTGCAAATTTTCTCAAAATACTGGCTTTGTGTCCAAAGTGCTCCATAAACTCTTGGGCAAAACCCTTCAACACCCGTTGTGCTTAAATGACAACTGTATTGCTCTAAGTCCGGCGTTATAAATAAAATATCTGAAATTTGTGAGCGGCCATTATGTTGATGGGGTCTTTGTTCCATACGAATCACCTGACCTGCCTTCACCAAGTAGGCATCCCCGGTATGCTTCTCTAGCAGCGATTCATAAACTAATTCTCTTGTACCATCTGTCTTGGTTGCAATAACTTTATCATAGAACTCTTTATTAGGTTTACACCCCCGAGCAAACTGCTCTACCGGATCGATATCTGCATTATAGGAATCACTGCTCATTATCTTATCCTCTTAAAAATATTATTTATTTGGCTTCCAGATTACTAACTCCCTCAATTTTTCCCACCAACGTGCACCAAGCACATAAAATGAGATCAATAAACTAACCTCTCCTATAAAGAATAGACTAAGAACCATAACTTTTTGCTGGGCAACGGAAAGTCCCCATACAATGGGGGCTGGTTGGGTAGGAATGGTTGCATTAAAAGCAATCCATGCATAAATGATGGTTACGTAGGTTGTCACCATGCAGACAAAAAATAATGCAATACCGATATAGTGTCGTTTAGGCCCGACATCTGCGACATAGCTAGCCTTTAAAAAACGGAAAACTTTTGATTTAATTGTTTTAAAACCTTCCATTCCTAAGAAAACTATACTAGAAAACGTGATGATTTCACCTGTGATAAGTGCAAAGCCCACTGTGGCAACAGATACTTTAAGAACTGTAGGGGCTAATAGACCACCCAGAAGGATTATATGACCAAGGACGATAAGAAAAACACCAAGCTTATAGCGCCAGGTTTGTGAAAAGTCCTTTCCTTTGACTTCTATGGCATTTTCCATGGTATGCATCCTTGTATTACCTGTAAAGGTACTTAGACCTATTTTTTTATACCTCGCCGCCTTTGTCAACAGCGAAGGTTAACCCATATTAAGCCTCTGCGTATTACCCCCATGCTAAACACCCATTATCGTCATGTTGGACACCAATTATAAATTGATCATTTGTTAACTTTTACTGTGATGTTGGATACTTTCAGCTTGTTTTCAGCAAATGGTGTCCACCATGACAATAATCGGTGTCCATAACACTTTAACAAACTGATAAATAGTCGTATTTTCGGTATTTGTCAACGAAGTTGTCGCCTCTAGTTTGAATAGTATTTTTTTAATTGGGCTCCGCCCGGCACTTCGCCAGTGTGGCAGGGTTGCATCACTATGTTCGCAACCTGATAAGTAGCGTGGGTC
>JAUIAD010000024.1 GCA_030425685.1 Gammaproteobacteria bacterium | reverse complement strand
AATACCTTCTTGTTCGACTAATGAGGAATATTGTCAATTGTTACCGTTCAATATTGCCCGGGTTGAGCTGTCAGTGGCTGTAACCTCTTAATTTAATTCTTTAGCGCGTTTGTTTGATCGCTTACAATTCAAGCTCGTGTCGCTGCAGTATTTCTGTGACTATGGTTTCCTGTGCTGTGCGAAATAACGCTTTATCCATAGAATCAGTCGGTTAGTTTTGCGGTGAAATTTTGCTCGAAGCTGATATAATGGTTGAATGTTTAACATTATCTGACTCATTTCTACTTTTATCTTCGTTTTCTTGAAGGTTTTGCGGCCTGGTGGTGCGAAGGCCTTGGCTGCTGAGAACTTGGCGCTGAAGCAGCAGCTTATTACAGTTGGTCGATGGTGCAAGCAATCCCCGAAGCTTCGTGCCTCAGATCGCTTTATTTATGGATTTTAAACCTCCTTGATTAGTTTAAAACGTTTAAATAAAATTTCTGTCATTATAAAAGCATCGACGTTATTAAGTTTTCATAAGGCGCTGGTAAAAAGGAAATACCGAAAATTATTTTCTCGTAAAAGCAAATCGCGACCAGGCCCAAAAGGCCCATCGCAGGAATTGATTGACCTTGTTTTGGAAATGAAGCATCGTAACCCACGCTTTGGGTATTTACGGATTGCAATGCAGGTTTATCAAGCGTTTGGTCATAAAATTGATGCTGGTGTGGTGAGAAGGATTTTAAAAAAACACTATAAACCAAAGGCAGGAGGCAGTGGCCCATCATGGATGACTGTTATTGGCAACGCTCGGGATAGTCTTTGGTCGATTGATTTTTTTATGTGTGAGTCAATTAATCTTAAAACGCACTGGGTTATGCTAGTGATAGATCAATTTACAAGGAGAATTATAGGGCTATCTGTGCATGCTGGTAATTTAGATGGAATTGCAGTTTGCTGCATGTTTAATAAAATAATTTCGGGCGTGCCGTTACCCAAAAGGTTAAGTTCAGATAATGACCCTCTCTTCCGATTTCATAGATGGCAGGCTAATTTAAGAATTTTAGAAGTTGAAGAGATAAAAACGATACCCTATACACCCGTATCGCATCCTTTTGTTGAAAGGTTGATAGGCACCATAAGGCGTGAGTATTTGGATCATGTGTTTTTCTGGTGTGCTGTGCGAAATAACGCTTTATCCATAGAATCAGTCGGTTAGTTTTGCGGTGAAATTTTGCTCGAAGCTGATATAATGGTTGAATGTTTAACATCATCCGACTCATTTCTACTTTTATCTTCGTTTTCTTGAAGGTTTTGCGGCCTGGTGGTGCGAAGGCCTTGGCTGCTGAGAACTTGGCGCTGAAGCAGCAGCTTATTACAGTTGGTCGACGGTGCAAGCAATCCCCGAAGCTTCGTGCCTCAGATCGCTTTATTTATGGATTTTTAACCTCCTTGATTATTTTAAAACGTTTAAATAAAATTTCTGTCATTATAAAAGCATCGACGTTATTAAGTTTTCATAAGGCGCTGGTAAAAAGGAAATACCGAAAATTATTTTCTCGTAAAAGCAAATCGCGACCAGGCCCAAAAGGCCCATCGCAGGAATTGATTGACCTTGTTTTGGAAATGAAGCATCGTAACCCACGCTTTGGGTATTTACGGATTGCAATGCAGGTTTATCAAGCGTTTGGTCATAAAATTGATGCTGGTGTGGTGAGAAGGATTTTAAAAAAACACTATAAACCAAAGGCAGGAGGCAGTGGCCCATCATGGATGACTGTTATTGGCAACGCTCGGGATAGTCTTTGGTCGATTGATTTTTTTATGTGTGAGTCAATTAATCTTAAAACGCACTGGGTTATGCTAGTGATAGATCAATTTACAAGGAGAATTATAGGGCTATCTGTGCATGCTGGTAATTTAGATGGAATTGCAGTTTGCTGCATGTTTAATAAAATAATTTCGGGCGTGCCGTTACCCAAAAGGTTAAGTTCAGATAATGACCCTCTCTTCCGATTTCATAGATGGCAGGCTAATTTAAGAATTTTAGAAGTTGAAGAGATAAAAACGATACCCTATACACCCGTATCGCATCCTTTTGTTGAAAGGTTGATAGGCACCATAAGGCGTGAGTATTTGGATCATGTGTTTTTCTGGGGTGAACGAGATCTGCAAAATAAATTGGATGAGTTTAAAGAATATTACAATTTTTCTCGTGCACATAGCTCGCTAGATGCTAATGTACCAGAAGAGCAAGTTGCTGTTCTCAAAAAAGTAGTGCCTATCAAAGGTTATCGATGGAAGCAGTATTGCAATGGATTATTTAATCTACCGTTAGCAGCGTAAAGTCTTAATTCGCACAGCACAGGTTTTTAACACCTTAATTAGCATGCCTTGTATTCACATCCTCAGAAATTTTACGAGATATGAAATGCTTCACATCAAAGACAGCAAGGTAAACGTCTTGTATAGAGTCACTTGGGTTAAAGGACTGAAAAAGGGTAAGGGAAATGACAGTATAGTCCATTAAGTAGAGGCGCAGCATCGCTGCGCCGGAGATTTATTTTGCCGCTAATTGTATGTTTAGCTGTTGAGGTGTTCCTACATAGTGTTGTTGGTGTTTTTTGTAGTGAAATACAGAGGTATAGGTTTTTGAGGTTAAATTATCTGTACAGTTGGAGTAGCTCACGGTCACTGTGCATTGGGGAGCTTTTTTGGAGGCACCTTGGCCATTGCACAGATAATCGATGGCACCACTTACAGTTCTTCTTACGCTATTGTTTTTAATTGTCACTGGTGTTTTGAGTGTAATACCTGGCTTTGACATTACGATTAATGTGCAGTGTGGGTCAGTTTTTACTGGTGCGTTAATGGTATATGTGGTTTGTTGGCTGACAAAGAAATTGTCGTTGGTGGAGGCGTAAACTGTTGCTGTAGACCCTAAGCAGGCGATGATCGCTAATCCAGATAGTATTTTTTCATTCATTTTATTACCTCTTTTATGTGTATTGTGTTTTTAATCTGTTTCTAACGTTCTTGTATTTTCAGCGATTACTGTCGAATTTAGTATAGGCGCGTAAGCATTGAAAATTAAATATTCCAATCGAAAAATACCGAACGTGGGATATTTTAATATAGTTTTATTAAGTAAATATGAAGTGATTTGTAAATAACCGGATTTAAAAAACCGGCAAAATCCATTTTTGCACAGTCCTCGTCAGTGTTTTCTGTCGAAACGCATTATTGAAGAGTTCACAGCCATTAATTTTCGTTGCGACTGCATTAATGTTTTGTGAATGGTAGAACCATAAGTCTCACAGTCGCCTTTTAAACGTTTTGTTTCTTGCTTTGCTCCTTCTGGTAAGCACGAATCTCTTTGTCCTCAGCAGCGCTATTTTTTGGAGTTAAATTTTCCCGCCTATGTTTTTCATCGGCTGTAAGTATGCCTCTAGTTAGATTTCGCTCATTTGCTTTTCTTACACCTTCACGTGAAATATCTGGACTCTAAAATTTCATTGCTTACCCTCTTGTTTGGATTGATATTGCTTATAGTCGTATTATGACAAATCACTGTCCACATACTTAGACAGAATTGTTTTAATTAAAATCTCATCCTGGGCGTCGGCCTAGATTCAGGTTGCATGGGTTTGTTCTCTATATTTTTTTTACAAATCAATTTGTTAAATGTGTGGCGTATGCACAATTCATGCAAAATGCATCCATATCCGCCTGATATACTAACTTTATAGATAATCGTAGCAATGTGGAACACATTGAAATCTAAAAAAAGTTAAACATTAATCAACGATTAAGATAAAGATTAGGGGGCAGATAAAATGCCAAGCAACGAGTCATACAAACAGAATTTCCAGCAAATCCGCCAAGGCGTGCATCGTGGTCGTTATTTAGATGAGCACTATCGTCAATCTATTGCTTCTTCAGCACCGGTTATTGAAGAGCGGTTGAGAATAGCTAGCAAAAGAGTAGCTGCAGCTTATAGAAAAGATGAAAGGGTTAGTAAGAGAATTGCAACAGCGATGTCGGTTTTAAATAAAATAACCTTTGCAGGCTTAAAATCCATTCCTTTTTTTGGTGGATACTTCGGTTTACTGAGAAAGGTGATGGTTGATCCATTAAGTGGTTCTTGGAATGTGTTAAGAACAAGTTATGGTGATGGAAATGGTGGTGATGGTAAAGCCTGGGATCCGATGGGTTGGCTTGGTGGAGAAGCAAATGGCGTGATGAGTCCTCTTGGTCCTAATGATCCCAATTTTAATTATGCTACTGGAAATCCTTCCGCATTTAATCGTGATAAAGTGATAAGGCGAGATCAATTTGAAAATGACCTGCAGGGCATCGCGGCAGACTATACAGCGAACTGGTTAAATTCAGGAAGTAACATTGCTACGGGGGTAATAAGTCAGGACAAACTTAAGATTGATATGGCGGTCATATCAGGATGGAGAGCGGACGTACTAACGTTAATGTCTCAGGATTGTTATAGTGAAAAAAATTGGTCGAACTATTCAATACACTTACTTATTTCAGCTTGTGCGAGCTTTGATGGTCATGATGGCTATAAAGATTTGCAAGGTGATGTTTTTACTTCAGATGATAGGCTTATGAATCGGTCTAATATTCATGAGGTCGATACTGGTCTTAGGGAATCAACAAATAACAGCCCCCTATATCAAGTTATAAGAAATTATTCACCCGGTGCTGCAAATAGCTGGTACCATCTTACAGTAAGAACTAATAATGGTGTAAAACGATTACTAACGCCAGCTGGTATTAAACGTGTAGAATTTGCAAAAGCAACGATTGCCGCCTATCTATCTGAGGTTCGAAATAAATTAGCTGAAGAAACTGGCGGGAACACTGAAACCGTTGCTCTTGAGACTAGTGAGGCAGTACAACCTGCTATTGTGCGCAAAGGGACAAAGGCGACTAAAGTCTTCACCTTTTTGTCGTCGATAGTGCGTATGTTATTTAGCATTTTACCTAAAAAAATCTATAATGCGAAAACAACCATACGATCAAAAGCCCGGGCTCGTTTTTTGTGTGCTCTACATGTTTTTTATTATATTCTTACTGCTTACTTGGATGTTCAGTTTGTTTCAGATCTAATTCCTTCAAGTGAGAATTATGCTCGATTTATACATGCATATAGAGATGCTGCGCAGTCAGCAATTTCGTACTACTATACATCGACTGGCTCTGAAACAATTCCTGACAGATTGGAGTTTGGTAGTCACCTACAGAATATACTGTCTCGTCTTATTATTTCAGATCCCTCCATGGGGGCGTTTGTAGCAATGTGTATCAGAGGAAATTTTGTAAATGCTACTGATAACACAGTTTCAAGCCCGCCTGGTTTGACGGGCTTTTGTCATAGAGGATTTACTGTCGCCAATTTAGCACAAAACAAGTATGTGAATTACATGGAGAATGGAGAAATTCTTGCCGTTATTCGCAGAATTAGTTCCCCAGAGATGCGAGAGAAAATCAAAGCGGAAGAACGGGTCATCAATAGTAGTGCATTTCGATCAGAGATAAGTTCAGATTATTTATCACCTAGTGCCGGTTATCTTCAATCAAAATTAACACGATCCAATATCGATAGCTTTACCCCTGGTAATTTAAATGGAATTGAAATGGATAGTATGTATAGAACTATAACCAGGCCAAATCTTAAATTGCCCTATATGTCTTATAAGGCTTCAATGAAAGCGGTTTGGTCTTCTCCTGGTGTGAAGCAGGAGGTGAAAGAGCACTTTGCTAATATGCATTACTTGATAAATTCACTGATGGAAGAGTTAGGTTATAAAAATAGTAAAGCTGACCATTTAGGTGGGGAATCAAGTTATTCTAGCCAGGCTGCTACAGCAGTTGCCACTGAGTTGGAAGATAAGCGACGCATTGCGCAGCAAGCTGCTGAAAATTGGCAAAACTATGCGCCAAGCGCTGCTCCGCAAAGACTCGCTCAGCAGTCACGATCTAGTGTGAGTACGGGAGCGACTTCAATGGGGCAAGCTTTTGTAGGTGGTAGGAGTGTAGAGTTATGGAGGATGCCTAGTGGCGCAGAATTTTATTATGATCAAGGTTCAAACCAGTTTTTAGACTATCGGGGATAGTTTATACTAGTTTGACGGCAAAATTTACGATTGAGTATGAAAGTCAAAAGTCACAGCACGGCAAAGTAATCCACAGCACGGCAAAGCAATCGGCAAAGTAATCGCGGCAAAGTAAATTGACTAGTATGACATTTCTAAGTTAGATTGGTCGGTATGTAAGTTTGAGATATTTAGGAGGCGATGTGACAACTGATTCAGATAAGTTGCCAGCAGGTGTTAAAAATTATATGACCCCTAACGGACTTTTATTATTGCAAAATGAATTGCGTCAATTGATACGTGAAGAACGTCCCAAATTAGTTGAAACGGTGCGTTGGGCGGCAGGTAATGGTGATCGATCGGAGAATGCTGATTATATTTATGGAAAAAGGCGCTTGCGTAAGATTGATCGACGAATTCGCTATTTAACTTTGCAAATCGAAAATGCAAAAGTGGTTGATCCAAAGATGCAGCAAGGCATTGCTCAGGTTTTTTTTGGTGCTATTGTTAATTATCGAGAGCAAAATACCAGCGAAGAATTAACAGTACAAATTGTCGGTGTTGATGAGGCAGATATAAGTAAATTGAAAATAAGTATAATTTCACCGCTAGCCAAAGCACTACTAAAAGCTAAAGCGGGTGATGTTGTTGAGTGCCGTACTCCAGCAGAGATTAAAATTATTGAAGTTCTATCTGTTAAATATCCTTGTTAACAATAAATTCGCATATCGTAAGAAATTAGTTAATATGGAGTTGTTCAAATCCATCACCAGCATAACCCAATGAGTCTTAAGGTGGATTGACTCACACATAAACAGATCTACCGACCACAAACTATCTTTTGCATCCAAAAAAAAGGTTAACCATGACGAACCGATTCCGCCCGCCTTTGGCTTAGATGCTTTGCCGTAGATGCTTTGCCGAGATGCTTTGCCGAGATGCTTTGCCGGAGATACTTTGCCGGGATGCTTTGCCGTGCTGTTACTTTTGACTTTCTCAAAAACTTGATAGCTAAATAATGACTGATCGATCGATTTCAAGTGCCCAAGTTGGTTGTCGCGGCAATTTTGAGAATAGGCTATATTTTTAATAGGGGAGATCGCTTAACACATTGGTTTATAACATGAAAAGAGCTAAAAGTTATAATCGGATGATGCTCTATAATGGGGTAGCGGTGGCTTTGGCTCTGGGATCACTTTCGCAAAAGGTTTTAGCTTCATCTTACTTATTTGATGCTCTATCTACCGGCCGCGAAGGTTTGAATAAAAGTATTGCTTTTGAGAAACCAGTAAATTTTGATCCTAGCGTTGACGAGTTTTATGCTGATAATGATAACAGTCAGGCTACCCTTAGCTTAGATAGCTTATCGAATGAATCGAATAACATGGCAGACTCAGAGGAGAGTCGCTCTGCGCCTGTAGCTGGCGGGAGTATAGATGAAAATGGGACGTCAGTTGCTGGTAATAACTCCAACGCTGCCTCTCAAGCTGTAGAAGGTCGTGATGGCAATGGTTTTTCATTTGAGTCAGTATCGCTCCTTGATGATGCGCCTTCCCAGCAGTTAGGCTTACAGCCTGGAGGGACAACGCTAGAAAACAATGATGGCAATGGCTTTACATTCGAACCAACTTCTCTCAATAATGATACGCCTCTCCTGCCATTAGGTGCAGAACCAGGAGGGATAACATTGCCTGGCTCTGGTGATGGGATTCTGTCGATAAGAAGTGATGATGGAACTGCAGGTGTTGCGGCTGAACAAATCACCACAAACTATATAATTGGCAATCTGTGGGTAGCTTCTTTTTTTGAAAACGAAGAGCGGGATTTTATTGAGAGTGGAGATAAAACAACTATTAATAATGGTGCTGGTGAAGTCAACACTAATATAAATTATAACTTGAATAGTGCAATAAATATTGATGATGGGGGTAATATAACTATCGTGAACTTCCTTCCCCCAGAGGCTGATACAGTAGATGAATTGACTAATTTGATTGCTCTAAGTAACTTTGTGACTACCAATGTTATTAATCAGGAAGACGGTGTTGTAAACGTTAATATAAACAGTAATAAAAATAGTATAATCGATATTGACGTTGATAATACGAATGTAAACACAGCCGATACAAATGAATCAAATGCTAGTGATGATATCATGAGTAATTCTAATGAGGTGTTTAGCAACTATATTGTTAGTAATGTGTTGCCTGCAGATGGGTCTGGAATTAACGCCTATGTCATTAACAATAATAATGGAGCCGTTAATGTCAATATTAACTCTAATATCAACAGTGACGTTTTTATAAGTATTAACTCAGATACCAGCTCAACTTTATCGGCAGAGCAAATTACTGATGATGGTGAATATGATGAGTTTATAGATTTTATTAATGCTTCTGCTATTAATAATCAGGATGGCGAAGTTAATATAAATATTAACAATAATATTAACTCACAATTTCATATGTCTGTAGACCTTGATTTGCAGCAGGTTATTGATATTAATACTTCGCCTCAATCTGGGCATAACCTCTATGTTTCTAATTTGGAATTTGGCTATCCCTTTATATATGAAGATATTCAGGGGTATCTGGTAAGCTTTGAAACTGACAATGAACTACATCTGAATGCGTACATAGCAAATGATAGCAGTAGAGATATCAATGTAAATTTATATAAAAATATAGGAAGTGAAATCACCATCAATCAACTGATTGACTACCAGTCAATTAATACGCCCTTCGAATTTGACAATTTTAATTTATCAATAAATGCCTATGTAATAAATAGTGGTATAGGCAACGTTAACCTCAATGTTAACAGCAATATTGGAAGCATTCTTGACTTTGATATTCTTGGTCTTGATTTAGAAGGTCAGGCAACGAGTGAAGAATTTGCTGAGCAGTTCTTCGGTTCCTTTATTAATATCGGGCCAGAAAAGTCTGTTGGAGATGTGGTAGATACTAATAATAGCAGCGAGATTCTAGTTACCATTGTTGATGGTCTTGCTAATGACGATGATGGTATATATTGGTCCTAACGTATATTAGTTATTTCAATTATAGAAAGTCGAGTGTTTTTTTTGTAATCTATACAGTATAACAAGATCTGCCAAATTATGTCTTTGTAAGCGTTTAAGAAACTATAACTCGTGAAATCAGTGGCTTTGGTAATAGAGTTACTGATTTCTTTATGCATTGCGATTGGATTTCTGGATGGTAGTAATGATTCGTGGTTAATATAGCGTTTTTATGCATATGATATGCCTCAATATAAATGTTGATTAAGATAAACCAATCATGCTTGTTTATAGTATCATTTAGCGAAATTTTATAGTCCGGATGTTCAACGGCTTGTGATTCTAGAAAATCCATGATTAAAAGAGCGATATATTTATAGTGGGTTTGCTGAGTGATAGGTGTTTTCTTGTATTGTCTGTCTAGACTTTGTAACTTAAGTAATTCATCGGTAGCGCTTTTGATTTTAATGATGGCGTTATTGTAGGTGTGCCATTGGTTTGTCGACAGTACATTTCTAGCTTTAATCGAAAGCATTGAGAGAATCGTAAGCGGTGTGCGAAGATCGTGCGCTGCTTGTCCTGATTTAGTAAATAATTTTTTTTGTATGCTATTTTTTTGAAAAATAATATTAATTTTTTGTCGTAGAAATGTGGTAAACTGGCGTAGTTCCCAGAAATGTATATGCTTCTTATTGGCGATGTGCTCTTGTTCTCTGGGGGGTTCTCTGCTTATTGTTTTAATGCTGTTAAAGTCATGCACAAACATACGTGTAAATAGCATCGTGAGAAAAGAGAGCAAGCCGATAAAGGGAATTAATACACGAATATTGATGCGAAAAACGACGCCAGCAAAATCGAGGCTATGCTCAATCATAACGGCATGTAGACCGATCAATAGGAATAAAATTGCAGCAACGCTATTTCCCCAATACAGTACCTGTGCACGCGTACTGTCTATGGCATAAAGCCATTTTTCAGTGCTTTGTTGTCTATGTTTATAAATATAGTAAACAGCGTAGAGCAATAATAAATTTCCCAATGCCATAAAGAAATGAACGTAGTTATTGATATAAATATAAGGAGAGGAAAAGTAGAGTTTGAATTTGAACGTGTCAGTTGTAATTAATAATATATAGCCTAATGCGATCATAGCAAGGTAAGAGCTTCTTAGCATTGGAAAACAGAAAATAATAATTAAAAATAACAAGAAATCAAAGCAGTTGTTAAAAACAACCCAGGGTGAAAATATTCCTATTGCTCCTTTTGAATTTAAAGTATTGCGAGTGTTAGCTGAACACCCGCAGAAAGTGATGTCACGGCGAAAATTACTTGATTATATAGACGCTAGTGATGAAATCTTTGATCGTAGCATCGATCGTTTTATTTGCTATTTACGTAAAAAAATTGAAACTGATGCTAAGAACCCAGAGTTTATTAAATCAGTTTACGGCGAGGGTTATCTTTTTGATGTGGAGGTTGTCAGGAAGAAAGATTAGTATCCGTATGCCGTGCCGTTACTTTTTTCTTTTTCGATAGTATTGGAGCCTTTTGTGAATCAAATTGGGTTTTATTAGGCAGCTTAATGAAGTAGGCTATCAAAGCAGAGCTTACCCAATAAAGCAGTAAGAGTGAAAATGCTATATGGTAAGCTAATACAGAAAAATTTGCTCCGCCGTAATGATCAAAAGCATGCCCCATTAGCGGCTCGCCAATGCCTCCAAATAGTGGGTCACCCATATTGATAATAGCGATGACTAAGCCAACACTTGCAATGTTGTTTACGTGTCTTGCTATTGTAAAAGAAAATAAGAACGCACTATTAAAAAAACCAATCAAAGACATCAGCGTCATTAACATGATGACGCCCAGAGTGCCGGGCTTTGAAAAGAGCATTATAGAAAATAAAATAGCGCAGATTATAACGCCAGTAATCATCATGTGCTTTTGTTGCCGTGCTTTTGAAAAGGCATAGGTAAGTATCGGGCCACCAACAGCAAAGCCATAAAACAAGCAGCTAACTGTGATGTGTGCTTGTTCAGTGGTTAGGTGTTGAATTTTTGTGAAGTAATGTGTGCCCCACAAACCGCCAAATATCACCATTGGTGAAAATGAAAGCCCTCCGTAGAGTAATAGCAGGAGATTATTTTTTATGCTTTGTTTGTTGATAGCTAATTTAACTTGCAATGCTAGCGTTCTTTTTTTACGTGTTGCATTAACTAGATTGTTTTGTTGCATTGTTATCTTTTGGTAAAAATAAAGGGTAAGACCGCCGATGACCATTAATGTAGAAAAAATTAGAATTGAAGTGATAAGGGCTTCATAGCCAAAGTGGGTATTGATCGTGCCAAGTAATAATACGGTGCTACCGGCACCACCCATGCATGCAGCACCAAAAATACCTGATAAGCGTGTAAACCAACGTTCGCTGAAGAATGTTGCAGCAGCTTTCATATAGGCAACTGTGGCAAAGGATGCTCCTATTCCCATCATGACTCTACCTAAAAATAAGATATAAAAGTCATGGGTGATAATAAATAAAATTCCTCCCATAAAGCAAATAAAGAGGGCTAGCAGAATGGTTTTTAATAAATCGTAATGATCAACGAAAAAACCAGCAGGAATTTGAAAGGCCAAATAACTATATAAATAAGCAGCGCCCAAAAGACCGAGTTTAGTAGCAGATCCACCAGAAAAATGTAACAGCGTTTGTGATGAAATGCCTGGGAAAAGCTGTAAAACATACTTTAGAACTAGAAATAAAAATAATAGCAGTGTGAGGCCTGTTTTAAAATATAGAGATTGGTTAGATTTGTTTATCTCGCTTATGTGCTTGATCTCAGTGCTATGCATTATTTTCATCCTGCAATAGGGTTATTTTACGCTTTAATACAGTTCTTTATTTTTTCTTATAAAAATTATTAAATTCAATTTCGAGCAGCTTTTTAATAGAAGTCTCATCGTATGCTCTTAAGTAGTAAATTGAAAATGCTGGAAGTTTGTTATGATCAAGTGTTTTGTGGTCTAAGATATCAGCATGATTTTGGATGTATTGGGATAGCCGCCCTCTGTCAGGTAGTTGGCCATCGTTCTGTTGTGATCCATTATAAGCTAAGAGCCATAAATAGTATGCGCGATCATTTTCAATAATCCGTTCCCAGTTTATTGAATACTTATTAAGGAAAGTTGTGTATGGGTTATGTCCATAGGCATGAAGTGAAAGATCTGCAAGTCCCATGCCGCCAAAGCGGGCGGCATTAAATTCGATAGGTATTAAAGAGTCATCATCTTGTAAAAAGAATTCCGCATGGATGGGAAGATTTTTTATTTTTGCGCGCATATTGAATAGATTGAAATAGTCAATCAGTTTTGTTTTATATTTCTTGACAATACTGCTTGACGTGTAATATAGCATTTGCGCATATTGCTCATTTTTAGCTTTTGGATGATGGTAAATGTTAATTATTTTAGGCATGCCGCTATTGTTAAAATACATATCAACTGCAATTTCAGTATTGCTTTTAATTTTTTCTTCGATCAACCATTGATCTTGGTATATTCCAGGATAGGTGCTGTTGAGATACTCAACATCTTTTTCTAACTTAATAGCAAGGTCTTTTAAATTTGTTTCTTTATCGATACTACAGCTGCCAAGCGCCATAAAACCTGTGCAGGGTTTTATAATATACTGCTCGCTGCGTGAGAAGGGTAGTTTTAATTCAGGTAACTCATTTAGTTTTATTTTTTTAAAAAAAAATTCTGGGTGAATGTGTTGAAGCTGTTGTCGAAAAGAAAATTTGTCACGCATTAAATTAATTTGTTTGCAAACGTTGTCAGTAAAATTTGATTGAATGGAGCTAAATAGTGTGTCTGAGCTTATGTAGATAGAGCTATCTGCATTGATGGTGTCTTTTTTCATGCTGTTTAGCTGTTGATCTGTGATGACTGCTGATCCGGAACAGCCAGTTGACGTTAGGATAGGGGAGGTGTAATCAGACTCGGTAGGGATGATAATGTAATTCATATAAGCGCTCTATTTTAAGGGTTTGTTAATGTTTGTGACATCCTTACCTTAGTTTTGAGCACAACCTCATGCGTCGGATTATTATCTATGAATTTCTGAAAATTGTCTAGGTGTCTGCCGTGTATTGTTAGATAGCGATAGGTGCTTTGCCGTGTTGAACCTTTTTCTTTACTTAAAAGTAGGAAAATTCAGTAAATAAATTGTGTGCGTGAGTAGTTGTAAAAAGGCTTGTCGCAATGATTGATGTTAAATAGCGATTTACTCAGGTGACTAATTTAAAAAGTTTATACTCAGTAAATAATCAACCTGTAGAGCAATCATTTTCTCATAGCACCCTGGTTCATTTGGAAGGCTGGAGGGTGCTTTAAGCAAACTATCTGTTAATTGTAATGATGAGCTCTCATAAAGTGATTTTAAAGAATAAAAAGAGTTATCTACATCGATGCTATTTAATAGTGTTAACCGCTCGGAGGCATTTTTCGTCCATTTAAATTGATAACCCTTTCTTGCAATAGTATCCATATATTTTTTAGCATTTACTTTGCATGGATTGCATAGATTGAAGGTGTTTTTTTCCACTGCGTTAATACTGTCATTTTCACCTAAAGAACAGGATGCTATATAATTAGAAAGAATATCAACTGGCATCATATCGATGACTTCATCTGTAGTAAAAAGCGATTGTTTGATTTGCACACTGCCTTTAACCTTTAATAATATATGATTCTTTTCAGGCTGGCAGAATCCGGTTTTCGAGTGGCCGGTTATATTGCCTGGTCGTTGTATGGTGTAGACCAAGCCGCGTTGCTCAGAGTTTCTTAACAGCTGCTCTGAAACCCACTTAGATACAACATATCCGCTATAAGATTCAATAGTATCAATATTAAATCCAGAGACACTGATGGTTGATATAAAGTGAAGGGCTTTTCTTTTGTAGCTAAGCGCTAATTCAATGAGTGTTTTTGTCGATAGGACATTTGCTTTCCTTAATCTCTCGTATCCATAAATATGGTGAACAAAGGCGCCATTATGATATATTGTGTCAATTTCTGTTATTAACATTCTATAGATTTCATCACTTGCGCCTAGCTGAGGCTTTTCTAAATCACCGATGATAATTTTAATTTTTGAATGGTTAATTAAATGCTTTAATCCATTTTTCTTAAACGCTTCATTCTGTTTTTGAATAGCTTTTTCTCTGTTTGAAGCTCTTACCAAACAATATATTGTGGCTGTGTTTTTTTGGCATAAGGCATCCACTAAATAGCTACCTAAAAATCCTGTTGTTCCTGTGACGAGTATTTTTCTTGGCTGATTTATATATGGATTATCTTTTACGTTATATTTTTTTACATTCGGTGGCAAGCTATCTTGGGTTATTAAAGAAAGTACTTTGTTTTTATAAGCGGCAGGATTTAATGAGCCTCTGCTTATACATGTTGCTAGTGATCTAATTGTTAGCTGTTGTAAAAAGGAAGAAACAGAAATATGAGTTCCAAAGACTGCATTTACAGCACCAAGCATAGCGATTACTGACAAGGAGTTCCCACCCAGCATAAAGTAGTTATCATCGATTCCAACCTGATCAAGATCCAAGTTGTCACGCCATATTTTAATGAGTTCTTTTTGTAGTTCTGTATATACTGATTTATCGTCATTTGCTGTGTCTAATTGACGCCCTAATTGTAACAAGGATTTTCTGTCAATTTTACCATTGGGAGTCAATGGCATGGTATCGACTTTGTAAAACTCATTGGGGATCATATAGTTTGGTACATTTTCCGACATAAACTTTCTTAATTTATCTACAAACGCCTGTGTTTGGTCTTTGTCTGTAACAAAGTAAGCGTTCAAAACAATCCCCGTTGATTTTTCTTTAGTGACAACGCAAGCTTGAGTAATGTCGGAATAACTCTCTAATACATTTTCTATCTCACCAAGTTCTACACGAAATCCACGAATCTTAATCTGGGTGTTGTTCCTGCCGATATATTGCAGATCACCATTTGGTAATCTTTTTACTAAGTCTCCAGTCTGGTAAATTCTATCTGTTGTTGGTAACAATAATTCCTCTGCAAATGGATTAGCGATGAAGGTATCTGCCGTTAGATCTGGATGATGTAAATAGCCTCTTGCCAGACCTGTGCCACCTATATATAACTCTCCAATTTCGCCATCCGGACATTGTTTATGGTTTTTATCTAAAATATAAAATTGTATGTTCCTTATGGATTTGCCAATATTTGTTTCCAAATCATCATATTGAAATGCATGCATTGATACCGCTACGGTTCCTTCCGTAGGTCCGTAAGCATTCATCAATAAACGTCCTTGCGACCAAAACTGCATCGCTTGCTTTTGTGTTTTTTCACCACCTACCATTAGTATTTTTAAGTCGGGTAAGTCTATTTGTGGTAATACGGATAGTAATGCAGGGGGCAAAGCCGCAAAATTTATTTTATTCTCTAGCATAAACTCAATAATATTTTCAGGACTCTTCCTAAGATGCGAACTTGCAATATAGAGACTGCTGCCATTTAACAGGCTGAAAAATATTTCTGCGGTAGAAACATCAAATGAAAATGGCGCGAAATAAAGGGTACGGTCTTGCTGACTTATTTGAAATAAATCACTTTGTGCTTCACAAAAGTTAATTACTGAACGGTGTTCAATCATGACTCCCTTAGGTCGTCCGGTAGATCCCGATGTATAAATAACATAGCATAAATGCCTTTCGGTGCTTTGTGGAAATAGGTTGTGTTTATCGCATAACTCTAGTTCATCTAGTGTTGATGTGTTGTCTAGGATTAATAGATTTTTGTCATTGTCCGAAATTAATGAGGGATGTTTTAAAACACAATTCTTCTGTGTAATCACTAATCCTTGGTTGGAGTCGTTCATCATATACTCCAAGCGATTTTTAGGGTAATCCGGGTCGAGAGGAACATAAGCGCCGCCCGCTTTTAGGATGGCGAGAAGTCCGACAATCATGTCGTGAGAGCGCTCTACACATAAACCAATGAGAGTATCGGGTTTGAGGGGGGAATTATTTAACGCTTGGTATCGACGCCGAATAAGTCGAGCGAGCTGGTTTGATTTTTCGTTTAGCGCTTGATAAGTAAGACTTGTACCTTGATAGACTAAAGCAATATTATTCGGCGTTTTTAATGCCTGATCTTCAAATGCTTGCTGAAGCGTTGTGCTTTTTGCGTGGTGTGGTCCTTCTGTTCCTCTAATACTAGCTCTACTTAACAAGTTCATAATCTATACATCTCATTTAAACGAAGCCCAAACTGCGCTTAATTTAACCATTCTTAATATGCGAAAGCAAGATGAAATGGACAATAATTACTCCTTTCTAATGTGGTTAGCACATAATTGTGTTGTAACATGATGATTTATAGCGCATATTTGCGATGGTTTCCCATAGGTGAATTTAGAGTATAAACATCTATATACAGCTCTATTTTCTGTGTATTAATTGATCGATAGAGGAGTGGCTTGTATAATTCGTTAAGGTTAAACCAAAATAGGCTAGATGAGGTATGGGTAGCATTCCGGTAATAGATCTAAAGGATTTATTTATAGGTAAGGGAAATAGTTTAAATAAACTGGTAAACCAAATTAAAGACGTTTATAGCACAGCAGGTGTCAGCTATTTAATAAATCACAATATTCCACCTCAACTATTCTCAGCTATTCTTAGACTTTCCGATGAATTTCATCAGCTACCAAACGAAGAAAAACGTAAAATTGAGTTTAATGACCATTTTTCTGGGTATATTCCGAATAGTCGAGAAATAACAACGAGTAATGGCAAAGGAATTAGAAAACAAAATCAAAGTGATTCATTTTTTTATCATAATAAACCAATTATCTGTTCCGCTAAAGCATGGAAAAATCATCCTTTTTCAGGCGTGCAACAATGGCCGAATCAACCGCAGCACTTTAAATCATTGCTGTTAGAATATAAAAACGCGCTGTCAGCGCTATGTCATAAACTGTTACCTGTATTTTCTATGGCAATGGGTCTAAACCCTAATGGCCTTGCTAAATTTTTTAATGACCCAACCATCATATTGCGACTTCTTTGTTATTCACAAGCGCCTCTAGATGATTTATATGGGTTAAATCCACATGTGGATCTTGGCTGCTTTACGCTATTGCTACAAGATAATAATGGAGGTTTGCAAGCAGAAATAGATGGCAAATGGGTTGATGTGCCTCCCGTTGACAATTCATTAGTACTCAATGTTGGTAAAGTATTATCGCTATGGAGCCAAGAAAAATTGAAGGCATCACTGCATCGCGTCATTAATAAAAGCGGCCGACGCCGATACTCCATTCCCTTTTTCTTTGACTGCAATTTAGATAGCAAATTAAATGCATTTGATTGCACCTTTGATAATGCCAGCAGTGATAGTTTAGGCTCGTATAGTTATGGACAACTTATAGAAAAAAACCTTAGATCAATGTATTCATTTAAAGGGTAATAAGTTGCATTATGACTGGTGGCAAAGAAGTAATAATTATTGTAGACGCATTTTTAAGTGGTGCTTATTACGCGCCTGCTTTTAATAGAGTAGGGTATCAATGTTTGCATGTTGATACTGAGCGCGCGCCTAGTGTGCATCGTCATTTGAATGAGTCGTTATATATTGAAAATATTATATACAGAGGGAATATTAATGAATTATTGCATCAACTTAATAAGTATAACATTAAAGCTGTTATAGCAGGATCCGAAACGGGTGTTGAGTTGACCGATTTAGTTGCTAGCCACTTCGATGTTTTAAAAAATAATCATGCAACAACAAAAATTCGCAGAAATAAATTTTTAATGGTAGAAGCTTTACGTAAAAACAATGTCCCTTGTGCTCAACAGTTTTGTGCAAATAAATTAGAGCCTATTCTAAATTGGTATGCCAATTTTGGACAGCAGAAAGTAATATTAAAACCTACTTTATCAGCTTCATCCGATAGTGTGGCAATTTGTCATAATAAAAATGAAATTGTAGAGCATTTCAAAAATACGATTAATCAAAAAAACTATATTGGTTTTTCCAATGATAGCCTTGTCATACAAGAATATTTGCACGGTGATGAGTATTTTGTAAATACCGTTAGTTGCAATGGTGAACACTTTATCACAGATATATGGCGTGGTGTGGGTGGTAAAGCCAATACCATATCTACAGATCAATACGCAGAACTAATAAGAAAGGAAGATGACACTTTTTTAAGTATTTCCAACTATGTTAAAAGCGTACTGGATGCAGTTGAATTAAATAATGGACCAGCACATACTGAAGTAAAATGCACTCCAAATGGTATAAAGTTAATTGAGGTAAATGCAAGAATATCGGGTTTGCTAGATTTTTCTATTGTCAAAGAGTGCCAACAATACAGTCAGCTATCACTAGCGGTAGAAACATATGTGTCACCCTCTTTATTTAATAAAAAAATAGAGAGTTGCAAAAACCTAAAACAAAAGAAAATGTGGCTTGTTTATCTCAGTTCGCCTATCAGCGGTACCGTCAATCAAGCGCCAAATGCCGATATGTTCTTAGCGCTGGATAGTGTCAAGAGCGTTAAATTTAATGTGAAGAAAGGTGACTTGCTACTAAAAACTGATGCTTCTATTGGGCGTCCAGGGTATATTACTTTAATGTCTGATAGTGTAAATGAATTGCAGGACGATTATATGTGCTTACGGGAAATGGAGATAGATTTATATCACTCAATATTACAATAAGCTATGAAATATTTAACTAACATTAAACAATGGCCATTTGTCCAGCATAAAAATAATAACATTAATCACTATGTTAAAAATATTAGCGGCACCATAAGTGGCGTTTATAATAACAATGATAAAATTTCTGTATTTATAAATACAAGCTCAACGTGTTGGATTACTTCATTTTCATCTTTGAATTTACTACTGAAAAATTCATTTAAGAATCTTGCTAGCGTTGGATTGTTGCGTCGCTGTAAGAATTCGCTATTTTTACTAGCTAGAAATTATTTTGAGAAATTAGCTGGTATTGAGGATTGTGTGCAAGTTAACAATAAGATGTTTTCAACTTCATTATGGCCTAAACAGCTTAATGATGTTGTTGCGATTATAAACGAGATTCAAAGCAAGCATGCCAAACGACCCATCATGTTCCGTTCGTTAAATTATCAGCACAATAAAACAATTCTAGATGCATTAACTAGTGTTCAATGTCAGTTGATGATTTCAAGGAAAGTTGCACACTTTAATCCAAAGGCTAATCATAAGCCTAAGGAGAGAGCTAATCTGAAAAAAGATAAGCAATTATTGGTTGATTCTGATTATACCTTATGCTCAACTAAGGACTTAACTAACTCCGAAATAGCTAGAATTCACGAGCTTTATACCATGCTCTATATTGAAAAGTACAATAAAGATAATCCACAATACACAACGGATTTTTTTAAAAAAGTGTTAGAGGATGATGCTTTTGAAATTCTGTATCTGAAAAAGAACACAATTGATGCTTTTGTTATTATTGAACATCTTGATGGGGTGATTCAATCGCCTTGCATAGGCTATGATCTCACGTTACCTCCACAGCTAGGGCTATACAGGCAGATATGTAGTACTATATTTAGTTATAGTATAGACAATAATCTGCTTTGTAATTTTAGCTCAGGAGTATTTGATTTTAAAAAAAAACGTGGATGCCGCTCAACACCAGAATATCATGTTTTTTACTATCAACATTTAAGTTGTGTAAAAAGAATGTTAATACGATGTTACCTATCAATTTCTAACTACACCACAAAGGCCTATTATGATTGTCATAAAAAATAAAAGCTACCAGTTAAAAGTTAAGCAGCGTCAAAGTTGGTTAAGGCAAATATCAGATAACCTTGCTAACCTATTTGCAGATAATATTTATCCACTTAGATTCTCCATTACGGATGTTGATAATGATAATGTCACTGTAGAAGCAACAACAATACATTATAGTGCTGATCACCGTTATGCCAGTAATTTTGCGAAAATGGAAATCCTCGAGCCCAATAGAAAAACGCACCAAACTAACACCTTTGGAATAGTGCAAATTATTCCAACTGGTGTGCGGTGTGAATATGGCGGCTTTGCTGGTGATGCCACACCGGTAACCAACTTGTTAGCCTCTAGTGTTGATTTTGTTGTGACGCATCCAAATACAGTGAATGCTTCTGAAATTAATGAAATGGCCGATAACATATTTTATGTTGAGGGGAAAAGTTTAGATGACTTTCTTCTCGGGCATGTAGGATTATTACCAGTCAGAAGCAATACCATTGGAACCTTTATTGATGGCACTGGAGCCGCACAAGCTGATTATGTGATTAATACGCTTAATGCAGCAAGAGCTGTTAAGGGTATCTCATGTAAATCTTATTTATCGATGCAGGAAGAGTTAGGTGTTAATATCGAATGGTCTGATGCAGGGTGTGCTGTTGGCACGATCTTAAATCCAGAGTGTGTATTAAATGCCGTGGAAAAACTATTAGAGCAGGGTGCCAATGCTATTGGTGGTGTCTCTGTGATACATGGCGTCACCAAGGAGATGTTTGCCCAACACTTACAAGGTAAAATACCAAACCCTTCAGGTGGTATTGAGGCGATCATTACGCATCTAATTTCTAAAATATTTAGAGTGCCAACAGCACACGCACCATTGCCATACTATCAACAGTTAAAAGAAGTCACCACAGATAACCCGCGTGCATCTGCTGAGTTTATTTCAACGCCGCATTATTTTTCTGTGCTTAAAGGGCTAAATAAAGCCCCTCAGCTTAAGTCTATTGCAAACTTAGATAATGTCCCTAATCATCTAATCTCTCTAAATAATATCGGTGCGATTATTATGCCTGCAGATTGCTTGGGTGGGATACCTGCTTTGATTGCTGAGTACAATGATATACCGTTAATAGCAGTCAAAGAGAATGCGACTATTCTAAATGTAAATAATCAGAAAATGCAAATGAAGAATGTGATTGAGGTGGATACCTATTTGGAAGCTGTTGGCGTTGTCACCGCCTTACGTGCTGGGATTTCAATAGAAAGTGTATCTCGTCCGCTTATGCGTGCTCAGTCAATAGGATAATCATCTTTTCAGCTGAGCGTGTTTTGAAGAACACCTCAGCTGACCAGGAAAAGTAACATTACAGTGTTGCAACTTCACGGTGCCGCAGGCCGCCCGAAGTTGAAAAATAATGTGCTCGTCGTTGCTAAATTAAAATAGTGTGATTGGTTGGCTTTATATATGTGTGAGCTATAGACAATAATCTAATTTGATGTTAGTTCAGGTTATTATCTATTGCGCATAGAAACTATATATTAGTTTAATAATGGAGTATTCGTAGAATCTGGTTCTTGCCTTGCTGGCGATGAGTTTCCTCTAAGGAAAGAAAAACATCCAGGTGATGGCGGCTGTTCATTTTCAAAGGACTTTTTAGCGCCATAATTCGCAGCTAACGGAGGTAGTATTGAAAGTATCACTGCGGCAATTAGTAAGACCGGAATAAGGCCTACGCCAGTTGAACTGGCTGCCGTGATAGCAGCGACACTGAAAACAACGGCCATACGGCGAGTATTTATAGAGTATTGATCGGCTTTGCGCAGACATGCTGATCGGCTTTCTATTAGAAGGTTGGCTCGCATAGTATGCGGCAGCTGATTAAATGTAACTCCAGTTTCGCAATTTTCAGGTAAGCAATCAATTTCCATTTCAAACAATGTCCCATCCTGCATGCAGCTTTCAATCTTGAAATTACTATTATTCTCTATATGAGTATACAAAAATGTCCCGAATGTGAGGCGTGAGCTAGTTGCGCTATCAGCAAAGGTATAGTTCATAGATTGAAGTCTATTTTTAACATCGTCACTTATTTTTTTTGATAGTGAACGATGACCAAAATAGTGAAGTATAGGTAAAACTATCATTGGTGATGCAGCTATCGCAAGCACACTGGTCGTGGTCAGCGCTGTGCCTATTAACAATAACTTCAAAGCAATATTTAAATTTATAGCGGATGGTATTTCTTCAGTAACAGTGAAAAGACCATTTAAAAATTTGCTACATTTTGAGTCTTGATTTCTAGGGTCGAAAAGTGGCATGGTTATCAATCGCTTAGTTAATACAGTATTACATGGTATCATTACATGACTAAAGTTGCCTTAAAAAATTTCTGTTTGTTAACAAAATGAGTACATTACTTTGAATACTACTAGCATTCTTCTGTTTTTCATACTGGAGCTCAAAATTGAGCCACAACCGCAAGCAATTCCTTTTCTGAGACTGGTTTACTGAATAGGTGGCCTTGTACTATATCACAGCCTAATTCTTTAAGTGCCAGTAACTGTTCGTTTGTTTCTACTCCTTCAGCTACAATTTTATATCCAAAGTTATGAGCAATATCGATCATTGAAGAGATAAGAAATTTGGTATGGTGATCACCTAACATGTCATCAATAAAATATTGATCTATCTTTATGGTATCAATTTCAATATGTTTTAATGATGCGAATGACGAATATCCTGCACCAAAATCATCAATAGCTAAATGGACACCTAGATTCTTTAGTTCTTTAAAAACAGATATATTCTCAGGATTCGTTTGCATCACATTTTCAGTCACTTCTAGTTCTAACATGCTTGGTTTAATGCCTGTATCTTTAAGAACTTGTTTAACCAAAGTGACAATATCATTATTCAGGAAAAGACTCGGTGAGATATTAACGGCTATTGTTATTGGTTGAGCTTTAGATTTTTTCCACTCAGCCGCCTGATAGCAAGCCTTATATAATATCCATTCTGTTATAGGCTTAATGATGCCTATGCGCTCAGCTACATCAATAAATTCCGTAGGTGAAGAATGATCGAATTCAGGATGACGCCAACGAGCTAAGGCTTCAACGCCAACCACTTTGTTAGAATTAATATCCACTTTGGCTTGATAAAGCAATGAAATCTGCTCTTTGTCAAGCGCTTCTCGAAGCGCATGCTCAAACTTGAATTTGTACTTCACTTTCTCCATTAATTTTAATTCATAAAATAAATAGCAATTTTTCCCTTTTTCTTTAGCTGAATAAAGGGCGGTGTCTGCAGACTTTAATAAATCTAAGGCATTTTTACCATCGTTAGGAAATTGAGCGATACCAATGCTACAAGTAAGTATATGCTTAGTATCTTGTATAAGCATTGGTTTGCCAATAGCATCGATACAGCGTTGTGCTAGACATATTGTATTGCTGGTGTCTTCTTCACCCTCTATAACCAAGGCGAACTCATCACCACAGAGTCTTGCGATAAAGTCTACATCTTGACATGTCTCTTTTAATCGCTTGGAAACAGTTCTTAAAACATCATCTCCCGCACTGTGGCCCATGGAATCATTAATGTGTTTAAAGCCATCCAGGTCAATATAAAGTAAACTAAATCTACGACCATAGCGTTTTGATGAATTTATTAAGCGCTCTATGTATTGATGAAAATACGCACGACTAGCCAACTTAGTTAATGTATCAACATAAGCTAATTCCTCAATACGTTTATGATTATGATCACGCTCCATAACAATGGAAGTAAGTCTGGCAGCAGCAGTTAGGTCTTTAGATTCTTCTTCATTCGGAGTCCCAGGGTGGTCGTAATACATTCCGAAGGCACCTAATACATTTCCTTGGGAACTTATAATCGGTTCTGACCAACAGCAGCGCATGCCATGAGGCAAAGCAATATGCTTTATTTTTTCCCATCTGGGATCGGTTTCAATATTTTCAACAATACACCTTTTGCCGGTATAAGTAGCTGTGCCACATGATCCAACATTGGGACCATATTCAAGACCATGAACTTGTTCGCAATATTCTTTTGGCAGGCTGGGGGCGCCGCCATGCAGTAGTTTTCCGTCCTCTAACTCAAGCATAGAACAACGCATCCCGGGATGGCGTGTCTCATACAATAAGGCAATCGCACAGTAGATTTCTGATGTTGGAGCACCCACTGCTATCATTTCGAGGATCTTTATTGTTTTTTCATTAAATCCTTCGGCCTTTTTGAAATGCTGCATAGCTATGCTTGAATTTGAAGAATCTCTTGCCATCTCTAGCTCCGTTGTATATTTGGGTGAATTTAAGGTGCTGTCCAACTATAATTATAGTTTATATTGTGGCGCTTTACGGAAGGATATAGTGCGCACCCTGCTAATTATAGTATAATATTCAATAGGTTATCATCATGCCCGCCATCGCTCTTGCAGCCTTTCTGCAAACCTAATTAAAAACCCAGGCTGCATATACCATCTCAGATGGCAGGACCACAAATCGCAATGCGCTACGAGCCAGTTAAAAACAGTGTTGAACCATATCCCAACAATCCTAGCTACTCGAGATTCATAGGTGCTTGCCGACATGCGATCGGCAAGACCTAGTGTGAAAGCGTCAATATTTCGTGAACAATTGGGTCAAAATAGAGGAACTTTTATATGCGATGATGTAACTATGATTACTGAAGTACAGCGAAATTACGAAAACATCTTCAGTATAGATATACACTATAAAAATAGGAAAAAAATGATGAAAAATGTATGTGGTAATAATATGTGTCTTAGATGTCCTACCCAACGCAAAGGCAGCAATGCTTCGAATGACAGCGCATACCATCAAAGTTTACTTATCGAATGGAAAGATGAAGAGAAGCGAAAACAGATTCTCTTTAATAGGATTATAGGAAGTCACAATTAATCTCATTCCCAAATGCTTATGCCTATGACTTGTGGGGCGGAGAATGGACCTATTGAGTTTGCTTCACTTCCTTTGCTCTCTTTGTCTAGTGCCTGTCAGAGTGCATGTGCAAACTTGAATTTATAGCTGAATCAATTTCAGTATTATCGTTTAAAAGCAATTTCAACAGAGCATTAAAATCATTTTTGAATACGTTGCTATCATTTTCAGTAAATATTGACGGCCGATATAATAGACAAAAATGTAAGGCGCTATCTTTTAATTCATAAGTTAGCCCAAGATATTAAATTAATTTTGAACCTTGTTGTGCAAGCGGTCTTGATTTAACGTTATTAATATTGATATTAACCACCCCGAGATTTGATTCACTGATGCCAATATTAACCCGCATGGTTTCGTCAGCGCGGTTGGGGTCAAGTTTTTTAGGATTGCTTTGTCGAGATTACTTTGCCGTGCTGTGACTTTTTACTTCTTTCAATAAGTAATTGATCATGGAAGGAGTGCCTTATTGCAAAAGGAGAAAGTCAAAAGTCACAGCACGGCATGGGTACCAGTATCGCAAAATAAATTCCAGCTTGTCATTGAGAGCAGCAATGTCATTTATTTTACAGAAAATACCTCTATTCAGAGTGATTTGGATGATAAAAACTATGCTTAATCTCCATATAATATTAATAATATAACATGAGACGTATTGTATGAAATGGTAAAACAAGGAGATGCACAATGAAAACGATCTATAATATTATTAACACAGGTTCGGCTGAGGATTTGGAAGAGTATCTAAACCAAGTGAGCGAAGAATTTAATATCAATATAGTAGCTACTAGCCCAGATCACAGATGGTTAGAGGAAACAATATTACATGCTGCGGTATCATCTCAATCGACGCAGGCGCCACAACATGTAAGGCTATTGTTGCAAAGAGGCGCTGATCCAACTATAGAAGATAGTCGGGGTGTAAACCCACTGCAACTTGCCGCTTTGCATGCTGATGCAACTATGTTAGAAACCTTGCTTCTCTATATGAATTTACAACGCCATGAGCAGCATAAAGGTGAGCATAAGATGGAAGATTCTGCTATGTTGGTGAACCAGCAAAGCAGTAAAACAGGCAATACAGCTTTACATGAAGTATTACAATCAAATTGTATAATCACTAAAAAAGCAAAAATAGTTGGACTTGGGGATGGTACTCCTTTTACATTAGCTCGGGGTGAAGACCAAGAGAAGTGTATCGAGTTATTAATCGAGTATGGAGCAAATCCGTATCTATCAAACCAGCGAGGTAAAAACTGCTTTGCAAGCACGGCGGATTATCTAATATTTGAGTTGCTGCTGCACTTTTTAAGAAAATACAGGTCATCTGAGGGTGGCGCTAGCTTGGCTCACACAGATACCGGTATGCGAAAACTTCTAACCTGGGCCTTTATAAATAATCGTATTTCAGAAATTACCTACTTATTAAAAGATAATCCGAAACTCCTCAATGAAAGAGTGTGTTCTCGGTATCTTAGGTTTTATGGAAAAACCCTTCTGCATCTTGCAGCAGAAAAAAAGGATCTTACCAATGTTAAGCTTTTAGTATCGCTTGGAGCTAATGTAAATGAAAAAACTGCTTGCTTTAGCGAAGGGGGTTCAAATGGTTGCACAGCATTGTGGTTTGCTGTAATTGCAGAAGATATTCCCATGGTGCAATTTTTACTTAAATCAGGAGCTGACATTAATTCAGAACAACACCCGTTATTGCGGTTAAATGACTCCATTTTATTAGAATATGCTCCTACACCATTTTTTATTCTTACAGAGTACAAGGTGTTGGTTGATTTAATTATCAATAATAAACTTAATACTAAATCAATCTTATCAAGTTTGATTAATTCTAAAGTTGATTTGCCTACTTCTGAGTATTTCAAGCTTTCCTGCCTTAAAGTACTTCTGTCTCTATCGTCGTTAGGAATGTATTTCCATGAACAGCCGAGTAAAAACGAAAAAAATTTGACACGCAGAATGGGTGACTATAGTGCTATCTGCGCGTCAAAATCAGGAAGTGAGACGCTTGACTATCTAGAAAGCAAACAGCTTTTTTCAAATCCTATAAATTTCAGTGAATATAAAAAAAGAAGAAATATTTTTTCAAAGGTTTTAAAACAAGCGAATGGTTTAGTGTTTTATTTCCCTGGTTTCAGTAAGGATGAGTTTGAAAAAATCACAGCGGCTTGTTCACGTTTTATATTACCAAAAAAGACAGCTGGCATTTCCAGCTACAATACAATAACTCTTTTTAATAACAACGAACTTAAATCTGTCGAAGATCTAGATAGTGATAATTATATATTCGGAGGAGCGCCTGGGGCAAGTATTGGTGATGATGTTTTATAAACCCATGCCGCTCTTTCTTACCTTCCTTGTTATTACTTTGCCGAGCGATTACTTCGGGATTACTTTGCCAGATTACTTTGCCGTGTTGTGACTTTTTACTTTCTTCAATAAGTAATTGATCATGGAATGAGTGCCTTATTGCAAGAGGAGAAAGTCAAAAGTCACAGCAGGGCATGGGTTCCCGCAGCACGGTATGGAATTCCCCTTCAGGGAAAATTATCGATACTTTAATGATTTATATGGTGGGGCTTAATTAATAGAAGAAAAATTAATAGCACTGAAAAATTTTCTTAGAAGGTGTCATCTGGCTTTAAAAAATGGCTTTCTGGATTTTTGCTATTTATGGCAGAAAATATTTTTATGATGTACTATTTCCTTTCTGTTAGGGGGAATGAAAGGATTTATTCATAATGATATACATCTTATTTTCAGTTTCTTTTGTAAGTTTGATCATTTTTCTTGCGCTTACAAATGGATTGGGAAGGATTAGATTTAAATTTTTAGGCTATGTGTTCTCATTGTTATTGTTGTCGATGAGTGCAGCATATCTGTTGGCAAATTCGTTTACGGGTGAGGGTATTAATAATGCTGCTCTGTATCAAATTCAGTATGGATTTCAGGGGTCAAATTTTAAGGATAATTGGAGTTCGGTAGCTGCAACTGTGCTTTTGTTGGCAGTAGGTTTTTTATTACCTTATGTTGTGTGTAAAATATTTCAGCGACGATCTTTTGTGAGAGTAAGCTCAATACTTTCTTCAGTAAAATCTTCCTACTTGTATTGTATGTCTTATGCTTTTTTATTGTCAGCTGTGGTCTTTAATCCCTTTATAATTAATGTGTATAAGTTAGCAAATCACTCAGGTGCAAGTGCAATATTTTCGGCAGGGACAGCTAACCCAGGAGTTGATTTTGATAAGTTCTATAAGAGTCCTAACTTCAATCATATTGCACAAAAGCGTTTAAATATAGTTTACATTTATGCGGAAAGTTTAGAAAAAACATATTTCAATAATACTTTATTCCCACATATTGTTACAAATTTGAAAAAACTTAAGCCTGAAAGTATTTTTTTTACAGATATTCGCCAAATGCCCTATACTGGATGGTCTGTTGCTGGAATGACAGCTACGCAGTGTGGGATACCCCTGGTAATTCCTGGTGGTTTGTTTAACTCACTTAGGGGGGGTGTTAACTATACCAAGTCAGGTTATGATAGTTTTCTGCCAGGAGCTTTATGCCTAGGTGACTTTTTGAAAGCGCAAGGCTATCAGTTAATTTATATAGAAGGGTCTCCCAGCCATTTTGCTGGTATAGGAAGTTTGTATTCTAGTCATGGTTTTGCTGAGGTTATAGGTCGTAAGGAAATGTCAAAGTACGTAAAAGACAAGGGCTATGTAATGGGTTGGGGGTATTATGATGACACCTTGTTTGATTTTACGTTTAAGAAATTGCTTTCTTTAAGTAAAGAACAGCATCCTTTTGGTGTGTTTTTGGAGACCGTAGATACTCACCCGTTTCAGCCGAGTATTTCTAAATCTTGCCGTCAATTATTTCCAAAGTCAGGTCGAACAAAAAATCCAATGTTGCGAGCAGTAGCTTGTAGTGATTACTTAATTTCAAAATTTGTTAATAAAATTCGACATTCCTCTTTTGGTAAAGACACACTAATTGTCATAACTTCCGATCATTTGACGATGAATAGTCATGCTACGCATATGCTCAAAAGTGGTTGTGATCATTGTCGTAGAAACTTGGTAATGCTTTTGCCGCCGAGCCTCAAAAAAGGTGTGGTGAATAAAAAGCAAGGAAGTATGTTGGATGTGGGGCCAACTATTTTACATGTTCTGGGCTACCATACACCAATCGGTTTGGGTAGAGACTTGCTCTCAAATAAGCCAGGTTTGTTAAGCACAATAAATAACTTTGGATTGCTAGTTAGGTATTGGGCATATAAGGGGGTTTTTTTAAAGTTTTGGTCATTTCCAAGGGTGATGTCAGATATCAAGGTGTTGTATGAAAAGCATCGTCTATTAATTGGTAATCGCCATTATCAATACCCTGTCCTTATTACGTTGGACGCAAAGCTAAACATGAGGCTACACTTTGGTGGTCATTTTACGTCATTATCTGTTACTTATAATAAGTTGCCAAAGGGAAGCCCATTTATATGGGTTGACCGATGTTACAAAATAGAGCATGCTAAGCGCAATCATAATTCGTTTGGCTCAAAGTATTGTTTGCTTTATGGTAAAGTGTCATCTAGGAAAATAGTAAGTAAAAATGTTTTAGGAGTAGTGACTGTTAAGTATAGTTATTTAAGAAAGTTGGTTAATAGGCTTCAATAATGTAAAGTTGGTTTACCCTAATAATGTAATAGAATAAAGTAACTGATAAGAAAGGTTTATGTTTTATAAAAATTTATTCAAAAATTTTCGCAATATTGGAGCATGTGCTCCTAGCACGCAATATCTTGCTGCAGCAATCGCCCATTCGCTTCCTGAAAATTTTCAAGGCATGTTGCTAGAGTTGGGTGTAGGTACTGGTAATATTACCAGGGGTTTATTAAAGCGTAAAATTGCACAAAAAAATATTATTGGTATAGAGTCCTCAATAGACTTTATTCAATTTTTGAGGCCTATTTATCCAGGCGTTACGTTTATTCATGGTGATGCTAAGGATCTCTCTAAGTTGATAAAACATGTTGATGTCCCTATTGCTGCAATAGTGTCAAGCTTACCTCTGCGTGCTATGAAAAAAGATTCACTATCAAAAATAATTAATCAAATTGATTTGGTTTTAATGCCGGGTGGTTACTATATACAATATACATATTTTATGAAGAAAAATCCGATAGCTACGCAAAGTGGGTATCGACATGTAAAGTCGCGATACGTTTGGGCAAATTTCCCCCCAGCTCGTGTGGATGTATTTAAAAAAATTGCATATGCTGAATAAGTCTCGACTTGACCTTTCACTTAGTCCGCAATAATGAGAGTTTCTGGTTTTTATTATTCGTAAACTTTGAAAAAACAAAAGGGAATTCGCATTTGAATCATGCTTTGGCATTTGTAAGCTTCCGATGCTTTTAAGAAGAAATCGTTTTTTTTTATTTTTTTTAACAGCAGTTTGTTTGGTGGTTGTATGTGACGCGCTTTGGTTGTATAAAATAAGCTACTAATCAAAGTAGAATGGTAAACGATCTTTTAAACGCATCTGCACACGTCCAAAAAAATGTAGTTTACTTATGGATCTCAATAATTTTAGATTACTTTGCTGTGATTACTTTGCCGTGCTGTGACTTTTTACTTTCTTCAATAAGTAATTGATCATGGAAAGAGTACCTTATTGCAAAAGGGGAATGAAAAAAGTCACAGCACGGCACACAGGATGCCTTCTCCCATCTCAAACGTCTCTGAGATTAAGCTATTTGCTTACGGAACTAAAGATACAAGAACGGCATGTGTGCGCTGTATGGGTATGTAGAAAATCTATTTTGAATCAGGAGTATTGGTAGCGTTGGGGTCAGTACGACCCCAATAACTTTATAAGATCTGTTATTTTATGTATGGAAACAGCATATCGCCATCAAGGTGGTAGTTAGCAGGATGTGTGCTATTTTTTGGTTGTTTTCTCGGGCGACTTCTTGGAGTTATTTGTCCTGATAATTTTTGTATACTATTATACATAGACATCAAAACAATTTGAACTTGATGGTCGTTAACCAGCTTGATTGCTTCTACTGTCTGGTCGGGGTTTGTTAGTGGATCAAACATTGGTATGTTCATGGAGCCACGGTGTGGCGTACGTTTATAACGAGAGATTGGTTTTTTTGGAATGGTTTTGCGTGTGGCTACGGTATTTTGATCGATTGGATTAGAGCTTGTGAGGCTTGCTGATCTAGACAATCTGTCATCTACCATATTATTTTTCATGTACTGAGTAACATGCTCTGGTGTTCTGGGGAGATTTGTGTTGGTGGTAAGGATTTCGGTGTTATGGAATGGGTGTTTGCTCCATATTTTTTTTGACCAATTTTTTGCTCGTTCGGTGGCACGTTTCACTATGTTTGACCATGCCTCTGGTGTTACCTCACGCATCATGTATGCGCTGCCCAGATAGTCGCGTACTACCGATATCATCATGCTGTCATCTAAGTCAATAGTTCTTACTATCTCTACATCTGATTTGTAATGCTCGCTTTTTCGCAAGCCAGAATGTACCATTGAAAGAAATACCATATCTTCAAGAGCTCCAAAAAACCTATATTTGTTTTTTTTATTGAATATGGCTGTATCAGGTATTGGTGTACCGAGGTGGAGTTCAAACATTCGATGCATAATAAAAAGTGAGATTGCAAATCTGGATTGAACCTGTTCGTTTTTGGTTTTAGAATAAGATGGATGAAAATGTTGAGTGGCACTGTTAAATGCCTTTTTAATAAGATTGTGGCACGATGGCATAATAAAGCGACTATTAGGAAGTCCTTGCTTTGCAAGAATAGTTTTATCTTTCATGAAATGACTCATCTTATGCCGTGAAAAAACAACATTATTTGACATTTTGTTTTCATACTGCAGGAGTGCTGTGATCGTTGCGTCAATTTGACCTTTCTCATGTTCTTCATACTCAGCCTCTTTTGCTATATATTTTTGACGACTCGTGATCCACTTATCTTTCTTAAATCTTGTTACGGTTTTGCTGCGTGGACCGCCCCTTGATCTCTCAAAGCCAGTGTTGTCCCAGTTTACTTTATCGTATTGCCCTTTTTTATGTGTACCTATTGCGCGAAACTCAGGTTCATCAGGAGTGTTTACAGTCAAGCTGGAATAAGCAAGAGGGTATAAAATTTCATCTTTATTTTGGACCATTTTCGATATGCGATCATCGAGTTGCTGCAATGTACGCAAGTATTCTTTCTGGTCTCTTGATGCTTCTGTATGATCTATTTTGAAGTCAGGAATTTCATCAAATTCATGGTTGTTTTGTTCAGAGTTTAGGAAGTTTTCTACATTTTTTTTCGCTTCCGTTAGGGTGTCTTTATACATAGAATCTACTATGGGTACCCCTTTATTGTGTGCTTTCACTGTACTCATATGGCTGCTATTGTCATAACCACGTACACCCGGGGTAACTTTAATATAATCCGTTTCGCCGTCTGGTGTATTGATTCTGATAGATTTAGAGTTTGGATCCCAAACTGATAGAGCTAGCGTGCTTGATAGCGCTCCAGTTTGTAATCCTGTAAGTATTAAGGATGCTGGAAATCCTGCTACAGGTATAAACGATATAGCCGAGATCAATGCCTTGATGATATGTTTGTATAGCAATGATTGTATGGTTATAATCTTATTGTCCCACCACTCTTGGTCTTTGATATACTCTTTGAGTTCAGTTGAGGCGACTTGAAGTCCCTCCTTTAGTATTTCAATATTATTTTCAATGGATTTGCTTCGTCTTTGAATTTCTTGAATGTTCTTTATGTCTTGTGGCGTTAACATGCTATTTTCCTCGCTCTTTTATTTCAGTAATCTTGTAGTGTGATCTGGATTTTTTTAGTCTGGGATTTTGTATTCCCAGTTGTTTATAGTTTATTACGCATATGTTTTTCTATAATATCTTTTGTTTCTGGAATGTTTCTTGAAAAAATGAATGCTTGTAAACTATACGTATAGTGGACGCCATATTTGAGAAGGTGGCGCGCTGTATGCTTTAATATTTTAGCAATATAATCAAGTGGTTATATCGGGAATTAACCCAGCGGATGGTATTTTTGTTTTTCGCAACCGCGCTACGGGTCATGGTTGAGTAGAGCCAACGATTACTCTGCTGACCCCCTCTCAGAATTCGTTGATATCAAGCGCTTGAGCGCATTGCCGATGGTTTCGTTCATCATGCCCGACAGTTGAAACAGAAAGCCAAATCCTATGCACAAGATGCAGTTTATGAAGACTGGCAAAAAGCATTTAAAAATCTCAGCAAAGCGGCTGACGTGTTACAACTGTTGGTTCTGTCAAAAATCAGTCACTAAACGAAAAAATAACACACCATCTGGAGGTTTTTAACGATAATGGTTCACAAGATATTGTGGCTACTGACTGAGTTTTGACAGAATACCAAACTCCTTAACTAGTAAAAGTGAGAGTTTCCAGATTTTGTTAAAGTGCAAACTTTAAAGAAATGGAAGCTCTCATTCTAAATGCTAACAATAAAAACCCTCTTGAGCATGTGTGAGTTCCTGATGACTTTAAAAAGAAATTGTTTTGTTTGACATCTTGTTCTAATACCGACACGGTTGCGCAAAAAAAACTCTAATCAAAATAGAATGACAGATACCAATACGATAGAATGTAAAGGGAAGTCTGTAAATGGAGTAGTTGTTGCCATGGCTAAGAAATCCGTCATTCTTATCATAGAAGATAATAAGGCTTTAAATAAGGAAATAGCCTCGTGTTTAAGTGCCAGTGACTTCGATACGTTCTCTGCTCATTCAGGTAAAGAAGCTGATAGCATACTGGCTAGTCAGTCTTTAGATCTGATTCTTTTGGATTTGCAGTTGCCTGATATTAAAGGCAGTGTTCTTTGTCAGAAAATTAAGAAGCATCATAATATTCCTGTTGTTGTGTTGACGGGTAGTCAAAATGAGGTTGATAAAATTCATTTGCTTGAGTTAGGTGCTGATAATTATCTCGTTAAGCCAATTTCGTCGCGTGTTTTATTATCATACGTGCAAGCGATGATACGATTAAATAAGAACAGTCATCAAGAGCCCAAAGATGTTGTCACGAATACACAATGCCTGGAGTTTGATCGCTTTTCTTTGAACTTAGCTACTAAGACACTGAGTTCAGGTGATGATCCCATTGACTTAACCTGTGCTGAATATCTTTTATTGCGAACTTTATTACAGAAGCCTAGGCATGTTCTGTCGCGAGACCAACTAATATCATCAAGCAACGAACATTCAGATGCCTTTAATCGCAGTATCGATATTTTAATTAGCCGCTTAAGAAAAAAAATAGAAGACAATAGTCGCAAGCCGAAAATTATCAAAACCATTCGCGGAATTGGCTATGTATTAGATGTCCCTGTAACAAAAAGAACAGTGCAATGTGGCGAATAGCTCAGCTGAGATTGTTAGCAAGACTGTCACCAGTTAAGAAGGTGTCTTTTGTCTTGCTTTTTTCAATAGCATCCTATTTGCTGTTTTTTGAATTAATACCGTATGTAAGTCCTGCTTCCAATTCAATGTTAATTGCTTTTAGTTACACCAGTGTTGTCGGTATCATAACCTTGTTTATTTGGGGTGCTGCTTCTTATTGCTCACCCAAGAGTGAAAAACCATTTTTTATCTTAATGTTGATTGCTGAAACTATTGATAGTGTCAATGACTGTCGGCTGTTGTTTTTTAAAATGGTGCGACAATATTCTTTGTGGGGCGAGGTGAGTTTGTATTTGTACCAGCTATTCTTACTGGCTGCTATTATGTTCGTTATTTTTCATATAAAACGTTTGCATAATTTTACACTATTTCATTTGTCGGTTATCCCTTTGTTAATTGGTATGGGGCTGTTGTATTTTTGGGTCATGCCAGATAATGTTTTTCAGTCAGCGAGTGGTGTGCTCCATGGTGCATTGTTGATGGTTGAACTGCTAATTATGTACTTTTTTATCCTATTTGCTACATGCTCTCGCAGTACGAATATTTTGCTACTCAGTATTGCCTATATGTCTTCTGTGGCGGCTAATATTACCAATACAAGACAAGTTTGGGAAACCATTGCTTTTTCAAATAAGCTGCTAGGCTTTCTTGATATGTTCGGTTATTTATTTGCCTTTTTTGCCGTGCTATTTATTTTTCTAAATAATAAATATCGCCCGCGTTGCTGGTTTTATCCATTAAATAGCATACAGCCACAAACAGCATTATGGACTGCTAATATCAGCGTGAGTATGTTTATCATTGTTATTCTGTTTCTTTTTTCATTTGATTTTTCTTTGGTGAGATTTTTCCATATTAAGGATGCGTTACCAATATTTTGCATTTTCTTGATTATTTGTACGTTATTTAGTGTATCAATTGCTAGATATCTAAGTGGCAGCTTTTATAAATTAATTTTGGTTATTAAGCAATATTCACGGCGCAAAGTTTCATTGTCACCGTCGAAGAGAAAAAGAATGCTATTGCTGCGAGAATTTAACTTGTTAAATCGCTTTTCTAAGAAGACATTAATGTCAATAAAGCAGCAGCGAGAAAATGAAAAAAAACTCTTTTCAATTGCTAGTCAAACTGTGCATGATATACGTTCGCCGTTAACATTGTTGCAACTAATTACCGATAACCTTTCTGGTTCAATCGATAGGTTAAAACAAGTTGAAATTAATAAATCTATTGCGCGAATTCAGTCTGTTTCGGATGACCTTTTGGAGCACTACCGTGATGTTATTTTAGGTAGGGTGGTTAGAAAGAAGAATCTTAGGTGTGAGTTTATTATTGGTATTGTCAGTGAACTGATGAAAGAAAAGGAAGTGCTCTACGCTAATCGTCCCATAGTGTTTGTTAAAAGTGTTGGTGATCGAGCTTATGCAGTGAGAGCATTAATTGACAAAGGTTTATTAAAACGGGTTTTATCTAATATTATGGATAATGCTGTTCAATCTATTGAGCAAGCAGGTCAAGTTCAACTTTCTATTGTGCTTGAAGATGAAGGTAAAAAAGTGGTGCTTAGGGTTGAGGATAATGGGTGTGGGATATCAGCTGATCAGCTTAATGCAATTTCACAAGGGTGCGCTGTGTCAAGTAAGAAAGGAGGCACCGGTATTGGCTTAACCTCTTCGATTAAAACGATTCGCCACTGGGGCGGGGATATCCAAGTTGAATCGGTTTTAGGGCAGGGTAGTACTATATCAATTGCATTGCCGGCTATACCTCCACCTGAGTGTTTGCCAACGCAGATTGATATTAAGAGTGTTCATAAGATTATTCTTTATGATGACAGTCAAGAGGACTTAGAGATTAATAGTCTTACTTTACAAAATAGAATTAATAATAATATTGTTATTGAAACTTGCTGTGATGAAGTCGTTCTTGGAAAGTATATTCAAAGTGAAGCTGGAAGCACACTTTTCTTTATAGACTACCACTATGAGAATATTGACAAAACAGGTGTTGATTGGATTATTGATAATAATTTGTTGACAAGATCGATATTGGTATCGCATGAGCAAAGTGAAATGCTTATTGCTACATGTTTGCATCATAACATTACGTATCTGCCAAAGGCATTGCTTCCCTATGTGCCGTTCAGTTGTTGAAAATTTCCTAGAATATAATTTAGGACTTACGCATTGACAACAATCCAGTAAAATGTCGCATCATTATTGAGTCGCATACATTTTAATCAAGCAAACATCTGTAAGTCCTAGCCATGTCCTCTCTTCGCGGCGGCGCGGCGGTAAGGCGGCGCAAAGAATCGATGAGAAAATACGGTATTGCATGAAAACAAGCACCCTATAGGATAATCCTTTAGCTCAAGGAATTGTTATGCATGAGAATCAGCTTGCTTCATCCGTGCTTGATAAGGCGATGAAAATTCATGAAAACGTAGGGCCTGGCCTTTTGGAGTCTGCTTATGAAACCATCCTGACTCACGACCTAAGGGCCAAAGGTCAAAGTCAGATTTCTGATTGGTGAATCAGTTGGCTACCTTGGGTTTTTTCTAATGCATTGAAAATATGTATTATTTTATTTAAATCAGTTTGACAACCAAGCCCTTCATTCCTATATTATCCCCGAGGGATCTATTCTCTAAGCCTTGGAATGTAGAAATGCGCATGAACAGATATTCTATTCTGGCGACTGATTTTTCACATCTGGCAATGGTTGAAGGGTTATGGCGAGATAACTTGCATGAGCAAGAGGCCGTTTATCACTTAACTTTCAGTACTTATCCTTTTGAAAATGATTACCTGCTAAGTTGCGGGTTGCATCACTTATTTATGTATTTGCGCAATTGGGTTATTACTGATGAAGACGTTAATTACTTAAGTAGTATATTAGGTTCTGACGGTGATGCCTTCTTTGACCCTGGATTTTTAAGGTATCTCAAAGAGATCAAGTTCACTTGCGATGTTGATGCGGTGCCTGAAGGCGTTTTGGTCTTCCCACATGAGCCTTTAATTCGCGTTAGTGGACCTCTGATCCAATGCCAACTGCTAGAGAGTATGATTACCAATTTACTGTATTACAACTCGCTTATCGCAACAAAAGCCTCCATGCTTTATCAAGTAATGCGGGGCGATATGTTCTACGAAGCCGGTTTTCAGTATGTCCCGGGGCCTATTGCTAGCTATATGGCAAGTCGATCTGCCTATATTGGTGGTTCCGATGCAACATCGAATGTCCTTGCCGGTAAGTTATTTAATATCCCTATGACTGCAGCCATTTCTCATAATTGGGTGTTGGCACATGCAGACGAGGAAACTACTTAGTCGACACCTTTGATCCCCATAGAGGCTTGGAACTTATTATCTCGCACGCACAAAAAACCAATCAGCCTCTGGAGACTGTGCAAATTGGCTCGGGTGATATTTACATGTTATCCACTGAAATAAGATCAATGTTAGATGATGCTGGTTTTCACGATACTAAAATTTATGTGTCTGCTGATTTGGATCTCGGTGAAATTAAACTGTTAAAAGAACAAGGTGCATCAGTTGATTGCTGGGATGTCGGTAATGCATTGAGCGCCTCTCATAATCCTTTACCTTTGCAAGTATCTTATACTTTAGGTGCGTTGAAAAATAAGCAAGGGAAATGGGACTATAAGATTAAAATAGCTGGTGCTAGTAGTAAGCAAACCGATCCGGGTAAGTTACAAGTGCGGCGTTATTATCAAGATGGTTTCTATGAACAGGATGTCGTTTTCGATCCAGAAGTAGGTGAACCTGAAATGATGACTGGGTTAACATATGAAGATTTGCTTAAACCCATTTTCAGAAAAGGTCAATTTATCTATCCAGAACCTAGTCTAACACTTATTCGTGAAACAGCCATGGATAATGTCTTGCGGTTTTCACAGGAAAAACATAGCTTATATAACGTTCAGATTGAAAAAGAACTTGAACATCTGCGTGGGCTACTTATTAATAAGCTTAAAAATAGGGAGTCCTAAAGATGAGGCCAAAAAGCACACGCGTTAAAGGTGCCGATGGTCGTTGGTACCGTGGCGACGATGAAAAATCTTTGCGTCGCGCCTATGCGAGCAAGTAATTGCATCCATTAATGAAAAGATACGCGACGAAACGCACAAATTAAGTGTGGCGCTACGGCGTAGTAAGCGCTCTGCAGACAGGAGCGCCCTGATTGCACGCACAACTTATGCCGTTGCGCTTACTTTTTTAAAAACCATTCCTATGGTTGGCGGCTATTTTGGTTTGCTCAATAAAATTCTAAAAAACCCAGCTGGGGGGTTTTGGGAAGTTACGCGCAGCAGCTACGGTTCAGGCAATGTGACTGAAGGTACTGGGTGGAATTTATTCGGTGGTAGCGCAAACTCTGTATCATCACCGCTTACATTGAGTTATCAAAAAGATGATCCCAACACAGCATGTGATGAGAGCGTACAGCTTGATGTAGATCAATCTGGAGCAAAAGGCTTCAACTTTGCTAGTGGCGCACCCACAGGCTTTCAAGGCAATCAGAGACTGAAAATGGAGCAGGCTGAGGCAGAGCTTATGTCAATGGCGCGTATAGCTGGTATAGATGCGGTGCTTGCGCAAGGGAAGCAGGCAAGCGTTGGAAATGCGCAGTTAAGGCAGGAGCTTGAAAAATGGGAAACTGGGCAGCTTAAGTCACTTTCTGAGGCATATGAATCTGCGCCCCATTGGTATTTGTGGCATGCATTAGGTGCTGCTTCCACTGTCGATGTTTCTAATCGAGATGGTGAAAAAGATTTGGAATATGGTACATCTGATAAGCGTGATGAAGACCAAGCGTTTATGCTCCGCTATGGTGATGAAATTGATGCTATATATAAAGAAGAAAATACATATAGCAACAGCAGCTCGATGATTGCTAAATACCTAAAGGCCTTCAAACCTAATATTGCTAATCGCTCAAGTATCTTAAAAGAGTTAATGCCCGAAGATGAGCAGCAGGCTAAAAGAAACAGTTGGTTTATTACCGCAGATAAAGTTAAGTTGCAGTATATTGCTTATCGAGCTAGTCTCGTGTCAGAATCTTCCTTTGAAACTGATGCAGGAAAATGGATATCAGCAAAACTTTCTGGTGACGCCTCAATTGAACGTCTACGTGAGTTGACGCCAAATTTCATGTCAACGTTTTTAAATGCATGGGGTTTAATTCACAAACTGATTGCCGCCTATTTTGGCTCGGGGCGATTATCTTCGCTGCCCAATACCATTGCTTATTGCAAGCAAGCCACCTGGGTGCTAGATGACTGTGCGCTTAGTGCTGGTGCCTATATGATCTCAAGGGTTGATGAGAGTGATAGAGATCGCGCCCAAAATCTATTTGAATGGTATAATTGGTTTCATGGACAGTTGATGCTTTACCCAGGATTTGTAGCGTTATTAGTTGGCACCAATAAAGATCTTATATGTGCAGGAGAAACTCCCTCAGTTGAAACTCTTACAGACTTAAAGGTGCGAGGACTTGGGTTATCTGAGTGGCATGGGCCAGGTGGTGTTGTAGCTGCTGCAAAACTGCGATTTCAGGCATTTCTTAACGAGCCGGTTCAGCCTTACAATTTCCCTAGTAGAACAGTTCCTTCCTTGGTAATGGCTACAACGGTCGAAGAGGGTTCTCCCAATCTGTTTACGGATGAAATGATCAAGGCAGGTGATGGAGAGGGCGAGTTTCTGAGAGTGGATGGAACAATCCGCAACGACTATGCTAATTATAAGCGCGCTATTAAAAAACTTGCTCATCAGAGTACTGTTGTTTCAAACTATGCAGTAGAAACACATAAAATAATAACAGCGCTATTATTTGCTTGTGGCTTAAAGTCAGACTCAAGTGCCACGCTACCCAAGAACTATCATCCAGTTGAACCTGTTGCTCATGCTGGTCCTGATAACTTAGCACCAGCTGATCATAGGCCTACTCCAGTTATAATGCCAGGTAGGCCCCGTAGGCCCCGTAGGCATCGTACGGACTCCTGTCCGCCAGCATCACGGCCTATATTTACACCAAGTACGAAACCAGATTAGTCTGACCTCTCTTTAGAAACAACTTGTATATAAGCTTCTAAAGTCAATACATCTGGCAATGATAGGTCATTGTTTTTTTCTATTCTGTCACTTAGCATGAGGAGTGAGAATTCAGCAATGACGGCGGCAAGTTAACACTTTCAAGCGGTACTTTTTTACCAATGAGTTGCGTGCTCGCGGCATTTTCATCGTAAATTTAATCAACTATGATTTCCAACACCTGGGATTATTAACTCAATAAAGTGACTAAGTTTCTAAAAGATGTCGCTTGGGCGGCTTTAAAAGCCGTTCCCTTTGCTGGTGGCTATATGGGTATCGTGCAGAATCCATTGCTAGGTACTTGGAGTGCGTTACGTACTTCTGCTGGAGATGGTGCTTGGGATCCCAGTGGTTGGTTAGGATTTTCGGCAAGCTCAGTGATTTCCCCTCTGACCATTGGTTCAACGGATCCTGCCACGGGTCAATTTGATATGGCCAGTAATGCTAATGATTTTAATTTTGCTGCTGGTGGTATATTAGGTTTTTGCCGCAATGGCAGTTTAAAAGCACAAGACTTTGAAGCAAACGTATTGAATAGTGCTAGAGCGGATTGAAAAAACAATATGGTATTGATAAGCTGTGTTATTACTTTGCTGATCAATATGGCAAGTCATTCTTGCTAGGTGATACTGACGATTTATCTAACAAAGCGATATCCTGATTTGTTTTTATTCACCAAGCGAGAAAAGCAATGCTCATTGCTTTATATTAAGTGTAAAACCGTTGCGAGTATCGCTAAGCAGCTACATATATCAGAACGTACTGTAGAAGGATATATTCAAAATGCTTTTGAAAAAACAGGCTGTCATTCACGGGAAGAGTTATGCGGTCATCTTCAGCATCTTGTTTAGAATCGTTTTGTAATGGTGGGTTTATAGAAAGATGTTAAAATCGACGCTTCTAATCATGCGGGTAAATTTAACGTTTTAATCATGATCTTATTTATCGTATCTCGTAGCCAAATATTTTTTGCTGAATGTTCAAGCTGCTTGTTCCAAAACATATTAATGTTGTATACAGGGTATTCAAAGGGAAGCGGTTGTGTAGCTAAGTTTAATGCATCTGCAACACAGTGGATAATTTCTTTAGGCATTAAAGCAATAACATCAGATTGTGATAGTGCATAGAGTGAAGAGGTCATATCTGTAGTGGTAAGAGCGATATGTCTTTTATCTGCATCAATGATGTGATGTTCTGATGTGTGTGCTTGCATAATATCATTTCTAAAATAAATAATATGACTGGCTTGCATATACTCTTCAAGCGTAATTTTATCTTGCAGTAGTGGATTCGATTTTCTGCCGACAATAACGGATTCTTCTTTATAAATAAGATGATTGGCAATGTGTCGGGGTTTCGTTACATAAACACCAATGGTTAAATCAAGTTGACAGACATCTAAACGCTCATCTTGGCCGCTATCATCAACACGATAAATATTTAATTTTGCTAAAGGTGCTTTGCGCTGAAATAACGTTAACAGTGTCGGCAACATAACAAATTGTAAAATATCAGGCAAACCAATAGAAAAGACACCGTCATATTTTTCAGGTTCAAAAGAAGTAATGCCATTCAGCAATGCTTCAGTTTCATCCAGTAAATGTCGAATAGGTGCTGCTAGTTGTAGTGCTAGTTTTGTTGGCTGCATGCCTTGTGCAGTCCTTACTAAAATGTCATCGCGAAATAATTCACGCAATTTTTTTAATAAATGACTGGTTGCTGACTGTGAGAGATGGAGCTTGTCGGCGGCGCGTGAGACATGCTTCTCAGTAATAAGGACATCAAAAGCAAGCAATAGATTTAGGTTAACCGAGTGTAGTTTCATCGTTGTGCAACGCATGATATTGATATTTTGACTATAGCATACCTGAGACGACCTATAACACACTGAATTAAAACATTATTATTTGTGTGCATAGTGGTATGTAGACTATGAGTTGTACAAATAGTGCTCGGTTTATTATGATGGTTTTATCACTTAATCGGGGTGTATTACAACAAAATTAACGGGGGAGATGTGATGAGATTATTTATAGAAAAAATATTGGCGCCGACATTAACGACAGGTTACAAAAATACGATTACCAACAATGTTAATGTTGGCTTTAATCATGTTGCGAAAGCAACTTATCATAATGCCTTTACAAAGCAAGGCAAAATTTCACAGCAGATTCTAACGAATGCAGAATCTTTCAAGAAGCTTGTAAATGCAAATTTAAAGCAAAGATATGGCTATTTAATTATTGATCCTACAAAGTTTGCCATTCCAGAAAAAAATCAATATGCCGATCCAGGGCACGTATACTTCTTTTACCCTTTTTTGAATCAGTTAAGGGCTTATAGTTTTGTGCAAGATAAATCTATAGAGGTTCCTGACAGGCTAAAAAATAGATATGTAGAAGCCTATATCGATGATGAAACGCATACTTTTAATGGAACACTTCGTCATGGCTTATTGCAGAGTGGTAAAGAGGCAATGGATAAATTCAGTAAGATATCAAATGAAAAGGAGCTAGTTCTTTATATTATTGATGCGACAGAACAAGAAAGAAGAACGTATCACGAAGCCTTAGAAACAATGAAGAGGAACTGCAATATGTACCACTCGATTGCGCGTCACACCTATATTGAAGAGGGTGAGTTTAAGCCTAATCAAATTCATCATTGCAGCTCAGGTTTGTCATCATCGCTTGGCCTGTCTGAATCTGAGGTTAACGATACCGACCGTTATGGTTTGCAAAATTTTGTTGAAGAGGTCATAACGATGCTGAAGTTAAAGAATAATAACCGCTTTGTTATCACAACAAATAATAGGATGGAAATTATCAAACAAGACGTGATTACAGGACATGAGGTTAACAATGGATGTTACTTCTCTGAGCCGAATCGATTTATAGAGCAGTAAGTTAGAAAAGGTGTTAGTTGAACAATAAGGTGTTAGGACTTACGCATTATAGAAATGGTTGGCGGCACAATTTTATGTTTGGCGTTGAAAGCAATCGTCGCATTTCAATTGACCGTGGTCAGTACATTACACTGGAGTATTGAGCGCTATCACCGAGCGCTCAAGCAAGTCTGCAATATTGAAAAATTTCAAGTGAGAAAAGAGTAGCAGATCAGAAATCATATTTATTGCGCTATAAAATCGTTTGTAAAGCTTGAAGTTATGAGGATGAGGAAAGAAATTGCTTACTGCTATGAGGTTAAAAAAGGTTTATTTGTAAGTCTCATCAGGGAGTTTGTGATCAAAGGAAATAGTTTTGACAATGCGTAAGTCCTAGGCGTTTAATATAGTTTTAATACAGCGATGTTAGACTGTGTGCTTAAATTTAACTTCTGGAGAATGAAAATGAGAAAATTAATGGAAGTCAAAAAGGAAATAGCTGAGCTGAAATGCGGTGAATTCGAAGTAACCGAGGGAACAGAGTTTAATGCAGGATATAATGAGAAGCCCATCGGCAATGTGCCTAGTAAAACTGAAAAGGCAGGTCTGACAGTAACTTTCGGATACCATGGTGTACAAGGAGCTAAAGCATTCTTTGACTATTTAAGTGAGGAAAAAAGCATCACGGCAGTGTATGCTAATGGCAGTTATTTCGCTTCAGATGATGATGCAGAATCTATTGCTAAGTGTATAGCTCATAATAAAACTCTGCAAGTGCTTGATATACATTACAGCTCTCTTAATGGCAAAGGCGTTAAGATGATCGTTAAAGCATTGGCCAATAACACCTCCTTACGATACCTGAATATTCGCGCAAATGATGTAAGTAATGATGTTCTCAATGATCTAAAAATACTGCTGCAAAGTGGTAAGTGCAAACTAGGGTGTCTAGCTTTTTCTCAAAATAATTTTGCATATGAGAAGGCATTGGATAAAGATTTAATTGCTGAACTTGATTTATTGCTCAAGGCCAATGGTACCACACGGCCAGACAGCAGTTCTTTCGTTGGCGAATTAACCAATTCTTCGTTTACGACATTCAATACCCGTGCGCAGCAAACTGCTACTGATAGTAATGTAGAAGACAATTTACAGGATAGTTTGTGTAAAGTGATGTGAATGGTGGTAGGCAAGGAGTGCAGGCGTCAAATGTTATATCATCTTACAGTCGCAAATATTGTTAACATTTTTAAAAATAGAGCTTGGTATAAGAAATCAGCAACCAGCGTGTGACAAGGCTTCATTTCTCATCTTATACCAGCTCAGGAGATAAGCTCAGAAGCAGGGGAAGTCGCTGTTAATTTAACTAGGTGCAGATATTAGAAATATAATACAAGCTCAGCCTAATGGCCTGCGCAGTGGATAAAGTCATGTATCCTAAGCTGTTACCTTAATTAACGTGCGTAATTAAGGAGGACTAGGTAAATAAAATATTTTGATATTTGAATCTTATTTACTGACACCATGCTTGCTACTGCTACTGCTACTGCTACTGCTACTGCTACTGCTACTGCTACTGCTACTGCTACTGCTACTGCTACTGCTACTGCTACTGCTACTGCTACTGCTACTGCTACTAAAAAATGCATTGTGATTTATTACATTTCTAGCCACTTCTTTTTTATCATCCGGGTTATCCAATAAGGTAGTTTGAAATTTAGAACTAGGTTGCGTGTAAGTTCTTCCAGCTAAGTGTTCTTTTTTGTCAATGGCGAAATTTTGAAGCTGACCAATGGTCATGCTGATTGGGTTGATTTGGAAAATATCACAAAGGTGCGATAACGCTGTTTGACCTTTTTGGCTTAGCACGCTCGTGTCAGTCATTGCGTAATATCCGGAAATCGTTGAGCGAAGTTTTCTAGCTAAAGAAGGAACGGTGGTAAGCATAATTAGTAAGAGAAAAGCGGCAAATGCATAAAAAATAGTACTAAACGTATTGACGGATTTCACAGGGTCGCTAATAGTGAGAAGTTCCCCAAATAAACCAGTAAAAAATGAACAGGCAGCACATATAAAGCAGGTTATATATATTCTGTAGGGCTCACAGAAATCCATTCGTTTAAACCCTATTAGGGTCTCAACGCCCAATCCGCTTATTAACCTTGCGCCTTCTATGCAGTTCAGTGGTCTAGGGTGCTCTTCTGAGATCACACCATAGATATGAGACTTCGGTGGATTTTGTAAAAATTCTTGAATGGCGAGAAGTAGGGCCTCTAAACTAGGTAATACGGTTAGTTGATTTGTGGTTGATGATTGAATAGTGGCAAGAAACCCTATAAATTCTTTCCCAATGTCTTTTAGTTCTTGTGCTTCAAAATACTCTGATATCAGACGTAAGATGTCAGGTGGGAGACAATGACGTTTAAATAAGAAATCACGTTCACTGTTGAGATCTGATATATTAAGTGGCTTATCAAGTAATAACTCATGCATAGTGGAACGGATTATTGTTTCTTCATCTGGGAGAATGCGCGTAAGGTCAGAGGGGCAATATACCCCTTGACTGCGGTAAAATGCATTAAGAACTTTTTGTCGCTGTAAATGAGGAAGGGTAATTAATCGAGATTGCAAGTTAGTGTAAATCACCCGTTCTGAAAAATCTCTTGTTGAGGTAGCATCGATGATTCCTTGGACATTCTTTTCTTGAAATGCTTGATAAAGATATCGTGCTTTAAATTCACTGTGTGTCATCAGGGATTGAAAAATGGTGAGACCATTTTGAGTGGTACGAAGCGTCTCGCAATGCTGATATAGGTTAGAGATATATAGTAATATTAGCTTGCTCCTTGCATCTAAATTGGACTTTAATGATTTATGTAAGGTAGTGAATATTTGTATTGGATCGTCTAGGCAAAGAACAAGTTGCTTGACAAGAAAAGTGAAATCTTTTATTGGCAAAATCTGCTGGTAATTAGTTGATGTTGCCTGATTTGTATTCGTTCTGGGGGTGTCGATACTTTTTTCTTCCTCAATAATATCAATATAAGACTGAGGATTGCTTTGCTTGTCTTTGTAAAGAAGAGTGCTTTGATTTAATGCTGATATTACTTTGCTAGATAATTTCTTTTTTAGTGCTACTAGAAAATGAGGATTTTTATCACGATCTGATTTTTCTTTTGCAAAATAAAAGGCGGTGTCTTGAATTTTACTAGCGATATTATCAGTAAAACCAGCTTGTTCTAACAATAGCTCGAACAATTGTAAGTAATTACTATCAATACAAACCTTAAGAAAAGAAGTGCCATATTCTATTTTGATCTTGTTCCAATAAGGCAAAGATATGCTCCAATGCAAAAAGTCTTTTAGGCGATGATAAACACCTTGATGCGTTAAGAAAAGAAGTGTGTTGACATCGTCAATAATGTTTCTAGAGAAATTATGTTCGGCTGAGATGAAAAACCCTAAGGAGTATAATACATAAGCCAGTTCTCGATTACCTGAAATCCAAGCTAAATCGGCAATGCTAAAAGGCGTTTCTCTTAATAGCATTTGAAATGTTAGTGGGTTTAATGATTCCAGTTTCTTCAGCACTTTTATTGAATTACCTTGCGCAATGTCTACGTGAAGTTCGTTATTAGTATCTAATTGAATAAGAGGTATTACTATATTTGATGAAGTTATTTTGTGCTCTACTGTATTTGCTTCTATAGCCACTACGGTGTCTTCTGATATATTTGACACATTCATTAAAAGGGGTTTTTTAGCCTCTTGATCAAACTTACCTTCCATTAGGGGAGGGCTCCTTTGTTAATAATAATATAATCTTTATATAATTATATTGTGGTGATATTTAATTTTTTAAATTTCAATACTTGATTGTTTAACGATATAGTTTATTGGTTAAAAAAAATAGAGTAAAAGTGTCCCTGTGATATGGTGCTTTTTAATGAAGGAAACAACGCGTATCACTTTTTACTTGAGAGGGCATCTGATATGCGAAATAATAAGATATAGGAACCGATGCCGTTATGATGATGCCCTTTGGTTAGCGTTAACCAATTTCATAATCTTCTTTAATTTTACTAATAAACTTAGAAACAAGAGAGTGGCTTCGTGTCGTACGCATGCTAGTACAAAACCAGGATAAGTTACTATGCTGATTTATCACGCTGCGAGGATTTGCAAGTTCTGTTTCCAATATTCGTACAACAGTAACAATATCATTAGCGTCAATAATTTCTAGAATGATGCGTTCAATGCTTGCTAATTTTGTGCGAGAAGTATGGCCTAAATAAAATAACAGGCCATAGGCTTCATTTTTTACTGCAAATAGATCATCATCGTTCATACTTTCCCGTGTAATATCAAAAGAAAACTGACTGGCAACAATAACCGACCCTAAAAATGCTAAACCTTCAGCATTCATAGCGTTAACGTCATTCATGAGTGCCTGAGCATAGGAAGAGCCATTAGCGAAAACAGGCACCAAACAAGCCACAGGACCTCCTTCACGCCACCATCCATCATGCATTCCAGCCATGCGTCCTACATACTTGCTTCGTTTTTCATAATACGTTTCAATATCTATTGCACTATAAAAATCTGTTACTTCTTCACTGAATACTTGCATAAGCATACATGGCTCTTACTAATGATTGATAATGGGCATCAACCCGTATTTGCTTTCCTTGACTGTCCCACATAAATAAGACTTTTGTGTTAGTGCCTTGATGCACCCCATTTTGCTCAGAAAAAATATTTCGAACAATAACATTGTCACCATGGGTTCTATTAAGATAATCGATTGAATGAGAGATGCCTCCTATTGTATATTTCCCTTCGTTCGCTATAGTTGCAACATCCTGAAGAACATAGGCCCGCCTTGCGGCCACTTCAACATTAACCCCTGGCGTCAATTTCTTCACCCTTAGCGATTCGTGTTTTAAATGCATTTATATATTGTTTTAGACCTGGTTCAAGTTCATCTTTAGAGCAGCGCAACCGTAATATACTAATATCTTTTAAAAAAACAAAGGATGGTTTCGTTGAATCGCATACTTCATAAGTATACTTAGCACCAAGTAATGACTATTTTTTTGGCTTCAAATAACTCTATTTTGAGCTAAGGCAGCTAATGTCGCAGCGCTTAAGATTGTTCTAATGTAGCTTTGTTAGTGTTTTTGCACTAAACCCTTGCGCAGTAAGCAACTACGGATAGTGGTTTAGAGCACAATCAGAAAGGTGGTAGGTACAGAATTCAGGTGTCAAGCGTAACCATCTTGTAAAAGCATATTTATTAATAACATCTTAAGAAAAATAGAGAATGCCATGAGAATTCAACAGAGAAATCGTATACGTGCTCGCAGCAGTTTGGCTAAAAAGCATTTAAAAACTATAGAGCAGACTTTTTCAAGGGTTATTTCTTTGATGAAGAAGGAGCCAATAGGTGAAGCTACGCTTGCTACTTATTTTAAGCCACTGCATGAACCGGTAAATTTTATGTTGGGAATACCACGGTCAGATAACGCAAGAAGTGAATCTCCAGTGTGTGTCAGTGAATTACTAAAATTAATCACCGAGGCCATGCAAGAGGTAGCCAAAGGTATTACTTTTCTTGGCATGGATTTTACTCACCAAGCTCAGAGCGCATTTGCAAACGAAATACAATACCTGCTAATCTATAAATTTGATAGTTTTTTTAATGTCATACAGGAGCACCTTTCTGTCACAACAAAGCGAGAAATTCCAAGGGTTTTACAAGCGCTGAAAAATCTATTGGATGCATTTATAGTTGTATATGATGCAAATAAAAATAATGCCGAAGATATTGGTGGTGTGCGTTGTCCATCAGAACATATAAATCAAGTCATTGCTCAGAGATTGGTAATGTGCGTTTATTGTGAAGTTAAAATAACTGCTATAATAATGTCATTGGACTGGTTGTTAGAAAAAAATGAGACAAAATCTATTGAGTACTACAATTCAGGTCTCCAACTGATTATTGAGTTTTTAGCGTTCGCCAACAGCAAGCAATGGAAGTTAAAAGACGAAGAGGTTGAAATTTTAAAAGAATCTGAAGCGCTAATGAGAGCTCTAGCGAAAGACCGAATTCAACCTAGGAATCAATTCAAGCCGCTAGTGGCATTAAAGAAAAAATTTGGCATACAAACAAAAGGATTCGGCGCGACATCTGAAATTAAACTGCAAGCTTTTAATCACACTGAGCGGCATAGCAATGACAGTGACAGCTACAGGCATGATTTGGTCGATATCCCAAGAGAGATTTATCAAGGTTGCCAAGCTTATATCTCAAGCAATGGCAAGGAGTTGTTGTTCGGAAACAGCCTTGACGATATGTTAAAGACGTTGAAAAAATATATAAGCAATCTTGAAAATTATTTAAACCAGAATTCTAATTGTTTTGTTGGTGGGGTGTCTCTAAATGATCGTCTGAGCCAGTTTAAAAGTATCAATTGTCAAATGACTGAGATATTTCAGAAAAATGAATCTGAGCGCCAAGCTTTAATTGATACCATTATAGAAAATGAAAAAATAGAAGAAGCTAAAAATTATCGTCCCATTCGACAATCCAACAAAAAGCCCCTTGCGCGTAGCAAGGAATTAAAAGAAATTTTTTCACAACAGGCGCCCGATGTACAATCGCACGAGTCTACTGACTCTGCTGAGATGACAGCGTTAAAGGAAATCGGAATAAAGATTTTTCGCTATGCTACGCAGCCCAAAGCTGCCAAAGATAACTGGGCCGACATCCTGTTGAAGGACATTGAGGGCTTTATTGCAGCATGTCAAAAAAAAGCAATCACCCCTGAAATTAACCCCTATTTATTCGCGTACGCTTATCAGCTTAAAGCTGAATGCTGTTATCGCAAGTTGGCTACTGACAAACAAGGCGTAACAATGAAAACGTTAAATAAGCAACAGTCGATCTTAAAAAAATCTTTGGCTGACAGTACGAAAATATGTAACGATGCTCTCTTGAAGGTCTCATCAGCGCAAAAATTAATTTTTAATGATATTAGGGCTAGCAATGACTGCTTATTAGCTTTGGCCACTGAGTTGCACCAAAAGAAGACTGCTGGGCTCGAACATGAAAGGTCAGTACCTGTGCCAAGAGCGAATAAAACTGAAAAGACCATTGTAAAAATTTCCAGTTTAAACCTAAATCCCAACGATTTACCAGATGAAAAAAAACAGACTCGGCAAAGTCCGTCAATGCCAGTATACAACGCTATTCCTGTAGTAGAGGGTTCGAGTGATATAGCTCCAGAAGCTGAACTTCCTGCGTTTGAAGCATGTTTTATTAATAAAGTGAGCTTCCATTCTGAGCTACAAAAAACAAATCCAGCGCCTTCACCACAACAAGCTGATATAGTAGTTGCGAACACGCTTTTCCTCCCCTTAGAGGCTAGATTGTTAATGTATGCCCTATATTGTGCCACAGGGCATGAGCCTTGGTTAGTGGGTGGTCTCGTTAAAAAAATGGTAAGAAATCCTCGAGTAAACCCCATAGAATTTATGTTGAATGGCAGCGACGCTGATATGATTATAGCTGATTCACCCGCATTAACTTCTTTTTTTAAACGGTTAGACTGTGAGCCTAATTTCACGGTGATTAAACATCAGTATGTAGAGGGGCTTTATAAAATAACGCAATTATTGCCAAATAGAAAAAGACTTGATTTTGACGTCAAAGTATTAAAAGGCAAGGCTCCTGTGACACACAATCAAGTTCTTGCTATGTTAGTGCAAGACTCTTCTCAACGCGATACCAGGGACAACACGTTATATATCAATAGACATGCTTATTTTTTTGATCCTACTGGTATGGGGGTTGAAGATGCGCTGAGCTATCAATTAGTTCCTGTTAATGGAAATAAACAGTTTTTACAGGATTCAGCGAGAGTTTTCCGTGTATTGATTTCTCACTTTAAGGATGGCTCTAAAATACCGCAAGACCTTCTTTATGCTATTCGTGACTATGCCATCACGCTTAAAAGTCGCATTACTCATAGGGGCGACAATGATGAGGCGTTAGGGGAGCTGGAACCTGCCAGTAAAATTAGCTGTCATGTTAGGCGATTATTTAATACTGCTTTTTTAAAACAATCTTCAAGATCAGAAATTGAAGCTAACATTAAATCGATCATTGAGACATTGCAATCACTTAAGTTATACACATGTCTTGAGGAGCATGATTTAATACCTAAGAAAATAAAGATTCACTATGCACACTTGCTGCCAAAATGCGACGATACTTTGACGGCTGCAATCAATGTGTCACAGCGTTTCTTTTCTGGCTCTCCACCAGCCCAGGATGTACGCTCAGAAGCAGGGGGAGCCGCTGTTAATTCACCTAGGCGTTGATAGTGGAAATAAACGTCATGCTAATACAAACTAGATATATTTAGTAATATTATCTTGCTGAAGGTCATTTAGCCATGGCGCATAATCTCAGAGTAGTTAGAAGCCATTTAAATCAAAAGAATATCCTTTTACTGAACCGGCATAAGGGGTAATTGTTAAAATAAGATTGGGGTAAGGGTTATCTGGTCTGTCACTGCTAGGTGGCATATAAGTCACATCATTATGGTTATATTGAATAGAGCCAGTCTCACTACCAATAACGTATCGTGGAAAAATAATGTAGCCACCATCGGCAGTAAACACAGTAACTCGGCACGAGATAGTTGGCTCAGGAAGAGTTATTGTACGTTGCCTGTAGTTTTCATACTTTAAGTCAATGCTATTTTCAATTTGTTCGTCGCCAACGCTGCAATTAACATAGGCGTCTATATCATATTGCCCACCAAAGACGTGCCTAGTGCGCACCCCATAATACAAAAGCATGCAAACATAGAAATAAATCTATTTTTCTTCATCTTACTCACAACCTTATATACCTAAATCAAAACTGTTGTTATCTGTTCCTTTTACTAATTTTACAGACCCTCTCCCATGACCATTTGGCTATTTTATCTTATATTCTCATTCCTATTTAACAGTAATTAATACAAGAAACTTCTAATAAAAAATAGCCAATATTTGAAAAAAGCAGGCTCTTTCTGAGCATTGTTATATTAAGCTATCTGTAATAACTAACTGATTGTTAATGGTATTTATCGAATTTGAGTTAGGCGTCGAAGTCGACGCCTAGTATAACCATTCTGGTATGATAAGTGTTAGCAGAAATATCAATTAAATGAAAAGGGAGGATAGCGGTCTGTCATCATTAAAAGGGAATAAGCTAATACACGCGCACTCCAGCGGTAAAAACCTTCATTGAACCTAAAGATTGATTTTGGGTATTTACCAGTAAAAATGACGGCAAACCAGCCAATCACTAGGCAGATAGCAAAAGCAATGGCAAGAAAGAATAGAATAATAAAGTGAGGAGTGGCTAGTAGCCATTTTATAAAGGGCATTCCACGACTTAATACCCCAGCTTCTGGGTACTCTATATCTAAATGAACCCCTTGCGTGTCTTCTGTTGATGGGTACTCGTCCCTCATGCAATACATATAGATGGATACTCGCGAGATAAAGCGAAACATTTCTACATTCCAGTTAAACCACCAGCGAGGGTATTTTTTTCTAAAGAGGATGAGCAGGACAGGTGCAAATACTAAATACTGTGTTCCATTTATATGTGGTCCATGTGGTGTTTGTATAATTAGAAATGATGATAAAGCCGCTAGTACAAACAGCATTGGGATAACAAGAATGACGCGAAAAAACGTTTTAATTCGGCTTAAACGCTGCGGATAGTCTACTGAAAATTGTACTGGGTAATCAGAATTGCCTGTTAATATTTTGCCGTTCATTTTCGATACCTTTTTTGCAATGATTTATCTTCTATACTAGTATCGGTATTTTTTTGACAAAAATCAAATAAAATAATAGGTTGGCGTTATAGTGTAGTTTTTTGCTCTTCTAATTTGCAGAAGGTATATTGTTTTTTATATAACTAACAAAAAGACGAATAATTGATGCTGCGTTGCATGGTCTATAGTAAATATAAATATTTCGTTGTGGAGCAGGTTCATCTAGATCAATAAGTATCAGCCTTTTCTGTTCGATGTAGCTTTCTAAACCCAATTGTAAGCCCCAAAACAAACCATAACCATGTAGTGCAGCCATTAAGCCACTTTCTGGTGAATGAGCCAAAAAGCTTGTCTTTAACTCAGTGTCCTTATCTACGGGTAAATTCATTTTTACATTTAAGCCAATATTGTTAATAAAGCGGTGCTGGCCTAATTCATGTAGCGAGGTTGGTGCGCCATAGCGTTTAATGTAGCTTGGTGCAGCAACCAATGCGCCTTTGGTGCTGTAAAGAAGCTCTTTTCCCATCAGTTCTTCATTTTCATCGATGCTGGATATAATAATATCTGCTCTTCCATCTAAAATTGAAATGGGTCTATAATCGCGGATGTGATGAAGCTGAATTTTAGGGTACTTATTAATAAAGTTACCAATGCAATTTAAGGTTACATCGTTAACTAGCGGTATTGCCATGCCAAGAGAAAATTGACCGCTTGGCTCGCTTTTAGATATATGTGCGGCGTGATAGGCGTTATCAATCTCGTTTATAATTGACTTTGCTCGTTCGTAATAGACTTGCCCTGGTGGTGTTAGTGCAAGTGTGCGGGTGGTTCGCTCGAACAGTTTGATTTTTAAATGCTGTTCTAGGCTGGCTAATTGTTTGCTAATCGCTGATGGATTAATAACTAGCTGGCGAGCTGCTCTAGAGATTGATCCGCACTCTACGATTTCAACAAAGGTTTTTATATATTTAAAAAGATTCATTGTTCAATGACCCGGCTTTGTCATTAGCTTTTTATGCCACATTTTTCTAATAAGTAGGATGTTATGCTATGACTAATGATAAGTATAGTAAAAAAATATTATTATTCAATTTGGTATATTAATTCCATTATGGAACAATACTCTTCCCGTGAACTCTGTTTTTCAACCTGTTGGTTCTGCATATAATTTAAATCATGTTTTTAGCATTTAATTTTTAATACAACCAATACATCAGAGAGGTATATCATGAGAAAACATTTAGATATTAATGGTAAAGGTAACAGCTTTTCAAATTGTGTAGAACAATGGGGTAATTTTCTCGCTCAAGATGAGCTTGAGTTTGATAAGGTGTGTGCGGGAATGAAGTCCCTATTTTTTTGTAGTCCATTCGCACCAGGGTCATCGGCGTCATCGTCATCATCCACATTATCTGGCTCACCGTTTAGCGAAATAGCTAGGTTGGGTCTGGAAAATGGTAAGTTATTTCCTTATGCAGAAGTCGCGAAGGATAATGTGCCGTTAGCATATAGTCCGGCGAGTGGTGCTAGTGGTAGTTATACTGCCGGGAATGTCTATAGTAGTACAAGTTCAATTTCTGCTAGTGGCGCAATCTCAAATTCTGGTGGCGGTGCTTGTTCTAACTATGTTAGTAGTGCTATCTCTAATTCTGCTGGTGGTACATATTCTAATTCTGTTAGTGGTGCTAGTTCTAGTTCTAGTTCTAGTTCTAGTTCTAGTGGTAGCGCGAGTGATGCTATGACTGTCAGTGAGTGGGAAGCAATGAATGTAAATAGTTTATTTGGTTCTCGTAGAGTAAATGAAATTATAGATGAATTTGTGGTGGACTATTTATCAGGTATAATGGCTTTTGCATCTATTGCTAAGTCTGTTGTAGATAACGTTAGTACTGTACTTAAAAATGCTAGAGCAGAGCGAATAAAATCCGCTTCGTCTTTGCTTTCTTCTGTTTTTTCTTTTATCCCTATTCTTATTAATCCTTTGTCAAAGGCTGTAGTTGTTAACGCGTATGATTTTGCACCGCAAGTGGATATGGGTGATGTTTTTCAACAGGAAGCCGCTAGTCTTGCTGTAGAGAACTCAGTAGGTCTTGGTGCTGGGGTTTATACCTCGCAGGTTACTCAGAGTAGTTTTAAGGTTAAGAAGATTGATAATGTCTCAACGCAAAATCAAAATGATGTAATCGGTTTGGAAGATATGGGGAGACGGCTTAATTCACTGCTGTCTATGTCTATTGATTCTGGCAAGCTATATTTACGAAAAAAAATAGTGAGTCACTTGGAAAGAGGTTGGCATGATAATTGCTATAACACTGATGCGGTTAAAGATATATTAGCTTATTATATAGGTGAACAGTACAAAGAAATGATGATCGAAGCTGGCATACCCCTGGATACCTATAGCTCAAATATAAAAGGCAATAAATTAATTGACACCATGGTAAGCTTGGCGCGTTGTGTAATTAAAACTCGTGGATACATTGCCAATGTTATTGAGTTGCATTTAGAGAAATATATTTGGTCTGGAGTTATTTGTGAATATAGTAATGATTTTTGTAGTTTGCCAATTGTTGGTGAAATATCTACGGTTGCACGTTGGACATTAGGTACTGCTGTTAAAGCTCTCCATCTTGGCCTTCGTACTGGTCTGTTCATTGTCGGCGCTGCTGCAGGTCTATGCCTTGCTCTTGCTGGTTTTGTAACTAGTACGCTTACGGCTTGTGTTAGAGCGGCAGCGAAATGCTGTCCCAGTTATTGCCCTGATTTTTCGCCAAATTGCATACCTCTTAGTGATTGGTTTGGCAGCGCTTGTAGTTCAGTTCTTGGTTGGGGGCGCACTTTTAGCTACGCGGCCTACATTATTCCAAAACCATCCGTTACGGCCTATCGCAGTGCAACCTTCGCTATGCAGTCTGAAACGCCCATACGTGGCACTTCACATCCTGTCATCGCTCGGCTGATAGAATTAAATATAATTAAACCGCACTTCTTTAGTTCTATGCGTCCAAATTGTTCGGGGCATATGCGCGAATATAATTTTAATACTGCAAACAGAGATTGCTATATAAAGGAAAATAACCTTCAGCAGGGGGTTGTTAGCCCTGAAATCTCTGTGGGTTATTTTAATTTAACGGCTGATCAAGCTCGCCTAGTTGACTTGTGGGCCTGTCAATACCAAGATAAATTCGCTAGCACTATCCTTTGTGATATGATTAAGTCTACACGTTTTATGCAAGTGTAATAATTGCTGATTAATACTGTGTACCTTACAATTATCATGCACTTTCAGGATCAAATAGTGGGGGAAGAGAAATAAATGGTTATTGATAACCTTGTGTCCCCCACCTGAAAGTGCGTCTCTTAGTTACTCAGTATATTCAAGGATATCTCCCGGCTGACACTTCAAATAACTACAAATAGCATTAAGCGTTGAAAAGCGAATGGCCTTAGCTTTACCTGTTTTTAAAATTGATAAATTCTGTTCGGTAATACCAATCGCTTCTGCTAGTTCTTTGGAGCGAACTTTTCGTTTTGCTAACATAACATCTAAATTCACAATGACGGTCATTGGTAATACCTTATATTATATATTTTTGTTCTTCGTTTAATCGGTAGCCCTCGGCCATAATCCATGATACTAAAAGAATTAGCACACCAGCAGTAACTAAAGCTAGATTATATCCAGAAAAGCTAATGCTAATAACGCCATGACCGCGTGGGTTGTGGTAAGTCATGGTGCCGGTGATTAAGGCTTGATATATTGGGGAAATAATAAGTTCACCAATAATTATTAAATATCCGATTCTTCGTAAGTATTTAACATTTTGCAAACTGAAAATGGCGAGTTGTTTGAATTGGTTAAAGAGTTTATAGAGCAGGCAGCAAATAATAAAGGTTATCCCAACAGGCAGTAAATTAATAATAAAGCCAATCCATTTTTCCCCTGCTGTTAGCGTGTGTAAAATTTTCAAACCATCGGGTAGGTATTTTATATCAATACCGTAGTTAGCAGCCGATGATAGTAGTGGGGCGGGTGCATTAATCCAAAAGAGAATTAGGCTGGTTGGTAATATTATCATGATCGCTAGTAGAATCCACTGGGCAATTTGACTAAGTTTTTTTATTTTATTCATGGTTGCTCTTAAATAGTGAGGCCAATGCGTTGATTGGCCTATAGGTTGGTTTGCTCATTTATGGTTGTACGTTGCAAGTAATAAAGCCATGGCCTCCTGCTTGCGGTGTTAATTTTAGCCTTATTTTATTGTGACTATGGCTTGAGGCCCAGCAGCCGGGCTGCTTTTTAAATTGGGTGGCAGACTTAGGAAGACTTTCCCACTCACCAGTTATTGGGTTTTGTATGCTGATAATCACAATGCCGCTGTCACGAAATCGGCTTGGTTGTAAATTTACGCTGCGTGAGCTGTGCGTATTTAACCTCATGGTAGAAAGATTTTTTAGAATGGCGGGGCTATGGGGGTTTTTATAGGCTTCTTTATATTGGATGGCTAGAGGGGTGTTTGACACGTTAATAACGGTGACGCTTTTAGCCAGTGTGCTGACTGAGATTGCTGATAATAGGCAAAAGAGTGTTAGGCGAATTGTTTTCATATTGAATTCCTAATGTTGTTCATTGAATAGTCCATCCTATGCTGTAGGTGGGTGTGTAACTCGAGTTGTAAGAAAGCATAGCAATTTAATTATTGAAAAACAATAATAAAATATCGATATTTGGCAATTATTGTGGTGAGGCAGATATACATCTGCTCATGGTATTGATGAAACGCTCAGAACCCATTTCGTTATATTGACATGGCTATAGAGGAGAATTGTATGTCTACAATAGGCATGCTAGGAGTCTTAGCTATTGCCCCTCAAGAAGAGGAAAGTTGATGTCAGGAGCAGCGAGCATGTTATTCATCCTCAAATTTGTGTCGATATATATGTTTTTTTTAGGGTTAAAACATGCGCAAAATATAGTCATAAAATTGGCATATAAGCTAGGGTTAAGATAAGCTCTTTAGCATGATTTGCATGTGTTGTTAGCAAAAATGTGAGTAATTAAGAGTAAGCTAGATATGAAAGATCTTTTTAAAACGCCAAATATACGTCGTCTCTACTCGGGTGATTTGCTTTTCTTTTTAGGGTTCTGGATCTCTTACTTAAATTTCACCTGGATAACCTATCAAGTAACCGGCTCATCAATAAAGTTGGGCGTGGTTGGTTTTATGCTTAATCTACCTTTATTTTTTCTCTTGCCGGTAGCTGGCATGTTGGCAGATCGTTATGATAAAAGAAAGCTGTTAATTGTCGGTGGGCTGTTAGTTACCTTGGTGCCGTTGCTCTTTGTGCTATTCGGTCTTTTTGGTGAAATCACATACCCCATGATTCTTTGGGTAGCAATGGTATACGGTATTGGTGGTGCTATTATAGTCCCCTGTACGACATCCTATATTCCAAGTTTGCTGGAGGATAAAAAACAGCTGCATCGAGTAACGTCAGCCGTGAGTGCTAATACTAAAGTGGCACAGTTTGTAGGCTCTGGACTTAACGGGCTGTTGCATTTGGTGGTTGGTAGTGTTTCTGTTTTTATTGTTGCGCTGTTTAGTCATGCGCTATCCTTATTTCATTATATTAGTATAAAAAAACCATTTGTTCCGCCAAAGAAGGAGCAGGCACAACATCCGGTGAGAATGCTTTGGGAAGGTGTTTTATATACCGTTAAGTTCGAGCCATTTTGGGCCACTATATTGTTGGCGGCAATTGCTAGTATGTCTGTTATTGGTCTGCAGTGGCAGATTCCTGTATTTGCGGCGCATGGCCTTAAAGGTAATATCCATACGCTAAGTTACTTATTTTTGGCCGGAGGCCTTGGCGGAATTAGTAGTGGAATTTACTTGGCAAAATCTAAATCTGGCCAGCATATAATGAATAAGGCGTTGCTAGCGTCGTTAGTAATTGCTTTGACCTTAGTTGTGTTTGCGCTATCAACTGAGCTTTGGCTGTCAATTATCGCTATATTCTTTATGGATGCAGCGTTGGTGGTCATCACAGCAGCTGTTGTTACAACTTTGCAAATAATAGTGCAACAAAATAAGCTTGGCCGTATTATGGGCTTTTATGCAATGGGTGTTTTTGGTCTGTTATCATTTAGTAATATTGTTATTGCTTCCCTTTGTCATTGGTTAACAGAATCTGTGGGTATTGCTTTGATGGGTTTGCTGTGTTTGCTTGTCGCCATTTTTTATTTGGTGCGAAGAGGGCGATATAAAGCAATGCTAGCAAGTTATTATCAAGAGAATAACATCAAAAAAATAAGACAGCCAATCTGATTGGAAAGAGTAAACTTAAGGGGCTGCACTCTCGCTATTAGCTGCATTACTATCAACTTGCAATGCAATGTCCAGCTTCGGTATTTGATAGGTCTGTTCAAACTTATCAAGTTTACTCTTTACAATGACTTGTCCGGCACAAGGCGAATATTCAATGCTAAAGTAACCTCTATCGCAAGGCGGTATCTTAATGTATTGAAAACTTTCAAGCGTTACTCCAAGTCGATCTTCTAATTTTTGTTGATACGAACGCGAATGTTTACCATAAACCCTTGCATGCAATATTGATTCTTCATTGACCCCTGGCGTTATACCTTCAGGATAAAAATTATTATTTAAATCAATATAAGCTGGCTTGGTCCCACTAGCCAGTGAGTTACTAAAATCAAAAAAGCCACCAAAGGAGGGTGTAGCTGCGCCGTGAAAAAAAGCATGGTCTGAAACATGCAAAAGCCAAACTCTGAGTTGTTGAGGGTTTAAATCTAGCAGTATCAAAGCATGACAAGCATCAAATCCTTCAGACTTAAGCCTTAGGTTACTGGTGTTTTTTACTGAATATGCTGAGAGAAAGCGACTTATATCATTTGCGCCACTCCATTGTAAGCCGCTATTCATTGCGTGAGGGTAGAGCATATAACACCTTCCTCTGTTTACATCGAATAAAATTGACTGGTCTTGAGGTACGCTAGGTATAGCATCGGGTAGTGTAATTGATTTGCTGTCCATATCCCAGTCGCGTTCTGCTTGCGCAAGATAGAAAGGTACAAGAAATTTATTTTTTAATAATTTCCAATCTGGTGAAATAAGCGGTAAGTTACATGACCAACTATCAAGCTTTGCGGTCAGCTGTTTCTTTGACAAGCCAAGGTCTTTACAAATCATATCGTCTGATAATCCACTAAAGCGAGAATAGTCCCTATCCGGGAGTGAGGTGGAAATGCCATGTTGTTTGCAAAGTTGAATCAGGTCATCTTGCTGTAATGTATTAATAGAATTGCCGAGAATAGATAGTGTTTTTTGCAAAAAAGAAGGTTTATTTTTGATTGTTCTCATTAATATGGTTAGATCCGGTGATGCCATGTTATATGCTTTAAAGCTGGATAGCTCTAGCCCTTTATTGGCTGAAAGCGAGAGTGCTTTCATTATTAAGCTAGCGCTTTCAGAATTCTGATTGGAATAAGTGAGACCGTATTGAATTTCTAGTGAAATGGCATATTCCTTTTTGCTAATGTTTTCAAATAAAAGATCGGGTTTATGAAAATTGGCAGGTATTTTTAGGGTCAACTGCGGTTGGTCAACTTTGTTAGCTAAATGAGAAAAGTAATTTATAACGCCTAGACAAATTGAGGGGATAAGGCCTTCACCATTGTAAGGAAACGTAACGATCAAGTGTGTAATGTTGGCATGCTGTGCTAAGATGCCCATTAAGTTATAGTAGTTATTAGGGCCAAATTTTTTGATATCTTTTAAAATATCAATACCATTAAAACTATATCCTGGTACTTCAAGACTTAATCCTTCGTAAATACTGTCATATTTTTCTTCCCTGGCAAGATCAAGGAATTTAGCCAGTTTGCTGCTCTGTAATGAAGTCAGATCGCTAAGGGATTTTCCAACGGCAGAAAGTGCGGTATCTATTAGCTGGTCCAAGTATTCCTGTTTAAAGCGCTCGTCATTATTTTGGTCTGTCAAATCGCTTGCAATTTTATTAAAGTCAAGGCGCTCAATAGGGGTAGGGTCTGCAGGTTTGGCTTCTATCAGTTCCATAATAGAATGATCAAGATCTAGATCAGGTTCAAATTCATGTTCTAAAAATGTATCGATGATTAAATTCACTTTTGACTCTATCAAGACAAGATCTAATTTATGTTTGTCAAATGTATCTGAGGAAATAATTGCGCTAGTGATTGAAAGGAATGTTGTAAGTTTTTGTCGCATCTGTAATCCTGCTTTATCAAATAGTAGAGATTCTTTGTCATATTCTGCCTTGCTAGAATTAAATTAACATTAAATCTATTTGGAATTTGTATTTTCTCTCTGCAGGGCGAATTGCGTCACATTTAGGGTTACCGAAGGCAGATTTGAGCAAGGTCAAAACAGTATACGTTGAGTCATATTAAAGGTTACCGAACACATAATGTGAGGTGCCTACAATGACGCGAAGAATAAT
>JAUIAD010000023.1 GCA_030425685.1 Gammaproteobacteria bacterium | reverse complement strand
ATTATTCTTCGCGTCATTGTAGGCACCTCACATTATGTGTTCGGTAACCTTTAATATGACTCAACGTATACTGTTTTGACCTTGCTCAAATCTGCCTTCGGTAACCCTAAATGTGACGCAATTCGCCTGCAGAGTTTTACCTCTCATTTTTATGATTATTTAACACTGCATTAATATTGCCGTGTTACAGTTTGACCATGCGAAATGGTCGGCATTTGCAATAAACTGGTGGAGCTGATGAAAGAACTGTTTGCTATTTTAGAGATTGCGCCAACGGAAGATTTTAACAAGGTAAAAGACGCGATTCGCAATAAGCTATTAGCTTGGCACCCGGATAAAAATGTTGGAGCGCCTGATCAACAAGAAAAAGCTGATAAGTTCCTTAGATTAAGAGATCTGAGCGAAGACTTAAATGAGTCGACATTCGTCACGTTGCTGAAAGCCGAAGAGAAAGCGCAATCAGTATCCTCACCGCTTGCGCAAGGTGTGCAAACGGATAGTGTGCGCCAAGCCTATGCGCAAACCTTTCGTGACGTGTCAGGTCATCAAGATGAATTGAAAGTCGAGGTGCATAATACCGGGCAGGTTGAGATCTATCTTTCCTTGCATATGTTAAATCTCAGCAGTAGAGAAAAACGCTTAACACGGTCTAGAGGCTATGGCTATTCGTGGGCTCGAACAACACCAAGTATGATGTCAATAGAGCAATTCAATGAGCACTTTCCAGGTATGGTGTTTGTAAACGATCGCAATAGTGAATTAAGCAAAGCTGAGTTTATTGCTGGGATAGATCTCAATGCGTATGCCGCTGGAATTAATGCGCTGACCCAGCAAGGTATGCATAAGGTGGGTATAACGGATGAAGAAGCCGTGGATATTGTTAATGAGCATGGTCATTTTTATCCGAAGTTGATTGTTGCACTGACTGTGCCTAGTTCTTATGTGATTGATATGAAGCTGTCACCGGATGACCTAGCTGGACGTCAGTTGATTCGTGGAGAAAAGCCATATTATTGGTTAAAGTCAGGCGTAAACGTTAGCGCTGAGATGATAACATCCATTCGTTCCATGCGTTTAAATTTACGTCGGTCAGGTAAGAATGAATATCGTAATAGCCTGCGATTCAACCGTGGTGGGGTAGTCGGTAGCTACGACAACGTGGAAGAGGTATTCAATAATATGTGGCCCTTTAATTGCACGATCCGTGCTGATCATGGTGTATTGTCATTAGAGGTTAAACAAGCACGAAGAGTACGTCGTAGTACGGTTGCTAAGCTAACGAGCTTATTTAATCGCTCAGCGCTAGTCGAAGCGCCAAAAGATACCATGTTGACGATTACCTATGGCGGCAATTCAGAAGTAACAACGTCTGCATTAAAGACATGTTATCTGAAAAAAAATGGCAGTGCGCGTAAGGCAAATGAAATATTTGGTGTAAAAGCGGAGTTTCCCTTGGAGCAAGCGATTGATAATCTGCGTTTGCGCGCCTTGGAAAAAGACGGCGCCTCTTATGATACGTTAAATGAAATGGGTCTGATTAAGCACGCGGCAACCAATGCATCTGCTACAGATGAAGAGAAAATGCAGCAGCCCGCAATTCAATATAGCAGTTGATCTGCAGCGTTAGGCTGGGAAGTCCAGGGGTCAGGCTAAATATGCAGTATTTAAAAACTAACCACTGCTGAAGTGGTGTACTGCATATTAAACGGATCAAATTTTAAATACTACATATTTAGCCTGACCCCCAAGATTCTACATATTTAGCCTGACTCCCACGCGCATCCCGCTTCCAATAAAACAATTCCGCACGATCATAACAAGGCTGTTTCTTTTTCAAAGTTGATTTTTAAATAATGCTCAAACTCACTCTCGGCAAAAGCATCAACCAAATATGTTTTACCCGTCTGACGTGCACCCCGAAGTAACAGCGGTCGACGACCCGGCTTCGATCTCCACGATACAAGTGATTGAAGTAATGATCTTTTCATAACGAGCCAAAATTAAAAGGATGCTTTATATACAGATTCTATAAAAAATAATGCTGGAAAAACAAGGTTGTTTTCAACATTCAATGTCGGAAATACAGGGTTATTTACAACACAAATTGTCGAAAAGACAAAGAAAGGTTCACAAAACCTTCTCTAAAAGCGGCACCGCAACAACCCGACAAGGCGATTCGGTTGCATCTTTAAGCCTTAACGGCAAAGCAATAAGCGTAAAATCTTTAACCGGCATTTCATCATTGATATTAAGATTTTCAATAATAAATTTATCAGCACCCAACAATAGATGATGCACCGGAAAAGTATCGTCACGCGGGTCATCAGGCGATAGTGTATCAACAGCAATACCATTAATATTGCGCTCTAATAATAATTCTGCTGCCGCAAAAGAAAGATGAGGGAAATGCATAACACCCTCTTGATCAACGTTTCTAAATTCTTCCGGCGAATGCCACCTTGTCGCCCAACCGGTATAAAGAATCACAATACTGTTTTCAGGAATTCGCCCATGCTGTTGTTCAAATTGGTTAATATCATCTGCACTAATAGCGTAGTCCTGGTGTGCCTGCGCAACAACATTAATAACAACACCGGGGCAAATCAAACGCTCTAATTCGATACCCGCAATATCTCCCGCCCCTTTAACAAAGTGACTCGGCGCATCCATGTGCGTACCAATACCATTACGAATATCCAACCAATTGACCCGCGCACCTTCAGGATAATCCATCACCTGCTTCATTTTAAATCCACAACAGCCTTCCCAATCAGGAATCCCTTCAGCCAATACTTGCGTTAAATCCATTATCATATGCAAACTCGCCTCTAAACGTTTAAATCGGTAAGATCATACAGTAGTGGCGCCAACATATTAGCGGCTACTAAAATATTAGACCGCCACTGGCGCCTTAATGGCTGGATGCGGATCATAGTTTAAGATTTCAAAATCTTCAAACTGATAATCAGAAATAGATGCTGGGCGGCGCTTTATATGCAAGCTTGGCAATGATCGCGGAGAACGTGATAGCTGCTCAGCCACTTGCTCACGGTGATTATCGTAAATGTGGCAATCACCACCAGACCAAATAAAATCACCAACTTTTAAATCACACTGTTGCGCGATCATAAATGTTAACAACGAATAAGAAGCAATATTAAAAGTCACTCCCAAAAAGGCATCCGCAGAACGCTGTGTTAGCTTGCATGACAATTCACCATCAGCAACATAAAACTGAAATAACAGATGGCACGGAGGTAACGCCATTTTCTCTAATTCACCAACATTCCAGGCATTAACAATCATACGACGCGAATTTGGATTTTGCTTAATTTGCTCGATGACTTCAGCAATCTGGTCAACCGCATGACCATCACCTGTCGACCAACTACGCCATTGCTTTCCATACACAGGACCTAGATTACCATCCTCATCAGCCCATTCATTCCAAATTCTAACACCATGCTCTTGCAAGTATTTAACATTGGTATCACCGCGTAAAAACCACAGTAACTCATAAATAACGCTCTTTAAGTGAACTTTCTTCGTCGTCAGCAATGGAAAGCCATCACGTAAATTAAAGCGCATATCATAACCAAAAACACTGCGAATACCAGTGCCTGTTCTATCAGGCTTATCAACCCCATGATCTAAAATATGCTGAAGAAATGCTAAATACTGTTGCATAAAAACTACTCGTTATATGTTAACCTGAAACATTTGCCGCACCCGGCCCTTGCTGCAATTGAGCACGTGAAACACCCTGAGCTGACATCGGTTGCGTCATAGGCTGCATCATGGGCTGCTGAAATTTTTGGCTAGTATGCACTGCATTTTGCATATGGTGCCGTTGTCCAGGCATTTTACTAGCAATGGGTAAACCTGGCTCTTCATCATTTTGCGCAATCATCGTCGTTAATAAAACTAACCAAACCACCCAAACGACCGTCATCATATAAGGCATCTGCGAACGCTTGGCCAACCAATAAGAAAGCGTTAATGCAAAACCACTGATAAGTGGAATCAGCAGCAAAGCAATCATATCTTGAATAACGAGGCCCACCTTATCATCTGCAAAAATAAAGTGCAAGCCCTTGGCAATATGATTATGGATGCCCACAAGAACATCCAACACATGATTTAATTGAGACATAAATACAACTGCCAATAACGACAGCACCACCAGCGCAATACTTTGTTTTGCCATAATAACATTCCTTGTTAGTGAAGAATCCCAGTGACATGCAACAAAGCATGCTTCACAATTAATCCATTAAAATCACATCACTGTCATTTTATACACTATTCTTTTTAGTGTAAATCCACAACAAACCCAAGCCACCAATCAATATCATTGGAAATGACAGAATTTGCCCCATGGTTAACCAGTTCCAAGCAATAAATCCCAACTGCGGATCTGGCTGACGAAAGAATTCAATAAAAAATCGGAAGATACCATAACACAACAAAAACAGTGCTGAAACAGCAAATTTCGGACGCGGTTTGGCTGAAAAGCACCATAAAATAATAAAGAGTAACACCCCCTCTAATAAAAACTCATAAATTTCATTAGGGTGGCGTGGCAGCAAACCTGCCTTGGGATAAACAACCCCCCACGGCATTGTCGTCACCCGACCCCACAACTCACCATTGATAAAATTACCTAAACGACCAGCCCCCAAACCTATGGGCACCAGCGGCGCGATATAATCGATAACACGCCCCCAACTACGACCATGACGATAACTATAAAGCCACGTCGCAAACACCACCCCCAACATACCGCCATGAAATGACATACCGCCATCCCAAACGGAAAATATAGCTAACGGGTGTGAAAAATAATAAGGCAAGTTATAAAATAAGACATAACCTAAGCGGCCACCCAAAATAACACCGAGCGCACAATAAAAAATCAAATCTCCCAGCTGCTCAGCATTCCAACCACTATTGGGCTTGCGCGCGCGCACAACGGCCAACACCCAAGCACTAATAAACCCAATTAAGTACATCAAACCATACCAATGTACTTTTAACGGGCCAATTTCGAACGCCACCGGATCAAACTTTGGTAAATAAAACATGTATTTTTAGGCCTTAGAAATGAAATAACATATGCAATCCAACAACAAGCAATAAAACTGCAAAAATGCGCTTTAATACTAACACAGGCGCAGAGTGGGACAAACGAGTTCCCAACGGCACAAAAATCAAACCACCCACAGAAATACCAAGCCAAGCAGGCCAGTACACATAACCGATGGCATAGGGTGGCAAACCAGGCGCCCCCAACCCTGTCACCAATGCCGATATAGCACCAACAATGCCAGATGTTAAACCAACGGCCACCGACACAATCACCACACGACGCATTTCAACACCACAATAAGAAAGAAAAGGAATCATTAACGAACCACCACCGATACCTAGCAGACCAGAAAGACCGCCAACAAAAAAGGCAATAAAAGTAGAAGCCAAACGACCTGGAAGATTATGATTTCCTGTTTTAACCTGACGCACAATCAGCATTCTTATCGCCACTAAAACAAGCACACCGCCCAATATGTCACTAAGAACCACACTATGAAGAAAATGAGCAATAACAACACCCGCTATCGCCCCAACAGCAATCCCCCAAATAAATTTAAAAAATATTGATTTGTATTCAACTTTATAACGACTATGTAAATGCAAGGCGCGCGCCATAGTAACAATCATTACTGCTAATGATGTCCCAGCCGCCATATGAATAACACTGCTTGAATTAAAACCCGCGTGATGAAATGTCCATACCAATACAGGCACAATAACAACACCACCACCAATACCGATTAAACCCGATAAGGTACCGACGAACGCGCCAACGACAAGATAAATAATGATGCTAACAACCAGTCCTTCAGCCAAGTTCATTCCTTTATATTAATAACGACCTGCACGAATAAGCCCAGCCAAGCCTGCATCCTCTAAAGCAGATTCCATATGCATACGAACTTCTTTAGGATCATCTAGTTTGATAACTTCATCAAGCAATTCTTTTGCTCGTTCGAGAGTAAACTGACGAATAACCCACTTAACACGCGGCAAACTGCGCGCGTTCATGCTTAAGGTGTCAAAACCCATAGCCAATAACAATATTACCGCCACTGGGTCACTCGCTAATTCACCACAAATGCTAACCGGCTTACCAGCCTTTTTACTGGCCTTAACCACTTGTAATAAAGCACGTAACACCGCGGGATGCAAACCATCGTAGCGATTGGCAACACGGGGATTATTGCGATCCACTGCTAACAAATATTGAATCAAATCATTGCTACCAACCGATAAGAAATCCACCCGTTTTGCCAATTCAAAGGCTTGATACACTGCCGCCGGCACTTCCATCATCAAACCAATAGGCGGCTTTTGCACCGAAAAGCCTTCGGCAATGGTTTCATCATAAGCCTGATTAATCAAACGTAAAGCATCTTCCACTTCATTAACAGAAGACACCATCGGCAACATAATCGACAAGTTAGTCAAATCAACACTTGCTTGCAACATTGCTCGCACTTGCTGCAAAAATACTTCCGGATGATCCAATGTCACGCGAATACCACGCCAACCGAGAAAAGGATTTTCTTCCTGCACCGAAAAATAAGGCAGCGCCTTATCACCACCAATATCTAAAGTGCGCATTACAACTGGACGCGGCGAAAACGTATTTAATAATTGACGATACATAATCCGCTGCTCTTCCTCACTCGGAAAACGATCACGAATCATAAAGGGCAACTCCGTGCGATAAAGCCCAACGCCTTCTGCACCAACGCTAAGCGACAAACCACCTTCAATTGCCAACCCCGTATTAACATATAACGACAAACGATGATCGTCTTGCGTCACGGCCGGCAACTCACGCAGCGAATCTAACTCATCATTAAGCTCTTTTTCTTCTTCCGCTAAATCCTGGAATTCTTTTTTAATGGTTGTCGAAGGCGAAATATAAATCTGCCCATTATAACCATCAACAACACACTCTTTCCCCGATAACTTTGCCAAAGGCGTCCCCGTGACACCCATAACCGTCGGCAAACCCAAAGCGCGTGTCAAAATAGCCACGTGCGAATTGCTAGAACCCGTACCTGAAATAACACCTTTCAAGTGACCTGGCGGCACTTCCATCAAGGCCGTTGCCGTCACTTCATCACTGACCAAAATGGTATTTTTAGGATAAGTTAACTCTTCGCGATCAATTGACTGTAAATGCGCCAACACACGACGCCCAAGATCACGAAAATCTGTCGCTCGCTCTTTAAGATAGGGATCATCTAACGACTCAAACTGCAGAATATGACGCTTAATAACATGTTTTAACGCCCCTTCCGCCCACTGACCGTCTTTAATCCCTTGAATGACTTCGTTAATTAACGTCCTACTGTCTAATATGCGCAAATAAGCATCAAATATAGCATTCTCTGCCACCGACAAGGACTGTTTTGCCCGCGTTTGGATCAGCTGAATATCCTCACGCGCTGCCGACAATGCTTTTTCAAAAGAAGCAATTTCAGCTTCAACATCGGTAATTTTCTTATCAGGAACAACATCTAAGTCAGCAGGGGGATAAACAACAACCGCATGGCCAATCGCCACCCCCTGCGAGCCAGACACACCATTTAAAACCGTGTCTGCTTTTTTTCTGCGACGTTTTCTTTGATCAATACTGTCTAACGCGCCCTTGGCCAAAGCACGATCAAGTTCGGCAGATAACTGCACAGCGAGCGTTAAACAAAAGGCCTCATCTTCTTCGCCAAAAAAGCGCGCATCATTTTGCTGCGCCATTAACACGCCGAGCACATTACCTTGCTCAATAATAGGAACACCCAAAAAGCCAGCGTAACCATTGACGTCTATTTTCGGATGACGAACAAAGCTAGGATGCACAGTCGCATCATCAAGATTGATGGGCTCTTCACGCTGTACCACCAAACCAACCAGTCCTTCGCCATACTTTAGTCTGACTTTGCCGACATTTTCTGGATCCAAACCCTCGGTGGCCATAAGCACATATTCACCACGCACATCATCACAAATAAAGATGCTACAAGTATCAGCCTGAATGACATCATGGACCTGCGACACCACACGCGCCAATGCCTGCTCAAGATTGGATGCAGAACTCACTTCCTGCGTTATTCTTTGTAGCACTTTTAGCATCTAGCGTTCCTAACTCCTATTCTCTATCTCTATTGTAAAGTTTATTTATTAACCCAGCGAGAAAACTCTTTTAAAACTTTCCGATAAACACTTTTTTTAAACGAAATCACCTGTTCTAATGGAAACCAATAGTCAACCCATTTCCACTGATCAAATTCAGGCTTATCGCAATGATCTAAAGTAATTTTATCCTCACTATCAGACAAACGCAGCAAAAACCATTTCTGCTTTTGACCAATACATAAGGGTTTTGAATCGTAACGGCGAAAGTGTTTGGGCAGGCGATAACGTAACCAACCTTTTGTTTTTGCTATTATTTCAACATGTTCTGGAGAAAGGCCGAGTTCCTCATGCAATTCGCGATACATCGCCTCTGCAAGTGTCTCATTTGCATTGATACCCCCTTGAGGAAACTGCCACGCATTTGGGTTGCCGTGACGACGTGCCCACAAGAGTTGTCCTTGATCATTCACAATAATAATCCCTACATTTAGCCGAAAGCCCTGTCGATCAATAACAGCTGCATTCATAATAATATCCCCAGCTTAAGGTAACCTTATATCCAGATAATTTCTTACTGTCCCGTAAGCATTCTTCCACTATTACCTCAGTTTAACAAATTTATCGTCACTTTTTTTCTAAAAGCAAATTCTTGAAGAGTATTGTAACTTCTTGAATTAGAAAAAAGGGATTATCAAAAAATATTTACTGACAAGTAACCCACACTTTATCCACATGTTGCTCTCATGATATCCTATTGCAATCCACAATAAAACACACTATCTTGTGCTTATCCGTCAGCCTAACACCCATATATTGGGTTTCGAAGCCAAAAACTTACACACACCAGGAGCTATCATGGAGACTAGCAAGTTTATTGAAACAACCGAGGAAACCATTCAGATTCACGACCCGAGCCTACTGGAAACTGTCGAACCAGGCCAGCTGCGCGTTATCAAACGCGACGGTCGTGTCGTTAAATACGAAAGTAATCGCATTGCAACCGCTATCAAAAAAGCGTTTCTCGCCGAAGAAGGTGATCAAGCTGAAAACTCACCACGAGTACAAGAAATCGTCACCACCTTAACACAGCAAATTGATGATATGTTCACCAAACGCTGGCCAGATGGTGGCACCATCCATATTGAAGCCATCCAAGACAAAGTAGAACTTGCGTTGATGTACGCCGGTGAGCAAAAAATTGCTCGCTCCTACGTTCTTTATCGTGAAGAACGACGCAAACAACGCGAACAACAAGCGCATGAGAGCGGCAGTACTCATCGCATCAACATCACACTAGACGATGGCGCCAAAGCACCATTGGATATGCGCTGGCTACATAACCTTGTGCACTCGGCCTGCCAAGGCTTGGAAAGTGCTGATCCTGCACAAATCTTAGAAGATGTAAAACAAAACCTATTCGACGGTGTGGCAATCAAAGATATCTACAAAGCGCTTATCATGACTGTACGCACCATGGTTGAGAACGAGCCTTCTTATACCTATGTCACTGCACGTCTATTGCTACAAGAGCTATACACAGAAACACTGACCGGCTTGAAAATTACGCACAACTTAACGCGCGACAATATCAAAGACCTATACCCAACCGTGTTCAAAACCTTTATTGCGCAAGGCATTGAAGCTGAATTATTAGGCAAAGAGCTCAACAACTTTGATCTGGATCAACTTGCTGCAGCGCTTAAACCCGAGCGTGACAATACGTTCACCTACCTAAGCTTACAAACCTTGTATGATCGCTACTTTATTCATCGACAAGGCGTACGTTTAGAACTACCACAAACTTTCTATATGCGCGTCGCCATGGGCTTAGCCGAATGTGAAGGCGAGCAACGCAACGAGCGCGCCATTGAGTTTTATAACTTGCTGTCATCGTTTGACTTTATGAGCTCAACGCCAACGTTATTTAACGCAGGCACCACCTTCCCGCAACTATCGAGCTGCTTTTTAACCACAGTGCCCGATGATTTAGACGGCATCTACAGCGCATTAAAAGACAATGCCTTGCTATCAAAATACGCCGGCGGACTTGGCAATGACTGGACACCGGTACGCGCTATGGGCGCCCATATTCGCGGCACCAACGGCAAATCTTTAGGTGTTGTTCCGTTCTTAAATGTAGCAGACGCCACCGCCGTTGCGGTTAACCAAGGTGGCAAGCGCAAAGGCGCAGTTTGTGCTTACTTAGAAACCTGGCACATGGATATCGAAGAGTTCTTAGAGCTACGTAAGAACACCGGTGATGAACGCCGCCGCACACACGATATGAATACCGCAAACTGGATCCCAGATTTGTTTATGAAACGCTTATTTGAAAAAGCAGACTGGACCTTATTCTCCCCAAATGAAGCACCTGACTTGCATGACCTTTACGGCGACGCCTTTGAAAAAGCCTACGTCGCTTACGAACAAAAAGCCGCCAAAGGTGAAATTCGCAGCAAGAAAATTCCAGCGGTTAACCTATGGCGCAAAATGCTTGGCATGCTATTTGAAACAGGACATCCCTGGGTCACTTTTAAAGACGCTTGCAACTTGCGTTCACCGCAACAGCATATGGGTGTTATTCATAGCTCCAACCTCTGTACGGAAATCACTTTAAATACCTCTAAAGATGAAATCGCCGTATGTAACTTAGGTAGCATTAACCTAGTTAAACACATGAAAGATGGCAAGCTTGATACTGACAAACTGGCACGTACCGTAAAAACCGCCATCCGCATGCTCGATAACGTGATCGACATTAACTTTTACAGCGTACCGCAAGCGAAAAATTCTAACTTTAAACATCGCCCAATCGGCCTAGGTTTAATGGGCTTCCAAGATGCTTTATACGAACAGCGCATTGCTTATGCCTCTGATGCAGCGGTTGAATTTGCTGATATCAGCATGGAACATGTTAGCTATCATGCTATTAACGCATCGATGGAGCTTGCTAAAGAACGTGGCACGTATGAATCTTATCAAGGATCTACATGGAGCCAAGGAAAGCTACCGATCGATACCATTGCTGACCTACAAGCAAATCGCGGCAAATTCTTGGAACAAAATTGCGATCAACGCTTAGATTGGGATACCTTACGCAAAGACGTGAAAAAACACGGTATGCGTAATTCAAACGTTATGGCGATTGCGCCCACAGCAACGATTTCAAATATCTGCGGCGTGTCACAATCGATTGAGCCCACATATCAAAACTTATTCGTTAAATCCAATCTCTCAGGTGAATTCACTATCGTCAATCCTTACTTAGTGAAAGACCTAAAAGCGTTGGAGCTATGGGATAACGTCATGATTCACGACTTAAAATACTATAACGGCAGCGTGCAAAAGATTGATCGCATCCCCGCTGATCTTAAAAACTTATATGCCACCGCTTTTGAAATCGAGCCTCGCTGGTTAGTAGAAGCTGCTTCAAGAAGACAAAAATGGATTGACCAAGCGCAATCACTCAACCTATACATGGCTGAGCCTTCCGGGAAGAAACTCGATATTTTATATCGCATGGCATGGTTACGCGGCTTAAAAACCACTTACTACTTACGTAGCATGGGCGCTACCAGCACAGAAAAAGCAACCATTAATGACGGCACCCTCAACGCAGTTGCTCAAGATGCAGCACCGCAAGCGTGCTCGATCGACAACCCTGATTGCGAAGCGTGCCAATAAATAAAACCAGGCATGCCGCGGCTCAATCGCGCAAAGACCGTCATCCCGCGACTTGATCGCGGGATCCAGATACACAAAGAATGGAGAAAAATGATGTCAACTGAAAGCTTATTAGATTGGAATGATTACGACACCAATGCACCTATCGCCCCTAAAGAAGAACCACCAAAACAAACAAGTGATCACGAAGATCAACAAGGCAGCCTTGGCATAGAATCCGTGGAAATGGGTGCGGCACGCATTCAAGTCGACGACAAAAAAATTATTAACTGCCGTGCCGATTTAAATCAACTGGTGCCATTCAAATACACCTGGGCGTGGCAAAAGTATTTATCCGGTTGCGCCAACCACTGGATGCCTAATGAAATCAATATGGCCGCCGACGTTGCTTTATGGAAAGACCCTAACGGCTTAACAGAAGATGAACGCATCATTATCAAACGCAGCCTAGGTTTTTTCTCTACAGCCGATTCATTGGTTGCCAATAACTTAGTGCTCGCTATCTATCGACATATCACCAACCCAGAATGCCGCCAATACTTGCTGCGCCAAGCATTTGAAGAAGCGCTGCATACACATTCGTATCAACATATTATTGAAAGCCTCGGTCTTGACGAAGCAGAAGTGTTTAACATGTATCGTGAAATACCGGCGATTTCGACGAAAGCAGTATGGGCTTTGCCTTATACGCAAAGCTTAGCTGATCCTAACTTTAAGACTGGCACTCCCGAAGACGATCAGCGCCTGCTACGCGACTTAATCGCATTTTACGTCGTGTTTGAAGGCCTATTTTTCTACGTTGGCTTTACGCAAATTTTAGCGATGGGTCGACGTGGAAAAATGACCGGCACCTCCGAGCAATTTCAATATATTTTGCGTGACGAATCGATGCACGTAAACTTTGGTATTGATGTTATTAATCAAATTAAAATTGAAAACCCACACCTGTGGTCATCGGAATTCCAACAAGAAGTTATTAAGATGATCCGTGAAGGGGTAGATTTAGAATATCAATACGCTAAAGACACCATGCCACGCGGTATTCTTGGCCTCAATGCAGAGATGTTTAAAGACTACCTGCAATACATCGCCAATCGCCGCTTAGCACAAATTGGATTAGCTGAGCAATATCCTGGTGTGAAAAACCCATTCCCATGGATGAGCGAAATGATGGATCTTAAAAAAGAAAAGAACTTCTTTGAAACCCGCGTGATTGAATATCAAGCTGGCGGCTCTTTACAATGGGACGACTAAATAAACCTTAGTCACACCGACCCCAACTGCGGCACCCTCACTGTCTACCGCCATTCACACCCAAACGGGCACAGCATGCTGTGCCCCTACGCTCTTTTGGAGGCTTTGGTCTTCTATCAATTAATTTATTTTTTGTTACTCTGCTTTTCTGATGGCGTTGTTACCAGCTCTTCGTGAAGCAACAACACCGATCAAGTCACGCGACAACCCCCTCTTTTACTTGCATCTTGAATATCATAAGATAAAATAACGAACTTAAAAAAAACCGAGGTTAAATCATGCCAATTTATGAATATCGCTGCGAAAACTGCGGTGAAATCAGTGAATTCATTCAAAAATTCAGTGATGAGCCAAAAACAAAATGCCCGCATTGTGAACAAGATCAATTAAAGAAACAGGTCTCATCCACCAGCTTCCAACTCAAAGGCACCGGCTGGTACGTCACCGATTTCCGCGACAAAGGTAAAAAGAAAGAAAAGGACAGCAATTCAGGAGAAACATAAAGCCACAGCATCCCACTCTATCTACAAGCAGCCACAGAACTTGCTGACTCACAGACACAACAACGCTTGCGCATCACCTCGCAAACAAGCAAGCGCACCATGGTTATGCTTTACCGTATTTTTCAAACGCTCAAAAAACTAGCTATATCCTCACACACAAATTCAGCCACATTTTAAGCCTATAAAATTAGCCACATGCAAATTCCGTCAAACCTTAAAAAAATACCCTGTCAATTATTCAGAAAAAATGCTCGCACTTAATATTAGTTTAAAATTCACCTCATATAATCAACTCTACAAGCTAACCATTAAACATGAGGCACACAAAATGAGAAAAAACCCTAAAAACCCAACAACACCTCCAGACTCAAAACAGGCGTCTGACAGTTACCTTGTTATTCCTATCTTCTTACAGAATATAATTAAAACAAGCCAAATAAGAGACAAACTAGTTCAAGAACTAACTAAATTAAACATAAAGTTACGCAGTGAATTATTCACCGTAATGCTTTCTGACAGCAATAAAACAGACATCGTTGCCACCCTGTTAACCTCCATTACCTTTATAAAAATGTGGCTGAAAGAAGAAGCGTTTGCACCCGCAAGCACTGATAAGCTAAAACAATACATAGCACAAATAATAACCCTACAAGGCATTGGGGAAAATGAAAAAAAATACATAATCAGTCTATTTGAATCACACAGCGCGCTATCCCTACATATTGCAAAAACCTGCGAATTTATCAGAACAATCATCACAGAATGCAGTGACAATATAAGCGACCTAGCTCTACAACAACTTAACACCCTCTTAAGCAACATTGAGGAAATAGTTAAAGAAAAAGGAAAGCAAAGCGCATTACAACACGACATAAAACAGTTAATGCAAAAGGAAGCAGTGAAAATACTAGCACCCATGCGGTCTACCCTAACTAGCGTGAAAAACAACCCTTGGCTTAAACCATTACAGAGCAAAAAAGACATTGAAAACTATATAAAAGTCCAACAAGAAAGTATTGATATGCTAACTAGTCATATAAAAAACCCGAACGCATCCATACCCGTAGATCTGCTTGATGAATCACAAGCCGTTATCGCTATCCTAACAGAAAGGCTAAAAAACCTTAGCACTGCCGATCTAGATGCAAAAGCACATTCAAGTGAACAAGCCGACACCGACAACAGCAAAGATGAATCACAAGCCGCTATCGCTACCCTAACGGAGAGACTAAAAAACCTTACCACTGCCGATCTAGATGCAAAAGCACATCCAAGTGAGCAAGCCGACACCAACAAAAAAGAAGAAAAAAGCAAAGACACCGACAACAGCAAAAATGCGCCGAGCAGCTCAACTAGCTCAACAACAACCCTTGCAGAAAATCCTTATTCCATGCTATCGACAAAAGAGAGAGCTAGCGGGACTCCAAGCACCGCAGGAGAAAATAAAAGCACCCCCCCTGGACTATCCCTTTAAGCGCCCATCACGCACCTTGCCTTTTTCACACCAGCTGTGAAAAAGGCAAGTACAGTATAGCAACCAACCGCAAGAGCATATAAAATAGGATACAGACGCAGCGAACCACGCCTGTCATCAAGGATGTAATATGATAAAACGCTATTTTCTCGCCGGACTAGTATTGTGGCTACCCATTTGGGCGACCTTTGTGGTGCTACGTTTTTTATTTAACATCTTAGACAGCACCTTTGCCCTACTACCCGAACAATATCAACCCGATCATATTTTTGGCCGTCATATCCCAGGTCTAGGACTTATTTTTACACTATTAATTTTATTTCTTACTGGGGTATTGATGACCAATTTTATAGGTCATCGCCTGGTAGCATTATGGGACCGTTTATTAGCGAAAATTCCTTTGATTCGCAGCATTCACTCAGCAGTAAAACAAGTCTTACATGCTTTTGTACAACCCAAAGGGGAATCCTTTAAAAAAGTATTACTGGTCGAATTCCCCCGCAAAGGTTCCTGGGGCATTGGTTTTCAAACCTCAAGTAACTTCCAAGGCACACCACACGAAGAAGAAACCGTCACCGTTTTTATTCCCACCTCACCCAACCCAACCTCAGGGTTTTTACTCGTCGTACCGCGCAGCGAAACCATACAGCTGGATATTAGTGTTGAAGAGGCTTTTAAAGTCATCGTCTCTCTCGGCGTGGTCATGCCAGACACACAAAAGGATCAAAACGCGCCACAAGCCTCTTAAGATGCAAACAGTCCCAAAGCTTATGCGGCGAAGGTTCTTACTTCAGGTTCCTTCATATGATCAGCAACCCCCCTAACATCAATTACTGCCTTTAATCTCCGCCGAGTACTGCTGCAACCAGCATGATTGTACTTGTCACGTATCACCAAAGCCCTTGCAAGCAATTCGAGTGCCTGATCCACATGCCCTAACTCTTGGTACACAGCCCCGAGATTATGCAACGCAGCAGCAAGCTGCAACTCTTCTTTTGGGTTACCCTTATCACAAACAGATTCATAAGCTTTATAGGCAGCCTCAGCAAAAGGTAAAGCCTGCTGATAACGTTTAGCCCTAAACTTTTCACCAAACAGTCGCGATTGCTGACAAGCATAGTGAATTCGCGCTTTCTTTTCTGCAGCCTTAGAAAACAAACCATTCTGACACGTTGACACTTCTTCAACAGGTAACCGCTTACTTTCAGACGCCGACTCTACCCCTGAAATATCCGTAATATATACAGCAACCAAACCAAGGCCAGCAAGAAAGCCAAGTGAAAGATCAGCCGGCCGCTCACCTATATCTTGTTTAAGTTGCCCTACCGAACCAGGACCTTGATAGCAAAATATTTTGGTTGGCCTTCTTTTATCTTTATCACGGTTTGAATATACACTGGCCTTAGGATTAAGTGTTTTGATATTATTTAAAATAGCAGCCACACATTTTTCTTCAGCAAAATCACCAAAGTCACTACAAGAGACAATATTCGATGAATAAGCATAAACCGCCTCAAACCCACTAGCATCACAAATATTTTTAAGCTTGGTAAACAATATGGGATCAGCCCAGTCACCGAGTATCATACTAACATTCATCACCATGGCTTTAAGACGATCAAAAGAAAAACCTTGCTCCAACCCAGCAAGCAAAGTAACTAACGCAGGTAAAGAATGGCATGGACAACAAGTAATAACTTTAGCAAAGTTGTCTTGAGATAGTATTATATTGGCTTTTACCGCTTCCAAATCAGCTGCTTTGGCAAAACAGCGCTGCAATATGGACCAGAACGCTTTGACATTAATGCTGCGGTCAACGATATATATTTTTGGAATAAAAGTAGTATTTTCGGCACAAAACGATAATGCTATATCCAATGAACGCGCACCTGAGGTACCCACTAGTGCAAATGGCTTATCTGATTTTAACTGCGCTGGCACAAGTAAATTATCAGGATCATTTCCGGTGCAAAATGCTCCAGATATGCTAGCCTCCTTCTCTTCTAAAGGCTTAATGGCAAATCTACGTCTTGCGCTATAGCCACGAAATAAACTTTGTATTTTTATAGCAGCACGTTTACTGTGCTCACCTTTAGCTTCACCCTTAACTTCACCCGTAGTTTCAGATTTAGCTTCACCTTGGCTTACTTTAGCCTGACGACTTTGTTTTCCACCCATTATAACCCCTTTATAGCTTAGAGATGTGAAAATAATGTCTTCCGCCTCACCACCGTGAGGAGCACATCCTAATGCTATAAATCAAAGCAACAATGACCAGATCCTTACTAGAAAACAGCTCCATTAATTAACAATAAAAACACATACTACCTTATAAAAATTAAAATTTTATTAAAATTCAGAATTAATGCGAAAAAATACGCATCACTGGGGATCAAAATACGTTTCTAATTAAACAAGAGTGTTCGACAACCCCATAGAAAAGGTTTTAAATGTTTTGTTGCGGCGGGAGTTTCACGCAAAGGCGCTAAGGGGACGCAAAGGGCGCTAAGTTTTATTTTTCTCACTGCGCCCTTTGCGTCCCCTTAGCGCCTTTGCGTGAAACCAACACCACTACCAAGCCACCCCACCACTGACTTATTTTCAAACACCCACCACAGGCCATCTTGCAGACCGACACCACTCCAGGTAACATTGGCTGTTTTCCAATCGAATCTGTAAAAAAGTGAGTTAACATCATGCGCAGCCATTATTGTCATCAAATCAACGCTTCCCTACTGGACCAAGAAGTCACCCTGTGCGGCTGGGTGCATAGACGAAGAGACCATGGCGGCCTAGTATTTGTTGATTTGCGTGATCGCGAAGGCATTGTTCAGGTGGTTTGTGACCCTGAATATAAAGAAGCCTTTGAAACTGCCCATACTCTGCGCAATGAATTCGTCATCAAAGTAACAGGGACCATCCGCCGACGCCCAGAAGGCACCATTAATAAAGCCCTACCTTCCGGTGAAGTCGAGCTTGTTGCTACCGAACTGACCGTACTGAACAGTGCAACACCGCTTCCTTTTAATGTTGATGAGTACCAAGAAGTGGGCGAAGAAGTCCGCCTACGTTACCGTTTTCTCGACTTACGCCGCCCGGAAATGGCCGAGCGCCTCAAAATGCGCTCTAAGATCGTGCGCAACATTCGTCACTTTATGGATGAACAAGGCTTTCTTGATATCGAAACACCGATCCTAACAAAATCAACCCCCGAAGGTGCACGCGACTATCTCGTACCAAGCCGCACACATCAAAGCCACTTCTTTGCATTGCCGCAATCACCACAGATCTTTAAACAATTGCTAATGATCTCTGGTTTTGATCGTTATTATCAAGTAGTACGCTGCTTCCGTGACGAAGACTTACGCGCTGATCGTCAACCTGAATTTACTCAGCTTGATATTGAAATGTCCTTTGTTGATGAACAAGACATACAACAAATGATGGAAGCGATGGTTCGCTACCTTTTTAAAGAAACCTTATCGATCGAATTACCCAACCCCTTCCCACGCATGACCTACCAAGAAGCGATGTCACGCTTTGGTAATGATCGCCCTGACTTACGCATCCCACTTAAGTTAACAGAAATCAGCGATTTATTAAAAGACGTTGAATTTAAAGTCTTCAACGGCCCTGCCAATGATCCCAAAGGGCGCGTTGCTGCCTTACGTGTTCCCAAAGGAGCAGAACTAAGCCGTAAAGTCATTGACGATTACACCGCTTTTGTTGCTATTTATGGCGCGAAAGGCCTAGCTTATATTAAAGTGAATGATATCGATAAAGGTATTGATGGATTACAATCACCGATTTTAAAATTTCTACCTGACGATGCCGTTTTAAATATTCTCAAGCGCACAAATGCACAAAGCGGAGATATTATTTTCTTTGGCGCCGATAAAGAAAAAGTAGTTAACGAAGCATTAGGCGCCCTACGCAATCGTCTAGGCGCTGATTTAAATCTTTATACTTCCGAATGGGAACCTCTGTGGGTCATTGATTTCCCCATGTTTGAATCTGATGACAAAGGCGGCTGGCAAGCATTACACCATCCTTTTACTGCCCCACAAGAATCACATGTCGATAAATTGCTAGCTAACCCAGACGGCAGCCTATCACGCGCTTACGATATGGTCTTAAACGGCAGTGAAATTGGTGGCGGCTCAATTCGTATTAGCCACAGCGATATTCAAGATGCCGCTTTTGAAATTCTAGGCTTTACCAAAGAAAGCGCCCAAGCGCAATTCGGCCATCTTTTATCGGCATTAAAAATGGGCTGCCCACCGCACGGCGGCATGGCATTTGGTATCGATCGTATTGTGATGCTGATGACCAACTCAGCCAGCATCCGTGATGTTATTGCCTTTCCAAAAACGCAAACTGCACAATGCCCACTAACCAATGCGCCATCAGAAGTCTCTAATGAGCAATTGCGTGAGCTTAATATCAAAACAGTTAAAATTAAAAAATAAGACATTTTTAACGACGGGAGAATCAACATGGCTGGACACAGTAAATGGGCGAACATCAAACATACCAAAGCACGCCAAGATGCCAAGCGCGGAAAAATTTTCACAAAACTTATCCGTGAAATTACCGTTGCCGCACGCATGGGTGGCGGTGATGAAAGTGCCAATCCAAGATTACGTTTAGCCATCGATAAAGCCCTTAGCGCCAATATGCCAAAAGACACTATCCAGCGCGCCGTCAAACGTGGCGCTGGTGATGACGAAGCCGATAATATGATGGAAATCCGCTATGAAGGCTACGGCCCTAATGGCGTTGCCGTGATGGTCGACTGCTTAACTGACAATAAAAATCGCACCGTCGCTGAAGTACGTCATGCCTTTACCAAATGCGGTGGTAATTTAGGAACGGACGGTTCCGTTTCTTATTTATTTACCAAACAAGGTTTAATTAATTTTGCCCCCGGCGCTGACGAAGAAAAAATTATGGAAGCCGCATTAGAAGCCGGCGCAGAAGACGTACAAAGCAATGATGACGGCTCCATTGATGTTGTCACCACCCCCGACGACTTTGAAACCGTCCGTGATGCCATGAACAACGCCAAACTCGAATTTATTAATGCTGAAATCACCATGACACCTTCAACAGAAGTGGAACTCGATCAAGATCAAGCTGAAAAAATGATTCGCTTAACCGATATGCTAGAAGATTTGGATGACGTACAAAACGTTTATTCCAATGCCGATATTGCGGATGACATTATCGAGAAACTTTCGTAGATAATCTGGCCTCCAGCGAGGCTTGGCATAACCTAGCATAAATCACACCCCCGCTAATACCAATTAGTTATTGGTATTTTTCCGACCATTAGAATAATATTTATCCAAATAAACACCCGATATCCATGATTTAATACTTATTTAATGACGAGTGGTTAATATTTTCTCATAGCCAGTAAGATACAGCGGCAACTTAACCATTATCAGCTGCCACATAAAATCCTTGCTATAAACGTGATGACTATACATATATTGAGAAAAGGTACCCATACAATGAGAACCACCATTAACACCGACACGCTAACAACACAAACAAACTGCGTAGGACAAGCACCATTAGAAAAAGCGTCTAACCAGCCCATCACAGGGTTTACACAAAACAGCCCCGCAGATGAAAAGCTCCCCATTGGAACATTACACTCAGGAGGCTTGTACTGGAATCTAAAAAGACCATCAGATAAATCAAAAGCGGACGACGCCGCAGCAATAGGGCTCATTAACGGCTTACCCTACCTAGTCATTGTTGATGGAGCCTTCCGGTCTTCAGGCGAGGGCGCTAAAGCGTTTGCCGAAACTTATATCCCCAATTTAATCCCAAGAATTATTGATGACCTGATAAATAATTCCAAGGAAAAAGACAGCAAATCAGATGATGGCGACACAAAAGACATCTTTCAGAAACACCTAATTGAATTAAATACTCTTGTCGAACAATTCAACCAATCTCAACAAGGTGACTCCGCTAAATTTAATTTTGCTGTAGCGTTTGCCTATCAAAACAGTAACAATGAAACGATAGTAGCAGGATTTGGCATTGGTGATACCTACCTTGCCATGCAAAACGAAGATGGCACCTATACCACATTAAAACCAGCAAGCAACTATAGGTACATTGACCACCTTGATCAAACCACGGAGATGGCTGAAGAAGTAAAGCAAGCACGTGTGCCATTTCCTTATGGCTTACAAAGAATGTTACCTTTTGATATCCATCAAGCTGAAACCATAGAAGATATGATTTACTTTTCGCATTCACTACCAACAAACGAACAGAACCACCTGCGACTAGTAGGAAGCACGGATGGTGGCCTGTGCGATAACTTTGCGATAAAACAAGACTATGTCATTCGCCAGAATAAAAAAACTATAAAAGGCAAAATGACCACCGAAATACATATGTCCTTTCACACGACACCCCAATTAGCCAAAACCCCTCTAAGCCAACTTACCTCTATATGTGAAGAAAATCAGAAACAGGAGATGAAGACAGCAGAAAAAAATAAAGAAAGATACGAGACAGAAATTCAAACAACAGACATACTCTTTACAACAAAAATAGAACCACAGATAAAAGAGATTCTCACTCGTTTGTCGGCGCATGCAAAACACCAAGAACTAGTTAAGCACTTACAAGATTTGGAAAATGAACACAAAGATCTTTCTCAAAAAGAAAATAAGGATAAAGAAAAATTAAATACCAAAGCAAGAATAATTAACGACACCAAAAAAGCTATAGCATACCAGCAAACTCTCAAGTCTCCTGAAGAACAAAGCAGCATAGGCAATAGGCTTGAAGCATTAGAAAAAGATATATATAAACTCGATCAAATATTAGGAACTAGCTTTACAGAAGATCTTAAAAAAATTCAGCAAGGAAACTTATCAAACACCGAAAAAATAGACCTTCTGATTAAATTAAGATACTCGATGGACACAAAACACTATAAGCATCTAACGAACCTCAATGCTTACACTTATGGCGGAGATGATGCAACCATCGCCATTATTGATTATGATCTAAATCGCAAAGATGAGTTTATAGCAAAACAGTTCAAAGAGTTTAGCCAATACATGGGTAAATATTTCGCTAGCGCCGATAAAATTGTAGATGACTTTGCTGATTTTGATACCCCCAAAGATGAAAGCAAAGATAACCTTACCGACAGTAACACGCCAAAAGAAAACAGCACTACTGAAAAAGAAAGCAAGGATGATAAAATTTCTTTAAGTAGTTATGAAATTAGGGATCTTATCAAGCTTATAGAGCATATCAAAAATAGCGTACGCTCTTTACACATTTTTGAATACTCTATCTTCAAGGAAAAAACGATAAACGAGCAAGAACTCACCCATTTAACAAACCAGTTGCTAACTGTGAGAGCGTATGCTAAAGAGTTTCAATACGATACAAAAACATTTATAACTCACATCCAAAAATTCCTAATCCGCATACAACTCGTTTCCATCAATAATATTCGCTTAAAGAAAGGCGATGCAACCGCAATAAAGGCGGCACTTGAAACTGTTTTCAACCTCTTTAAAGCGCTACCCAAAACAAATGCCAATCTTCTTAGCTTAATAAAAACTACTTACGCTGAAGCACTAGCCTATACAAAAGAACAACACCCAGACACAGAACTGCCACGAGGAAAAATAAGTCTATTTTCATCCAAAAAACTGATCGCACCTGAAGTTAGCGACCTCGAAAAAGAATTTAATCGCTTTATGAAGGAAATTTCTACTGCTTCCAGTGATAAGGATGCAAAAGACAATACCCCAGCAGCCAGCTTTAATGCGTAACTTTGCTACGTAAGCACACACTCGCATCTTTGGCTCTAATTATATAAGCTTATCTTTGTACGGGTTCATTGTTGCAATGAACCCGCTTTGCCATACAATAGACCTTTTTTATTAACAAAGCTAAAATCGCAGAAATACAAACAAAGGAATGGTATGAATAAAGATAAGCGCATTATTATCGGCATCGACCCAGGATCACGCTGCACTGGCTTTGGCATTATTTGGTCGCAAGGAAGTGAGCAAGGGCATATCACCCATGGCTTTATTCGCTGTCAAGAAAACGAACTGCACGAGCGTTTATATAAAATACATCAACAGCTCACCGAGGTATTAAGTGAATTCAACCCTGTTGAAGCCGCTATTGAACAAGTTTTTACCTGTCGCAACCCCCAGTCAGCCTTAAAACTCGGCCAAGCACGAGGTGCCGCCTTAGTTTCCCTTGCAACACACGGTCTAGCCGTCGGTGAATACAGCGCTCGACAAATCAAGCAAGCCGTCGTCGGTTATGGCGCAGCGTCAAAAGTACAAGTGCAACACATGGTAAAAATGCTATTAAAATTAGACAAGTCACCACAATCCGATGCCGCAGATGCATTAGCGATCGCTTTATGTCATGCTAACACCCAACGAATACAACGGACACTGGCAAAAGCGTCCATCACAGCGGGAGCTTCTTCATGATTGGTACCATTAGCGGCACGATTACCGAAAAATCACCGCCACAGCTTATTATTGAGTCTCATGGCGTTGGTTATGAAATTTCAGCACCCATGACCACGTTTTATCATTTACCTGATATTGAACAACATATTAAATTATACACACACCTTGTCGTACGTGAAGATGCCCATTTATTGTATGGATTTCACCATCCACGCGATCGCGCACTCTTTCGTGCATTAATAAAAGTGAATGGCGTCGGACCGAAACTCGCTTTAACTATTTTATCGGGCATGAGCGCCGACGAATTTGTGCAGTGCATTCAGCAAAATCAAGCTGCACGCTTAGTCAGCATTCCCGGCATCGGCAAAAAAACCGCTGAGCGTTTAATCATTGAAACCCGCGACTCATTAAAAGATTGGGCAGCAGCACCTTTAGAAAAACAAAGCGGTGATAACGCTAACCAATCACTCGATGATGCCATTAGCGCCTTAAGCGCACTCGGCTACAAAGCCAACGAAGCAAAACGCGCCGTCGATAAAATTTACCAAGCTAATACAAGCAGCGAACAGCTAATTCGTTTAGCGTTACAAGAAATCGCTAAAGGAGTTTAAGCCATGGAAGACTCACATACGCGTGACAATATCATCAATGCCAACGCTCAAATGGGTGAAAAGGCCATGGAAAATTCCATCCGCCCACGCCAACTAAGCGACTATATCGGCCAACCACGCGTTAAAGAACAAATGGATATTTTTATCCAAGCTGCTAAACATCGTGGTGAGGCTTTAGACCACACGCTTATTTTTGGTCCTCCAGGATTAGGCAAAACAACACTATCACATATTATCGCTAATGAAATGCAAGCGGGCTTAAAACAAACCTCAGGGCCGGTATTAGAAAAAGCTGGCGATCTTGCCGCGCTGCTAACAAACCTAGAACCCAACGACGTATTATTTATTGATGAAATCCATCGCTTAAGCCCGATGGTAGAAGAAGTCTTATATCCTGCCATGGAAGATTTCCAATTAGATATTATGATTGGCGAAGGACCCGCTGCACGCTCGATTAAATTAGACTTACCACGTTTTACCTTAGTCGGCGCCACCACACGCGCCGGTTTATTAACTTCCCCACTACGCGATCGTTTCGGCATTGTGCAACGCTTAGAATTTTATAATTTAAAAGACCTAACCCATATCGTGCATCGTTCCGCTAAAATTTTAAATGTTCCTATCGATATGGCCGGCGCTGAAGAAATCGCCCGCCGCTCACGCGGCACACCGCGTATTACCAACCGATTATTACGGCGTGTGCGCGATTATGCGCAAGTTAAAAGTGACGGTTTTATCGATGAAAACATCGCCAAACAAGCCTTAGATTTATTAAACGTCGACACCTGCGGTTTTGATATTATGGATCAAAAACTGTTGCGCACGTTAATTGAAAAATTTAACGGTGGCCCCGTTGGCATCGACACCATCGCCGCTGCCATCAGCGAAGATCGCGGTACCATTGAAGATGTTATCGAGCCGTATCTTATTCAAGAAGGGTTTATTCTGCGTACACCACGCGGACGTATTGCCAGCCAACGTAGTTATCAGCATTTTGACATTGTGATGCCCAAACAAGCACAGCAATTGGACTTAATGGAATAACTATCTTAATAGAAGATTATCTTCTAGAAAAACACTTTTCCTGTATTGCATCTTTCTACAATGCCTTTAAACTGGCGATGCTTCACAATAGGAGAGACATATGAGACCTGCATTACAAATAGATGATAATGGAAGATCATCTCTCCAATCACCAAATGGATCACCAGAAAAAAAGCCTGCCACCGTTGCAGAGGCACCCCAGCAGACCCTATCCATCTTTGAACAACTACCCCCATCTGCGATGCCATTAAGCGATAGGAAAACGAGCCATAAAGTAAAGCGGCAATTACAAACGCCTTCGCCAGACAGCCAAAAAGATAAACAATACGGCGTCTTACCCTTTGCAAGAAGCCTCTTTGGCACTAGAAGTAAAACTAGAAAAAGTAAACAACGTAAAATAAGCAAAATAGCCCCAACCCCAGGTAGTCAACCTGCTAACAATATTGCCCAAATTATTACGTCAAGAAATTCACCCTAGGTGCCTGTTGACCTTAAATAATTCTTGCATTCAGCCAGCCAAGGAAGGTAAGTTAATGGGCATAGTATCTTATGGAGAAAACCTGACATGAATGAATCCTCTTTTTGGGCATTTATCGCTAATGCCGATATCATTGTAAAGTTTGTAATCATTATCTTACTGTGCGCCTCCATTGCCTCATGGACCATGATCATTCAACGCGCACTTATCCTCAGAAAAACAAAACGTGCTGCACGCTCCTTTGAAAAGCGTTTTTGGTCTGGTGAAGAGCTTGATGAAGAAGATATTGAAGCTTATGAACAGGAAGGCGGCCTCGGTAAAATTTTCCATGCCGGCTTTACCGAATTTACCAAACTACGCAAGAAAGATAATATGGAAGCGGCAGCGATTATGAAAAACACCGAGCGCGCTATGAGCATTGAGCAAGAGCGCGAACTGGGCGCATTAGAAAATAATATTTCATTTTTAGCAACCGTTGGTTCCACCGCACCGTATGTCGGTCTTTTTGGTACCGTATGGGGCATTATGACTGCCTTTCGTGCGCTAGGCTCGGTGCAACAAGCCTCCATTAGCATGGTAGCACCAGGCATTTCAGAAGCGTTAATTGCGACCGCCATTGGTTTATTTGCCGCTATTCCAGCGGTGATCGCCTACAATCGCTTTACCAGCAATATCGAAAACATTGCGCATACGTTTGAGTTATTTCAAGAAAAACTAACGAATGTCTTTCACCGTCAAGTACATAACGCAAGGAATATGTATGAAAAGAAGGTATAAAACAAAAAAACAACCAATGTCATCGATTAATGTCGTTCCATATATCGATGTCATGCTGGTATTACTGGTTATTTTTATGATAACCGCGCCCTTACTAACACAAGGCGTCAACGTTAAGCTTCCAAATACCAGCGCGAAGCAACTACCGCAGCAAGAAACAATGCCTATTGTTGTCAGCGTCGACTCACAAGGTTTTTATTATTTAAACGTTGCCGATATTCCCAAAGAACCTATTGATAGCCAAGCTTTATTTTATCGTGTTGCTGCCATTTTAAAACTGGCTAAACAGCGACATCAAACACGTGAGATTTATGTTAAAGGTGACACAAGTGTTAATTATGGAAAAGTGGTACAAGCAATGGTGTTAATGCAACACGCTGGTGCAGATCATGTTGGGCTAATTACGCAACCAACACCAACAAACAATAGCACTAGTTAAACATCAATTCTTTAACCGCTCGGGGCATATGGCTTTATGTCCCGCGCGATTCTATAGACTGGGCTCTTACCAGCAACCGTAACAGCTCAGAGTATATGACTTTATGTACTGCGCGGCTCCATTTGTGGCCGCCTATCCATAGGCTGGGCTTTTACCAGCAACCTAACTGTTAAAACGGTGCAGTAAGATAATCCGCATAATTAACAACTTGAATATCATCACCATATGGAACACAGGCCCCACGATAAAGCAAATAACCTTTACTATTCTCTGCCATTAATCTCTCAAGTGTTGACACCATCTTAGGGCGAAACGTCTCGCCACTTTTTATCTCAATAAAATGCTGGTGTGTTTTCCAATCAATAATTAAATCAACCTCCACACCATGAGAGGTTCTATAGTAAAACAACTCCGCATCAGATGCAGAATGCTTAATTTTTTTTAAGATTTCTGCAACAAGATAGTTTTCAAATATGGCTCCTGTCATTGGCCCATGCTCAAACAGTTCTTTATTTTTTATACCAACCAAATAGGATACAAGACCGGTGTCGCAAAAATAGACTTTAGGGCTCTTTACAATCCGTTTCCCAAGATTATTATAGTAAGGCGGTAATAAAAAAATTACATAAGAAGCCTCAAGTAAAGAAATCCATTTTTTAACTGTATTGACACTTATAGCTAAATCATTTGCCAAACTTGACATATTTAATGTTTGCGCAGCCTGCGCAGCTAATAACTTTATCAATCTTTGAAAATCACGTATGTTACCAATCTCTGCTAGCTCACGAATATCTTTATTTAAATAAGTATCCACATAGCCAGAAAACCACGCATCAAACAACTGATAAGCTCGATCAACCAGCTCCGGATATCCACCCCTAAAAATACTCTCACTTTGAAGAGATTCTGGCATTTCACTATATTGAAAAGGTAGTAGCGTCAACAAACCAATTCGACCTGCTAAGGATTCAGATGATTTTTTTAGAAATGAAAATTGACTAGAGCTGGTAACAACAAATCTACCATATTTCTTTCGATCATTATCAATGGCTATTTTAAGATAGCGGAAAATATCGGGCACATAATGCACCTCATCAAAGATAACTTTATCTGCGTGCGTATTAAAAAAACGCTTAGGGTCAGATTGAAATAAATCCACTTGCGTAGGGTCATCAAAGGTGACGTAGTCATAATCAGGTAACAAATACCGTAACAAGGTTGATTTGCCTGACTGCCGTGGTCCCGTCAAAGCAACAACGGGGAAGTATTTAAGGTACTGCGCGATTTGAGAGGTTAGCTCCCTATTGATAATAGGCATCATACATCCTGAAATAACTCATCTACATCGAAAAATATACATGATGACCGCCAATATCTCAAGACTGTTTGTGTAAATTTGCATTGCCAATGCAAATTTACACGTATTTATAGCTAAATAAGGCAAAAACATGTGTAAATTTGCATTGGCAATGCAAATTTACACATGTTTTAGGTATGGCAGTATAAGCACCTGGAAAAAGCATAAGCCTCCTCATAACACACTTACAACTCAGTCTGGTTAAAATTAAGGCAATTCCAATGCTGTGCAACGAGCAGACAGTCCTAATCAGCCACAATGCGCGTCCCAGATTGGCCCTGCAAAATTGACTGCAGCAGTGCTAACGAACCAATATAAGAAGCTTGGCCTGTTTGCCGAGTGAATTGAGCAGCCGCTTGCACCTTAGGCCCCATCGAACCGGCGGGAAATGACTTAGCCTCTAGAGCCTTTACACTAACTTGCGTAATAGCCTTTGCTGTTGGTTTTGCAAAATCTTCATAGACCGCATCAACATCCGTTAATATCACCAAGTGGTCCGCATTAAGCTTTTCAGCAATTAATGCTGCTGTTAGATCCTTATCGACCACTGCCTCAACGCCTTGCAGTTTGCCATTTGATTCCACACAAGGTATGCCGCCACCACCGCCAGCAACGACCGTCATGTCTGCTTTTAACAGAGCTTTTAAAGATTCAAGCTCAAACACAGCTTTTGGCATTGGTGAAGGTACTACCCGGCGCACATACTCACCATCTTGTTTCATCACCCAAGCATGCTCTTGTGCTACACTCTCTGATTGCTTTTGCGAATAAACAGGACCAATAAATTTTGTTGGGTTTTCAAAAGCTGGGTCATTTGCATCGACAACAACTTGCGTTAATAACGTTACGCAATTTTTATTGGCGTGATTAGCGATTTCTTGCTGTAATAAATAGCCTATCATTCCTTGACTTTCTGCGTCTAAAATATCTAATGGATAGGCATGTACTTCTTTATAAGCTTCTGCTTGCAAAGCTAATAAGCCAACTTGCGGGCCATTGCCATGAACAATTAATACTTGATGATCGTTGGCTACTTTTGCAATAACACTTGCGGCTTTTTTTACATTTTCGCGTAATAGATTGGCTTCTAATGGCTGCCCTCGTTTTAAAAGAGCGTTTCCGCCTAAGGCGATTACGTATAACATTTTTAGTCTCCGGATAGATAGCGGGCGCAGCATGCTGCGCCCCTACGGTTTTTTTTGCAGTATATTACATGATGATAGCTTATTTTGCTGCATACGGAACGTTTATTATATAGCATGCAGCATATTGATAAATATTATCAAGACTGCCTTAGTATAGGACACGACATACAACGTGAACCACCACGACCACGGCCTAGTTCAGAGCCTTTAATTGGGATCACCTCAATACCTTCAGCTTTTAATTTCTTATTGGTTTCTGTGTTGCACTCATAACCAATAACCACACCTGGCTTGATTGCCAATAAATTACTAGCATCTGTCCACTGCTCACGTTGCAAAGCAAAACGATCACCACCAGGACGTATTAAACGTAATTTTTTCTGACCAACAGCATGCGCCACCGTCGCAAAAAAATCTTTCTGTTCATCAATCACTAGTTTATTAGGGGCATCCCCTGGCTTGATCGTCCACGAGCGAATGTCATCACTGGGAAAAGCAATACAAAAAGTATCATGATTTAACATTGTCATCACCGTATCAAGATGCATCGAGGCACGCGCTTTTGGCAATTCAACAGCGATAACTTGTGAAATAGCGTTATGGGAAAATAAGCGTTGAGCCAAAAGCTCAACCGCCTGTGGACGAGTTCGCTGCCCCAAACCAATCATGACAGTATCTTTGCTTAACACCAACACATCACCACCTTCAATACTAGGCAAAGGATCATGCGTGCTACCATCATACCAAATAGTCAGATCTGAACTTTGAAACATAGGATGAAACTTATATATCGTCGCCAAATTAACGGTCTCACCCTGACGCGCCGGAAAGGTCATGGGATTAATAGACACCCCTTTGCCAATCCAGAAAGAAGTATCACGCGTAAATAAATGATTTGGCAAAGGTGGCAAAATAAAATCATCTGGATCAGCAACACGTGTTGCCAAACCCAAGGCATGATAACCGGTATCATGAACCGTCAACCCACCCATTAAATAATGCGTCAACTCTTGCGGTGATAAACGTCCAAGAAAATGTTTTAGCGCCGTTTGCACAACAGAACCATGATAGTCATGTAGTTTCAAACTATTAAGCAAATAATCACGCGCACTCTCTATCTCTAAAGTATCATGCAGTAAATCTGCTAACAGATAAACTTCAACACCATGCTCACGTAATACATTAGCAAAATAATCATGCTCTTTAGCCGCACGCTCCGGCCATAGAACATCATCAAATAGAAAATCACGACAGTTAGATGGCGTTAAACGACGCAGTGAAATATCCGGACGATGCAAAATAACCTTTTTTAAAGGTGCAATTTCAGACTCTATTAACATACTATTTACCTTTATACGATTAAATTAATTAAATATTACCAATTGTCGCTACCATAACAGCTTTAATCGTATGCAGGCGATTTTCAGCCTCATCAAAAACAACTGAGTGACGACCGCGAAAAACCTCATCCGTGACTTCCATTTCATCCAAGCCAAACTTCTCTTTAATCTCTTTACCCACCTCAGTATTTAAATCATGAAACGCTGGTAAGCAATGCATAAATAAAACATCTTCATTACCCGTTAACGCCAGCATTTTTTCATTCACTTGATAAGGTGACAGCAGCTTAATACGCTCTGCATACTGATCTTCCTCACCCATCGAAACCCACACATCCGTATAAATAGCATCCGCATCACGAACCGCTTGCTCAATTTCATCATGAAACTCAATTTTTGCACCCGTTTCTTTTGCAACAGCTTCCATTTCAGCAATCAAATCTTTCTCTGGCCACAAAGATTTTGGCGCTAAACCAACAAAATGCATACCCATTTTGGCCGCACCAATCATCAAAGAATTACCCATATTATTGCGCGCATCACCAACAAATACTAACTTAGTATGATGCAAAGGCTTATTCATTTTTTCTTGCAACGTCAAAAAATCTGCCAGTATTTGCGTTGGATGAAACTGATCCGTCAAACCATTCCACACCGGCACACCCGCATGGTCAGCTAAACACTCAACAATACTATGCGAAAAACCACGAAATTCAATACCATCATACATACGCCCAAGAACCTTAGCCGTATCTTCAATCGACTCCTTATGCCCCATATGACTATTTGAAAGAAACGTCACATTTGCACCCTCATCATGTGCTGCAACCTCAAAAGCACACCGCGTTCTTGTTGATGGTTTATCGAAAAGCAACACAATACTTCTCTCAAACAACAAATCACCCTTCTCACCGCGTCTTTTCTTATCCTTAAGATCACGAGACAAATCCAATAAAAATCTAATTTCTTCTGATGAAAAATCTTTTAATGTTAGAAAATTACGACCACGTAAGTTAATTGCCATTACTATCACACCTCTTATTCAATTTTAAATGAAATTTTTTACGAGTAACCCAGGCATAAAACGGAACACTCGTTAACAATAAAACAGAACCATAAAAAACAGTTTTAATCCCCGAACTATAAATCGCCCAAAACGAAAAACAAAGCGCAACGAATGCCACTGCAAATAAACCATACTTTTTAGCTCTCAGCAAGCTTTCATCCTGCAGACACAACATCTGAGCTATCGCTGTATACAAATAAGGAATAACATTGGCTAACACCGCCAACAAAATAATAATATTAAACTGCTGAATTAAATCTTTTGAGGTCGTTAACAGTAATAATATAGTAATTAATAGCGACGTAATAACAATACCCTTAGCTGGAACATCATTCTTATTAAGCTTAGCAAATAATGGCGGAAACAACTGGTCATTAGCAGCAGCCATCGCCACCTGCCCCTGCAATAACACCCAACCATTTAACGCACCAAGACAAGAAATAATAGCCGCCACCGCAATCAACGCAGCACCCCAAGGACCAACAATCATTCTAGCCGCATCAGCAAAAGGCGACACACTACTTTTTAACTCCGCCGCAGGAATCATCCCCATAATAGCAGTAGAACTAGCAATATAAACAATAGCCGCAATACTAGTGCCAACAATCGTCGCCAAGGGAATATTGCGCTTAGGATTTTTAACGTAACCCGCAGGAATCGTCGCAGATTCTAAACCAATAAATGCCCAAAAAGTTAATGCCGCCCCCATAGAAATAGCACTAAAATTTGAAATATGCGGCTGAGTAATATTAAACATCGACGTAAAGTTTTTATCTTCAATATAAAACCAGCCCAACAGCCCAACCAATAAAATAGGCAGCAACTTTAACACCGTCGTAACCGCTTGCACAAAACCAGCAGACCTGACACCCAACAAATTAATAAGCGTAAATAGCCACACCACACCTGCTGCAACAGCAAAGGTATACCAAGGATCACTTAAAACAGGAAAAAAGAAGCGTAAATACCCCACCATCGCAATAGCAATCGCCGCATTCCCCACCCAAATAGCCACCCAATAACTATAAGCCGTTTGAAAACCAATAAACTCACCCAACGTTACCCTAGCATAAGAATAAGGCCCACCCGTTTTAGTAATTAAAGTACTCATATGAGCAAACACCAACGCCAAACACAAAGCGCCAACACCCGTAAATATCCATGAAAGCAAGCTAACCGAACCAATCCCAGCCAAACTCGATGGTAACAAAAAAATCCCCGAGCCAATCATATTGCCACAAACCAGCGCCGCCAACATAACCAAACCCATTTTTTTTGTGCTTTGCATATTTCTCTCCAGCAACGATCACAAATATCAAATATCAAATATCAAATATCAAATATCAAACATCAAACATCAAACATCAAACATCAAACATCAAACATCAAATTTTAAACAAGTCTAACCGCACCTCAAACTCATTAAAGCCTCGGCAGGTAGTAGCCGGGCTCTTTTTGCAAGCCTTTGAGCACAGGAAGTGCGAAACGGAGCCCTACAGGGATGTACTAGCGGGCGCCTTGCAAAAAGAGCCCGGCTACTACCTGCCATCCTGAACCGCATAACAACAATTCATGCAGAGCTCAAATTCCAAAAACACAAAATCGAGCCCCACAAACATGTATGACAAAATCCCATGCAAAAAGAGCCCGGCTACTACCTGCCATCCTGAACCGCATAACTACAATTCATGCAGAGCTCAAATTCCAAAAACACAAAATCGAGCCCCACAAACATGTATGACAAAATCCCATGCAAAAAGAGCCCGGCTACTACCTGCCATCCTGAACCGCATAACAACAACTCATGCAGAGCTCAAAGTCCAAAAAACACAAAATCGAGCCCTACAAACATGTATGACAAAATCCCATGCAAAAAGAGCCCGGCTACTACCTGCCATCCTGAACCGCATAACAACAACTCATGTAGAGCTCAAAGTTCAAAAAACACAAAATCGAGGCCCATAAACATGCACTACAAAATTCCTTACAAAAAGAACACGACCACCACTTACTATCCTAAGACCCCATAACAAAAATTCAGCAAGCCACAAACTTCAAAAAATAATAAAAAATCCCAATCAAGCCAGTCTAATATACCGAGCCAACCGATACCCAGCCATCTTAACCCAATCATTTAAAACAAACTCAACCATAGAATACCCCCAAACAACCAACGCCCACTTCCAACCAATAGCCGGCATCAACCACCCATAAACAGCAAACAACGTACCAATCACTTGCGTAATCTCAGTAGTAAAAAACAAAATAGGCGAAGGCCAAGGCTTAACATAAAACGGCTTATGCCCCGTACGAGCAAGATAAATCGTCATATGCCCCGAAGCCGTCATCTTTAAAAACATCATCGTCATAATCATCTCACGATCAAGATGCCAAACATACTTCGCCAAAGCCAACAACACAAAACTAGAAAACACACCGAACAAACCAAGCAAAGAAGCGATAGTCAACACCTTCGGCATCCGCCACCGCACCGGCTTTCTATTAACACGCGCATTGTCATAAGCAATCGTCATGATAGGAATATCATTTAACAACGCCAAGATAATCACCATCACCGCCGTCAAAGGATAATAATCAAAAATCAATATTGAAAAAGATAAGAAAAATAAAACACGCAAAGTCTCAGCAATACGATAAATTGAATACGCATTCATGCGCTCAAATATTTGCCGCGCCTTTTTAATAGCATGCACAATCACACCCAGCCCAGGCGCCGTTAAAACCAAGTCCGCTGCCGATCGCGCCGCATCCGTAGCCCCAGAAACGGCAATACCAACATCTGCCTTCTTCAACGCCGGCGCATCATTAACACCATCCCCGGTCATACCAACAATATGATTATTTTTCTGCAAATGATCGACAATCTGATATTTATGCTGTGGAAACACCTGTGCAAAACCATCGACATCCTCGACCATCTTTTGCGCTTCATTCAAATCCGCCTCCGGCAAGTGAGATGCCTCAACAATACGATCCCCCAAATCTAACTCACGCCCAACTTCCTTAGCAATCGCCAAATGATCACCCGTAATCATTTTAACGCTGACATGCATACTTCTAGCTTGCGCAATCGTATCAGCAGAATCTTCACGCACAGGATCAAACAACGGCAGCAGACCCAAAAAGACCCAAGCATCACCCTCTTCTTTCTTAGCCACACCTAACGTACGATAACCACGCTCTGCATAATCATCTATATAACGGTTAACATCCTCCTGACTTTTTTGATCAAGCTCACATAACTCAACAATCTTTGCCGGCGCACCCTTACTTACAACAAAACGCTTACCCAACTCTTCAACAGTTACCTGACTACGCTTACTAACAGGATCAAAAGGCACAAAATCAACAATAATTTTATTTTTTAAATAGTTACTATCCTTTACATTATCCAAAATAACACGATCAATCACATCTGGATTACTGGTATTACAATCCAAAGCAGCATAAGACAGCAACTGCTGTTTATCGATATCAGCAAACAAAACTGGCGTTTGAATCTTCAATTTATTTTGCGTTAGCGTCCCCGTTTTATCAGAACACAACACATCCATACCCGCCAACTCTTCAATCGACTCCAAACGACTAACAATCGCTTTTAATTTTGAAAGCTGTGTAGCACCAACAGCCATAGTAACTGACAAAACAGCCGGCAAAGCAACCGGAATAGCCGCAACGGTTAAAATCAATAGAAACTGAACGGTCTCCAACATCGGCGTATCACGAATAATAGCCGCGACCAAAATACAAAGAATTAAAATAATAGTAAGGCCAATTAAAAAGCGACCAATACGCATTACCGCTTGCTGAAAGTGATCAGTAGATTTTGCTTTTTTAACCAGCTGCGCCGTTTTACCAAAATAGGTCGACTCACCGATTTCTGTCACCACACCGCGGCAATCACCGCGCGAAAGAATAGAACCTGAATAAAGCGTATCACCTTCCTTACGCTCAACCGGCAAAGACTCACCTGTCAATGCCGCCTGATCCACTTCAACATTACTACTATCCGTTAATAACACATCAGCCGGTACAATATCCCCAAGCTGCATAGTAACCACATCATCCGGCACTAAATCACTAGCAGGAATGGTTTTCCATTCCCCATCGCGCAACACTCTAGCACTAATAGCCAATTGCTTTTTTAGTTGCGCGATAGCGTTATTTGCTTTACGTTCCTCCCAATAACGAATTAAGCTATTAGAAAAAAGTAAAATTAAAATTAACGTTAGGTCCAACCAATCTCTGACAACTATCGACAGCACGGCAGCTGCCTCTATCATCCAAGAGATTGGCCCCCAAAAATAACTTAAAAATTTTAACCATGGGCGCTCCACTTTTTCTGTAATCGTGTTATACCCATATTTCTTTTGCCTCTCCTTAGCTTGTGCAGTGGTTAAACCATTATTCGCCATTAATCAGCCCCAACAACAAACACATCACAATGTGCATGACTAACCGTCGCACTCGCTGTTGAACCAGCCAGGCCGGATAAAATACCATGGTGACCGTGCCGCCCAATAATAATTAAATCGACATTTGAATCTTGAGCATATTCTGCAATTGCATGCTTTGCACGACCGCTTTCTACAACAACTTGATCATCAGTTAACGAATATTCTTTCGCTAAGTCATTCATCATTTCTTTCGCCTGCAGCACCATCCCCGTTTCTGCATCAATAACACCCATCGCATAAGCCGTTGGCGGCATAGGCTCAACAAAGTGGATTACCGTGATTGTCGCTCCAGTTTCATCTTTTAAGCTAATCGCTTTCTCCAACGTCTTCTTGCTGGTCTTTGAAAAATCGATAGGACAAAGTATGTGTTTGTAATTTTTCATGTTTTATTCCTTCTAATAATTCATTAAAACTAAGTCATAATTCGAACAATTCATTAATTGACTGATTACCGCGCGGCCTTGTTGCGGCGCTTTTTTGGCAACCCCTAAAATAATACTATCCACCCCTAACTCTTGTGCCGCGCGCGCTATACTCTCACCAAGCTTACCAAAACGCACATGCTGATCAAATACAGGAACAACCAGCTCCTGCCCTAAAGCAAATAATTGCCTTTTAGCCTTATCGACCTGGTTTCTAAGCTCAGTGCCACTCACTTCATCAGCATCAATAACCACCAAGAGACTAAAGCGCGCACTACAATCTTCTATTAAATTCAACGCCTTAAGTGGCAAACTATTATCGTCTGCATCCAGGGGTATTGGCAACATTATATGTTGATAGGTAGCCATTGCTATATACTTCCTTTGCTTTTTGCAGGAGTATAATGGTGCAAGCGCAGGCAGCGCATTGACATAGATCAATAGTGACGCCAAAGATACCTATTTAGCTATATTGTTCATAATATTCAGCTAGTATTTTTTTAACCGACAACCCAATATCACGGTAGTTATACTCGGTTAAATTAGCCAACGAAACACGCGCAGAGGGATGATCGACATCAAAGCCTTTACCAGGTAATAACACCACACTGGTTTCAGCCGCTAAACGAGTAATAAATTCTGCACCAGAAGCATGATCCATCAACCACTCTGAAAATTCTTTTCCATAGACCTGTTCTGACAACACCTCTAAATCTATCACCGTATAATAATCAACGCTGTTTTCATCATAACTTGGCGTTAAACCAATAGCTCGGTACAAAATATCATAACGCCGACGAATTAAACGCTTGGCCTCAGCCTGGTATTCACCTGACTCATCAAGAATGTTCGCCATGGCTAGCAATAGCATTTGCAACTGCTGCGGTAATGATAGTCCGGCCGTATGATTTAGCGCCACCGAACGGCTATCCGCTACTAAGCGATCGATAAATTTAATTTCACGCGGTGTATTGGTTAATGATGAATAGCGCTCATCTAGACGTTTCTTCTCCTCTTTTGACAGTTTTTTCAGCAAGTCGTCAAATACATTTTCCTCATGCAATAACATCGTACCCAACCGCCAACCAGTCACACCAAAATATTTCGAAAACGAATAAACACACAATGTATTATAGGGGCAAGAAGAAAAAAATGACCGGTAATCATCAGCAAAAGTAGCGTAAACATCATCAGTAACAATCATTAAATCAGGTCGCTTAACCCTGACCAATTCTGCAATGGCTGATAGAAAGTGCTCATTCATTTTTACAGAAGGAGGGTTACTAGGATTGACCATAAAAAGCATTTTTACTGAGTCATCCATAAGCTTTTCCAGCTCACTATCTGGCACTTGCCAATCCTGTTTTTCACAGGCTTTGATTTGCACAATCTCCAAATCATATTCTGGGATCAATGGAATTTCTAAATAAGGTGAAAAAATTGGTGTGATAATGGCAATTTTATCCTTTTTCTTGATAAGACCATTAACACGCAAAGAGTCAAATAAATAAGTCATTGCCGCTGTAGCGCCTTCCGTAGCAAAGACATTAAACTCTTCTGACTGCGTCACGGTACCACAAAGTTCACTCGATAAATATAGCTTCACTAAAGTCTCGCACAGCGTTAACATCCGCGGTGGCACAGGATAATTACAGCCTAAAAATGCCATTGTCATTTCATGCAACAGCTCTTTTTTAGCAATACCCATATGATCGACTGCAAATGACAAAACAGCACGAATAAAATCAACACCTGGCGCTCCCTCATGCATTGCGGCATAGGCATCAAAACGATTTACAATTCCTTTCTTTTCAGGCATACCACCAAAACCACAGCTTAAATAAGAATAAGAACGCTCTGATTCTTGCAAAGCAAAATCACCAATGCGCAAAAAAGCATGACGCGGCATGGTCGCTAAAAAATTTGGATTACCGCGACCTGCATTTAACATCATATGATCACCATGTGACGTCGCTAATTTAATAAGTTTATCTTTAAATTCAAAAGGACTTAGATTTGCATCGCTATCAGCAGTCATTATTAACACTCCTTAAAATTAACTGACGTTTTTAGTCACCAAAGCCACGATAATGGGTCCCCACAAGGTTAACCAAATATTAGCAATCGCATACGTTGCAGTAAATGGTACAATCAGTGTTGAGTTCCCCGCCTTTTCAAGCAAAGCAGCAAAACCCGGATTTGCACTTCTTCCCCCAGCAATAGTAGCCAGTAACACAATAGGGTTTTTTATTTTTAATAAATAATATGAAATATAAAAGGTTAAAATTTGCGGAATCAAAGTGACACCAACACCTAATAAAAATAACAAAATACCATACTGCTTCATGGTCGTTACTGCTTGCGGACCTGCCGTTAAACCTACAGTACTAACAAAAACCGCTAAACCAAAATCCCTTAAAAAATTAGAAGCACCCGTTGGCAAAGCACCAAAGCGCGGATGTCGCGAACGCAACCAACCAAAAATCAACCCAGAGAATAAACAACCACCACCAGAACCAATTGAAATAGCGACACCGTGTATACGTACAGTAATCATGCCAATTAAAATACCCAACACCATACCAAGCGCAAATGAAACAAAGTCCGTTAACTTAGCTGCTGAAATCACGCGCCCTAGTTTAGTCGTAACACGATCTAAGTCCTCTGGCCTACCTGTTAAAGCAATTTCATCACCGCGTTTGATAGTTACATCTGAGCTTGGTGGTAGCGACTCACCTAATCTTGAAACCGAATTAACCAGCACCCCATAATGTTCCTCTGCACTAGTTTGCTGATAGCACTGCTGAATCGTTTTGCCATCGAACTGCTTATTTGTAAGAATTAAATGCCTTGTTTCTTCCGCCAATTCCAGCAACGCAGGACCAGAAATTTCCTCACCCAATAACGACTGATGTTTAACAAAGTTTTCAATTTTAGCCGTCACGGCAATAACATCATTGCTTTGCAATGTTGTCTTTGGCGTCAATTCCAATAGCGCACCATCGCGAACAATCGCCTCAATAGCAATACGATCTTCTTTTTCAAAAATAGCGCCAACCGCCTTACCAACGATGGCAGCATTATCTTTTAACTGATAAACACGCGTATCAATACGAGGAATTGCCTCATACTGACCAGGGTCTAAAATCGTTTTCCCTTTTTCAGCTGTTTTCGCTAATTCTTTCGCTTCCTTACGTAAATTCCATTTCATCATGCCGGGAAAAATGGCACTTAACATTAGGATCGGACCAAAGGATCCAAAGATATAACAAACCGCATACCCTACTGCGACATTACTCTGCATCGCTTTGATTTGTGCTGCCGAAATTCCAAGTTTGGCTATTGCACCACTAGCAGTGCCAATCATCGCCGATTGCGTTAAACCACCCGCAGCCAAACCAGCAGCCGTGCCGCGATCCAAGTGGTAATACCAAGCCGCCACCATCACACAAAGCAAACCCAATACACAGGTAATTGTCGCGGAAATAAGTTGCACTAACGTTCGACGATTTAAAGAACGAAAAAATTGCGGACCGCCTTGATAACCCACCGCATAGATAAAAAGCGCAAAAAATATACTTCCGATCGTCGGTGATATTTTTACACCAAGCTGTCCTATCACCACCCCCATAATTAAAGAACCAGCAATCCCGCCCAATACAAAGGTTTTAACCCTAAACTTGCCAATAAAATAACCAAGCGCAATAGTAATAAATAGAATCAGTAATGGCGAAGAGACTAATGAGTGATAGAGCGCGACCAACATTTTCCATCCTTTGAATCATATAGCTGCATATAGTATCTCGCATACCTTACCAACATAACAAGAATCATTTTTGCACAGCTAGTCGCCCCCAACTCAAGATTGATTACAGATAAAGCCACCTTTTAGCGCCCCACCACAAGCTACTTAATTATTGACCAATCATAAGGATTCTTGTATTATTTTACGGTTAAAATGAGTTAATTTACGTATTTTTAGATACCTCACACAAGACTTATTCCGTATGAGAACGACAATAGCTAAAGAATTCTATGAAACAAACCTAGTCGAGCTGGCTCAGCTAATTTTGCCTATTTTCTTGCAGGACCTAATACAATTAAAAGATGAACTAACAATAGCGAATTTAGACTACAGCTCATGCGCTACTCACCTCATTGACTTTATTATCATGCTTGAAGAAATCATTCGGCTCGATGAAATATTCAACCCTATAGATATTTTTAAACACAGATTAGGACATTTCGAAAAAGCCATAAGCGCTATAGAGAGTCTAACTCAGAAAACTAAAAGAATAACAGAAAGTAATATCATTGAGCGCTTCCATCAACAAGCAACTGCGATCCGCTATTGTCTTGACATAAACACAAGCCACGAACCCAAGCCTTCATTAAAGGAAAAAAGAAAAGAGGAAGAAAAAGAGAGCAAAAAAGAACAAAGCCTAGTTAAGGGCAAAGCAGCCATTCAAAATCTTCTCAACCAAACAACACAATCGCAACTCGTTAGAAGAATAATAGCCATAGACAAATTACTAGCTACTTCCAAGCAGATAGATATACCCAATGATACAAAAAAACTGCTAGATCTAGTTCGCTATAAGTCATCAGCATTAAAGTATTCAATTACACAATTACAGAACGCCACAGAAGTAGAAAAACAAGCAAAAGAATTATACTCAACAATTGCTAGCTGCGTTGCACCACTAATAATTAAAACACAACTAAAAATCCAAAAAGCTTGGTGGTGGTCCACCAATAAACCTCTTGCCTTAAGAAGCAACCTGCAAAATCTAATTGAAAAAGGTGAAGCCGACCCCGTCGTTTTGCTAAGCCACTTTATACGCGCCGCGATTAAATCTTACAAGAAAAGTAAAAACGATAAAGTCAATGTGAAACGCAGCAAAGCTATTGAAGAAATAGAGGCAATACTTAATGAATACAAAAATCAGAACAAAAAGAAATCTGAAATGTTGGCCAAATTAAACAACTCTGCCGACACACTGCATAAACAGCACACACAATTCTGCAACAGCCCATGGGCATTCTTCACTAGGAGTAAAAGCAGCCTAGAAAGACGATTGAGAATAGCGCTAACCCAATACAAACCATAACTAATTAATAATAACGCAAAAAAATAAGTTATTTGCTACCCAAAAGGCGTAGGGGCACAGCATGCTGCGCCCGTTGCGTATGAATGGCTATAGACTATAAGGTGCCACAGATGTTTGCGGGCGCAGCATGCTGCGCCCCTACGAGGCGGCCGGATGATGATGTTACTCAATAGGAATTACAAATGGAAAGTCGCTGTAATTGACGAAAATCATTAATAACCACCTTTTTACCTTGAGTAGTAATCACCGCATCACGATTTAATTTACTAAAAATGCGACTCACCGTCTCAACCGCCAACCCTAAATAACAACCAATTTCTTGCCGCGACATCGCCAACATAAAACCAGTTTCATCCGTACGATAGCGACGAATCCGCATCGAAATATTTAATAAAAACGAAGCAATTTTTTCAATCGCATGACTGTTAATTGGTATCGCATCACGATGCTTTAAACGCTGACTCATTAATTTAATCATTTGCCGCTGCAAGCTCGGTATTTGCGCCGCTGTCGACAACAACATATCAAATGGAATTTCACAAACCTCGCTTGGCTCCAACGCCATAACTGAGCAATCATAAATACCCGTATCAACAGCATCCAAACCAATAAACTCACCCGGAAAATAAAAGTCAGCCACTTGCTCACGACCATCTTCAGTCAAAAGATATTTTTTAAAGGAGCCAGAACGAACAGCATAAAAACATTTAAAATGATCTTGCTGAATAAAAAGATGCTCTTTTGTTTTTAAACGCGATTGCGCAACAACGATTTTCTCAAGCTTATGCACATCACTTTCACTTAGCCCCATCGGCAAACACAGTGGCCTAGCCGCACAACTGCTACACAAATGCTCTTTACCCACCGACACACTCACACTAATGCTCACGCAACTTATTAGCTGTGGTAAACATCGCAAGCAAAGCATCGCGATCACCTGCCTCAATCGCTGAGGCAATCGTTGATAACGTATCTTTGTAATGATTAATCTGTTCTAAAATAGGCTTCTTATTGGCTTTACAAATATCCGCCCACATCACAGGATTACTACTAGCCAAACGCGTTGTATCTTCAAAACCGGTACCAATAAAGTGCTCCACCGGTAATTCTTTTGTATTATCCAACACGGCGTTAACCAAAGCATACGAAATAATTTGTGGCAAATGACTAGTGGCTGCTAACAAACTATCATGAATCACAGGATCGATAGTATCAACATGCCCCCCTAAAGCTTGCCAAAATTGCATCGCACGATCCAAATGAAAAGCACCAACATCATCGTCTGGCGTTATCAAAATACTTTTATCTTGAAACAAAGAGGCCAACGCAGCTTGCGGCCCTGACTTTTCACGACCGGCAATGGGATGACAAGGAACATACTGATAAATGGCATCACCTAAATAACGCCTGGCTGATTTCATCACAGCAGTTTTTACACTGCCTAAATCAACAATAGTGACATCTTCAGAGATCAGCGGCTTTAATTGCGAAAACACTTCATCCATAGAAGAAATATGTGAAGCAATCACAATAAAATCGGCATCTTCAATCATACCTTGATAACTACTCGCGCCTGAGTCGATGGCATAAAGCTGCATCGCTTGCTGTAAGTGTTCAGGGTTATTGTCAATACCAACAACATCACGCGCCACACCTGCCTGTTTGGCTGCTAAGCCTACCGAGCCGCCCATCAGGCCAACGCCAATAATAACGAGCTTATCAAAAAGTGCTTGTTGTGGTCGCATAATTTCTCCTAATTACCGTCAGTAACAAGAGAAGGAATGCCAGTATGATCACGAATAGTTGCTTCAATCTCACCAGGCTGCAAAGCAACCGCACGCAACAGCAAAGGATCAACACTAGCTAATAAATGCCGAGCATCCTTTTTGCTATCCGAAAACTTTTGCCGATCCTCTTCCAACGGTAAATGCGCCGCAACATAAAGCTGATGATCTTTCCAACCAGCAACAAATGGCATATCAATAATTCTGACCGGCGTATGATTTTTTACAATCGTAAATAATAATTCAATATCCTCAGGATACAAATGAATACAACCCGCGCTACTACGCACACCAACACTACCAGGATCATTAGTACCATGAATTAAAAACGTTGGTTTTGATAAACGCATAGCAAACTTACCCAAGGGATTATCGGGCCCAGGCGGAATACTATGCGGAACCGGGTCACCATGCTCTTTGCGGAATTTATACACACTGCTTGGCACAACCCAAACTGGGTTACGAATCTTCTCAACGATACGCAATTGCCCCTGCGGTGACGCCCAATCTTTTTTACCAATCCCTACTGGGTAAGTACAAAAGTAACCGCCTTTCGGGGGGAAATAAAATAAACGCATCGAGCCTAGATTAATAACAATGCCTTTCTTGGCAACCGGCGGCAATATAAATTGCGTTGGTATAATTAACTCAGTTCCAGGTTTTAGATGATGCGGCTTGACTTGTGGATTTGCTTCTAGCAATTGGAAATAACCAACGTCATAACGACGCGCAATAGAACCAATTGTATCGCCTGCTTTAACGGATGCTGTCTTTAGCCCACCATATAAATCACGCCGCGCAGACGTTCTTTCAAAACACAACGCAAACGCACTACTATTGATTAACAGTATTAATAGAGTAAACAGAAAACTTTGTTGCAAACGCTTCATTTACCAACCCCAATATCATAAAAATAGCTATTTCAATAACTCATTACGAATACCAACAGCGACCAAATTCGTAATCAATGCTCCCAACAAAATAATCATCCATGAGACATACAGCCAAACCAAAAAAATAGGCACCGTCGCCATTGTTCCATATAACAGGCGATAGGTAGGAACATGCGAAATATAAACAGTAAAGCCAAACTTCGCCAACTCAAAAATGACTGTCGTTATCAGCCCACCAACCGCGGCATGTGACAATCTCACCCGGCAAGAGGGCAACACCCAGTTGAACAGTGTGAAAGTGAGAAAGATTAGCACATGCGGCAAGATAAAGAAAATTGGTTTTTGTACATAAGCAATGGCGCCAAACTGGTTAAAATATGGCAACTTAGTGAAGAAACTCCCCAATACCAACACGCCGCCCAATACTATTGGCGATACCAACAACACCACTAAGAAAATTAAAAATGAAAAGGAGAAATGCAAACGACGCTTAGCATGCCAAACAGAGTTAAAGGCCGCATTAATATTATAAATCATCAATAACGCCACCAAAACCAGAAAGATAATGTTAACCGTTGATAATTCACCAATATTTTTCAAGAAGTCATCTAAATGCTTGGAGATAACCTCTGCAGAGCTTGCTACAAAATTGGACAATATTATCTTTTGCAGCTGTATACCAACTCCTTGAAAAAAAGGAAAAATCGAAAGAATACGAAAGCCGATCATCATCAGCGGCACCATCGCCAACAACGTCGCATATGCCAAAGAGGCAGCACGATAACTAAAGCCCTCGTGGAAATAGCGATGACAAAGATAAACCGCGCCATTAACTGTTTTTTTTATGACCGACTTAAAGCTCATTTACAGCGCCCTTAGACTCCCTATATAATCTTCCCTTAAAAAGGGAGATATTTTATCATGCCAAAAGTGACTCTATACCACAACCCGCGCTGCTCTAAATCCAGACAAACACTGGCATTATTGCGCGAAAACGACATTGAACCCACTATTATAGAGTACTTAAAAACACCTCCTTCACAAAGTGAGCTCAAGAATATTCTAAAACACTTAGATATGAGCGCCCGCGACCTTTTGCGCAAGAAAGAAGCTGCCTATAAAGAAGAAAATCTTGCCGATGAGAGCTTATCCGAAGCGGCCATTATTAAAAAAATGGTCAATCACCCTTCACTGATTGAGAGACCCATCGTTGTTATTGGTAAAAAGGCGCGCATTGGCCGACCCCCAGAAGCAGTCTTGGAGATTTTATAATGCCTTATATCCTAGTTCTTTATTACAGTCGCTATGGCTCTACCGCTAAAATGGCCGACCAAATTGCCCGCGGCATTGACGCCGTCGACGGCATCGAAGCACGCATTCGCACAGTACCCTCTGTATCACCGACAACGGAAGCCAGTGAAGACAGCATCCCCAGCGAAGGACCTCCATATGTGACAATGGACGATGTTAAAGAATGTGTTGGTTTAGCATTGGGCAGCCCCACCCGCTTTGGCAATATGGCCGCACCGATGAAATATTTTATTGATAGCACCAGCAGCCTTTGGCAAGCCGGCGCTCTGATTGGCAAGCCTGCTGGCTGCTTTACGTCGACAGCCAGTTTACATGGTGGACAAGAAACGACTCTAACCAGCATGATGCTGCCCTTACTGCATCACGGCGCGCTAATTGTCGGTTTGCCCTATTCTGAAACAGAACTATTTTCAACCACCACTGGCGGCACTCCTTACGGGCCCAGTCACTTGGCTGGCGAAAAAAGCGACCTTCCGCTTTCGGAAGATGAAAAAAGATTATGCATCGCACTAGGGAAACGACTCGCCACAACTGCTCTTTCACTGGCGGCAAGCTGACGCAATGACACCTTTAGAATATTACCAACAACAGATTGACTCTGGGCTTATACAAGAAGACGCGCAGCAATATGACGCCATTAAACGGCTAGATACTATTTATCATGGTTTGATCAAGCAAGAAAAGCAGCAGCATAAGTGGTTTTCTTTTAAAAAAAACACACTCGTCAAAGGGCTGTACTTGTGGGGCAGCGTTGGTGTTGGTAAGACTTTTTTGATGGATTGCTTTTACTCCTGTGTTCCCGTAAAAAAAATTCGCACACACTTTCATAAGTTTTTACAGCGTATTCATGATGAACTTAAACTGGTTCAAGGCGAGAGTGATCCGCTAAAACTGATCGCTAAAAAGATTGCTAGCGAGACACAAGTGCTTTGCTTTGATGAATTCTTTGTATCTGATATTGCTGATGCGATGATACTCGCTGGGTTGTTTCGCGCTCTGTTTCAACAGGGCATTTGCCTGATTACTAGCTCGAATGTGCGTCCTGATGATTTGTATAAAGAAGGTTTGCAACGTGAGCGCTTTCTTCCTGCTATTAAATTGATTAAGCGTTATACTACTGAGCTGCATATGATTTCGCATCATGATTATCGCTTGACGCATGTGCGCCAGGCGGGGATTTATTTTACGCCCTTGAACGCGACGGCTGAAAAATCCTTGGAGACGGCTTTTCAGCATCTTAGCGATGGGAAGGATGTCTATACTGATGCACTTGAGCTCTTTGGTCGCACTATTCAGTATCGTAAACGTACTGATAAAATTATTTGGTTTGATTTTATTGACCTTTGTGATGTGCCTCGCTCTCAGAAAGATTATCTTGCCTTGAGCCGGGATTATAAGATTGTCTTTATTAGTAATATTCCGGTGATTAAACCTAGGGAACATAATTTGATTACTGCTTTTATTAATCTTATTGATGTTTTTTATGATGCGCAGACTTGCGTAGTGATTTCTGCTGCTGTTGATATTGAAGAACTTTATCCTGAAGGGCAAATGACGTTTGAGTTTGCTCGTACACAATCTCGCCTTATTGAAATGCATTCTGATGATTATTTTCAGCGGCATTGTCTTAATACTGAATTGTCTTAGTTTAGGGTATTTCTGAATAAGCTACGACGCACAAACTCTTACCGACCTCAAACGAGCACCTCTGACACCTTTGCCCATTAATTTAAATATAATAGGAGTCTCGCATAGGTGAAATATGACCAGGAAGGAGGTTTGCACTGAAAGTGCGAAACTTCTGTATAAAACTAAATACCTTCCGCAACCGTTTCATCAACAAGAAACCTAAACGCCTCCCGCACACCAAACTGATCGATATTTAAATTGAAATCTGGATTACGCAGCCAATTTCCGCGCCCATTCTTTTCAAGCAAAGGCCATTCGTCCATCATAAAATACTTAAGATAATAATTTCTTAAAGTTTTAGTGGGAAAAACATATATAACTTCGTCATATAGCCCTTGCGACAAAGCTCTAGCATGCGTGCTTAACGCCACATAAATACGATCAACCGACTTTGGCGTTAGCTCGACCTCCAACATCCTTCTTATTCCCCCAACACAAAGACAGGCATCTGGCTTTTTATTGTAGCCCAAATTAAAGTTCTCAATATATCTCTCACCAATAAAGCACTCATGGTCCGGCAACATCTTAATCACATAATTCTGCACCGCAAGATCGTGCCGCAAAGCATTGTGTTTGATGCGCTTATGCCCGGTTAAATATTCCTTCTTTTCCCCGTGCTTTTCTAAGGCCAACCTTTCTCCACTTGTCGTCAGCATATAAATAAATTTTGATTTAATTTGAAAAACCTCGGTTTTTTTTAATATCCCTTTTTCTTCTAATGAGGCAAAATATTTCTTATGCAAGTGCGTTGCAAGCCCCAACCTTTGCAACAACATCTGACGTGTTGAGTAATGAAACTCCAACAACCATTCATAAATAATATTTAACTTTTCTTTTTGCCTATCCCGAGGAGCCAAAGACAAATAATCCGAGGGCAACTTTTTATTACGCTTGCGACTAACAGGCTGCAGAACTTGCTTTTTTTCATTCTGATTAAAAATGGAAAACTTATTAAACAAATTATTTCACTTTCTATATATACAATTAAAACAAGCGCATTATCATCTTTACTATTGAAGCTGCATTGTGACCAAGCCCTCTGAACCATGCCTCAGGTAATCTCCTAAACCAGAGTCCGAGCTGGAGCTAGAGCTAGAGCTGGAGCTGGAGCTGGAGCTAGAGCTAGAGCTGGAGCTGGAGCTGGAGCTGGAGCTGGAGCTCAACCCTCTAACAGATTGCATCCCCTTTCTATCATTATTTTCATTTAACCCCATCATTCCGACCATCCTTCCAAAGTACGGAGCTCTATACAATTTATTATCGGCTTTTAGCTCAGCGCAAGTAACTTCACAATGTTGAGGCACCAATTTATTCTCATTCATATAGTCTTTCAACACACCCTCACTCTTAAAAGCCCGCATTAACTCACCATCACCAGGCATCCCCGCCTCAGCTGCAAACAAAGCCTTATAGGAATCCCAATCCAATTGAGAATTAATAGCTTTAAACAGAACAAACCATTGAGTAACTACACAATAAACTTCTACACCATTGGAGTCATAAAAGCATTTTAGGTCTAAATACCCTTCCAAGTTAAGCGCCTTCTTTATTCTTTCTACAAATTTACCTGCATAATCGCGGTTAAATGGTCGATTATACCCTTTTGATGAAAATAAAAAGTGTGCCCACACACTACTATCTACAGCAAACCACATCATAGGCGAATAACACTTAAGCTTTCCTTGCGAGGTTAGAGTTTTCGACGGACCAACCCGTTTAGAGGAGCCTGGTCTCTCAGGACATGTATTGAACGCATGAGAAACACAAAGCTTAAAACTCGACAACATTGATGGCGCTATATTCGTTACCATTCTTGGGAAATTATTTATTTGAAACAAATAGGTAAGTAAATTAACTTGACTGGTGATATTACCCGCCCCTTGATCCAGCCTTTCAAAATCAAGGGCCAAAGTATGTATAGGTAGCAACAAAATAAAGCGCGTAAATAAAACAGGATCCCGCAATACATTTCTCATATTTAATTTTAGCACCGACAGATTCACTGCCGTACCAACACCACCATAATCAAATGCAGAAACCATGACCCCCACAAGATCTGCATCAATGCGAGGTGAGTTTGTATCAAGATCGATGCAGCGCAAGTTAGGCGCTTGGTATTGAAAGAACGATAATAACTGCCCTCTGCTATGCTGATCAAACTGATAACCTTGTGTCGTAAAATTAATAAATGATAATTCACTAATATTTAGTTGCAATCTATCCCTACTTTCTGAGCTAGACAATAATCCGCACAAATGAGCACTAAAACCAAGGCGCACATTCTGAAAATAAAGACCAACAGCATCCCTTGTTATAACATCATTAACTATTCCAGCTATCGCCTGCACCAATTGATCATCATCCCTATTAAAAGCAAAATTGATATTATCAATCTGACCACCGCGCTCAAAATGCGTAAATAAAAAGTCTATCCTATCCGCCAATTTCTCATCAGCAACATTCTGGCCATGGAGCCAGTTATCAATAGATAGCGAAAGCTTTACATTATCAACTTCAACGCATTTTTTCACAAAATATTTAAATACTGCATTCAATTTTTTGCTAGCATCATCACTAACATCGTCAGACTGTAGAAAAAAATCTGCTTCACGCGTTAACCGACCCAATGGGAAAATGATATATTTATCTTTCGCCTCTTGAGAAAACGAAGGTAAAAATGTCATTGCAACTTGCGAACGATTGAAGCGCATCCCCTTATCTTCAACATCAGCATCTACAGCATTACTCCTCATACAAGACCAAGCAGGAAGAACCAACTTCTCAATAAAATTGAGTCCTTGATCAACCGTACATGTCACACTAACAGGAAAACTAATAGAGACAGGCGCACTATCATTGGCTAAAGCATTGCTATTGCCTACCACCATTGGCCTATGAACTAACGCCCCAGGTAGAAGATTGACAATATGGCTGTTTTCAAACAAACATGACAATATAATTCGAGCAAGTTCAGCAGGAAAATTTGCTATAACAGCGGCCCTGTTGTCACCAACACTATCCTTAAAAGTAAACTCACTAACAATCTTATAGACCCTAGCGATGTAATTATATAACCAAGTTTCACTATTACTATGAATAAACTGTAAACCAATATATGACAAACGATCCTCAGCATAATGAATTTCCCTAAGCGCACCATAGCGACGCCTGAGAGAATAAGGACTTTTGTTTTTCCCTCTAACTATAAATTTTACTTGCCCAGAAAGGTCTTTTATTTCACCTTTACCAACAACTTGAGAGATGGGGGACAAATGTCTTACTAACTTTTCTTCAATAGGGACAGGCACCTCATCAAGCCAAACACCCCAAGGCTGCAACTGATCATTTTCCGTATTCATAAAAGATGAAGATGAAGATGAAGATGAAGATGAAGATGAAGATGAAGATGAAGATGAAGATGACAAGCCTATGTCATCAAAGCACGAAAGATCAATGCCTTTACTGTCAGGCAATGTGCGGAATGTAGGAAATGAATCATCAAAACCAACTCCTTTCGCACAAACATTAGAACTAAAACAGGGGGATGAACTACCTAAGTTTGGATAAAATGAAGGGTGTGCCGTTTGAAGTCGCTTATGGCTGTACTTACCTTTACCACCAGCAAGCCGCTTCCTTTTGCCGAAACCCGCTGTTATAACATAATCATCATCCAAATCCATATTCATGTTACTTAACGGCACACTTTTTCTTGAGAACTTGCCCTTACCTAAACCAACCACCTGTTTTTGATCATCATCTTCGCTCAATGCTAAAGGCGCCTTTACAACGCCTTTACCAATACCACACACTAAAGAGGCAGATAAATTATTCCTACTCCCTTTTTCCTCTTGACGTACCGGCGAATAGCTCTCCGACAAGGCCCCAACAATACCTGACAACACATTCTGCAAAACAACACGATTTACCTGAAACAACATCCTTATATACTCAACATGACTAGCATGCAAAACACCATCTGTAAAAAATGTGCTATCAATACTATTTTGACCAACAACACCACTCAAGGCATAAACCAACAACCAAAATTTCTGCGGTACTGTACCTTCATCAGAGAATGAAAAGCTTAAGTTTGCAAACAGCGCTTGCAAACTTTCTTGATACTCGCTTGCATTTAATTTTGGCGAATCAATTGTTACCTCAACCCTCTCTTTAAGTTGATCATCACTTTCAATCCTCTTTAAAAAACCAATCACCTCACTACTACGACAAGCATGTTCCTCAAAATAAATTGAAACACGACCATTACTTAAAACTTGCGTATTCCTAGTTAAAACCCATCGCCTGAACACATTAAACGTTGCATCAGAAAATACGTTATCCTTTGACTCTAAACTGTCATCATCACCGCGACGGAATACAATTTTGGTAAACTTTGCCGTCAATGTAAATAACAAACCTCCAGTCTCTATACCACCAAGATCTTTCACCACTAAAGATACTGTCTCAAGGTTATTCGAGTAACTTACCCCACTGGGAAAACCAAGCGGCAATGATGCCTGCAAATCGCCCAGACCCATGAAGTTCTTCTTTGCTTCTCTCATACTATATTACTCTCTTCACTATTTTTTTGAACAATAAGAAGTTCCATGCTCCTCTATTTTTTTCATATCACGCGTAAAACTTTTTACTGTAGCTACCTTAATGTCTTTATTCCTAACCACAGCGTTTTCACTAAACTCTCCATTAACATCCGTTTTAGCATTATTCCTATGCCGCCTATTAACACCAGAGCGGGCAACCAAACCTGAAGCGTTTTCTTCACCGCCATCAAATAGCACTTTTTTAAGCTCCCTCAACTCTGCTATTTTTGCTTCTTGCTTTCTTTTCTTCAGCTCATTGTGCCGCTGACGCGCTTGCTGCTTTTTCACTCGATCAGATGTCAAACCACGATCTTGCATCGCGAAAGCCGCTTTACCAACATGAATCCCAGGCAATGTAGATAAACCGCGCCTCTTATGACTCTTATGACTGAGCTGTTGATCAACACCTGCTTTTCTTAAATGCTCATTAAGTAGATCACACCAGCATTCGCGCACCTGACAGAGAAACTTTCTATCATTCCAAGCACGCTCTTTTTTTGAAAAATAATAAGGTGACAACGAATAATTATTTTTTAATAAACCCTGCAATGTATGCTGCTGACCCTCTGTTAAATGCTCTGGATCCACCTCCTGCAAAAAGGCATGCAACTCACTGCCAACAAATATCTCACTCACAGTGAAACCATTTTGCTTATCACGCCTATGCACTTCCCAAGACTGCGCATTGGGAGAATAAACCAGCAGTACATCTTCACATGAAAAATCCTTTCTCCACAGATTGACCATTGCTTTGTATTCAAAATGGGTAGGCGAGTTAAAAAGCTTATAGCTTACTTGATGAATCTTTCGCAACGTTAGCATGATATGACAGTGGGGATTCTTTGGTTTAATATTATTGGTCTTAGGGTCGTAATTACAATCTTTTAAATTATCATAATGAATATTTGCAAATGCCACCATCCCCTCACTAACAAATACGTCTTCGATAAAGTTTTTTAATAGTGCTTGATGCTGCTCGGCATCCAACTCTACCGGCAAGGCAACGACCACTTCTCGCGCCAACTGCGCATCACATCTAATTTCACAACCCTCAACAGCAGACCAAAATTCCCCGGGGTGTGGTGATGCAATACTTATATGATCAGGGAAATAAAAACGGGAATCATACACATCATTTTTTTTACTCTGATCGAACACCTTTCCTTGTGAATCAACCAACTTCAAACCTGCTACATAGGCAGCCTCTTTTACTGCAGACTTTCCTTTAGACCTACCAAACACACGAACGTTGCAATGGTAAATTGCCACATTAAACCCTTAGTAATTTAATTATTTAATACTTTGTAAAAGTTAGCATAGGCAAGTTAAATTAGTCTTAATAAATTTCTCAATGCTCGTTTATGCCTATAAATACGTTATTCTTTGCAAAATCACCATTGTGTTTTTTTGCTATTTTACAGTTTTTTAATAATTCTAAAATCTTAGAAAATTAATTTTGGAACTTACTTTCGATTTTTTTTTGCATAAATATGTAATGACACTCAAAATAGCGAGCTTAGAAATGGATGTATAAGTGCGCTTTGAAGGAGTATCCGTAGAGCAAGGTTTTCCAACCCCGTTGAGCGCCAAGCCTTTGGTTTAACAGTGTTAAAAAGCGAGAAAGGGGTTGGAAAATCGCAGCTAAAGCGTGGTCTAGAGCTGAGTATTCGGAATTACTTTTAATTTACTGGACGTTATGTTATCCGTGTTGTATTTTTTCCTTTAGGAAAAATGATGTTTTTAGATTTTATGAAAGCTGGGATAGATGCTGGGGAGTTTTTTCGATGAGGGCGTTGGTCTAAACCAGGCTTCTACTATTTAGTTTTGTCTTTCAGGCACTTTGAATTTTTTTTTCGTAATTTTTTTTTTGGAAAACTTCGCGCGCTAGGACTGATAGCAACCACCAAACTTTTATTTACAGGAGTTTCGCACTTTCAGTTCAAACCTGCTTCCTGGTTATATTTCGCCTGTGCGAGACTAGCTCGCATAGACGGCCTGCGCCCGTTAGGGTGCGATTCAAGGTGAGAACCGGGATTCCCCCCTTGAAAATCCCCAGCGAGATTTGTTTTGTTTCGCACAAGTGCGAAACTCCTAATTTATTTTCTTTTGGGATCTTTTGGGATTTTTAAGCGGGACAGACGAGGGGTAGGCCTTATTTAACACTAGATAGCCAATAACACCTGAAAATAACGAACCAACGATTACGCCAAAACGGACCATTTCAGCATATGATTCACCTAGGCGACCATAGGCTAAACTTCCAATAAATAAACTCATCGTAAAACCAACACCGGCAATTAGGCTGACACCATATAAACCAACCAAGTTAACACCTCTTGGTACACGGCCAATTTTAAATCGAACCCCTAGCCACGATGCTAACCAAATGCCAATTTGCTTACCAAAGAATAATCCCGCAGCAATACCAATCGTAATGGGACTAAATAACTTTTCAGCACCCAGATCTGAAAACTGCACCCCCGCATTGGCAAATGCAAACAAAGGTAACACTCCAAACGCTACCCAAGGGTGAAGCTTGTGCTCTAACTTTCTTAAAGGCGACTCACCTGGTTTCTTCGGATCATGCATGGGAATGCAAAAAGCGATAACTATACCTGCTAAAGTCGCATGCACTCCAGACTTCAAAACCGTCAGCCACAAGGCAATTCCTACTAACACATAAGGAGCCGCCTTGGTCACTTGCATTCTGTTCATCACAAACAACAAAAAGGTAAAGCCAGCCGCAACCACTAACAATATTAGAGAAATATCTTTTGTGTAAAAAATAGCGATAATAACAATGGCGCCAATATCATCAAAAATAGCCAATGCCGTAAGAAACACTTTTAAAGAAACAGGAATCCGTGAACCCAACAGAGCCAATATGCCCAGTGAGAAAGCAATATCCGTTGCCGTAGGAATCGCCCACCCCCGCAATGACACCGGATCACCCCAGTTCAACAGTATAAAAATAAGTGCAGGTACAACCATGCCACCGACAGCCGCCAAGCCAGGCAACGCGGCTTTAGCTAAACTATTTAGCTCACCATCCATCATCTCCCTTTTAATTTCCAAACCAACCAATAAAAAGAAAATGGTCATTAAGCCATCATTGACCCACAATAATAACGGCTTAGAAATCTCCAAATAGCCAATTGAGATATGAACAGGAAGATCGAACAGCGCTTCGTAGAAAAATCTTAAGGGCGTATTGGCAAAAATAATGGCCAATAGCGCCGTCGCTAGCAGTATAATACCGCCGCTCGTTTCCAACTGAATAAATTCTCGTAACGCTTTAAAGGGCAATAGCAATCCCTCACTATAAAAAACTTACAGAGCCGCACGCACCAGCACGGCTCTGTAAAAAAAGAGACAACTAACTTTTACATTTAGATCTGCAACATCCAGTACACATGTTGTAGAACCAGGCGATAATAACACCACCAATAAACCAATCTACAAAAGCCCAAATTGCGCCAATGATGCCACCCCAAAAGCCAGCCTTGTAACCAATGTAAACAGAAGAAACTACTTTCACCATATCAGCAGCCCAACCATGCGACCACCAACTAACCCATCCCATTAATAAAATACCAATCGCCCAGGTAATACCCAAAGCAAAACCAAAGGAACAAACTCCAAGGCGTTTAACATCATCTGACATCGCATTCTCCTTTGCAAAAATTTCACCCAAAAAGAACCCAACATGTTTAAAACAACAGGTTAGCTCATTATAGCAGGAGTTTCGTACTTTAAGTAATTAATGATAAACTCATCCTCAATATGGATATCTATACACTAAGCTCTCTTGTTATCACCGTAGCGGTTATTATTGGTTACCTCAATCATCGCTTTGTGCATATGCAAACCACCATTGCCATTATGGTTGGCGCCATGGGCTTATCACTTATTATTATTATTTTACAGCACCTCGGCTTTACCGAAATATCTGAACGAACCACACACATGATTAGCCGTACCAATTTTCATGACCTTCTATTAAAAGGGATGCTAGGTTTTCTTTTATTCGCCGGTGCTCTCACCATTGACCTTAGAGCGCTAAAAGCACAAATGTGGGAAATTGGTACCCTTGCCACAGTTAGCACCATTGCCTCAACTTTATTGATTGGCTTCTTAAGTTACTACTTACTACCGTTTCTTGGGCTAAAAGTCCCACTGTTATACTGCTTATTGTTTGGCGCTTTAATTTCACCCACCGATCCCATTGCTGTTTTAGCGACCTTCAAAGAGCTTGGCGCACCAAAAAGACTTGAAGTTTGCGTTGCAGGAGAATCCCTCTTTAATGATGGTGTTGGCATTGTTTTATTTACCACATTTTATGAACTAGCCTTTAACCACGCACAAATCACCTTTGGCAATGTTAGCATCCTCTTTCTTAAACAGGCCATCGGCGGGCTGGCTTATGGACTACTACTTGGACTGCTCACCAATTACCTCATTAAAAAAGTAAAAGACCACAAAATCGCCCTATTACTCACCCTTGGTGCCGTCAGTGGAGGCTACAGTTTTGCACTTTGGCTAGATATATCCGGTCCGTTAGCCATGGTTGTCTCGGGTATTTATATTGGCCACGAACTGCGAAAATCAAAAAACCGCTCTCTGACCAACACATTGGAAATATTTTGGGAACTTATTGATGAAATCCTAAATGCCATACTCTTCTTATTAATAGGGCTCGAAATGCTAGTCTTACACGCCAAAGGCATTGAATACCTTGCCGCTGCCCTGGCGATACCCTTTGCCCTTATTATTCGGCTAGTTACCGTTGCCGTACCGATGAAATTCCTCCGATTTAAGCGTGATCATGGTCCTTATATGATCAGCATCCTCACTTGGGGTGGATTACGCGGCGGATTGGCCGTTGCCCTCTCTTTAGCGATACCGGCCTCACCCTATCGCAATGTTATCCTGACAATGACCTACGCCATCGTTGCATTTGCTATAATTGTACAGGGATTGACAATCAAGCGACTAGCTGTCATGGTTGAAGATAAGAAAAGCGCATAACATAGTTGCATTCTTAACCTAAACCCATTAAGATTGTGCCCTTGTAGCTGCCAAATGGCCGTTTTTACAACAACTTATAAATAGAGGAAGGTGAATTTTTTCCATGCCTACAGTAGAAGTTCATGACAATCACTCATTTGACGCCTCATTGCGTCGGTTCAAACGTGCTTGTGAAAAAGCCGGCATCCCGACTAAACTTCGTCAAATTGAATATTACGAAAAACCGACAACAAAGCGTAAACGTAAACGTGCTGCTGCAATCAAGCGCTATGCTAAGAAATTGCAAAAAGAAAGAGAAGCACTAGAACGAGAAAAAACACGCTACTAATCGGCAGCGTCTTCTTAAAGGGATACCCTTGTGTCTGAAGATCTCAAACAACGCATACAAAAAGATATGATCAGTGCCATGCGCGCCAAAGAAAAAGAGCGCCTTGGCACCATTCGCTTACTGCAAGCCGCTGTCAAACAACGCGAAATCGATGATAAAATCACGCTCGATGATACTGGCGTACTGGCAGTTGTCGAAAAAATGATTAAACAACGCCGCGAATCGGCCAAGCAATACGAAGCCGGTCAACGGCCTGAGCTTGCCGCCAAAGAAAATGCTGAAATTGCTATTCTTGAAGTCTACATGCCAGAAGCCATGAGCGACGCCGATATCGATGCTTTAATCGAAAAAACCATCGCTAGCCAAGGGGCCGAATCCATGAAAGACATGGGTGGTGTTATGGCTATTCTGAAAAACGAACTGCAAGGCCGCGCCGACATGGGCAGCGTTAGCGCTAAAGTTCGCGCGCGCTTAGCATAAAGCACAAGGGCGCAATAAGACACGCGCCCACATCGACCTCACCAAAACTTAACTTAGCAGCTCAGGATATATGACTTTATGCCCCGCACGATTCCATAGGCTGATATACTACATCTTAATAATACAGCGCATAAGACTTACAGATTTTATTATCACCTGTTTGACGCCATTACAACATTCAATCTATCATACGCTATGAATCGAATCCCACAGTCATTTCTACAAGACCTAATCGCACGCACCGACATTGTTGAGCTTATACAAGCACGCGTAAAACTAACCAAACGCGGCCAAAACTACCAAGGCTTATGCCCTTTCCACAATGAAAAATCGCCCTCCTTTACAGTAAGCGAAATAAAACAGTTCTACCACTGCTTTGGCTGCGGCGCGAACGGCAATGCGATTAGCTTTCTTATTGCCTACGACCGCATGGATTTTTTAGATGCCGTTGAAGAACTAGCAGCAAAGCATGGACTGGAAGTACCAAAAAGTAAAAGTAGCTCACACGACATACAGTCATCACATCTAGAAGACTACACTCTGTTAGAAAAAATTAGCCAGTATTATCAGCAAAACTTACGTAAAGCCCCTAACGCAATCAATTACTTAAAATCAAGAGGCCTTAGCGGCCATACCGCCAAGCGCTTTGCCATCGGCTACGCAACAGATAGCTGGGATGATTTAACAGATACCCTTGCTACCAACGAGCAAGAAAAACAACGCTTATTCAATAATGGCCTACTGGTAAAAAAAGATTCTGGTCGCGTCTTTAACCGCTTTCGCAACCGCATCATGTTCCCCATTCGTGATACACGCGGGCGAGTCATTGCATTTGGCGGACGTGTACTAAATAATGATCAACCCAAATACATGAACTCGCCTGAAACACCGCTCTTCCATAAAAGCAAAGAGCTTTATGGCCTTTACGAAGCCTTACAGCAAAACCGCAAGCTTGAACAAATTCTAATTGTTGAAGGCTACATGGATGTCGTGTCCTTACAACAGCAAGGAGTGACCAATGCCGTAGCCACATTAGGAACCGCTAGCAACCCCGGCCATTTACAAAAATTGCTACGTCATACACAAGAAATTATTTTCTGTTTTGATGGCGACAATGCAGGTCGGCAAGCCGCATGGAAGGCACTGATTATGAGTTTACCGATCTTACGAGACGGTATTAATATTCGCTTTATCTTTCTTCCAGAAGGGGACGATCCCGACAGTTTAATACAACGAATTGGCCAGCAAGGTTTTTTACAACGACTAGAAAAAGCATTACCTTTAAATCAGGTTTTCTTTGACCACCTAAAAGAAGAAATTCCATTAAATTCTCCAGCGAATAAAGCCAGCTTTGCCAAGCAAGCAGCGACGCATCTTAACACCATGCCAAATGGATTGTTCAAAGAGCTTTTGCTAGAAGAACTAGCCAGCACACTTCACGTTTATAAAAATGACTTAAACCAGCTCGCGACAAAAACAACATTTACCAAAGAGCCACTGCCAAACAAAAAAACTGGCCGCCTAGTCTCTCCTGCTTACCACGCTTGCAACCTACTGCTGTGCGAACCCAAGCTAGCACTCGAAGCTAGCGAGCTAGACAACCTTACCTCCACCGACCTACCAGGAACAAAACTTCTCATCACGTTAGTACAACATCTTAAATCCAACCCACAACAAACCGTCGGCGAATTACTTACTCAGTGGGAAGACGAAGATGAAAAAAGGCGTATCAGCGAACTCGCTGCCCGCGAACTGTCCATTCCTTTAACAGGAATGCTTAGCGAGTTTAAAGGTGCCATCGCTCGCTTACTAGAACAAAGCGATAATGCGCTGGCCGAACAACTGATAGAAAAAGCCAAAACCACCGAACTCTCGCAAGAAGAGAAAAAACTTTTACAAAAGCTCTTGACTAAACAGCATAAAATCCCTATATAAATTGTATGCGCGTCTGAAAAATACCTGCTGACGTAAAAAATTAACAACGTCGCACCCGCCTTATTAGGCAAACCATTCAACCGCTAGAAATAAAAGTAGATTAAATAATAGGTTAGCTGTAGAATTAGCTATTTTAGCTAATCTTTACGGGCACTATTTAACAGCAGGTAAACAAGAATGGCAAAACCAACCCCAACAGAAAATCAATCACCTGAAAAAGGGAAAAGCGAAAACGCCACCCCCAATACAGAGACGCAGCGTTTAGGATTTAGCGCCCTTCTAGAAGAGGCAAAAACCAAAGGCTTCCTTATTCATGAAGACCTTATCAACCTATTACCCAACGACTACGTCGAACCTGGTCAAATGGAAGGCATTATTGACCGCCTAAATGAAATGGGCATTAAGGTATTTGAAGTACCGCCCGATGCCGACGCCCTTTTACTTGCAGAAAGTGAACAATCAGAAGATATCAACGAAGACGTTGTTGAAGTGTTAACAACAGAAACACGCACCACTGACCCTGTTCGTATGTACATGCGCGAAATGGGCAGCGTAGAGCTACTAACACGCGAAGGCGAAATTGTTATTGCAAAACGCATCGAAGAAGGTGTTCGACAAGTGATGAGTGCCCTTGTTCAATACCCTGAACTAGTGGAAGGACTCATTACTGAGTACGAAAACATCATTGAGAATGAAGGCCGTTTAAACGACCTTATCACTGGCTTTTATGACGAAGAAAGCGAGCCTAAGCCCGCAGTTCCAAAAGTAGAAAAAGTAGAAGAAGCCTCTGACAAAAAAGATGAGCAAAGTGATGGCAGCAATAATAGTGACAGCGATAGTGATAGCGATTTTGCTGACACCGGACCTGACCCTGTCCTCACCAATAAATACATCAAAGAACTTAAAAAACTTTTATCGCGCTATATCAACGCGATTAAACGCTATGGTAAAAAACACAAAACAACTGCCAAACACCAAAAGAACCTAGCTGACCATTACTCTAACTGTAAGCTATCCATCAAGCAGTTTATCCAACAACCGCGCCGTCTACGCAGATTATTAAATGCCGCCCGTGAACAAGAAAGAATTATTATTAGATACTGCTTAAACAAAGCTAAAGCACCACGTAAAACTTTCATTGCCTCCTTCCCGGACAATGAAACAAACCTCAACTGGCTAGATGACTTTAAGAAAGAAAACCCTGATTGCTCAGCACGCTTAGAACCTTACCGCAAAGAAATTATTCGCGCCCAAAAGAAACTGGCGCAAATTGAAGAAGAATATAATTTAAGCATTCACGAGATTAAAGAAATTAATCGCCGCGTCGCCATTGGTGAGGCAAAATCACGCCGTGCGAAAAAGGAAATGATCGAAGCGAACTTACGACTAGTAATTTCTATCGCGAAAAAATATACCAACCGCGGTTTACAATTCCTCGACCTTATTCAGGAAGGTAATATCGGCCTAATGAAAGCTGTTGATAAATTCGAATATCGCCGTGGTTACAAATTTTCAACCTACGCAACCTGGTGGATACGACAAGCGATTACACGCTCGATTGCTGACCAAGCAAGAACGATTCGTATTCCTGTGCACATGATTGAAACCATTAACAAACTAAACCGCATCACACGGCAAATTCTACAAGAAACAGGGCAAGAACCAACACCAGAAGAACTTGGCCAGCAAATGGAAATGCCAGAAGAAAAGATTCGTAAAGTACTTAAAATTGCTAAAGAGCCTATTTCTATGGAAACACCGATTGGTGAGGATGAAGACTCTAACTTAGGTGACTTTATCGAAGACACTAACATGGTTTCACCCATCGACTTTGCCACCTCCTCCGGCTTAAGCGAAGCAATGAAAGATGTGCTTTCTTCCCTAACGCCACGTGAAGCCAAAGTGCTACGCATGCGTTTCGGCATCGATATGAATACCGATCACACCCTGGAAGAAGTCGGCAAACAATTTGACGTAACACGTGAACGTATTCGACAAATTGAAGCCAAAGCCTTACGCAAGCTACGCCACCCCAGCAGAGCTGAAAAATTAAACACATTTATTGAAACAGACGAAACGTAAAACAAAACGCACCTACGTAACGGGCACACCAAGCTGTGCCCGTTACAACTCAACATATTTTAGACACAAAAATCAAATCAGCCATCAAACATCGAAAAGCCTGTTATTTCGAAAAAGTAATGGTATTATATACACCTCTTCACGGGCCCATAGCTCAGTTGGTTAGAGCAGAGGACTCATAATCCTTTGGTCCAAGGTTCAAGTCCTTGTGGGCCCACCAAATTAACTCTTATATTCAATAAGATGACGTCGACTTACCCCTCCTGGATTGACGGGAAAGTTTACCGTGCTACCCCGGTGCTACTGCTGATAGATATACTTTTACATGATTTAGCATAAAGTGCCCTGATGAAATCGTATTCTCCACTGCTGGTCAATATCAAATTGCCAAATAGAGCTACGATGAGAGGATATAGTCTTATCAGTTAACTCTATTGTCTTCACAGCGTTATAGGTAGCTAAGACAATATGATCGGCTAGGCTTGTTATTTGAAAGCTTTCAATCACAATGGAACTTTGATTAAATTTTTGCTCCTGTGCATAAACCATCAAGTCGGCCTTTGAAAAGTAAGCGTTCTAGTTGATTATTTATTCATTTTTTCAAGAGATGTGTTAAAAGGTAAAAGAGCCCTGTATTCATCGCTTGTTTTGCAGTCGCGGATACGGTTTAGCATATGGTTAAAGTAGTTTTCTGGGTTGATGTTATTGGCCTTACAGGTTTGTATTAGGCTATAAAAAATAACACCAGCACGAGCCCCCTTGGGTGAACCCATAAACAACCATCCTTTTCTCCCCACAGCAAAAGGCCTGATGCAGTTTTCAATGGCAT
>JAUIAD010000022.1 GCA_030425685.1 Gammaproteobacteria bacterium | reverse complement strand
CCGAGTTAAACAATTAGTACAAAAAAGTAAAGTGGGCGGCGTCTCTATTAACCCACTCTTGTTTCGTGCCTTTGATATTAAAGCCGTACCTGCGCTAGTGCTTTATGATGATGGGTTATCTTGTATCCAACAGACAGCACACGCACCCAGTACGCCATGCGATAAAAACACTTATGATGTGGTTTACGGAAATATACCAATCTATAAACAGCTTGCTATTATTTCCGACCAGTCGTCATCACCCGAAAGAGCGGATGCTTCAAAACTGATTTTGGAAAAATATAGCAAGAGAGGTGATGCTGAATGAAGCTAAAATACAAACCACTATTTATTTTTATGGGTATTGCATCGATTGCGACAGGTGTTTTAGCGAATACCGAGAGTGATTATCAAAGTGCACAAGCGTATATCACTAATCAGCATTTTTCAGATAAGCTGAATGCATCAGTTCAAAATGCCAAAACCACTTTGCCAGCTGCACCCCAGAATCCTGAACAAAAAAAATACTATGGCCATCCTGATGCCATTAATCAGGACGCAATGACGAATGTCGCGACATCCAATACCGTCGGCAATGTGATCCGAACCGATGCATTAACCCGACCCAAGATGACAGTCAATCAAAATTCACCGGAAGTGAAATTTTCACAAAAGGTGCAGAATAACGCAAAAGCCATCTCTGATGGGACCTATAAAGACTGTAATAAAAAGACCATTACAGATATTACATACAAGGATAAAACATGCTCAACGGGACTGCCTTTTCAGTTTGATTGTGTTAAAGCACTTGATGTTAAGGTTCAAGAGAAGGAGGTAACTAAAAATGAAAGCTTAAGCCTACCAGGGCACATTCGACTGACGGGCTCATCCAGTAGCACAGTGAATATGTCGTCAGATAAAGGTTTTGTAACAGGACTATCCATGCATGTCAGAGACGGTAGTGATCCTTGGTCCTGTTTTCAAACCTATTACTTACAAATTAATGGCGTCAATATCGGTGCGTACCACGGAAGCTGTGGCAGATATTTAGGTGATCTTCAATTTAGTCGAGGCGGGCTAAAAATTCCGTTTTCTAATCATACAGTGACATTAACCTTAGTCGGTGGTCGATTAAGTGGTTATGTATCAGGCTCACTTTCCTTTTCCTATTCTGCGAAAGAAAAAGAGGCGATTAAAACGTGGAAATCATCTTGCACATCCATGCCGAGTAGCTGTCAAGCCAATAAAACGAAATGTTTACAGCCGGGTAGTACAAAAACCATCGATGGTGTTTCCGTGCGCGCCGATTGCTGGAAAGAGAATGTCAGTTATCAATGTGGCTCACCAATGTCATCTGACTGCAAAGCGTTAGAAAATGAAGGCTGTACACAAGTGGGTAGTCAATGCAGCCAAAAGGAGGCTGGCATCTGTGAGCGCTATGATGAAACGTGGTCGTGTCCCGATAAAAAAACCATTGGCACTGGGCTTCAATGCGGAGAACGATTTTATTGTATGGATGGATCTTGTCAGCCAACTCAGAAGCAAAAGAATAAGGACTTTGGAAAGTCGGTCACGGAATTAGACGCGGTTGCATCTGCAGGAGAAGACGTTAAAAAACAAGGCTCCAACCCGAAACGTGATCCCAACTCGATACGCATATTTACAGGCCACGCTGCTCATTGTAGAGAGGTGGTGCTAGGAGCGCTTAATTGTTGTAAAGACCGTGGGTGGGCCAGAGGAATTTTTGCGAATTGTAACGGTGAAGAAAAAGCACTGGGACATGCAAAAGAGAAGGGCGGCCTAGTTGTTTCGGTGGGTCGTTACTGTAGTGCGCATGTATTAAGGTTTTGTACCGAGCATAAAGAAGGGTACTGCATTTTCCCCTCACGTATTGCTTATGATATCCAAAAATACGGCCGTCAAAGCCAATTGGGACGCGGATTTGGAGATGGTAAAAACCCCGATTGTTCAGGACTATCGCCGAGTGACATAGGGAAAATTAATTTCGATCATATCGATTTTTCGAATGTTGTGAATTCTGTGACGGGTAAAGCGAAATGGCCAAGTGGCAGTCAATCGGAAAGTAACATCGAAAAACAAATACGAGAGGCTATTGCGAGGAAAGCGCATGATTAAGGTCTTCATCCTAGTTTTTAGCATGATGCTCATCACCTTTAGTTGCTTTGCTGACAAGGAAAAGCCATTAATCGGTTGGCACTGGTATAACGAGCCGGTTAAAAAACAAATTAAAAAGCGACGTGATGAGTCATTGATTAAAGCGTTTAACCAACTATCACCATTACAACAATTAAAAATACTGCAAATGGCAACGAATAACTTGAGAGCTAAAGCCGTGTTAACGGGGGATGTTCGAGATATTGCGGCCTACAAGCAAGCACAAGATTTTTGGGTGTCTCGTGCCACACAATTTACGGTAGGCTGGGAAAAAATGCTATTACTCCATCCTGAGCTAAATTATGGGTTGAGATATTCACATGAAAATGCACTTGCACCGATTATGCAGAGAAATAAGCATGCCAGAGAAGATGCAGCAATTTCGAGCTTGGCTTCACATAATGGCTTATTGCTCTTCTATCGTGGCAAGAATAAAGAAGACCAGCTTTTTACGAAAATCGTCAGCCGTTATTCAAAACGCCATGGTTTGGTTGTGATCCCTGTATCAGTTGATGGTGTTTTATCTCCAGCATTTAAAACTAGCCGCCAAGCAGGAGGGCTAAAAAAAGCACGAGGGTTAGGCATTCAATATTTTCCAGCACTGGTTCTAGTAAACCCAACCACAAATCGACATGAGATTGTGAGCTTTGGGTTTAAATCTGAAGATGAGTTATCCGACCGGTTATTGAAAATAACCGATGGGTGGAAAGCAGAGTTTTAAGTAGGAAAAAACTGATGAGAAATTGTATATTAAAAATATCGGTAGTATTCATAGCTTGTTTTATGTCAATAGTCTCGTTCGCAGATGAAACTGTCACGGTTAATTCACAGAATAATAGTCCCAAAGAAGCCCTTATCTTGTTTTACATGGCGAGTTGCCCACACTGCCAACGATTTGATCCTGTTTTAAAAGCCTATGCCGTGAAACACCATATTCCCGTGTTGGCTTATACATTAGATGGCCGGTCATTACCTAGTTTTCCTCAGAGTGTTTTGCCAAGCCAGGCAGAAATGAATCGTTTCTTTCCTAACGGTCATCCGGTTGTTCCCACACTTTTTCTAATGAATTTAGACCAGCAGAAGATTATGCCGGTACTACAAGGTGAGGCTAAAGCCTACCAACTAGATCAACGACTTCAACAAATTCACGCATTGGATGAAAAAAATGGGTAGTCAATGGATTAAAAACAGTATTTTAGCATGCACCGTTTTATTGAGCAGTCTTGCTACGAGTGCTGTATTCGCCAATATTGATAATGACCTTAATTCTTTTTACCGAGGATTAGGCTATCAATCCAACGTGACAGCTCCGACAGCGTTTCATGATCAGGCTGCGGGATATTATACCGGTGGCTCGCTTTTTTTGCGTAATCAAGTAAAAAACTTTCAATTGGTATCTGTCGAATTGCCTAGTTTTTCGGGTGGTTGCTCAGGGATCGACGCATTTTTAGGAAGCTTTTCTACCATTAGTTCAGCCCAGTTAACGCAAATGATGAAAAACATCCTATCAGCCGGTGGGGCGTATGCATTTGACCTGGCTTTAACAACCACCTTGCCACAAATTAAAAGTGTAAAAGATTATATTCAAAAATATGTGAATGACATTAATAATGCCAATATTAATTCGTGTAATACCGCAGAGGATCTCGTGGGTGGTTTGTGGCCTAAAACACAAAGCTCACAGCAGCAAATTTGTCGTGATATTGGTTCTCATAATGGTGTATTTACTGATTGGGCATCTGCTCGTGAGGCTTGTGGTACTGGCGGCCAATTTGATCAAGGGATGGGTAACGGTGGAAATCGTAAGAAAGAAGTCATCATTAACAAGAATCTCGTTTGGGATGCCTTATTAAATAATGGGTTGACATCGAGTGACACGGAATTGGCTGAAATGCTGATGAGCTTGTCTGGCTCTATTATCATTAAGAAAAATGGCGATAAAACACAAAAAATTACCTTAATGTCGATGGCACACAGCCAAGATATTATAAAAGCGCTATTGTATGGGGGACAAGCCAAAATCTATGCCTGCGATGAAACGAATAAATGTTTAAATCCCACGATCACAACTATTAATGTGACACCGGGGCATGCCTTGGTATCGCAAGTCACACAAATGATTCGGACATTAAATACCGATGTGGCAATGGATAGTGGCCCGTTAACAACCGCTGTTCGTGGGTTCTTAGAGATGACGCCGATTCCTGTGCTGAAATACATTACTAATAGTTTGGCACTTGGTAAGGCCATCAACCCCAATGAATTTAGCGATATTATAGCGGTTAGTCTTTTAAATCAGTATTTATCTGAAAATATACAGATCGTTCAAGAAGCACTTTCTCAAGAAGACACGCCAATGACGCCAGAAATGGCCAATCAAATTAATCTGGCACAGCAGTTAATTGCAGCGAAAATGGCAGAGAGCTATCGCAAACTTGCCAATATTAATGTGCTGATTAATAACATGCGAGCGGATGAGCAGCAGCTAACAAGCAGGCTTGTTAATCAAGCATCCGTTGGACAAGAAACACAATAACAAGGAGAGAAAAAATGACAACTATGTTTATAGAAAAACGATTATTGATGCTGGCCTATGGCTTAAACGCCATCATCTCTATCATTCTGCCTTTGATAGCTTTGGTAGCGCTTCATTTTTATCCTTATGCATTAACCACGTTCCTAACGAATTTATTTGGCTTCTTAATACTATTCGCCGTGGCAATATCAATGTTTTTGAAGAATCGTTTTTTGTATGTCCTGAATGTGTTTTCAAGCGTGATATTTATGAATGCCTTTATTAAATCATCCTTTCCAGCATCCTTTATTCATGTTGATTTTGTGATTTACGCACTGTTAATCGTTGCATTTGTGTGTATAGATTCAGGACGGTTGTTTAGCATTAAAAATGGGAGAGAATCATGCAGAGGGTATTAAAACAGAATAAAGCCAGGAATAAATATACAAAAGCAGGAATGATCGCATGACCTATGAAGTTTATGTTATTAGCAACTCAGACCTTTTTCGTGAAGGCTTAAATGCTGTAGCTGCCTTTTGTGGTAGCCCAGGGTTTAAAGCGGCTACATGGATTGGGTCTGCAATCGGTATTATTATGACGGCAGCAGCCTATGTGAAGCAGCATGACGTTATGTTGTATTTGAAATGGCTTGTCACCTATTTCTTTGTTTTTAATATTCTCTTAGGTGTGCCGAGCACCGTAGCGGTGATTAATACGAGTGATCAAACAGTTCCAGCACAGGTTGTTGATAATGTGCCTTTTGGTATTGCGTTTCCAGCCCATCTTATTACGGCCTTTGGGTATGGGTTCTCATCAGATCTTGAGACGGTGTTTGCACTGCCTAGTGAAGAACAATATCACAAGACAGGCATGTTGTTTGGGTCAAACCTATTCCGTTTGTCGTTAGCGTCACAATTGGATGATCCTGTAATTATGAATGAAATGAACAGTTATGTCAGAAGCTGCGTGGTCGGTGATATTTTGATTAATCACAAATATTCATTTAATGATTTATTGCATTCAGAAGATATTTGGGCCAAGATGACAAGTAATCCATCGCCTATTAGAGGGTTGTTTACAGATGGTAAGTTTCAAACGTGCGCGCAAGCAGCACCACTCCTAACACAGAAAATTAATCAATACTCAGCCAAAACTGCGCCCGCAATCCTAGCGCGCTTTATTCCAACGCGAAACACCTATGCGCCAGCCGCTATTAATAATATGTTGGATAGCAGCTACCAGTATTTTAAGTCAGCGAGTCAAACAGGTACGGATATTTTAAGACAGAATATCGCCATCAATGCGTTTCGATCAGGACTTAAAAATTATGCCGCTGAGACAGGGTCTGTTGCAGGGTTGGAAAATATCGCCAATACGATGGCCATGAATAATACGCGGATGGCTTGGGCGGCGAGCCAACACATTGGTATTCAAACCTTACCGCTTATGCAGGTGGTGTTGCTTTTATTGCTTATTTGTATTTTTCCGTTGATTGCTGTTTTAACTCTAGTGCCAGGGTTAGGTTTTAGCGTTTTTAAAAACTATCTTTATTCTTTGTTATGGTTAGAAACCTGGCCCATTATGTATGCCATTCTCAATATGGCGATGAATTTTTATTTGAGCGCGGGAAACCATGGAACAGTAACATTAGCGAATATTAATTTATTGGCTCAAGAACACAGCGATATTGCAGGGATTGCAGGATATTTAGTATTAGCAATTCCATTTCTAAGTCTGGGTATTGTAAAGGGGATGGCATTTACGTTTAATAATGCCGCTCAATATTTAGGTGGGATGATTCATTCAATTGCCCAAGGTAGTGGGGCATCCGTTGCGACAGGTAATTATTCATTGGGTAATGTGTCAACGGATAATGCGACCGCTAACAATTTAAGTGCGAATAAGCACGATACTAATTATACAAGCCTGCACGGACTCAACACACAGCAATTAGGTAACGCGGCGACTGTTACTGCAACACCGATGGGACATGATGTGTATTCAACATCGCAGGGAATGAGTCAGCTAGCAACCAGTGCGCATGCAGCGCAAAGTGCAGCAGTAACAACGACAAAGCAGGTTGAAAGCTCATTGGCATCAGCGTTCACACATAACACACAATATATGCAGTCGAGAGGGCATAATGATGCGTTGGGCAATAGTCAAACGAGCGGTGTGAGTTCTCAGCTTGATCATGCGATGAGTACAATATTTAATATGAGCAACTCGTTATCCAATAAGGAAAATATTAATACATTAGATTGTTTTAAAAAACTATCACAGATATCTGGTTCATCCGGCGTTTCTGTTAATGCAAGCGGTGGGTATTCCATATTAGGAAATGGACTAACAGTCTCTGGTCATGTGGGAACAAATGTAGAAGGAAGCTCTTCGAGTACGCACGATGGAACTTATTCACTAGGTGTTGATAAAAACGTAAGCGTCAGCAATGCGCGTGATTTTCGTGATGCTTTAAATACAATTCAAAACTATTCGCAAACACATTCCTATTCAGCGCATAATACTGATGCGCAAAATCTGGCCATTCAAATGGGTGCCGATTTAAATAGAGCTGAGCGATTATCGAATAGTGCTCAATTCATTAAAACGCACTCAGATGCTATTAATACGAATTTTAGTCAATCATTTTCGAATCATATACAAACCAATTATCCGGAAAATGCATATAAAATTCTATCACCAACTGGTGATCCTTATTGGATTGCTAAACAGAATCAACTGGCTGACCAATATATACAAACGCACGCGAGACAATTGGCTAGTCAATATACCTCGGCAAGTGCTGATATTGAGAGAGGCTTCCATACCCCAACTATGCAGCATCGAGAAAAATACTTGATGCAAAACTACCAACAAAATTCAGGAAATCTGATTTCAAGGGGAAATGGATTAGGTGTGAATGCAGAACAAGCTCAGAATTTAAGTCGTTCAGTTGGGAATCATATCGGACAAAATAAAAATAAAATTGATGCAGGCCGACAAGAGCAAGGTAAAGCACAAGAGCAGTTTACTTCAACAGCTGAGGATAAAATTACAAAAGGTAAATCATATTCTCAAAAAGGAGTGACTAAACATATTGCTGCTGGCGTTATAGATGAAGTTAAGGATCTCTTGTGATGTCACCTGTCATGGTAATTCGAGCTACCAGGGCCAATTGCCCAGTAATTCCTGCTAGCAGGGTCCAAGGGATTCCCACTGTCCTCGATGAAGGGAGATTTGTGAATATGGCGATGACAACACACATTATATCTGTATTGTTTATTGTATTCATCTAATCCTAAGGAAATCATTTTATGGTAATTTTCACGCGCGACCAAATAAGCGAGAATAAAACCGATTACAGGAGACGCCAAGAAGAGATAAGCGTTAATACCAATGGTAATTGCTGCAATCGCTCCCGTGCTAAATGCAAAAATAGTAATAAAAATAAAAGTCAAATACCGGTAGTTGACTTTTTTAGATGTTATGCGCCGAGTAACGCTTTTGGGCGGTGTATTTTTTATTCGAGCTTTATAAGCCATCTTTTTACTTCCTGTATTAAATTTCTGATTAGATGGGTATTAAGTAAATCAATTTGCTGTCTCTATATTATACACCACCAAGTGTTCATCTGCTACAAGAATCAAAGAGGATATTATGGATAAAGCCCCCAGCAAATCGAAGCTTTTTACACGAGGCGGTCAAATAACGTTCAATAATTTGCGTATGCTGATACAGGTGAATCAGAAGATAGCGCATTGGGCAATATTGTTGATCATAGTTCTGACACTCATTGGGGTATGGCTTTCAACCTCTTTTGAAACGATACGCGCAACATATTATTACGTTGCCTCTATTGTGCTGTTAAAAACTGGCTTCGCTAAGCATGTGTTTCACTTTATATGGCATGGTCAGAGGATTAACGTTAATACCGTCGCTGTATTAAGCGAGCGCTATTTTCATAATCAAGTCAATTTATTTTTACAACATCTCAAATTGAGTTTTTATATTTCGTTGAGTGTTGGACTTGTTTTAATGGCATGGCTCACCGTTTGGTTGATTAATCGCGGAAAAAAACAAGCTGAAAAACAGTTTGTGCGTGGCGCACGTATTGATTCACCAAAAAACGTTGCCAAGATGATAAAAAAACACGGGGCCTCTGATATCGTGATTGAGTCAATACCGATGGTGAAAGATTTTGAGGTTAAGCATACGTTGATTCATGGAACGATAGGGGCAGGTAAGGGGCAAACGTTTAATCAGTTTATTGAGCAAATTCGAAAACGAGGCGATAGTGCGATTATTTTTGATAAAGGGTGCATATTCACTGGCTTTTTTTACAAAGAAAAAAGCGATATTATTTTAAATCCTTTTGATCAACGGTGCGCGCACTGGGATTTGTGGGCTGAGGCAAAAACAGAGCCCGATTTTGAAAATATTGCAGAATCGCTGATCCCTATGCACGGTGAATCAGACCCGTATTGGGTGGATGCGGCGCGTACGGTTTTTTCAGCCGCTGCTTTTAGAATGAAATCAGAAAAAGATAGGTCCATTGATCGCTTGCTCTCTTTAATTTTAACAGCAGAGCTAGATGTCTTAGGCGACTATTTAAAAGGCACACAAGCAGCCACCTTGGTTTCAGATAAAATAGAAAAAACCGCCATATCGATTCGAAGTGTTATTTCAACCTATCTTAAAAGCCTTCGCTTTTTACAGGGTTTAGAAGACAAAGATTCTTTTTCAATCCGAGATTGGATCAAAAAGATTGCAGATACGAAAGACGGTCATTTTTTGTTTATTTCATCCAATGCGGAACAGCATGCAGCGCTTCGTCCACTTATATCAATGTGGCTATCGATGGCAAGCATTATTCTTCTATCCTTAGAGGAAAATTATGATCGTCGTATTTGGTTTATTTGTGATGAACTGCCGACGTTACATAAGCTCCCGCAATTGGGTGAGTCTATTGCTGAAGTCAGAAAGTTTGGTGGTTGCTTTGTGTTAGGCATGCAGTCTTTTTCTCAACTGCAAAAGGTTTATGGTCGAGCTTCTGCGGCTGAAATATTTGATTTACTGAATACACGTTTTTTCTTTCGATCACCATCTGCGGATATGGCAGCACTGGTTTCTAAGGAGTTGGGGCAAGAAGATATCGAGCAAAGTAGTGAATCCTATTCTTATGGTGCTAATACCATTCGCGATGGCATTTCGATTGGCACACAGCGTGTTACACGGCCATTAGTTAGTCCAGCAGAAATCATGGAAATGGCGGATCTCACGGCTTATTTACGTGTGCCGGCACCGGTGCCGATCACACCACTCAAAATACCCTTTAGAAAGCGCGAGAAAGTAAGTCGAGGTTTTATTCTGCGTGATATTCCTATTAATAGCACTGAAAGTGATAAAAAAGAAAAAAATAAAGCCAAAAAACCGAGATCACAACAATCAGATGAGGAAAACACAACGGCTACCACTGATAAGGATAAACCTAAGTCAGAAGAAATTGCAGATACCAGCCAACTTATCGTTACTGAAAGAAATACTGATAGTTCAGGATCAAATAATGTCAATAATATGCAAAAACAAGAGGAAAACATCTTAATTGATAAAAAAGATGAAAAAGAATACGAGACCTTTATTTAAAGGAAGTTATCCCTATGTTATCTATTGTGCCGATAAAAAAAAGCAGCATTGAGACTGGATACTATTTAAAACAAGATGGTAATTATTATATTGAGGATGTTAACGAAAAAGAGTTGTATCAGTGGATGGGGAAGGGCGCGGAACGACTGGGACTAGTCGGGGCCATAGATCCGAAAGATCATGCTGATGTTTATAATGGTGTATTACCTGGCAATATAGTTGTCGGAAAACGAAACCAAGACGGAACATTGGCTGGTCGGCCTGGATATGATCTTACATTTTCCATGAACAAAGAGTTGAGTCTCATTGTCTGTTGCACCGAGGATAAATTACTAAAAGACTATTTTCTTAATGCTCATATTAATGCGGTTAAAACCGCTATGCATGAAGTTGAAAAAATGGCCTCTGCACGTAAGTCGGTTAACGGTATTAGGGAATACGAGCTGACAAAAAATATGGTTGCCAGTCTGTGCACACACTTTAGCTCTAGAGCCAGCGACCCACAGGTACACACGCATGCTTTAGTGGCAAATGTGACCGAACGAGAAGACGGGCAGTGGCGTGCATTGTCGACGGATATGCAACGAAAACACGGATTTTATGAAAAAATCAGAGACAACGGCACGTTCCTAGGGCACATTTATCAAAATGAAATGGCAATTGCTGCTCGTGCCAAAGGCTTTGAGGTAATGCCTGTGAACAAGCATGGCATGTTTGCGATTTCTTCTTTTCCTGATGACATTAAAAACCATTTTTCAAAGCGGCGTCAACAGATAGTCAGCATTGTCGACTCTCTTCAACACGCCGATAAAAATGACAAAATATTGTATAATCATGTTGCTCAGCACTCTAAGGCGGGGAAGGAAAAAATTAATCACCGTGATTTTATGGCAAAGTCTAAGGGTAGCATGCAACAATTTCTTGATTTACATCATGCGGGAAAAAGCTTTGATGATATTACCCATAAATGCATTAACCCTAAAATAAAGGAAAATATTAACACCTCCTTCAAGTCAAATGAAGCACTGTTGGATGCTATTAGTTCATTATCCCGTTTTAGTGTCACGTTGGATGCCAACCTGCTAATTGAGAAGGCCATGCAGTTAGATTTAGGATCATCCAGTGTTGCTGAGCTTCAATCTTCATTGTATCAACTAATTCAATCGGGTGTGCTTCATAAAACTGACTCTGGGCATTTTACATCGCAGTCTCTCATAGAAGCTGAAAAGCGATTAATCCAGAAGATTGATCATTCAAAGCATGTCACCCCAGCAGGTAGTTTAAAAAAGCCACCGGCAACTGTCTTGGATGCCATGCAACAACATCGATTATGTTTGATTGAGGAGCCAAAACAACTAGACGCCAAGTTGAATCTAATTGATACATTGATTAATGATTTAGAATCGAAGGGCAAAAAGGTCAAACTATTAACGCAAACAAAGAGTTTGGCTTACGATCACTATGAGCATGATCGCTCACACCAGAAAAGTCTGTGGCAGCAGTTAAAGCGAATTGGTAAATCGGATCGTGCGCAGAGTCTTTATGGGTTTTTGCATCGATATGAAGAATCAACAAACAACCCCATTGCTAATATGGTGTCACGTAAAGGTAAAGAAGTCTTTTTGATTGACGAGGGGCAACGCCTTAGCCTTCATGTTGCAGAACGATTAATTGACCTAACCAAAAAACGCCAAGCAAACCTTATTTTCCTCTCAAATTCATCGGGGAAACAAAGCCAACTTGCTGGAAATGTTGTCTCGCTTCTTAAAAAAGCAGGCGTGCCCATTATTAAGTCAGCATCACAAAAAACTAATCAGGCAAAATCCAAGTTATCAATCACCATTCATGAAGTGAAGTCAGACCTCAATATGAATGGGAAGGAAAAACAAACGCATCGACAGAAAATAATCGCCAAATCAATAGCCAATCACTATGGAGCGAACCTGAAAGACGTTGAGGTTCTATCAACGACTAAAAATTCTGCTTTGAGCCAATCATTACTAATACGAGAAGCGCTTAAAAAGCAAGGGTTGCTCGATCAGCCTGATAAAGATGTACTGGTTGAAAAACCAGTCTATTTAACCACCGAAGAAAGAAAATATGCCAAGTTTTTTAAAAAAGGCTGGGTGGCTAAAACCTATGTTGGGCGCGGTCAGTTTGCAGAAAAAACGATTACTGGCATTGATGAGAAAAACAACCGCCTGCTTGTTAGGGGTAATTTTGGTAGAGAAAAGCTTGTTTCTCCACAACAGGTCTTAAAAGGTCGTGATACTAAGTTGATAGAAAGGAGTCACTTGCCCGTTGCCAATCATGATCACGTCAGACTGAACGCGGATAACCGTCTGTCAAAACAGATTGGCCTATCGACGAACACGGGCTACCAAGCTTTTATACAAGATAATAAAATCACGTTGGTGCCAGAAAATACTAAACTAAAAACGATTAAAACGAAATTAAAAAAAATAAATGGCATGGATTGGACGCATGATTATGTCAAGACGACACATCAAGTCAGACGCATTAAACGATCCTCAAAAAAAGTAGTGCTGGATGCGCCTGCCTATGCTTTGGATAAAAACACGATTAATGATTTGTCACGTCAATATAGTCACATTACTATTCACACCGACAATCAAAAAAAAGCAGAGAAAAAGCTAAATATAGAAGCACAGAAGCCGCTTGCTAGCGAATTAAAAACTGAACCATATCAACATGATCTGTCTGTAGTTAAAAAGGCAGTTAACTATGGGATATCCATTATTGCCTCCCGCGAAGCAGCATTTACCTACCAATCCGTTGTTAAAAAGTCATTGAGCTATGGGATTGCTGACGTCAGTTTTGAAGAAGTACGCCAAGAGCTCAAAGAGCGTGTTAAATCCGGTGAGCTGATGGCACGGCATGGTTCTACGGGTGAGGTGTTGATTGCAACCCAGGAAACTGTTCAACTTGAGAAACAAATCATTGCTCAAATCCAATTAGGGAAAAAAACGGTGACTTCGTTTATTTCACACAATGAAATTCAGCAGAAACCTGATGCATCAACACTGACTAAAGGACAAAAAGAAGCCGTCACACTATTGGCGACAACACAAGATCGTTTTGTGATGATTCAGGGGTATTCAGGAACAGGTAAAAGCACCATGCTGCAAACGCTCCAAAATGCCTTATATCAATCAAAGGTTGTCAATCAAGAGTCGATTATTGCATTGGCTCCTACCCACAAAGCAGTCAAAGAGTTGCAATCTAAAGGCATTGAAGCGCAAACACTAAAAAGTTTTTTGGTGGATGAGGCGCAACTTAGCCAAAATAATTATCAACACTTGGAAAATAAGCTTATTTTGCTTGATGAGTCATCGATGGTGGGTAATCGTGATTTTCTGAAGTTGCAGTCGATCGTTGAAAAAGGCAAAACATGTCACTGTGCCTATATTGGTGATACAGCACAACTGTTATCGGTTGAGGATGGTAAGCCTTCAGAGATTGTCTATATCTCTCGTGACGCCGATATCGCAACAGCCAAGATGACAGAGATTTTACGTCAAAAAAATCCTGAGCTAAAAAAAGTGGCGCAAGCGTTGATAGAAAGCACACCCGAATCCGTGGGTCGTGCATTCACTCGGTTGGAGCAGAATGGTTGGGTTATCGATGAATCCACACTTGGTAATAATGGAAAAGGAAAAAACGAACCTGCTTTAGACTCCGTGCAAAAGATAGCCGAGCACTATTGCGCATTGTCGTCACAAGAACGCACTGACACCTTGATCGCTGCTGCAACCAATAAAAATCGACAAGCGATCAATGAAGCCATTCGAGTAATACGACAAGACAAAGGTGAGTTGCAGGGTGATTCGGTGACGACTCAGGTGTTGATCGATTCTCGACTGACGGATGCTGAGTTGCATCATTGCCCCAATTACAAGGCAGGTGATGTTGTTAGACTCAACAATCAGTATCTTACTGTCACTAAAACAGACCCCAATAAGAACACGCTGGTCTTAAAAGATCCGGAGAAACAGGAAAAGGTGCTTAATTTGGATCTCATGCCGAACCAAACAACGCTTGAATTATTTCACCAAGAGGTAATTAGTGTACAATCGGGTGATATTTTAAAGTGGACAAAAAGTGACAAAGAAAGAGGGTTAGTGGCTCATGAAAGTTTGCGCGTTGCCCAAGTCAACAAAGATAAACAGTCTATAACGGCAATCTCAGAAAAAAGCGAAAAACTCACCATCGATCTTAATCAACCAAATAACCAGCACATTGATTATCAGTACGCTTCAACCGTTCACGGTTTGCAGGGAGCGACGGCGAAGTCAATTCTGATGCTACTGGATAGCAAAAATAGCCTCTCTAATACGATGCGTTTGCTCTATGTTGCTGCTACCCGACCCACTGATTTGGTTAAAATATTTACCGATAATTTAGAAGCAGTTCGTGCTCAGATCATTCATGAAAAAGGTGACAAGAGAAGTGCGCTAGAAACCATGGGGTTGCTTGCAGTTAAAGAAGCGCAACTACCAACGCCTGATGTAATGAAATCAGGCAACAAGACCCTTACAAATACGCCGCCCATTAATGGCATCAGTCAGAAGCAGGAGCGACTTGATGCCAAGTTGGTCGAGGATGGGTTACGTGCACAAGTGCAAACGGTCTGTGAAGATCTGTTCGGTAAACCCAACGCGTCTTTATCCAATGCCGCTAATTGGCGCTATGGTCAAAAAGGGAGCTTGTCGATTACCGTGGCCGGCCAGCATCAAGGTTCATTTTGTAACTTTGAAACGGGCGATAAAGGCGGCATGATAAAGCTTTTGATGTCGGAGCTTGGGGTGGATTTTAAAACGGCACTAGAGCAAGGTCACCGGATGCTTGGTGGTGATATGAATATTCAGCAAAAGCCAAAACAAAATCTTTCGTCTGTTGCTAAAAAAAGTATCGAGTCTAACGACAAAACTGCTTATGTGAATTCCTTGGTTAGGCGGTCCGTTCCTATTGCTGGGACATTGGCAGAAAAATATTTGGCCAACCGTTCAATAAAGCACACCTCCTCTGATGAGCTGCGATTTATCAAAAGAGTGAGCACGGGAACGGGCAATAAACAAATCCGCCCGTTTTCATCTGCATTGATGGCGATAGCAAGAGGTAAGGATGGCAATCTCAAAACCATTCAACTGACCTATTTAGACCCCAAAACGGGCGCTAGGATAAAAGAGCTAAAGGTAGAAAAAAGAACACTGTCATCACCCAAAGGAAGTGCTGTGAATCTCACGCCAGACGTACAAACACCAAAGATCACTTTTGCTGCTGAAGGTGTTGAAACCGCTTTGTCTATAAAAGATGCTATCCCTACAACACAAAAAGATCACATTCAGGTGCTGGTATCATTAGGGGTTTCCAATTTTCCCAATATCGCCGATGTGAAATCAGCTGATAATATTGTTCTTGTATTAGACAACGATAAAAATAATCAGAAACAAGTCGCTTCAATAAAAGCAGCAATTGCGCAGATGGAGCAGGCAGGGAAGAGGGTTGTTTGTATACAACCGAAGCTCTTAAACGATCAAAAAACAGACTACAATGATTTGGCGCAAGTGGGTCATGTCAATCTCATTCGTAAAGATATTAACCAGTCAATAGAGCAAATAAAGAACTTGTCGAAAGCCGATCCTAGTATAAATAATATCCAAACACCCCAACCAGCTAAACAAAATATTACCAAGCCCACCCAGGTGGATCGTGAGCTATTTGGTTAATATATAGGCAGCCTGGAGTTGAAAATGTGGTTCGTCTATCTTTTAACTAGAGAAAAAAACGAGCCTATTTTTGATCAAATTCTTCCGATGCTTTTTCCTTGGCGCGATCTTCAATTTTTTGTAGCAAGGTCTTCACTTCCTCAGCATTGGTATTCACAAGTTCGTAGTCGTAGACACTGCCTAATATTTGAGCCAATATGGCTTGTATTTTTATCTGGAATAACTCATTATCCATGCCCGATTTGGCATGATTTTCTAACACCCGTGCCGCATATTTCGAAATGCTCATTGATCTATCTTTGGCCATTTCTTTGATCTTTTGGGCTGTTTGCTCGTCGAGATAGATTTGAATTTTGCTGTTTTTTTGTTCCACTAGCGCTCTCCTCAATGAATCGGATACGAATCATTATTGTAACTTTTCCTTGATTGAAAGCCAAGAAAATGAATCGGATACGATCCATTAAAGTGAATCGGAAACGATTCACATATTAACCTGTTGAATATATGGAATATATTATGAATCGGATGTGATTCATAAAAAAAGGGGTGAATTGGATACGATTCAAAGCAGAAATTTTGAAAATGAAATTTAGTTAAGAAAACCCAATATTTTCATGAAGTTAGCATTGCCGCTAACGGCGGCGTATTGTGTGGTAACTCGAAAAGAAGAACGGGTCTATATCAAGCGCAATATTAATTAAAAACGTTCATTTAAAACCCATTGTGGTTGCGGGGTTCTTGGGTTCTTCTTGTAAAGAAGGGCCTAAAATGGATATTGAAATATCCGGCAATTTGCCGTATAATTATAGATAACAGTAAGAGGTATTTGTTATGAAATCACAGCGCCCAAATTACACTTCGGAAAAAGCAGAACGTTTAGAAGCACGCTTGAGCCGAAAACAAAAAGAGCTGATTCAACATGCGGCTGATTTGGCTGGTCGATCATTGACGGACTTTATTTTGAGTGCCTCCCAAGAGGCAGCTAATAAAGTCATTCGTGAGCATGAGGTAATTACCCTGACGGCTCAAGAATCTGAGAATTTTGTTAATGCACTGATGAACCCACCTGCGCCTAACTTGGCTTTGCAAAAAGCAGCAAAGCGTCACCGTGATTTTTTTGACCAGGTCGATTAATTAAAAGACAAGGATTTTAGCAGTGAAAGGGTTTTTAGTTTCCCCTCTCGATAAGACACATGATCGAAAATCGTTCTCTTGTGGTATCGACTCTTTAGACAATTATTTCCACAAACAAGCAGGGCAGGATAGCCGAAAACGAATAGCGGTTACTTATATACTTCATGATAAAAATGAAAACAAGGTAGCTGGTTACTACACTTTGTCAGCTACTGCCATTGAATTGATGGCTTTGCCAGAAACCGTTAGGAAAAAATTACCATCTTACCCTTGCTTACCTGCCACATTGATTGGGCGATTGGCAGTGGATGAGGCGTATAAGAAGCGTGGCTTAGGGGAATTAATTTTAATTGACGCTATGAAGCGCGCGTATCGTACCAGCGCTGAGGTGGCTTCATTTGCCGTTGTGGTTGATGCAATCAACAGCAGTGCTGAAAAATTTTACAAGAAATATGGGTTTTTAGACTTGTCTGTTTCTAGTCATCGACTCTTCTTGCCGATGAGCATTATCGCAGAACTTTAAATAATCTGTCCTGATCTTGGTCGTTTAGTTTTAATTGGAGTAGAATTAAGCTCGAGCAATTCATAGGTGTGTATTGGAAAGAAGCAGTGTGATGGCGCAATTTCGATTGACTAAAAAAATCGCAACCGACATTAGGGCGACTAAATTAGCCCAACCAAATCCTGTCACTCGTATACTTGATGACTGGTTTATTGATGTGATTCGGGTTCAGCGTAAGAAAGTTGCTATGGCTACTCACGCTAAATCGTTACTTACTTTTCTATTGCCTTATGAGGAGGTGGGAGGAGCCAAATCGGTACCTGATTGTGTTGGTGTTTTGCTAGACATGTTTTTGAGGGAAAATGATTTAGACGTGGGTGAAGGCCAAGTGGAAAAAATATTTTCGGAGCCACCAATTTTTTGCAAAACTGATAATAGAAAGGTACTTGGGCATATGAATGATTTTAAAAATTGTGTTCAAGCGACCGTGTTTCATCACGATTTGAATTTTCACGACATAAACTGGGATGAGGTTATGCATTCTATTAATCATACGCCTGTTAATATGCAAGGATACACCTACCCCATAGACATAGCAAAAGAGCTGTTTTCTAACAGTGCAGTTAATTAACAAGAGAGTAGATTAATGAAACCCGTTTCACATACCAGTGCTAAACCGTCTCACTATACCAAGGAAGCATCAACATATGATGCTTTTAATGAGAAAAATTCCGCAGAGATTAATCAACTGATAGAGAAAATATTAAAGCAACATCGTGTAAAAACCGTGCTTGATTTGACCTGTGGCACTGGCTCCCAGGTTTTTTGGTTGTCCAAACGCGGCTATCATGTAGTAGGTTCAGATATTAATGCTAAAATGTTGGCGTTAGCGAAAGAAAAAGCGCAAAAACAAAAGCGTGATATTGAGTTCATTAAAGGTGATATGCGCACCCTGAAAGCAGGACAGTTTGATGCAGCTATTACTATTTTTAATGCCATCGGGCACTTAACCAAGCAAGACTTTGAAAAAGCAATACAAAACATATATGCCAATTTGAATAACCGTGGTTTGTATATTTTTGATATTTTTAACCTAAACTATTTGCTTAAAGACGACAATATCACCAAGCTTACCATGGATTTACAGAAGAATTCTGGCAACACTTTAGCACGAGAAATTCAATACAGCACAATCAGTACCGATGGTGTCCTTGCCTCTTATGATATTTATATCAGTCAGGTTGGTAATGAAGCACCAAAAACATCAAAAGCCATGCAAACCCTTCAGGTATACAGTGCTAATCAACTTAAAGAGATGTTACACAAAAATGGATTTAAAGTCGCTCGACAGTGCAAGGTTGATGGCTCAAGACTGTCAGAGTATAAAACTGAGCGTATTGTAACGGTGGCAATAAAAAATTAAGTTCGTATATAAAGGTTCTTTAGAAAAAAATTAAGAATAAATCCAACAATAAAAAGAATAGCTGCTGCGAGTAAGGTAATTTGAAATCCTTGCAGGAAAGATGTTTTGCTTGCAACAATAGAACCAAAAACAGCTACCCCGATTAAACTTCCCATTTGGCGCCCTGTAGTGAATGTGCTAGAAGCTATTCCAGCGCGCCTTTCTGGGACACTATGAATAGCAACATAAGTAGCAGCCGGCATTGTAAAAGCAACACCAAAGCCAATGGCAGCTAGAGGTGTTATTAGCCAATAATAAGGCAGAACTCCTTTGGTAACAACACATAGGCTTAAAAAGCCTAGCACTCCTAAAATGAGCCCGATTAAAATAGGTTTACGTGGGCCAGAGCGTCCAATAATTTTTCCTGAAAAATAAGATGCTATAGCGACAAGGATAAGAAGCGGAAGAACGGCAAAGCCTATTTGAGTAACAGTGTAATGTCTTATTTTACTAAAATATAATGGCAACAAGAAGAGTTCCCCATACAGCCCACAATTAATGATAAGACCTGTTAGTATAGAAATTGAAAAAGGCTTTGATTTGAAAAATGCTAAGGGAATGATGGGGTGTTTTGCACGTTTTTCAACAATAATAAAAAGTGTAAGGCTCATGACTGTTACGATTAAAGAGATAGCGATAAATGACGAATTCCAACCATATCTTCCAAACTCGATTAGTATTAGTGCTAGTGAAAAAACAAATACAATTGCTAATAACTGCCCTAGCCAATCTAAAGAGGTTTTTTCTGATGTGGATTTATCAGTATTTATGACATAATGAAGTAGAATGACGGCAAAAAATGCAATTGGCACATTAACCAAGAACACAGCACGCCAACTAAATGCTGCCGTAAGCAGTGAACCAATAATAGGCCCACTTGCTGCAGCAATACCGCCGATGCTTCCCCAAATACCAATAGCTTTAGCGCGTTCTTTTGGTTCTGAAAAGGTAGAGTTGATGATGCTCAATGAGGCGGGAATTAGTGCTGTGGCGCTTGCACCCTGGAGTATGCGAAAGAGCGTGAGGGTAAGAATATTCGGTGCAAGACCACAAGCAAGTGAAGTGATCAAAAATCCAATCAGACCAATTATCAAGGTTTGCTTTGCACCCATACGGTCCGTAAGATTACCCGCGAGTAACAATAGGCTAGCGAAGCTTAGTGTATAGCCAACAAAAATCCATTGTAGGTCAGAAGTATTGCTATTTAACCCATGGGCAATGGAGGGTAACGCGACATTAACTATAGTTGCATCAAGAATAACCATAAAAAACCCTAGACATAAAGTGAAAAGGGCTATGTTCTGTCTCTTTCTGCTCAATATTATTCTCTTTTCGGTTGCTCACGTTTCCGGCTAAATAGGAAGTATATCTGTTTCCATAATGGACATAAAGTGCTATAATAGCAACTATTGTTTCCATTTAGTTTACATGTGGAGCTTTTTGAGTGGCCGACATTGATCGTTTTGAACTGTTTACTCATGTAGTTCAACAGGGTAGCTTAACCCAAGCAGCAGAGTTATTGGGGTGCACTAAAGCCTCTATTAGCAAGCAAATTAAACGATTGGAACAGGACTTTTCAATTAACCTGTTTACGAGACACAAACAACGACTATTATTAACCCCAGAAGGGGAGGTGTTGTATGAACAGTGCTTGCGGTTGCGCCGTGAGCTTGAGGATGCGCGATCAATTTGTCAGCAACTACATGCAGAACCTGAGGGGGATTTACATGTGGTGGTATTTGAATACTTTGCAAAAAAATTGATCTTCCCACGATTGAAAAATTTTATAGAGCGATACCCAAAACTTAATCTGCGAATCGACACTACCGAGAGAGTGCCCAATTTTATTGAAGAACAAGTTGATCTGGCAGTTGGTTTTTCACTACCAGTACCCAACCCTGATGAAGTAATACAAAAAAGGATGGCAACTACACGTTATATATTGTGTGCAACACCCGTATATTATAAAGAATTTGGTATCCCAAGAACACTTAAAGAGCTGGAAGAACATAAGTATATTTCTCACACAAGTCGTGTAACGGATTTGCTTATTAAGCTAAAACCCGGCTATTCTTGTCATATAAGTCCGTATTTATGTGTTAATACGGTGGCATCGATGATTGCTTGTGCTAAACAACATATTGGTTTGATACAACTTCCTCTGTACATGGTAGATAATTTTTTAAAAGAAAAGACACTTGTAGAATGCTTATCAAGCTATCAGGCCGACAATGCCAGTGTTTTTTATCATTACCCAAAACGTCAATATACTCAAACAAAGGTGAAAAAATTCATCGAGTTTTTCATAACACGCCAATAGAAAATCTATGCGGGGCAGGGAGTGTGGAATTGACATAAACAGAGTTACCAAGCTAAAATTACATAGTACCCTTATTATATGCATAGGAAATCACCTTAATTATGCTGGAAATTTCACCAATTTTTTTTCAAGACGGTAAGGCTGTCAGGTTTCAACACCATTTAATCGAGTTCGATAACGATGGGTATAATCGCGCTACAGACTCGAAACAGCTCCTCAACGCGGAGTCCGATGCTGAGGTCATATCTGCCTTCCTCGACGAATATAAAGACTCTCCAAACACGTTAAGTTCATACGCAAAAGAGATTGAACGGCTCTTGTTATGGTGTATACACGTCTCTGATACAGGACTCACTGAATTAACTCGCGAGGATATCGTTCAATATGAATCCTTTATCACCGGTCCTGAACCTTATGGACTTTGGTGTGGCAAGAAAGTTGCCAGATTGAAGAAAGATGGATCAATTAACCCTGATTGGCGACCTTTTTTCAAGCCGCTTAGCAAATCATCCAGCAAGAAAGCACTTAAAATACTGGACTCATTCTTTAGTTACCTGGTAGAAATGCACTACCTTCAAGGAAATCCTGTTGCACTTAATCGACGTCGAAAGAAAAAAGATCATCCCCAGCAAAGAATCATAGAACGTTACCTCGAAATGGATGAGTTAGTTGCTGTACTAAATGCACTAAGCGCCTACCCTATTCAAAATCATGACCGAGATAGTTTTCGCGTAGCCCGAGCACGTTATATTATTCTCTTATTATTTTATTCAGGCATGCGAATTTCTGAAGCGAGCAATCACACCATGGGTAACTTTATCCAACGAGACAAATGTTGGTTTTTAAATATTGTGGGAAAAGGAAAAAAACCTCGTGATATTCCGGTGCCTGATGAACTATTAAAAGCATTAGCCGATTTTAGAAAGACCATTGGCCTCCCCTTCCCTGAACCAGAATTCAAAGAAGAAACCCCATTAATTCCTAATGTTACACTCAAACATGCATTACAAGTACGACGAATCGATCAAATCGTCAAATGGGCATTTCATCTCGGCGCTGATTCTCTAGAAATAGAGGCTCCACGCAAAGCATCAAAATTACGACAAGCTTCCGCGCATTGGCTTCGTCACAGCTATGTCACCTATCTTCTTGATGCTGGTGCGCCTTTAAAAGTCGCGCAAGAAAATGCAGGGCACAGTGATATCAGTACCACGATGCTTTATCGTCATGTTTCACAAACTAATCGGCATACTGCAACACGGCATTTATCTATTGAATTAGAAAAAACTCCCGAATCACGGACTTATGAAAATACTCTGGAAAAACAAATACAACGGCATATTCCACAGGATCGTGAAGAAAGTAAAAAAACCATTACTTTAAGAGTATGGTTAATGGTAGAAAATAATAATAAATTTGTTCGCGGTAAAGGAAAGTCATTAAAAGAAATAGAAAATTATGTCTTTGCTCAATATGAAGTAAAAAAACCGCGCAAAGACAGTTGTGAATACCAAATTACTCTTCCTTATAATGACAATGATAGAGAGCTTGATGAACTAGTGTATGAAATCGTTTGCGAAACAGAATCTATTGCTGATAGCAGAAATGGGTTTATTGAAATTCATGTTGGAACTCTAGATGGAGAAAAATCATGGCCTTTCTCCGATTCATGGCCTGATTAACACACTCTGACAATTTAGTATAAGGTTTAATTTATGTTTGTACGTAACTGTTCAGCAAATGATCCCAAAAAATATCAATCCTTCAGAGCAAAATCTGGCAACTTGCCTTTGAATAATGTTTCTAGCGCGTCTGTTGCAGCGATTCCATGCTTTCTGCAGGTTATCAAATAAGAGGGTTGTCTACTGGTTTTAGCTGCGATCCTTTGCGGCCATTTTGGCCGCGAGGTTTATTGCCAGTGGTGGTTCGCTTCTTTTTCTTTTTTCGATTGGGGTCAGAGGACGGTGGCTTGCTACTGTTTCTGCTGTTGAGGCCAAGACGATTTGAAAGCAAAGCGACGATCATAATAAGCAATTCGAACATCGCCTTGAGTGCAGGCGATACATTGCTTTCTTTAGAAAGCAATTTTTTTGCTTCTTCCAGTGTAGCGTTCACATCTATTTTGTCTAGCTTCATGCTAATTACCCTTGACTCAATCTACAGGTAGTATACCATGGGTCTTTGAATTGGAATTTAAACGAATTAGAGGCGCGCCGGGAGACAAAATTATTTTAACTGTTCCTGCGCACTACTTTATAGATAATGATTAATGTGCGGTGCCAATTCGCGTTATATGTGCGAATCTGTGTGCGCATCGGCTATCATTTTAAATTTAGAAAAAAGTCGAAAAAGTGTGTCAAGAACTTTTTGAGGTAAATTTTACTGAACAGTTACCTTCATTATTAATAAATGTGATAGAACAACAGAAACCAGAATTGCAGTTAGCAGCTTAAAGACCGTGAACGGTTACCGATAAAGTTGCGCAACCTAGCCGGAAGCTTACGGTTAGCTTCCACGGAGAAAAGAGGAGAGCCAGATTACACTGATGATTTGAATTCAAGACGTTAAAAAATCAAGCACAAATGAAAGCACTGTCCTTTGGCATTCATAAAAAACGTCATTGTGGTTTCTTCCCGGCAATATTTTTAAAATTGCATTTGGAATTATATTTGCTGCGCTACAAACTTGTGAGTAAATTGGGTCCTGATCACCTGCGTACAAAAGAGTTGGCTTTTTGATGCCTGGCAATATATCAGATAAGTCAGGCCGAGGCTCTGTCACAGCTGCTTTTAATGCAAGTGAATCTGAAGCCAACAAACGCCTTCGATATTCAGGGCTAATAGGAACCTGGTGTTTCTCTCCCAATTCGATAAACGCCTGCATACCTTGATCAAGCACAGGACCCAAACTCTCAACCAAAGTGCCTGACGCATAAGGCTGTGAACCACCCAAAACAAAAGCACTAAAACGGTGTTGAAACCTTGCAGCCAGACCATAACCTATCCAACCTCCCATTGAATATCCAAAATAAATAGCGTGATCTAGCCCCATGTGATCTAATACCGAAATTACATCCTTGGCCCGTTTTTCCAAACTATAAGCGGAAGGCTCATGCGGCTTATCACTTTGACCGTGACCACGAGCATCAATCAAAATTAATTGGAAGTGCTTGGCTAGCACTTTTGTATACCCTAATTCATGCCAAAGCTCAATAGAACCTGCTGTCCCATGTTGCAACACCAAGGGTTCACCTTCACCCATGAGCTCGTAATGAATTTTAACAGCGTTGTTACTCGCAAACATTTTAGACTCTCCTACTATACCCAAAGCGTTTAGAAATTAGGTCTACACAATATGAAAATCGGCCTGCATAAAATTTGATATTTTATCTGCATGCCTCTCAATATTTCTAAAAAAATTTATGCACGCATCACGAAATGTGTTGAGATTTTCATAGTAGGTATTATACAAAACCTCTTTTTTAAAAAATACCCAAAGCCTTTCAATCAGATTAAGATTTGGTGAGTAGCATGGTAGAAATACTAAATCAATTCTTGATTCTGACACATACTCTTTTACCACGTTTGAATAGTGATATTTAGCATTATCCAAAATCACCTTAATGGATGAAGCATTTGGATATTTAGACTCAATCGCAGATAGCAGATTGATCGTTGAGAATGAATCTACCGTATCTGATTCAATGACAGTAACCTCATGAGTTTCAGCATTGATGGCGCCATGCAGATTTAATCGCTGTCGTCCGCTATTAGATTTTAATTCTCTAGTTTCACCTCGTCTAATCCAAGCATAGCCTGCCAATGCGTTATGCTCAGGGTGAACGGCATCAACAAAAACAACTTCGATATCATCTGACTTTGATAGCATAAAATCTTCATACTGATCAGCAAATATTTCTTGTGCATCACTATCTGGATTTCCTGGAACAAGCTTTTGTTTTTTATACACATAACCAATTCTATGTAAAAGATCCCTCACTCCAGAAGAGGAGTAACTAATACCAAAGGTGTTTTTAATAAAATTTATCACGCTGATGGTGTCGAGGTGGAGGTTTGTATCAAGTTCAATTTTTAAAGCAGCAATTTGATCATCTGACAATTTTGATGCTTTACCAGATCGATTATCCGATAAAAGACCTGCTATCCCATCGATTCGATAATTATTCACATCATTTCGTAATGTCTCGTCATCTAAAAAAAGGATTTCCTTCACCTTGCGAAGTGTGTATCCCGTACCAAGCAAAATAACAGCATGAATACGATAAGCATAGCGCTTATTGCGCTCTCGCCTATGTGCTTTATGAAGCTCTGCGAGCTCATCTTGATTTAAGTGAAATCCTTTCATGTGCGTGAATTTACAGCACTATTGGATATTTTTCAACACCTAATTTCTAAATGTTTTGGGTAAGGATGGTCAATATTTGCATTCTTGAATTCAAATCATAAGTGAAATATTGCTTTGACTCTATCATAGTAAATTTAAATTTCAATATTTATTTCCTGGCCGCGGGCATGCTTAACCCGTATTTTTTAAATTAACGCCAGTCAAGGGTGTCCTTCCGGCAAGCGTGCGTGCCTTACCCTAATACATTAAGCTATCCTATCTGCTCTATTTTCCACTAGCAGGAGCTTGCATATGATCAACACATCACAGGAATCACCCAACCAAACAGCGCGCTTGTCTCTCAAAGACGTTATGATTGCCTTTCGAGAATGGCGATGCCGCGGTCCCCGCGGTCGCATACCGTCATCGTTATGAGATCAAGTAATAGCGCTATTGCCCAACTATCCAGAAAGCAAAGTAAGGAACGCACTTGGAATTAGTCAAGATCAGCTGCAAAAACAACTGGATTCTCGTAAAAAAAAGCACAGCTCTGGAACGCCAGAGGAATCAATAACCGATCAAGCATCCCCTTTTGTAAAAGCCATCGTGTCCGGGTATGACACCCCAAAAACCTCACACCCTTGTGATTTGTTATTGACACGACCAGATGGAAGCACTCTACAAATAAGGCAATTTCTCCACCAAGATGCCCTTACCATTGTACGACAGTTCTTGGGAGTGGTAGGCTTAGCATGATTCAGTTTACGCCGCAGATGCAGCTTTTTCTATCCGTTGATTTTACAGACTTCCGTAAAGGCATTGATTCGCTTATTGCCTTGTGCCAGCAGAAGCTCATTAGCGATCCTTTCTCCGGAGCTGTATTTGGCTTTACCAATCGAAAGAAAACAGCGGTTAAACTATTAGCCTACGACGGCAATGGCTTCTGGCTTTGTCTTAAACGATTTTCCCAAGGCAAACTAAAGTGGTGGCCTTCTAGTCAAGCGCCAGAATCCATTTACCATATCGATGCAACCGCGCTGAATATTCTCATTAATCAAGGTAATCCAGCCAGCTCATCACTTGGCGAACCATGGCGTCGGCTTCCAACGCAACCCACGCCGTCTTCAAAATAACGCCGTACACTAGGCAGCGATTGGCAATGCTTTACTTTTTAACGTTTCACGATAGCGCCATGGAATCCATGCATCAGGATCAGCAAAAACAGCATGCTTATTTTCTTGTAAGGCTATCAGATAGTCTACTGGGTTCTCATCTGCTAAAGCCGCCGTTACAATTAAGCTTGTTAAAATGCTAGCAATCGTGGCGCCATGCTCCGTTTTATAAAACATAGCCGTTTTTCTAACTTTAATCGGTATTTTTAATGCGCGCTCAACAATATTGTTGTCGATGAGTGCGCCCGGTGTCGTTAAGAATCGCCGAAGTTTTTTCCAATGCTTCAGCATATATCGCATGGCTTTACCTAACGCACTATTTGGCTCCACCAATTTTGCAGATAATTGTCGTTTTAACCAGCGGTTGATATCCAGCATAATTTTTTTGCTATGCTTACGGTGGTAGCGAAGACGGTCAAGATCACTCATGCTTCGTGTCATTTCGTCATTTTTGTAGACGTTGCTTAGCTCTGTTATGACATGCAGACAGGCTTCTGGATAAAAGTCGAGTAAGTCACGAAATTTTCGGAATGGATGTGCCAAACAATTGCAAAGAATTGTCTCGAGTGCTTTTGGTATATTTGCCGATAACGCATCACACATTTGTAACAACTTCTCTTTTTTCTCTTCTCGGTGTTTCAAAATGTCATCGAGGTTTTCACCCGCATGTTTTGTGCCAGTATAATAAAGGGCAATAGTGCGCCCCTCTTTTGTTTTAGCAACAATACCTGTTGTGCACATGCCAGTGCGTTTTCTACCTGGATTATCAACATTGTGTTTAATGATCTTATCCTTATGTTCACTCTGAAAACAGCTTTATATTTTTTCGATTACATGTCAATAGGATAGACAGAAACTAAGCTCGTCTTAATTATTTTGCACAGCGAAAAGTTAAAAACGCTGCCCCTGGGGGATTATAAAGAATTGCTTGGGTGAATGCATGCACGCTTGCCGGAAGGACACGCGCAATCTAGTGCATTGAAATATGCACCTCGACAAAGCTTAACTAGCAGTCGAGAACTGAGTCTTGCGCCGCAGGCGGATGCAGAAATGTAGAACAAATGTGGTGAAGCGTAGACAGGGGGTTAACAGGCCATAACGAAAGTGAACGGATTTGTCCCGAAATATCGGTCATGTGAGATCGCCGACCCATAAGTGTCCACGGGGAAGGCAGCAGGAACTTTGCGCTCTAGTGAGCAAAGGGAAGGTCTCCGGGATTTGAACCGATGGCATGTTAACAAAAGATTGCGCGTGAACGCGGGAGGCCCAATAAAATCGGAACGGAAGCCGTACCCTTGAACAAGCCTTACAAAGCAAGTTTAAGGGGACATTTTGTTGGGAGTCGGATGAACTGATAGTACTCAGAGTTTGGGAAAGCCAAGCACAAGGGGAAGCGGTTCACAACATTAGAACCTTTTAACGGAACCATAATCCTCTATGCAATGAGAGGTTAGGTCCTTTATACAATGAGAGGAGTAAACCTATTATGTCAACGGGATTTAAAAGGATAGCAGAGAAAGCACGAGGAGATAAGAAGTTACGCTTTACGTCGCTCGCGCATCATATTGATCGACTGTCACTTTGGGACAATCTCATGAAGATTCCTCGAAAGACAGCGATTGGTATTGATAAACAAACGACAGAGCAAGCCACTGCGAATTTTGCTGGCTGGTCGACGGATATATTACAATCTGTGCATACGAGGGGTTACAAGCCACCTCCAACGCGCAGAGTTTACATTCCGAAGCCGGGAAAAGCACAGCGTCGTCCAATTTCAGTGCCCACTGTTTCTGACAGAGTGTTACAGAAGTCAACGGCGGACGTGTTAAATGCAATATACGAGCAAGACTTTCTGGACTGTTCCTTCGGGGGTAGGCCAAATAAAAGTGCGCACCAAGCAGTGGCAACACTGCATATGGCAATCACAACGAAGAAAGTCAGCTATGTTTTTGAGGCAGACCTTAAAAACTTCTTTGGTAGTTTGAACCAGGATTGGGTAGAACGCTTCTTATCAATCCGTGTTGGAGATCCGCGAATTCTAACCTTAATTAAAAGGTGGATGAAGGCGGGTGTTATGGAAGAAGGCACATGGCAGCCAACGAAAGAAGGTACAGCACAAGGGGGGCCGATTAGCGTTTTGATCAGCAACCTATATCTTCACTATGTACTAGATTTATGGATAGAGAAGATAGTCAAGCCGAAAATGAAAGGCGAAATTTATTACGTCCGATACTTGGATGATTTTGTGTTGTGTTTTCAGTATCACTCCGATGCCGTACGCTTTCAAGCAGTGTTGAGCAAGCGCCTCAGCAAATTTTCATTAACTCTGGAACCAAACAAAACCAGGCTGATAAAGTTTGGGCGGTTTGCAGAAAGAGATGCAAAGGAACAAAACAAAAAGCCGGAGACAATTTATTTCCTCGGATTTACGCTTTACTGTAGCAAGAATCGGTTTAACCAATTCAAGGTAGGCGCAAAGACGGAGAAAACACGCCTTCGGCGAAGTTTTGTAAAGATGAAAGAGACACTGAGGCGTATTCGCCATCAGCCAATGACCGAGCAAAGAAAGATAATTAATGTGATGTTGTCAGGCCACTATCGCTATTATGGAATAGCGGGCAACTGGCACGCCATTAAGAATGTCTTCGTCTTTACGGTTAGATACTGGCGTAAAATGCTGAGTTCACGCAGCCAAAACGGGAAAGTGACTTGGGAGAAATTTAATAGATTCCTGAAGAATTTTCCACTCCAGAGGCCAAAGATATACTTACCCTATCGGGACTTAAAAGATAGTGCCTGTCTGTAAATCTAGTGTTGAAGAGCCCGTTGCTGGAAATCGGCACGGCGGGTTCTGTGAGGTGGGAGGGGCACTTTGTCCCTCTCATACTCGACGGATTATCTCATAAATTTAAACCGATATCTGGTCTAAAATATGGGGGTCATTATAGATACAGCGATGTGGCCAAGGTCATAATCAATGGGTTGAAATCACGACAAGGGTCGTGAGGATTTTACTTGATCAATTTCCGCTAACTGTTTGTATAGTGAACGAATTCTTGTGGGTTTTTGTGGGTGATTTTGAGTGGGCAGGTTTGAGTTCGCCATTAAAACGATAAAATTATCATCCGATTGCCCATTTTTAAATTGGCCGGGAATTGCTGGCCGCATTCCTAATTGTACTGCTCTTGCTTTTGTGATAGTTTAAAAGTAACTGATTTTATATAAAGAAGGATCTTTCAAATGAAGTATATTTTTTCAGCTGGTGTCGGCTTAGCGTTCTGCTCTTTGTTAGCAGGTTGTACAACTCATACGGTGACGACCCCATCGGGCGGTACTTATAGCACAACTAGAACTTACACCACTGTTCCGCCCGTGACGGCAGCAGGTGTAGATCGTCGCGTGTCAAGACGTACATCGCGTCGCGTTGCAAGACGTCGCTACTAATCTCTGGTCGTACCTTCTATTGAAGAAAGCAGGAATCCATGCTCATTTTAAATGCTAACTCATTTTTTTGAGCTTGGATTACTCTTTATTCTTTGATTTACTGGGATTAAGTCCTTTACATTCGCTGATTGGGTATTGGTAATGGATTGTATCTGTCACTTGGGTTATTACGTTTTCCGTGTGCGAGCCTGGCTGCAAAGTGTGTTGGTTTTTTTTGGTAGTGCATTTTTGTCATTGGTTGAATTGATACGTCATCCACGTCAAAGAAGCATACAGGCACTGGTTAGCGCTTGTTATGAGCATGGTGTTAGCAATATGAAGTCTGTGCTTACGATAGCGGTGGTGATCAGTTTCAGTGTTACTTTTTTTATTTTTATGCAGTTGTCATTAATTGGTGCAGAAAATTTGCTTGTTAAGCTCTATAGTTCGATATTGTTTGTTTGGATTGCTCCGTTTGCTATTAATTTTACCCTGTTATTTCGAAAAGCCAGCACTATTAAAATTGAGTTTCACCCTGAAGACTACCCGCACAATTCAGATTATGTCGTGTCTCAATGTATCGCTGTGATCTTGTGTGCGTGTTTATTTTATAGTTGGTATCTTATGAGTAGTATCTTGGTGAGCATGCTGCTGAGTATGCTATATGGGTTTGGATATGATCAGTATCTACATGCGTTGTATGTTCATTTTATCTTTAAGGGGTTCTATATGGGTTTGATCAAAACCGGCGGTAGTGCGGTTGTTCTGTCATTTGTTCTATTGTTTTATCAATACCAGCACCATTACCCGTTTCAATATAAAAAACATACTATTGCTGTGAATGCTATTTTATATGGCGGTGTGATTATCGCGTGTTTTCAGGTTGGTCTGCAAAATATTCAGTTGCGGTGGTGATCCTTATTCACGGGACGTGGGCATGGTTTGAGAATAGTAGGAGTATTGGATAGCTATGAGAGATAGGAGCAGGTTAACGTGGGTTGGCGCATTTTTTATTCTTAGTATCGTGGCATTGGTTTCATTGATTTTTCTATTTTCATTACGACAGCAGCTTGATCGTCAAAATTTGTTTGTCATGGTGTTTGATGGAAGTTTAAAAGGTATTCATGTGGGAACCCCTGTTGAATACCGTGGTATTAAAGTGGGTGAAGTTGAAAAGATACGCATAGTTTTAAATCGCAATCGTATTGTTGCCAGCATGCCGGTATGGGTGAGCTTTTATAATCGTTTAATGGTCGATAAATCCTATAAAGTGCAACCTTTCACGCGTCAGCGGGTAAGCCTACTGATTAAAAACGGTCTAAGAGCGAAATTGAAAAATAGAAACCTATTATCCAACAATCAAATCATTGCGTTAGTGATAAAACCAACGGCACCTAAAAAATACCATTTACACACCCCTAATGAAATTCCAACGATTCACAAAAAAAGCCAACAACAGCAATTGACCGAGACCCTTGATGCTGCTAAAAAAACACTGAATAGTATTACGAGCACGATGAACAAGGCACAGAAAACCATTGATTTAGCTAATCGACAAATTCCACCGATCTCACATCAGGTTTCAAGTTTGCTGTCGGAGCTTGAGAAAACGGCATATCATCTTAGTGTATTGACAGACTATCTTGCTCGCCATCCTGAGTCGATCATTACAGGGAAACATAAAAACTAATGAACGTTTATTATCGGTATTGTGTATCTGTTCTCAGCAGACGGGCGCCCACTATTCTAGTATGCTGTCAGCGACTGGGATGCTGTGTGCTGTTGTTGATGATGGCGATGCAGCTATCCGCCTGTAAATCCAGGCCAGCTCAATTCTATGTGATGAATCCCGTTTTACGTCATGGTCAACTATATCGTCATCAGCGTGTGCTAGTAGGTCCGCTGACAATGGCTTCTTATTTGCAACGTTCGCAAATTGTCACTCGATTAAGTGCTAATCAAATTCACGTGGATGAATTCCAGCGTTGGGCGCAGCCTTTGCGAGATAACGTCAAAGAGGTGTTAGTGCAGAATCTACGCTCAGCACTGCATTCCAATTACGTATTTCCTTATCACGGCAATATCAATACCGCTGCGCAGTATCAAGTAGCGGTGACGATAGAGCGGTTTGATGTCAGCCAATCCGGGCTTTCTCTGTTAAAGGCAAGTTGGTACATTAAAAATCCATTGAGTAATCATATCGTTATGGCGAAGACACGAACCTTTCGTCAACAGATTTACTTAGGAAATACGCTGTGTTATCAATGTCTTGTGCGTTCAATGAATCAAAATCTTGATAGCTTGAGTCAGGCTATTGCTGCTTCGATTCGTGGATCTGCGCGCTAAGCGAACGGATTGCGCATTTCTATGATGCTGTACACCCATTTTCACGTGTCCTTCCGGCAAGCGTGCATGCATGCACCCAAGCAATTCTTTATAATCCCCCAGGGGCAGCGTTTTTGACTTTTCGCTGTGCACAATAATTAAGAAGAGCTTAGTTTCTGTCTATCCTATTGACATGTAATCGAAAAAATATAAAGCTGTTTTCAGAGTGAACATAAGGATAAGATCATTTTGAAGATTAACGAGAAACCACTTTTGGTAAGCATGTCCCCTGAAGAAATTGAAGGTCTTCAAAAAAGACTTAAAGAATCTGGTATGAGCGACAATGATCAAGAGATATTGATTAATTGCGTTCGATTTTCCACGTGGATGCCGGCGGCGCTGGAAGAAAAAGATGTTAGCATAGCCAACCTACGTCGTGTGTTATTTGGTGATACAGGTAAGCGTCGTAAGAAGAAATCAAAAGATGAGAATAAGGATAGCGCTGAAAACACCAATGAACATTCCGGAGATAATAGCCTACCCTCAGATATCGATTCTGATGATACCGCAAAGGGCTCAGTAGCAAAAAGCGACGAAAAAAATAGCCAGAATGAAGGCAACGTTATTAATTTGGATTGTAAGCGTCCATTAAACGGCGCCCTTCTCAAACACCCCTCTTAGTTTATTATTATTCTCCATATTATTAATCATTACGGAGAATTAACATGTCTACATCAAGTAATTCAATATCCTCATCGCAGCTCACGCGTACTGAAAAGAATAGGTTGTATTGGAAGGGGTTGATTGACGACTGGGAAAACAGTGACTTAAGCGCTTCGGCATTCTGTCAATCACGAGGCCTGAGTACGGCCCAATTTTCCTATTACTTGAGTTCAAATCATAACTGCAATTCTCGATTGACTCTATCATAGTAAATTCAAATTTCAATATTTATTTTCTGGCTGAGGGCATGATTAACCGCTATTTTTTAAATTGGCACCTATCAAGGATGCGCCAGCACCGCAGGCGAGCGTAGCGAGTCCTTGACAGGTGCCAATTTAAAAAATTAAACGTTAAATGCCCTCAGTTTTTTAGGCTGCTTCAAGAAATTCTTCAAAAACTTGGCTTAGGTGTCCGATAGCCAAGACATTTTCTAGGCCTATTGTTGAGTCGATCCATAATGAAGCGGCATTTTTCATCATTCACTGACTCAAATTCTGTTCCTTTTGGAAGATACTGACGTATTAAACCATTTGCATTTTCATTGGTGCCACGCTCCCAGGACGAATATGGATGCGCAAAATAAAAGTCAACCCCTAGCGCTTTGCTAATCTCCTGATGACCAGAAAACTCTTTCCCATTATCGGCGGTGATCGTGTGCGCAGCTCGCCTCTTATAGTGCTTGAGAAGGCGTGTTGTTGCCTTTGTCACAAGCGCAGCATGCTTGCTGTCTACCTTCGCTATCAATGTCATCAGTGACAGTCGATCAACAATCGTAACGATAGCGCCTTTATGGCTTTTCCCGATCACTAAGTCAATTTCCCAGTCACCAATACGATCGCGTTTTTCTATACTTTTAGGGCGCTTATCGATGGACACACGCTCTGTAATCTCACCGCGACGATCAGATCCGCCGTAACGTTTCTTTCGTTTCTTACCTGAGTGGCGTAGCTGCTGATAGAGTGTCCCGCCATTTTTTTTGTCCTCCAAAACATATTGATAGATCGTTTCATGGCTTACCCAGTCACCACCTTGGGATCTAAGGTAGCCTGATATTTGCTCAGGACTCCACTCCTGGCTAAGGTAGTTGCTGACCACCTTTTTCATATCTTCAGTCATGCGGCAGACTTTAAACGCTCTGCGTCGACGCTCTATGGCCATGTTGTTAGCCTGCTTAGGCCGATACCCGCGCTTGCCTGCATTTCTCCCTAACTCTCGGCTGATGGTGCTCGGGTGAACATTGACATGCTCAGCAATATCTTTTTGTGTAAAACCAATACCTTTTAGGCTGTAAATTTGGTATCTTTGTCCCTCGGTTAGCTGGGTATAGGACATTTGTGCTCCTTGCTTTAATTTGAGAGTTGATGCAAAGGCCAACTATACTTGCTAACCGTTCACAATTTCAACTGGCAAAATTTTAGCAAATTGCACTTATTGGTTGAATGCGCCTTTTTAGTTTAGCCCTATTTTAATGGGTTTATGAGACCTCCGGGAATTCCTGGATAAGCTGCATTGGGCTTGTAATAATCCAATCGAGCTGCCTAAAAGTGATGAAACCTTCGAAGAAGTTTCATCGGTTTTAGGGAGCATCGCGCCCTCTACTGAAAGCATTAAACGCTCGATCTATCAGGGCGAGAATCGCACGATGATCGAGAACAGTTTAGATTTAGATGACAGACATACTGCCTGATAAATCTGAAAGTGTCAGAGCAAGTATGAAGATTTACAATTAAATTCAGAACGCTTCATCGATTATTCGCCAGGTGTTAAATTGCGAGTGACAAGAGCTACACCGATAACGGTGATAGCCAAGTTGTGTACGTTTCTTCATCCGATTACTTTTTGTCGACTTGCAACTTGGGCAGTCCATGGGCAGATTTCCTTTTGGAAATTCAGAAAGTATACAGCGTGATTAGCATTCTGTCATTTTCAGTGACTGAGCTTTGACGAAACCAACTAAAAAATGCGACAACTACGTTGACAAACGCCGAATAGCGTAACCTTCCGGCAGCACTGCGCAACAGGCAATAAATATCCTGATACAATAGCTATACCATGCCTGTAATTTAAGGAATGTGAATGTAGCTAGGTAATTGGAATCTTTTGAGCTTCTTTCAGGAGGGATTTTAGCGTGTCTTCATAATTCCAGGGAAGCCAACGCTCTGGGTGTTTTTTAACATCGTTATGATGTCTTTGAAGAAGAACCAAATAGTCGAAAATATTAATATTAGCACGCATGGCGGTACCAATCGCTGTCGTGAGAACGTTCGCAACATCAGCGCCATTGATCGTTTTAAAGAAGTGTGAGGTCTTTCGATTTCGGATGATCAGCTTGAGCGTTTCTTCCATCCTGTTGTTATCAATAGGAACACCAGGTATCCGGCAAAATAGCGTCAGTTTTTCGTAGTGGCGATTTAAGTATTTAACGGCTTTACCAAAAGCACTATGTTCTTCGAATTCATCCGAGTTTGTTTGCTTTTCAGCCCAGGCTTTTACATCTTCCATCACGGGCAGTGAATGCTTTTTATGATATTCAAATCGTTCTTTATCGTTGAGCTCTTTTTCTTTTGTATAGGCCTCATTTTCCCATATTTTTCCGTAGGTTTCTAAAACCCAGTCGATGACTTCTGGTTTTTGATCCTGAATATCAAAAAATTCTCGGCGGCAATGTGCGTTGCAATACGCTTGTTGCACTTCCATCACAGTGGGTTTGTTAGAGCTCAATGCGTCACTCATAACAATCGGCTCTGGTAGCGATTTGTCACGCTTTTTAAGTAATTCATCAATGAATTCACCTGCATGGCCAAGGCTTGTTTGAAACAATGTGAGCTTTCAGCAAGCATGTGTGACTAACCCCCGGTGAATCCGATACGGCTTAACCTCAAATCATCACTATTTTGGAGGTTATCCATGATTGACTTAGATATTCCAGCACCGGCAATAACTCTGAACGATGTTAAAGCTGCATTTACTCATTGGCGAAAGACGCGCACTAAGCGTGACAGAATACCTAAAAGTCTATGGGACCAGGTTTTATCACTTGAGGATCGTTACAGCGAAAGCAAAGTCCTAAATACTCTCGGTATCTCACAGCCTCAGCTGCGCAAAGAGCAGGCTCGGCGTGGCCAACTGGAGTGTAGTGACAGCAGTGATGCAGTGCCAGCATTTCTCGAACTCACTACCGACGCATTGAAAAGCAAGCCGTCTGCACCAGCGGCCTCGAAAGCGACATTTAACTTAGAGCTTAAACGCCAAGATGGCGCTGCTTTGACAATTAAAGCATTTCCCGTCTCGTCCCTCAAGATCCTGCTCAATGATTTTTATAGGAGCTGGTAATGCTGCAGATTACACCGCAACAACGTTTACTGCTTGCCGTTCAGCCTACCGACTTTAGAAAAGGTATTGAGTCGCTGAAGGCGCTATGCGAACAGCAATTACAGCTGGACCCATTTGCGGGCACGATCTTTGTCTTTACCAACCGAGCGAGAACAGGTGTTAAGATACTGGTTTATGACGGCAACGGCTTTTGGCTTTGTCAGAAGCGCTTTTCTCAAGGTAAATTAAAATGGTGGCCCAAGGATGATAATGAAACCTACCGCATCCGTGCCAGCGAATTGCAAATCGTGTTATCACAAGGCGAACCGGTGAAGGCAGGCATCCCGATGGAATGGCGAGCTCTACCGAAGACTTAAGCCGCCCGTTTTTGCGATAACAACCGTTGCTGGTAGTTCCACGGTAACCAGTGATTTGGCTCTTTAAAAACTTGCTCTTTATGTGTTTGTAGTGCGGTGAGGTAATCCACGGGGTTCTCACCCGCCAACGCGCAGGTGTGTATCACGCTGGTGAGCACACCGCCGATCATGGCGCCATAGGTGGTTTTGTAGAACAACCAGGTTCGGCGACCTCGGATGGGAATCTTTAACGCACGTTCTACGATATTGTTATCGAGGGGCGCCCCCGGAACACGTAAAAACTGTGTTAGCTCATGCCAATGTCGGCACATGTACTTCAGAACTTTACCTAATGCACCATTAGGCTCAATCTTTTTGTCATCTAATAATGCAGTGATATAGCGTTTAATGTCATCCATGAGGGGTTGGCTATGGTCCTGGTGATAGGCCAGACGAGCTAGATCATCCATGGCTTTTGTCTGGTCGTCATGTTCATAGACTTTGGCAAGACGCTCAATGACATAGATGCATTCCGTGGGATAGAAATCTTTTAAATCGTCGAATTTTCGATAGCCATGGCTGAGACAATTGCATAGAATCGTTTTAAACGTTGCTGGGACGTTCCGGCTGAGTGCATCACACATGTAAATGATGTTGTCTTTATCGGGGTCACGATTTGCCAGAAGTCGTTCCATGTTCTCACCCGCATGTTGCGTACCATTATAAAAAAGTGAGATTTGTTGACCCTGCGCTTTAGCGAGTATCGCCGTGGTAAACATACCCGTGCGCTCTTTGGAAGGGTTCTTTTGGTTGTCACGAATGACGTCAATGATTTTAAGATGGCTGTCATCCCCATGCACAAGCTCGCCGTTAGCCGCATGCTGTTCTAGCGCGTGAAAGATAGGGATTGCGGGGTTTGCGACTTCCTCAATCAGTTTCCATTGCGTTGAAGCAGGTACCGGCATCTTAAGCAGGGATTGAAAAAACGCTTGGCGATAAAAAGGGATCGCAATGTAATACTTTTGGATGGCCAAGATCGCTTTGAAGGTGGCATCGTATTTCTCTTTGCCGACCTCATTGGGAATCGTTGCCTTAACAAGTTCACCGCACAAAGCGCAGCGCAACGATTCCACATAATATTTGTGAACCGACGCTAAGTGTTGTCCTTTAACGCGCACCAAAATATTCGGTGCAGACAGATAGAGTTTTCCACCACACGCTGAGGGGCACGGATCTCCCGCATTGAAACCCGCAACTGTTAGGTGGTGCAGAGTCGCATTGGGGTAAGCTTCGTGTGACAGGCGACCATGGCCTGACTTCTTTTCTGCGTTATTTTCGGTGGCGGTTGTTGGTGTGTCATCGCTGGTTGTGTTTTCTTCAGAAGAAGCGTTAGCCTCAGAAATGTTTTTCGCATCAGTGCTGGTTTTATCACCACCTTCATTTTTATTCTTTCGCTTTTTTGATCGGCCTCGGCCAAAAATCAATTTACGCAGGTTGAATAGGCTGATCTTCTTTTCAAGCAACGCATGGGGGAGCCAAACCGCCAGGCGTATACAAGATATCACGAACTTCTTGGTGCTATCGTTGATATCTGAGTCTTTAACGAACTGAACCGCTTGTTCGATTTCATCGGGCGTTTTGTCAACGACTTGAGGAAGCTCCTTGCCGTGGCTCATGGTGTATCCTTCTCAACCTTGTGAAAAAGTGCGCCCAGGATAATAGGAAATAGCCGTGAATTCAAGTAAATAGGCGAACAGAATTGGATCGCCTGTTATTACCGCGAGAGTCACGCACCTAGAGACAACAACATAAGGTGACTTTAAGAATCTGGCTACAAAAGGAAGTATCTTTTCTAGGTAGCTTCTGATTGATAGGAGGGTAGGAGTAGTGCAGCTCTAGTTAAATAAGTCCTACACAGGATTGCTGCAAAGACACGCTTTTTAAGTAATTCATCAATGAATTCACCTGCATGGCCAAGGCTTGTTTGAAACAATACAATTTCATGGCCTTCATCCGTATAAGCGACTAATCCGCTGGTATAAACGCCCGTCCTCTCTCGAGTACCTGAACCATTTCGGTTGGGACGTTCTTCGGGTTGTTGCGTTAAAATGCGGTGTGGCGTGTCATCCATTAAAAATAGTTTTGCATTTGCTGCCATTCGAAGAAGCTCATAAAAAATTGGCATAATCGCATTGGCTACGTATTCACATTGGTCGAAGATCGTCGACGCAGTAATGGCAACGCCCATCATTGCCGACAAATTACCTTGATGGTAGTACGGCAGTCCGCTGTAGAACTTGTGCAGAACCATGAGTGCGCGCGCCGAGTAACCATAGCGTTGATTTGGCGCGCCATCATCAAGCACTTCTTGTGGCAAATTTGCTGTAATGACTGCCTGACAAGCATTACAGCGTATGCACTCACTCACGTGCTGTGTCGCCTCATAAGGTGCATGACCGCTAATACGCAGCAGCTGACCAGGATCAAATTTATAAAGCCGGCCACGTTGGCATTCGGGACATGTATCACCTTTTTTAATACCTTCTAGTGCGTGATGAACAACCTTGGGTGGCTTGTTGTGCTTTTTATTATTGTTCTTACCTTTTGAGTTTTTGTTACGTTTCTTATTGGATAAATTATTATTCCCACTTGGGCGTCTTTCAGACTGCTTAATCATCCCTAGCAGTTTTCGTAGCTTGTAGAGCGTGGCGTTTTTGTCTTCAAGCGATCTTTGAAGCGTCGATAATGTATGGATTGCTGATAATAGCAACTTGAGATCATCAACACTGAGCGCTAGCTCATTTTCAATAGCATGCTCAACGCGCTCGATCAGCGCATTGAGTTCCTCAATATTGATTTCTTGATGAGTCGACTTTTTGTCAGTCATTTTCAACGATCCTTATTATCTTCTTGGCAACTGAGATCATTTCTCAGCAGTCGTGAAAGTCGCTCTGCTTGCACAGGACAAACCGGGGCATCTGCATGAGGCCAATAACGGTATCGACCCCGGCTTAAGCGCTTCGTCGCCAGCCAATAACCATTGACTTCATAACGTAAGCAACGAATCATGGTTTTTGAACGGTTAATAAAAATAAATAAAACACCTGAGCGTGGTTTTTCGCTCAAGTCTCGCTCGCAAAGCGCTATGAGACCGTCCATTTGTTTCCTAAAATCAACGGGTTTAATGGCTAAGCGAATGACAGTGTCTGCTGTTAGGTGGATCATGAGTGCGCACTCCTTGACAGCATCGTGACGAATTTAATCAAATTATCCACGGTTTGTCCATGAAGAATAAGCCGGATGTTATTCGACAGGACTAATGTGGCGTCTTGTGTTTGGGTGTCGATTGTAGCGGGTGATTTCTCTGAGTTTAAATCAACAAAGTGCCCGGCATCGTCGTTACCGCTGCCCAGCTTGCTGGTAATGGCACCTGAATGCCAACGTTTTAGCGTATACGGTGAGATATTCAGCTGCCTGGATAAGGCAACTATATCGTACTGGTTTGTTAAATCGATAATTTGCTTTTTTAATTGTGGGGGTAAGTGTGCACCACGTCTGGTTCGCTGACGCCAAGATTGATAAGCATCTGAGACGCGTTCTATTTCTCCATTCATGTTCTGACTCCTCTAGATTGATGGAGCCAGTATTAAATCATGTCATAAAGGTAAAGTTGCGCAGTGCTGTCGGAAGGTTACCGTTGACAAACGCCGAATAGCTGTTTCCAATCATTTAAAATAATGATACTCTATCAGAAAAACTGGCTGAGAAACGCACTCGATTTAAAAGCAGAAACACTATAAAAAAAGCGGTATTCTTTGCTGTTTTTTAGTGGAATATCCGTAGTAAAATATGTTTTAATGCGGGCATGCAAAATCTTCATTGAATTGCGTGCCTGCTGAAGGAAGGTGCGTCAGTGCTGGGATCGAGCGCAGAATGATATTCTATCCAAAAGTAGGTGCACGGTTCGCTTGTTATGCCAGCACTTAAAATGATTTTTTAGAGAGATAAAGGACTATATTATGCTGAAAAAGCTATTGAGATGTGCGCTGCCATTGGCAACATGCGCCTTTCTAAACCAATCTCAGGCGGCAGACTTGGCGCAACAAGCACAGAATCCTATTAGCGATCTGATGAGCTTACCATTACAAAACAATACCAGTTTTAATTACGGACCGCTCAAAAAGAGTCAAAATGTTTTAAATATACAGCCTGTTATCCCGATCACTCTAAACGAGAACTGGAACCTCGTGACGCGTACCATCTTGCCTGTCATTTCTCAACCAGCGTTTTTCCCGGCTGATGCAAGAAAAAATGGCATAGGTGATATCCAGTTTACGGCTTTTTTTGTCTCCTCTAAAGCGTCGAGCGTCACCTTTGGCTTTGGACCTGTGCTTCAGCTACCTACCGCAAGCAGTAGACGTTTAGGTGCTCGCCTCTTTGCCCTTGGCCCAAGTTTTGTTGTTGTTGCCACCAAGAAAAACTGGGTATTTGGTGGTTTAATTAATAATATCACCTCTTTTGATCGCAGCTCATTAACTCACCAGCGGGTGAATGCGATGCTAATTCAGCCCTTTCTCAATTATAACTTCCCATCAGGCTGGTACCTGACCTCATCCCCTATCATTACAGCAAATTGGGTCGCTGATCGAGATAATCGATGGATAGTGCCTATAGGTGGAGGTATCGGTAAAGTATTTAAAATTGGCCGCCAGAATCTCAATGCATCATTGCAGTCGTTCTATAATGTTGAGCACCCAACGTTTGGACCCACATGGAGCATTCGCTTTCAACTACAGTTTCTTTTCCCCCGGGCCAGCTAGGCGGATGACCAAATGCTGCCCAGACCACATGACCTAAACAGCGCTTTGGCAGATTGACGCAGCGCTGTTTTGGTGTGACGTGTGATTACCAGTGAAGAGCTAAACCTATTCCGGGACCGGAAAAAGTGATGTCTGGTTCGTACGGCCTGCCATGTGAGGTAGTCTTTCCTGTGAAATCAAATACTTTGTACCCTACGGACAAAGACAGATAATGATTAAAGGCATAATTTAATAGTGCCGAGACAGACCATGAGTGGTTCTTGTGTCCAAAGGCATAATCACCGCGCACTAATAGCGACAGCGAGCTTGTGATATCCGTGATTAGCCGTGCTCCGATGAGAGGGTCAGTCCAATCGCCGTTTGCGATAATGTTTTTTTGTTTTCTATTAGCGATATTGAGCAATAACGCATTGCGTAAATACACATAGCGCACACCGCCCAGCAATTGGCAGCGAATCCATCGGCCATGGCCACGCAAAGGGGAGGAGAGCACACTATAGTAAGCACTGAGATCATTCAATGAGATGGTCACCGGTAGTGAGACCTTGCTGATAATTGGCCCAAGTCGTGTGTTTGTGGTGACTGTGCCCTTTGGTGTGAGTTTAACGTAGGTTGAGTTAGCCATCACACCGGCACGTTCTTTTTTGACCTCAACGTACAACTGAAAAATTGCGTCGACGATATGGAAATTGTTCAGTATATCGATGGGAGATACGTCAACGTGCGCTGATCGTTTGCCAATCGTAATGTCACCCACCTGGCCAAATAGCCAGCCGTAGGGCGCTAATATAAAGTGCCAATTTTGATCATGGTCACTTGAGGTGGGCCGTGCAGCCATTGCGGTTGATAGGGTAAAGATAGAAACAAGGAAAATTAATAGTACGCGAATGTTTTTCATGTTGTCTACTGCCTCCTGGCTCACATTCCATAAAGCACAAAAAATTCAACCCTGGTACTGATCAATTAGCAACCACCCGTGATGCTGTTGATCGTGACGGCCTTCCTCTATGATAGGCTCGATTGAGAGTGTTGACAACATGCAGATCAGCGTCGCAGCAATTCCCGCAAGGGATTGCTGATTCCACCAGTAGGGGGATTCTTAAGAGGGGTTACCCCCCTTAAGCGCCAGTGCGGGCTTTGCCCGCGCGCCAGCGTCAAAACAGGTAAGGAATTCCCCCTGAAGCTGGCTCAATGTTTACGAGCACATTTTTAGTTTAGCCCTATTTTAAAGGGTTTATGAGACCTCCGGGCATTCCTGTCAGCGTCGTTTGCCTGTATCACCCTAGTTAGGTATAGTACAAAGATAGGAAACGGCATGCCGCTCCTAGAGGTGTCGGCATTCTTTGATTGTTTAGCAATTATTAAGGAGAATAATGCGATGAAACCCTTTTTACGCTCGTCAGTAGCGTTAGCTTCAGCTATTTTTTTGAGCTACTCTTATGCCCAATCAGCCTACAATACTGAGATCCCAAAAAATATTATGACACCAGACACAGTAAAGATTGATGGCATAGGCACATTAAAGTTTTTTGATGGTTTTCCAGATGCCGTCAGCACTAAGATACTGTATAACAATTTATACCGTAGTCGAGCCATGGAGGCGTTTATCAATTTTATTCCCATGGCGTCAGCTGAGGCTATGCGCGCTGGCTTAGTGTCAGCTGGGGCGACGTCAGCCAATAAAATAATACTCTTTCAAAAACTCATGGACTCCAACAGTTTGTTTTTAACGGGCAATACGGATACGGTTTATGCATTAGCTGTGCTGGACTTACAAAAAGGCGGTCCCATTGTTGTTGAAATCCCCCCAGGTGCGGGACCAGGAACGGTAAATGACGCCTATTTTCGTTTTGTGGTTGACATGGGAGGTCCGGGTCCAGATAAAGGCAAAGGTGGTAAGTATTTAATTTTACCCCCGGGTTATAAAGGTGAGGTGCCAGAGGGTTATTTTGTTGCTAGAAGCCGCACCTATATTAACTTATTGGCTTTACGTGGATTGATGAAAGATGGATCGCCCGATCCAGCAGCACAAATGTGGAAAAATGGCTTAAAAGTCTATCCACTGTCAAAAGCGAGCGCTCCGCCAGCTATGCAATTTATTAACGCCACACACAAAGTATTTAACACGATTCACTCCAATAAGCTGTCCTTTTTCACAGAAATTAATACCGTAATACAGCGTGAGCCAATTGCATTTTTGGATCCTGAATTGCGCGGTAATCTTGCCTCGCTTGGCATTGAGAAAGGAAAACCTTTTTCACCCGATGCGCATATGAAGCATTTATTGACTCAAGGGGTGAAGTTAGGTAACGCTACTGCTCGAGCATTTGTTGTCAGCCCACCATCGAAGAAAATGTGGTTATATGGATCTAACAGTGCTTGGTTTAGCGCATTTGATGCCTTTGAGAATGGTAGCTATCGCTGGTTGATAAACAGAGGACGAGGTGGTAGAAACCAAGATGCAAGAGCGCGGTTCTTTTATATTGCTACAGTGAACACACCCGCCATGGTGAAGAAAATGATTGGTATTGGTTCACAGTACGCTTTAGCAGTACATGATAGCAATCATGCGATCCTGGATGGCAGTAAGAACTATAAGCTCACCATTCCAGGTAATGTGCCAGCAAAGAACTTTTGGTCTGTAGTGGTCTATGACCCACAAACACGTTCTATGCTACAGACGTCTCAACCCTACCCCAGCAAGAATAGTGTTCGCAATAAAGATATGCAAAAAAATGCGGACGGTTCTGTGACGCTATGGTTCGGGCCACAGGCGCCTGCCGGTAAACAATCCAATTGGATACAAACTGTTCCTGGAAAAGCGTGGTTTATCTGCTTGCGATTATACGGTCCATTACAACCCTGGTTTGATAAAAAATGGCGTCCCGGTGAAATTGAGCCGGTGGACAGCAGCGGGGAGCAATAATCCCACCTAAGGTGTACTAGGCGCTTGGAAGGGTGTGCGTCAGCACTGACGCACCTTCCTTCAGCAGGCACGCAATTTAATGAAGATTTTGCATGCCAGCATTTAAAACAGATTTTCCTACGGATATTCTACTAAAAAAATGTAAAGGCCCCGACTTAATCTGACACTCCCGTCAAATTAGTGTAAAATCTGGTTTGACAAAATAATCAAAAATTAAACTAAAAGGAGTGTCATTATGACCAGTCTATCGCAAAAAATTATAAAACCCAAGCTAGGTTTGCTAGAGCTCGCCAAGCAGCTCGGCAACGTGTCTCAGGCTTGTAAAGTAATGGGTTATTCAAAAGATATAAAAAATAAAAAGCAGGAGTCAGAAAAGCTAAAGAAATCAGCTAAAAAAATAAAGTCGCTCGAAAAGGAACTACATCGAAAGGAAAAAGCGTTAGCTGAGGCCGCAGCGTTACTTACCCTTGGAAAAAAGTACGACGCCCTCTGGGGAGCAAAAGAGGAAAATTAACCTCAGTCTCAGAGCGGCAAAAATATATTGAGTGGATTAATGAGGCGAGACTTTCAGGCGCAAATACTAAAAGTGCTTGTGACGTAATTGGTTTCACATTGAGGACTTACCAGCGCTGGTTAAAGGCAGGGAAGTGTTCTGCAGATAAAAGAACGACAGCAGTAAAGCCGGCACCACAACATAAGCTAAGCGAAGAAGAGAAAGATAAAATGATTGAATACTGTGTGAGCGATGAATTTATTAACTTGCCACCAAGTCAAATAGTACCTATTTTAGCAGACCGAAATGAATATATTGCATCTGAATCTAGTTTTTACCGTGTGTTAAAAGAAAGAAATCTATCAAGTCATCGTGGTCGAATGAAGAAAAGAAAAAAAGTTCATCCCCCAACAACACATATTGCTGAGCGACCAAATCAGGTTTGGTCCTGGGATATAACGTACTTGCCAGGAAGAGTTAAAGGACAGTATTACTACTTATACTTAATTGAAGATATTTATAGCCGAAAAGGGGTAGGCTATGAAGTTTACGAGCATGAACAAGGCGAGTTGGCTGCTGATCTCATGGAAAAAACGGTGATTAAAGAGAAGTGCTTTAAAAAACCATTAGTGCTTCATTCCGACAATGGCAGCCCAATGAAGTCACAAACCTTGTTGGAAAAATTATATGAGCTTGGCGTGACACCTTCTCGTAGCAGGCCAAGGGTAAGTAATGATAACCCATTTTCTGAATCGTTATTTCGCACGTTAAAATACTGCCCTAAATGGCCTAGTGAAGGATTTAACAGTATTGAAGAAGCCAGGAAGTGGGTTAATGAATTTATGGATGCCTACAACAACGAGCATCGTCATAGCCAAATACGTTTTGTTACGCCTGCGCAAAGGCATGCGGGTATAGATACTCAGATCCTTGAGAAAAGGCAGGTTGTTTATGCAAGGGCCAAGGCGGCTAACCCAAGGAGGTGGTCTAAAAATACTCGTAACTGGCAACCTGTTGGTGCCGTCACACTCAACCCAGGGCGAGAATTAGATCGAATGAAAAAGGCGGCTTAAAAAATTTAAAAAACACGACAACTACATTGACAAACGCCGACTCTAACGATATTCAATATATAAAAAAACACAAAACTGTAATCAACCGCACGTATAATGCTCTTAGAAATAACTAAGGAGCCATATTTATGAAAGACAAATACTGTTTCAATATCCCAAAAGGCGGATCAAAGTCACTCGACATACTGGACTACTGCTTTAATGAAAGCACACAAACTTTTTTATTAAAATCAGGTCTTGATTATGGCATGAAAGTGCTTGAGATTGGTTGCGGCAGCGGAAAAATGTCTGATTTCATTGCTAAGCAAATCGGCGACAACGGACAACTAATTGCTATCGATAATAATCAAAATCAAACTAATGCGGCACATGATTTTGCAACATACAATAAAATTAATAATGTACTGTTTAAATGTTTTGATGCCTATGACATTTTGGAACTCAATACCAAATTTGACTTAATTTATTGCCGATTCGTTCTTCACCACCTATCCCGCCCAAGAGAAGTCATCAAGAATATCTATTCCATATTAAAGCCAGGTGGTATCGCCGTCATTGAAGAAGGTATCGTTAACCACGCGTTTACCTATCCCTATTGTACAGCTTTCGGCAATGAACGTTTCGACATCACAGATCGACATAATAACTTTGAAGGGGTACAACGCGACGGAAATTTTGGCATCAAGCTTTGGCAGTCCATGCATCATGCTGGATTTAACAATTTATCACTCAACATCGTATCACCTGCCTTAACCTCAAAGACAGAGAAAGCCATGTTAAGGGGAGGTTTAATCGATAGTAAGCAATGCGCCTTAGAAAACGGTGTCTCTGAAAAAGAGTGGGAGGAAAAAATGCAACAACTCGATTATCTGATCGAGGATGAATCTGCCATTGTTGGATTTTATCAAAGTGTTCAGGTCTGTGGCATTAAATAGAGTCAGCCTATGGATAGTTTACAAAATACCAACCTGTTAAAGATAAACTGGGAAAGGCGATTTGAGCCTTTTCATTTAAATGAAAAGACGGCAAAGGCGTTGATTACCGATTTTATTGATGCGAAACTTTTGAGCCTGTCTCTGTTATCCAATGGGTGCGCCAATACAAACTATAAGATCGCACTTGATAATAAGACAAGCTATGTCCTTAGAATTTACACACGTGACAGTGATGCTTTTTACCGTGAAGCAGCACTGCACAAGCTATTAAAAAACAAAGTACCAGTCCCATCCATTTTTTATGCCAATGATACCTGTGACAAAATACCACACCCATTCGCCATCATAGAATTTATTGACGGCGTTCTTATGAGGGATGTCATACTTCAGGGAAATCCAGAAGACATTGCTGATTGCGCGTTTTCAGCGGGCACTTGCTTAAATGGATTAAGACAAATCACATTTAATCAGCCTGGTTTTTTCGATAAAAGCCTTAGCGTGATCCCATTTTCAAAACAGGAAGACTATTTGTTCTTCATTCAAACCTGCTTAAAAAGCGACAAAGTGAAATCAGCTATCGGAAAAGAATTAGCAAATCAGCTTTTTTCATTCACTCAGGATAATGCCCGTTACCTTCCCGATCAAAATACAGCGAACCTAACGCATGCGGATTTCGATCCATCGAATCTGCTTGTTAAAAAAATTAATAATCAATATAAAGTATCGGCTATTTTAGATTGGGAGTTTGCTTTTGCTGGTAATTCTCTTTTTGATATAGGACTGTTTCTCCGTTATAGCCACAAACTCCCAGAAATTTATGAACGAAGATTTATTGATGGTATTTTATTCGAAGGCAAACCACTACCGCCCGACTGGAAGAAGTCGTCTAAATTATTAGACATCCTTTCGTTACTTAGTGTTCTCGACTCAAAAACCAGCATAGACAGGCCCAACTTAACTAAAGATATTATCACATTATTCAACGACACCATGAATCATTGGAAGCGGTTCTAACATTACTGTGTCGAGACATTTTCTTTCAACAAATAAGGCGTTACCAATAAAACAGAAATAACAAAGAAAGCCATTAATACGACAATAAACGATGTTATTGATGAAAAAGGCATGTACCCTAAAATAATCACGCCAATCATTGCTGACCCCATATTAATAAAAGACATAGCACTTGAAGCATTTGCTTTATCAGATATCATATTGAGCGCAAAGTAAGAACCCGCTGGAAATAGCATACCACTAAATAGATAAAATCCTGCCGACGTCATAAAAAACAACACGCCACTTTTTATATTTAGCGCAGCTATCAATATAAACAAAGCGAAAACTGGAAGCAAACACACAACGCCAATAATCAAAAGATTCCTTGGCCCAACACGTTTCATCAAGTATGCACCTAGAAAACCACTCCCCAACATACCGATCATGTTCACTAAATTCCAATAACCATATTGGTCAGGTAATAAATGCAAACTATTCTTTGAAAAGATCGGCGCGGCTGCAGAATAACAATAAGCAAATGCAGACACGAAACCAACTAATAAAGAAAAAACAATTAGCCGCTTGTTTCTAGCCATCTTAACTAAATCACATAGTGTCTTTGTAACCTTGATCTTAATGGGGTTCTTCAGCGTTTCATCCAAAAATTTTGTTAGGTAAAACATAAGGAAACCATGTAGCAGGAGCACTGCAAAACAGTATTTCCAACTTAAGTTTTGCGTGACAATACCACCCACTGCAACTGACAACCCTATGCCCAATGTAAACGAGACAATTGCAAAAGACATTGCACGTTTAGCCTGATCAGATGAGAGTGTTTCATTAATCAGCATAAAAGTGCACGATAGGCCACTCGCAGCACCTAGTGCTGTCAGCATCCGTCCCGCCAACAGCAGAGGATAATTGAGAAGATTAGCTGCAGCAATACAAACTATGATGCCTAGGCAATTCAGAATAAGTCCTGATCGAAGCGCCCGCACACGCCCAAAACGATTAGCAATAATCCCATAAGGAAGCTGACCTATGACATAGCCTAATAGGAATATTGATACAACCCATTCCAGCGCGCCATGGCTTAACTTAAAAGCAGCCTCTATTGCAGGTAATGCGGGTGTAATAATGGCTGCCGAAGCAGATGCAATGCAAATATAGCTCAACATTAATACTATTTTTAAACGGCCTATCATCTTAATATTACCTGCCTCTAGACACACAACTGATAGAAGCTTATATTATCTTGATTTGATTTACAATCACCTGTATAATTAACTATTGTTAATATAAACTAAACAATATACTTTATGACTCACCATCCATTGCACCATTTTGAAACCTTCCTGTGCGTTGCAGAAAATGGCAGCTTTACTGCAGCAGCCAATAAAATGGGCGTATCAAAAGCGGCTATTAGCAACACAATACGACTACTAGAAGAATCACTAAAAACACCTCTCTTCATTAGAACCACTCGAAGCATTCGCTTAACAGAAGAAGGAGAACTTCTGCTTGATCAATGCAGGAAAATTAAAAATGAACTGGATACAGCACAAGAACTTATAACTGGATTCAATAAATCACCGTCAGGTCACTTAAGGGTGAGCTGTAACCCTTATTTTTCTGAAAAACTGTTGGCAAATATAATTAAAAAATATATAGAAAAATATCCCGAAGTGACTGTTGACATACTGTCTGAGGAGCGCATGCCAGACATGCACAGAGAACAAATAGATATTGTGTTTGGAATCAATTGGCCAGCACCCCAAGATATAGTTGCCAGGCCAATAGGTGAAACACGTTATGTCCTTTGCGCATCCCCTGAGTATTTAAAAAGTTGTGGGACACCAAAAACCATCAAAGATCTTGAGCATCATGCTTATATCCCACACTCGGGCAGAAGAATTGATAATGTTATTGTTGACCTAAAACAGAAACAACCCCTCAACCTTTCTCCTAGACTTAAATTGAACAGCGCTCACTTTATGAAGACCTGTGCTCTTAATCATCTTGGAATCATACAATTACATGACTATATGGTTGAAAACGAATTGAAAAATGGCAGCTTGATCGAAATACTAAAGCCACATATTAAACCAGCCATTCCTCTTTATGTTTACTATCAAAAGCATCGGTTTGTTCAACCAAAAATTAAAAAGTTTATCGAGTTAATATTTAAGTTGAATTGAATAAAGAACAATTAAGCTCATTTTTCTGCATACCCAAACCTCTGCCCAAGGTGTCGGCATCCAAATTTAGTATTTTTAAATGCCTTCAGTTTTTTACATTTATCAGGATATCTGCATTTCCTTACTTCCTAGCATTAAGCTCAATTAGATTTCCATCATAGTCATGGAAAAATAACTCGTCACGACATTCAGTAGAGGATGAATCATCAATAATAGATATCTTCTCTTCCAATAGTTTGTTTACCATCACATCCATATCATGTTTACTGAGTGTTAGTGCAAAATGAGGCTTAACTGTTTTACACAAAGGATGAGGTTTTTGACATTCTGAGTCTTCATGCAACATAAGGTGCAACTGAAATTTACCCAGGTCATACCAAATACCTTTTATGAAAAAATTAGGCCTTTCTATTTCTCTAAACCCAAGAATGTCACTGTAAAACTTTCTCGCTCTTTCAATATCGGAAACAATGATCGCAATATGATGTAATTCAATATTCATATATCTCGCCTTCAATAAATTAATGATGGACTAAATCCTCCAGAAGCTTTTGATATTTTCTAATTCGCTCATTGAAGTAATTTTAACAATAGGTGCATGCATTAACCCTATCAATGAGTGATATCTTATACGTCTTTTTGGATAAACGAACAAAATATGCTTAAGCAACCAAAATGAAAACTCTTTCCGACTACCGGGCAACTTTCCCACCCTATTTTTACCACCCGAAACACATCGTTTAATGTAACGAACAGCGGATGTCACTACGTTAAAATCAAGCCAAATAATTGCTGTTGCCATCGAAAAACGCTCTTTCATACAAACAGAGTAGTTTCCTTCAATAATCCAGCACTCTTCTTCTAACACCTGATTATGCAACTTAACTAATTCCGAATCTGACTTTCTTTGCCAATTTGTATTGTGGTCATGGGCAATTAAGTCTAAATGTGTCACAGGAATGCTTAACTTCTTCGACAACATATCACCCAAAGTCGATTTGCCACTGGAAGAAAATCCGATAATACAAATTTTATTACCTAATTCTTCAAGAGCCAGCATCTACCAATACCTTTTTACTGAAGACGATAAGCAATCTATGAATATCTTCAACTGCATCGAGCCATGAAAAATGGCCCGCTCCACTTAAGCATTCAATCTTTATATGCTTTCTATGCCAACTTCTATTGTTACTGAACAAGGTGCTTGGCGTCACATGGTCATACTCACCTCCGATAATTAAGGTGGGAATAAATGGGATAAATGTAGCTTGATACCCAGGATGAAAAGCTTCTCCAGCCCAGCTGTAAGATTTATGCGAATACGGCAACTCTTGAAGGAGACTTTTACCTTCACTCAATGCTGATTCTGAAAAGAAATAAGGCGCACAATTTATGGTTAATTTTTTAAACATTTCATCACTAGGATTGCTTTGATACTGAGCTTGCGCCTCAGATACATCAGGCAAATGAAATTTTTCGGCTTGCTTTGAGATCTCTTGCATCCAGTTTGCGTTAGGTGATGTATTGAGGAGTACTAATCCCTTAATATGTTTTTCGATCGAAGCTTCTGACAGGACAAACATTCCACTAAATGAATGCGCTACAATAACAACGTTTCTAAATGAACACACTAAGTCAAGTAACCCCTGACGCCAATCTTCAAAATGATTTACCTGAGAGACTTGATTGCTACCATCGTTCGGGTAATCAATATACCAAGTATTGCCTGGCAATTTTAACCTTTCCCCCAAGTTCGAAAAACTCTCTGAACCTAAACCTGGTCCACCAGGAAGAAACAACCAATGTAACGGCACACCAGGATTTGTTGAAATCAGCTGAGCTCGGTAGCCATATTTTGAATAAAGTGCATTCATCAAGAATTCTCTTTTCATTTTTCTACAATTGCCACAACACGACATGGAGCCTCTGTAGCGAACTTGATTTTAATGGGCAACGCTACAACAGTAAAACCAACTGTAGGTAATGCATCAACTACCCTGATATTTTCAATAATAAACTTCCCCGCACCCAGCAAAGCATGATGAACGGGATAATCAGAATCTGGCCAATCAGGGGACAACGTATCAATTGCAATACCATTAACCTTTCGCTCCAAAAGCAATTCTGCTGCTTCAAGGGATACTTTTGGAAAACACATCAGGCCTTGGGCATCTTCATTACGATATTGAATAGCATCATCCCACTTCCTGCCCCAACCAGTATGAATAATCACAATGGATTTCTCTGGTACGGCACCATGCTGCGCTTCAATCGCAATAATATCGTTAATATTTAGCGTATAATTTTGATCGGCTTTCATAGAAACATCAATGACGACACCCGGACAGATTAATTGGCCAACCTCCATGCTGGCTATATCCTGACCAGCCTCTATGAAATGACTTGGGGCATCCATGTGTGTTCCAATACCATTGGGCATCTTAAGTTCTTGCACACATGCCCCATCTAGGTAGCCCATCACCTGCCTCATTTGAAATCCACAACTGCCATCCCAATCAGGAATTCCTTTATCAATCGTCTGTGTTAAATCCAGCATTTCTTTAAACATAATTAACTCTATTTCATTAGAGAACACATTCCTGCTTTGAACACAGCCTGCTCAAATTTAAACAGTCTCGTCCAGCAAAAATGTTGTTGCTACATTCTGCTACATCGAGTAAGGTAGAGTCAATTGTTAATTTTTAGGATTTCAGGCAATGACCACGACTTTTATGGAAGCTCCCATCGTTGAAATTGAATCATCCAACACAAATAGATTGCAAGAAGATTGGCCAGACCCAGTTTCAATTATTCCAGAGACTGAAAACAGTGCCCCCTACCCTTTACACGCCTTGCCGCCTATTATCCAAAACGCGATTTCTGCCTATCAGCAGTACGGTCAACAACCATTACCTTTGATCGCTTGCAGTGCGCTAGCCAATGTTTCATTGGCATGTCAAACTTTAGCAAACGTTGCACGTGACCGCATGCTTGTGAGTCCAGTTTCATTATACTTTCTAGTCGTTGCAAATTCCGGCGAACGCAAAAGCGCTGCTGATTATGCTTTTAGTCACGCGATTCGTGAATGGCAGTTAAACATGAGAAAACAATTAGAGCCCGAAGTTAAAGCAGCTCAAACCATACATTACGCTTGGAAGGTCGAAAAAGAAGGGCTCTTGTCACAAATTCGCAGAAGCGCACTGATAGGCGACAACACTGAAATACTACGCCAAATGTTAGTCCAAATGGTTGAAAACGAACCCGATGTTCCCTTGCTGCCAGTATTGTTTTTTGAAGACGCTACACAAGAGGCACTTGCCTCTCATATCGCACATGGCTGGCCAAGTGCATCACTTTGGAGTGATGAAGGTGGCATTGTGATGGGTGGTCACGGCATGCAACAAAATGCAACCAAATTCATTGCCTTGCTTAATCGCCTTTGGGATGGAAAAGCTTTCATCGCACATCGAAAGACAAGCAAAAGCTTTACCGTTGCTAATCGACGCTTAACGGTCAGTCTCATGATGCAACCGCTGATTTTAGAGCAAATGCTTGCTAAAAATGGTGGTATCAGCCGTCAGAGCGGTTTTTTAGCGCGTAGTTTAGTAGCCTATCCAAAAAGCTCTATGGGGGCACGTTATTATCAAGAACCGCCAGAAGCATTAGCCTCTCTTCCCGAGTTTCATGACCGACTACTTGATTGTCTCAATCAATCCTTGGCCTTAGATAAAAAAGGTTGTCATAATTTACCAACGCTAACTTTATCTGCTCAAGCAAAGGCAAATTGGGTATCGTTTTTTAACAGGGTTGAAACCGGCTTAAGAAACGCCAATCAGTGGCTTTCTATAAAGGATTTTGCCAGCAAGTCTGCAGAAAATGTCGCCCGTCTTGCTGCCCTCTTCCACCTATTTGGTGGCAAAGAAGGTGACATTAGCGCCGAATCACTTGACCATGCGGCTGAAGTTATTCACTGGCATTTACTAGAAACTAAAATCATTCTTGGTGATAACCCTCAAACCATTCAGCAACAAGATGCTATAAAACTATTAAATTGGATCAAAGAAAAAGAACTAACGGAAACCTCACCAAGATACCTACAGCAATACAGCCCTTTTCGAGAAAAGAAACGCCGTGATCACGCTGTACAAATATTATCCGAATACTATTACTTGAAAGAAATAAAACGCGACGGTAAAACGGTTCTACTCGTCAACCCAAAATCCTAAGAGGTTGCTACGCTGCTACTTTGCTACAAGCTCTCAATCAACCACTCCACCTCATCGGCTGAGTCAACATGAATCACAATTTTTCCTGATCCTGCTTCAGGCAGAGATACCCTCACTTTAGATGATAGTTTTTTGCTCAGCTCTGTAGACCAACTCCCACAATTAGGGTGTTGTGCCGCTGGTTTATCGTTATAAGATTTTCCCTGTCGCTTTGCTTGAGCAAATTTTTCTGCTGCTCGTACAGACATTTTTTTTGCAACAATGGTGTTGGCCATCGATAGTTGTTCTTCTGGAGAAAATACTAAAAGCACCCTGGCATGACCAATATCAATTTCTTTAGCAATCAGCATGTCTTGAACGCTCTGAGTTAAATTGAGCAATCTCAGCATATTAGTAACCAAAGCCCTAGAACGTCCCACAGACTTTGCTACTTCCTCATGAGTCATATTAAACTCTTCTAGCAAACGTTTCAGCGCGCTCGCTTCCTCAATAGGATTAAGATCCTGTCTTTGAATGTTTTCAATCAAGCCAAAGGCTAATGCTGACTCATCACTTATATTACAAATAATACAAGGAACCTGCTGCAATGCAGCCATCTGTGCTGCTCGCCAACGGCGCTCACCCGCGATAATCTCATATTCATTTTGTGCGATTTGCCGAACAACGATAGGCTGTAAAATACCTTGCGCAGCAATTGAGTCTGACAACTCTTGCAACGCAGATTTATCAAAATGACGGCGTGGCTGAAACCTGCCGGGGACAATTTGATGAACCATCAATTGCTTTAATTCTTGTGAATTTGCATTTGATTCAGCATCTTCAACACGTATGCTAGCCGCACCGAGAACCGCTTCTAACCCACCACCAAATGATCGTTTAGTATCTACTCCCATTAGACTGGACGCTCCTTACAAAACGTATCAAATGGCAATAAAGATGCTAACAATTCCGTGTGATTTTTTCTTATAAAATCACCAAACCGGTCTCGCACTAGTGGGTTTTTCAAGCCATCTTTGATGTACAAAGTATTATAGATTGTGGAACCCATATATTGGTCAAATTCTTTTTCTATTTGCTGCTGCTTTTTACTGGGTAAATCTCTCATAATTTTGGGAAGGTTTTGATTTTGGTAACAACGATATTTTTCAAGGTTTGCTTCTCGCAATTTATGAAGCTTAGTCTCTTTGTCGCGTCTCACGCGAAGCTTCTCTAGATTTTCTTTACTTGATTTAGGAGCTTGGTAATCCTCTTGTAGTGCTTTTTCCAAATATTTAGCAAGATGCTCTATTTTACCATTCAAGTATGAGTTAGACGTTTCAACTAGCTTCATCTTTTCTAGTAAATATTGTTCGCTATATTGATCAATTAAATCTTTTGCTTTTTTCGCATTAACGCCAAAATCATCGGTTAGACGCTCTAAAATAGTATATTCTCTTTCATTTTTATTTGTTTGACTAATTGCTGACTTTTCCGTTTGTTTACCGATGAGAAAGCGAACAGCAACAACTGACCTTCCCTGCTTTTTAAATTCAGGCGATACCACTATAGGGGCATTTAGGTTCACTTCAGCAACGGATGGCTTGATGACGCGTCGGTTCAAATCTCTAAAAACTTCATATTTACCACGTTCAATACCCATCAGCTTGCGATATGTGGGTAAATCAAACCACGGGGTTTGTGTGATGCTTTGATACCTAATACAGTTTTCATAAAGCGCGAGCCCATAAGTAGATTTGAAGCAAGATAACACCCGCATATTAAGACGACCATAAAACTCTGGGTAATAACACAATTCTCGCATGCGGTTGCTGTAAGAATATGTGCATACAGGGCCTTCTATTTTTGCATCTGCTAACATGCTACTTGCCATCCAAACTCCCTGCTCCTCATCTTCGTTTTTATCAACTAAATTCCATTCAAGCACAGTTGAGATCAAAGAAACTAAAGACTGACGTATCGTTTTAAAATCTTTACTGTTGTACCCTATCAATGTACACAACGACGGGATATGGATCTCATGCTCGTTCTGAGTCAGCAGATTGTCATAGGCATGATACAGTAATGCATTAGCTATCTTTCGCTCTAGCAGCGTTAACTTATTTGTTGAGTGAATTAGACCCACATGTTTTTTAAGCTCAAGTGTATTTTTTTGTGCCAGTGTTGCTAACTGCATTTTTAATTCCCTTTTAGACCCTGTAAATGTCACATTTCGAATTGAGCCTCTTGACGCTTCGATTCGAAACTTTTTTGACCAAAACTACATTTTTGGTTCTTATTGCACACACTATAAAGCTTCCTTGTAAAATCATATTACAAAAATCATGTCACATGCGCAGCTATGACGCTTATAATGCTATCTTATATTTAACTTTTTCACAAGCGCGTGTTATGCTTGAGAATAACTTATGACATAATTCTGCAAAAGGAGCACTTATGACAAAAGTAATTGCAAACGCAACGAACAAGGGCGGGGAAGGTAAAACCACCATGAGCATCATGCTTGCCGAGTATGCTGCTATCGTTATGGGTAAACGTGTTCTTGCTGTAGATCTTGATCCTCAAGCTAACTTCTCTAAATACTACCTAAACCTTGAATATGATCCTGTATACAAGGGCGGGAAAGTACCACCCTTACATCCTGATTATAACGCCGAAGAAGATGTAGGCTGGGATGGCAGGAGTAGTATTGCGAATATATTTTATGGGGAAGAAGTAATCCCCTACCCTACAAACTTTAAGCATATCGAAGTGTTGCCAGCACATTCAAATAAATTGCAGGAGGCTGAGGCTGTAACAAAAAATGAAGTTTTAGAAAAAGTTCACCTTCAGCTTAAACGTTTTGTTCATCTTCCAGAAGTTCAAAATGAGTATGACGTAATCGTCATAGACACGCCTCCTTCCAAAGGCCCTCTTACGATTGCTGGCATCAAGGCCTGCACCGATATGGTGATACCTTCCCAAATGGAAGAAGATTCTATCGACGGTATTTACGGCATGATGCAACTATGGAAGCAAGAAACATATGCACGCCCTGCTGAAAACCCTATTAATCTGGCTGGGATAATGGCTAATCGTGTTCGCGAAGTCTCACTACATAAGAATTTTTTCGAACAACTCAAGTCACTTGAGTCAACCAAAGATTTTGTGATTGATCGAAAGATTAAAGAACGAGTGATCTACGGGGAACTTCGCGTGAAAGAGGACAGGCCAAAAAGTGTGTTTGATCTTCCCAGGGATCATATTGCTCGCAAAGAATGTGAAGCAGTCTGTAAAACCATCATGAAAAGGATATATAACCATGGCTAAAAAATCATTCAAAATTAGAGGGAATCTAGCTGAAGCATTAGACGATACCGTATCGTCTGCAAAAAATAATGCTGGGGAGCTGCATATAGAAATTATCCCTCTTAGAAAAATCTCCCTCGATCCAGCGAACCCAAGAGATATGCTGCTCAGTTTCAGTGATCTTTATGAAGGCATGACTAAAACAGATGATGAATTCAGCCGAAAGTCAGCTGAGAAAGAGTCATTGCAAAGTTTAGCAAAGTCCATTGTGGAGCAGGGTGTCATTAATCCTATCGTCGTTTATAAACAAAGAGAGGAGTATAAACTTATAGCCGGGGAAAGAAGAACTCTTGCTTCAATCATTGCAAATAAGCAGGACATTCCAGCTAAAGTACTTACCTCTAGACCTGATGAGCTGAAACTGAGCTTAATACAGTGGATTGAAAATATTGAGCGTGAAGATCTATCCCTTTGGGAAAGGATGAGAAATTTAGAAAAAATTCTTTCAGCTTTTGCCCAAAGCAAAAATAAGCAGCAGCAGGAAATCACTCCAACTGAGTTAAGTCACTTGATTGGATGTTCATTACAACAAGCTGTAAATTATCGTCACGTACTTAATGCCTCTGACTCCATTAGAAAACACATTCAGAGCGGCGAAATTAAGAATATTGAAAAAGTAGCGTTTATTGCAAAATCAAAAGAAAAACTACAGCCTATGCTCTTGGAAGCATGCTTACACGGCTCAACTCTTTCTGAACTCAAAAAATTAGTCCGAGAAACAAAAACCAATCAAACCCACACTAAAAAGGGTAGGCCAGCTACGAAAATTAACTTTGGCTCTACGTGGAACATTGATATTGCAAAAACGATTGTTCATTCTATTCTTGATCATGAAAACTTCAAGCATTTACGGCCTCAGTTTTCTCAAATCCAGTGGAATGAACACAAGTCTGTGTCTAATGCATTTAAACAACTAGTCAAGTTACTTGAGAAAGTTTAAGAGGATTTTTCATGCCAACAAAATCAAAAATCGCATTTGCTGTACCTAATTCTTTGAAGACTGAACTACGCGAAAGAGTTATCAAAGATGGGTATGGTCTACGAGGAAAAAGTAAATGGATATCAGAAGCTATAGAACAATTATTCTCATTAAAGGATTTTTTGGAGCTTATTAGTTATAGCGATGAAATGCACGGCTTTGATGAAATGGAGACAGCAGTCATTGAATACCCTCTCAAGCTTCAAATAGACAAAGCAATTATTCAAGTTAGGAAAGAATTTCCAACACTGGAGGGGGTTAAAAGCAGGATAATGAGAACAGCTGTATTACAAAGAATTCTAAGAACTTGAGCAACTCAAGTCACTTGAGTTGGTTATAACATATTGATTAATAATGATTTATTTAAGATTAATTATTAAATTAATGGGTGGGGACCTAAAAAACTTAACCAGGTTGTTTATTATATTTACAAGGTTAATCTCCTAACAAACTGTTTGTTTATGTTTAATAATGTTTAATATGTTAGTTTGCAGTTATGTAACTTGTTGATTTTTAATGTGTTATGATTGGTTAATGTGACACCTACAGGGAAACATGTGACATCTACAGGGGGAAGTGTGACATCTACAGGCGCCAAATGTGACATCTACAGGGGAATAATAGGACTTTATGTGACGTCTACAGGGGAGCATGTGACATCAGCAGGGCATGGGTCAAGTATTCGGATTTGTAGCAAGATAACCAGAAAGTATTTAGAGATGTAGCAGAAAAATTCATTAATATTCAATGAAGTAGCAAATGTTGTAGAAGTAGCAAAGACCCGCGTTAGTTGTAACGCCGGATTATATTGCAAAATTATCACAAAACTATATAATGATTATAGAGTTAAGGGATATTTATGCAATTATGATCACCTACATGGCATTTTTTAAAGAACATCAAGTCTTTCGTTTTAGCGAGTTTAAGGCGCACTATACACGCCTTGATCCTAAGGGATCAGATAAAAATTGTCATATGGTGCTTTATTACCACTGTAAGAATAATACACTGATACAAGTACGGAAAGGTCTTTATGTAGTTAATGATGAGTATAACCCGAGAGAGGTTTCTCCTTTTGTTATTGCTTCTAAAGCAACAGAGGATGCGGTCATAGCGTATCATACCGCTTTGGAATCTCATGGTGTTGCCTATACGAGTTTTAATAGCCATGTGTTTTTAACAGCACGGAGTACTTTTTCATTTGATTTTCAAGGGCAGCAGTACCGTGCCGTGGGCAATCCATTGGTAGAGGATAATGTGCTGAGTGCAGAAACGATTGAATCTACGAAGGTGGATGGTGTCACAATACGGAGAACAAGTTTGGCACGAACTGTTGTAGACGTTTTAGATCGAAGTAGTTTAAGTGGTGGCTGGGAAGAAATATGGCGCTCATTGGATAGCGTTATTTCGTTTGATGCTAGCGCTGCAGTGAATTATGCATTGGCCTTGGGTAAGGCGAGTATTGTTGCAAAACTTGGGTACTTTTTTGATCAGCGCCCTAAGCATTTATCTATTGATGCGGCTGTAGTAGAAAAGTTGCTTCCTCATATTCCTAAGCAGCCTTACTATATTGATCGAAATTTGTTGAAGGAGCAGCGTGTTTTTATAAAAAAATGGTCGCTTGTTATCCCAAGTTATCTACATAATCGAGAATGGGAGGAGCCAGAACATGGTGCCGACGTCTGAGCGTGATTTAAGGGGTATAGCTCGTGAACATGGATATCGACCAGAAATACTTGAAAAGGTATATCGTTTGTTGGAATTAATTGAAATATTCATGGCAGTTCCATTCTTGAGGAAAAATCTTGCGCTTAAAGGTGGAACAGCTATAAATTTATTTTGCACAGATAAATTGCCCCGTTTGTCTTTAGATGCTGATTTTAATTACATTGGTTCTACAGATAGGGAAGTCATGCTTAAGGACAAAGTAGAGATAGATCGCCTTGTGCTTGATCTTTGTCAAAGGTCAGGGTACGGGTTATACAGAAATCCACGGGCGCATGCCGGTGGAAAAATGGTTTTGACCTACCCAAGCTTACTTGGAAGCAATGGGCGATTGGAATTGGACTTAAATTACATTTATCGTGCACCCCTTTGGCCGGTGCAGTTTAGGTATTCAACTGACTGGATAAAGCGGGTAGAGGCCCCTGTGCTTGATATTCACGAGTTGGCGGCAGGAAAGCTGCATGCCCTCATGGATCGAGAAGCGTCGCGTGATTTGTTCGACAGTCATGATTTATTAACACACTGGAAGCTTGATGACAAAAAATTACGATTGGCATTCACGGTATATGCAGGGATGAGAGCGTTAGGCTGGAAAAATATGAGCACTAATCTGATCAAATTTGAAATCAACGATATTAGAAATAAATTAATACCCGTATTGAAGCAAAGTTTGATTCCAAGCACAAAAACAAATTTGATAAAAGAGTGGGCAAAATCTTTAATGGATCAATGTGTAGATGCTTTTGGTAGAATATTACCATTCTCTCAGGATGAGCAATTGTTTTTATCTTCTCTGGAAGAGGAGGGTGAGATCCGTCCAGAAATATTGTCTACCGACAGTGAATTTTGTCGTTCGGTGAGACAGCATCCAGGGTTGTTGTGGCGTATTGAAAAGTCTAAGCAAAAGCGATTACAGGAGAAATCTGATTAACATGGTAATACTGTAAAAGGGTTGATCAAAGGAATAGACATCCTAGCGGACATGGAACATTAATTAACGTGAGACCTACAGGGAAGCAGGTGACATGAAAGGGCACAAGTTAAATTCTCAGATTTGTAGCAAGATAAGCAGAAAGTGTTTAGAGGTGTAGCAGAATAATTAATCACCACTAATGAGTATGAATTTAATACACTTGCTGTTCTTAATGCTAGTAGATACTAATATTATTAGTATTAAGTTGCCAGGGAATCAACATATCATGTGCTTCGAAGTATTTTAAAAAAACACCTTCCATCAGAAGGTGGATTTATTCGGGCTGTTGTAAATGAAATAGGTGTAAAACCTGGACGATTTATTGATAACGTGAGTCTAGCAGATTTTAGTTTAATCAATAAACATCCTGCGCTTTTATGGGTTAACAAGAGAATAAAAAGGTAGATGGTCTATGCAATTTGCCATGTTAGCTGTTCTCTTCTTTTTCGACAAGGTAGAGAAATTTAGATTGAAGCTGTTGAGTAGGCAAGCAGCTGATTTTATTTATTTTTTTTGCATCGGTCATGCCGTTGCGGTAGGCGGTTTTATAGATGATGGAAAAAGCATCTTTAATTGACATGCTTTCCAGAAGCCCTAGGTCTTCGCATAAGTTATCACCTGATATCTTGCGTATTTCAACATTATTCGAGGAGATGCTGTACTCATTATTCCTATATTCTGAGATCACTCTTACTTTATTTTTCTTATTTTCAAATTGGTAATGCTGCTTTTGGAGCAGCATAAGTTCCTGTGGGTTAATTTCTTGGTGATAGGATGGGTCAGAAAGCACTTTTCGAACGGGAAGATGCATGGGCTCCATATAACCAAGCTCTGTAATAATGCAATAAAGTTCATTATTTTTAATATAGATGGGTTCGCTGCGGTTGAGTTTGTAGGTGTATTTTCTATTACCCCTATTCAATAATTTTTTTAAGAAAGTAGTCATTTATTCAATCCAGTTACAGTGTGATTCAATGTGAGAGTCTTTTAGCCAGTATGTCTTGTAACCATATCTTTTTTCTTTTATTATAGTTTCTTCCTGATCTTTTATTTGATGACATGTCGCAGGTGCTGAGGAGAGCAGTATGTGTTTGTATAATATATTGTAATCATTATGAACGTGCCCGAACATAACCAGTTTAACATTTTCATCTCTGCAGGGGATGATTTTCCGTTAATAATTTTACCATACTGGTTTTACCCTTGTTTCATAGTGGCTATAAGTAATAGGGAGTAGACATTGCCTGAGCTTTCTCACTCTGTTGCCCATATTAATCA
>JAUIAD010000021.1 GCA_030425685.1 Gammaproteobacteria bacterium | reverse complement strand
ATTGTGCTTCAGTTAAAGGGGGCTTTGATAAGTGCTTGTCTTCCATTCCTAACTCCAGTTATTTGCCTGGCATTAGTATGGCTGATTAGAGTTGCTTGTGAAGGGGGTATTTCCCAGAACACTTACAATTAAAACCCCTACACCTGGTGAAATATATAATCTTGCCGATGATATCCCTTGTGCGCCAGAACTCGTTGATGAATATGCAGCGCAACTACTAGAAAAGCAGCCACTTATAAAAATTCCATTTGACGAAGCCACCCTATCTCCCATGGCCAAAGAATTTTACCAAGACTGCCGGAAGGTTAGTAATGAAAAGTTTAAAACAAAATTTAATTTCAACTTGCGCTACCCAAGCTATAAAGAAGGTCTCAATTCACTATATAGCAACTTATGAATTTTTTATAGCCTTATATGCCTCTAGCGCTTTCTGTCTTGATAGGGCTAAGTCCACGATTGGCTTTGGGTACGTTTTTCCAATTTTAATACCCGCACCTTGCAACACTTCAGCTGGAGCCTCCCAAGGGGCATGGAGATATTTATCAGGTAGCGCCAACAATTCCGGTACATATTTCCGTGTGTAGTCACCTTTGGGATCAAACTTCTTGCCTTGCGTAATCGGATTAAAGATTCGAAAAAAAGGCGCAGCATCTGCACCGCAACCCGCGACCCACTGCCAGCTTGCACTATTGCTCGCTAAATCAGCATCAAGCAAACAATCCCAAAACCACTTTTCACCCTCATGCCAGTGAATCAAACAATTTTTCACTAAAAATGAAGCAACAATCATGCGCACTCGATTATGCATAAAACCGGTTTGCCATAATTCTCGCATTCCGGAATCAATGATAGGGTACCCCGTCATTCCACGTTGCCAAGCATTTAACAGCTTTTTACTTTTTCGCCAAGGGAATCGATCAAATTTTTTCTGAAGATTATCTCTCGCTAAAGTTGGGTAATAATATAAAAGGCTGTAGGAGAACTCTCTCCATCCTAGCTCGCTCAAAAAACAATCCATATTTTTATTCTGAGGCAATTTCTTAACGGCATACCATATCTGGTTGGGGGATATCTCTCCCCAGTGGAGATGCGGAGACAACCGTGATATTTTTTGTTCTGCAGGAAAATTTCTCCCGGCAGAATATTCTAGTAAATCATTTTTGAGAAATATTTTTAAGCGTTTCATCGCCGCCCGTTCACCAACCTCCCAATGGTTCATCATTGCATTTCCCCATGATGCACTTGTCATCAAGCTCAGTGAATCAATGCTGTTAAGTGGCTCTTTATGCGATAAATACTCAATTTTTTTTGGTTTGGTAACCGGGTTACGCGGCGGCATAAATTGTAAGCAGCCCTTACGATAAAAAGGAGTAAAAACTTTATAGTTACCACCACTCTTTTTTTCAATTTCCCAGGGCTCCCATAACAGAGATCCGTTATGGGTGGTCACGATGACACCAGCGTCACGTAGCTTAGATTTTAATGAAGAATCACGCTTTATTTGCCAAGGTTCATAGCAACGATTCCAATGCACCTCATCAATTTTGTATTTTTTAATCAGATCAAAAATAATCAGTAGTGGATCTCCAGACTTGGTAATGAGCTTACAGTCAAGACTTGCACTCAATTCAAGCAGAGAATGATGCAACCAACAGCTACTCGCAGCTCCCAATGCCATTTTTGTGCAATTAACGTCATCCAAAATATAAAGGGGAAGCACAGCACCCTGCTTTGCCGCTGAGGAGAAACTCGGATTATCACTTAATCGTAAATCCTGACGAAACCAATGAATAATCTTTCTTGATACCAAAGCAGCACTCCCAAAAATGGTTAAAATTAGACCAGGCCCTGACTTTTTCATATCAATCACCGTGAGCAATATGATATCATGTACTATCAACTAGAAAGAGAATTTTTTATCACGTAACGGATTAAATCTATGGACTCTATTATTTTTGTTGGTGCTAACTCAGACATTGCAAAAGCTACACTTGCACTCTTAGGCGCCACTAAAAATGTCATACTACTCACTCGTGACGCTAACAAATTACCCCATGATATTCAAAGCCAATATGAGTGTCACAGTTGCAACCCTTGTCAGCAAGAAGACCTAACTAAATGCTTCGAGTCCATTTTAGCTCAACACAGTATTCAGTCGGTAGTTAATTTTTGTGGCAACATTATGCTCAAGCCTGCCGCTACGCTCACCCTTGCCGATTGGCAGCAAACCATTGATATTAATCTCACCACGGCATTCAATGTTGCGCATGTCACAACAAAAAACGTTAAAAAGGATTGTAGCTTGATCTTTTTTTCTACGGCCGCCGCCCATATAGGTTTGCCTAATCATGAAGCCATAGCGGCAGCAAAGGCAGGTATTGAAGGCCTATCAAAGTCAATTGCTGCAAGCTATGCTAAGCAAAATATTCGCAGCAATGTGATTGCACCAGGATTAATTCAATCGAATTTATCAACCCCCATCACTACCAGTGAGCGCGGTAAGGCGTTATCACTTTCGCTACATGGTCTAAACCGTCTGGGTGAGCCTAAAGATATTGCCAGTATGGTAAAATGGCTACTCGATTCAGATAACAACTGGATCACAGGCGAGGTCATCCGAATCGATGGTGGACTATCAACAACAAAATGTTACCCAAATCATTAAAAGGAGAAAAATATGGATAATCTATCCGTCGAAGATCAGTTGGATTTGTTAAAGCGCAGCTTAGAATCAATACCTCGAGGTATTTTAATAACGGACTGTCAGCAAGAAGATGATCCAATCATTTATGCAAATCAATTTTTTTTGAAAATGAGCGGATATGATCTTAAAGAGGTCATCGGAAAAAACTGCCGCTTTATGCAAGGTGAAGAAACAGATCCTGAAGCCCTAAAAAAGCTAGCCATTGCTATCAAGAATCGTGAGCCCGTGACGGTAAAAATGATTAATTACCGAAAAAACGGCGATAAATTTTTGAATGAATTTACAATTTGCCCTGTTAAAGATGAAAATGGTAACGTCACTCACTGCATAGGCCTTGAAAAAGAATTATGAATATACTAATTGCTGGAGGTAGTGGCTTTATCGGCAACTACCTCACTAAATTTTTAATCCAAGAGGGACATAACGTAACCGTATTGACACGGTCACCCAAAAAGATGAGCCAGGAAACTAACATACTTGAGTGGAATGGAAAAACTTTAGGAACTAACCAGAGATTCGATATTATCATCAATCTCTGTGGTAAGAATATTGCTAGAAAAAGGTGGTCAAAAAAAAGAAAAGGTCAGCTTCTAGCGAGCCGCATTGATTCGACTAAAGCGATTGTTTCATACATTGAAAGTGCACCATCAAGCGTTAAACCAAGGCTTCTCAATGCAAGCGCCATTGGTTACTACACTAGCAGTGATCAAATACAAACAGAAGAAAATCCCGAAAATTCAAAAGAAAGATCTTTCTCAAGAGATCTTGTCAGTGAATGGGAAAACTGCGCTCAAAAAGCAACTCAATATGGCTCGGAAGTATCCTGCTTACGCTTTGGCGTTGTATTAGGTAGAGGTGGAGGAATGCTTGAAAAAATACTCCCTGCTTTTAAATGGGGTCTAGGAACTGTAATGGGAAATAAAAGTGCTCATTTAAGCTGGATACATATTGATGATCTTTGTCGCGCTATACAATTTATTATTCAGTTAAAAGAACCTGAGTCAATCTATAACGTCACTTCCCCCTCATCCTGCACACAACTTACCTTTGCTAAAACAGTTGCTAAAGCCTTCAATAAACCATGCTTCCTACATCTATCGAAGTTTTTCATAGAAATTATTTTTGGCCAAATGGGCAAAGAACTGCTATTAGCAGATCAAAAAATATTTCCAAAAAACCTTGAGGATGCGGATTTTAAATTTAATTATAAAGAGATCAAGCATGCAATAAGTGATATTGCGCAAAAATAAGTACATCAAAAAAACTTACGCCTTGCCAAAAGCAAAATCGGGCTCGCCCACAATAACCAAACCCAAAGTACCATCAATCGTTATATGATCACCGCTAATAACCTTTTCAAGCAAACTCCCAACACCATTCACGCAAGGTATTCCCAACTCTCTAGCAATGATCACACCATGTATTAACATGCCTCCACGACGCTCAACAATACCTCTAGCAAGAGGAACCAAATGCGTCATATTTGGATCAACCGCGTCACAAATAATTATATCACCGGGATTAAATGACTTTATATCTTCAAGGGTCGAAATTCGACAAGCATAACCACTTGCTATTCCGGGCACTGCAGGCTGTCCTTTAAGTTGTCGGGGACGAAGTTTCGATTGAACCTTGGCGACGCTCTTTTTCTCACGATTAACAAGCTTTATATCGTCGTGCTTTCCTCCCTTTAGCGCTGAAATAATAGGTATTACATCCGGCTCACCTACCTCTCTCGACCCATCTAATCTACCTGCATCAACTAGGCGCTTTTTTGCTTCATTCATCGCTTTTAAAAATTGGCTTTCCAGCCTCGAAACCAATAAATTATCGTCATCTCTCAGAGCCCAACTCAAGCGTGCAATTTTAAGCAACGATTTTGCATATTGATTATCATGTGCAGCGGCAATATATTTATCGAAAAAAATAGGATTATCATCATTTTTTTTGGGAAGATTTTTTGCTTGCGCGAAATTTAGCAATAGATTAATAATTAAATCGTCACGATTAATCCAACTCCCAGCCTTAAGAGTCATGTCAAAGTATTTGTTTTTTAGAGCACAATATGACCGAACAATTAAACCACCATTGAGCATAGATCTTATGTTTTCTATATCTTGCCTATCTAATTCATGCTTGCCCTGCTCAACCCATGAACGTAAAAATTGCACGGCCTCGGCACTAGAAAAAAGAACCTGATGACACTTGTGCAGTGCTCGCAAACGACGACGAGCAATCCTATCTTTAGTCTTTAAAAGATGAGTAAATTCATAAGGGTCTTCTGGTTTTACAGTGTCATTATAGTACTGACCAAATTCACGCACACCGTGTGCAAAAGGAATAAACTTTTCTTTGTAAATATGTCTCCATTTATGCAAGCTATCAATTCTGCTATTTATTGTTTCCGCCAACTGAAAATTATTTTGGGCCGAAACCTCTTCCGCTTCCATATCATCACCCTCAGCTATCAATTCTGGTATTAATTTATTTTTGACCTCGGAAGCAAGGTTTTTTAGCTTAATATAGTTACGCGTTAAACTAAGATACCACACTCGTTTTTCATTCGAATCTAACACGTAGCTAATAGGGCGAACCTGTAAAATAGTAATCCTTGCATCACTAAAAGTCCACTCCACATCAACAGGAGATTTTAAAATCGTCTCTATCTTCAGCAGCTGCTTTGCCACATCGTGAAGCAAATTTTCTAATACACCAGATTTGGGCACGGTTGACATCTTATTTTGTTTTTTAGGGTGCAATTTTAAATCTTCTCGACTAACTTTATAATGATCTGGCTCAACTGACCCATCAACTAATCCAGAACACAGTCCTGGCACAACCTCAATCATTAAATACTCTGATGAAGCCTCATTTGGATCGCGACTAAACGCAACCCCTGAGTATTCACCTAGAATCATTTTTTGCATCAGGATCGCCATACTGCTTTTCTGTACATCAAGGGAAATTTCTTTGCGATAAAGGAGCGATCGGTCAGACCATAACGATGACCATACCTTCAAAATAGAGTCTGTAATAGCCGTAAAATTCTTGCAACCAATATAAGAATCATACAAGCCGGCAAAAGATGCGTTTTTCATATCTTCTTGAGGTGATGAGGACCTTATAGCTACTCCACTTTCAAGCCAATCAAGTGGAATCGAACTTCTTAACTCCTCAATTAAATCAGTAGAGAGTGTAGAATGAATAATTTGATTTCGAATTCTTAAACCACAATCCCATAATTCCTCCCAACGCATATCGTCCATTGATTTTCTGCCTAACTCAACCTCAATAATACCGATTAAATTATTTTTATTTAAAAAATCATGGTATGCTGAGCTGTTCAAACAAAGGGAATCCGGAACAAAAAAACCAGCTTCTTTTACACGTGCTAGGGAATATGACTTACGACCGATAATATCAGTAGAGTAAGATTTATCTAATGGGTTGATATATTTCAATCTGGAGTCCACTCATAAACTTCCTGTAAGTGAGTCACATATAAACACCGCGTAATATCAACAAGAAAAAAAACACAGCTATCCGAGGAAACTAACTCATCGAGGTAATTATGCTTTGCTAACAGCTTACTTTTGGCATCCGCAATCTTGTTACTATCTTGTATTTTTTTTGCCACCCCATTGACTGTCAGTGCCGATATTTGTGATATTCTATCATTGTGCTTGTCACGATCATCTATTAACATAGCCACCTGATCACACTGCTTGAGTAATTGGTACTTCCTGGTATAGCTCAATGTCGCAAAAATAATATTACGCATATCATTATTCACTACAAAAGCAACTAACGAGCCGTAAGGTACAGTGTCATTTCTAGTGCATAAAACGGCAAAGTCTTGCGACAAGAGAAGCTCATTAACACGCCGCTCAATACTATCGTTAGAGCTACTTTTGTCAGACCGGTGCTCATTTTCTAAATCAAATTTTTCTTTATCCATTACCTTTTTCCGATCAAAATATTCGCAGATGGGCGCGTGCCATGCAAACTGCTTAATGTAAAAGCGTTAATCTCAGGCAGGGAACACTGTCTGACTAAAGCGCTTAAAAACTACGAACAAAAATGAACCGAGGTTCAACTTGCTTAAATCCAAAACCAAGCTTATCATGAACGTGCTATTTTTTCGTTAACATATTTAAAGCCCACTCTGGAACTGGCCGCTTCGTATACTTCAATAAAGACCCTTTTTCGGCTACGTAATATTGCCTGTATGCAGTAATAGGGTCACCTAGTATTTTATATATTTCGGGCATGGCCTGCGGGCGCTCTGTAATTCCAATCGCGGGAATGGGCGGTAAGGCAAGGCTGTTACTGACTAAAACTGATTTGTGTGGGGAGTTATGATCAAATCGATATTGAAACTCTTTATTTAACTCAAAAACCAAGTTACGAAGCCAAATCCAATTTTCTAACGACTCGCCTGCCCAAATAACACAGGGGTGATTATTATGAGTTGATCTGTAGGGTGCAGAAACCTTATTTTTACTCAAAACCGTACAGAGAATTTGCACTGATTCTAAAATCATCTTTACCACATGAGAATCACAGTGGTATCGTGCACAAAGGGTTATGTCTTCATCAAGGTAAAATATGTTCATAATATAACACCCCATGTTTAGTGACACCGAACACTGACAGGGTAATATTTGCACTTCAAAGCAACGGCAACCCACGCGAGACATGGTATCAAAGTGCTTACATAAGCGTAAAGTTATGAATACACACTCTCTTTTGCTAGCAATTATACTAGAAACGCAATCACATTAATTTCTACACTTACAACGTATGCCACATTTAAGAGCATTAATCTCATCGCCGCTAACTGTATACATGTTCATTACATTGATGAAGTCTAGCTCAATATTTCGCGCGGGCTACAGTGTGGTCTTAACATCAATGCGCTGTCGATTATGGCCGCATAATCTGTTTCTTGTGGTTAACTCATCCACATGAGCAGGCCACTCAAAAGGCCAAGCGATTGTGGGTGACGTTATCCACGAGCAGCTCTTTTGTCAGCCTTACACTAGTTGACATCAAAGGCACAAGACTGTGCCGCCCTCCCCTGCGTCACTGCCGCTAAAGGCAGTGACGCAGGGGCAGCGCCCCGCGTTCCGGCGCGCATCATATAGCTTGAGGCGGTGGAGTTTTTGCCCACATGAGTAGTAGCAATTATCTGAAATACAACGTATTTTACATAATTGCTGCGCGATTGTGGGCAATAAAATCCACGGCCAAAAAATCATTAAAACGCGCCCTCTTTTCGCCTGAAATAAAATGCAGCAGCCTTTTTCAGGCGAATCATTGCTGATTTTGCCCCATTGCAAAATAAAAAATATTAGACACAAGCGCGCTTCGCGCGCTACAATAATTGCGATCGTGAGCTGCGCTCACGAAAAATGGCTTAACAAAGCGAAAGCGAATTTTGAGCCTCAAGTGGTACTGATGAGTGGTTGAGATACCATGAAACGCGAATCTCGTTAGCGTCTACTACAAACTGTCACATGCCGTCCTACGTGTCGTGAGCCTAATCCTAGATTAGCAGGACCCACCAAAGACCTTATTCAAGCGGCAATCAATATTGTCCTAAAAGTTCCGGTTTGCCATGCAACCACGTGAAAACGTCATCGAGCGATGAATAACGTCCTATCCATTAAGCGCAATCCTATTAGCCCTTTTGTTGCTAAACACGATTGAATCCTGTCGCCATGACCTTTGAGTCGCAGGCAGCCCTTAATGTTCACCGCACCCATCTCGATTGGATGCCCGCCAACCGCAAGTATTCAATAGATACCTGCTCTACTTTCAAACATCTGTGCCAAAGGTGCCACTCCGAACAGACTGTCAATCTTTACGATCAGCAGACAGTGTTGCTTGACGCGGAGTTAACCTCGGGTGTTGAAAGCTTATGAAAACCAACCGCGATCTAACGCATCGTGTTAGATCAAGAATTAAACGGTGGTTTTCTTTATCTGAATAGCCTGGCGCACTATTCAGATCCATTCATTAACAAACGACAGATGAACAAACGGAGAAAACTGATGACAACTGTAACAAACCCAACCAGTGACACCACTGAAACTAAAAAATCGACTTTTTTGACTGATGAAACCTTTGAATTACTCAAAAGCGCGCAAAAACGACTTCAAGAAGAAACCGGCTTTTCGCCAACACTCAAAGTCCTCATTAACGACACCGTCAATGATGAATCAGTGAATAAAACGATTGAACGATTCCAACAAAAATTGGCATCACTACAAAACTAAGGGGCAACCGCCCTACCCGACTTCAGTCATAATGACATGATTGATTATTTAACTAAACCAACCATAGGAGAAATGATGAAAACCAGAAAAGACAAGATGAAAAATAGTAAATGATAAATAACCGACTAGTGTATCGGCAGTGCCTTGTGGAGTAGATCCCAAGCACAAACGACCTTGGCAACATCAGTTGCGGTATCGTGTTTTTACCTTAAAACACATGCAGTCGTAATAACACTAAACCATTAAGGTGTAGGTCTAACATAGCCAAGGCTGCCAAGACACACAAGCGGCTATCCAAAACTGATTGGGGATTAACACATTGGGTAAAAAATTTAATCTACAACAAAAAAGCCAAAATATATTTCAAAGGCAAAAAAACGGTAGTCCGGCAACGAAGCTAGAGCAGCAACGCGTTATGAATACGATTATTGAAGATCTCGATCGATTAAGGCGACTTCCTCGCGATTTTAGGCTAATAACACCTAATGATATCGAACACCTCGTGAATTGTTGGAAAAAGAGAAGCCTCTCAACTGCCACAATAACAAACAAGTTAGGGGTATTACGCAGACTCAATCAACTAGCCGATCTTAACCTCAACATTCCCAGTAATAAAGAGCTCAATAGCATTAAAACCAGCACCACCCCGTTAAACATGGCCATTCCTAAAGATTATGAGAAAAATATTTTTCACCCACTTACCAAATCAGTTATAGCGCTTCAGCTTCATTTTGGATTAACTAAATTGGAAGCGATACGTTTAAATTCAACATGCGCCTGTGTGAATAATATCTTACTGATTGAGCGCACCATTGCACACAATAAAAAAGACCGCACGATCCCAATTACAACAAAAATACAGATCGAGACGATCAATGAGCGAAATAGACTCATTCAAACAAGCCCGTTACTAAAACTGCAAACCTCAGACTCAGTAACACAAATCAACCGACTCTACATGGCGGAATGCTGCCATGCAGACATCAGCCCAAAAACACCTTTCAGGAAGCACTATGCGCAAACTAGACTCAAACTACTTGAAGAAACACAGGATAAACAAAGCGCCCTTCTCACGCTATGCTTAGAAATGGGGTTTTGCGCTCCACGCAAAATGCTAGGATTACTTTAATGAGCAAATCAAAATTAAAATCGATCAATTATTCAATTTATGAATTCATGAAACAACAAAAAGGTAAGCTATCCCACGCCACTCTGTACGATCGGACAAAACGACTTGAAGCGATGGCAAAAGAATTACACAGCCTTGGTTTTGAACCCACACATATTGCTCGCCTTAAACAAAAGCATGTAGAAATCCTAGTAAAAAAATGGCAGGAATCAGGCGTCTCAGTTGGCGCCATCAAAAATCGCATGTCAGATTTACGATTTGTTTGCCGGGCGTTGAACCGTAACAACGTAGTCAAAAGTAACGGCGAATATAACATTGGCAACCGCTGCTATATCCCAAGTAAAAATAAAGCCCTCCACAACCCCAGCCTGGACAAAGTAACCGATCAATACATTCGTTGCTCACTTGGGCTGCAACGTGCCTTTGGATTACGCAGAGAAGAATGTTTGAAAATAATTCCATCACAAGCTGATAATGGGACGCTACTCCGCCTAAAGGCCAGCTGGACTAAGGGTGGCATCGCGCGCGCTATCCCAATTCGTACGGATGAACAGCGCTATTGGCTTGAACAAGCAAGAAATCTCGCTGGTGAGAACGGATCGCTCATTCCCAACGGGAAAAGCTATATTCAGCAACGTCGCCATTATGACTCTCTCACCCAGGAAGCTGGCTTGAAAAATTGTCATGGACTACGTCATGCCTATGCGCAGGCACGTTATTTTGAAATGACCGGTTGGCGCGCACCCATTAATGGCGGCAAATCTAGACATAAGCTCTCCAAGGTTGAACGTCAGCTCGATCAGCAGGCACGCAAAACCATTGCACTTGAGCTTGGGCATTCTCGTGTTGCAATTGCCAAAAATTATCTCGGCTGAAAGAATACAAAAATATCGATACCGTTTGCTACATCCTGCTACATTCTGTAAAGTTAGCTTTGTTTAATCAATCGAATATCAAGGGCACAAAATGACCATAGCGGAAGTTGTAGAAACAGCACCAGTCAAGCTGATAGACACCCACCAGGATATCTGGCCAACCCCCATTCCTCTCATTACCCAAACAGAGCATACACTTCCATACCCCATCGACGCCCTACCTAACATTATTCGAAACGCCATCACCGCTTACCATCAATATGGCCAGCAACCGTTACCATTGGTAGCATGTAGCGCACTTGCTAATGTTTCTCTGGCTTGTCAGACATTAGCAAATGTTGCTCGTGATCGAATGCTGGTCAGCCCAGTTTCCCTGTTCTTCTTAGTGATCGCTGGCTCTGGCGAAAGAAAAAGCGCTGCAGACTACGCATTTAGTAAAGCTACTCGCCAATGGCAGCTAGAGATCAGAAAACAGTTGGAGCCAGAAATTAAAGTGGCTCAAGCACTATATCAAGCTTGGAAGGGTGAAAAAGAAGGTATTCTAAATCAAATAAAGCGCAGCTCACATCTAACCGATAACACAGAATTTTTGAAGCAGCGTCTTATGGAAGTCATCGATGATGAGCCAAAAATCCCTTTATTACCCGTTCTTTTCTTTGAGGATGCTACTCAAGAAGCGCTCGCTTCACACATTGCTCATGGTTGGCCCAGTTCGTCGCTGTGGAGTGATGAAGGAGGCATTGTAATGGGCGGTCACGGCATGCAAACCAATTCTACAAAATTTGTTGCCCTCCTCAACCGCCTATGGGATGGCAAAGCGTTTATTGCGCACCGAAAAACCAGCCAAAGCTTCACGGTATCCAATCGCCGTTTGACTGTCAGCTTGATGATGCAGCCCTTGATACTTGAACAGATGCTGGCTAAAAATGGCGGCATTAGCCGCCAAAGTGGATTCTTGGCTCGCAGCCTAATCGCTTACCCACAGAGCGCTATGGGCAATCGCTACTATCAAGAGCCTCCAGAGTCTTTAGCTGGCCTCCCAGAATTTCATGGGCGACTTATTGACTGCTTAAACACTTCTTTGTCTCTTGATAAAGCAGGCTGTCATTCTCTACCAACACTGTCATTATCCCACAAAGCAAAAGCTGCTTGGATTTCTTTTTTCAACCAAATAGAATCCGGCCTTCAAAACTCGGCCCAATGGAAATCCATAAAAGATTTCGCGAGCAAAGCAGCTGAAAACGTTGCCCGCCTCTCCGCCCTGCTACACCTCTTTGAAGGCAAGGAAGGCCCTATTATGCTAGAACAAATTGAACAGGCCACCTCCATCATCAATTGGCACATGTTTGAAACTAAAACTATCCTAGGAGCACAGGCTCAAACACCCGAACAGGAGGATAGTCTAAAGCTCTTACAATGGCTCACAGAAAAAGCTTTGCCGAAAACAACGCCAAGATACCTACAGCAATTTGGCCCTATCCGTGACAAAGCTCGTCGAGATAGAGCAATTGATATCTTAGAAGCCCACCACTACCTAAAGCTAACTAAGGAAAGAGGGAAAACTGTATTAGAAGTAAACCCAAAAATTTAGCATCGCCTATTTTTTTATTGCCCGCCTGCTACATTGCTACTTTAGCTACATGGTCATAATGAAGACAGGCGCGCACTACCAAGATATTGTACTATTGTGAACCCAAAATGCCTCATTGGAAAAAGCTCAATGGTCTTATTCTGATCCACGTAGAACATTCAATGAAAAAAAAGGATGTTTAAATCACTGATCAGCTCCCATAACAATCAGCCCAAATAATGATAATTAGAGCTGTAAGCTCAATCACTTTTCCTTCACAAGGCCTATTGAAGCCTATCCCATAGAACTACACCATAAGCGCATCATAAATAGCATGAAATTAAATAAATCAATATTTATCGTTATTTTTCAAAAAGTTAAAATAATTATCCCCCGGGGATAAATTGCTTCATTTGACAATTTATCCACTTTACCAGGACTTGCTGAACCCACATTTTGGGCACAAGACTCTTCTGAAAATCCAGAGAACTTGATACATGAGATATCGAGTGATATCACTAGTTGATTAGAGCTATAACTTGCATTATTCAACGCATTCAATACATTAAGCCCATTGATAGATGCCTAGACACCTGTTCAAGAAACAGCCATTCCATTATGGAAATATTACCTAAAACTTGGACTTTGGACAAACGCCGCCCCTCGATCAGGCATCGAGTTTGGGTGGGTGGTAGCATTTAGGACAGGTTTAGAGCTTTCAAGTGGAATTAACCAATAATTTGGAGAATTCAGATACACCCATATCGAGCTTGCCCAAGGACTCCTGAACCTGAAGGATGAGTTGCTCTATTTTTTTCGGGTTTGGAAAATTCGCCTCTTGGTCAGAAGCAAAAACAATGCCTGCTTCCGTACTGATTCCTGGCTTCTTCGACTTAAAAATAACAGACTGCTCAACTCGCTTTCCAGGACTCTCTCCTGGCAACCTACCTCGAGGCTTGCCGCGCGCAACGCAATCCCTAGCAGGCGTTCCAATGCGCTCGAGTACTTTTGAAAAACCACGCTGGGTTTGCGATGGAGTCCCAATAAAACCTTCAGAACCACTCTGCTTATAAACAGGTAAATAGCGTTCCCAAGGTTCCGGTAAGGCAGGCACTATCCCTTTCGCTAAATACAACTGAGCATAAGCCAACAAACAAAGGGACCACCACGATTGTTCATGAGAAACCTCGGGAGTCTGATACCCATCCAACAGCAGATTGTGTTTCGAAAACCGATAAAAGTGCTCAATGTCGTAACGGGATCGGTAACTCTCGTACGCATCAATCAGGCTAACCTCATCGCGCCGCTTGCCAAAAACACCCAGCCATAGCGGGCGCTTATACAGCGACTTTCCTTCTGAATCAGTGACCGTGATGCGTATTACATTTAATGGGTGCTCCGAAGAACGGAAAGACCGGGATCCTCGCAGTAGCTTGTTCCTCCAGGCAACAACAGATACCTCATAGGCTTTCCCGCGGCGGCTAGTCCATTGTGTTGTTACCTGCTCATCATAAGGCGGATGTGTATCAACTTGCCCTAAATTCATTTTGGCGCCAAATTCTTGTCGCCTTCCGGCTTTGCGGCAGTCACTCTTGTTTGCTGTTGGGCTCTCAGGCGCGCAAAACACATTACGCTTGCTATTTAGCCTAAAAATGTGGACTAGATTGTCCTGCTTGGCAGCAGTTACCCGACAAGGTTCTGAGCCATAGAGGCAGTCACCAATACTTAAGGTCAGTTGGTCTGTTAGGTTTTGTGAACTGATTAAATCAGACAACTGGTTCATGCCCACTTCATTCCCTTTCTTGTCACTACTTACCCGCCTTGCAGACAAAGGCATCAGCCAATGCTTCTGTGAAGCGGGTGTATCGTCTGGAAGTAAGGTTAACACAGAGTATTGATGACCCACAGTAATGGGCTTGTTACCCGGGGCTGGATTAGGGGCGTGAGTAATGGACCGGTCTGCCAACTTTCTAGCATATTGGCGAGGATTGCTTGTGCAGTCCAAGACAAACCGGTTTGCATGACGGGAAGAGCTCCTGCCTTGTTGATACAAAAGCGTTTCGATGGCGGGCCAATCAGCTCGTGATAAGCCTTGTGTGATGGCATCAGTAATACTGCTGTATTGACGTTTGAAGGCGTCTGCCTTGCTGAGTTGGACCACACTCTGACAACGTCGTCCTTCGGTGGTTAAGGCGTCAAGCAGATTCATGATGGCATCTGCTCGCTTGTGAAAGCACTCATACAATTGCCTGCGAAATTGCTTGAGTCTATCTGTTGGGGTAGCTGATTCCATTTGACCTAATCCGTGAAGTTGATTAGGTCAGCGGCCGCTGATTAACCTGCTGATGTCAAACTATTTTTCCGCAAATCTCAATTTTTTTGTCAAAAATCCATGCCCAGCCCTTGCGCAAAGTGCAAGCAAGAAACTGCCTGAAAATGTGGTTTTTATCCAAAGTCCAATAAAACGCTGCTCATCCCTAAAAACGAAACCGAAAATTTATTACCTTTGACAAGACATGAGTTCATCAAAGTCCTCAGCATGTTTGGAAAAATTTACCAAGAACGAGGATATTTTGGGTCTATGATTAATGAAGTCGTAGCTATAAATGCGATCGGATGTGGAGGAATGTGGCGGGAAAACACCGAAGCATTTCAATCTAAGCAATGGTTATTTATAGCTTGTCCATAAACAAGAACAAGATCAAAAAGCCTTAAGCAGTAATAAGCACTATCAAAAAAGCCCAATTAAACCGCCCTGCTCTAATGAAATTAGCTGAAACGGAAAAATAAAAAATTAACAAAGAAAAATGTAGCGCTAGCAAAAAAAGCGATTGGGATTTAGAACCCTAATGAGAGTCTTTCAAAATTTATCAGGCACCATCCTAATGCCGTGTTCATAGAATATTTCATTTTGTGAGCATGAGGCAAATTATGGGAAGCAAATCTGTATTTTAAGTTTAGATTGCTTTAACAAAGCAAGGCTCAAATTGCACTGAGTGAATTATTGTTTTGGATTTCAAGTGACCATAAGCTACAGTGATTTTAGATGCATGAATAACAGCCGAAAGCCCTAATTACAATCGGCTCAAGTACATATAAAAAACAATGGGTGTTTTTATTGAAATAAAAACAAAGGTGTTGGTCGAAAGAGGTTGAGCTCAGCTGGGTTAACTTGGATTGGCTTCCTGGAATAGCATTGATATTGAAATACTAAATCTAGGTTCATGTTACCACCTTGATTACATAATGAATAGAGTTATATAGGAATCGCTTTGGAGAAGTGTATATTTAAAAAATATCAGACAAAAAATATAATTCATGAGAAAAATAATAAAAGAGATTTTTGTTTTATAAAACCAATTAACGCCATATTTTTAGAAAATTGTAAGTAAAGCATTTTTATTTAGGGCAGGGGAGAAGCAAAAGCGGCCCATAAACCTACACCATTCCCATAAAGCTACACCTAACAATCCCATAAAACTACACTTTCTCATAAATCTACACCAATATTCCCACAAACCTACACGCAACATCCTAAAAACCTACACCAAAGACCCCATAAACCTACACGTTAATTTCAGAGATTATACCTATATTTCAATAGGTTACAAACATTCATCCACAGGAAAATATTAGAAATAAGAAAAGAAATATATATTTTCTTTTAAAAGTACAAAACACCGCTTGCAAAAAAACTTTATTCTGGCTATTCTAGAGCTTATAGTACAAAATATCCTTTTGGAGGAAGAAATGAAAGTCATCACAACGGCTGGAAACAAAGGTGGAATAGGGAAGTCGACTATAGCACTTACCCTTGCACAGTATTTTGCTGAATGTAAAAACATGAAAGGGGCTTTCATTGATCTCGATCCTCAAGGTAATTCGTCATCAAGTTTAATTCCAATGACAAGAGACCCTGCTCACCCAACAGGATATATGCCAAAACCACATCCTGAATGGGACCCAGAAAACTTACCAGAAGATGATCCTCATTGGGATGGCATTAGCAGTATCGCAGATATTTTTCTTGGCCGTCCAATTTACCCTTATCCGACATGGCTTGATAATCTACAGTGCTTTCCTTCGTTTGCGTCTTTGCTTGAAGATGCACAGCGTGTTTTAAAAGTTGATGTTAAAGAAAAAGTAATCAATCGCTTAAAAGAATTTACAACACTTTTATCAACGCACAGTGATTACGAGTTTATTATTATTGACACAAACCCGCAGTTTGGTCCTCTTACAATGGCTGGTTTAAGAGCCGCAACCCATGGGTTGCTACCTACGGAGTTGGAACAATACGGTATCAATGGAACTATTGGCATGATAGAGGCTATTTCACAAGAACAATTAAGACGACCAAAAGATGATTCAATACAAATTGCGGGAATATTACCAAATCAAGTTAGACGAACAGCAGTACACAGTAAATTTTTAAATGATCTCCATGAAATTGAAGGTTCAGAAAACTGGTTATTACCACCAATTGCATTAAGAACGATTTATGCTGAGCTTGTTGTTGATGATGCAAAACCAAATTGCGTTTTCAATTTACCACCATCCAACCCAGCAAGAGTTGAAAGTGAAAAATGGTGCCAACATGTTTATGAGCGAGTCTTTGAAAATACCTATAAAACAGCTTTTGAAACAGAGGAAGTAGCACATGGTTAGTAAATTCAAGTTAGATAACACTAAAAGTGCCGCAACAAAAGAAGCGATTACACGAACATTAGAAATCGCAAATAATTATGCCGGAGAACTTTCAATTGAAGTTTTACCTTTAAGCAAGGTAGAACTTGATCCTGAAAACAATCGTGAATTGATTTTAACACTTGAAGATGCAATCAATGGCATTGACAAAAGTGACCCAGAATATGAAAGAAAAAAACAGGATTGGAAATCGCTAGAGTCACTTGCTAAAACCATAAAAGACGATCAACTGATTAACCCAATTTATGTTTATAGATTTGGAAATAAATGCAGACTCATAGCAGGGGAGAGACGTACATTAGCATCAGCTATTGCAGGAAAAAAAGAAATTATTGCAAGAATTGCAGGGCAAAGACCGGTTGGTACGAAATTAAAGGTGTTGCAATGGATTGAGAATAATGAACGATCTGATTTGAGCCTTGCAGAAAGGGTAGCAAGCATTGAGGCGATTATCCAAGAATATAAAAAAGAAAATCAACAATCACAAGAAAAAATAACGGCTAAATTACTCGGTGATCTGACTGGTATGTCGATTACGCAGACAAGACGATATATTCTAATATTACAAAGCAAACCAGAAATTAAAAAAGCGATTGAATCTGGAAAAATCGAAAATATCAAACTAATTGAGCTAATTTGTTCGGCAAAAACCACTGAACATCAAACAACATTACTACAAGCAGCTATTGCTGGAGCATCTTTCGAAGAGGTAGCAAGCCTTAAAAAAGATCTAGAGAATTCTGTCAAGAAAAAGAAGGAAACCCGAGGCAGAAAAAAAACAAGTGTGCGGTTAGGCACAGTAAAACCAAATGTGGTCAAGTTGCTTGTAAATTCATTGTTAACCAGTAATGCGTTAGAAGAAAATATAATAAAAAACATGCAGGAAGTTTTTGATAAATTCCAGTGGGACAACGTAGAGGCGACTGAAAAAGGCTTCAAAAAAATAATGGCCTTAATTGAACAAGGAGCTTCACAAGAATGAATAAGCTGAAGCTTAGTGACAATAATGAGGATAAAAAAATAATCACTTTTACGGTGAATAAAGTAATCAAGCAGCGACTGCGAGAGACACTAATCAACTCTGAAAACTATAACCTGAAAAAGAAAAGTGATTGGGTTAATGAAGCGATTCTCATGTTAAAGGAGAACCCAGATTATAAAGAAATAGTGCGTAATGCTGAAGGAAACAATGAAGATTTTGTCTTTGATAAAATTTATATGACCTTTGAGCAGCGTTGTATTTTCGCGGAAGTCCGCAACGAAGTTGTCAAAGCTTTTCCTGATATAAGAGGGCCACAAGCGGCTGTGATCAGGGCAGCTATTTTAAGTCGGCTCACGAGAAAGACGTGAGTATTAGAGACCAGATGGAATAGGTTATGCTAGCAGAGAACGTTTTAAGAAAACATGTTGCAATCATCCATGCATACTCCATGATGAGTTCTTTGCAACGGAAAATCTTTAACGTCCTTTTGCATCAAGCAATCAATCAACAAAATAATAACAGCCAAAATGAATCTATAGCAGTTGAGTGCGTTATGCCTATTTCAACACTCATCAGTGCAGTAAACTTTAATAGCAACAATACTCAGTATTTAAAAGAATCTGTTGATACGCTTGCTTCATTAAAAATTGAGTGGAACTTACTAAAAGATCGAGTCCCATCCAGTGTATCATTTTTGAATCTAAGAGTTCTGCATGGGTCACCAACCTTCTATCAAAATGGGACATTTAATTTCTCCTTCCACAAGTTTATGCTGGAATTTGTAGGTAGTCCCGATATTTATGGCACGATTGATGTTGATCTACAAGCAGAGTTTGAGTCTAAATACGGTCATTCACTTTATGAAAACAGCACCCGGTTTGTCAATATGCAAAAGGGCAAAATTATTCAACTGGAGACGTTTCGGAAGTTGCTGGGTGTGAGTGATGAAAAGTATTCAACAATGCGAGAGCTAACTCGCAATGTCATTAAACCTGCTATTGAGGAAGTTAATGATAGGGCAGGGTTTGTTGTTGATCTTCAACCGCTAAGAATGGGTCGAAAAGTAACGGGATTTGAGTTAAAAGTAAATCCTAAACAAAAATGCGTGAGCAAAAAAGATGCCAATGCAGATGACGATACTCAGGAAATTTTAGATGAAATTGCCAAACACTTTGGAAAAATAAGTGATTCTGTTCTTAATAACGTATTAAGAAATTATTCGCATGAGTACCTTTATCAGAAAATTGCTTACACAAAGCAACATGTCAAGAAAGATAAAACAGGGTTTTATCCAGTTGCGTATTTTATGAGCGCAATAAAAAATGATTACAAGAGTAGTGAACAATTATCGGATGATAATAAAGTACAACGTAAAATAAACGAAGAGGACCAGCAATGGCAACATAAGCTGCGTGAATTAAGCTGTGAAGTAGAGCATTGGAAGCGCCTTTTAGATGTTGTTTCTAATTCTAAAAATACAAATATGAAAGAAAATTATGAAAACCTTATCAGAAGTAGTGAAAATAAATTAAAAAAGCATCTGCTTCAAAGGCCCGCAGTACTAAAAGCAAGTGAGGCTGATTAATATGAAATTCCCAGCCTTTGAGCCAATTGACCTAAAAAACAATGTTGATGCAGTGTCGGTTGAAGAAATCTATTTATCACAAATTCATCCTAACCCGAATCAACCTCGAAAAAATTTTGAAACAACGGCACTTGAAGAGCTTGCGTCATCTATAAAACAGCATGGCGTTGTCCAGCCCATTATTGTACAAAAGGCCGAAGAAGATCGATTTGAAATTATTGCTGGTGAGAGGCGCTGGAGAGCATCCAAATTAGCCGGACTTACCGTAATCCCAGCGATCGTCCAACAAAACGATTCTGAAAGAAATATTGCTATTTCTTTGATTGAGAACATACAAAGGGAAGAACTAAATCCAATTGAGCTTGCGCAAACCTTTCTTCAGCTAAATGAAGAACACAGACTGTCACATGAAGCGATTGCTAAAATGGTTGGCAAGAGCAGGGCAACGATTACTAATCTATTGAGGCTACTTAACTTAGCTGATGAAGTTCGAAGGTTATTAATTGCTGGTAAGCTAGAGATGGGGCATGCAAGGGCCTTATTGTCATTACCAAGCGATCAACAAATTGAATATGCGTATAAAATCGTTGAGAAAAACCTGACGGTCCGCGAGGCAGAACGATTGGTGCAGCTCACTAAGAAGCCCAAAGAAACCAAATCATCACCATACGATGGTAAAGTCCAAGGATGGGTTAACAAGCTATCCAGGACCCTGTCATCAAAGGTGGCGGTTAACATCAACGAAAAAGGGGAGGGTAAAGTGGTTATACATTTTACATCTCCAGATGAGGTTGATTGGATTGTTGAACATTTTACCGACGAGGTAGAGATGTAGCAAATGTAGCACGTAGCAGGCGAGATACTGCTGCAACTTATAAGAGCTAGGTTAATTAATTGTGAATATAGATGAATTACAACTACTGTTGAAAGAAGGTGAGGGCTTGACCATTGAGTTCAAAGAAAGCTTTTCGAGTAAGCTTGATAAGGATATGGTGGCTCTAGCCAATACCCACGGTGGCCGTATCTTTCTTGGTGTTGATGATTCTGGTCAAATTGTTGGTGAAAAGTTAACCAATGATCTTAAGGCTAAAATAAATAGTTTAGCAAGGAATTGTGAACCAGCTGTTCCTTTAAAAGGCATTGAGCAGATTGACCAAGTAGTGATTATTACGATCGATGAAAGTGATGATAAACCTCATAGCTGTTCTGCTGGATATTTTCGTCGTTTGGATGCTGCCACACAAAAGATGAATCAAAAAGAGCTTAAATTGTTGTTTGAATCATCAAGCAAGAAACCAAGATTTGAAGAGCAGGTAAATAAGGACGCTTCTTGGGAAGATATTTCATCATCGAAGATCAAAAGATTTTTAACTGAAACCAAGATCACACTAGATGGAGTTGAACCACAGAAATTACTTAGTAGCCTACGCCTAGCCAATGACAATAAAATAAATAATGCAGGGGTATTATTTTTCGCTGAGAATCCAAGGCATTTTATTCTGCAATGTGAAATGATCTTGGTTGCCTTTAAAGGCACAAAAGGGGTTCATATTTATGATCGTGTTGATATTCAAGATGATTTGATTACACAATTTCATGAAGCAATGACTTTTCTTAGAAAGCATCTAAATGTTCGCAGTGAGATAAGAGGTGTTAACCGATATGATATTTGTGAAATCCCATTAGAAGCATTAAGAGAGGCTATTGTTAACGCGGTCATTCACCGCGATTATTCCATGCAAGGAACCAGCCTCATGGTTGAAGTGCATGAAGATCGTGTTGTGATTAAAAATCCAGGCGGTTTACCACCAGGTGTTAGTGTTAACGCGCTCACGCAAATATCGATACGACGGAACGAAACAATAGCGGATATGTTTTCAAGAATTGACAAAGCTGAAAGAATCGGTAGTGGTATTCGACGTATTATGGAGCTCATGACTGATGCTGAGCTTGCGCAACCCGCTATAGAGAGTAATGCTTTTTTCAGTATTACATTTGAACGAGATCCAAGGTTTAAGGTAGGAGGCATTGTTACCGAAGAAGGTAAAAGTGCCGAGGGCGAGTTGAGCCCAAGGCAAGCGAGAATCGTTAACCTGTTGAAAAAAAATAGATTATCACCAAAAGAAATCCATGATAGGTTAGGGGAAGATATTACGGATAGGACGTTGCGTCGAGATCTGCAAGCCCTGAAGGAGAAGGGATATGTAGATAACGAGGGACAACTTGGGCCAAAAACCAAATGGTTTTTGTTGGAACCAGGACATTAACCCGGACAACCCGGACATTCGATGTGTCCGGGTTAGATTATCCCTTACTATATGTATGCATGTTGTGGCGATGCTGATTTAGCATGAGAGGAGAAAATTTTGAAAAGTATAGATTTGGCGCTGCCAATAGAATATAAGCAATATCATGAATATTTTCATATTCCAGATAATAAACATCATACAGAACGAAAAAATAAAGTAACCGGAAAAAATTTAAAAAACCACAACTCAAAAAGTATGGTAGATATGGCTTATGGTACAGGAACCCAGCTATTTTATTTAACACGTCTAGGGTGCGAACTGATCGGATCTGATTTTGGTCCTGCTTTTCTGGAGATAGCGAGAAAAAATCCGAAGCAAACTAGTTCAAATAAGGTAAAGTCATGAGCAAGATTCTCCCTTATCTAACTTATGCTGGTTCCATCCCTTTTATTTTCTGCGCTGTTTGTTTGATTTTTGGTATTCAACAGATGCCATTGCTTGGTTCAATTGAAAAAGTATTGAGTATATATGGACTTGTGATTTCATCATTTTTATCAGGAGCACATTGGGGACAGCACCTATATATTCAGGGTTTCTGGCATCGTGTGTTGCCAATTTTAAGCAATATTGCAGCGATTTTACTATGTTTTGGCTTTTTGATGTTTAGTTTCAAAATTCTAATGATAATGTTTGTTGCTGCATTTGTTATTTTACTTATGATTGATCATCGTCTTTTTCAGACTGCTTTAATCACTCGTAAATACTTTCAGACACGTCTGCTCGTTTCAGTAATCGTGATTGTTTCACTCATTATTTCAGGGGTTGTATCATGACAAAAATTGCTGTCATTGGTGCGGGTTTCTCAGGCCTGTCAGCAGCTCATTTATTAAAAGATTATGCTGAGATTATTCTTTTTGAGAAGGCGCGTGGAGTGAGTGGGCGTATGTCAACAAGGAGGGCAGGACCTTACTTTTTTGATCATGGGGCACAATATTTCACAGCAAGAACGAAGCCATTTCAAGATTTTATTCAGCCACTGATAGATCAATCTATCATTGAGCGATGGAATGCGCGTTATTTTAAGTTTGATGGCAGTCACATTCTAGAAAGAAGAAACTGGAGTGACGAGGAGCCACGTTATGTAGGTGTTCCGGGTATGAACAAGGTTGCCAAATATTTAGCTGAGGGTCTTAATGTTTACATCAACACAAGGATAGTATCTATTGAGCATGATGGAAAATGGCAATTAAGCGACGATAAAGGTGAGAACTACTATGGATTTGATTGGGTTATATGTACATCGCCTTCCCCACAGGCTGGAGAACTGCTACCTGAATTCTTCAAATATCATCGGAATATTAAAGACATTGATATGCGTGCATGTTTTTCGCTCATGCTTGGATTTGAACAAAATTTGCCTCTCCAATTCGACGCTGCTTATGTTAAAAATGCAGACGTGAGTTGGATTGCAGTTAATAGCCATAAACCACAACGAGCAGATCGCTATACTCTTATGGTACATTCATCTGAACAATACGCAGAAGCTCATATTGACGATGATCGTGAAAAAGTAATGCAGCATTTAATTTCAGAAGCTAGCCGCATTATCCAATATGATCTTAGTTCAGCGGATCACAAAACTGCTCACGGATGGCGCTACGCCAACAATGCTAAAAAAGACGATAACAGTCCTATATTTTTAGATTATGAACATAAACTGGCTGTTTGTGGTGATTGGTGTCTTGGTGGTCGCGTTGAGGGAGCTTTTACCTCTGCCTACAACCTGATCTTTAAAATGAAAGAGAGCACTTTATGAGCTTTGACAGAAAAAATATCGCCATTCTTGGCGCTTCTGGTGCGATAGGAAGTGCTTTTACTACGCTCCTATCTAAAGAATATCCGAGTGCAAGCTTGTTTGCTTTTTCTAGAAATGGCGAGCATAAAATTGATTATAGCAGCGAGGACTCTATTGCTGAAGCTGCTGAACTCGCTACAAAAGAAAAACCCCTAGATTTGGTCATTGTGGCTAATGGCATATTACACGATCTCGAAATTATGCCAGAAAAATCTTTGAGAGACTTATCAGCAGAAAAGTTTCATCGCATTTTTGAGGTCAATACTATCGTTCCTTCTCTTATATCCAAATATTTCCTGCCGAAGCTGAATACAGATCAGTCATCAATATTTGCAGTGCTATATGCGCGTGTAGGCAGTATATCTGATAATCAATTTGGTGGTTGGTATGCTTACCGTGCCTCAAAAGCAGCGCTTAATATGATCATCAAGAATGCCTCAATTGAGATTGGCCGAAGGAACAAACGGGCGATTATCATCGGTCTCCATCCTGGTACGGTTGACAGTAATTTATCAAAACCATTTCAAGCTAATGTAGCAAAGGGTAAGTTGTTTACGCCTGAATACTCTGCTGTGAAGCTATTGGATGTTTTAGAAAATCTGACGCCAGGGCAAACAGGTAAATGTTTTGCTTGGGACGGTAAGGAGATCTTAGCTTAAATGCATATTGTTTGGTTCAAAAGAGATTTACGAATAAAGGATCATGAATCTTTAACACAGGTTGCTAAAAGTGGCTCTGTTTTACCTCTCTATTCTATATTCTTGAGTCAGAACTTTGGCATCATTCCGATATGAGTCAGCGGGATTATTTTTTTTGCAAGAATTCCCGCGTGAGCTTGATCAATCGATGAGTAATATTAGACAAAAGCTGAAAGATGAACCATGCGTTGAGTTTAAAAAAATTGATACAGCCTACGATTGTTTGAGAGAACAAAATTGTAACAACGATTATTTTGAGGCGTGGAATTCAGGGTTGCCAAGAATATTGGGTAAAAGAAAAAAAACAATACTAAAGAGGGATTGCCGCTATGACCGATAAAATTGCCATCCATCGGTTTCGCCAAGACCTAAGACTATCGGATAATCTGGCATTAACGAAAGCTGCAAACGGAGAATATGCCATGGGAAGCCTAGGACATATTCTAAAAAAAGCTGGTATCAAGCTGGAATTAACCTACCCAAAAGATATTGTTGATATAAAGCAGTCAATTGAGTCATCATTAATAGCTTTTTAATCATTAAAAAAGGGAAATCATGAGTAGTATACGACTTATTTTAGGTGACCAACTCTCAGAGTCTATCTCAAGCCTGAAAGGTTATGATCCCAGCGTGGATGTCGTTCTGATGTGCGAGGTTTTCAACGAGGCAACCTATGTCAAACACCATAAAAAGAAAATTGCATTTCTATTTTCAGCAATGAGGCATTTTGCCGAAGCGCTAAAAATTAAAGGTTACAAAGTTAAATATACAAAATTGAGTGATCCAGATAATGCAGGATCCTTAACAGGTGAAGTTCGACGCATTCTGCAAAAACATACTTTCGATAGCATCATTATTACGCATCCAGGTGAGTATCGTGTTCTTAAAGCTATAAGAAGTCTAGGAGATGAATTGAGTATCCCCGTTGAACTCAAAGAGGATGATCGCTTTTTATGCACTCCCGATGAATTTTCCTCTTGGGAAAAAGGTCGTAAGCAGCTTCGCATGGAATACTTCTACCGTGAAATGCGAAAGAAATACGGTATCTTGATGCAGGATGATGCTCCCATTGGGGGGCAATGGAACTATGATACCAAAAACAGGAAACCGCCCAAAGAGGGTCTCACTATACCACCACCTTATATCAGCAAGGTCGATGATATAACGCAAGAAGTAATATCTCTTGTTTATGATAGCTTTTCAGATCATTTTGGTGATTTGGAGCCATTTTATTTTGCCGTCACACGCGCCGATGCGCTGCAAGTTCTCGATCAATTTATTAAAAAAAGGTTAAAAAAATTTGGAGATTATCAGGATGCAATGCTTGAAGGTGAGCCTTGGATGTATCATTCACATATCAGCTGTTATCTGAATTGCGGCTTGCTTCTCCCTCTTGAATGTGTGCAGGCAGCAGAAATAGCCTACTATCAAGGAGACGTGCCGCTCAATGCCGCAGAAGGATTTATTCGTCAAATCATCGGTTGGCGTGAGTATGTACGTGGCATTTATTGGCTTAAAATGCCGACCTATGCAGATCAGAATTTCTTCGAGGCCAAGCGGGAACTGCCGGATTTTTACTGGACCTCAAACACAAAAATGAACTGCCTACGGCAATGCGTACTGGAGACAAAACAAAATGCTTATGCCCATCATATTCAGCGTCTTATGGTGCTTGGCAATTTTGCCTTGTTGGCTGGCATTGATCCCAAAGCTGTGAATGAGTGGTTCTTGATTGTTTATGCTGATGCTTATGAGTGGGTTGAGCTTCCAAATGTATCTGGTATGATTTTATTTTCTGATGGCGGATATCTGGCCAGCAAACCTTATGCTGCTGGTGGCAACTACATCAATAAAATGTCTAATTATTGCAAAAACTGCAGCTACAAAGTAACAAAAAAGAATGGCGCTAACGCATGCCCTTTTAATTATCTTTATTGGGACTTTTTAGACCGCAATCGTAAAAAACTGAGAGGCAATCATCGCATTGGCATGATGTACAAGACATTTGATCGAATGGACGAAAAGAAACAAAAAGCTATTCGTGATGATAGTAGAAGATTTTTGAGCAATATTGAATGAAAAAGAAGTCTGGTTTACCGACTAAAATATACCTTGTTTGTGAAAAGCCTTTTTCATGGTGAAAAAATGGTCAAAAAATTGGGATGAGGTAAAATACTTTTCCAAGCGATGGAGTAGTAACAGAAATGAGAAATAACATGATCACAGTATTTTATAATAGCAAATGTGGCTTATGTTCATAATAGATTGACTATTATCGCAAGATTGCACCTGATGGTATTTTCGATTAGAAGGATATTGCAGAATCTGCTGATGAAATTAAAAATGAGTGGATACGAAAGCATGGATCAAACTCAACTTGTTAATAACATCAAGAATCACTTCTCGTAGATTAAGGATCCCAGGACAAGAAATGCTAATTTATGCCACCAGTGTTATCAGGAGATATTGGTTTTGCTAGTCGTCATCTGTGGCGCTGATGGATAGGTTCAAATAGAGGAATTTGGTACGTCAAGCATGCTTGCTGAAAGCCCACTCTTTTTTTCATGAGAATATAATTGATATTCATATAAGTTGTTAGTAAAACAGTACTTTTATTGCTTCATTTTTTTGAAAACGATAAAAAATTTTGAAATATCTTTAGATGCTCTGTGTATTTGGCGCAGGTGAGCACCCATTTGTTACATAATTGAATGCCGTCTATGTTCAGTAACTTGAGAATGCCATACTTTAGCTCTCTTTCAATGCACAAGCGAGGGACGAGTGCCGTGCCAAGGCCAGAAATAACAGCTTGCTTAACCGCTTCAGTACTATCCATTTCAAACAGCGTCTTTAGTGTTAGATGGTTATGAACAAATAACTCTAGCAGCATTTGCGATATGAGTGCCGTGCTTTCACGCATGATAAAAGGCACTGCTTCCAACTCGCTCAGTGTTACTGACTTTTTTTGAGCAAGCGGATGTGCTGGGTGAATAATAAAAACGAGCGTGTTGTCGCGCAATGTGTATTGAGAAAGGTGTGGGCTGTGCGGGGGGTCAGTTAATATAGCTAAATCATACGTATTGTTATCCATCGCCTTAGTGATGAAGTCGCGTCGTTTGATATCGCAACTAAACTTCACGTTAGGATAGGTTTGTAAAAAGCGATGGATGACCTCTGGTACAAAATACTTGCCGCTAGAGACCATGACAATGCGCAGCTTGCCAGCCACTCCTGAATGAAAAGACTCCATCTCAAACTGTAGGTTTTCCATCGATACTGATACGTCAAGCCAACTTTTGTAGAGCACATGTCCTGCTGCCGTTAGGTGAATCTTCTTGCTAATTACCTCGATAAGCTTAACGTCGAAAAATGATTCGAGATTCTTGATGGCCGTGGACACGGCTGGCTGGGTCACATTCAGTTGTTCGGCTGCCTTGGTGATAGAATTCTGACAAACGGTTTCAGCAAACATTCGTAGCTTGGCTAGCGGTAGCGGGTGTTTCAAAACATTATCCATAATCAATAAGTTGAAAATACATAAACACAGGTTATGTATATCACAATAATTATTAATTATCAATATGAATATCTGGTTGCTACAATAGCACCTATCAATTAGCAAATTGGTTAAGGGTTGGGCAAATGAAGGACAATACAGTACGTTTTCTAAATCTCAGTAAAATGACTTTCCCTGTTACGGCAGTGATTTCTATTTTTCACCGTATTAGTGGCGTCATTTTGTTTGTTGCCATTCCTTGGTTAATCTTGCTATTTCTTGTATCCATTCACAGCCAGAGTGCTTATGAGGCTGTTGTTAACTGCTTGTCACGCCCTTTGAGCAAGTTCTTCCTTTCCAGTATTATCGCTGACATCAGTTATCATACCTATGCCGGTGTAAGGCATTTATTGATGGATGCAGGTGTCGGTGAAAGTTACCAAACAGGCATGATGTCTGCCTGGATCGTGATTGGCCTTACTATCGTGACAGCTGTCATAGGAGGCATTTATGTTTAGCTATGTGAGTCAGCGAGGTAAATATGATTGGCTAATTCAACGTATTTCAGCAGTGGTATTGCTAATCACGCTGCTGGTTTACTTCATTTTCTTATTAAGCACAAACACACTAGAATTTTCTAGATGGCATCGATTTATTTTGTCATGGCCAATAACCATTTTAACTGGGTTATCCTTTATTTCCATAGCGCTTCATAGTTGGGTGGGTATATGGACTGTCATTACAGATTATATTCCTAATCTTTGTTTGCAGCACATAATGATTCAATGTCTCAAGGTGTACGTTATCGCTATTAGCCTACCCCCAATTTTGGTTATGTTATGGATGAGATGGAGTTAGTATGAACAAATTAATTAAATCAACGTTTATATTCGATGTCATTATTGTCGGAGCTGGAGGCGCTGGACTGCGTGCCGCGTATCAGCTAGCGAAATCAGGCAATAAAATCGCCGTTATTAGTAAAGTATTTCCAACAAGATCGCATACTGTGTCAGCACAAGGCGGTATTGCTGCATCTCTTGGTAATGTTGAAGATGATAGTTGGCAGTGGCATATGTTTGACACGGTTAAAGGTTCTGATTTTTTAGGCGATCAAGATGCGATTGAGTATATGTGTGAACAGGCACCAAAGACCGTTTATGAGTTAGAGCATATGGGTTTGCCATTTTCACGTCTAGACAATGGTACGATTTATCAGAGAAGTTTCGGTGGTCATACGCAAGAGTTTGGCAAGCGACCTGTCAAGCGCACTTGTGCTGCTGCTGACCGCACTGGACATGCTCTACTACATACGCTGTATCAGAATAATATAAAAGCAGATACACAATTTTTTAATGAATGGTATAGCATTGAATTGGTAAAAGATAAGCACGGTAATATTGTCGGTGTGATTGCCTTATGTATTAAGAGTGGTGAGTTGGCGTTATTTAAATCTAAAGCCGTTGTTCTGGCAACTGGTGGTGCAGGGAGAATTTATGCGTCTACGACGAATGCCTACATCAACACAGGCGATGGTCTTGGTATGGTATTGAGGGCTGAGCTGCCCTTGCAAGATATGGAGTTTTGGCAATTTCACCCAACAGGTATTGCAGGGTCGGGTTGCCTGGTGACTGAAGGGTGCCGTGGAGAGGGTGGTTACTTAATCAATGGATCGGGTGAGCGTTATATGGAGCGGTATTCACCGCACCTAAAAGATTTGGACTGTCGTGATATCGTATCACGCTCATCTACCATTGAAATTTTAGAAGGCCGAGGTGCAGGCAAGTATAAAGATCATGTTTTGCTTAAACTGGATCACCTCGGAAAAGATATTTTAGATAGCCGATTACCAGGAATTTGTGATTTGGCTAAAACGTTTGCTGGTGTGGATCCCGTTTCTGAACCAATCCCTGTTGTTCCAACCTGTCATTACATGATGGGGGGGATACCCACCACCTTGAGTGGTCAAGTGATTACCGTTAAGAATGGGTGTGACTCATTGGTTAATGGACTATATGCAGCTGGTGAGTGCGCTTGTGTTTCCGTGCATGGTGCTAATAGATTGGGTGCAAATTCATTACTTGATATTGTCGTCTTTGGTCGTGCAGTTGGCATTGAGCTTGAGCAAGAGATTGATCACCTTGATCATTTTGAAGTAGACGATGAATACATTGATGATGCATTGTCACGTTATGATCGTTGGCATAATAAATCAAATCACGAGTCACCTTCAGGTTTGAGGGGTGAACTGAGACAAGCGATGCAAGATAATTTTGGGGTGTTTCGTGAGGGTAAGGCCATGGAGAAAGGCCTGCATATTTTAGAACAGATTGAAAAACGCATTCAGTTTGGGCTTTTGAATGACCGTTCAAGCACATTTAACTATGCTAGAATAGAAGCGCTCGAGCTAGATAATCTAATGGCTGTTGCCAAAGCAACAGCGCATCTTGCTAACAATCGTAAAGAAAGTCGTGGGGCGCATTCACGTTATGACATGCCAGAGCGTGATGATGTTCACTGGCAGAAACACAGCCTTTATTTTGCAGATGGACATATGGCTTATCGTGAGGTCAATCAACTGCCTCATAAAGTTGATCCGATCGAGCTACAGGAGAGGGAATAATATGAATCGTGAACACATCATCGATATTTACCGCTATGATCCTAACAAAGATAAAAAGCCTTATATGCGTACATACCATATTAATCGAGAGGCCTTTCAAGGTCAGATGCTATTAGATGCGCTTGAGTACATCAAGCAAGTGGATGACACACTTGGTTTTCGTCGCTCTTGCGGGGAAGGTGTTTGTGGCTCTGATGGTATGAATATTAATGGTAAGAATGGACTATCTTGTATCACGCCTTTAAGTAGTTTGCCAAACAAGATTTCGTTGAGGCCTTTGCCTGGTTTTCCCGTCATTAGAGACCTCATTGTAGATATGGAGAATTTCTATGAGCAATACAAGCGTGGAGAGCCATATTTACAACCAGCTTTAGAGCTCCCAGAGAAAGAGCAGATTCAGTCGCCCGAGGAGCGCGCACAGTTGGATGGACTTTATGAGTGTATCTTATGTGGCTGTTGCTCGGGAGCATGCCCGTCATATTGGTGGAATCCTGATAAGTTTATGGGTCCAGCAGCACTCTTAAATACGCAACGCTTTCTCGCTGATAGTCGCGATGTAAATAAATCAGGACGACTTCAAAAAATGACAGATGCATATAGCGTCTATCGTTGTCGTGGCATCATGAATTGTGCTTCAGTTTGCCCTAAAGGATTGAACCCAACGAAAGCGATCACAGGCATAAAAAAACAAATTTTAAGCAGTAAGGAGTAGATGATAATTTTAGAGGATTAGGAGTATGATGAATACAGTTGATATTTCGCGAGCACAATTTGCTTTCACTATAGCATTTCATATAATCTTCCCAGCATTTAGCATTGGGCTAGCAACTTTTTTGATGATTATGGAAGCTTGCTACCTAAAAACAAAAAAGCTTTTGTACTTCCGTATTTGTAAATTTTGGATAAAAATATTTGCCTTGACCTTTGGCATGGGTGTGGTTTCTGGTTTGGTTATGGAAGTGCAACTCGGCACGAACTGGTCAATATTCTCACGTGATGTTGGCCCTGTATTAGGTGCCTTGTTTACCTATGAGGTGATGACTGCCTTTTTTATCGAAGCGGGTTTTCTTGGTATTATGTTCTTCGGCTGGGAAAAAGTAGGGCCTAAGTTGCATTTTGCTGCCACTGTGTTGGTGTGGATTGGTGTTACTGTATCTGCCTTTTGGATACTGGCTGCTAATTCATGGATGCAAACACCAGCTGGTGCCGTTATGCACGGAAAATTATTTTCGGTGTCAAGCTGGCATCAAGTTATCTTAAATCATTCCACCATTGTGCGTTTCATTCATATGCTGCTAGCGACCTACCTTACAACAGCTTTTATCATTATTGGAGTAAGTTGTTATTTTTTGTTAAAAAATCAGCACTTTTTATTTGCCAAAAAATGTTTGTCATTTGCTTTATGGGCAGCGCTTATCATGATACCGGTGCAAATCTTGGTTGGTGATGAAGTCGGTTTGGTTATTCATGAGTATCAACCTATGAAAACCGCTGCCATCGAAGCAAATTGGCATACTCAGAATGGGGCCCCATTGGTGGTGTTTGCTTATCCCAATCAGTCATTACAAAAAAATCAGTATGCGATTACCATTCCTAAGATAGCCAGTTTAATTAATACGCATAAGTTAAACGGGCGTCTTGAAGGGTTGAGTGATGTCCCCATTAAGGATCAACCAATAGTGGCAGTAGTTTTTTACAGCTTTAGGGTGATGGTTGCCGTTGGGTTGATAATGTTTCTATTGGCGGGAATAGGTTTGGTATTGAGATACCGAGGTCGTCTCTATCAAGCACGTTGGTTTCAGCAATTTTGTCTTTACTTTTCTCCGGCTGGATTTTTAGGAATCATTACAGGATGGATAACGGCAGAATGTGGGCGCCAACCTTGGGTTGTTTATGGTTTGTTACGTACTGAAAATGCAGCATCGATAGTATCAGTTACTCATGTTATTGCGACAATGGTGCTTATCGTTATCGTCTACTTTATTATCTTCGGTTATTTTTATGTCCACTACTTGGTTAAAATAATAAAAAATGGGCCCATGAGTGAAGATGTAGTGCAGCATCCCTTTGCTTACATGAACCATGGACTCAAGAGGGATATGCCATGAATATCTATCAATTGAGCTGGGCGGGTATCATCGTCTATTCCATGATCATGTATGTTGTCCTTGATGGTTTTACATTAGGAACAGGGATGTTGCTACCTTTTCTTAAGGAAGCTGATGGTGATATTGCTATGAGCACCATCTTGCCGACATGGGACGGTAATCAGACTTGGTTAGTTCTTAGTTTGGCAAGTCTTTATGGCGCTTTTCCGCTAGCATTCTCTTTACTGATGCCTGCGCTCTACTTGCTGTTAGTAAAGATGGGGGTTGCTCTGCTATTTCGCGGCGTTGCGTTTGAGTTTCGTTTGAAATCATCCAGCGCCAAGTATCGATGGAGTGTCCTGTTTGGTTTAGCAGCACTTGTATGTACTTTTATTCAGGGTGTTATTCTTGGAATCTTTATACATGGATTTACATTGAATGCATCAGGCGACCATATCATATGTGTTCATTACCTCACTAGTTTTAGTGTTTTTACAGCCGTTAGCTTGGTGATAGGTTACCTACTGTTAGGCTCAACACGGTTAATCTTAAAAACGGAAGGGCATTTAAGGGCTCTGATGTATCGTATTGCTCCCATTTTAACAGTCTTGTTATCTATTTGCCTTTTTACTGTGAGTGTGTGGACGCCATTTATTAATCCATTCATTGCCAATCGGTGGTTTAACCTATATCTGTGGCCATATCTTGTCATGATGCCAACGATTATGTCACTAGCCTTATTCATATTACTCATTTCATTGGTCAAAAAAGTAGATCAAATATCTTATTGGGCAGCTGTCGTGATGTTTCTTTGTCCTTATGCAGGGTTTTGTGTGAGTGTGTATCCATATGTTGTACCTTACCACTTGTTTTTTTGGCAGGCAGCATCTGGTGAGAAATCTTTAAAATTTATGTTCTTTGGTGCATGCGTTATGTTACCAGTTTTAACCGCGTATACCTATTACAGCTATCATGTCTTCAGAGGTAAAGTAGACGATGTTTTGCATTATTAAGCGATTTAAAAAGTCACGAATTTTTTGGTTTATAGTCATATATGTATTATCATTAACAGCCTATGGCCTCATAGAATTGATACTACACTTGAGTGTATCATTCTTTCAACAATAGCGAGATAATATATGCCAGAATTAATTGATGTTTACTATGATGGTCACTGTGGGATTTGTCGTCGAGAGATTGACTACTATCGTTCAATCGCTCCCAAGGATACATTTATATGGCACGATATTATGGACCATAAAGATGCGTTGGAGAAGATCGGGATATCACTTGAGGCAGCATTAATGGCATTGCACGTTAAAGATAAGCGAGGAATGTGGCATAAAGGCACGGACGCGTTTATTGTCATTTGGCGAAAATTGCCAAGTTGGCGGCTTAAATTTATGGCGCGATTATTTTCGTTACCTATCCTTCATGATATTGCATGTTGGGGTTATCATATTCTGGCAAAATCACGCTTTAAAAAAAATGGCTATTGCAATTTAGAGTAATAGTCATTACATAACTAACAAGGAAGAATGCAATGAAGACACTCCAGCTTATTTTAGATGACCAACTCGATCTTCATTTGTCTAGCTTAGCCAGTCCTGATAAAAAAATGATGTCATAATGCTATGTGAGGGATTTGAAGAGTCCAGCTATATGAAAAATTATAAAAAAAGATAGCTTTTTAATTATTTGGTAAGCGTCCGGCCAAACCCGCGGAAATTACTTCAGGAAGTATCCTCATGCTCAACAGCCTCTCCAATATTTCTTTCGAAGCTTTGCAGCAGCTCTTCCACAATAATCGGTTTTGTAAGGTCTAGCTCCAGTGGCTTCCATTGGTGTGGCAGCAAGTCTTCCAGTTTATTATACAGCTTCATAGGAAGCCTGAATAATAAATCACTGATATATTCATGGGTTTTTAGCCCCTGTAGTTTAGCGGACTCAATCAAACTATAGTATCGAGAGCCAGCTACGCCACCACGATCACTGCCAAAGAACATATAATTTTTACGACCTATCGTGGTGGGTTTAATTAATCGCTCAGCCCATCCATTATCAATTTCCAACATACCATTATCTAAGTATAGCATTAAGGCTTTTTTATTATTGAGCGCGTACTGTATCGCCTTTGCCGTAGGTGATTGTGGTAATACCTTATCCTTTTGCTCTTCCAGCCAAGCAAAGAAAGCGTCAACGAGTGATTTTGCTTCTTGTTGGCGTAAAGTATAGCGGGCTTGACTATCCAAGCCTTCTTCTTTGGCTCGCTTCTCAATCGCGTATAATGCCTTGATACGCTGCACAGCTTCATAAGCAATCCCTTTTTTCTTGCTTTGTTTGGCAATGGTGAAGAATTTACGTCGACAATGCATCATACAGCCCACTTCAGTGGGTGTTAATTTGATGGGGTTATCACCATCGATATTTTCTATTGGACTGGGCTGAATGATGTCGCCTTTTTTTCGGCTGTTTTTTTGCTCTTTTAAGAATAATGCATCATAACCAGGATAGGCATCCGCTTGAATATAACCGCCATACCCAGCAAACATCGCTTGTGGATGGGCTTGGGTTCGATCTTCAGTATAGTCGTAGATCACATACGGTTGTATATCATCACCATGGCTAGCATACACCCATAGCCGACCTGTTTTTGTCTTTCCAGAACCTTTATTTTGAACGGGGATAGGTGTATCGTCAGTATTGATAATAGGTGCTAAGAACACCCGCTGCTTTATTAACTGATACATTGGCTCAAGAACCTCAGCGGCTTTTATTAGCCAGTCACATTGTACTTGACGCGCAATATCAATATCGTAACGACCGTATCTTTTCTCTTGTCGATACAACGGCAGATGATCTTCAAACTTATTGATCGCTGTGTGCGCAATAATTTCTGGGCTGGCAATACTTTTTGGTATCGGTGATTTTATTTTAGGGGCTGTTATTACACCGCTTTCATGGGGACATCCCGCGTATTTGTATTGTATGTGCTGTTTAACGTACATTTTCTCGGGTATGACGCATAACTGTTCGGTCACCTCTTCACCGATTTTTTTAAGTAGCTGCCCACACCCACAAGCACAGGTCTTCTGCGTTTCAGGAATATCGTAGATGATTTGAATGCGCGGAATATCTGGCGGTAAGCGATCGGAACGCTTTTTCCTTTTTTTGCGCTGATAACTGCCTACGGTTTCAAAGGAGATTTCCTTAGAATCAGCGTCTTCTTGTTCTCCTGTCTCCTCAGGATCTTCCTCTGGCGGTGACTTTTCAGAGCGCTGACCAAAGACGTAGTCTTTGAGTGTCTTCAACTCTTGCTCAATAGATTCAAATTCTGAAAGTGCTATTTCGAGTGCCTTTATTTTTTTAGCCTGTTCTTCAACTTGCGCATGCAGTACTGTCACTTGCCTCACTTGTTGACGCATACTCGCGATTATTTTTTCTTGACAGACAACCACCGAGAGTAATTGAAGAATTAATAGTTGGTCACGCATCCCTGTGAGCCTCCTTTTTGATTAATCCACAGTCAATGCAGACGATACCGTAGACAAGGTGCGCTTTGTTGTCAAGTCAATGCCTTCCAGCAACAACGTCAGCTCTTGAATGCTCAGTGGATAAATTTTTCCATGGATGCACGGCGGCCTAAATACACCATCCTCTAAGCGTTCATACCACAATGAGAAACCTGTACGCTCCCAGTACAGGATTTTTACCCGGTTGCAGTGCTTATTAAAAAATACAAACAAGTCACCCGACGTGGGGTTATGATGTAAGGCATTCACCATCATCGATAATCCATCGTGTGAACGACGCATATCCGTTGGCTCAGTCGCGACGAATACTTTTAATCCACCCGGTAAATTCAACATGGTAGCTCCTCCAGTGAGGCAAGCACACGATGCAACAGTGTCGTATCAAAATGTGAGCTGATATGAATAATCACCCCATTTTTTCCAGTGAGATACTGGCTCGTTGTTCTGCTCCAGGTTGTTTATTCTTATCCTGACCGTCAATTAATACGACTTCTGCTAAACCAGAAGAGACAGAATGGGTAAATTTATTGTGCTCGTCTTTTTTCTTCAATCGATGACGCCATCGTGTGAGTGCATCGTATTGCACTCCATGACGAGTGCAAAACTCTCGAAGCGTTAAGCCAGATGAGTTATACTGATCAATAACCTGTTGCCAAAATTGGTGACGCTCTTGCTGCGTCGAGTCACCGAGATAAGGTGGGCTCATTAGATTTTTTTTCATGGGTTTTATCCTCAGCACTTTTAGTGAATCCACATCAGATTACATGCTAAAAAGTACGAGGAAAAGATGGGTTTGGCCGGACGCTTACATTATTTGCATTGAAATTTTTTTTGAAGCCAGGACAGCAACACATAAAAAACGAACGTTCAAGGTACCCAGGTTAGATTATCCATTACTCTATGTGTCGATGTTGTGGCGATGATGCCTCAATATGAGAGGAGAAAATTGTGAAGAGTACAGCTTTGTGACTTCCAATAGAATATCAACAATACCCTAATATTTTGATATTCTAGCTGATGCGCACCATACAGAAGAAAAAAAAGCAATCGAAAAAATTTTAAAAAAACACAATGCCAAAAGTGTGTTGGATATAGCTTGTGGAACAGGAGCGCAAGTATTTTATTTGACATGTTTGGAATATGAAGTAGTTGGCTCTGATTTTAGCCCTGTTCTTCTGGAAATAGCGAGAAAAAAGCACTAAAAGAAAAACGTAACTACTCCTCCCTATTTTGATGCTTTAATTTGAATTATAGGGGCTTTAACACTTAAGAATCAGTTTTTGGAACTCTGATTTCTAATAAGAGATAAAATAGCAGTGTTTTTTTAGTTAGGGGCCCGAGCAATTACAGAAAAACTTTCTATTGATTTTATAGATGGTGACGTGCGCAGACTGCGAGTCGAATCTTTTGATTCAGTAATTACAATAGATAATGCAATCGGTCATCTCGTAAAGAGCGATTTCAATATTGCAATAAGCAATATACATCAGAGTTTAAATCAGGGCGGGATTTACGTGTTTGATATACTTGATCTAGATGCTGTGACTGACGAAGTGATACATGCCAATAGTGAAAAAATGACTAATGTCATTATAACGGAGGATGGCACTAGAATTAATAATGTCTGACACTCAACAATCGACAGAGTTAACGGTATTCTCACAGCTAATGAAACTATTAGTATTCAAAAAAACAATACCCAAAAGCAAGTGAACAATGCATGCAGTTTACAAATATATACTATGGATGAATTAGGCGATATTTTATCCCAAAATGGCTTTAAAATTGTAGAACAATTTAAAGTAGACGCTTATACATTTTGTGAGGATGATAAAGGCTACAGCATTTTGACAGCTGCAATGAAGGAATAATCTTTAGAAACACCCATTTAATGGGGCTGATGTTAATTACTAGTAGACAGTAAAAAATTATTGATTACATCAGCAACCACTTTAGGCTGTTCAATATGCGCAGAATGGGCTGTACCTTCAATTTCCTGATAGGCCGCGTTAGCAATAAGAGTTTTTAAATTCTTTACGCTAGCAACTGGAAAAATAATATCATTCTCACAGCCGACAATAAGTGATGGAACTTTGATATTACTTAAATATGATGAGCTGTCAAAGTCCTTTATAACTTCCATCTGCTCTATTAGAGATTGATTTTGAATAGGGTAGGGATCGTCTTCTGCTCCAGAAATCAAGTTGTTCATGTTGTTTTCATCACTAAAAAATGATTCGCTAAAATTCCAAATAGCCATAACATGCATCAATGCTTTCAGTGATGCTTCGGTTTTGGTGATCATGGCTGTTTTACAGCAGTGTTTTCCAAAAGCGGTTAGCTTGTTGCTTGTGGCGAATAAAATAAGTTTACGTGCATATAAGGGATAGTGGCATGCGAAGTGTTGGGCAACCATGCCGCCCATCGAATGTCCCAGAATAAACGTTTGATTGATATTTAGATGATCTAGCAGCGCTTTCATATCTTCAGCAAGGAGATCAAATGAATAGTCTTGAGACCCTTTTTCGCTTCTTCCAGAGCCTCTAGGATCAGGTAATATGACCTGATAGTTGTTTTTTAAAATATCAACGATTGGTAGATAGTATCTGCCATCTGCGCCGCCACCCGGAATGATTAATAAGGGATCGCCTTCGCCATGTGTTTCATAATAAAGTTGTGTGCCGCTGTTGCTAAAATAACTCATAAAATAATTTCTCCTGGTGGTGGATTATAATCTTGCGCGTAACCGTGGGGTTGGCTGGCTAGTCAGTGATCTTAAAAAAAAATCTGAGATAACCTTAACTGTTTCTTTAGGTCTGTCCCTGTAAACAGGATCGCCAGTATCTTTAATGATAGATAATTCACAGTTCTTACCAATATGTTTTGCTGTATCAATCGCGCAGGATACAGGATGAACAGGATCATTCTCACCAGCCAAGTGAAGCACAGGGCAATGAATTTTGTGTAGGTTAGCGGTAAAGTCAAATCTACCATGCTCGGTCAACATGTATCTTGACCATAGGTCAGGGTTGCGAATACATCCAGCTAGTTCATCAGAGGTGTAGGCTTTTTTTGCGTAGAAGGGTAAGCATAATCGAAAATATTCTGCGTTCGTAGTTGAATTCCAATCGGCATCAAATGCTCTGACGGCATTAGCAGCATCAATATTAGCTATGCGTAAAAAGGCTTTGTATCGTTCTTCTGGTGAGACTTTTGCTTCTGTATTACAAAGAATGAGTGCTTGGGGATGATCTGGGTATTGTATTGCATAGGAAATAGCGACGTACCCACCCCATGAAACGCCCGCGACAATAGGGTGTTGGATATCTAGTGCTTCACAGAAGGAAAAAACATCTTTCCCGTGTTGTGTAAGATTCCACTTGTAGGGATCTCCTTTTTCGCTTTTTCCACATCCACGTTGGTCTATCAAAACAACGTTGACTTGCGAGGATAACTGAGACCAAAAAGATACATAAATGCTATGATCTGCCATGCCCGCTCCACCATGTAGAAAAACCAGTGTAGGCTTATCATTATCGATATCATCAACAGTGAGGTAGTAGAGCTTTATATCATCAATAGTAACAAAAGGCATAGTATTCTCCCGCTTTAATCTTTTAGTGTGAGTTTGAATGGATTGAAGTTTGTTCCGACATCATAAACATCGATGTTTTCTCTTTTCTTTAAGAAAATGACAAATAGCCAGGCAGGACCACCACCCAACATTGCATATAAAAATCGTACAACGTAGTCTGTTAGAATGAGTTTTTCAAAGCCTGCTAAAGGTACGCTTGTTCCATATGCAAGCCCAAATGCAATGATCAACCCGATTGCGCCACCGAGTAGTGTTGAGAAAATGCTGCGAGGCCAAAAATATTTACCTTTTACCAGGATTTTAAGTTTAGTGATAAGAAAAATATTAATAAATCTAGAAACCATCAACGCTAATATTAAAGATGGTGCGCCTCGCAATATCGGATCGAAAACAGCATCAAAACTTGATTGTAGATGCCAGTAGGGTGGTGATGGTAAATGAATAATTATTAAGGCACCAATCGTGAAGATAATCATACTTAAAAATACGAACCACAGCAGTAGTCGTGAAATCTTGTAGCCATAAACCTCAGCAACAATATCTTCTATTAATAAAACAAAAGGAAGAACAAACAAACCACCTGGAGCCATTCCCGGCCCAACAACGACCAGTTTGTAAAGCAATACTGTCCCCAGCAGGCTAAATGTCACATATAAAACAATTAAGAATAATAGATATGGAGAGCCGCAAAGGTCCCATGAAAATTGTTTGGTTTTAAGTGATGTTGATATCATGAGTTATTTCTCCAATAAGTCGTGTGACGAAAAAACGGTAGAGCTAATGCTATTAGCGATGCGTTCTAATCCAGAACTCTCTAACATTGTTTCGTGATTTCCTTCAATGAGAACAGTCGCAATAGGTTGTTTACAATACTGTTGCCAGTGGTTGTCACAAGCATTGATTTCTTGGTATTCCGTATTAATTGATGATGCTTTCAATAGAGTAACCAGTGTATTAAGTTGAACTGGTTGATATTCAAATAATGCTTGCATTCTTTTCCACAATAATTCTCCCCACAGCCCTGTTTTACTCAATGGTAGAGCGTCATCATTAGAACTTAAGTAAGTATTGAAAAAATAATTTTCGTCATTCAATTTTTTGGAATATTTTGCCCAGCTGTCTATTAGAAATAACCTTTCAACGCCATCTTTATTATTCTCAAGCTGCTGAGCCATCTCAAATGCAACCACTCCACCGAATGACCAACCAGCTAAACTATAACGGCCAGTTGGTTGCAACTCTTTTATTAAGCTTACGTAAATCGCAGCTAGTTCTTTGATAGAAATGGCCTCATCCTGCACAATGTCATTGAAAACATTATTATTGATCCCGACTAAATTAATTTTTGTATTTAGTTTTTTTGCTAATTCTTTGTAAAAATAAATTTCTCCATTGCCTGGATGCACAATAAATAAGTTTATGTTGTGTGGTGAGTAATCATTTAATATATGCAGAGCGGCCTTTGTCTGAGACGACTCGCTATGATTGCTGATAAGTTTTGATAGGTTGACTACGCTACTTTCCTTCATGAATTGGTCGATGCTTAATGTGAAACCTAATTCTTTTTCGATTTCTGTAATAATTTCCAATGATAGTAATGAATCGCCACCAAGTGAGGAGAAGTCATCATGTGGATCAAAAGTTTTGAGATTAAGTGATTTCACCCAAATACCAGATAATTTTTCTATGATTTCTTCAAAGCTGTAGTTTTTTGGTGTGGTCTGCTTCTCTTGTTTAACTGCTTTGCCAGAGAGAAGGTCTTTATCTGATTCCAACAACCAGTGAGAATTTTCTAAAAATGGATACTTAGGCAGGTGGCTTATTTGAGGGATATCACTGTATAAATATTTCCATTTTATAGGCTCGTCAGATAGCCAATCATTTAGTATATGGTCGAGAGGTGTGGATTTATTTGGCAATTCATTTCTAAGTGACTCTAATAAACTGTAAGGGTTGTTACAAATATAGGCTCTTTTAATTGGAAAATCATTTCTACCCACTTGTAATGTGTAAGCAATTGAGTTTAACGTGCCACTGTCATGAAGCATATTTTCTGAAAGGTTGCTTAAGTAGGATATTAAGTTTTTTTGCATTATTTCTAGTGATTTTTCGCAGTTTGCTGACAGCGGAATAATATTGTAATCATATTTAAATTTGGCCTTGCTATTTTTCTCGCTGTCAAAGTTAGCCACGATAACATGTGCATTGACACCTCCCATAGCAAGCGCATTAACCCCTCCAATTCTGGTGTCATCTACCCAATTGATAGGGGTTGTGTTTACATAGAATGGAGAGTTATTAAAATTAATTCGTGGGTTGGGTTCACTGAAATTAATAGCAGGAGGAACCGTTTTATTTTTAATGGATAGAATCATTTTTATTAGACCTGCCATGCCAGCTGCAGATTGAGCATGACCTATATTGGCTTTTACAGATCCTATGGCACAAGTGTTGGGGTCTGTGACATTTAACCCTTTAGTTAACGCAGTAATTTCGATTGGATCGCCAAGATGCGTACCTGTTCCATGTGCTTCTATAAAATGAATTTGTTTAGGGTTAACATTTGCGATTCGTAGTGCTTCTTTAACACAATCAGCTTGCCCTTGAATACTGGGCGCAGTAAACCCTATCTTTTGATTGCCATCGTTATTTATAGCGTAGCCCTTTAAAACTGCGTATATTGAATCCTTATCTTTGATGGCCTGATCTAGGCGTTTAAGAACGAGTATACCAACACCAGATCCAAGAACAGTGCCGGAACTATTCTTATCGAATGGCCTACAGTGCCCATCAGCAGAGAAGATGTTGCCTGGTTCGTGAATATAGCCAAATTGGGTTGGTAATATTACGGAACTTGCTCCTGCTAACATGATATCTGCCTCACCATTGATGAGGGATTGGCAGGCTTTAACAACAACGGCAAGGCCAGTTGCGCTTGCTAGGTTAATATTAATAGCAGGCCCTGTAAGGTTTAGTGCATATGCAACACGTAATGCAAGAAAATCTTTCTCGTTGCCAAGATAATAAAGAAGTTGTCTGCTTTGTGGATGTCTCTCAAAAAAGTTATTTTTTATTAGTTCATGATAATACTGCGTAGGCCCAGAGCCTGCATAAATACCAATTCTGCCATCATATTTTTCAGGTGAATATCCAGAATCTTCTAATGCATGGTATGCTTCTTGGAGAAATAACCTATGTTGCGGATCCATCGCAGCTGCCTCAAGGTCACTAATTTTGAAAAGATCATTATCAAACTTATCGATGTCGTTTAAAAATGCACAGGCATTAATATAATTCGGGTGTGATGAAAGTAGTTTATTAACACCGTATGCTTGAAGGCGATCAGGATTTACTGTTTGTATTGATTCAGTGCCATGAAGAATATTGCTCCAGAACTCATCTGCATTATTTGCGCCTGGGAATCGGCAGGATAACCCGATGATTGCTATGTCAGCCATGAACTTCTCCTGAAATCTTTGATTTAATATATTTCGCCTGTTGCCTAATAGTTGTATGGGTGAATAAATCCATAAGCTCTATGGACTCGGTAATTTTTTCAGATATTAGATGATGTAGCGTAACCAATGAAAACGAATCCCCACCTAAATCAAAGAAATTAGTGTTATGATCATATTCATGAGCATCTAAAACCTGTGCCCAACACGCAGCAAGTCGATTTGTTATGCTATTGTGTTCTTCAATGTGTACCTTATCCTTTGAGGAAGGCTGCAAATTTTGATTAAAGAGTTTGCGCGCAGTTGCGAAGTCTATTTTCCCATTATTGGTAGTTGGCATGTGATCTAAAACTAAGAATGCTGTTGGGATCATATAGCCAGGAAGTTTTGATTTTATGTAAGATTTCACATCATTTATTAAACTCTGTTTAGATTGCCATTTATAGCGATACCTTAAATCTATTTTTCTTGGTTGTGTCACTAAATGTGATTTTCTGGCGTATAAAATAACAATACAACTATTATCAATTAGAGATGGGCGCTCAATATTGACTATAAAACCATTGCTTTCTAATAAAGATGAAATAATTTCCAGTCGATTGTCGAAGTCATGAACTTCAATGATCACTTGATCGATTAAGTCCCAGTGCTCATTGTTAATTCCTTTCAGCACTTCTAATTCATGCCGTTCCACGTCAATTTTCAGCAGATTGATATGTTTAATATGATGTAAATTGATAGTGTCTGATAATGTGTTTAATTCAGCATCTATCTGTTTTTTATTTAAGCTAGCCTTTATTATTTCAGCGTGATTGGTGCTGCTATCATCTTTATTCGCAAGTGTATTTTTTAATAAGGATTCTACTTCGCTTTGATTCGGATTTATCCCAGATAAAACAGACACGTTAGGAAAGTAGGTGAAAGCACAATTCTTTTGCTCATCTGACAAGCCGGCATTAATGCAAATAGCATTAATTTCATACATAGCCATGTTGTTTTTTAAAGTGCGATATAGCTCAGGAATAGGCTCAAATGCATAAATATTTAGATTTTCAATTTGAGTGCCGAAAAATAATGAAAACATGCCAATATTGGCACCAACATCAATCACCGTATCACCATTATTAATAGAGATACCATGCTTGTTGTATTCGTGATTTTGAAATATTTCTTGGTATTGTAATAAGGCCTCTGATTTGTTGTGCTGAAAAATATCCATGCCATTAGGAAGCGTGGTAAGGTTGCTGTATGTCTGTGCATGATTGCTTCTAATGGCATTTATAATTGGCGCCGCAGTGGTTTTGTCAGGAACAACTAGGCATAGTAAGCTGTTGTTATCCGCGAATACCGCAGCTTTATAAACTCCAGCGTGTTTTTCAACTTCTGACGAAACATAGTTCGGAGTAACTCGAAATCCCCTGACCTTTACATAACTGCTAGAGCGTCTAAGGTATTCAATGTTGCCATTAATCTTTTTAGCCAAATCACCAGTTTTATACCAGATTTTATTATTAATATTTACAAAGTATCTGGATGTAAGATCAGCTTGATTAAGGTAACCGGAAGATAGCCCAGCACCAGATACATAAATTTCTGCTTCCTCATTTGAGCGAGCAGGTTTTTCTGCCTTATCAAATAACTCAATCTCAAGGCCTGGTATAGCTTTACCAATCAAGCTTTTATTAGGCTCAATGATATCACTTGTGATCCTTTGATAGGATGCATGAACCGTTACTTCGGTGATACCGTACATATTATATAAACGTGGTTTGTCATCACCATATACCTGAACCCAAGGTTGGAGTCGTTTTGGATAAAGGGGTTCTCCACCAAATATTATAAGTCGCAAGGATATATCATCCTTGATAGAGCTAATATTGCTATTCAGCATGAAATTCTCAAATACACTGGGAGTTTGGTTGAGAATAGTAATTTTTTCACTAATGATTAGCTTCCAAAAATCATTGGAAGAATATTGTCTTGCATTTTCTGAGATCACCAGCCTACCGCCATAAGCCAAAACGGACCAAATTTCCCACACAGAAAAATCAAAGCAAAATGAATGAAAAAGTAGTCCATTATCATTTTCAGATAATCTGTAAACGGGTTGTAGAGCAGAAATCAAATTTGCGATTGCTCCATGAGTGATAATAACGCCTTTTGGTTTTCCAGTTGTGCCTGAGGTATAAATGATGTAAGCAGGGGTGTCATTACTTACGCATTCATTTTCCAATTTATATTGAGTACTCTCGTTGTATTCTAAATTTATTTCACGCAGTGAAACGGTGCGATTAAAAATAGGAAGGCTGATATCATTATTGGTGATAAGTAGTTTTGCCTCACAATCGTTTAGTATTTGTTGTTTAAATTCTTTCGGATAGTCTGGGTCAAGTGGAACATAGGTGGCGCCGAGTTTGAAGCATGCTAAAATACAAACGATGACATCAATGTTTTGATTTAAGTGCAAAACAACAATATCGTTTTCTCGAATCCCTTCTTTCTCACGCAAGTAAGATGCTAAATAATTTGCATGATTATTTAGTTCAGAATAGGTGAGGGTGTTGTTATTGTCTTTAACTGCTAGACCATGTGGGAACTTATTCACAGACGATTGAAATAAGTTATGTATTGGTTCGAAAGTGCAAGTTGGTTGTGATGCGACAGGTTCGTAGGCTATGTCACTAACATTGTAAACCTCGGATGAGCAAATACATTCTAGGGTTTTAATGTAATCACATGTAAATTTATCAATAAACACATCATCAAATAATGAAATATCATAATAGATGCCGCCATCTAGTACCTCATTAATAAGATTGAATTCTAAGATGAGATCCATTCGGGCTGCATCATATCCACGCTTAAAGAAATCAACATTAAGGTCATCCAGATCAAGCGTTTGGTTTGGCGCATCTTGGAGCACTATCATAACTTGGTAAATTGGGTTATCAGCTTTGCTTCTTGGATTTTTTAGGCTATTAACAATACTCTGGAAAGGCACAAACTGGTTCTCATATGCTTCAGCTACTTTTTTGTGCGAATTTTTAATAACGGTATCTATTCCCATATTTTCATCGAGTTTGCCTCTAATAGGTAAGGTTGAAACAAAATTTCCCATGATGTTTTCTAGTTCTTTTAAGAGGCGCCCAGATACCGGAAAGCCAATTGTGATATCATTGCTTCTAGAATACTTGTGTAAAAGAATCAGGAAAGACGAATATAAGAGAACGAATAAAGTTGTATTATGCTCATGTTTTAATTTATTTAATGAGATGTATAATTGATCTGGAATTCTAAAATTGTGATAACGTCCTTGATGCTTTTGATTTGGTTTGATTGTTGCTTTACCTGGTAGTTGAAAAGGCGCAAAGTCTTTTAATTCATTTGACCAGTAGTTTAAGCTATTTCTACAGTTTTCAGATTCATACAGTGATTTTTGCCAAGCAACAAAATCACCATAGTGGTAGTTTGTATTTAATGGATTTTCCGGGTTTCCAGACAAGTGATTTCGATAACATATTTGAAGTTGTTTATTAAAAAGTCCTTCTGACCACCCATCAAATATAATATGATGAAAAACTAAAACCAAGACATGATCCTGATCGGAGCGTTTTAATAGCTTGATTCTATAGAGTGGAGCTTCATGCAGGTTAAATGCTTTTAGTTGTATATTGGAAATAAGCAGATTGAGATCGCTTTCTTTCATCTCTTCAGAATTTATAACTTCAAAATTTATTGGGCCATCAAAACCATCAAGTACTATAGGCTTGTGATTTTCTATAGAGAGACTAGATCCTAAAATCTTGTTATTAGTAATAACAGAATGAATAGCTGACTTGAAAGCAGATATATTTAACTTGCCCTTGATAGAGCGAACAGATGAAATATTATAAAACCAGGTAGAACCATAGAGCTTGTCAAGCAACCATAGGCTTTTCTCATTATAGGATAGGTCGCGTGTACCATTGCTTGACTGTTCATATAGTGAAGGCAAATGTCTAGCATTATATTGTGAGTCTGATGTTAACCTGCCGTGTATGAGATTTAATAAATCAAAAAAGGTAGGGTGTTCAAATATTTCATATAACTTTATATCAACTTTAAAATAGTCGCATATATGGGATAATAGCCTTAATGCAGATAGTGAATTACCGCCGAGGTGAAAGAAATTATCTGAATCATCTATGCTGTTTAAGTCGAGCACTTCTTCCCAGATGTTATGCAAATCGTCATTTGTGTTTATTGTTCCTGAATTGTTTTGATTTATTGAATCTTTGTTAAATGAATATGTGTCTGCAGTAAGATCCAATAGCTCAAACATGGATTTTTTGTCAATAAGCAAATTTCCAGGACCATTTTGAATGTGTTTAATAGGTTTTTTGCTCGATGTGCTTGTTCTTAAGTTTCGACTAAAAATAAGCTTTGTTTTTGTGTCAATGGTGAGGGCTATTTCTGTTTCATTAATATATCTTAGATCGCCATTTAATGTTTCTATAAACAATTTGGCTGGTGAATTCCGTGAAGTCTGTTTGAACCTGAGTATAATGCTACTGATATTTAGATTTTTAGCGAAGTCGACTAGGTGGCATAGCATTTTTTCTTCAACATGCCTATTTAAAGCGCGACAGCTTAGTAAAAATGATTCGATAGTTGTGTGCTCTGAAATTTTGATCACCATGAACCCAACTAGGCCATAGTCGCCATATTTATCTGTCAAATTAACTTTAAAAATGTGAGTTTTTTTACCATCATTTATTAATGTTCGTAATTCATGTACATCAAACTTTCTATTGGTAAAGTTAAATTGCGTTACTCGGTGTGAGAGTTCTACTAATCTTGATATATCTGCCTCAGTAGCTTTGCTTATATTAATTTCGATGTTTAGGTTTTTTATAAAATCATCAATATTGTTAAAGTTTGCTTTATCGTTTTCACGTTTGATATGTGTAGAATACCACTCGTTTCTTTCGGCAGCCTGAGTCGCAGTTCTTTTTTTATCGAATGCCCATATATTGTCAAGAACTCGTTTTAATTCCTTGGCGTCATTTGTAAATTGTATAGATAATATGTCACTCAACGTGTTCTCTACGTTGGAAATTTCTATAGGATTATCGTCGATAAAAATAAAGCTGGACACTGGAAGATTTAATGTATTTGACAGAGCCCTAAGATTAGATGATTTTTCATCCCAATTAACCTGCCATGCAGTTATGTCTGATTCAGACAATATCATATCGGGATGATTGCTGAACATCGTTCTGACGTCTTCTTCGTGATTTCTACTACAAATACAGATTAGAAATCCACTTTCCCGCAGGGCTCTAAGTTTTTTCTGCAATAAAATATTTGCGTCAGATATTACAATGTTATCAATTGGATCCTCACCACAGATTCCGGTCCAGAGCGTGTCGTCACAATCAACAATGATGACTTTAAATGAATTATGATAGTAGGCGTATATTTTTTTCAGAACATGTGTGGACACCAGATTGTCAAAATGTGTTTTGTAAGGTACTTGAGCCTCTCTGTCAGCTATTGGGTCATATATCTCTGAGTCTTTTAAGCCAGAGGTTAGAAAATCTAAATTGATTAAGGTGATGTTTTCATGCTGATCTAATTCTTTAATGCTGTCGCGACAATCTTTGGAGTCGTGATGGTTGGAGTAAGAAGGGCATAGGCATAAAAAGAAATGTGATTGCTTTAGAGAAAATGAATATAAAAGTGCGTTGATAAAATCATTTAGCTTGTTGGGTTTCACTGGCGATTTATCGATAAGATCTTGCTCTCTAAGCATGATTATATTTATTTTGTTATTGTTTAGAGCGCTGTTTTGATCAGCGAGAAATATATTCATTGAGTCGTGATTAAGCGTTTCGACTTCGTACGGAAACTGATATCTTTCACATAACGATGACAGGCGTGATCTGATGCTATCAATAGAAAAAGTACCAGTGACCATAATTTTATGTCTCAATTTAGTTGGTAAAGAGCATGGTTCTTTTTCAAGTAACTCAATTAAGCCAATTTTGGTTTGTATGAATACAATATTTCTTTCGTTGAATAGCTTTGCTGGGGTGAGCTGATTTAACTGTACGCCGCCTTGTTGTTTAAAGAAATTTATTGCCCTATAAATATTATTTGTTTCGTAACAAAGATGATAAACGCATGTTCCATTACCGATAAGGTGTTTGACAGATTCTCCTGAAACAAGCTCGATGTCAGTTGAATTCTCCATTGTCAGCATGCAGAGGTTAGCTTTTTGTATCGGGTCATAAATGATTTTGCTGATATGTTTGATGTTATGGACTGATTTGAAAAAATCTAATGCTTCTGTGATATCCTTACATGCGTAACCAATGTGGTGTAGCTTTAAGTCTACACCATCAACAGGCTTTAAATTGTTCTCATGTAGGGTGATCATTTCAATTTATTTCTCATTTAAACTATTTTGATGAGCCTCTTTTAGCAATGCTTCTTTTTGCCTTTTTTCCTCTGATATAGTCTCAGTAGCGATGGTGTACCCAACGGTTTTGGCATCTTCTGGATTCATGCTGTCAATGAGGTTGGATTCAGAAACTATCTCTGAGGCAGTTTTGACTATAACTTTTTTCTCACCTTTCTTTTGCAGAATAAAATTGATTTTTTCATTTTGAGAAAGCTTTCTGGCGAGAATTTTGTATTTTGGACTATTTATGCCAAGATAACCAAGGTATGTTAAGGCTCTAATGTCTCTTGGTGAAAACTGGTCGACTAAATTATCATTAGCCAGTATTTCTTCTGGTGTTGCATTAAATGTTACGTTCTTGTTTAGAAGTTTTATAACAGCAAGGTGTTGGCCGTCTGTTTCTAAAATATCAACCACTTTATACAGCGGTTTATAAATATCTTTTTCTCTTTCAGCGTTAATATAGCTTGCAATACCTTTAATCTTATTAATGATGCGTTTTATCATTTTTGTAGCCCCCCTAGGATGCCCTGATTATCTTTGCTCTGGATGTTAAATCTAATTTCAATCAAAGTAGCTATTACGCTATCTTTCTTGTCCAGAAGGCGCATCTTAAATGCACTTAAATCTGGGTTGAGTGGTTTAAGGTATTGGTGATCTGCATCGATGAGTAACTGTCTAACAACAAATGCTTTTGTTTCACGCAATTTAACTAGGATGCAATTCCGGTCTGTGGGTTTAACATAAGGGTCGAAGATCACAATGGCATTCCGTTGGATGAAGGGCTCCATGGAGGTGTCAGGCATAATGGTTGCGAACCCTTCCTTGCTAATAGTGCCAACGAAAGGCACAGCTTCAAATTCATCCCCATTTTCATAATTGTCTAAAAATTGCCAAGGTAGTAGGGGTATGCTTGAAACGCCAGAGCTTGCCAGGTTATGTGAACCTTCATCTGAGAGGCTCTGAGCTTGATCTCCAGGCAAAGGCGCTTCTCCCAGTAGCTGGTCGACTTCTATGTCAAAGTAATCTGCAATGGGCTTGAGTGAGCTTTCGTAGGGGCGTGTAGATTTTCCGGTAATCAGCCTGTGTATTGTTGGCGGCGGTAAATCGACTGCCCTAGCAAGATCAACAGGCTTAATGTCTCGCTCGTATAGTAGCCTCTTCAAAATCGAAGATAGTTTTGGATATTTCTTTGCCATTAGTGTGTTAAGGCCTTAGTTGTAAAAACATTAATGTTGCATGCAATTATATTACAACTAACCTCTTTAATCTATTGTAAAGTAGTAATTCAGAGTATTTCTAGGAAATCTCCGCCGCTAGGATCTTAAAAGTATGCTGAAAAACAACAGGTTAACCAGGGGTGGTGGAAAACTAGTAAATAAATTACAAGTTATGTTGACATTTAGAGTTTTGGGATGTAATATTTTTACGAATGATGATTGGGTAAGTTGGCGCTTACCCAATCCAGACGAGAAGATGGAGTTTTCTAGACGGCCATTTCTCAATAGAGAATCCTACCAAATGACTCTCTGATTGAGAAGCAAATCTATCCTCTCGTAAGAATTGATGCTGGGAATTTAGGTGAATACCTGAAAAATTTTGGCATTAGATGATATCGACTAACAGCAAATTGATTACGATGAGGAGTCTGTATGTCAAATCAAAAGTTTCAGACAATTGATTTATGCAAAAGAGATGGGCAATTATTTGTACGCTGCCCAATTGATCTTAAGTCTCTAATTAGCAAAAGCGCTGAAAGATCGGCAAGGAGTCTTGCTGCGGAAGTGACATTGCGCTTGATGCGAAGCTTAGAGGATTATGAGTTTATTTCTAACCTTTCTGATATTAGGCATGGAGGTTAGTGATATGCGCTTTCCCAAGCTTTCAGTATCTCGAAATCTTTTTACCAAGTTTATGCGTCAACTGGGGTACGCCGACGCATCGCGGCTCTTAAATCAACAAACTCTTTTTAATAAAATGAGTCGCCTTATTTTGCGTACCCTATGCTTTTTAACCAGTCAGATCAGAAAAATTGTACTAATGCCAATAATAGCCGCTTTTGTTGGAATGACTGGTTGCACCAATATGGCGATGCAAAAGCAAGGTCTTTCTATTAGCCCAGTTAATTTCAAGCCACCCGTAACACAGCATTTGACGCATGATGTTACTCAAGTAGGGCGCTATTCAACCATCAAAAATAGAGCTACCGCACCACAACAAGATCCACTGTTGGCTATATCGCAATTCAAGTTTAATTCCCGTGTTAAAACAGTCGGACAAGCCATTGAACAAGTATTACGTGACACCGGCTACGCACTTGTTCCGAGCAGTCAGTTACCATATTCGGTCAGAGCAATACAGTCTAAATCTCTACCTATAACGCAACGGGAACTGGGCCCTATTTCAGTGGGTAATGCACTACGAACTTTGATGGGCGATCAAGTGTTCACCCTAGTGGTAGATCCTGTCCATCGCTTAGTAACGTTTAAGCTGAAGTCTAAATTTTCACATTTGAAAGGAGCGAGCTGATATGTGGGTTGCGATTATTTTGTTTGCGGCATTATTTGCTGGTGGGGCTGCTATTAACGCACATAACAACCAGGAAAAAGAAACAGCACATTTGAAGCAGGAACTGCGTTATTTGAAAGCGCATAAAAAACCACAGCCTAAAACGTTAGATGGAATTGAAATTAGTGATTTAGAAAAAGGTGATCATAATGAGTGATAACTTAGATACCAGCTTAAAAATTCGCATCAGTGCGATATTAGATACCACTAAAAACAAAGTGATTAATAGCTTTTTTTTTATAAAAGGAGGCAGCGTAACTTTATTAAAACGCTATCAATCACTTGCGATGCATTTGAAAGTCGCGATTGCGTCGGGTGTGGGTATCATTTTTCTGATTGTTGTCGTGGCAATATTTTCAGGCCATCATCACAAAGCTACTTCATATTCTGTTACCAAAAACACACCTATGGTTGAAGCTAATTTAGCTAATCAATCATCATCAACAACAACATCTGCACCATCATCCGGAGCGCATGGCATTAACGATGATTTAACTGATTTGCAAGCTAAGCTTGCCAACATTGAAAAAATGCTTTCAAGCCATCGCTCAGTCGTCAATATTGATAAGGTTCGTGCGGATATACATAGCCTTAATCAAGAAATCACACAAATTGAGCAAGATAATAAAGCACAATACAGCGCCTTGCGCTCTCAAATCACCAGTCTTTCATCACAGTTAGGTTCTTATCAAAAAACCACAACCAGTAAATTAGACGAAATTGAAGCCGTAAAAAACAAAGTGAAATGCCTCAGTAGTTCGCACCTGCCATTCACGGTTCAGTCCATCGATATGGTGAATGGTCGCAATGTGGTTTCAGTCCTTTATGCCAACATGGTCTCGCCCTTAGAAAACGATTTTACGCTAGCAGGCTGGAAACTCAGCTCCAGTGATTATGAGCATCAAACTGCACGATTTGTGAATCGAAAAGGGGTGTGTGCCAGCGTTAATTTAAATGGGAACTTTTAAGTGATGAAGTGTTTTTATCAATATAAAAAATCGATCGTGCTGATCCTCATTGGGCTTGCCCCAATGCTGAGTCAAGCTAATCCATTTTATTACAGCCCATTCAAAAGCAAAAGCTTTGGCGAGCTTCAATCACTGAATGTTAAAGACATCGGTTATCCGAATGGTGCGTTGAATGATACACAAGATCCAGGAACTTATGTTCGTGGCCTAAAGGAATTCCATGATGACATAGTGGGCGGCCAAAATATCAAGAATGTTAAATTAACGCCCGAACAAAAGCACCAAGCAGAAGTGTGGGATTTGACGCAAAATGATGAAAAACGTTACGTATTGCTCATGCAAAATCGCAGCGGTTTGTATTGGCAAGGCTCTAAAATATCGCCTGTTGAAATATTAGGTATTAATGCAAAAAATCCCAGTGAACGAAAACGATTTGCGTTGCTTTATGCACATCAGCTACAAGAAAAAATGACAAAAGAATTGGCTTGGCAGTTTGCAGCAAGTCAGGCGAAAGCTGAAGTCAACAAAGGTCTGCCACTGATTAGACCTTTTGATGTGACTCCGTTTAGCCCTTACAACTACCATGCGGTGAGCTTAAAAGCCGGTGATAAATTATTCTTGATGACAAAGCTTAATTTAGATGTTCGTCGTGTGGTGAGTACACTGCTCGCGGATATTCAATCAAATAATAACATCACACTTAATATTTACTTTGCGGGAACGCCATCAAGTCATGGCATACAAGATTGGGCAAATAATCAGAGCATACCGGTAAGTCTCGTAAAGAAAGGGGAAATCACCATTAATACGAATAAGGGGCCATTTAGTCGCTTCAAAGATGAAAAAAGCTTACCCGTATTAGTGTTGGTTAGAAATGGCAAAGCAACCGTTATTGATGTATCGAGGTTTTAATCATGAAGCAGTGGATACTCATCACAATAGGTTTATTAATCAGTGCTACGAGTTATGCCCAGTTGGTTGTGGTAAATAAGGACGGCCCAACTGTCTCTGCTGCCCCTTATTTAACCGATATTCATTACCCAAAAAAAGGAGATTCATCGACTTTATTGCAAATGAATCGGTCATTCTTCCAAGAAAAGGAAATTCATCTACAAAAGATTATGTATCCCGCAACCAGCAGATTAACTCCAGGAAAGATAAAGTCACATCCAATCAAAACGAAAGATTTAACCAGGCCGCTATTTGTGATTGGCGATGACCCCACATCAATACGCTGGGCAACAACGAATGCCAGTGAGCTTAAACGTATAGGGGCTATTGGCATTATTACGAATGTCAACGATCAAGCGCGCACACAACAAATTGAACAGGAAACGGGTTTAACCCTATTGCCAGTCGATCTGTCTGGGATAAGTCAGTATCTACACGTTTCACATTACCCATTTTTGTGGACAAAAAGTGATGTAGAACAATGAAAGAGGGATCGACGATTAATAAAAAAAAGTTTAGTCGTCATCGAATTATAGGAGCGCTCGTAAAAGGTATTTTTTGGGGATGGGTTTTGAGTTTTTGTTTGAGTGTTTTTTATTGGCATTTAAGTGGATTTGAAATGGCAAATAACAGGTTGATTAACATGATGCGGGCAGAGCAACACATTGAGGGAACCTACTCAGACACAAAGGTTTTTGCTTTTGTGGCATCTACCAGTGCATTGATAGCCAGTGCTGCTAAAAACATTACGCATTCAAGCGCAATGAATACGGCAGGCCGTCAATTGCAAGGTGCTATGGGCGGCAAAGGGAATAGCTATTTAGCACCCGCTGAGCACAAGGCAGGTCAGCTTTGGCGTTCCATTAAGCAAGGAGTGGTAGAAATGTTAGCGCTTGCAAAAAACAACTCACTCATGGTGTTAGGCAAGCTTTTATTATTTGTATTGGCATTGCCTCTTTTAGGGTTGAGCTGGTTGTTTGGGGTGGTTGATGGCTTCGCACTGCGGGAAGTGAGAACAGCAGAGCTTGGGCGGGAGTCGAGCTTTATTTTTCATCGGTTTTTAGGATTTGTGCCAGGCGTCTTGTGGCTTTTGATTGCTATTTATTTGGTTGTGCCACTTTGGATTAATCCAGTCGTGTTTTTTATGGGCGTGAGCTTAATGACGTTGTTATTAGCTTCCAGAACAGTATCTAAATTTAAAAAATATGTGTGAGTGAAATAATGATTAATGACAAAACCACTAAATCTATAAGACAAGTCTTTGTGAGGGTTGTTGGAAAATTTAAAACAAAAAAACTGAAAGTGCTGCTGTTAGGGTTTTTAATCTCATTCACTCTTCTGCCAGCAGTACAGGCACAAGCAAGCACAGATCAGATGAATCAAACGATGGTGCGTATGATTAACCAGATCGATGCTTTATTCCCTCTGATAGAACAAGCATCCAAAGAGCAAGACAAAACCGCTCGCGTACAGTTCCACTTTAATAGCTGGGTTGATGCCAATGGGGTGAAGCACGATGGCCTCAAAGATAACTTGCTTGAGATTAGAGCCGCTTTGGTGAATCAAATTAATCAATCCAATTTAACACCCAAGAGAATTGCACCTATGAACGGTGACTATGTTGGACGGTAGGGGAGAGTGGTGTGGATCAATTAAGCCAGTGGTTCCAAATAGCGGCCGGATTTTCAGGAGAGAGTTTGTCGATATTTATTCGAACCCTGATTTTTCTACTGTCAGTGGTTTGGGGCGCATTCATTATCAAAGGAATGTTGACGCAAATGAATGAGTCAGAAGAACCCAATAGTTGGCTGGTCAAGCTGGTATTGGTGCTGATTTTATTGGTGGCCATTTGGGTGATTGTTTATTAACGGGAGATTGAAATGAAGACTTTTCTTATCAAAGCAAAAAATGTATCGGCTAAAGCTAAAACATGGGTGTATTGCCACCCTGCGATTGTCAGGGCACTGATGGTGTTTACGCTAATATTTATCAGCGATCAAGCGATGGCAGACGGGGCTATTCCAACGCCAGATTCAGGCGATGATCCAACCACAGGTGGAAAGGATTTTTTAGATATCCTTAAAAACATTATTCAAAAACAAGCGGGACCCATCTTGGTCTATGGCGGCGCGCTGTTTTTTATTGTTCTGGCCGTTTTTGATATCTATCGCGGTTACAAAAAATACCAAGAAACCGATGATTTTGGGAAATTTAAAATGGCCTTAGTGACCGGCGCAATCTTGGTTGTGATTGGTTTGGTGTTGTTCTTCTTAGGTCAATACATCTTAAAACAATGGGCAACAAATCAGTAGAGAGGAAGCCATCATGAGAAGACCACGCAGTCGATTTCTAACACACCCTTACCCTATGTGGCAGGAATGCACGTTTATGGAGCTTATTTTATTAACTATCTTGGTTGTAGCGAGCTTGTTTTTATTTGCATTGGTTCTGTCGGTCTTTGTTGGTCATTTCCCACTGGTGTTGTTGGTGATGGGCTGCTTTGTCTACCACACGGTGTTATTGAGCGCTAAGCGCTTTGCAAAATATAAAAAAGGTAAACCTTACAATTTTATATTGCTTGATATTTCTAAGCGCATGGGGTTCGGAAAGCACGCTCGTATTTGTCAAACAGGAGTGTGGGAAACACGGCGTACCTTTCGTGCTGGTGAGGACAGGTAGATGAAAAAGCAATTTGATACGTGGAAAATCATGGATTTTCAAAAGCAAAAAGTAAAAATGCTCTGGGGCTTTATCGGTGTTTTGTGTGTCATTATCTTACTGCTTTGGAGCAGTATTAATGGCATTAAAAGCCAATTAAAAAACCAGCGTATTTATTTAACACCATCTCAGGTTTTACAAGGCGGATACTATAAAACCAACAGCGTTTCAAATGCGTTTGTTTATGGTTTTGCTTATCAAATGTTTGTCGCCATCAATACCTGGTCTGACAACGCTCAAAAAGACTATAAGAAGAATATCATTGATTATCGCTATTACATCACACCCAGCTATCGCGGCTATTTAAATAATGATTACGAGAACAGCTTTGAAACAGGCAACTTATTGGATTCAGTCCAAACCATCGCGCCTTATAACGGCATGGGATATGCCAATGGCACTCAAGTCAAACGCACGGGTGACAATAGTTGGGTCGTTGATTTGCGACTTCGCGTCACACGCTATAAGGATAATGCCGTCCTCATGGATGCCTTGTACGAATACAAGGTGCGTGTGGTCAGAACCGCAGAAAGCATTCAGTACAACCCCTGGGGTTTAGCATTGGATGGCTTGGTTTCTAAAAAACGATTAAAGACATTTGTGTAGGGGTTGATCATGAAAGACATGCTCACTAAAAAAATATTAACACTATGGTTTGTACTGTTTGCTTTGTTTCCCATCGTCGGGCTTGCAGATAATAGCGCTGAAAATAGCATTGTCGCTAATGCACAAGCAAACGATGAACATATCGTTTGGGTAAAAACACCAATTAATTTTGTTGTGCCTTTGAATCATCAGCGCATGTTGTCGTTTCCCGATCGCGTGCAGGTTGATAATAACAATCCTGATCTCACTACCGATAAAGTCACAATTTATAATAATGCAGGCACTTTATATGTGACAGCACACAAAGCATTTAAACCCATATTACTACAAGTAAAGTTAATGGCTTCAGGTGAGGTCGTTCTGGTTTATCTGTCATCGACCGATAAGGCACAAGATAATCATCCGCTCGATGTCGTGATCCCCTCGGTCAGTCCATCGGCCTATAACGCAGGGGAAACACAAGAAAAACCCACTGTGACGATTAATGATGTCAGTCTACTACGATTCGCCGCACAGCAATTTGGGGTGAAGCGCCTTGCAAGCCAACCTAATAACATTTCTCGAACACCTATGTACACTCATAAAGCTGTCAATATTTATTACGGAGATGCGGTTGAAGGGTTTCCGTTGATTTTATGGCGTGGTGGTGATCTTTATGTGACAGCAGTCCAATTAAAAAATACAACCAATCAGACCATTCAATTAGATCCTAGGAAATTGGTAGGACATTGGCAGGCAGCAGGATTTTATCGATTTGATGCGATGAAAACGCTTACCACACCCGTGATTCCTTTTAATACCTTAACGCCACGCGGCACAAAGCGTGATTTCACCTTGCTTTTTGTTGTGTCCGACAGGCCATTTGGCGAGAGCTTGAATGACTTAAACCCATTTGCAAGAGGGGCAGCATAACATGCGTAAAAAAATGACATTAGCAAAATGGGTGGGATTGGGTGCCGTTGGTTTTTTCGTCTTGGTCTGGTTTGCTGGCCATTCTGGCGACTCATCCCAAGAAAAACAAACAGCAAATAATGATAAAGGCACATCGGCTGTCGTGCACGCAACAAACAATGAAGAATTGCGTTACCTCACTGCAAAAATGAATCAGTTAACAGAACAAAATAAAAAAGTGATCCAAGAAAATTCGTATTTAAAGGATCGCATGCAACAAACGGGAAACAGTAAGCTCTATGCGGCCCAGCAAAAAATGCAAGCCTTAATATCGTCTCAACAGTCTGAGTTACACGATTTAAGTAATCGCATTGGTATTCTGAAAAACAAAAGTCAATCAAACACTGCAAAAGGGGATTATCCATTAAATGGACAGCCTGGCAATCATTCATCAAAAAGTCACATGATCACAGTGGTTAACGATATGTCGTTACCTATCGAAGATAAAGAGGGTAAATCATCCGTTGGCTATCGTCCTATTTTAAAAACAGCACAAGCACAACAGGCCAATGCAAGTGATAGCATGACAACGGTTCGTGGACATAAGAATGATATTCCGTATTTTACAATCCCTGCGAATTCAACCTTAGCCGATGTGGTCCTTCAAAGTGATATTTTGGGCGAGGTGCCGGTGAATAACACCTTATTACAACCGGCGTTTAAATTTAAAGCCATCGTAGGGCGCAAAGCCTTGCTCGCCTCTAATGGAATCACCTTACCACCTGATTTAAGTGGCATTGTATTTGAAGGCTATTCAGTCGGAAATATGGCCATGAGCTGTGCGCGAGGCTACATCACCAAAATGTTATTTACCTGGCGTGATGGCAGTTTTACGGTGGTAGGTAGCAATCAGAAGGGCACCAGCCTGAACCCACAAGATGCGCTAGGCTACATCTCAACGCCTTATGGGAACCCTTGCCTGCCTGGAAAATACATTACCGATGCCCCTAGAGTCTTGGCCAGTATCGCAGCCATGGGCGGTCTTGCTGGCGGGGCGAACGCCTTTGCTCAGACCCAAACCACGAACTCAGTCAGTCCTTATCAATCCATCAGTCAGGTCACCGGCAATGCCTTCAAATACATGGGCGGGAAAATGGTGGGAACTGGTGCCGATAAGGCGCTTGATTGGTATACCAGCCGAATTAATGGGGTTTTTGATGTGGTGTATATCCCGTCGTCTTTTAAACAGCAGATGACACATGTTGTCGTCAACATCACAAAAACCATTCCAATTGATAAAAACCGTCATGGGAGAAAAATAGATTATGAACAAAGCAATCAAAATCAGTTCGCTTCTCATCAGCTTGACTAGCATTGTTTTGCTGAATGGTTGCACAACACCAGGCAAAAATATGTTGCCACATGGAGATATGACTATGGCGCAGATTTATCGTGTGCAAACAGGACTAGCGGGACCAAGTGATACACAAGGCAATGGGGATAATACAAGCTCTAACAACCAATTTGATGTTAGCCGTTATCAGGGAAAAACAACTCATGTGATCCCAGTTAATGATCAGTATATGGATGATGCACAAAATCAAATTAATAGCGAATTTAAAGTATTACCCAACCCAAATGTTGCAGCGTATATCTTCCCGCACATGTCCCACTACAGTGGGACGAATGTTCCAGTGCCAGGTTATACCACGACATTTTTCTTATATGAAAAAAATCATTATGCCATGCCAGGTGAGGAATATTAGTGCGATGAAGTTTAACCCTTATTTAAATAGAGAGTGGCAAAGTTATGTTGCAATGGATCGAAAATAAATTAAAAGGTCACACACGCCATGATGATCATTCAGTTGAGAGCGCTGACCTATCCAAGAATAAGAGCGGCCATGTGATTAAAAATTCAGATAAAGCGAAGGGGTATCGTGCACACCGATCATTGTCAGATGAAATGTCGATTGTTGATTGGGATGATGAAAAAAATGCTGGGCTTTTAGAGGATGGTGTGTCCTTAATCCGATTTTTAGAGATCCAAGATATTTCGTGTGAAACCTTATCAAGTGATGCCATTATTGAACTTTATCAAAAGCTCGTAGCGTTACTCTCAAACATCGTACCGCTTGAAGATGTAAATCCTTGGACCGTCTCTATTTATTGCCAAGATGACATGACATTAAAAGGCTTAAAGAAACGATTGAAAAATTATGTTAAGCCAGAACTCGGCGATGATGGATTCAGCCAGCATTTTTTAAATAATGTAATGAACGATCACTTTGGTTTAATGTGCAAAGAAGATGGTATTTTTGTTGATCCCATGTCAGGGCTACCGTTTCGAGGCCGAAGTAGACGGCTCAGGATGGCGATTTATCGCAGGCATAAACGCCCTATAAAAGGTTTTGACTACAGACGTGAGACATTTAACGAATTAGATGAAGTCACCGAGAACATGATCGACACCCTAAAAGACAAGGGGATGAAGGTTCGCACCTTAACAGGAAAACACGTTTATGATTGGCATGTGCGTTGGTTTAATCCACGACCTGAAATTACTGATGGTGATGTGGATAAATTATTAGAGCTGTTTCCTTACCCAGAAAAAAAGCCCTTTGGCTGGTCAATATTGCAAAATGCCTTTAAATCACAGCCTGTAGCAACAGATGACGAAAAAGGTTGGTTGTTTGATGGTCTTGAGCATCGTGTATTGGTGTTTGCTGAGCTTGAAAACGCACCCAAGATTGGTGTGATCTCAAGAGAGCGTAGTATTAATGGCAAACGCGCAGCACTGATTGATCATTTTCCACCGGGCAGTGTGTATACCATTCAAATGGTGTTTGAATCAAAACAAACTTTGGAAAAGCATTTAGATAGCATTGAAAAAAGTGCCATTGGTAAAGGCGGTGAGCCAGGTCGCGTGAAACGTGATGTAGCTCAGGCGCGTGATGAAATTCCCAATGGTAATTTATTGATACGCACTTCTCAGGCGGTATTTTTTAGGGGAGAGGATGCCGATGACTTGGCTAAGAAAGAGCGGAAGCTGCGCACATTATTGCGTAATGCTGGCCTTAGGGTCATCGATACAAAATATAACCTCTATCCCATCGACACTTATATTCGCTTCTTACCTGGAAATTACGACCATACCTTTGAAAAGCATAAAATGTTTGTTTCGCAATATCTGTTTGCAACCGATTTGGCAGCACTTCTGCCTTTCTATGGTCGCTTCCGTGGTGATCAACTGCATCCTTTATTTTTGTTTTATAACCGAGGTGGGGAAGGGGTAATTTTTGATCCCTACCATGATGAATTCAAATCGAATAACAGTCACGTGGTGTTGTTTGGTACCAGTGGTGCAGGTAAGTCTGTGTCGATTAGTTATATCGTCATGTGTTTGTTAGCGATCATTGATGCGCGGGTCGTGATTTTAGAGGCGGGTGGCTCATTTGATGTATTAACCCGTTATTTAAAGCATCATGGAAAAAAAGTGGAATACTTGAAGTTTGATCGCAACATGGCGATCCCAGTTAATCCCTTCATGGATGCGTATCAAATACTCGACGCTGTTGAAACTGAAAAAGAGCAAATTAAAACGGATCTCAAGGATAAAAAATCGGCAGGATTAGAATTTGAGATTGATGAGTCAGGTGTTGATAAAACGATTGTATCTGATCATGCCAATCGGCAAACCGATGAAATTGAAGCCATTCATACGAGTGCCACAGAGCAGGAAAAGAAAGCCGATGAAGATCGCGACGTCTTAAATGAAATGGCACTTGTAATTCGTTGCATGATCACAGGTGGCGATGAAAAAGAAGAAGCCAATATGACGCGCGCTGACATGGGGCGGATCACACAAACGATCATTGAAACTGTTAAGCGCTGTCAATCCCAAGGTAAAGAACAAGTCCTAACAGAAGACTTTATTGAAGGGTTTTTGTTGGCGGCAAAAGCTGATGAGGATAATGCCGCTCGATTTAAAGATTTCGCCGCGAGCATGACGCAATTTATTACGGGCGATTTAGCCAACTTTTTTAATTCGCCTGCAAAACCATCCATTGATTTTGACTACATGCATATAGACCTTGGGTTTTTAAAAGATAAAGGTCAGGAGTCAGGACTGAATGTCGTTGCTATTTCTGTGCTTTCTCGTGTGTTGGGTATCGCTGAAGCCAATCAATTTGGCGGCAGACCCACTATTTTTATTATGGATGAGGCTCACTTGCTCTTTAAAAACCAAATGATTGCGGCTTTTGCAACCTTAATGGCGAAAGTATCTCGAAAAATTGGTTTGTGGCTAATGCCAGCCACCCAAAATATTGCAGACTTAGAGGGGCTTGAGACCAGCAAATTACTATCCATGATGGAAAACTGGTTGTGTTTAGCGCTCTCCGAAAAAGAAATTGATCTGATCCCAAAATTTAGAACACTCACAAAAGAACAGCGTGATTTATTAAGCAGTGTGAAAAAGTATCCCAAAGTGTATGCCGAAGGTGTTTTATTGGGTGAGAACTATCAAGGACTATTTCGTAATATCCCACCGCGCATTGCACTAGCGCTGGCGATGACGGAGCAAAATGAAAAAGCTGAACGCCAAGCGCTTTGCGATCAGTTTGGCTATACCGATTTAGAAGCAGTAGAGCAAATTGCTGAAAAACTAAAATCCTATCGAAGAGAAATTGTTGATGATGAAACATTTGATGATTAAAGCGGCTTGTATTTTCGCCCTGTGTTTACCGGCGTTGTCTTTCGCAATGAGCGTCCAGTACTTTGGGCTGAGCGGTAAGCCACCGATTGATAATACAAACAACGCTTCAGTTTGTTTGTTGGATACGGCTGGAAAAATGAAAGCTGCGATTAATCAAGATTTAAAAGCACAGATGGCGGTAAAAAATATGAGTGGATCGGAGATCACGGCACGTTATGAAACACAGTTTAAAGCTATATCAAAAAATATGATTTGCCAATTTGAGGCAGCGAAACTTGGAGTGGAAAGTCTACCTGCGATCGTCATTAATCAGCAGTACGTTATTTATGGCCAGCAAAATATTGATTCGGCTGTTCAGGAATACCAAGCCTTTTTGGAGCGTGATCATGTGGGATAAGATTAAAATAATTGGGTTTAGTGTGTTGTTGGTGTTAACAGCAACAGGCGTAAATGCCTCAACGAAACCACCAGGAACGATTAGTACGCTGGGTATTGCTTGGGCTTCATCGCGTCATGTCTTCGATTATTCGCATTTTGGTGTGATTGGGACTTGCGTTTGGCTGGACCACGGTGCTTTTGGTATCCCTTATCCTGCGTTTACCTTAGAGCTGGATGAGTACTTACCCGACATGGTAGTAACCAGTTTTAATGAAGAGGGCGATGATCCTTGGGATGCCGCTAGGATCACGTTGGATAAAGCCAGTTACACAGCCGGTAATATCGCGTCTAAATCGGTTACAGGCTATTCATTGGGTAATGGTCAAACCAGTGAGGATAACGACAGTCATGAGCAAGCCAATAGCCTCATTACTAAGTACGTTGATGTGGTGGGTAATCCTGATCCGCTGAAATATTTCCCCTTTTTAAGCTTGCGCTTAGACACTACGGGATTTTTTCCTTATTACAGCTCAGCAACCGATACGCCAGGGCGTTTAGGACTTGCTGAAGCACTGCGATTACCAGAAAACATGAATTTATTTGGTTACATCATAGGCCAAGGATTCACAAACAAATGGGGTTATGAATTCCCGCGCAGCATGACAAGCAATACCACCAATGATTATGAAGCTTCTGTCATGGCGGCACTTCGCGCAGCCGATATTGTCACCAATAAAAACACCTTACATATTGTTAAGTCCACACAAGATTCTTGTGGCACAAATTGCGCCGTCGCTAACGTTATTGAAGAACCCAATGACAAGAATGAAATTTGGGAGGAAGTCTATCCCAACGATCGACATATCCAACTCGGACAGGATGCAAGCAGCATTCCCCCTGGGCACTATTTGGGTGAAGCGGATGAAAAATCCGGAAATGGCAATTACGTTTTTTTAGTGTGGCGTCACTACCGTGGTTGTATACAACATTCCGGTAAATTTTTATGGGCCATGGTGAACGTGCCGCCAACGGTTAAACGATAGGAGAAGGTGAGTATGCGAAGCATCACAATATTATTAGGCACAACATTAATGATCAGCGGTAGCGCAGTATTTGCTGACAGTTTGTTGCCAACCAAATCTTACGACTACTATCAATTAAACGGGGGGTCCGATATTTCGATGCCGCCTGTGTCGCCTACTACCAGTATTGATGTGGGTGGTAATGTAAATTCAAATTTGGGTTATACCTGCAATGGTTTTAATCCAGCTATTTCGATTTCTAATACGATCAATAATATTGGTGGCTCTATCGAGGGCTTGAGTAAAAGTGTCATTGGCTCGGCAACTTCCGCAGTGGGTTCCCTGCCCATGTATGAACTCGAAAAGATGGACCCTAAGCTTTATAACCTCATTCAAAATGCGATGACTGGCGCACAGGATCGGTTTAACGTTTCGATGAAATCTTGCCAAGAATCACTGAACCAAATTAAAAATGGCAAGTCACCGTATCAAGATTGGTTCAGCATTTCTGATTCCAATGGTTGGATGAATCACGCCAAAGCAGCCGCGCAAGGTCAAGATGTGGATATTAATACGGCTAGAACGGATACCACGAAAAAAGGTCCTGAATATGGTGTTCAGTGGGTGCATAAAGGCCCATCGGGTGGCTCTATTGGCGATCAAGTGCCGATTAAAGTGATTTCAGATGTGGCTGTGGCAGGTTATAACATTATGGTCGATCCCAATCGTCCATTGGACGATGATTCTGCGACATCAAAAGCGGATCATCCCGATCTTACTACGTTTTGGCCAACACCTGATGATGCGGGTAAGTTTTCAGCGTTAGTGCTGGGTAATATCACGATCACAACTCAAAAGAGTAATTCAGCGCAGGGCACAACAGCAGGTGTTGGACTCGTTCCAATCTTAACGTCATGCCCTGATATCGCTAATACCGATAAAACGTGTGTCAAAACCATTCGTGATAAGCTCGCACAAATTGTTGCGAGCAATGATACACCAAGCCCCACGGATTTAGAGCAGATCAGTGCTAATGGTCTCGCCATCACACCACGTGTGATTGATGGATTGCGTAATTTAGATAAATCAGGCCAAGCCCTTTATATCAATCGTATTGCGCAAGATGTGGCGATACAGAATTTAATTGATGAATCCCTCATGTTACGACGAGTGTTGATTGCAGGTTCTCAAGCACAGGTCGTTCAAAATTTACAGCCCGCGTTAAATGCTGTGAATGAAAGCATTAATCGTCTTAATAAGGATATCGAGAATCTTTTGTTTGAGCATCAAGTTAGAAAACAAATGACATCCAATACGATGCAAACACTTTTACAACAAATGAATAACAACGAAGAAAATGCAGCAAATCAAACGAATCAACAAAGCAGCGGTCCCGTTACTAATAATGGTGCGGTTTATAAGCAGGGGCAAGGGGAGTAACAAGCGATGATGGTACAAAGCCCATTAGAACTTTACACCACCTTTTTGGGGTTTAAATATTACGATCTGATTTGGGAGGTGTGTTCCCGCTTCGGGATTGTCTATCTGCCTTTTTTGATGTTGATGATTAATAGCCTGACCAAGCCATTTGAGACCGCCATTGGTAATGGTGCTGATATTTCGTTTCGTCGAACGTTCATTGAATTTATTTTGATGGCGCTCGTATGTTATCTGGCGGTTGCCCCTGCGTTTCATTTAGACGTCAAAGAAATTCAATATCAACCTATTTGTGAAGCGGGATCAGAGGTGTCAACGCCAGGCAACAGCGGCACCACCTATGATGACATGTTTCAAGGGATGGTGGTAGATTCCGTCAAATTACCGGTTTTATTAGGGTTGGCGCTAGACGTCTCATCTGGGATCACCTACGCCGTCACTAAAAGCATGCCTTGCACGCAGAATATTAATCAACTGATGCATTCGGTGGTGATGACACGCTTTTCACAGCCGCTACAAAATCAAATTCAAGAATTCAATAACCAGTGCTATTTGCCAGCAAAAGCTATGTTTAATACGCGAAATCCCGATCCATCGACTTATCAAGATGTGATGAAACAATACGGTGGTAACGCTGATTTAGCGTGGATGGGATCGCATGTGCTATCCCTGCTGTATTATCAAAACATGCGTGCTAGTCAGCCGGTTGCACCATTTCCTTACGCGATGTATCCATCACCGCTTGTTGATCATAATGTTAAAGCAGGACTTCAAGAGCAGCCCACTTATGGTTACCCCACCTGCAAACAATGGTGGAGCGATCCACAGTACGGATTAGAGCAAGCGATTGTTAAAGAAGTGAATAATACCGTGCCTAAAAATTCACATTTATCTGAGTTGCCATTAACTGATCGTATCGTTTCGTGGCTTCATGAAATACATGCGCCTTTTACAACAAGCGATACAGCGGATGATATTGTGGCAAGAGGTGCCTTGTATGATTCAAATAGCATGCAGGATGCACATATTAATACAGGAGGAGGGATATTAACGCATATACGCCCGCTGTGGAAGAACCCCCAATTTTGTAGAGTGAAATCTAGACAATTTCTGTTGATTTGATGTGCATGTGAAATCGCTCTCTCCAGGCTTTCTCTAACTTGGCAACAAATAATGCAATATCT
>JAUIAD010000053.1 GCA_030425685.1 Gammaproteobacteria bacterium | reverse complement strand
AATCTTTTGCACGCGTCCCATAGGGCTCAGGCTGGTCCATAGGAATCATTCACATTTTTATCGCTCCATCATAACTTAAATATCATCAATAAAACTCTTGACCGAAAGACAGTAGCCTGTTACTTTTTACTTTCTCGAACGCACGACTTCCTAGCAAATTAAATTCCATACTCAATGAAAATGAAGGCGCTTACCCTTTTATTTTCTTATGACTGTTTTAATGTACCCAAGTAGAAGAAATTCGACGTAGATATGTGATCGTGTTCGCACAACCTACAACCTAAAATGTATTTGAAAATAAGCAAGCCAAAAGTAACATCACCGCGTAGCATCCGACAAAGTATCAAGAAGAAAGTAAAAAGTAACAGCACGGCAAAGTAAAAAAGCAAATAACATCAAGCAAACAATGAACTGACTAAGGTAAAGAAGGTTGGATAGTGAATAATCACTTTATTATCCCCCGCCTTAAGACTGACACCACATAAAGCCGGTGATTCTTCATTTGTTAAACAACGCTGACCTTTGTGATTATTAACAGTCACTGTGAAGCCTTTATCCTGAAAAACAGGCAACGATACAACACTTGAATGCTGACAGTGTACATTAAATTCGCGATGCAATCCTTCTGCCAATGGGTGTAGTGTGTTAATAGAACAATGCTGCTTAACTATTTTTTCTATAACCTGCTTATAAGAACTGATGGAAAATATTTTTTGACTCACTGGCACATATGTTTTTAAATTTTTCGATTCAGTCAAATAGATATCTTTGGACATAGGGCCAACAGCTTGATAATGAATACGAGCAAATGCCCCACTGGTTACATACATTACCAAGGCAGCAATTAAAGCCACAATCTTAAGTGATTTTTTAGCAAGCACTTCAATCAATAGAAATGAAAAAGCTATACAAGCTGGAGTAATAATAGCTAGCAACCGCCAGGGAAACTGTATAAAGTTCGCCATTGGTATTATATTATAAATAGGAACTCCTTGCCGCGTCTGGAGAAAAAAGCAAAAACCAATAATAATCGACAAGGCAATAAGGTTTTTTTTTACAATAGGCTTTAAGTAAAACGACGTCTTTTTTGTTTTTAACCTATATAAAAATATAAATAATGGTATAAATAAAAGAAGTAAAATAATAAAATCCAACTGCACACTATAGGCTCCAGCGTGTTTTCCCCAATGGAAATTAGGATTATAAAAATATTCATGAAAATGATGCCTAGAATACTCGGGTCGAAAATATTGAATAAATTGATGCAAGTTATAATTAGCACTATACATATATAGACAAAAGAAGTTTGGTAACGTAGTCAATGAAAAAGTTAGCAACGATTTATAAATAGAGCGTAGCATAATTATGTTATACGAAATCTTTCTTGCGATAATTAAAGAAAAGATAACAATTATCGCCATTAAACATACATAATAAGCAATAATTAAATGCGCTAATACAGTCAGTCCTAAAGTAAACCCAAACATCGGGTGAAATTTTTCATTTTCAATTGCATCAATAAACCAACTTAACACCCAAGGGACTAGCATAGCACCACTTAGCTCTGCCATATCACTGCGGATTAACCAATCAGTGGTGGTATAGTTAGCCCCAATAAGCATAAGCCCCGCACCTATTGCAAAGTAGCGATGACAACGCAACCGCAAACACAAACTATACATTCCGTAGGCACCTATCAAGAAGCAACAGAAAATACCTAATAATGTGGCAGTTTTTAAAGAATGTGTTATCAAGAAACAAGCACCAGCGATAATATAAAACAACCTGCCATAAACAGAGGGCCAAGGCGAACCAAAACCATAGTTGTCAATCGAAGACCAGGCTGGAAAGAAGTCTCCAGATTTCATATGCTGCGCATAAATAACTATCCGATAAAAAAAGAAATTTAAATCATGCCCAATTGGCCAACCGTGGAAATTAGCAACAGTATAAAGCAGAGCAGTGGAGCAGAATGTAAAGAGGATAAATACAAAATAAGAAGATTTTAAAAAACTTACAGACTGTCTGCGAACACTTGCAGAATAAACCCATCTCATCATTATGCAATCCCCTTTGCCCAAGTAGAAATAATAGCAACCAGATACTATCATAGAGAACTTTTAAGCTACAAGACTAACCTTCTGAAAATTAAATAAAACTGCACCATTCGTTCATACCTAGAATGAAAAAAGAAAAATTTACAGCACGCTAAAGCACCGCACAGCTTGACGTTAAAATCTTTAGGCGTATACTTAAGAAATTCTTATATGGAAATTCAATCAACCGTCCCACGGATTTGTTCACAATTTTCATATAAAGGCTTACCCCATGAGAAAATATCTATTTCTGCTCGTTCCTTTTTTTATAATTTTTACTACCAGCAATGCATTAGCCGCATTTGGTAGCAGCTCTGGTGAACTTCACACTAACAATACATTAATCACTACAACGGCGGACACACAACGCTAGAAAGCCAAATTACTGTTTATGACAATGTTAGTGCACCTATTTGCACAGCAACAGTTTACTTTACTGACAATGCTTTTCCTGGCACGCCAGGCAACGTTATTACCGTTCCGGGAAGCTCGTTTACCGTTTCTGGAAATGCGTTGACCGGTTGGCTCCCTGGCGATAAGAATGACAGCTGGCAAATTATCAACCTAGAACCCAGCAAAGCTCGCTGCGTTGTTTTAAAGGGTGAAGCTGAAGAGCAACATGCTGCCTGGACAAACTTTTGGGCTGATTTATATATTAATGTTGTCCCTGGGAAATAATAATTAGCAACGATATCGATACCGGGTTGAGCTTAACAACGTAGGCGCCCGGTATGTAGACGCTTTAGCTGGCCGCTAATACTCCTGTAAGAAGATGCTTTGTCAGAATCACAATCGGTGTTCACAACCTTTCTTTTTATTTGCATGATACGCTTTGAAAAGATGACCCCTGGTGATTATTTAATTGAAGGTGTAGAATACCGTTAGTTTGCAAATTATATCGTAGAGGTAGCAGCATGTTGGTTCTCTTATCTCCAGCAAAGAAACAAGATTTTTCGCCATTAAAGCCGGGCCCAAAGGGTACTCAACCTAAAATGAAAAAAGAAATATCGACCCTTGTTGATGAGTTACGTCATTATTCCAGCAAAGCGCTAAGCAAATTGATGTCACTCAGTGAAAATCTTGCCGATTTAAACTACCAACGTTTTCAGGATTTTAATCTAGATCGCTACGACCTACACAACGCAAAACCAGCAATCTTTGCTTTTCAAGGTGATGCCTACCAAAGTTTAAATATCCATGATTTTAGCCAAGACAACTTAGCTTACTTACAAAAAAGCTTATTGATTCTTTCAGGGCTTTATGGATATTTACACCCTCTAGATTTAATTCAGCCTTATCGACTTGAAATGAAAACTCGCCTTAAAAATGAGCATGGCAACAGCCTCTATGAATTTTGGGGCGATAAATTAAGCCGAGGGATTAATGCTACCCTTAAAAAACATCAACACACTATAGTTGTTAACTTGGCTTCTAGCGAATATTTTAAAGCTGTCAATCAAGATATATTAACCGCCCCTGTATTGACCGTTCAATTTAAAGAAAAAAAGAATGGCTCTTACAAAGTTATTGGCATTCATGCTAAAAAAGCACGCGGTTTAATGACACGCTTTATTGCCAAACATCAACTTGCCGATAAACAACAGTTGCAATCCTTTGACTTAGCAAACTATCGCTTTTCAAAAAAATTATCATCTGACGAAAATTATGTCTTTATCCGTTAATTTAGAATTCGTATACTAAGCTTAGCCTTCACAGCTTTTCTCTATAACTGAAAGGTCATACTAAAATGTTTGCAAGTAATAAATCAGTTAAAATCCACTACGAACTCATGGGGGAAGGCGAACCATTGGTGCTACAACATGGCACAGCAGGGTCTATTGAACTCTGGCAGGAGCTAGGGTACACAGAAGCATTAGCAAATCACTATCAATTAATTTTAATTGATGCCCGTGGTCATGGAAAAAGTGACAAACCACACGATCCTTCTGCCTATACACTACATCAGCGCGCTAAGGATGTAATTTCAGTATTGAATCATGCCGGCATTGAGCGAGCTAGTTATCTTGGGTATTCCATGGGGGGCTGGATAGGCTATGGTCTCGCCAAATATTTTCAAGAGCGATTTAACGCCTTTATATTAGGTGGCGCGCAGCCTTACGAATCAGGCGCCCTAGTTGAGAGCTTGGGCTCTGTGCTTGATCAAGGCATGGAGGCTTTTATCGAATTAGGAGAGCAGTATCAGGTGCCCATTAGCCCTGAATATCGTAGACGTTTATTGGCATCTGATCCGATTGCATTAAAAGCTGCTGTTTCACAACCCCGCCCTGACTTATCTGACACATTAGCGAAAATCAAAACACCCGTCCTTATGTACGTGGGCGGTCAGGATCCAATCTGCCCACAAGTGAGCAAAGCGGCAAACAAAATTCCAGGTGCGATATTAAAAAAATTGCCGGGAATGAATCATAATGATGTTTTTTATAAATGCCAAACTACCGTGCTAACACTTGTATTTTCATTCTTAAATTCACTAATGTCTTAATTAGACACTGCATATCTCATATACCAAACGTCACCTTTGCAGCCTTTCTTTACTTATTATATCCTCTGCACATAAGCACTAGCTTGGTGCGACGGGGCTAATGCGCTAGGAAGATTAGGACTTCGACACATGCAGCATAAGCCCTCCTGAAATACCCGCTGTCCATCGAGCCACTAATTGGTAAAGTGTCAGCAACTAAAGTGGTCTTGGCATCACAATAACTCTTGGTTGATAGTTGCTGTGGCATTAGTGATAATCTCTTGCGGAAAGCAGGTAGCATTTGGTTTTATTTCACCAACGTGTTGGGTTGAGAAGCTGACTCTATTTTTAATAACCTCATACCGAGCGTCGCCTTCGACGCCCTTATTAGTAAGCATAGTGTGCGAAGAAGAAAGGCGCCTAAACCAACGCCTGATATAGCATTAAAGCAGAGTGGTTATTCTTCCTATACTTTTCATTTGCGCCAGCAGTTTTACCTATAATAGCAAATTTGTAATACCAGGAGTTGACCTCACTCTTTTATTTAGGTACATATAGTAAAAAATAATTTAAAAAGGCTGTTAATTCATCGTGACAGACACTAGCAATACTCCATTATTATCAGATTCGTGGACAGAGAAAAATACCGAGACCTATAACTCTTCTGTAAAATCATTATTTTTTGCTAATGAAAATTCTTTAGTATTGAAAACGCCTAGCCATCTAGAACCGCAAGGTGTGCTTGCATTCGCAATAATTAACAAATCCAATTATGCTGCCTTCGTAGATATTTTGAGAGAAATATTAAATAGATATATAAAAGCCAAAAGAAAATTATATAGTAGTAAAGCGCCAGAATCATTTAACCCCCTCAGTCAGCAGACCTTGAAAAGGGAAGTTAAAAAAATAGAACGAACCATTCCTGATAGATATAAATATATTTTCCAGATCAAATCAGTAGTTTCTTTACAAACACTATACAAAGATTTTCATACCCAACTGAGATATGATAACAATGTACAGCTAGAAGGATTTTGTGGAAATACCGAGGCAGCACCACGTATATTTTTTTGTTTATGTATTCTATCTATCATAGGTTGCGAAGTAGGTGCGTCAATTTGGGCTAACAAGGTCGCCCATAATGATTCAGATATGAAATTTCTTATTCTCGCCGAAGGGGTTGGGGTAGTTTTTGGAAGCTCAACAGTGTTATGTTTATGTCTTTGCTTACTTTCATATTGCTTCCAGCATAGATCAGAGCGCTTAAACACCCCTAGTGAAAATAAGATCATGAAACATGTTAAGAAATATATTTCCTTATTGCAGGCAGTCAATTTAATTCAGCGAATTGAATGCGACCTGTTAAAAGAAGAATATATTCCAGGTAATGCATCAAATAACGAAGCTAAACATAGCACTGAATCAGTAGAACATAAGCATGATGATGCATCAATTGACATGTTGATATGACTGTTAATCACCGATCACCATTGACTGCTCGGTGCATAAACGCCGTAAAGGCGTGTGAGATTAACCCGCGGCTTTGACACTAAAGCTGCCAGCCTGGCTATAAATTCGAGCGGATCAAAAACAACATAGGTATTCCCATTACCATTAATCAACGTTAGGAGAAAATATGAGGTACGGTACAGAGAAAGAGAACGAGAAAGATTTTTTTACGATTATGCCGAAAATTTTGTTAAAAATAATCTGCAGTTATTGTACGGAAGGTTTGTTTCAAGTAAATAAAAAATCTATTATTACCTCATCAATAAACCGTAGATTCAGAGGCTACCACCAAAAAGTGTCTAAAGCTCTAAGGGACATTGAATATTCACTAAAACTTCAGAAAATATTTTCTAATCGTTCAAATATCGGCTTGACGTCTTTTAAAAATGTTTCAGATGAAATATTTAAAAACCTTATTTTAATAATTCGATACAAAATGAGCATAGATAACAACGCTGTTTTCAACAGAATGTATTATTGTGATAATGATGGCTATGGACCTGATTCGTACCGCCCACCACACAGAGCGCTAAGAGCTCATTTGGGTGATGAAAGCAAATATCGGACTTTAGTACCGGGAATACATCATGAAATGGACTTTCGTTCAGATGAAGGAACGATATATAGATTCTTTAATCTAGACGATTCTGATTTGGGAATCAGGCTGGATGCAATCAATAAAATACATGAATGTTTTGCACTCTTAATAATAAAGACAAGTATTTCATTGGTTATCTCGGGTCGAAGTGAATTGGCTGGCTTGCTGCTACAGTTAATGAATACCAACACTAAGATTCCTAAACGCATTTTAAACAATTCCTATAGATTTAACATTGAAACCATTAACGATGCTGAGCAATTGTTGGGACATAGATATAAAAAAAACATGGCCACGTTTTTATTATGCCTTCCTCTCAGTGTCGTTTGCACACTTCTATTAAGTGTGTGTTTACCGTGTCAATTAACAGGGCTGCATAAAATAAAAAACGATTTTGATGATTCAGATTTGATATTAATACCAACTTTAGTGACGGCATATTTTCTTCATTTACGTTTACATCATACAGCAACCCCTATTGTGAGACGAAAAATTCCAACCTGCCCTCTTTTTTGCTTTCTTTCATTCTCTGCTCAACGTGCAAAAATTGCTAAAGGAGCTATGGGTTCTGCAAAAATGCTGTTAAAAGAAAATAAGCCTAACAGCTTGGCACCTTCTAGAGAGGAAATGAAGGATGAGAGGGGGCCATCAACACCTCTGTTGAATTGATCAGCGCACCTGACGAAGATCGGATTTCAACCCCTCATACCGGTCTTGGGAAGACGTGCCGGGAAGCCGTGCCGGAAGCCGGGGGAAGCCGTGCTGGGGGAAGCCGTGCCGGGGAACCCGGGGAAGCCGTGCCGCGGGAAGCCGTGACGTGCTGTTACTTTTGACTTTCTCGCGGAAGCCGAGCACACATACCAGGTGTCGCCTTCGTAGCCTTTATTTATGTTTAGGTTAGAATTCGAGCCTGCACGTCCATGTGCGATTGCACTTATCTTACAGCAGGAAATCGATTATTAAACTGAGCGAAGTTATAGCAAGCAGGTCCATCGCTTCCAATACTAGTCGGCGTACCGACTATAGCAGCATCACCTGAAAAATCATCAACTAGGTCAAAACCATCTACTTGCCCACCACGAGGAGTTGAACCTGCTGCAGCTGCGTAGCCTACACCGTCTTCAATATCCTCAATTTCATCAAAACCATCTACAGTAGTTCTCACGCTGTATGCCTGCATACGTTGTTCCATAGCTTCATGCGCCCTTCGATCGATATCTTCAAACCCTGCCTGTTTCCAAAAGATGGGGTGACGCTTGATTGTAACTGAATCAAACCACCTTCCTGTAAAAGGCGTTTTGTAAACCGTATTAAAGAGTGTCAGAAAAAATTTGGGGAACTGATCTTTATGAACAAAAAATTCACCTACATTAGGATCGAAGAAATGTATAGTATCACCGTCCATTCTGTTAGCAACTTCCCACTCTGATGCCCCGATTTCCTCCGTGGTCGTTGTAGGCGAATCGGGCCTTAGGTGGATGCCAACAGCATGAAAACCGACTCGACCGCCGAGCGTCATATGTAACAATATATCAGGATTGTTTCCAGGGGCCACTCGGTCCTCGTGTAATTGAGCTTGCATGATAGCATCCCGCACCCCGATGGCATCATTTAGCGTCATCTCACGATCTCTAAGAACAAGATTACAGTAAACATGTATCGATCTTGATACTAGTTCATTTTCACTTGCATGGGTATCAAGGCTTGGATACTGCTTTCTTAAAGCCTCATTACCATGCCCCGTTTGCATTCGGAAAAGAGCTTCAAATTTTTTCCTCCACCGCTCAGATTCCTGCTCATAACTCAAATAACCTCCGTGCTTGCTATAACTCCAAGTGAGCTTCCCATCTACGATTCGACTAAACCAATGCCGCATCATAAAGTTGCAGAATCCATTAAAAGTCTTTGCACTTTGAGCATCAATACTATCTGCAAGTTCTCTGTGAGTGTCAAACAAAGCTTCCTGCTGAATAGCGTTCGCAGGAGGGTAAACTTTATATAAATCTTCGCAGCGTGATGAAAAAGTAAATGGCATAGTCTTATCTCCGGCACGTTAGTTGAAATTTGTTTTTCTCAGTTTTAACTTTGTAACTAAGATAAGTTTAAGTCAGCAATGTTCACTCAATATCCCTGAAAAGTTGCTAAAATGTAGCCATTTAAAAAGGATGAGTCGCTTTACACCCTTATGTGTTTGGGTGGCAAGGCGACTGCTGAAACGCGGTATATATTATAATAATCAATAGGTTAAGTGAGTAACGCCTAATCTGTTAGTGCAGATCTATTCAAGTAATCGCCAAACTCTACCTCAATCAGTGGCAAACCTACCAGATAACGTTACAAATCCCCTACGTGCCGCCGTGCCGTGCTTGTATCTTTAGTTCCGTAAGCAAATAGCTTAATCTCAGAGACGTTTGAGATGGGAGAAGGCATCCTGTGTGTCGTGCAAGGCGCTAAGCCTGAGTAACAGAGTAGGACCTTCTCCC
>JAUIAD010000052.1 GCA_030425685.1 Gammaproteobacteria bacterium | reverse complement strand
TTGTGCTTCAGTTAAAGGGGGCTTTGATAAGTGCTTGTCTTCCATTCCTAACTCCAGTTATTTGCCTGGCATTAGTATGGCTGATTAGAGTTGCTTGTGAAGGGGGTATTTCCCAGAACACTTACGTAGCAAATGCGCTTCGTGGTAATTGTTTTTTTTCAATATGTTACGTGATCCCTGGGTGTGCATGCGCCGCTTCTACCTGAGAGTTGTGGTTAGGCATCGTCATGTTGTGGTTTGACGATGGTATTCGGCTGGGTTTTTGGATCCCGCGATCAAGTCGCGGGATGACGGTGCTGGCCGCGGGCTGGTGGTGCTTTTGTGGGGCGGCAATTTTGGGTGATGATGACTCTAAGCCGTGGCTAGGTCATGTCAAGTATGGCTTCCCATTCGTGTTTGCTTACAGGGGTGATGGATAAGCGATTGCCTTTGCGTAGGATGATCATCTCTTCAAGTTGTGGGTTTTGCTTTAATTCATTTAAAGTGATGGTCTTTTTAAATTTCTTTTTGAATTTTACATCAACCATAAACCAACGTGGATTGTCTTCTTGGCTTTTAGGATCATAATGATGATCCTCAGGGTCAAGGGCGGTAAGGTCAGGGTAGCTTTCTTTGACGACTTCGACGATGCCAACAATGCCGATCTCTTTGCAACTGGAATGATAGAAAAAAGCGAGGTCGCCTTTTTTCATCTTATCACGCATAAAATTTCTAGCTTGGTAGTTGCGCACGCCATCCCAGGGGGTGCTTTTTTTGGGTTCGTTGATTAGGTGGTCAATGCTGTAAGATGAGGGTTCGGATTTTAGTAGCCAATAGTTCACGGTGCCTTCCAATATATTTGTTGTTCGGTAATGATAGTATCAAGTGGTACATCCCAATCGTTTGCCGTAAATGGGGGGATCTTTTGAAATTCAAATGCTAAACCAGCTAATAACGGCCTATTGCCCTGTTTTTTATTCTTAATACTGGCGAGCGTTCTGTCGTAGTATCCTGCGCCACGCCCTAAGCGATTTCCGTGAATATCAAAACCAACAAGTGGGAGAAAAATAATATCGATATTTTCAATGGCAATAGGTTGTTGCGTTGTTGTATCAGGTTCTGGAATTCCATAGCGATTATTTATTAAAGAATCGCTATTGCTGTAAGAGTAAAAGAGCATAGTCTTGTCTTCTTTAATCACCGGAAGGTAGCATTGTTTTTCTTGTTGCGTGAAAACAGCAAAAAAAGACGTCGTGTCTATTTCGCCATCGTCCGCATAGTAGAGTGCAATTTGCCGTGCAGGATTAAAAAATTCCTGCGACAAGATATTTTCTAAAACGTTTTGTGAATGTTGATTTCTTTCGCCGGAAGAAACCTCAGCGCGTTTTTTGCAAAGCGCTCGGCGAATTTCAGATTTTTCTAACACTTTAAAAAAGCCTCCATGATAACGCTGCAGGGCGTGTATATGAACCATTCTGGTTCAAGTGGGAAAGGTAAGAACCGCTTCAGGCGTCCTGCTTCATTGGCAGGCTGGCACAACAGCGATAACTAAAACCGACTTCCCTGGGATTGTAATATAGGTTCAATTTGCTAAACCTGCTGGCGCTTATCATAGAGGACACTTATATTATACCGCAGTTTCCTCAGTTGTCGCTACTGTTGTCGCAATTTTATTTTGTAACAATTCAATGCGTTGCGAAAAATTTTCAATCCATTGATTTTTTTCGCTTTTTAAAACTTGCAATTCGTGACATATGTTTAAGGCAGCGACGACAGCGATACCGTCTGTATTCTTCATGTTTCCCGACAATTGTAGCTTTTTCATTTGTTCATTTAAGTAGTTAGCTGCCTTTTGCAGCTCGTCTGCTTGCTCAGGTTGGCATTTTACTTTGTAATGCTTATCTAAAATTTTGACGGAAACAATGCTTTCGTGATGACTCATGCTGTTTCTTCCTTAAGGTTGGCAATAATCTTTTTGACCTTCTCGCTGGCGCGACGATTTTTTTCTTCAAGCTCAGTGCGTTTATGAATACTTTGCGCCAACTTGTTGCGAAGCGAGTTATTGGCGATGCGCAAGTGTTGTGTTTCCTTTAACAGCTGATCAATTTGCTCTTCCAATTTATTAAGAGAAATCGTATCGATGTGTTGCATTGTTGCGGTCCCTGTTAGTTATTTTTTTGAAGTAATCAACTGCTTATAATGCAACGCTAAGAATAGTGCGAAAGGTCGGTTAGGTCAAGTTGGGTTTTGTTTCACGCTAAGGCTCTGTGACACTGAAATTATTGCTGAAGTCTTTAGGAAAACGTTGCATTCTTAGCGTCCTCTTAGCGCCTTAGCGTGAAACCGATCTCATCAGTAGCCTCCTTCAGCCAAGCCAGAGCTTTAGTATCTGACTCAAGTTGACCAGCAAGCGTAGTAAAAATACGCTGATGATATTCATTAATCTGTTCAATTTCTTTTGCCGACAGCTCATCAACGTTTATTAATTTTTTACAGTAAGGCACGAGTGTTAAGTCATCAAGTTGGTAGAAGGGGCCATGCCCAGTTTTCCCTTTATTCATAATTTCCTGAACAACACAAACATTCTCAATACGAATGCCATATTGATTTTCGAAATATAACCCCGGTTCATTGCTCACCATCATGCCGGGTTTTAAGGGGGTATTGGAATTGACCACCGAAATGCGTTGAGGGCCTTCATGTACACATAAATAACAACCAACGCCGTGCCCGGTGCCATGGCCATAATTTAGACCTTCGTTCCACAGTGGTGCTTGCGCTACGGTGTTGATATGTTCACCGCAGGTTCTGTCAGGGAATTTGATATGGCGCAGCGCCAGGTGGCCTTTTAATACCAACGTATAATGGTGTTTTTGTTCAGCGGTTGGTGTGCCTAAGTGTATTGTGCGAGTAATGTCAGTGGTGCCAAGATGGTATTGTCCGCCAGAGTCAACCAAATAAAGAGAGCTATCATCAATGGTAATGTTACTTTCTGGCGTCACGGAATAGTGAATAATGGCGCCATGGGGGCCAAATCCGCTGATAGTATCAAAGCTGAGATCGAGTAAGCGCGGGTCTTCACGGCGAAACGATTCGAGTTTTTCAGCCGCTGATATTTCGCTAACGCCTGCTTGCCAGTGGTTTTCCAGCCAATGTAAAAAGCGAATCACGGCAATGGCATCAATCTCGTGGGCCTTGCGCATGCTCGCTTGTTCGACTTTATTTTTAACCGCTTTCATCAATAAAAGTGGTGATGGCTTTAACAGAAGATCGACATCGTCGTCCAATTGCATTTCTACCCACCAGCTGGAGCTGGCGGGGTCAACCCATACGGTATCGCGTAAGTTTGTTAAGGCCTCTTTTAGTTGCGTGTAGGGTTTAGTGCTAATTTTTTCTTTAGTAAAATAATCTTTGGCTTCTGGAGTTATTTTTTTGGGATCAACAAACAAGGTCGCGCCCTCATTATCGATGATGGCGTAGCTGATAACTAGTGGGTTGTAATCAATATCATTGCCGCGAATATTAAACAGCCAGGCTATATTGTCCAATGCGCTGATGACTAATGCATCGGCGTGTTCTTTTTTTAAAGCTTGGCGCAGTTTGCTGATCTTGTTGCTGCTAGATTCGCCGGCATAGTTAAGTGTTTGTAGGCGAATGGGGCTGGACGGTAGGTTGGGTTGGTCTAGCCAGATTTCGTCAATAAGGTTGCTGTCAATTGGTAAGAGCTCGCCATCAATAAGCTCCAAGGCATTGAGCAGTTTTTCAGTTTGTTTGATCGAGATAAGTTGTGGGTCAACGGCTAGAGTGGTGCCTTGGGCTTGTTGTGCTATCCATTGATCAATCGTCGGTTCGCTGGGTAGTTGTTTTTTTAATTCAAAATAATTGGCATCGAGTTGATTATGGGCTTGTAGAAAATATCGACTATCGGTCCACAAATAAGCCTGTTCTTGCCCGATCAAAACATCGCCAGCTGAGCCGCTAAAGTCGCTGATCCATTGGCGACGTTGCCAGCACTCAGGAACATATTCGTTTTTGTGCGGGTCAGAGCTTGGCACCAGATAAAAATCAGCACCATTTTTGCTCATTAGTGCACGAATTTTGTCTAACTTTTCTTTGATAATAGTGTCACCCATAACGCTTCCTGATATGATTCGGTTTTTACAATTTAATATAGTAGGGAAAAGCGTAGGCCGTTACAATGTATAGCGCTGTTAACGATACGTGATGACCCGTATCTTATTTATTAGAGAATGCTAAATGCACAAAGATTATGATGTGGTGGTGGTGGGCGCTGGCCTGATCGGTAGTAGCTTTGTCGTTGCCATGCAACAGCAAGGCTTGAAAATTGCCGTGTTGGAAAAGCACTTGCCCGATATTGTTACGCAAACTGACCAAGATGCCCTAAAGGATACGCGACCGATTTCTTTATCTTATGGTAGTCACGTTATTTTAAAGACGCTGTCGATTTGGCCCGCACTTGCTGCTGATGCTTGTGCAATTGAAGCCGTTGAAGTGTCAGAGCAGGGTGCTTTGGGGGCGATACATTTTACGGCTAAAGAACAAGATGTTGATGCCTTGGGTTATGTGGTGCCGTATGGACAATTGCATCGTGCGTTATATCAGGCGATGGCGGCGCAAGCAGATGTTGATGTTATTTCTATTAATGATTTGTCGGCTATCACTATTAACGAAGAAGGTGGCACGCTGTCTGTGTCTACGGCTGCCGGTGAGCAGGAGTTTCATACGCGTTTGTTGGTTGGTTGTGATGGTACACATTCGCGTGTGCGTGAACTATTAGCTGTTCAGGTTGACCATAAAGATGCAAAAGAAGTGGCAATGACGGCGACGCTCAGCTTTGCGCATCAGCATGAGCAGCAAGCGTTTGAGCGTTTTACAGAAAAGGGTACCTTGGCGATTTTGCCTTTGCCGAATAAAAAGCAGTGTGGTCTGGTATGGACGATGAGTAATGCGATGCATAAGCAAGTTGAGCAATGGGATGAGCAGGCACTGCAGGCGTTTATTGCAGATGTTTTTATCGGTAAAATTTCCGCGATTGCGGCTATTAAGAAAGGCGTTGTTTACCCATTGAAAACTAGTATTGCTAAGAAGCAAATTTTACCGGGGGTTGTTTTATTAGGAAATTCTGCGCATACGTTGTATCCGCTGGCAGCGCAGGGGTTTAATCTTGGTTTGCGCGATGTAGCGGCTTTATGCGAAGTTTTATCGGATGCAGAGAAAAAGCAGCAAACCCTGGGGCGCATTAGTGTGTTGCAAACCTATTTACAATGGCGCGAGCAGGATCAAAAACGGATAACCCATTTAACCAACGGTATTATCACCTTGTTTGATGCGCGATTGCCATTTGCTAAAAAGGCGCGTGGGTTGGGTATGCTGATGACGGATTTATTATCGCCCATTAAAAAACGTTTAGCGCGACGTACGATGGGAATAGCAGGGCGGTTGCCTAAACTGGCGCGAGGGATACGTCTATGGTCGTAATTATTGGCGGTGGCATGGTAGGCCTATTGTTGGCTGCTGCACTTGCAAGTGAAGATATTGCAGTTACCATTATTGAAACTAAAGAGCCACAGCTGGATTGGGAGTTAGACAGTTTTAGCGCGCGTGTTAGTGCGATTAATGTTGTCTCGCGGCGCATGTTGCGTAACCTTGGGGTGTGGAAACATGTTCGTGAGTCTAGTTATGGGACTTTAATGGGCTTAACCGCTTGGGATAGTGTTGGCGGCGGTGAGATTTCTTTTGACAGCGCCGATGTTGGTGTCCCTGATTTGGGGGTGATTGTTGAGAATCGTGAACTGGTGCGTGTGCTGTGGGAGCATTGCGCAGAGCAGCCGCAAATTAGCATTCACTGCCCAGTAACGCCCAAGGCTATCAATAAGCACGAGGATGGTTTTACCATTGATTTAGAGGATGGTACGACCCTTAAAGCCTCTTTAATTATCGGTGCTGATGGTGCTCATTCTTGGGTGCGTGGTGAAATGGCGGCAAAGTTAAAAACAAAATCCTATCGTCAAAGCGCTATTGTTACGGTGGTTAAAACACAGTCTGCGCATGAAAATATCGGCTGGCAGGCCTTTTTGCCGACGGGCCCATTGGCTTTGCTTCCCTTAGCCAACCCTCATCGCTGTGCAATCGTCTGGTCTGCTACTAGTAAACAAGCTGAAAACTTAATGGCTATGGATACCAACGAGTTTGAGTGTGAGCTCAATAATGAGTTTGGGGTGCGTTTAGGTGAAATTGCTGTGTTAACTGAGCGCAGAGCCATTCCTTTGCGCATGCGGCATGTGCAACATTATGTCGAGCCACGCCTTGCTCTAATTGGTGATGCCGCTCATACCATTCATCCACTGGCCGGTCAGGGGGTGAACTTAGGCTTTATGGATGCCGCCTGCCTTGCTGCTTGTTTGTCGCAGGCCAAGCAAAAGGGGCAAGACTTTGGTAATATGAAAGTATTACGTCGTTATGAGCGCTGGCGCAAGGGTGAAAATGCGTTGATGATAGCGGCAATGCGTAGCTTTAATGATCTGTTTTTGAGTGACTCGACGATGTTGGTGCAAGCGCGCAATATGGGTTTAAAAATAACCAATCGTTTGACGAGCTTAAAAAACTGTTTTATGAAAGTGGCGATGGGGGAAATGCAGGAGCTGCCGCCATTAGCCAAAAAGTGATTTTTACGTAACTCCGTTTAAACCTAAGGAAGGGTGAAGATGAAGAAGATTCTTTTTATGTTGTCTCTATTGATCATCGGTTTTTATCAGCAGCCACTGTTGGCCAAGGCGGTGGCGATCACTATTGACGACCTGCCATTTGTTGGCAGCAACAATACAAAGCGACGAACGGAACGGGAACATCGCTTGTTTATGCATATGCTGGAGATTTTACAGCATGAGCATGTGCCAGCAGCGGGTTTTGTTGTGCCGGGAACGGTGGCGCCGGGGCAGTGGGCTTTGATTCAGGCTTATCGCGATTCAGGGAATATCATTGCGAATCATACGTATCATCACTACAACTTAAATAGTACTTCCGCCTCGCGATTTGAGCAAGATATTGCAGCTGCTGATCGTGCTTTGGAGCCTTATATTACCTATCCTAAATACTTTCGTTATCCATTTTTGCATACGGGTAATAATGCTAATAAGTATTGGAGTGTGCGCCGTTTTCTTACCAGTCACCATTATGTGATTGCGCCGGTGACAATCGATAGCAATGATTGGAAGTATTTGCGTCGTTTTTATCGTTCGTTGTGGCCGATTAATAAACCCTTGCAAAACCGTATTATAAACTCTTATCTGAGTCATATTCGTTATGTGACGAAGAAACAAGAGCGTCAGGAGATGAAGCAGTTTGGTCGGCATATTAGTGAGATTTTATTAATTCATATGAATCGCTTAAATGCTGATTGTTTGCAGGATGTTATTCACTTGTATCGGCAGATGGGGTATCACTTTATCACCTTGACTGAGGCGATGAAGGATCCTTATTATCATCGTAAGCAGTGTTTTCGTGGGAATAAGTGTTGATTTGATTTGTTGCACGCAAAGACGCTAAGGGGACGCAAAGGGCGCTAAGTTTTTTGTTTGTTTTATTAAAAATTTTAGTGTTCTTTGTGTTTCCTTGGCCCTTTTTGCGAAACAAATAAAATCAATTTAACGCTTTCTTAATTTCCAAAAATTAATTTATGCTTTTTTTATAACCCTGACCCTATTCTCAATTGTTTTTTTCTAACCACCTCGGTATAAAGTTAGCACCATTTATTTTTCAAAAGTTTTCAAAAAGGAGTTTTTTATGAGGTCATCAAAGAAAAGTATTGTTATCGCGCGCGCTAATCGTAATGGTTGTGCTAGACATTTTGTTGGTTTTGGGTTGGCTGGATTAGCCCTTTATTTAGGTGGTTTGGCAGGCGAAAAGCTTGCGGAAGTAGAGTATGGTATTGGTGGTGTGTTCGCTAAGTTGGGGGGTATAGAGCCGGGGCAAGCGGCTGCCTGGAATGTTACGTTGATGCTATATGCCGTATTAGTTATTCGCACACCAGCTGGGGATGCACTAGATGCATTGCTGGGTCTCGTATGGAAGTGTTTTGCCGCTATGGGTAAAAATTTAAAATCCTGTGGTAAGTTTATTTCAAATAATACGCTTGGGCGCTGCACTGATCGGTTTTTATTTGATGAAGACGATGAATATTCAACCCAGATGAGTGTGTTCAATCAACCTTTGCAACTAGGAGCAATGGCAAGGTTTAACTTTAAAGATGGTGATATTACTTGGCGCAAGAAGTGGCTTAGTAGAGTAGACTTTAGTGCTGAAATGTTAACGTTGTTGTTTGCAACCACGATTACAGGTATGGCGCCCGCGCTGGTTCCGCTGGTTTATGCAAATGTGACAGGGGAAGTTGATACGGATGAATGCAAAGGTGTGACGCTGTCGGTGCAGGTGCTTGTGAGTGCGTTAGGTGTTGGGATGTATAAGATTGCGAATGCTTTGCCAAGTGAAAAAACATCGCCTATACCGCTAAAAGAAGATGCGCCTTTTACTGCTCGTGCTCCTTCTGATGATGACGATCAAGAGAATGGTTATCAAACCAGGTATTAATAAATTTCTTAGATGGATTACGCACCAAAGTGCGTAATCCACAAATTGTTTAGCTTAAGCCTATACTAGTATAAATAGCCAAAGCTACCATACTAATAACCGCTAAAGCAGCATAAGGATCAGTTTTACGTTTGGGATTGTCATTGTGATTCATCGCATTGCTCCTTCAAAGGTAGTAGGTCACAATCGCAGTGTACAAGGCGAATGTTACAATTTTATGAACCGTTTGCAAACCCCTTGTAACAGCTACGTTACAACTTTTTTTGATTTGTTCTTTTGGTGGTTGAGTGGTGTGCTGTTTGGGTGGGTGTTGGGTAAGCCTAGCCATGCTTTTTCTTACGTGGCGGATGCGGTTTTTGGCTTGTTCTTTTGGTGGTTGAGTGGTGTGGTGTTTGGGTGGGTGTTGGGTAAGTCTAGCCATGCTTTTTCTTACGTGGCGGATACGGTTTTTGGCTTGTTCTTTTGGTGGTTGAGTGGTGTGCTGTTTGGGTGGGTGTTGGGTAAGCTTAGCCATGCTTTTTCTTACGTGGCGGATACGGTTTTTGGCTTGTTCTTTTGGTGGTTGAGTGGTGTGCTGTTTGGGTGGGTGTTGGGTAAGCTTAGCCATGCTTTTTCTTACGCGGCGGCGCATACGCGTCAACTTAAGCATGGGGCGCCTCCAACTGTCCTCTCGTCGACAACCTATTCTTTCTTGACTCTTTTTGGGAAAATCTATATATCTTATCTCTTAGCTTGCCCAT
>JAUIAD010000051.1 GCA_030425685.1 Gammaproteobacteria bacterium | reverse complement strand
AGTGACATCACTCATCTTTGCACCACCACCAAAAGGTTAATCCTTACGCTGGATCAGGAAAGGCAGCACGAACAGTTTGCGTCACCTTCCCCTTTCCATCCACCACCATATCTAGAGCGTACAGTTGTCCTGACCCTAAACCTTTTGCTTTGTCGTAACCGTAGACCACTAAGACCAAATCGCCGTTCTTAAAGCGTTTCGGCAATAAATTAATAAAGTAGTTGTTGGTTTCAACCGTTGCTTTATCATCCGTTACCGTAATCGTAAAGATACTCGGATTGGGGTCGGTTAGTCCGCCGGTGACCGGTTGTACATAGCCCACTAACGCCATCCTATTTCTCCTTTGCTTTTAATTTGTTGGCAAACCCCACAGACGGTGACGGCTGAATATCGCATTCAATCATCACAATGCCGGGGTACTTGGTACGTGATCCTTCGGCAATACCATTCGGTATGGCAATGGAACCGGCTGTCGCGGTCGTAATAAATTCATAACGTCGCTCTCCACCGTTCCACCACAAATAACTATTCGGCATTTCGTTATAAACGACATAAATCGAATCCCGATGCACCAAGGGGATTTTATAAGTCCCCTTAGCGGTATCAAACAACGGAATGGAACTCTTACCAATGGAACCCAACCACACAAAGGCCACGCCTAAGAAACCGGTGACGTTATCATTCATCAACGGTCGTTTGACGTTGTAATCCCAGGAATTAAATTTAGGATCGGCTTTAAGACCTTGGCGCAAACGTGCATTGGCCCAGAGGTTAATGTTATCTTCATCATCAACACCTTGATCCATCATAAAATCCAGGGCATCACTGATTTTATCGACGTTTAAACCGCTGTGAATACCTGTGGCTTTAGGGATGGTGTAGAAGGCCTCTCGCAACGTACCGCCACTATACATGTCATACAAGGCATCTAACTTAATCGCATCCTTCCAGCGAGCAAGCGCTTTAGAGTGCGCATCGATATGACGTTGTACTTCATTGTATGAAAAGAAGGTAGTCCGTGACTTATTCACCACGGTTTTTAAGTAAAACGTATCGCGATTCACAATCACCTGGTCCACTTCCAACCGTGACACGGCAAGATTACCATCATCCGGCAAGCCGTATTTATTAAGCTCCAAGGTGTTACTAATCGGAAAGTGGGTCGCAATACCATCGGCATCGGTGATTTCATTGCAAGTGCCCATCAGCTTTTCTTTATTCTGAGTGGCTGCAATTATCTTTGATTCAAAGTTCTCTGAGGCTGTCGCGTAATCCAAAGACCGCGCAAAGTCATTTTCCATTTATTTAATCTCCACAATAATCAATCCTGATTTGTCGAGGTTAAGTTTATGAAAGAGAGGCTTTTGCGGGAAAGGTTATCTCAAGCTAAACTGGCTCTTGTTTTTATTCGGTAAGGTTACGGTCGATACCAGGCTTACTGAATAGTTGTATTTTAATTTAATTAAACGTTCCCATCAATGCTTTTATTGAGTTGCCGTTGATGTAATTCATCACGCAAGGCATTCATTTCATTTTGCAACTGCGAGACCTCTTGCTGACGTTTATTATTTGCTTGTCGTCGACACAGCGCAATAATATCCGCTTTAATCTTAGGGTCATTAGGGTTTTGCATTTCTTGTTGATAAAGCGCTTGTAGTTTCTCATGGTCTGATTGTTGTGGCTGTTCGGAATAACCACCACCAAAGGCCCGTGCACTGTTAACGTTAGTTTCCATACGTTCAGCACAACGATGAAAGTCTTCAGGCGTCATATTATTGATTAGTGTGTTCGATAATCGCTCTCCCATCTCATCTTGTAGGTGACGTTTAACACGTTCTAATTTATCATCACTTCCCGCCGCAGCTTTTAATAACGCTCGCGCTTGTTGACGCTGTGCTTCACGCTCACACTCATTCTGCAAACGTTTCTCAAACTGTGCTTGTGTTAATCCTAACGATTTAGCCTCTTGCTTTAAGGCGTCCATGTTCTCAATGACGATATCTTCTTTCGCCACATAGTCATCCGGTGTTTGATATTGCTTAGACAATGTTAGCTGTTCGGCTTCCAGCGCTTGTTTTTGTGATAACAATTGCTGCACGGTTTTGGTTGATTCACGATAACCATTTTCTAGCTCTTCAACGGATTGGTATTTACCGGCATATAATACGGGCTTGTCTTCTTGCAGGTCACTCATTTGTCTTCTTCCCTCTTAATTAGGTCTTGCACCATGCGGACTGTTTTTAACATATCTGTAATCACATCCAAACCACCTTTCCATCGTGCAATATCAATAGCAGTTTGAGGTTGCGGCACAGCATCATAATAATGTTCACGCAGCGATTCTAGTAACTTCTGACCACCAGGCTCAATAAATAGCTTATGCGCCATAGATTGATGACTGGTAATCTTATTTGCACGTAATAACTTGTCTCTGATAATCATAGCTGTGTTCCTTGTGGCATCGCCGCTGGTATGGGTTGCGCCGCGGTTGAAGGTTGTGGCAACGGCGGTTGTCCTGGTGCTTGCGCGGCTTGCTGCTCCATTAACTTGCCAAATAGCTGTTGTAATTGTTGCTTTGATTTAAAGAGTTTGCTCGGCAGGTTTAAACACCGCGCTAAGTATTGACGCACTTCCACGGGGTCTGTGGCCGCCAGTATCGCTTGTTCGCCGTAATACTGTTGAATGACTTCAAACCCTTGTACCAGTTCCGACAGGTCTGAGGATTGCTGTATTTGCTCTAGGGGCGAGACATAATGGAAGTCGACGCGTTTGTTTTTAATCTCTTGGCGGAGTTGTTTGTAGCTAATCGGCAATAAGCCTGCGTGTCCCAATATCATCAGTGAGCTCATAAAGACTTTAGAACTTAACTCATATACTAGCCTGGAGATATCAGTCTGTGAAAACCGTTGCGCCTCATCTTGGCGTGCTGCAATCTCTGTGGCGGTCTTAGGCGGTAGATTAACAGGCCCTAACGGCTCTACCGCAAAGGAATCTTTAATCAGCTGACGCATGCTTTCTATTTCTTCAAACACACTCGGGTACTCTGGCATCTGCAAGGGCATTAAAGGCTCTTGCACACCTACAGGGCGTGAAAAGATCATACCAGACCAAGAGTTAATTTGATTGGGGTTAATTAAAAACCGTGGGTCCTTAAATAGCGGTGGGTTGGCACGCTTCTCAAAAGCTGAGAGTGATTGCATGACCATTCTGTTCAATGATTTGATTTGTGGTAAGAGTATCATCCCCAAACCACGCCCATGGACCTCACCCGGTCGGACAAAATCACGAAAGACGATCAATTGTTTGTAATCGCGTAATGTGTCGGTTAGTGGTTGTTCCCAATGATCACTTAGAAACTCAACATGTCGCCACTTCCCTTCATCCGCTTCCCAGATATTACCGACAACGACATAACAGATACTGTCTTCATTCTTAGAGGTGTCTTTGAAATCAATGCGCTTAGCAGCGGGATAGTTTTCTAGTATTTCGGCCTTGGTCTTGGCTTCAATAAACCAAGCGTCTTCCACTTGGCCGGAGGAATGGTATTCAGGAATCAATTGTGCTGATGAGATTGAAACAAAGTTCAGTGGGCGCTCTTCGTTTAAGTACTCAATCCATAAACCAGCCGTACCAATACTTAAATCTAATGCCGATGTCGCGCTTTGTTGTGATAGGTTGCTGGTATTGAGTGCATTAAAGATCGCATCGTTAATGGAATCTAATACCCGCCCATCCACACTGCCATTATCATTCGTTTTAATCGATCCCCAACGCTTATACGGTGGCAGTAATAACGCCCGTAATTCCACAGCACGTTTCACGCTTGCCATTTCAGCCGTGGGGTCATAAATTTCATTCTGATTAAACTTACCCGAGTCTTCAAAGAACTCAAACAACTGATTAAACCCTTCACGAAAGGGTAACACGTATTGATAGACTTCCCACAACTGAGCCACCCAATGCTGATGACGGGCTTTGGCACGTTTGAATTTAATGCGGAGTTGTTTATTGCTATAGGTCATGTCAACCAAAGCCTCCTTCACTGTTTGCTTTGATTAAGGCGAACCTTTGCTGCTCAAGACCTTTGGCTTTCATCTCTAGCTGCAGGTTGTTCTGCTTGATTTGTTCATTCAGCAGTTGATTAGACCGTTCAACAGCATCACTTTCATCCGAACGGCTACTTCCCACGGACTTTCCTTCGTTTCTTGTGTTTCTTTCGATTCTTTAGCCGTCTTCGCACCGGTGGGTTAACAATAATGTCATTGGTGACGTTAAAGTTACGTAAGCCGGTTAATTGCAATAGCTTGTCGTACAGATGACGGCAATTAAAGACAAAACCCACATCGACACCACTGACACAACGGGCAATGGCTTGGCAAGCTTTCATGCCGAACGGTAAATGCGACCGTGTTGGCAAGTCCTCCACTTCTACACTTGTTAATCGATGTCCGTTCTTCAAGCGGTTAATGCGCTTTAGTAAATCGCCGTAGCTCTTTACGTTTGATGACCGCACCATGCAGAATGGCATGTAAGGGTTTAAATGCATGAACACACCCTCACTGTCTTCAATCCACAGCATCACGTGTTTAAACCCCTTAGGCGCGAAGCGTGCCCAGCGGGAGTCGGATTCATTCAGAAATAAGAAATGGGCTTTATGCCGTTTGGTTATTGCCATGGGTGTTCTCCTTGTGACTTATGTCGCTTGTTGATTGTCATTAGCGCTCTCCTTGTGAATTTGGTATTTAGTAGCAGGTTTGACTTGCTGCTTTAATTCATCCACCATGTTGATAATGTCGGCGGTAAGTAAGGCGTTCTCAACGCTTAAGGCTTTCATACGTACGTTAAAATCCTCCATTGACAAATGACCATTATCAAGCGCTTTTAAATAAACTCTCAGTGCGTCACCGGTGTTTTGTGATTGCTTCAGCTCTTCCATGTATTTATCCCTAATACTGGGCGTCACACTCAAGCGATAGCGACCAAACTCTTTAGGAAACTGGCGTTCCAACATCCACGCCTTAGACTGCCAAGCTTCACTCTTATCAATTTGACTAATCAACATTTTCATACGTGCTGCCCTAGCATTTTCATACGCTTCAGAAAAGCTTGCATCACTCTTTTTCCAGTTATATAAAGTGCATGGATGGATTTGAGCTACCTTACAAGACGCCATCACACTTAATCCTTTTTCAATATCCCTCAATATCGAGGCTTTAATACGTTCGGTTTGCTCAGGTGAATACTTTGGCATTGTTTGCTCCTTGTTGGGTTAAATAGGCATAGTGCGCCAAGAGCAATGCCTCGGCACGATTATGATCCTTCTGACGTGATAATGGCGCTCCGGGATATAGTGATTGCGCTAATTGAATGGAGTCGGCTTTTGAAACCCCTAAGCCTAAAAAGCCTTTCCAAACACGAGGCAAAACGTAGCCCGCACTACTTTTGCTTGATTGAATTAACGCACGCAATACCCCGAAGCTATCTCCGAGTGAAAACTGACTGGCGACGCCTTGATTGGGTCGGCAGGTCATGGTTTCGATTAGTGAATAAGAGTTGGAATTAAGATACGGTTTTAATTGTTGATGAATGGCAGTTGGGTTTAGTTGGGTTTTAATGAAAGACTTACGGCCTTTTGGTTCAGTAATTAAATCAAACGTCGTAACGTAATTGCCTTTATTATTTAGTACACCCACCGCGCCAGTTAGGCCAGGGTCAATCCCTATAAAATAAGTATAATATTCACCCTTACAATTTCTGTTACAGTTTCTGTTAGAAATGCCGCTACAGTTTTTGCTAGAAATGTCGCTACAAATCCGGTTACCAATCCCACTACAATTTCCACTGACCATAAAGTCTCAAAACCTTATTGTGTTTTTTGCTTAGGGGATTTTGTTATTTAATTTGAATTAATATCTATGCTTTAATTATGCGGGATTTATGTTTTGTTTAATTAATTAGAGCAAAGATTGGAGATCAAGTCAATTATTTATCGATAAGCGTGCTCGATGTTGATCGAGCATAATATTAAATAATCCACAGCGGTAAAGATACACTCCCCACCGTGAAAAACAGGGATTCCAGAAAGGCATTATTGTTAAAATTTGATAGTAGTATATCGGAAGAATGTGTGTGTGTGTGGGGGGGGGGGGAGCGATTGGAGTTCGAGGGGAATGTGGGGAGAATTTGATTTTGTCGCTAGGGTTTAAAATAAGAGCTTCCTTAATGTTTTGATTTTGGTTTGCACTTCTATCAAAACCGGAAACTCTTACTTTTAGATGTTAAATTTCGAGTTGCGTTGAAATTTACATATCTATATTGAGTGACCTGACACCATACTTATCTCTTATATTCGTTCTACTCACACCCTCCTGTCTATTCCTCCCACTATTATAAACAGGTAACGATGGTGAATCTGTACGAGCTGTACCACTCTCACGTACTGTGTTCCTTAGACCTACTTGGTCAAGTATGTTTCGCACCACCATATGTAGGGACAATAACCCTTCGGTGAGGCTCTTAATTGCGTCCTGTGGGTCAAGAGCCCTCGTCTCTACCGCTAATTTCTTAATACGGTCTGAGAAGACAATCCAATCCTGTCGAATGACAGGGTTCAGGCCTACACTCGTGCTCTTATCAGCTGTACTTTCAAAATTATCTAATCGAGCAGTATGTAGCTTTCGGTGTTGCTCGGAGCAGGCATGTAGATATTCTGTGTGGCGAGGGTGATAGATAAACTCTTGGAATTTCGGCAACACAATAGTACTTGCCTCCCATATGGTCTTTTCGCCTGGGGTGAAAGACCTTAAAATATCCCGCTGCCCTTTCAACAAAGATTCTGCTTTATCAAGGATTCCTTGGCCCGTATAATTACCAAACTCTTGGAACCCCAGCACTTGTATTCTATTTAAATCTTTACGCAACTCACCTATAGTAGGAAATTTTGCTTGGGTCCTATTTCCATTACCGATGCTTTCGCGAGCAACTTTATCATATTGTAAGAACAATGCTCGTGTGTCAGGATGATTAATGAATAGTTCGTAAAACCACTTGACCCAGAGTGCTTTATTTTTATTGCCATTGGACATAAACGCCCCTCCACATTCCGCGGCGTCTGCTAAAACCCAAAGCACCTCTCTCACAGAGTCCTTTGAAGGTGGCAATTGAGATACTCTGCTACTTCCGAACGCAGCTATAAACAATTCTACTACAAGAGATAATGAAGAACATAGCCTCGGTGCGAACTCACTCTCATCACTTGGAACGTGGAAGAACGCACTGTTCTCTGCGTTCAACCTTCGCTTAATGTCATCTGCTGCCACAGTAGAGAATAACGAGTCTGTGGTAAGCTCCTTTCGGTACGCCACATATTTAGCTTTAACTACTTCCATTCGTCGTAGTTGAGAAGAAGATATTGTCAATCCGTACCCCTTAATAGTACTGTCTAGAAACCCTATATTCTTCTTGTAGCCCTTAATGACCCCATGCATACGACTCCTCCCGGTCATTTTTACTGCATCTCTTCTGATGAGAGCCTGCATCCTTGTTACATCCCAACTTAACCCATCGTCTGAGTCTAAAACTCCAGATGCTAAGTCTTGCATACCGTCTTTACACGCAACATCCGCAATACTCACACCCGCCAACGCATCTATGAAAAACCACCTTGGATTCTGCGCATACTCGACATTCACTATCTCCGCTACTTCCCGCCTCATTTTTGACATTTCACGCAAGGCAGTGGCTGCGTGCGGAGCATTTGCTTGCCCCTTAAATAGCTGATCGATTCCTGGAATATTAGCTGCAACACCTATGGCATTCATCATTTCCAACTCCATCTGCTCATACTTCATCCGTTGGTCTTGCTGGAACAATGTGGGATTGCCAGTTGCCAAATTGTAACCCTTCACTCCACCACCTAGTGTCAACGGCGAGCTAACTCCATTTGCTGCGCTCCCGAATATGCTCCATCCCCCTGCTGCACCATCATTATCCTCCCAGCCACCCCCATATGTGCTACGCAAAACTTCATGCCCGCCAATAAGAGGGTTTTTCAAAACCTTTTTTATTAATCCCACATATCCGCCGCCTATAGGAATGGCCTTCATAGTCGCAGTAATTATTTCATACCCAGCCTTTAGAATTGCACTCATTTTTTCATTAAATCTTTGGTCAGCATGAAATATAGAATTGACTTCATACACGGCCTTGCCGAGATTTTCGTTTATTGCTTGCTCTATATCACGCACGCGAACCATCTCCTTTGTACGCTGATCTGTACCTCGAACTTCTTTGCCATTACCTAAATCTACCCAATTACTCATAGTACACCCCCACAACCTAACCCTAAGTTAGATATAAATAAAACTAATAAAATAAAAACAAATAGAAATCCGCAAATAATAAATATTCTTGAAATAAATATTATTTAACGAGTAGGGAGGTATTAGCTATTGAAGTAACGTTGGAATGTGTGCCATTGAGCTGTTCTAAGAAGATCGACTGACTTAGCAGCCAGTGTTTCTGCTATACGAGAAAAGTATGGCTTTAAGAAAGAAAGCAATAGTTTTTGGTCCCATTGAATTCTGCTTGAACACGTACATTTTACAGGGGAAGAAAGGTCTAGTGAATTATGTTCTGACTTTATCAACATTTCAGCGCCCCCCCTTTAATGTTTGTGTTTATCGAAACAACTAAGTATATTTTAACCAAGTTGTGTCATTATGTCAATAAATATACAGGCTCAGGCGGTATTAATTTGAATATTCTTGATGATCGTTCTCCCAGATATATATCAACTTAATACTGATGTAGTTTTTGATAATAACCAATAAAACATAGGGTTAGCATTATCATCAATCAATATAGCCACCCAGCTTGTCCTTTCCCTAGACACCATCTACCCTACCTGCCTTACCTGTCCCTACCTCATATTTGATAGGTAGGGCAGCATATTTCTTATTAAAACCATTAAGTTATAACCATCTACCCTACCTACCCTACCTATTATTAAGATATAAAACTATATAGATAATAATTAGATTAGGGTTTATTAATATTATCTATATGGTTTATAGGGAAAGTGGTGTTTTGGTAGGGTAAGTAGGGCAGATGCACATAACATCATGATTATAAATTAAATACTGCTGCCTTACCTGTGCCCTACCTGGCTTACCTACCCCCAATTTGCCCTACCTTCATCTAGGACATAGTAATAAGTGCGCACATTCTTATCAGATCGCCTAACCTTATCCCAGCCTAAACTGCTCATCACATTACCAACTCGGGTTTGATCCGACCGTTTCACCTGAGTAAGATCAATAATGCCCAACACATGTTCAAAGAGATCAGCGGTTTTGACCTCAGTAAGACCTTCATTCTCAGCTAACC
>JAUIAD010000050.1 GCA_030425685.1 Gammaproteobacteria bacterium | reverse complement strand
ATGTGAACTCCATCTTGGTGATGAATTGCTTAGCGGCTTCTATCTCTGATTTCTTGAAGCTTGTCAGTTCACCAAAGTCGACAATCCAATTCTTCTTCAATGCTTTGATGGTGTCGTTGCAGGTGTTAAATTCCTGTTCGGTGTACCATTCTCCTCCTAGGGTTGCCCAAGCGGAGGACTTACCGATGCCTTGCTTGCCTTCTAGAATAATCATGTGATCAAACTTAGTGTGGCCAGGTTTATAAATTGAATGGACAGCCGCCACTAATGCTTTACGCCCAATAGCCATGGTGTACTCATTTAATTCAGCACCACCATAATCATGTAACCAAGTATTAAGCCGGCTGATTCCATCCCAGGTTAATCCTTGCAAGTAATCTTTAATCGGATGAATGATGTTGTCATGCGCAATCACATCTAACGCGTCAATAATATGATTCTTGTTAGGGCAATAGCCGCTGCGTTCTTGGTTGAGTGGATTGGTGCTACAGGCGAGAGCAATCACCACTTCATTCACATCGTAATCGGTAATGGGTTGCTCGGGTTCAAAGCGTTTATTCTCATGCCAAGGAGCCGGTTTAATGAAGACAGTGGTTTGACTGAAATCATTCCACGCTAAACAGCCGCCTAACCCAACAGCATGACGTAATAACAATTTAGTGTTTAATGGGTCGAGCTTTAATTTATCCGTTGGACCGGATTTTGATTCAAAACGTACAAGGTCTGCCGTCCAATCACCGTGTTCCAACATAATATTCTTCATCGTTCTACAGCCCACATCATTCTGGCTGTATTCATACGCATTACGAACCACCATTTGCAGTTCATCTAAACTGAGTGGTGGTGAACAACGTTTATTATTAAATTCCACTAAATGATAGAGTGCTGTTTCTTCTGAGAGTGCATGATCTCTGGCTAATGCGGCGGCTTTGTAGGCGGTCATGTTACGATTACCAGCGTGTGCCGTCTTCCAAAAGGATAATGAAGACATCCACAATTCAATCTCTCTGGTGTCATCTTCAAAGTCTATCGGCTCTTTGGTTTTCATCGCTTCCATATCACTACGCGCGTTTGCATTAATCCGATGCGAGCTGACAATGAACGTGACGATTTGATGTAAGCTGTGTTGCTCATAACTCATAGGGTAGCGGTTTTGGCTTAGCTTATAGAGTTTAGGATGAGTAGGATCTTTATAATGCCAGGTACCAGGGACACGCATTACGCGTGGTGAGTCTTTAATGCTGGGGTCGGTACCATAATAGCGAATTAATCCCTCTTGTACGTTAACCCACGTTCCCCAGTCTAATACCTCGTCTGGCGGCAATGCCCAATACGCGTGCCCATGAGTATCATCACGATAACAAAGAAAGTCAGGATCAACCGCCCACTCATCAGGAAAGGGTTTGTTATCAAAATCAATAAAGAACGCCCGTGGGCGTATCATGTCTTTGTGAGTACGTCGGGCTCCGTTGGTTTCACCAATCGTGATGAAGATGCCATAACCTTTTTGATTGTTGGCGTTTAACCATTCCTTTACTTGATCCAATGATGCGTACTCCGGCTTTAATACCTTGGTGCGTGCACTGTTAGGAATATCTTGAATTAATTGCCAACAGACCTTGGTGTTTTTATCACCGGTTAAGAACTCAATAAATTCTGCCATCACAAAGGTGTTGATGGGTTTGCGGAGTTTAATCTCATCGATGGGTGCGTTTAGGATAATAGGAGATGTATTGTTAGATTGAGATGAATATGTCGATGATGACGAAGATAACGGGGATGGTGGTTTTAGTGTCATTGTCTAACATTCCTTATTGGTAGTGTGTTAAGGGTTAACGAATTACTTGGTAATTTATTATTGATTCATTATTGCTGCTTTATTGTTCCTTTATTAACTTATCATCCCAATTAATGATCAAACACACCTCAAATTAACCTTAAATGCCAATTAATTTGCGTTTAATATAACCATACCCGTATAACATACGGGTATTGCTGGCTTTCCATCCGACTTTTGGTTAAAATTCAAAAATCGGATGTGAGATATATCTCACTTTCCTCACTGTTTTAAAGCATAGATTAAATGCAGGCGATTAAATCTGCATGAATCAAGGCTAAAACCACAGTGTTGGGACGTGCGTAAAGGGAAGTTGCAAGGCCGTGTTACACCATTCCTTCGCGTGCAATATACTCTCATCCTTAATGTTGATGATTAATTAATACTTATATGTCTTCACTTAGTAGGGTCTGCCTATTGAAAGTAGCAACCCCACATTAATCATAAATGTGTTAGCGTTTTCATATCGCCTCCCTGCACTGTGAAGGTAAATTTAGAAACTGACATGAATGTAATTTAATTCAATATCGTAAAATATTGTAATTTAACTTCATTATTGTATCAACACGTTTTTTGTAAGAGATTTGATGAAAGTTAAGACCCGAGATTGGACAACAAAAGTTAAAAGACTAATGACTGATATGAAAGTTAGTCAGGTTGATTTAGCCAAGCAAGCTGGCGTTAGTCCTTCGCAAATTGGGCATTACCTGAAGGCTCGAAGCCAACCACCCCTAGATAAACTAGAATTAATTGCTCTCGCACTTAAAACAGATTTAAAAGACCTCTTATCTGATGAACCAACTACCGAGAAAGGCAGTCAATACTTTAGAAGCGTTCCTGTTGTTGACTGGGATTTAAATCAAATGAATCTTAACGGCAAACAACACCGAGAATATGTAGCCTTTCCTATTTCTAAATGCAGTACAAGCAGTTATGCCTTGATTGTTAAAGGGGACTCAATGACCTCTAACTCCGGCGGTAAAAATTCCTTTAACGATGGTGATAGAATAATAGCGGACCCAACCAAGAAACCTGTACCCAACGACTACGTTATAGCAAAAGTTGATAATCATACTAAAGCTATATTCAGGCAATATGTTGTAGACGGCCCATTTGAATTATTAAAACCGATCAACACTCAATATCAAACACTAAAAATGGATGACTCCTGCCATGTAATGGCCGTTATTGTCGGCTCAATACTCTATAGAAATTAGCACCCACTCAACTTAGATTATCCGCGTGTTAGAATTATTACAACCAATAAACGGAATAAAATTACATGTTGACTTGGTAATGTAATTATATTACATTTTCATTGCTAACTTAATAATTTGAAAAAGATAAGGACGTTATCAATGAAAAACTACCGTTACCAAAACCAACACGGCATTCTTTACAAAGATTTAATTTATGATTTAGCACGCGAAGGTTATCGCGAGTTAGATGATATTAAAGAAGAGAAGCACGACCTCTACAAGAAACTCATCTCACATTACATTCTAAGCTTAGATGCCATTGAAGCCTTTGAGTTTATCAGTGAACACAAAAAGGCTGACAACCTACCCTATAGTATTGCACTCAATATACTGCACGAGAAAGAGATCGATACTTTCACCGAGCAATTAAAAGAGCAAGCACTTACCTATTACACTAGGGATATCGAAGACGACCTAGAAAACGCTTACATACATCACTACGGTCACGTGGGTTTGTCTGCCACACCGGATAGAATCTGGCAGAACTTGCTGGCAACTTATAATGTGCGACTCTAGCAACACGCATTAACAACAAACTTAATTAATAAAATGATAAATACTTTGCAGCTATTAAAACCTGCAACCTGCGCCCTTGCGCCTAAAGCTAGCGTACTCGCGCCTGAAATACAGAAGAAGGAATAAATAAATGGAACTTAGAGATCAGATTGCCATGAATGTAATGGAAACCACGATGCGTTCGTGTTTAAAAACCAATGAATCCTTACCTGAATCTGACATTCTAAAAGACATTGCGGCACTATCCTATATCGCTGCGGATGCGATGCTAGAAGCACGTGATTTAGAAGAGCGCGATAATGATGCGATGTTAGAAGCACGCGATAATCATGAAGACTCCGTCGAAAAAGACAATAACTTATCACTCGATAAACTACGCTACCACATCGTCTCACTCACCAACAAACACGGCGATAAAATAAGGGGGCTGTGTGTTGATATTCTAAAAAAGTATCAAGCGAATCGACTCTCTGATATTCCGCCCGATGAACGCGAACACTTTCTCAATGACATTAAGGAGTCAATCGAATGAAGAAACATGCAACCCTATCAGCTTCAAGTGCGAAACGAATGAAGAAACATGCCACATTATCAGCTTCAAGCGCGAAACGCTGGATGAATTGCCCTGGCAGCATCAAGCTATCCGAAGGCCTACCCGCACCCAAAATCTCACGTTATGCAGCTGAAGGCACTGCCGCACATCAATTGGCAGAGCAGGTGCTCACCGACGGTATTGATAATGCCAGCGACTTATTGGGCAAACATATTACCGTGGCGCCTTACCAGATTACGGTTACAGAAGAGATGGTCGATGCAATTAACTTTTATCAGAAAGAGTTAAAGCCTTTTATTATTGCAGCTCAGACTGGCGAAGCAAAACTGCTAATTGAAGAGCGGGTTAATCTAAATGAATTGTATGATGGTATGTTCGGCACCTGTGATGCTATTGCCTATATTCCCAAAACCAAAACCCTGCGCATCTTTGATTTAAAATACGGCAAAGGTATTCAAGTCTCCGCCTATCAAAACCCACAACTGCGTTATTATGCTTTAGGGGCGATGCTAAGGTTTAACATTAATGAAGACGATGATTGGACAGTGATGATGACCATCATCCAACCACGCTCTCGAGATGTTAAAATACAAACTGATTTATTGGGCAGCAAAGATCTATATCAGTGGGCTAATACCAAATTAATTCCACACGCAATCAAGACCAAAGCCAAGCATGCACAACTAAAACTAGGTGATTGGTGTCGGTTTTGCCCAGCTAAACAGCGGTGTCACTTACAGCAAGCTAAAGAAGTAGAAGCATTAAAAGCAGCGTTTAAAACACCCCTACTCCCAGAACCCAGTGAATTAAATCCTGAAGAGTTAAGCCAAATACTGAATGAGGGCAAACGATGGCTAAGTGTCTGTCAACGATTAGCACTCACCAAAGCACAGAATAAAGAAACCATCCCTGGGTTTGAACTAGCCACTAAGTTTGGCAATCGACGATGGGTATCCGAGGAACGTGTCTATGACGAGTTAGAACCGATCTACGGCGATACTATTTTTGATCGCAAACTAAAATCTCCGGCGCAACTGGAGAAAATATTAAGCAAAGAATTAATAGCCACCTTAACAGAACGCCCTGAGAGCGGCCCGATGTTAAAAGCTGTTAAACAAGAGGTTTCATTACAAGAAGCCTTCCAATAAACACGAGGTGTCACTGCGTGACGCCTTTCAACCACAAAACCAATAAAACAACAAAAGATAAATGGAGAGATCAACATGAATAATACATCAAAAGCAACCTCACTAGTTACCCCTGAAAGCCGCATTAACTGGCCCAGCGTATTTGAACCCAGAGCGATGAGAGAAGGCGATGCCGAGAAGTACAGTGTACAGTTAATTATTGATAAAGATAAAGTGGAAAAGTTAAAGCAAGCGGTCAACAACGCAATTAAGGATAAGTGGAAAGATAAACCACCTGCTAACTTACGCATACCGTTTAATGATGGTGAAAGCCAAGGTCGGCCTGAGTATAAAGATAAAGTCTATATCAATGCCAAAGCCAAGATTGAGAATAAGCCTAAAGTAGTTGACCCATACCTAAATGAAATTATGGATAAAGATGAAGTCTATTCCGGTTGTTATGGCCGCGCTTATATCCGCCCTTATTGTTATGACTTTATGGGTAACCGCGGTGTAGCGTTTTCACTAATATATTTGATGAAAACTAAAGACGGCGAACGGCTTGATAGCAGGCCTTCGGTTGAGGATGCATTTAGTGAATTAAATTCAGATGATAATGTCGATAACAAGAATGAAGATTACTTAAGCTAAAGGAGCAAACAGACATGCCGGTGATTATTGACTTTGAAACACGCTCACGGATTGATTTACAGAAATCTGGCGCTTGGGTTTATGGGGTACACAAGAGCACAGAAATATTATGCATGGGATACAAAGTCGATAATCAACCGGCAGCTTTATGGAAACCTGGGGAACCCTTACCGGATTTTATGCAAGAAGAAGATATTGAAGTTATTGCCCACAATGTTTTATTTGAATATTGCATTTGGAATAAAGTCGGGGCGAAACGTTATGGCTTTCCAATTAAAGAGAACAACTGGCAATGCACCATGAGAATGGCATTAGCTCTTGGATTACCACGTTCACTAGCGGCTCTTGGCCCTACCTTGAAACTACCTATACAAAAAGATGCTGAAGGACACCGCATTATGTTGAAACTCTGCAAACCAAGAAAACCAAGCAAGCATAATAAAAAAGAATGGTTTGATGACCCAGCGGACTTTGAGAGACTCTACCAGTATTGTTTGCATGATATTGAAACCGAGAAGCTGGCTTACGATTATCTAGTACAACACTCACCGGACCTCCAACAAGAAAAGGACATTGTTGATATTGATTGGCAGATTAATGCTAGAGGTGTGCGGATTGATAAAGGCGCTGTTGAAAATGCGTTAGCCATTCTTGATAAAACCAAAACCGATTTAAATAAAGAGCTCGCTACTATCACCAATGACTTTATCACCAGTGCAAACCAACGTGCCAAATTAATGAAGTGGTGTCAGGATCAAGGGTGTCAACTAAATACCTATGATGCCGATGCTGTAAGAGATGCACTAAAGGAAGAAAGCTTACCAGCAGTCGTTAAACGAGTATTAGAAATACGCCAAACTCTATCAAAATCATCCACGGCAAAATACAAACGTTTGCAACAAATGGTCGCACCAGATAGCCGCGTACACGGATTATTTAATTATCATGGCACTATCACCGGACGTTGGTCGAGTAACGGCGTTCAGCTACACAACCTACCACGAGGCAATACCCACATTACCGATATCATTAATATGATGAAACACCGTGATCCAGAATGGTTAAACACCTTATACGATGATGCCATGGTAGCAGCGTCTAAATGCTTACGCGGTGTGTTCTGCGCACCTAAAGACAAACTCTTATTAGGCGGCGACTTTAATGCAATTGAAACCCGCGTGCTCTGGTGGTTAGTCGGTGAGAAGAAAGGCCTTCAATTATTCAAAGATAAATTAGACCCTTATAAAGACATGGCGGCTTCTATCTATAGAAAGCCTATTAACACCATCACCAAAGAAGAACGCCAACTGGGTAAAGTAACCATCTTAGGCTGTGGTTATGGCATGGGGCCTGAGAAGTTCAAAGACACCTGCGCCAACTGGGATATTGATATTAGCTTAGAAATGGCAACGCATGTTGTTAAAACCTACCGCCAACATTATCAGCGTGTTAAGAGCTTTTGGAACCACATTGAAGAAGCAATTATTTATATCGTTGCCACCAAGAAAACCGCTTGGTCAAGAGCTGGGAAGTTAGAAGCTGTCTTTATTAATGAGTTCTTAAAGATTAAATTACCAAGTGGCCGATGCTTACATTATTACAAACCACACTTAAAACCGATCACTACACCCTGGGGCAGTAAGAAAAAGCAACTCTGTTATGAGGGCGTCGACAGTATCACTGGTGCTAATGGTGTTATCTCAACATATGGTGGAAAATTAACAGAAAACATCGTCCAAGCCATCGCCCGCGATTTATTAGCCGAAGCCCTTTGCCGATTGAATAAGCATAATTTCGACATCGTCTTACACGTTCACGATGAAGTGGTGTGTGAGATTAACAAAACTAACAAACAAGAACAAACAAAACAATTTGAAACCATCATGAATCAACCACCAACGTGGTGCGCTGATTTACCACTGAAGGTCAGTTGTTGGACTGATGAAAGGTATACTAAATAACAAGGAGACTACCTACCATGAAGACACGCAAAGAAACCCGAGGGTTTAGAAATAATAATCCAGGCAATATCCGTCACGGTGATCAATGGAAAGGCTTACGCACCTTACAAACCGACGATGACTTCTGCCAGTTTGAATGTATCGAGTATGGCATCCGTGCGATATTTAGAATACTGACTACCTACCGGCAACACTTTAATATCTTAGCCTTAAAAGATATTATTCACCGCTGGGCGCCACCGAATGAGAACAAAACAGAAGCCTACCTTCACGCGGTTTGCCATCTAACACGATTACAGCCTGATACTACGATTAACCCCATCGACTACCCAATCATTGTCGATGCGATTATGTATGTGGAGAATGGGTATCAGCCGTTGAATGTTGAATTTATTCGTTCATGTAGAGGGCTTTAAAATGGAAACAATGAATGGTGATGAAGCCGCTGCCTTTCTCAATATATCAAAAGCTTCACTATACGAAAAGAGCCGCGCTAAAAAGATCCCTGGACATAAACCAGGAGTAAGGTGGGTCTACATAAAAGAAGATCTAGTCAGCTATATCCGAAGCCATTACCAACCGCTCAGCGAAGAATTAAAGAATATTATCAATGGAGAATCCAAACTATGCCAGTCAAAAAAAGAAAAGATGGTAAAACGTACTATACAAACTTCACACATAACGGCATCAGAATTAGAAGATCTACTGGCACGACCATCCGAGCACACGCCCAAGAGTTCGAAGACAAGCTGAAGGAGCGGTTATGGCGAGAGAGTGAGCTAGGGGAACGGCCTAAATATACTTGGCCGGAAGCAGCCTATCGACACATTAAGGAGAACACGCGAAAGAGCGTGCAGTGTCAGCGTGAAGATCAACGCAAAATCCTTTGGTTCACCAAGCAATTTGGTGACATTCCATTGACAAACATTACACCTCATCGGATTAATCAGATTGTAATAAAACTTGAAGAAAAAGGCGTCACGCCAGCAACTATTAATCGCTACCTTGCTGTGCTACGCATTATATTGAATAAAGCCGAAAGAACTTGGTTTGACGAAGTCTCACAACTGTACTGGATTGACAAGGCTCCTAGGATTAAACCTCTCCAAGAACCAAAACGTCGCATTCGGTTTTTAACTCGCGAAGAAGCTCAACGCTTGATAGATGCGGCCCCTTCACACTTAGCAAATATGATTGCGTTTTCATTAGCAACAGGCTTAAGACAATCCAATGTCCTAGGTTTAGAGTGGTCTCAAATTGACGAACAGGCTCAACATGCATGGATACATCCTGACCAAGCGAAAGGTAAACGCGCAATTGCTATACCTTTAAACACCAAAGCTATGGAGATTATTAAACAGCAAAAAGGCAAGCACTCTGAACGCGTCTTCACCTTTAGAGGCAAACCCATTGCAGGCATCGAGCACCGAACTTGGAAGAAATGCCTTGAACGTGCCAATCTGCGGGATTTCCGCTGGCATGACTTGCGGCACACTTGGCTCTACCCCAACAACAGGGGCACTTTAACTCCCGTTAGGATAACCTAACTAGTTGAACTAAAACCAAAAGGAAGTTAAAAGTGCCGAAAAAAGATCGTATCCTAAATTTACCCGGATTTACAG
>JAUIAD010000020.1 GCA_030425685.1 Gammaproteobacteria bacterium | reverse complement strand
TGTATTAAATTAACCTTAAGAAAACATCCCTGCGAAGTGATAAAATGATACGTTCCAAACGTGTATCCCATACTTCTATACAAGCATAAAGTGACTAACCCTGGCGAAATCTTCCCCTGCAGAGTAAATTTACCTAAAGTTTAATTTTTTAATATTAAGTTAATATGTCTGTGATAAAAATCAATACCGAAAAATGAGATAAATAACAAGATATCTACTTAGTAATATCAAAAAATGAGGGACTCCATTATGCGTACGACTCCTGCAAAAGAAGTTAGGTGTTTAGATCATCGGTATAAATTAAAGCATACTCCTTTCTCCGTATTTATTCGTGTTGAAATAAATAAACACGGTGTAAGAGAAACAAAAATACAATTGGTAACAGAAAATAATGAAAGGTTAAACGTTGCCGTGCATCAGTTAGCAGCATACCCGGATGCAAATACAGCGAGTGGTGTGCAAATGGCAGCGTTAACAACGCGTTGTGTAAAAGGTTCTCGTGCCCATAATAACATTGAGTGGGAAGCAGTAGGGGGTAGGTGCGAGCCTAGGCATGTTGGTTTAGCACAGATACAACAGTTACTTGAAGAAATAATAAGTACGGTTAGTAGTAAAGCAGATGGTAACATTGCGCACAAAAAGATTGAAGATTTTTTATTAAAAAATGAAAATAAAATTGCGACTGATTTTGCTGTTTTTACCACTGAACATAAAAGCGATGCAGACAGATTTGCAAAGCCGATATCAAGTACCGTTAGTGCGCAGGGTAGAGGCTTTCGTAACGATAAGCCCGTTAATGTATGGTATTTAGTTGCTGCAGAAAGAGCGGCTATTGAAGAATTAAAGGAAGAAACTTGCTTCTTAGGAACAGATAATTTTAATCAATATGTGCTGATAGACCGTCAAGCTGGGTCAGAAGTTGTTAATAATAATCCGCAGTTACGCAAGCGCATGATGGATGCAGCCGCAATTGCTGCCAAAGAAGTCAAAAGCGCTAATGGTGGCGAGCAGCGTGCGTTGCAAGCGCTGCAAGCGCTGCAGCAAAATGGGGTTTCAGCCGCTGAGTTTGATACAAGATTTCGTACGTTTGTGATGGTGTCGAAAAACATTATCTATGTTGCAAACCCACAGATGCTGGATGGGTTATGTTTTTCAGGGGAGCCTGATGTCCACGATAAGGTTGCCTTTAGGCCCTTAGCAGATAATGTAGTTGCCAACTATGTGCGGCCGAGAAATGGTAAAGGTGATGGGTTTTATAAGTTTAGCCTTGGTTTTAAAGGAACATCGGAGCCAACAAGAGCAGGATCTGATGCGGTTCTTCTAACCGCTGCTGTTGGTATGGGCGTTGCAGAGCTGCCAGCCCAAGGGCCAATGCGCTCCACAAACCCAGAATATCAACAGTTAGTGCAAAATACACAAAATCTTGCGGCAGCTGTGACTTTTGATGATGAAAAGCAGTCATTACCTGTATCTTCATCATCATCCTCAACCAGTGTTGCACAAGCGCCTATGCTATCTTCTTCTCCTCTTGCTAGAGCAAATACAATATCTGCAAGACCAGAGAAAAAACAAAAATTTAAACGAGAGCAATTTAATTTAAATGCACCAACGATGTTAATTGGTGTTGAAGATGAAACAGGGAAAAAGTACTGGTTGAAATATAATCCTTGTGCTAATACAGCTGTAACTTCTAGCCATATCCTTCAACGCAACCTAGTTAGACGAATCAACTATACTGCACGGGAAGCAAAAGAAGATAAAGAACAATTTTATAAGCGAGAAAGAGATGCGCATCATGTGCGTATGAGTGAGCATAGAAAGCCTTACACAAGGTATGAACAAGTCAATTTTACCGCAGCGTTACAAGGTTTGCCATTAGCAATCGTTAATAGACTAAAACAAGATGCTCTGCTTGTGCAGAAAGTCAAACATCATGGTTTAGCCGATCAATTTTTCTGTGATTTGGGTGTATTAACACGTCAGGAAATGGCTGAATTAGCCAAAGACAGTCAGTTCCAAGCCGATTGGGTTTCTGTTGAAAACGTTGCAAATCCTGAATTAAATGAGCTTAGTCAGCAAATTGGCCACCATCCCTTGCACTACCTTAATATTAATGGAGCTGAATTTGCGGTTGCTTACTGTCGTAAAAATCCTGATGGTGTTAAGGCGGATGTCAATGCTAGTCAACAAGGTTTATATCGACCAACATCATTAATTATTAAATATAAAAACGAGCAAGGGAAGTGGGTTACTATACCTATTCATGCGCCTTGGTTTAACGACATGGTTAAAGAGGCCCCAGGGATTATTTACAGTGTGCTCGAGTCAGAAGCGGCAACCTACAGTAAACGTAATAATGTTAGTGGCCGACTCGGAGGTTTTTATTGGGATAATGCCAAGGGCCGTCTTGTGCGAAATATGGCATTGAATGATCCGAGTAAGGTGGTTACCTCGGGTGAATATTTAAGTGATGTCGGTGGAAAAACATCTTATTCACTAGCAGAGTTTCTATTTAAAACACGCGAGATGAATGAGCGTTCTCTTGGTGTTATTCCTGATTTGTCGACTAAAGAATTATGTTTGATGTTGGCAAAAATGTATTGTATTGAAAATCAGGTTGCACAGTTTCCAGGGTTTCGCCATGCTGACTTTAGAGCTTATTTGGTAGCAGTTTTTGCGCGTGATAGTTTTAGTGTGCCACTACAGTATTTGCAAGATATTAACGTTTATCGTCCTGCGCAAGACAGTGATGGTAATAAACAAGAGCCCTGGCCAGAAAGATTTACGGGTCGTGAGGAGTTTGTTGTTGGTCAGTGTAAAGGGCATGATGTAGCGATATCAGGAAAATTGCCGCCGTATATTCAAGCGGAGATTATGGCAGAGTTACAGTTATGGGATAACAGTAAGGCGCTAGAACAACGAATCCATGCGCGGGCAACCAATAAAATGCGTGGTCTTACTTATCAGGTAAAAAGTAAAGGTGGTGGTGTGCATAATCGCTATTCTCGTGAAACACCTGATAGTAAATATGGTATTGGGTTAATAGCAACGGGCGCGATTAACTTTTTAAAAGTTAATAAGAAACTACCAGCAGATTGGGCGCAATACCAGGGGTACGATGAATTCCTGGCTAAATTGATTTCTAGCGGTGCTATTATATCAACTGCTGGTGGTTTGACTATTGCTAGCGAAGATCAATTACGTGAATCATTAAGAGAGTTCGTTTCTGGTCGTGTCGTAACAGCCAATTATGGTCGCGTTCGCGGGCAAATTCCTTGGGTTGAGGCCTTGGGTATTTTTAAAGATGAGTCTGCATTCCGTGGTTTTATGGATCATGATGAGTACAAGCAAGGGCAAGGTGGAAACTATCATTATTTTATGTTTGCCGCTGATGTCGCTTCACCTTTAGAAAGACAGGATCAAGAGCAAAAAGCACAGCTGGAAGCAATTAATGGTTTATTAGAACAGCTTGGTTTGCAAGAAGGTGCTGATCCTCAATACCATGTGAAAGCGAGTTATTGGCATAATCGTTTGATTCTAGTATCTCCCTTTAAAACAGCTAAAGATGATAAGCCGCATAAAGTGTTAAGAAAACTTTATCAAAGGATAAGTCAATTAACGACTCGTCCGCCAAGTCGTCGTAAAGCAACGGCGATGTTTCCTGGTGATCAAGCGACGCCTTCCGCTAAGGATAAAAATGGTAAGGTGAAAGTTTGGTATAACATGATTACCTCCTCGGTTGGTGCTCAGCATCTTATTGGCCATTTAAATGCTATGTTAGAAGAAGAGCAGGCTGCGGCAGCAATGTCAGTATCAGTGGTTAATGATAATGTTAACTATGACGATGTAGAAATGAGTAGTGCTGTAACAAATGCTTTCTTAGGAATGCCTTTGGAGGAAAAAGCTTGTATCAATTGGTTAAAAGACAAATTAGACGCTGTCAGTGCAAATGGTCAATTTGATCAAGTAAAAGAAATATTAACGCTCAAGCCTGAATTGGCAACGGTTGAGTTTGCTGATGGTGATAGTCTACTGCATCGTGCGGTAAAACAGGGCCATTTTGAAGGTGCGCGCTTTTTATTAAATAATGAGATGGTAAAAGCAGTTGATATGGTGCGTTGGAATACTCAGGGCCTGACCGTCTTACACTGCAATGCACTGACAAAAAACCATCAAACACAACTTTCTATTTTTAAATTGCTCTATGCCAATGGTGTCAATTTAAATACGCCAACAGCGCCAGGTGCTGGTCGTCCATTTCGACCTTTGCAACTCTTTAAACGTTATGCGCCGCCTGCGATTGCTGAAGCTGTTGCAGAACAATATAGAAATGGTGGTCGTTTATATGTTTCTGTTGATGATCGCAATGATGATTTACAAGAGCAGAAGGTTGCCAGAGTCGGTGGAACCGTTTCTGTAAACGGACAAATCCTGGCGACGAGTGCGCAAGGTGCAAATACAGATCAACCAAGCTTTAATTTAGCAGCGGTTAAACACGAGCTGGAAAAAAATCCAGCGTCTATAAATTCTGTGTTTAACTTTGGTGTGTTGCACCGCAATGTTAACTTATTGCATTGGGCGATACATCACCGTCATGCAGAAGCGATCAAATATCTATGTGCGTTTTCGCAGCAGCATTTGACGGCACAGCAGCATCAGAACTTTTTGACACACCAGGATAAACGGCACCATACGCCACTACACGCTGTTTTGCGTTCTAGTGCGCTGTTGGAAACTTCTCCTGCCGAAGTGTTAAGCACGGTAACCTCACAACAGCGTCAAGTTGTTGATATCGATGCGCTCAAGGCTTTATTGGTCGCTGGTGCGACAGTTGGTAGCCATGATGCTTATGCAATTGATAAGTTGCAGTGGGTATTAATTGAAAAAGTAAAAGGTGATTTGGAGCTTTTAAAACTAATTTCAGATGCCCAGTCTGAACCAGGGCAGGTATTAACGCGAGACTTGGTCCAGTCAATCTGTGAAGAGCTTACTGCTGACCAGTTGCAACAGCTGCCAATTCATTATTTTACCCAGCAAGGTAAATGGGGTGATCTTGTGCGCCAATATGCGGATAAGTTCTTTGGCAGTGAGCAAAAGGCTGGTTCGAGTCAAGCGATGCATGCTTCAAGTAGATCATCTACGCGTAGATCGCAGCCGTATAGTTACTCCTCTGCTGCTGGAAATCTTCCTCAAGCATCGATGTGGCATGGTGGTTCATCTGTATCGTCAAGTAACAGTTATGGATCGCAGCCTGATCCTGATCTTGATAATGATAGACGACCTGGTCACTGTAATCAGCAGTGACAGGTTGTGTTATAGAGTTGGTTTGCAAAAGCGGGCGCAGCATAAATAATCGCTGTGCCCGTCACGATAGATTCGTGCGTTAAAGCGATAACCCCATTTGCCCACCAAAAACCCATGCGTTTTTGATGGTGCTTAACCCATTGGGGTGAATGATATATTGAATGTCTGGCTGAAAGAAATACCAATTGGTAATATGCCAGCGATAGTTGATTTCAAGCACGCCTTCAAACGTTGGTTTTGGCTGTCCCATTAGTTGTTGTGCTTGTGCATAGCGGTCGCCAAATTTACCATAGGCAAAACCAAGCGAAATAAAGTCACGTGGTCTAGAGCCGACAAGGCCACGATAAATGATGCCACCATCAAAGAATATTGGGATCTTGTTATAATTTTGCGGAAACGCCTCCATAACAAAAAATAACACCAGCCCGCGTAGAGGGTTGATCCCTGGACGATAGACCTTTTGTTCCAATTGGTAATAAAACCCGTAATTGCCTTGTACAACTTTATTGGTAACAAAATCCTTTTGGTCTTTACCGGTAAAGTACATAAATCCTACGGTGTAACGCCCGGGCAGACGGCAACCAAATAGGCAGAGATGTTTGTTATTTAATAAATCCCATTCTGTAATTAACATGGCGCCATTATCGCCGTGAAAAGTAAAGTTAAAGCCATGGAATCTATTTTCTGAATTTGAGCGGTTGGTGTTAAAGACAGCGAGTTTGCCAGCAATAATATTTCCTGGTCTAACATGTAAATAGGCGCCCCATTGAGCATTTGGATAAGCAGAAAAAGGCACGTTAAAGAAAACACCAATCGGGTTACCATCAAAAGCATTACTGACATAGGCATAATAAAGTTGCGATTGTAGGAAATAGTCACCCGCATTTAAGCGCCCAATGCTAATCTGCAATTTATCATTAAGCATATTTTTCTTTAGATACATGATATCCATGCGAAAGTTCTCACCGCCAAAAATCTGTGAGACGGGAAATAAGTTGCCAATGTATTTCGCACTTAGGCTTTCACCATTTCTTTGCACAAAGCTAACAAGGAATAACCAGCCCTTTAAAGCTAAGATTTTGTTTAAATCCAATGTTAGATTTAAGCCGGATGAATCGGTATAGGCAAAACCTTGCCTAAGGCCACCAATGGGATTGCCGAGTAAGTTATTGGTGTAGGATAGATTCATGGTGATACCTAAGTCACTGAGGGTCCTGCGATAGTCGCCCCACTGATTGGTGAGAAAATAACTATTAGGTAATGGTCTAACACCACCGGAATAGACGCTATTGAAAAAACTTTCCGTTGTTGGCTGCGACGTATCAGAGTCTTGGGTAATGCTATCGTCTCTAGCGCGTAGAGGAAGGTAGTTGATATGCTGAGAATTGACTCGGCGTATATTTTCAGCAGAGAATGCTACTTGCGTGCAAAGTAAGCTTAGGATAACGATGCAGCTCAGCGTTATTCTGCGCAAAATCAACCTCCCTGTTATTATTATTGCAAATGCTTACTTTATACTGAAATGCTATAAATGGGTAGAGACTTTGTGGTTTAAATATATTCAATATATAGGGTTTTAAAATAGCTGTCAGCATTTATACCATCTTGAGCTTAAAGCTTGATCTTTTGATGCTGCTGACATCTTAGTGCTCCTAGCATTCGCTATTTCCATTTATAGACTTTGTAAGCTTTGATATCTATTTTGTTGATGGTATATTTCAGGCAAGTTAATTGTTGGGGATTTTAATAATGGTGATAAAAGAGAGCAAGTTAAACACTAGTGGACGTATGAAAGTATATATGTTGGTACTTTTGCTTGTTGGTGTAATTGGACACTTGCTTTATATTACTGCTCATAGTGTAAATTTAGAATGGGCTTTCTTTCATGTGGCGAAGCAGTTGCCTATTGACGGAGGCTCAAACAATTTGAGTTTATATTGGCATGTTGAGGCAAACCCACTAGGGTACCCTATGGCAGTAGCTTTATTAGCAAAGCTGCTTCACCTTCCTGTAACGCAAGCTGTGGCAAGGGTTCCTGCAGTGCTGGGCTATATATTTATAGTGCTTTCTGGCTTCTTATTGCATAGAAAAACTAATTTCAGTGAAAGGCAGAGTTTATGGTGGGTGGCATTAATAACGTTTTGCCCTTTAATTTGGATCTACACTGGAAGCTCAACCGCAGATATATTTCCATTGGGTTTATTGTGTTTATCTCTAGCTACTTGCTATCTTTCACGAAATAGAAATTTTTATTTAATACTTGCATCGTTAATATATGGATTATCACTGATTTGTAAGTTTCATGGCGGCCTATTTGCTCTTGGTTTTGTCTATCTTCTATTTATCAATGCTGAAGAGAAGAGTTGGAAACTTTTTTTAAGAGCGCTTTTAGTGTTTGCTATACCAGGCTTGCTGGTTGTAGGTACCTATTTTTATATTATCTATCAAAAATACAATATTTTTATTCTTCCGCATTACTACGCTAATATGTACACGCCCTCTTTGGGACATTCTGTCATCAATTTTGTTAATTACTGTTCTTATTTAGCCATGCTGTTAGGGCCAATGGCCTTATTGCCACTGATGGATTGTATTAAGCACTTTGATTGGAAAAAACAAATCTATTTGTTCGGGGCCTTTTTTTCGATAGCGGTTGTTATTACCCTTATGGTTCATGCTCGTTATGGTGAGATGAATTTTGGTGGGCTTGATTATATCTTGCCAGCACAGGCTTTAAACTTGTTTAATATTATCAGCCTTTTTTTGTTTTTTATTATTATGTTTCACGTGTTTTATTTTAGAAAGGTGAATCAAAAAGTTTCGGCATTGTTGATATTAACGGTCATCCCATACTTGATATTAAGCTCTTTAGTGCGACCATCCCAGCGCTATTTAATGTTTTTGCTTCCAATAATATTTTTGTACGTCATTATAGGGGTCAAGTTAAAAAGTAATATAGTTAAATTTGTTGTTAGTGCTACGGTTGTTTTTTTCATTGTTACTTTAGCTCCAGAGCTGTCTTATAGGTTATCAGAAGCTAAGGCCACGGGTAGTGTAGAAAAATGGCTGATTCGTCATGCTATGATGAAGCATACTGATGTTAAAGTATTAAGCGGAAGCTATTACGATCTTTATAAAAGTGAGACTAAAAAGTGGAAGGTTGTGCTGCAGAAGTCGCCACCTCCTGCATATGAATTCCAGTATCCTGTCGTTATGTTTGGAAAAAAAATAAAAGCATATTATGTGGTGCGGATTTAGCTGCAGTCTTGCGCATAAATTTGGCTCGCAAATGGACCCGCGCAGTACATAAAGTCACATACCCTGAGTTGCTACTGACGGGCACGCATTGCAGGGTGCGAGGTGTTTTTAAGTTTGAGTCAGCTCTGCTCTTATGTAGCAGTTACCGCGGCTTCATTTTCTTCATCTTCAGTGGTAGTGTCTTCTTCTTCAATAAAACAAGGCAGTAGATCGTTTAAAAATTGCTGTAACGTTTCAGACATAATAATAAAATTAGTGGCGAATCGTTGTTCTGGCGTTTCGCTCATGCCATCCTTAGCGAGATCTTTTACAGCTTCTAAAAAGCGAACACCACTAATGCTAAAGTCTTCTTTAAGTGTAAAGCTAATCTGTTCAGACCATTCAAGAGAGAGTTGGGTTGCGCGGTAGCCATCTTTTAAGAAAGATTGAATTGCATCGCTACCTAAGTCTTGTTTCTTTAAGCGGATAACGCCACCGTCTTCACTAATATCTTTAAGAACGCAGGCGTTTTCAATGTAAAAACTGCTGGGGTGGTCGTTATGGCGGATCCATTGGGTAAGGATTTGTGGTACCGAATGAAGTTTTGGCGCAAAGACTGGGTTAGCAATGCAGCGGTTTAAAAGGGAAATAAACTGCGCTTGTTTCTTGCTGCTAGCAGAGTCAATAATCAGATAGTTGGTTTCGCTATCAATGATGGCGTTAACATAGGATGACTTGGTAAAGGCCTTGGCGAGTAGTCGTTCATATATCTCATCTTTTAGGCGCTCTTTTTCATCTTTATAGACTTTGCGGTCACGTGCTTGTTCGAGCTCCTTAATCTTCTCGTCAAGCTTTTCACGCACAACCGCTGGCGGTAGTATCTTTTCCTCGATTCTAAGGCGAATCATCATAAAGCCGTTACTGCCATGAACAAGTGGAGCTTCTTCATCGCCAGTTGGCGAGACAAAACCCATGCTAAAGGGTAGTGATTTGGGGCATGGTTGAAAGGTAATTTCTTGTAGTTGTTGGGCAATTTGTTCGGGTTGATATTTGATAGGGTCTTGAAATTGGAAAACACGAATATTTTTAAACCACATGGTTGGAGATCCTTGCTTAAGTGATATTGGTAGGTGTCAAAGGAGCTATTAAAGCATCTCAATCTGATAGGCGTCAATGCGGGGTAATTTTTTTCGAAAGTTGCTTGTCTTTTCCCAAATTTATTTATACTATAGTGCAGCCGATGCGGGGTGGAGCAGTCTGGCAGCTCGTCGGGCTCATAACCCGAAGGTCGTAGGTTCAAATCCTACCCCCGCTACCACTTGATTCAAGTGGCCTCCTAAGGGAGAATGGTAGAGAATTTGTATATATGTTAAAGAAAGGGCCTTGGGCCCTTTTTTGTTATTTGAGAAAACTTAATTTAATGAAGACGATACAGCAACTACAGGCACTGATTGCACCAGCGGTAGAGGCGCTAGACTTTGAGCTCTACGGCTGCCAGATGCACGCCTATCCCGGCGGCAGCACGCTGAGGGTATTTGTCGAAGGTCCTAATGGCGTTACCCTGGACGATTGTGCTAAAATTAGCCGGCAAATTGGCTCTGTACTTGATGTTGAAGACCCGATTAGTGGTCGTTATAACCTAGAAGTCTCATCTCCAGGCGTTGATCGTCCCTTATTTACAGTACAGCATTATGAAAAAGCAATTGGCCATAAGGTGAAATTGCGCTTACGTCGCGCACTAGATGATCGACGTAATTATTTGGGTGTCATCACGACAGTTGCAGACGGTAAAGCTACCTTGCAGCTTGAGGATGATAAGTTATTGTCAGTATCGCTAGATGACGTCGAAAAAGCGAAACTGATTGCTGATTTTTGAGGTAGGACTCATGAATAAAGACATTTTACTTATCGTTGACTCTATATCGAATGAACGAGGGGTGTCTAAAGAAGTAATTTTTGAAGCCATTGAGTCGGCTTTGGCAGCTGTCACCGCCAAGCGCTATGAAGGCGAAGTGGGTATTCGCGTAGCGATTGACCGTGCCACGGGTGATTATCAAAGCTTCCGTTTTTGGGAAGTGATTGAGGACTCAGAAGAACCTGCCGAGCTACCAGATCAGCAAATTATGCTTTCAACAGCACATGAAACAGATGCCGATTTGTCTATTGGTGATATGATTGAAGAAGCGGTTGAATCGGTTGAATTTGGTCGTATTGCTGCACAGCAAGCGCGACAAGTGATTTCACAAAAAGTGCGTGAAGCCGTTCGTGATAAAATTGCTAAACAGTATGAAAAACGTGTAGGTGAATTAGTCACCGGCGTGGTTAAGCGGGTAACGCGTGATAATATCGTCTTAGATATGGGTGAAAACGCCGAAGCATTGTTGTTGCGTGAAGAAATGATACCGCGAGAAGCTTTCCGTATTAACGATCGTTTGCGTGCCTATTTATTTGATGTTCGCCAAGAGCGTCGTGGGCCACAGTTATTGGTGAGCCGTACACGCCCTGAATTTTTAGTCGAATTATTTAAGATTGAAGTGCCTGAAATCGGTGAGGAAGTGATTGAAATTCGCGCTGCAGCTCGTGATCCAGGTTCCAGAGCTAAAATAGCGGTGAAAACCAACGACGGCCGTATCGATCCAATTGGTGCTTGTGTTGGTATGCGTGGCTCTCGTGTTCAGGCAGTATCAAACGAGCTCAATGGTGAGCGCATTGATATTGTGTTGTGGGATGATAACCCCGCGCAATTGGTTATTAATGCTATGGCACCTGCTGAGGTAGTGTCGATTGTTGTTGATGAAGATTCACATTCAATCGATATCGCTGTTGCTGAAACGCAATTATCTCAAGCGATAGGGCGTAGCGGTCAGAATGTTCGTTTAGCCAGTGAGCTAACGGGTTGGACATTAAACGTAATGACAGAAGCGGATATGTCTGGCAAGCACGAAGGCGAAATTACGCGCATTAAAACGCTTTTTATGGAAAAGCTTGATGTTGATGAAGAAGTGGCTGAAGTGTTAGCGCAAGAAGGTTTTACGAGTTTGGAAGAAGTCGCTTATGTGCCTGCCGCAGAGCTGCAAGCGATCGAAGGATTTGATGAGGAAATCGCAATGGAATTGCAAAGTCGGGCGAGTGATGTCTTATTGACACAAGAAATCGCTAGTGAAGAAGAATTAAGCAACGTTAAGCCAGCTGAGGACTTACTATCCGTAGAGGGTATTTCAGATAAGTTGGCGCACACATTGGCAACGCAAGGTGTTGTCACGCGTGAAGACTTAGCGGAGCAATCCGTTGATGAGCTTAAAGAGCTGATCAGTGGCATCGATGAGGCACAAGCTGCTAAGATTATAATGGCAGCACGCGCACATTGGTTTGAAGAAGAGTAACGGCATAAACGAGGTAAGCTGGATGGTTGAAGCAACCGAAGTAAGTATAAAACAGCTAGCAGAGCAAGTAAGAACGACGCCTGAAAAGTTGGTAGAGCAACTCAAAGAGGCGGGCGTTTCTGTGTCTAGTGCTGATCAGGCGATCACGCCGGAGGAAAAGCGGAAGCTATTAATGCACTTGCAGGCTCAGCGAAAACTGGATGCTGCTTCTGAACCACGCTCAAAGATTACGTTGAAGCGCCGTAAGGTCAGTGTTGTTAAGCAAGGCCGTAAAAGCGTTAATGTTGAGTTTCGTCAAAAGCGTACGTATGAACGCCCAGCAGCGGTGGAAGTTGAGCCTGAAGAGCCAGCACCAGAGCCACCGGTTGAAGTAGAGAAGCCAGAGGTTGAAGCTGATGTTGCTATCACCAATGAGACGCAAACCAGTGCGCCTGAAACCCCTGAAGTAGTGGTTGAAAAGCCAGCGGAGCCAGAAGTTGTTGCAGAAAAAGCAGCAGCTGAAGCAAAAGCACCAGAAAAAGAGGTTGCTACTAAAAAAGAGCCTCCTGCAAAAGTTGCTAAACCTGAATCTGCTAAAGCGGCGCCATCAGAAGACGCCGCGAAGAAAAAAGGCCCACGTCGAGATTCAAGATCGCATTCTCATAAGAAGTCTAAAGACTCTTATGATCGTCAAGAACTACATATGCGCACCGGCCAGCGTCGCCGCAAGCACAAGAAAGGTGGCAAGCGTCATGAAGCGTTAGAATCGCATACTTTAGAGCAGAGTTTTTCAAAACCAGCCGCACCGGTTGTGCGAGATATTTCCATTCCTGAGTCGATCACAGTGTCTGACTTGGCACAAAAGATGTCAGTTAAAGCCGCTGAAGTGATTAAAATCATGATGGGCATGGGTGCTATGGTGACGATTAATCAGCGTATTGATCAAGACACCGCAGCTATTGTTGTTGAAGAAATGGGACACCGTCCTAAGTTGACAAAAGAAGATGCCGCTGAGCAAGACTTCTTGTCTGTGCAAATTGCTACTGAAGGTGAGCAAGTACAGCGTGCGCCTGTTGTTACCATTATGGGTCATGTTGATCACGGTAAAACATCATTGCTTGATTATATTCGTCGCGCAAAAGTAACTAGTATGGAAGCCGGTGGTATCACGCAGCATATTGGTGCTTATCATGTTGATACCGATAAAGGCATGCTGACTTTCTTAGATACACCGGGGCACGAGGCCTTTACGGCGATGCGTGCACGTGGTGCTAAGTGTACGGATATTGTGGTCTTGGTGGTTGCTGCTGATGATGGTGTTATGCCGCAAACGATTGAAGCGATTCAGCATGCGCGTGCTGCTGAAGTGCCTATTGTTGTCGCGGTTAATAAAATTGATAAACCCGAAGCAGATCCTGATCGTATTAAAACAGAGCTCTCTCACCATGAGGTTATTTCTGAAGAGTGGGGTGGTGATACTATTTTCCAACACATTTCTGCGAAAACGGGTGAAGGTGTTGATTCTTTGCTTGATAGTATCTTACTGCAAGCAGAAGTCTTAGAATTAAAAGCTGCTGCTACTGGTCCAGCTCGAGGTATGGTTATTGAATCACGCTTAGATAAAGGGCGCGGTCCTGTTGCTTCTGTCTTGGTGATGAGTGGTGAGCTTAATAAGGGTGATGTGGTTTTAGCTGGTCGTGAATTTGGTCGTGTACGCGCCATGATTGGTGATGATGGTCGCCCTTGTGATAGGGTTGGCCCATCTATGCCGGTCGAAATTCTTGGTTTATCTGGTACGCCAACCGCTGGTGATGAAGTCATTGTTGCACCCAACGAGCGTAAGGCGCGTGAGATTTCACAATTCCGTCAAGGGAAATACCGCGAGGTTCGTTTGGCGAAGAAATCCACGGCATCTTTGGAAAATATTTTTGAGCAACTGCATGAAGGTCAGAAGAATACATTGAATATTGTTCTTAAAGCTGACGTTCAAGGTTCCGTTGAAGCGATTTCTGAAGCTTTACGAAAACTAACTACGGATGAAGTTAAAGTTAATATTGTTGCTAGCAGTGTTGGTGGTATAACTGAATCTGATGTTAACTTGGCGATTGCTTCTAATGCTATTATGCTCGGTTTTAATGTCAGAGCTGATGCGGGTGCACGTGCTTTAGTTGAGCGCGAAGGAGTCGATTTAAATTATTATAGTGTTATCTACGATTTGATTGACCAAGTTAAATCAGCACTTTCTGGTTTGTTAGCGCCAGAGTTCCAAGAAAAAATTGTTGGTTTGGCGCAAGTGCGCGATGTTTTCCGCTCTTCAAAACTGGGTGCGGTGGCAGGTTGTATGGTTATTGAAGGTGTGGTTCGTCGTAACTTACCGATTCGTGTATTGCGCGACAACGTGGTGATTTACGAAGGTGAATTGGAGTCACTAAGACGCTTTAAAGAAGATGCTGCTGAAGTACGTAACGGTATGGAATGTGGTATCGGCGTTAAGAACTACAATGATGTCAAGGTTGGCGATCAGATTGAAGTTTATGAGAAAGTTGAAGTGAAACGCTCCTTGTAAGTGTTTAATGTAGGGGGCGCAGTATTAGCTGTTCCCCTTATGACATGTGCGAGCGAGCCTTATATAAACCACCAGAGATAATAATGCCAAAACCTTCTTCAAAACGCCCCCGTCGTATTGCTGATTTAATTCATCAGCAGTTAGCCACATTACTTAAAAAAGAAGTCAGTGATCCTCGCTTAGAAAAAGTTTCGATTACTGCTGTTGAGATGACGCCTGATTTAGGCACGGCGCGAATTTTCTTTACGGCGCATGGTGAGACAGATCCTAAAGTGCTAAAGGAAATTGATAAAGCGTTTGTCAAAAGCACGGGCTATTTGCGTCGTTTGTTAGCTGGTGCAACAGCGCTTCGTTATGTGCCAAAGCTAGTATTTATCTTCGATAAATCGATAGAATACGGTGCAGAACTATCAAGTCTTATCAATAAAGTTGCTCCGGCGGATGAGGAAGATGAAGCCTAAACCTTTGAAACGTCCTGTTAATGGCATTTTGCTGCTCGATAAACCTACCGGTATTTCTTCTAACCATGCTTTGCAAAAAGCAAAGCGATTGTTTCGTGCTAAAAAAGCGGGCCATACCGGCAGTTTGGATCCTTTAGCTTCTGGCATGTTGCCGTTGTGTTTTGGTGAGGCGACGAAGTTTTCGCAATATTTATTGTCCGCTGATAAATCTTATCATGTTAGAGCGAAGCTCGGTCAGCGTACTACGACGAGTGATGCGGAAGGGGAAGTTGTTTCTGAACGCGCGGTGCCTAATTATGATATTGCTGATATTGAAAAAGTCTTAATGAAGTTCTTAGGTGAAACGCAACAAGTTCCCTCGATGTATTCCGCTTTAAAACATAATGGCCAGCCTCTTTATAAATTAGCGCGGCAGGGTATTGAGGTTGAAAGGCCAGCGCGTAGCATTACGGTTTATGATTTGCATGTGTTGGATTACCACGAAGAGGTTGTTGAGTTTACATTGCATTGCACTAAGGGTACGTATGTTCGCACCATCGTTGATGATTTTGGTGAGATGTTAGGTTGTGGTGCGCACGTGGTTGGTTTGCGACGTTTAAATGTCGGATCTTTTCAAGAAGCTGAAATGGTTAGCTTTGAGATGTTAGAGGCGGCTTATGATGAAGAGACGCCTGAGGCTTTGGATAGATTTTTATTGCCGGTCACGCATGCAACGGCGCATTTTCCTTTGGTGCAGATGGAGCCAAATACGGCTTTTTATTTTCGTCAAGGGCAAGCTGTAATGGTGCCGTTTCCTCCTACTGACGGTATGGTGGCTGTTACGCACAAAAACGGTGAGTTTATTGGTGTTGGTGAAGTCCAGGATGACGGTAAAATCGCCCCGCGCCGTTTGGTTCAGAATATTTCTTAATTTTCTATTTTTGCATTATAGATCAGTTTATATTTTTATTGTTCAGCAAGCTAAGGCTGATGTTTGAGGATATGCAGTGCGGCAAAAGAGGCAGCTGGTGGGGGAGGCCTTTTTAAAAACCGCTGCAAGTACATCCCTGTAAGCTCTGATGTCAGCATCCTGCTGACATAAGTTTTTAAAAAGGCCTCCCCCACCAGCTGCCTGTGCTAATAGAAATTATGTGCGACATTCCTTGTTATTGTAAGTTATCATGATGGTATAAGCTTTTTTAAAGCCCTCTTTATCACCTGTCTATGTTGATGTGCTCAATGCGTTTAGAAATTCGGTGTTCTGAAAGTACTGTATGGTCTCCCCCGGCACTGTCCCGTCATCCCGCACTTGATGCGGGATCTAGCGGTTAAGGCGCATTTTAGCCTGTTGCTGGCAATGAGGGCGCGCGTGGTGTCCTTTATGGTGCGTTTTATAAAGTTACTGTCCTGGAAAATCCCTGTAACTATCATAGTCTTCATCACCGGTAGGATCTGCAATTGTTAGCTGTTGAAATCCGTCTTTTCTTTCTTGGATGCTAGTTGAATGTCTTCCTCGACCACCTTGGAATAATGATAAATCATGAGAGCGTTTTTTGTTCGCTCGGCGTTTACAGAAATAGTATGCGGCGCCAAGTAATGCAAGTGTTCCTGCGGTGGCGACCAGTGCTATCCAGGCATCGGTTGAGTACTCTGGGCAGGCAATATTGTCTTGGATACATGCTATGGCGTTAGGATCAATTGGGGATGCATCGCAGGTAAAGGCTTTTGTAGTGATAACCTTGCCATAATTGTCATCGGTAGAGCAGCTTGCATCATCTATAGTTTGCTCGTGATAACACTTGGTAATGTTTAGGATATACAATCGGCAGCTTTTAGCGAGTTGTTTAACATAACTAAGGGTATTTTCACGGTTGCTTTCTACTGCGTAGGTGCTGTTGTTTTCATCTCCTAGGAAATATCTCATGGTAAGCTCCTTCTTTTATGGTTATGTGATTGATAGGGCGAAAGCATAGGAGATTTTTCTGGTCAATAACAGTTAAGTGAGAATTAATTGCGATCTTAATGAAATGAGTGGTTTTTCCAGTGCGTTACGTTTTAATTGCTGGGAATGATTCAAAAGAGTGGTTGGTATTTTCGCCATCCCTAGATTAATTTTATCTCTAGTGTGCACCTATTTATTTCGCGACTTAGTTGTGTGGCCTATTGAAGTAAGAAGGTGGTGAAGTGTGAGAAGTGATTGCGGTTGTGCCCCGACGCAGGAGGAAAGAAGGGTCTTTTGCAAAGGCGCTCAAGTCCATCCCTGGATCGCTCTGACAAAAACTTCCTGTTTTTGTAAGCTTTGCAAAAGACCCTTCTTTCCTCCTGCTAGTTTTTCTCACTTTTAGAGAGGCGTTCAGGGGTTGGTGTGGGGTGTAATGTAATGGTTGCTGTGCATGCCATGAATTATGTGTAAGAGTCAGAGCTTGACTTAGGGCCTCTTGGTAGCACTGCTATGCTTGGGGTATAGAATGGTACGTTAGATTAGATTTTATATTTGATAGTTTGTATCAATTTTCTTATAGCGTATTTGATAAATCTTTTTTTAGCGATTTTAGTAAACGCTCAACACAAAAGTGAAGATAAGCATGCAGGTCATCTTGATCTTCAATAAAAGTGTTAGGGTCAATCGCAACAGAGCTCGTTATAGACAATATCATTGTTAAAATAAATTCAGGTCGTAGCTCGGGGTCAATGTCGCCACGGTCTTGGTAATGTTTGAAGGCATTGATCCAAGCGGTGGCTTCTTCAGATTTTACCACGCCAATTTTAGATTCATTAGAGGCTTCAATACGTTGCCAGTTGATCATTTGGATAATGTCGGGATTGTCACGATAGAAATGTATGCTGTTATGTAGCAGTTTTTTTAAAAATTCGCTTAATGGTAGTCCTAAGGAGGGTAATACCATTTTGGTGTTTTTGCTTTCCTTTACGATGGATTGTTTTACCGCTAACCATAGATCTTGTTTGTTATTAAAGTGGTGGAAGATAAGGCTGTGATTGACTTTGGCTAGTTTTGCTATTTTTGCCATTGAGGTGCCGGCAAAACCATTTTTGACGAAGAGCGTGCGCGCGGCTTTAAGGATCTTTTTGGCTGTATTATCTTTGCTGGGCATTGGGCTAACCTTCTTGTTAAGAGTCCAGTCTATATTAAGAGCGCAGCCTATGGAGAGGCGGCCACAAATGGAACCGCGCAGTACATAACGTCATATACCCTAAGCTGTTACCAGTCTATGGGAAGGCGGCTCTATTTGGCAATCTCGCGTGTAATATCGTTTCCAAGTGCTTATGTACACGGCATCACTTGTAACAATCTTACCTGAAACCTTCGCTCGCCAATAGAGTCGCGTGCTATATAGCGTCCTACATCCGGCGCTGTTGCTCTTGCTGGTTAAAAATTCATTGACCAATCAGTCAATATTGTATAAAATATCATATATTGACTGATTGGTCAATTAAAAAAATGTTTTAACTGTATGATTAAATTTGATATTTATAAGTGAGGATATGGTGGGCTCAAGAGTTGTTACCTTTGTTATATTGATTTTAGTAGGGTGTTTGTCGCAGATTTCATCGGACATTTATACGCCTTCTGTGCCTGCTATTGCGCATCACTTCTCCACGAGTATGAGCAACGTGCAGTTAAGTATGGCGATTTATATGCTGGGTATTGCGTTATCGCTATTTTTCTATGGCCCCATTTCTGATGGTATTGGTCGGCGTAAGCCCTTGATTGTTGGGTTATTCATTATGTTGGCTGGCACCGTGGTATGTTTGTTTGCAACCAGTGCCACTATGTTGTTAATTGGGCGTTTTATTCAAGGTTGTGGAGCCGGTGCGGGGACAGGGCTGTGGCGTAGTATATTCCGCGATATCTTTAAAGGTGATCAGCTAGCAAAGTATGGCTCTTATTTTACAATGGTGCTGATTGCGGTGATTCCTGGTGCGCCAGCATTAGGTGGCTACTTGCAGCAGTATCTTGGCTGGCAGGCGAATTTTGTTTTTCTTCTTATCTATGCGGGTATTGCTGTGACGATGGTGGTAGTCAAGTTTAAAGAGAGTAGTACGCATCATCATCCTGATCGCTTGAAAAAAGAATTTGTTAAAAAATCATTTAAGGAATTATTTACTAGTCGTGTATTTATGGGCTATTCACTGTGCGTCTTTCTAACGTATGGTGCTTTCTTTTCATGGTTTGCTATTGGGCCTGTCTTATTGATTCATCAGGTGGGTATTAGTCCGGTTGCTTTTGGTTGGATTAATTTAGTTGGTGGTAGCTTGGCGATGATGTTGGGGGGCTTTATTAATTCGCGTTTGGTTGAGCGTGTTGGTGCAAAGAATATGTTGCAACTGGGTTGGTTGATTATGGTGGCAGCAGGTGTGTTGATGTTGCTATTGAAATTTATTGTTGGTGTTAATGCCGTAGCTATTGTTATCCCATTGATTTTATTCTACTTAGGTACAACCTTGATTTGGCCAAATGCCTTTGCTGGTGCGATGTCTCCTTTTGGTCATATTGCAGGATATGCGGGTGCCATGTATAGTGTTTTACAAATTGGTGGTGGCGCGGCGCTTGGCTTAGTTGCCTCGCATGTCTCGGCAGTCAATCAGCTACCGATGGCGATTATTTTTATTGTGGCGCCTCTTCTCGCGTGGTTGGTTTTTCAAGGGGTGATTGTGAAAAAACTATTTGCTGAACAAGTTGTTGGAGTCCCTGGTGAAAAATAAAAAAGCGTTATTGAGAGAAATATTTGTTGATCTTTTTGAGTCTGATAATTTTGATGCTGATGTTATAAAAAAACATTTTCATCCTCAGTATCAGCAGTATGTTAATAAGGAGATTTTACAGTATGATCAGTTTGCTGATCATATAAAGCATTTGAAGGAAACCTTGCAAAGTGTTCGCATTGATTTTCAGCAGTTAGTGGCGGAAGAGGATACTGTTTGCAGTGTCCATTTTGCGCGAGGTTTTAAGAAAGATGGCAGTCGAGTGGTTGCTAAAGTGATTGCATTTTTTACTTTTGAGGGAGATCAGCTGATTCGCTGTGAGGAGTTGACGGAGTTGATGGAAGGTAGTGAAGAGGATAAAGATATCGGTTCTCGGTAGTTCTTTGTTTTTTCATGAGTGATTCAACGTTATTGTCACTTGGCATTGTCATCTTTTGGTTTCAAGGCTTTGTCACCCCGCGGCTTGACCGCGGGATGACGAAGCTAGGATAAGCTGACGAAGTTTTGAGGCGGTGGGATGATGCTACCAAACGATAACTTTGAGTGATCCCCCGCTTTTTCAAATGATGCACAACCAACGATAATAGGGAGATGTTGGTAATGAAATCAGTGAAGTATTTTTTATGCTTTGTTATTGCCGTACTTTTAACAGCAGTTAGCGTGCCGATAGCTTATGCTGCATCTGTTAACAAGGTTAATGCTGATCAAGGGAATAAAGCAGGTCAGAAACACGTTTATATTCCAAAAGGTTTGCCTGAAGAGCAATACCATATGTCAGGCTTGTATATCGGCGTTGGTGCTGCAGGTGCTGTTATTCAAGGTAAGGCTAGTATTACGACGCAAAACCGTCTTTATAATCAGCAAACTGGTCAGTTAGTTGGAACGGATTTTTTTCTCAGACAAAGTCACTGTGATACCATTTTTAATTTGGCGCCTAGTGTCATTATTGGTTATTGGGGTGATGCTAGAGGCTATTATCAAACGCAATATAGCCTTAGTTTCTTGTATCAATATGTTGATACGATGGAGCATTTAAAGAGTTTGATTAATACCAATAGTGGATGGCATGAGGTTGATCTTCATATTAAGCACCAATTGGCTTTTCTATTGCAGACGGGTAAGAATACGGAATATGTTTTTTTTCATATTGGTTTGGGGCCTGTTATTTTTCTAACGCAGTATTGTGGTAGCATTTCTTTTTTAAACAGCCCTACTATCCATTTGAATGACAATCAAATCTTATGGGGTGGTATGGCGTTGGCTGGAACGTCGTTTTACTTGAGTAAGCAGTGGACGTTGGATACGTCGATTAGTTATTCCTTGTCGCAAACTAAGAGCCTTTCTCGGCATATGCGCTATTCGGGGAGCAATGCGGGGGTGAATTATATTGGTGTTGGGCAGGCGGATTATAAGAGTTGTTTTAGTGTTGTTGAGTTGATGTTGACTTTGAATCGTAGTTTTTAAATTTGTTTCTCGCAAAGGCGCTAAGAAGGAACGCAAAGAACGCAAAGCTTTATAAGCTTAGCGTTCCCTCTTTGCGTCTTTGCGTGAAATTAATTAACGCTCACTGATGGGCTTAACATCTCTTTCTGTATCACCCTTATAAAGCTGGCGAGGACGGAAGAGGCGATGATTAGGATCACCCATCATTTCCATCCAGTGTGAAATCCAACCGACGGTGCGTGATAAAGCAAAAATCACTGTGAACATATTGGAAGGAATGCCTAGAGCACTAAGCGTTAAGCCAGAATAGAAATCAACGTTAGGATAAAGTTTTTTCGCAACAAAGTACTCGTCTTCCAGCGCGATTTTTTCAAGCTTCATCGCTAATTTAAATAAAGGCTCATCTTTACGACCAACACGCTCTAATACTTCATGACAAGTCTCACGCATTACTTTAGCACGCGGATCATAGTTTTTATAAACACGATGACCAAAGCCCATTAAGCGGAACGGATCATCTTTATCTTTCGCCTTATTAATATATTCTTGAATATTGTCTTCACTGCCAATTTGTTTAAGCATGTTTAAACAAGCTTCATTAGCACCACCATGTGCAGGTCCCCATAGCGCACCAATGCCTGCTGAAATGCAAGCAAAAGGGTTGGCGCCGGTTGAACCAGCAACACGCACGGTGGTGGTGGACGCATTTTGTTCGTGATCTGCATGTAAGGTAAAAATGCGATCCATTGCGCGGGCGAGAATAGGATCAGGTTGATACTCAACATGCGGTTGACCATACATCATATAGAGAAAGTTTTCGGCGTAGTCTAAACCGCGTCGTGGGTGCATAAAGGGTTCACCGATAGAATATTTATAACTCATAGCGGCAATGGTTGGCATTTTAGCAACCAGGCGGATGGCGGATAGGCGACGAAATTCAGCGCTTTGTACATTAAGTGCATCATGATAAAAAGCAGATAGGGCACCAACAACGCCAACCATAATGGCCATAGGGTGAGCATCGCGGCGAAAGCCTTGGAAGAAGCGGGTCATTTGATCATGCAAGCTGGTGTGTCGCTTGATTGAATTTACAAACTCTTCTTTTTGATTGCTGGTTGGTAACTCACCGTTCATCAAAAGATAACAAACTTCCATATAGTCTGCTTTTTCAGCTAACTGACCAATTGGATAACCGCGATACAGCAGCATCCCTTTGCCACCATCGATAAAGGTAATTTTTGATTCACAGGAAGCGGTGGAATAAAAGCCGGGATCAAAATTGTCCGCATTATGGCTGTGTAAAGTTCTTACATCGATAACGTCATTGCCTAGTGATCCAGAATAGATTGGGAAATCTACCGCTTGGCCATTAAAAGATAAGGATGCTTTTTTTTCAGACATGATTTTAACCCCATTATTTCAATATAATTTTTTGGACAGTAGAAATCACCAAACCCTAATGCAAGTCTAGTCGGCAGTCAAACAGTAATTACGCTTGACCGACGCTCTCAACTTCTATTGGGTAAATATAGCCCACAAAAGAGATCTTTTCTTGTGTTCCTTACTATTGTTTTATATAGTAAAATTAATGGTAACTTAAGGAAAGGGCTTTTTAGCTGCTTATTGACTATGGTTTGTTTTCCAAAGTCAATATGGCTATAATCACCCGCAAGTTGATCCGCAAACTTTCAGGATGGATGATCTGTGAAAAAAGACAAACCCGTTAACCTTGATTTAACTAAGTTTAAATTCCCCCCGATGGCGATTGTTTCGATATGTCACCGAGCGACGGGAGTTTTGCTTTTTATACTCTTGCCTTTATTGATTTATTTGCTACACCACTCGCTTAGCTCGGCTGCTGGTTTTTCTGATACTTTAGATCAGTTGCACAATCCAGCGATGAAGTTTTTTCTGTGGGTGGCCGTGTCATCCGCTTTATTTCATTTGGTTGCTGGCTTACGGCACATCATTATGGATTTAGGCTTTGGTGAAAACGTTTGTGCAGGGCGTATAACTGCCTATCTTGTTTTTATTGTCGCAGTAATTTTGATTGTGTTAGCAGGAGTGTGGATATGGTAAGTCGTGCTGATCGCAGAGGGTTAGTAGATTGGTTAGCGCAACGTTTTACAGCGGTGATTATTGGCGCTTATGCGGTTTTTATCCTGCTTTATTTGCTTTGTCATTATAATCTTTCCTTTACTGACTGGGATAGTTTATTTCGCAATGGCTTTATGCGTATAGCGACCATCATTGTGATGTTGAGTATTTTATGGCATGCGTGGATTGGTCTGTGGACGGTATTTACTGACTATGTCAAAAATAAGCCAGTGCGTTTATTTTTGGAAACCGTCGTTATTTTACTGTTGCTATCGTATTTTATTTGGGTGCTAGAGATATTGTGGCGCTAATTGGTAATTATTTAGTACTGACTAGTACCGTTTGTTAAATAGTTGCGCTAATTGAGGACATTTAAAGAATGAGTATTCCTGTAAAAGAATTTGATGCCGTGATTGTTGGAGCTGGCGGTGCCGGTATGCGTGCTGCTTTGCAAATGGCTCAGTCTAACTATAAAGTGGCTGTTATCTCTAAAGTTTTCCCAACGCGCTCTCATACGGTGTCTGCACAGGGTGGTATTGCGGCGGCATTAGGCAATGTTGTTCCTGATAAATGGCAATGGCATATGTTTGATACTGTGCGCGGTTCTGATTACTTGGGTGATCAAAATGCTATCGAATATATGTGTCAGCATGCACCTAAAGCCGTTATTGAACTTGAGCATATGGGTTTACCTTTTTCACGTTTGGAAGATGGAAAAATTTATCAGCGTGCATTTGGTGGTCATACCCGTGACTTCGGTGGTGAATTAGCACGCCGTACTTGTGCGGCAGCCGATAGAACTGGCCATGCGCTTTTGCATACTTTGTACCAGCGAAATGTGGCGGCTAAGACGCATTTTTTTGATGAATGGTACAGTATTGACCTAGTTCGTTCACAAGACGGTAATGTCGCTGGTGTCGTTGCTATGTGTATTGAAACGGGTGAGATCGTTTTCTTTAAAGCACGCGCAACAGTTTTTGCTACTGGTGGTGCTGGTCGAATTTTTAAACAAACAACAAATGCTTATACCAATACTGGTGATGGCATGGGAATGACCTTACGTTCTGGTCTAGCCATTCAGGATATGGAATTCTGGCAATTCCATCCCACAGGTATTGCTGGTGTTGGTTGTTTGATTACGGAAGGTGCACGTGGTGAAGGTGGTTACCTATTAAACTGTGATGGTGAGCGTTTTATGGAGCGTTATTCACCACACCTTAAAGATTTAGATTGTCGTGATGTTGTTTCCCGCTCCAGTGTGATGGAAATTTTAGAAGGTCGCGGTTGTGGTCCTGAAAAAGATCACGTGATGTTAAAATTAGATCATCTTGGCGCCAAAGTGCTACATGAACGTCTTCCTGGTATTACTGAGTTAGCGAAGAAATTTGCTAACGTAGACCCCGCCAAAGAGCCTATTCCTGTCGTACCAACCTGTCACTATCAAATGGGCGGTATTCCTACCAACGTTAATGGTCAGGTGTTAACCAGAGATAAGGGCGCTGACGAAGATAAAGTGGTCGAAGGCTTCTTTGCTGCTGGTGAGTGTGCTTGTGTTTCTGTGCATGGTGCGAACCGTTTAGGTACTAACTCGCTGCTTGATTTGGTTGTTTTTGGCCGTGCGGTTGGCTTGCATTTAGAAGATGCCCTGAAGTCTGATTTAGACTACCGCGATGCCGATCCTGCTGAGATTGAGCGTGCCTTAGGCCGTGTACATCGCTGGGAAAAATCTGATCAAACTGAAGACCCGATGAAGATCAGACACGAGTTAAAAGAGATTATGCAGAACAGTTTTGGTGTGTTCCGCGATGCCAAACCGATGGAAGAAGGTTTGGTTAAACTAAAGGCCTTGCAGGAACGCTTACAACATGCCAAGCTGAAAGATACCAGTAAGACATTCAATACCGCACGTTTGGAGGTACTTGAATTGGACAATTTAATGGCAACTGCAATGTGTACGGCTGTATCAGCAGAACAACGTACTGAAAGTCGTGGTGCTCATTCTCGTTACGATTTTAAAGAACGTAATGATGAGCAGTGGCTAAAGCACACTTTATACTTCGAGGATGGTCGCGTAGATTACCGTCCGGTGAATTTTGCACCAAAAGATATTGAACCATTTCCATTAGCTGAAAGAGATTAATACGATGACTACTAGTAGGGTAATGACGTTTTCTATTTATCGGTATGATCCTGAAAAGGATGATAAGCCGACCATGCAGGACTACCAATTGGATGTTGGTAAAATCCAGGGAAAAATGCTTCTCAATGCGTTAGAAGGGCTAAAAGAGGAGCATCCTGAACTCGGTTTTCGTCGCTCTTGCGGTGAAGGTGTTTGCGGTTCGGATGGGATGAATATCAACGGCACCAATGGCTTGGCTTGTATTACGCCGTTGCACTCCTTACCCGATCGTGTGGTTTTGCGCCCATTGCCAGGTTTCCCTGTTATTCGTGACTTGATTGTTGATATGAATCAATTTTACACACAGTATTATAAAATCAAGCCATACTTGCAAAATAAAACAACACCACCCGAGAAAGAACGTTTACAGTCACCGGAACAGCGTGAAAAATTGGATGGTTTATACGAGTGTATTTTATGTGCTTGCTGTTCAAGTTCTTGCCCATCTTACTGGTGGAACCCGGATAAATTTGTTGGCCCTGCCGGCTTATTAGCATCTTACCGATTTGTTGCTGATAGCCGTGATACCGCAACGAGCGAACGCTTAAATGATTTGGAAGATCGTTACAGTGCTTTTCGTTGTCGAACGATTATGAACTGCGCATCAGTTTGTCCAAAAGGGTTGAATCCAACCAAAGCGATTCGTGAACTTAGGACCAACATGTTAACTGAGACGGATAAGCAGTAACGGCCTTAAAATAAAAGGATTAAAGAATTGAGGGAGTCGAGTAAAGGTAGTCAAACTTTTCTCGGCTCTTTGTTGTTTATAAACCATACTTAACACGTGGCAAATTCCCACTGAGTTAAGTATAAATCGTTGCTAAGAAAACTAAATGAGTGAGCGATGGAAAAGAAAACAATGAAAGAATTCCAGCAGAATTCTTATTTAGCCGGCACAAACGCCGCTTATATTGAAGAGCTTTATGAAGAATATTTAAAAAATCCCGACAGTGTGGATGGTGAGTGGCATGATTACTTTCAAGGTCTCTCGCAAGGTGGTGCTTCGCCCGATATTTCTCATGAGGATATTCGCGCACAATTTAAAACGATGGCAAGACAGCCGCATGTCGTTAGCGAGACGGCCGCTGTTGCCGATAAGCAAGGTGCCGTTGACCTTCTGATTGAAGCTTATCGCCGCTTCGGTCATTTAAATGCTAAGCTTGATCCTTTGGGCAGTGTGCCAGAACCGGATCCGCGTTTGCAAATAGGTCACTATGGTTTAACCGATGCCGATTTAGCAAAAACATTTACGACAAAGGGTGTATTATCAAGCCCAACAGCAACGTTACAGCAAATATTAACAGCACTGCGTGACATTTATTGTGGTTCGGTTGGCGTGCAATACAGCACGATTTCGGATGAGCGTGAACGCCATTGGTTGCGAGAATACGTTGAAAATAAACAAACGGGTATTCACTACGATGCTGATACCAAGCGTAGCATTTTAAAAGAATTAATTGCCTCCGAGACCCTAGAAAAATACCTTGATGTCAGATTTATTGGCCAGAAGCGGTTCTCTATCGAAGGGGGAGACAGTTTAATTCCTTTGTTAGATGAGCTAGCGAAACGTGCACGTGCACAGAGCATTGAAGAAATTGTCATAGGCATGGCACACCGTGGTCGACTCAATGTGCTATTAAATATTATGGGGCAATCGCCGAAGGAATTATTCCAAGAATTTGAAGGTAAAAAAGATTATGGTATGACCTCGGGGGATGTTAAGTATCACCGTGGCTATTCGCGTGATGTGTTAACAAAAGCAGGGCCGATCCATTTAGCCTTGGCGTTTAACCCTTCTCATTTAGAGTTTATTTGTCCCGTTATTATGGGTTCAGTACGCGCACGTCAAAAGCGTCATAATGGGCTTAATCACGATTATGCCATGGCAGTGATGATTCATGGTGATGCGGCGTTTTCAGGGCAAGGCATTGTCATGGAAACTTTAAACATGTCACAAACACGTGCTCATTATGTTGGTGGATCATTACATATTATCTTAAATAACCAGATTGGTTTTACGATGAGTAATGTGGCTGACGCGCGTTCTTCACATTATTGTAGTGACTTGGCCAAAATGCTTGATGCGCCTATTTTTCACGTTAATGCCGATGATCCTGAAGCAGTGGTAAAAGTGGCACAACTAGCCCTTGATTACCGCATGGCTTTTCACAAAGACATTGTAATTGATTTAATTTGTTATCGTCGCCATGGTCACCAAGAAGTTGATGAGCCAACAGCAACGCAACCATTGATGTATCAAATTATTAAGAAGCATCCAACAGCAAGACAACTTTATGCAAAACGTTTAATTGCAGAAGGTGTTTGTCAGCAAGAAGAAGTGGATAAATGGATTGACGAATATCGTGATTGCTTAGACGCGGGTGAACAGGTCGTTGAAACTCTAGATCAAGGGCTTTCTAAACATTATCATGCTAACTGGACACCGTATATTGACCAAGAATGGACGGCAAAAGCAGACACGAGAGTACCGCTAAATAAATTAAAAGAGCTTGGCGAAAAGCTAGACCCTTATCCCGAACATTTTAAATTACAGCGCCAAGTTGGCATGATTTGTCAGGCACGTAAGAAAATGACAGCCGGCGAGCAACCGTTAGATTGGGGTTATGCCGAGGTGATGGCGTATGCGACCTTGCTTGATGAAGGTCATCCTGTCCGCTTGGTGGGTGAAGACTCTCGACGCGGTACATTTTTCCATCGTCATTCCACACTGTTCAACCAAGTTGATGGTGAAGAGTATATGGCCTTAAAACATTTATCAAAAGGCCAGGCCTCGATCGAAATTTATGACTCGTTACTGTCTGAAGCAGGGGCTTTAGGTTTTGAATATGGCTATTCAACAGCAGAACCTAATGCGCTAGTTATTTGGGAAGCGCAGTTTGGTGATTTTGCCAATGGTGCGCAAGTCATTATAGACCAATTTATCAGTTCAGGTTGGCAAAAATGGAATCGCTTATCCGGATTAACCCTATTTTTACCGCATGGTTTTGAAGGTATGGGGCCGGAGCATTCATCAGCACGTTTGGAGCGCTATTTGCAGTTATGTGCGCAATACAATATGCAAGTCTGTGTGCCAACCACACCGAGCCAGATTTTTCATTTATTACGACGACAAGTTTTACGACCCTATCGTAAACCGTTGGTGGTCATTACGCCGAAAAGTTTATTGCGCCATAAGTTAGCGACATCAACGTTAAATGATCTTGCCGAGGGTGAATTCCAATTATTGATACCGGAAGTTGATAATATTGACCCTGCTAAAGTCAATCGCGTCGTTTTATGTAGTGGAAAAGTCTACTATGAATTATTAGCAAAACGCCGCGAACAAAATATTGAAGATATCGCTATTATCCGCATTGAACAGCTTTATCCATTCCCCTATGAAGGTTTGGAGCAATTACTGTCAACCTATAAAAATGCCGAAAAAGTCATTTGGTGTCAGGAAGAACCGATGAATCAGGGTGCTTGGTTTATCACTCGGCACCGTTTAGTGAGATGTTTACAGGAAGGACAAACCTTAGAGTATGCCGGGCGCAAGGCTTCAGCTGCACCTGCTGTCGGTTATCCTGCATTGCATCGCAAACAGCAAGAAACCTTGGTTAATCAAGCGTTGAATTTAAATGAGGAAAATCAATGAGCGTTGAAATAAAAGTCCCCACCTTACCAGAATCAGTAGCTGATGCCTTGGTATCAAAATGGTATAAGAGTGAAGGTGAGGCGATCGATAGGGATGAAAACCTTGTCGATTTAGAAACTGATAAAGTGATGTTGGAAGTTCCTGCACCGAAAGCTGGTGTGATAGAGAAAATACTAATTCCTGAAGGCGAAACCGTTACCGCCGATCAAGTATTAGCAATTATCAAAGAAGGGGCTGTTGCATCAGCACCTAAGCATGAAGAGGCACCAAAAGAAGCTGAAGCGACATCATCCGCGCCGGCGTCGGAAAATGCAGCCGATCAATCTCCTGCGGTACGTCGTTTAGCGGCCGAAAAAGGTGTTGATGTTTCTGCAGTAAAAGGTACTGGCAAAGGTGGTCGTGTCACTAAGCAAGACGTAGAAAATCACATTAATCAGCCTAGCGCAGCTGCGACAACAGAAGCACCTGTAGTAGGCGGCAGTCGCACGGAAAAACGTGTACCCATGTCACGCCTACGTGCACGTATTGCTGAGCGTTTGGTGCAAGTTCAACATGAAGCCGCTATTTTAACGACGTTTAACGAAGTAAACATGAAGCCCGTTATGGATCTTCGTAAACGTTACAAAGAACAATTTGAAAAAACGCACGGTGTTCGTTTAGGCTTTATGTCCTTTTTTACCAAAGCGGCCGTAGAAGCGTTAAAGAAATTCCCAGCAGTAAATGCGTCGATCGATGGTAATGATCTGGTATATCACAACTATTGTGATATCGGTATTGCCATTGGCAGTGACCGCGGCTTAGTGGTACCGATTTTGCGAAATACTGAGAGTATGTCTTTGGCTGAGATCGAAAAAACGATTCGTGCTTATGCTGCCAAGGCAAAAAGTGGAAAAATTGCGATTGAAGATATGACCGGTGGTACTTTTACCATTACTAATGGTGGTACATATGGTTCGATGTTATCGACACCGATCATTAATCCGCCGCAAACAGCAATTTTAGGCATGCATAACATCGTTGAGCGCCCTATTGCTGAAAACGGTAATGTGGTGATTCGTCCGATTATGTATTTAGCCATGTCTTATGATCACCGTGTTATTGATGGACAGGAAGCTGTCTTATTCCTACGGACCATCAAGGAATCCCTTGAAGACCCCGCAAGAATTTTATTGGAACTATAACCCCGTTCATAACTCGTAGGGGCGCAGCTGCTGCGCCCGCTTCTTTTAATTTAATAAAAAGGTTGGAAAAAAGCAGATGAATTTACATGAATATCAAGCTAAACACCTATTAGCAAAATATGGTGTGCCTGTTCCTGCAGGTGAAGTTGTTTGGAGCCCTGAAGCCGCTTTAGATGCAGCGACAAAATTAGGTGGTGATCGTTGGGTGGTGAAAGCCCAGGTTCATGCCGGTGGTCGTGGTAAAGCCGGTGGTGTTCGCTTAGTAGATACTAAGGAAGAACTAAAGCAAGCTGTAAAAGATTTATTGGGCACACGTCTAGTCACCTATCAAACTGACGCAGCTGGTCAACCAGTTAACCAAGTGTTGGTGGAAGAGCCTTCTGATATTAAAAACGAACTATACTTAGGTGCTGTTATTGACCGTGCTACCCAGCGAGTTGTTTTTATGGCTTCTACGGAAGGTGGTGTTGAAATTGAAAAGGTCGCTGAAGAAACACCAGAGAAAATTCTTAAAGTCGTCGTTGATCCGATGGTAGGTATGCAGCCTTACCAATGTCGCGAACTGTTTTTTGGTTTGGACTTAGATAATAAGTTATTGCGTTCCTTCACCAGTATTGTAATGGGTCTTTACAACCTATTTGTAGAGCGTGATTTAATGCTATTGGAAATCAATCCATTGGTATTAACGGCATCGGGTCAATTGATTTGTTTAGATGGCAAAATCAATATCGACGATAACGCATTATATCGTCAACCTGAATTGCGTGAAATGCGTGATACGACACAAGAAGATGAGCGTGAAACTCGTGCGCAACAATGGGAATTAAATTACATCGCCTTGGACGGTGATATTGGCTGTATGGTGAATGGTGCCGGACTAGCGATGGCAACCATGGATTTAATTAAATTAAATGGTGGCAAGCCTGCTAACTTTTTAGATGTGGGTGGCGGTGCTACCAAAGAGCGTGTAACAGAAGCGTTTAAAATTATTGTTTCAGACAAAAATGTTCGCGGTATTTTAGTGAATATTTTTGGTGGTATTGTTCGTTGTGATTTAATTGCGGATGGTATTATTAGCGCTGTTGCTGATGTTGGTGTTGAAGTTCCTGTTGTTGTTCGTTTAGAAGGAAATAATGCTGAACTAGGTGCTAAGAAATTAGCAGACAGCGGTTTGAATATTATTGCTGCGACTGGTTTTGCTGATGCCGCGGAGCAAATTGTTAATGTAGTGAAAGGTGGAGCGTAATCATGAGTATTTTAATTGACAAAAACACAAAAGTTATTTGCCAAGGTTTTACTGGCAAGCAGGGCACCTTACACTCTGAACAGTCTATTGCTTATGGCACAAAAATGGTTGGTGGTGTAACGCCGGGTAAAGGTGGACAAACACATTTAGATTTGCCGGTATTTGATAGTGTTGCTGCTGCGGTTGATCAAACCGGGGCTGATGCTAGTATTATTTTCGTGCCAGCGGCATTTTGTAAAGACTCTATTATTGAAGCGGCAGAAGGCGGGATTAAATTAATTATCTGTATCACTGAAGGCATTCCTGTATTGGATATGTTAGCAGTTAAAGCCTTTTTGGGTCAGCATCCAGGTATCCGTTTAATTGGTCCTAACTGTCCAGGTGTTATTACCCCGGGTCAATGTAAAATTGGTATTATGCCGGGTCATATTCACCAACCGGGTAAGGTAGGTATTGTTTCTCGTTCTGGTACCTTAACGTATGAAGCGGTTAATCAAACAACAGCTTTGGGCTTTGGTCAAAGTACTTGTGTGGGTATCGGTGGTGATCCAATTCCAGGCACAAGTTTTATTGATGTTCTTGAGATGTTTGAAAAAGACGCTTCCACTGAAGCAATTGTGATGGTTGGTGAGATCGGTGGAACAGCTGAAGAAGAAGCGGCTGAGTTTATTAAATCAAACGTCAGCAAACCGGTGGTTTCATACATTGCTGGTGTCACCGCACCAGAAGGTAAACGCATGGGTCATGCAGGTGCGATCATTGCCGGTGGTAAAGGTACTGCCGCTGATAAGTTCAAAGCCTTAGAAGCAGCAGGCGTATTCACTGTCAAATCCCCGGCCGAAATCGGCCAGGCAGTTGCGCAGGCAACTGGCTGGAAATAACAAACCGGTAGGGGCGCACACCCTGCGCCTATCCATCGGCTGGAAATAACAAAACACACACCTTAGGGGCGCAGCATGCTGCGCCCGCGCTTTAAGCTACTGTCTGAAAATAAAAGAATCAAAGCGTAGGGTCGAAAAACCCTGCGTCCGTTCACAAACCACCACCATTCGCATTCTTTCAATATTTGTATCATTGTTTCGCTGTAAAAAGCGATATCATAATCACAGACAGTTTTTCTTATCTCTGTAATAAGTGACAGTTCTAATTTTATAAAGGTGTTTTTTTATATTTTTTACTAATATTTATTTCATATTTTCTTGATTCGAGGTGTTTAAGTTTAAGTTAATATAGAAAGAATATACTGAATCACGTTTTTAAAAAAATGTCTTTGAAATATGCGCATGGGCTTATTGAATAAGTCTTATGTTAAGAAGCTGAATTTACCAAACGACAGGGTGTAAAATGATAAAAGCCTTATTAATACAGTTTTTTTTAATGTTAAGTATCTTTTCTCAGTGCTCGTTTGCACAGGGTGGCAACAACGTATCGTTTAGTCAAATGGTTGTATTTGGCGATAGTTATTCCGATAATGGCAACACCTACCGCGTATCAGATAACACCTACCCAGGATCAGCATATTATTTAGGGCATTTTACCGATGGTTATACATGGTCTGAGTATCTAGCAATGAAACTTGGATTGGACCCAATGGATACAAAGATATTTCGTGATTATGCTTACGGTCAAGCCCAAATTAATGGTAAAATTACACTGCAAACCTACCGTGAGCACGCTCAAAAACAAAAGTGGTATTTTACTATCCCTGATCTAGCGGGTGAAATTAAACAATACTTAGATGATAAGCATATTAAACCCAAACAAACGCTTTATATTATATTTATGGGGACTAATGATTTTTTAAATCATATCCCTAGTACAAGAAAAAACGATATTAAATTTGTTAATGGATTACTAAACTCAATTGCATCAGCAGTAAAACATTTAGAATCTCTTGGCGCAGAGCATATTGTAATTTTTACGATAAGAGACCTGAATGCTTCACCGCTTGCTGCTCAATTATCGCAAAAATACCAACATGGATATTTGCAGTCATTGAGTGCAATGACAAAACGCTTTAATAGAAGGCTAAACCATACATATAATAAAAGCACGAAGGTAACGATATATAACGCATACTCATTTGATAAAAAGATTTTTTCGAAGCGCCAACGATACACCTGGTATCGCAACAAATATATACTAAGTATTTATAGGAAGCCATGTTATGTTAATAATGGTAATTATATAGAACGAATTTCTCAGGTGTGTGTTAACCCGTGGCGGCATTTTTATTATGATCGGATACATCCAACAACTTATGTTCACAAGCTTATGGCAGATGATGTCTATACGGTATTATCGAGAAAGCAACAACGCTGATATGATTCTAACGTAAAATGAAAAAACCGATCATATTACCTTCTAAATATAATAAAACGACAATACAGGGCCTCATCTACTTAACTGAGAATACTTCTTAATCAAATGATGTATCTTAATATCGGTAGTTGGCCTGAAATACCAGCGTGGTTTTTTAAAAAGAGTATGTTTGGTCGCTTGGGTCAAAAGATCTATCTTTTGATGTTTTGCTTTATTCTGAATATGACGGCGTAATCCTCTATAAGCGGTATGACGAATTAAACCTAAACGATGGTAACACTGTTTGCCACCTAGTTGCTCAACGATTAAGTAGATCTGCTCCAATTGAGCAAAGCCTTTATTTGAAAAATCATAATGCCTCAATGTTAATCTGGATTTGCTTTTGAGGAGAATGTCTATAATAGTGGAAAGAACAAACTGGGCATCTTCAATTTGTTGCGTCGTTAGGCTCGACTGTCTAAGTGCATTAAAAACCAAGGGCAGCATTTTGGGTGTTAGCATAGCTAAAAAGCTAAGATCAGCCTTGCCAGGAATATTATTTTCAGCGCATTGCAAAGCAAAGTGATAACAGCGAAAGAAAAGCCGTATTGTTTGGTGTTTTTCAGGAATGCTTAGCTGATTCGGGATATTAATATTGCGATGACAAACTAATGCTTTTGTTTTTTGATAGTCTCCAGCACGAGCAGTAATAGCAAGTGCTGACTCGCCGGCGAAATTTCGTTCATTGACATCGATATCATCATGGCTAAGCAGCTTGCTAAACATCGGTGCGCTTAGTTTTTTTGCTGCCAGGGTAATGAGTGATTCACCATCGGGTGTCTGTGCACCAGGTTCTATTTGGTAATCGGTCAGTAAGAATTGCTCAACAGCAAATTCATTTTTTAAATTAATCGCTAATAATAAAGGTGTCATTCCATTAGCGGATACATTGAGATCAATACCTTCGGCTTCGAGCAATACTAACAGCATCTCTTGCCCCATAGTACCAAGGTCTTCTAGGCAGTGCATTATCGGTGGGGCGCCTTGTGCTGTCTGTTGGTTGGGGCCTACGGAAAAAACTAGCTGTTTGAGAAATTCAATATGTCGGCAGCTGATCGCAATGTGGATAACATAATAGAGTGGGGTGATGGGTATATGAACGGGGATGCCCGCGTTGATTAAGGTGTCAAAAGTGCTAATTTGTTCTTTGCTGGCGGCGAGAACTAAAGCGCTGACATAATGGTCTAGGGAGCGCTCATTGACGAGAAAGTAATTGGCGAGGTAGCTAACGATGTGCCATTGTTTTTTTAGAGCGGCAAGAACAATGGGTGTGCGCCCTAAATAATCTTGTGCATGCGGATCAGCTTGCGATGATGCGATTTGAAATTGTAAGGCTTGTAGGTCGCCACGGCGACACGCGGTGTGCATAGGGCTTTCTTGAATAGAGCGGGTGCGCATTATCACTCCTTGTGATAAGAAAAGCTGAAAAAATTATACAACTCGATATTGTGGCTGTAAACCTGGGTGGTGTAATTAATAGTAATATAAGCATTTGTTAATGGCCCAAGGTTATTATCAGGTACCCGGCGTACAAAAATGTGTAGGGGCGCAGCATGCTGCGCCCGAAAGGGTTTGCTGCTGCCGGGGGTTTGCGGGCGCAGCATGCTGCGCCCCTACGAATTGCGTCTGCGCGAGGGTTTGTTGCTGTCGGAGGTTTACGGGTGCAGCATGCTGCACCCCTACGAATTGGTGGGCTCGGTGGGCAGTTTGTAACAACGTTATTAGATCATGCTATGGTGGGGTTGTTTTTAAGGTTCTTTGTTTTGTTTTTATTTTTAACAAAATAGTTAAATGCTTGTTTTATTCTATCAATGTGGTTTAATGGCGGTTCAACACTTTGGTGGAAAAATAAACGAATGCATCCGGTCTTATTTTATATTGTTTGTACAATTTCTTTTCTTATTTTTGCGGGTTTGATTATAGCCATGGTGAGATCAAGCCATAACAAAACGTCTTTTATGGATATTATTTGGACAACACTCCCTTTTGTGATGTTGGCCTTGATGCTAGTACCAGCCGCGATGAAGTATTGGAGTTAATGATGTCTGAGAGTGCTGGTTGGAAAGATTATATCGAGCTCTGTAAACCGCGGGTGGTAGCGTTAATGATCGTTACTGCTATTGTGGGCATGTGCTTGGCCACACCTCACTGGGTTTCTTGGAAAGTATTTTTATTTGGTAATTTAGGTATTGCGTTGGCGGCGGGTTCCGCTGCTGCGGTCAATCATATTGTTGATCGTAATATTGATAAGGTGATGCAGCGAACCAAACGACGGCCGATTGTGCAAGGTAAAATAAAACCACGCAATGCTATTATTTTCGCGGTTGTTTTATGCGCGTTAGCGATGTTTTTATTAGTGCATTTTGTTAATACTTTGACGGCGTATTTAACTTTTCTCACTTTAATTGGTTACGCTGTTGTTTACACCTCTTTTTTAAAATATGCCACCCCGCAAAATATTGTTATCGGTGGCGCTGCCGGTGCGGCACCGCCGATGCTCGGCTGGGTGGCGGTAACGGGTCACTTAGATCCTGGCGCACTGATTCTAATGTTGATTATTTTTGTCTGGACGCCACCACATTTTTGGGCGTTGGCGATACATCGGGTCGAGGATTATGCCAAAGCTAATGTGCCAATGTTGCCAAATAAATATGGTATTCCTTTTACTAAATTGAGTATTTTGTTGTATACCATTTTGCTAGTAGCGGTGACTTGGTTGCCTTACGCGATTGGTATTTCGGGCTGGCTTTATTTAGCAGGTTCGGCGTTATTTAATATTTACTTTTTGTATTTAGTCATTCGCTTAATGCGCAGTGACAATGCGCGCTTGCCATTTAAAATATTTTGGTATTCTATTTGGTATCTCTTTGGCTTGTTTATTTTCTTGCTGTTAGATCATTATCTTCCCATTGGCCTTGTAGTAGCTCAAATCTAATCTGACAGTTGCCGGTTTTTTCAAAGTGACTGTAAGGTTAAGTTTAGTTAAAAAACTTTTCCTTTAAAGTCTGTATAGGTGCTCTATCGCAGCACATCTTGCCTTGATGGGTGCGCTTATTATTATAAAATTCTAGCCATATAAGAAGCACTAACGTAGAGGTGCATCCTAGCGGGCACAGACATCATGCTGCGCCCGCTTACTTTAATTAGGGCAGAAGGTCGATGAGCTTGCCGCACTTACCGTTGCTGCTTTCTTTTTACTTTTCTTGTTCTTATTTGCCGGTTGAAAGAAAGCCTGCGGATTTCTCTTAACTGTGTCCTTATCCTTTTTATCCTTACGAACAAAACGCCCTCCTACGCGCTTTCGAGTATCGGCAAACCGCTTGCGGCATTTATAGCGCTTTTTCTTTGCATTTTTAATTGTAACAATCTTCGCTCTAACTTTGATTTTATATATTCTGGCTTGTAAATGAAGAAACCGGGTTTGTTCATCTGGGTTTCGTTCGTCACCTTTTCCTCTAAGCGCTGATGCATCTGATCGGATAGAGGCTAGATGATTGAGAGTATCTATTTTATCTTTAATTCGCGATATATGCTTTTCTGTATCTACAATCTCGTAATCTGCTGCTAACTTATCCTCTAGATCTTGTTTTGATTCGGCGCGAGTTCTTCTTTTTTTCGCTTGTGGGGGGTATGCTGTTGAGGGTTCATTTTGTTGGTTAAAATCATTTTCAGTATCGTCAAAGTCTTCAAATGCTAGCCCTGAATAATCCAACGCTTCATCTAATTCGCTTAGCTCTAGTTCGAAATCATCCGCAGAATCTTCATCGTCATCAGGGTTGGCTGAAGGTACCCAGTCAGGGTCATATTCAGTGCTTGTGGATGCAGTTCTTTTTCTTTTTCTTTTATTGTCGTCAGTGTGTTTTTCTTGGCTTGGCTGCTGAGGCTCATCATTTATCGTGCTTGGAACGACCAGGTCAGGTAATGCTTGTGGTGGAATAGTTTCCATTGAGAAAGACCTGGGCCTTGCTAGTGAATTTTTTTGCGGTGAAGGAACAATGTAGTGTTGTTGCATTGAGGGTTGGTTAGAGAAAAAATAATTATTTTGTGCAAGAGGGTGTGCATCTTGAGCGGGCTTATAATAGAAATATTGCTCTTGTTCTAAGAATTCATTTAGTTTTTGTTCTTCCGTGGAGGCCGTATAGACTGTATCGGTAGAAGATCCTGAGGTATCGGATGATGTAGACAGCATAGAGAGTGGTGATATGGATGCACGCCCGCTTGTATCTGTTGCTGGTGATAAATCTTTTAGGCCCGTATCTAGATCTTCAGGTGGTGGTGTGTCTAGCGGAGTAAGGTCCGGGATGCCTTCACGTAAAAAAAATTCCGCATCCTCACTTAACTCTCTTCTTAATAATGGCTCTCCCAAAGAAAGGAGAGTGTCTTGTTCTTCAGTGTATGGGGGATGGAAAAGAGTAATGTTATCAGGGTTGGGGGTGAAAGCTTTAAGGGTGTTGGGAAATGAAGGGGTGCTTTCGTTAACATCTTGGTTTGATAGTGGTGGTTCTAAGAAGGGGTTGGAGTCTTGAATATAGTCATTTTCAAAAGGATTGGGATCGTCCAATCGCATTTACATATACTCTCTATTATTGATCATTGCTTATGGTGTCATTGTATCACTGCGATATTAAGCAACTATTAACCAGGTATTATATGCCTATAGTCACTGAGTGTTTTTTACTTTGATATTGGCTTGCTTGGTGCTTAATTGATATCAATAGTAATTTTCTTGTTTTTTGCTATGAGGAAGAGGGCTGGATTGAAGGTTGTGAAAGTTGATCAAATTTTTTTAGGTAAATTTGCTCGTTTAGCACCAATAGTGGAAACCTAATGATTTAGTTGTATTTATACTTAATACTAATTTAATTTTATTGTGGTAATCTGTCGTCAGACAGTAAAGAAATAACCGGAGAATTGCTAAATGAATGCACCTGTTAGACAACGAAAACAAAATAAAGAGAGAAACTTTGTTAGATTAGTTTCTTTTAATCAATATATTGAAGCTTTAAACTATGTCGCAAAACAACGTAGTACTAAGCAAGTCGTGATGTTGGAGCAGCAGATTGCAGCAGTCCAACGACAACAGGCTCATGATGATACAGCCAGTTTTTCTCCACGTTGGGTTAGCGAGACCGTTAAGGTGCAAAATACATCAGCGTCGCTTAGCTCGATCGAATATGATGATGAATACTATGTACGATTAAGTGCAGCGATGGAAGCTCTTGTTACCGGTATGGATGATTTAATTGACCAAGCAGCTAATAGTGGTCAGATTCAACAGAGTTCGGTACAGACATTTAAGAATGTGGCGAGAAAAGCTTTTACGGTAGCGCCTAGCCAATTAAGAAAATCGATGAGCAATACGGCTACTGCGGTAAGAGCGAATAACCCAGATGCCTTGCTTTCAGGTAATGTCGATGGCGAACACCGCGTAGCTTTTAAAGAGTCCTATCAACAAGTTATTACGCAGGCTGGTGAAGAAGATTATGCCAGTCAGAATGCTGAGCATAAATATCATGAGCAACAAGTTGAGCATGATGATCCTGATGTCTTGTTGCGTCACTCTCGTCGAGCTACTGTTGTGGCATCTCTAACCCTTTTGGCACGCTTCTATCAAGAATCGTTTAACCAAAATTGTTCTTCGTTTGACACAAGAGCGTTGGCAAGAAGTATGGTTTCTAATTTGTTGCGACAGTCTTTGTTTAATGCGGATGAGTGTAATTATTTGAACAGCTATGACCAGGGTATGGATAACGGCCAAACTGTTTCCGTAACAGCTATGCATAAAGTTAATGTCTATGTTGAATATCAGCAGACAGTTGCTGTTAGAGGTGTGGGTATGGATCCAAATGCTCGCAACCGTACACCACTGCAAATGCAACCTGGAAATGGCGCTGGTAAAGCTCACGATGATGAAGAACTTGACCGTCAATTAGTGCGTTCTTCATATGGTCGAGGTTTTGGCGGCTAGTCATTTGCTTAGATCCTCACCGGATATTTATAAAAAAGGCGCGGTTATTATTATACCGCGCCTTTTTTTATGCTGTTTAGCTTAAGTAGAAAAGATCAAAAAATATACATAAAAATAGTATTTATATCAGTTAGTTATAGGTGATTGTCTATAATATACCCATATACATTCCTAACCGGGGAGAGGGTCATGAAGCTGATGTCATTAGCGTTCTTTACGCTGCTAGTTTCGTCAGGTTTTGCTTTTGGGGGAGGTAAAGCAACCGTACCGACTCATCCAGTGCCTGTTCAGCAGATTAAGCCTATTATGCAACTGGCGGCTTCTAGTCGTGTGTTCGTGTTTAATCCACGCACGCATCGTTGGTATGCTTACCAGAATGGTCGTTTAGTGCGTAGCGGGCGCGCTTCTGGGGGTGCTAGTTGGTGCAGTGATGTCAAAAGGGCTTGCCGTACACCCAGAGGTGTATTTCGCATCACGCGCAAAGGGGGAGCAGGTTGTCGCTCAAGTCGTTACCCGAAACCACATGGTGGTGCGCGCATGGACTATTGTATGTTTTTTAGCAAATACTATGCCATTCATGGATCAAACAATGTGCCTAGGCGCAATGTCAGTCATGGCTGTATTCGCGTGACACCCAGCGCAGCACGCTGGTTAAACCGTTCATTTTTACGTTATGGCGATAGGGTCATAGTAAAATCATATTGAAATAAGCAAAAAGGATCTTGCTGTGTGTCATCAGGCTCTGAGGTGGTTTGTGTGAAACACTTTAACAACCTCTATATTCGAGCGTTTGCATGAACGCCTTGGCGCCTGTTGAGACAGTTAGCTGCGTTAGTACTATTCGATGATTTCGCCGCTGCGCAGTGTAAAGACTTCACAGCCGTTTTCTGTCACCAGCATGGTATGTTCCCATTGCGCCGATAGGCGTCGATCTTTGGTGATAGCTGTCCAGCCATCTTTTAGGTGTTTAACTTGTCGTTTGCCTGCATTAATCATTGGCTCAATGGTAAAGGTCATGCCAGGTTTTAACACTAAGCCAGTGCCCGGTTTGCCAAAGTGTAATACTTGAATTTCCGGCTCATGGAAAACTGAGCCGATACCGTGACCACAATATTCTCTTACGACAGAGTAATGGTTTTTCTCAGCGTAGTTTTGAATAGCTGCGGCAATATCGCCCAGACGAACGCCGGGTTTTACCATTTTGATACCAAGGTAAAGACATTCTTGCGTAATACTAACGAGACGCTTGGCATGGGCAGGGACGTCGCCAACCAAGAACATTTTGCTGGTGTCGCCGTGATAGCCATCTTTGATAACGGTAACATCAATATTTAAAATATCACCATTTTTAAGGCGTTTTTCATCCGGTATGCCATGGCAAACAACATGATTGGGCGATGTGCAAATAGATTTAGGAAAACCTTTATAATTAAGCGGGGCAGGAATCGCGTCCTGAACCTCGGTAATATAACGGTGGCAGATATCGTTTAGCTCATTGGTAGTGACACCAGCCTTAACGTGTGGTTCGATCATGTCGAGCACATCGGCAGCTAGCTTGCCGGCAACGCGCATTTTTTCTATTTCTTCAGCTGTTTTGAAGTGTATACCCATTTATTGCTTACCTTGTTAAATCGCTTAATTATTTCTCAGCTTCTAAAGCTTGCCAATAATGACATAAGCTTTACAGCCGTACCAGCAAAAATCTTTATGCATGAATATATTATAGCCAATAAACAGATTTCTTGGTGTCTATTACTGGATTTATGAGTGCAGAAAATGTACAATATGTGACCAGCTTTGTAAGTTGAGCAATTCTTCGTGCAAATGTTAATAACATCACCCAGTTCTTGTTCTCAAATAGCGGTTATGGTATAAAGCAACGCTGGAATAAGCGCTTTTTGCTTACTTTATAAATACACACACTTATCGACACATCATTCTGGGTGCCCAGCAAAAAAGGGTTGGATGATGGGATAGGTGGAAGATTAACCCTTTTTGGAGAGAAATATGACTGTCAATGTGACAATGCGTCAAATGTTGGAAGCTGGTGTACACTTTGGTCACCAAACCCGTTACTGGAACCCTAAAATGACCCCTTTTATCTATGGGGTTCGCCATAATATCCATATTATTAACCTTGAAACGTCACTACCGATGTTTCGCGATGCGATTAGCTTTGTGCGTGGTGTTGTCGAAAAGCGTGGTAAGGTTCTTTTTGTAGGAACTAAGCATGCAGCTAGAGATGTTGTGCGTGAAGAAGCGACACGTTGTGGTATGCCTTATGTTGATTACCGCTGGTTAGGTGGTATGTTGACTAACTACAAAACCATTCGTCAGTCAATTAAGAGATTAAGAGAATTAGAAGAGTTGCTTTCCAATGAAGACAACTTGGAAGGCATGACTAAGAAAGAAGTCCTTAACCTGGTTCGTGCTAAAGATAAATTACACGTTAACTTATCAGGTATTAAAAACATGGGCGGCTTGCCTGATGTGATTTTTATTATTGATGTTGGTCAAGAAAAGATTGCTATTCAAGAAGCACGTCGTTTAGGTATTCCTGTCGTTGGTGTGGTTGATACTAACTCAACGCCTGAAGGCATCGATTATGCCATTCCTGGCAACGATGATGCTGTGCGCTCGATTCGTCTTTACTGCAAAACCATTGCTGATACCATTCTTGACGTGCGTGGTGAAATGGAATTAGCAGATGCGGCTAAGAAAGAAAAAGATGCTGCTAACCAAGACAAGAAAAAGGTTGTGACCAGAAAGACTAAAGCTAAAGCCGCAAAAGCAGATGGTGCTGATGAGCAACCTGCAGCTGCACAGCAAGCTGAAGTAACCCCTATTAAAGAGGCTGTTGCCGCTGATAAAACAGCTACCGAAGCCGCTTCAGCTACTGAAGTTAAAGTCAATGCTGGCGATAAGTAATACAACGAATTAGAGGAACAACAAGATGTCAATTACAGCAGCAATGGTTAAAGAATTGCGCCAAAAAACAGACGCGCCGATGATGGCATGTAAAAAAGCATTACAACAAGTTGATGGTGATATGGAAGCCGCCATTAAGGCCTTACGCGAAGCTGGTGAAGCTAAAGCCGCCAAGCGAGCTAGTAAAACAGCCGCTGAAGGTGTGGTATTGGCCGCAGCAAGCAACGATGGTAAAGCAGCTTTTATCGTTGATGTAAATAGTGAAACAGATTTTGTAGCGCGTGACGAAAGTTTTGCAGCCTTTGCCCAAAATGTGTTACAAAAGGGATTAGCTACGAATGTTGCTGACGTAGAAGCACTATCGGCATTGGCTCTTGAAGGCGATTTAACGGTAGAGGCGGCTCGTCAGCAGCTAATTAGCAAGCTCGGCGAGAATATTCAAATTCGTCGTGTTGCACGTTTAAACGCAGCAGGTGTGGTTGGTCACTATTGCCACGGCAGCCGTATCGGCGTACTAGTTGCCTTAGATCAGAATAACCCCGAATTAGCTAGAGACATTGCTATGCATGTTGCGGCAACGTCACCACAAGCGATTGCTCCAGAAGACGTTTCCCAAGATTTGATTGCTAAAGAGCGTGAAATTTTTATAGCGCAAGCAAAAGAATCTGGTAAACCAGAAGCAATTATTGCTAAGATGGTCGACGGTCGCGTCAACAAATTCTTAAAAGAAGTTAGCCTGACTAGTCAGCCGTTTGTAAAAGACCCCAGCCGTTCAGTAGCCGATTTACTGAAAGAACACGGTGCCACTATCGAAGCGTTTGTACGTTTTGAAGTAGGTGAAGGGATTGAAAAAGAAACTCAAAATTTTGCTGACGAGGTTATGGCACAAGTAAAAGGGAATGATTAATGACTAATGGCTCGCAGCCGAGATATCGTCGTGTATTGTTAAAAATGAGTGGCGAAGCCCTGATGGGCAGTGGCGCTCACTCTATTGATCCCAAGGTATTGGATCGATTAGCTAAGGAAATTGAAGAAATACACCAGCTGGGTGTTCAGGTTGCCATTGTTATTGGCGGCGGCAATTTTTTCAGAGGAGCGACGTTATCGGAGGCCGGCATTAATCGCATTACTGGCGATTATATGGGTATGCTGGCCACATTAATGAATTCACTTGCCTTGCGCGACTCGTTAGAGCGCATTTCATTACCTGTCAGAATACTATCAGCAATCCCGATGAGTGGGATTGCTGATCATTTTCACCGCCGTAAAGCCATGCACCACTTAGAACAAGGTCGTGTGCTGTTATTTGCATCAGGTACCGGTAACCCCTTAGTGACGACAGACTCTGCAGCGAGTTTGCGCGGTATTGAGATTAATGCTGATATCGTTTTAAAAGCGACTAATGTTGATGGCGTTTATTCTGACGATCCTGCCAAAAATCCAGATGCTACCTTGTATCACCAGCTGAGTTATCAAGAAGCTTTAGAAAAAGAGCTTGCCGTAATGGACTTAGCGGCTTTTTGTCAGTGTCGTGATCATGATATGCCATTAAGAGTGTTTAATATCAATAAGCCTGGCGCATTAATGCGTGTTATTCTTGGTGAAGAAGAGGGTACCTTGGTACATAGAGGAGCTAACCATGATTGATGAAATTTCAAAAGATGCCGTGACACGAATGGATAAAAGTATTGAGGCATTTAAAACAGGATTATCCAAACTAAGAACAGGGCGAGCTCATCCTAGCTTGCTTGATCAGGTCAAAGTAGATTACTACGGTTCCGAGACACCATTGAATCAAGTCGCTGCTGTAGCTGTTGAAGATGCGAGAACATTAACCGTTACACCTTGGGAAAAAACCATGGTCGCTGCGATTGAAAAAGCGATTATGACCGCTGATTTGGGCTTAAACCCATCGAGTGCTGGTACGGTTATTCGCGTTCCTTTGCCACCATTAACCGAGCAACGACGCAAAGATCTGGCGCGTGTTGTGCGTGATGAGGCGGAAAAAGCACGTGTTTCTGTGCGCAATGCACGCCGTGAAGCGAATAATGATCTAAAAGATTTATTAAAAGAAAAAGAAATCAGCGAAGATGATGAGCACCGCGCACAGGCTGATATTCAGAAAATTACCGACAGCCATATTGCTAAAATAGACGATATTGCTGCAGAAAAAGAAAAGGACTTAATGGCGGTTTGATCAAATAATTATGGATAATTTACCAAAACATGTCGCGATTATAATGGATGGAAATGGTCGCTGGGCAACTCGACGTATGCTTCCTCGTATAGCCGGCCATCGTCAAGGGGCAAAAGTGGTTAAAGAAATTGTCGAGACAGCGGCTAAACGCGGCATTGAAGTGCTGACGTTATTTGCCTTTAGCCTTGAAAACCGCCGTCGCCCAGGTTCTGAAGTTAAATTCCTTATGGGTTTGCTACTGGACTCTTTGGAACGAAATACCAAAAAAATGCATGAAAATAATATCCGTTTACGTGTTATCGGAGAGCGTTCTTATTTCGATAAAAAACTGCTAAAGCAGATTGAAGCTTCCGAAGAGCTTACGCGTGATAATACGGGAATGACTTTGGTCATAGCTATTAATTACAGTGGCCGCTGGGATATTCTTCAGGCTGCCAAGAAAATAGCAGCAGATGTTGAGCAGCAAAAGATTAGCGCTGATGAGATTGATTTTGAGCGTTATGGCAAGGGCTTATGTTTAGCGGATTTGCCGGAGCCCGATTTATTAATTCGTACCAGTGGCGAACAGCGTATAAGCAATTTTATGTTATGGCAATTTGCCTATACGGATATCTTTTTTACCCCTGTGATGTGGCCTGATTTTAATACCAAGGTATTTGATGAAGGGCTCGCATTTTTTCAAACACGTCAACGCCGGTTTGGCTTGACCTCGCAACAGATAGAAGCAAAATATGCTTAAAGCACGATTGATCACGGGTTCTATTTTAATTGTATTGGTTATTTTAGCTATTTGGTTTTTACCGTGGTATTTATTTGCTTTAGCGACCGCAGTGTTAATGCTGTGGTGTGCTTGGGAATGGACTTGTTTTTTAAAGACCTCTTCGCCGTGGATAAAGGGCGGTTATGTCTTGTTAGTTGCGCTGTGTTTGATGTGGTCGTATTGGAAGCCGGGTATTGTTATTTTTTGGGTTGCTCTAGCTGCGTGGGTTTGGGCGGCAGCGGCGATTATTAGTTATTCGCGCGGTGGTTCAGCGCTTGGTTTTGAGCGCCGTTGGTCTAGAGGCTTGATGGGTGTGTTAGCGATTGTGCCTTGTTGGGTTGCGCTGAATTTATTGCGCAATACTTCTGTTGGACCTTTTCTGCTGTTATTTCCTTTGTTATTAATTTGGGCGGTTGATACGGGCGCTTATGCTGCCGGGCGTTTATGGGGTAAGCATCACTTGGCCTCGTTGGTTAGCCCGAAAAAGACTTGGGAAGGTTTTGCCGGTGGTATTGTGTTGGCGTTGATTGTTGGTTTGATTGTTAATTTAGTACAACATGTGCCGGTCAATGTGTGGTGGAAGTTTGCATGCTTTATCATTATTACCGCGTTATTTGCTGTCGTTGGTGATTTGCTCGAAAGTTTGTTAAAGCGCATTGTCGATATCAAAGACACTGGCAGTGTTTTACCCGGCCACGGCGGTGTTTTGGATCGCATGGACAGCATGATGGCGGCGCTGCCCATTTTCTTTTTAGTGACTATATATTGGATATAATTATTCTTAGCCTAGCGTAATCGCCCCCAAACATGACCTTGATAAAATAAGCTGACAATTTCATCTGAAAACCCACGGAAAGCCATGCGTGTCTTTTCAGGTGGGATTGAGCCTTTGCGTAGATAATCAATTAATGCTTGTCCATATTCGTTAATACGCTCATCAATTTGTTCTTTGGTAAAAATGCCGTCGAGTAAGATCATGCATAAGCGATGTAAGGGGTAATGCTTTAATTGTGCTTCATCGGTATCATTGCGCCATGTGTTGCGTTTAAAGGTTTCTAGAAAGCCGCTGACCGCTTTTTTGCAGCAAAAATATTCTAAGTCTTTCATCGTGCCTTGACCGGGGGTGACGTTTTTAGATTTACCAAAGTCGAATACTTTTATAATGGGGTAGCCTTTATTATCAAGAATGATTTTGATATTTCCCATGTGTAAGTCGCCATGCTGAATCCCAGCTTTGAACATGTAGTAATGAATGTATACCAACTGGTGAATAATGTGCGAAATGGCACTGCGTAGGAGCTCCATTGCTCCGGGGTTGTTGTGGTATTCACGCCGAAATTCCACTAATTTTGGCATATAGTCATTTAAGGATGTTTTGCCCGGTTGGCGATCAGGTAAATGATTGGGGCTGTTTTCTAAATCACGAAGGTTATATATGGAGACGCTGCGATAACGCATGCGTTGTTGGTGTAATTCAGTACCGCGATCGGGATAGTCGTGTTCATCTAGTTCTCTTTGAAAGGAGAAGAAAACATCGCGTAGCTCTATATCACTATGCGCTAAATTCCATTCGCCTAAGCGCTGTTGCATGGCGGATTCTTTAGGGAAGTCCGATAAGCCGGTGTCTCTTGCTGCCCATACCAGACCATGCTCGGGTGAGAACTTTTTGTGAACGCCACCAATCGTCGGTGCTTCTGTCGGTAAGCCTGCTCTGCCGGGAATTCTCCGTCCCTCTAAACCTGTTCGATGGGTGTTAAAACGGTAAGCAACTGCATGGTTGAGCGTATCCCCGCCGACACTGGGATCTAGGGCAGTTCTAGCTAGCTCCTCGGGGCTTTCATAATTGATGGTCGCCAGGCTGCAGCCTCTGTGGCTTTCAGCATGTTGAGTAATCAAGCGCAAACCTCGGCGGCTTCGTGGGGCGTGATAACCACAGTCGCAAACGTACATTGCTTTATCTCCTTTTGAATGGGATGGTGGGTAACATAAGTTAAAATATAGTCAATAATGCTGGCATTTGCAGGTGGTGTTATTATTTATCGATCGCTCTAGGTGGAATAACTACAGATTGACCATTTCTTTGTTTTTAGCGCGTTAAAGTACTCTTAAAATATGATTACTATCTATGATCTCTTCAAATTCAAGTATTATTACCCACGGGGATTGTAGGGATAAAATTTACTTACAATCCAAATAGTTATCATGCGAATTGCCGTTGTTTTACGGTGGTGTTGGTTGAGATTGCCCCTGTGCTTTCGGCTTCTTTTCTTGTACTGCTTTACGAATGGCTTTCCATTCCGCAGGAAAGACTAATCGGCAGTTTTCTATCTGATCTTTAAGCTCTTTTTTTGCACCCAACTTTTCTGCTTTAATGAGGAGCTGGTATATTTTTGCTATTAAAGAAAGTCTTTGCCTAGGCTTGTTGGGTAGTTGAATTGCAGTTTTTAACAGTAACTGAGTGGTGAAAAAACATACTTTTATTTTTAGTGATGTTACTTTAGCCGCGCTCAAATTATCAGTATTCGAATTTGCTAGAAAATCAAGTAGGTTGATCGATGCGCGTGCCTCTTTTAATAGATCTAAATCAAGTTCCATCTCAAATCTTTGAACTAAGTAATCACTGTTGCCTGTGGAGGTATAATTATTGTGGAGGCATATTAATTGTTCGAGCTGTTGCATTGCATAGTGTGTCTCGCTTAGGGGCATTTTGGTTGTTGAGCCAATTAATAATTTATAAGCCTTGATTTTATCAATATAGGTATCTTGGCTATTACAAGGTAAAATATCGTAAGCTATTCTAAAGCAGCGCCTTAAATGTTTAGTGAGGCGGTTTCTTTTCGCCTGAGATGTTGTATTGCAGCTTAATTGAAACAAACCTTGGGCGATAATACGTAACGATCTGGAAGTCTCTATGAGCTGAGATGTGCTTATTTCGCTATTTTTCGACAAAGGTGCGATATGTTTTATAATGTAGTTGAGTTGATCGTAGAGCTCTAAGTGCAGTAGTGGACTTAGTGCGAAAGTAAGATATTGTATTTTTCCCTCATCGGAAAGGTTTTCTGTTAAAGCGCTATATATTCTTGCTATTGCAATAGCTTGTTTGCACGTGCTAAAAGTTCTTCCCTGTATATCGCAATACCAGTAAAAGACGTGGCTTAGCTGCTGAAGGCTTAATAGCTTTATACCTTTCTCTGATAATAAAGTTAGGCAGTGTTGTGGTTGTTTTTGATAAAGTAGATATAGAAAAACATTACCATTAAAAGAGTGCAGTATTTCATTACGCTCGATTTCATTAAACTCGAACAAGCTTAATAATTTTTCATTGTTTAGGTCTGCACTATATTTCGTCCCGTTTTTTTCTTCAATTAATGATGAGTCCTGCTTGTGATCTTGAATCATATATTTTTCTTCAATAACTGGGTTGGTAGCATCAACGCATAATAAACCCTTGTTTGTGCAGAATTTGAAAAAGTCGTTATATGCTTGTTCTAGCTTAGTTTGGTCTGCTGTTGAGAGTAACTTATATTGATTGATAATACGCTCTGCATATTTTTTTAAAAGTATTTTATCAGCACAAACAATGCTGGTTAATTGCCATAATAAGGTTAAGTGTTCCCCATTCTCAGAATCCATTTCATGCCATGTTGCTTCCCCTTCTCGGATGATTAGTCCAATAGCGATCATATGTTGATTATTAATATTGGCAAAAAAGCAATGAGTGCTATCACTGGTTTGTCGAGAGAGATTTAAGCTAATTAGATTTGTTGCGAGTTGAAACATAGTGGAAGGATTACATTGCAACCCAGGCAGATCGTGAGCTCCTTCTGTAAAAGTAATGCTGCTGATATAAGGTATCTCTTGCTTACTTTCAGTAATGGCATGCTTGATTTTTGCTAAATGGCTGCTAGGGTCAAGGTTAGTTGGATTTTTATCGGAAATAAATGCGTTAAAGAACTGATAAGCAGTAAGGTGACTTAAATCATCGACGTATTTATTTGCTTTTATAAAGGAAAAACAGATTTCGTAAAATGCCTGATTGCAAAATAAGGATGCGTCGTTGTAGAAAATATTGTATAGAAATGCAAATATGTTTTTCATGCTGTGAAAACTACAGCTGCTTTCCCCAGGAGTAGATGCATGCTCGAAATCATGCTGACTTGGTACTGTAACTCGAAGGTATTTCCCAGCGGTGGGAGTAACGTGCAAAATGATCTCTAGCGAGATAATAATTTTTCTATATGTTAGAAACATATTTATCTCGTTTTTTGTAATTTCTGAGTATTTGTTGGAAGTCTTTTGTAAAATAGATAAGACTGCTTCCTTGATAGATAAGAATAGTTGTTGTTTGGATGTAGGGTATTCATCAAGGCTGGGGTGGACTGTAAGGGTTTTCATTAAACTTACATGATTTTTTATCAGATGATCTGATAGCGTTTTAAGTATTGTGGCTTTGTTGACCTGCGGAAATTTAGTAGCGTTTTCACAAATAAATAATATAGTGAGAATATGACCATATATACTATCATGGTGTCCGCATGGTTTTGCTGTAAAGAATGCTGTAATGTGTTCGGTTTTTATTTTTTGTTTATCGCTATTATCTAAGGCGTGTAATAATAGGCTGGGTGCATAGTGGAATACGTTCTCTAATGTCTTTTTATTGTAATTTATATCTTTGGTACACATGATGCGCCTAGCGGCTACAATATTGTTTTTAAGCAAGCAGTGGTCTAGGAGAGTATGCTTTGCTTCGTCTACCGCTTGATGATATGTTTGCTCACTAGCGCGATAAATAAAATCTATATTGTTTGAATCAGCAATATCACTAAAGGAGCTTACTAACGCTTTGATAAAATCAGGGTGGATATAATGAGTTTTTTTGTATATGATTTCAAAAGTATCTAGGAAGGATTCAGCTGCAGATTTATTTTGCGAATTAATGCTTAATTTGAAACAGCGGGTTAATATTGCAGGTAGATCATATTTGCCCGTTTCTTGAATGGCTAACATAATTTCTGTGGCAAACTCGTTAGGTTTGCGTGTGCATATTAACAAAGCAAGCTGGATAATTTCATTTTTTCCTAATACTTCATTTCTAATTAAACTGATAATAAATGGAATGGCTTTGCGGTAAATGGCGTATTGCAATAGCGAATGAATATAATAAGTTCGGTTGTTTAAGCAGTTTTCTTCTATAAAGCGTTGAGCGACGTCGGTATCTTTGCTTTCTAGTAATGCTTGCATATGCTGTTCAGAGTGGATGACGCCTTTTTTTATTAGTAAATTTTCTACGTGGGTAGAGAAGTTAGCTTTAAGTGCTGGGTTGACAAGCATGACAACTTCTTTAGCGTACTTTTTATTTTTGGGGTCATCCTTATCCTGCTTTTGTTCTACTAGAACTAGCTCTCCTTCGGCTAGTACATCACTTATAGCAAAGATACCTTGTTGCTGAAAATCATAGACTAGATCCTGCAAGTCTTTAAACTTTCCACCGTCAAAGTGACGGCCATCACCGATGAGTTGTTCGATTCTTTCAAGATAGTATTTTGTAAGGTATTCAACGAGCGCTTGTTTATTAAAGCGGTGGAAGAAGTTGTGTATCACCAATAATATATCGCGAGAGCGCAGGGGGGCAAGATAGCAGTCATACTCGACTGATAATATTAGCTCTCGGTGATTGTGTTGAATGCCTTGTTCGGCAAGGTGCTTAATGATTTCAAATTTCCTGTGTTCGTGGTATGCGCTATCGAGGTCCCGATAAACTTCAGCGGCAAGTGCAAAGACGATATTGTCTCGGTAGGTCGAAAATATTACGTGCAAGTTGTTAGTCTGATACATGCTGATATGACTTAAACACTGCTCGATGGCGCTCCTGACGCCTGTATTACAATTTTCTAGGGTTTCAAACAAGGGTTCTAAGGTAGTGTTAAAATTGAAGCTGCTATCATTTTTCAGTTCGATGCAGCGGAAAACGAGCATTTCAAAGGCTCGTTTTACTTCTCTGTAGTAGTTTGTTCTTGAGCGTTGATCGTTAGTACCTTTTTCATCTTCAATCGAATAATCGTCTTTGTATATGTTGTTAAGAAAGGTTGTTAGCGTCTTTGTTCCATCAGTCCTTTTTATTAATGGTATAACCTCTTTGTTAAAAAAATAGAGGAGTGAGAAAAACTGAGTGACATAGTTCTGCTTATCGAAGTAGTCGTAGCAAGGTGGCTGCGAGTTATATATTTCCTTTAGAAAGGCTGCTAATTTCTCTTGGTAGTCTTGTTCTTTAAATTGTTTGAAAGCAAGAGGAGTTAGGTGAATGTCGCGAAAGCTTTCTTGGTAGAGGTCTCTCATTTTTTGTTCCCATTGAGGTGTCTGTGATATTATTTTTGCGCATTATACTTGTTCTCTATTAAACCAGTATTAAGTATTTATTTTTACGTGTTTTCTGGGTTTTGTACGAAGAATTTCATTGATGAGTTTTGCATTTTATTTTGTGGCGTCTTTTTAACGCGGTGAATGCAGGATAGTATTTAAAACTATACCGCCGAACCGCCACAAACAAGGTCACATTTAAAGGTTTTTTTTAAAAGTTTCTGTCAACAACAAATGATGCAAGTTGATGCATAGCAGATTTATAGGGGGAGTCATTTAATTTTGTTAGGTGTTTCTGTGCTTGCTGGGCTTCTTCTTTAGCTCTTTTTAATGTGTATTCACAAGCATTGGTATCATTAATAATGGCGGCAATAGCATCGATATCATCAAGGCCACCTGATTTAATAGCTCTTTTAATGGTAGCAATCTGCTGCTCGTTGCCTTGTTGCATGGCATAGATTAGCGGCAGCGTCATTTTTCCTTCGGCAAGATCATCGCCAATATTTTTTCCTAAGGCTTCACTTTCAGCAGTGTAATCAAGCAAATCATCAATCATTTGAAAAGCGTTACCGAGGTGTAAACCATACGCGGCCATCGCCTGTTGCAGTGTTTTATCCCCGGTGCTAATGATCGCGCCGATTTCAGCGGCGGCGGAATAAAGCTGAGCGGTTTTGCGGCGAATGACTTCTTGATAATCGGATTCTGTGATATCGGGGTTGTGGCAGTTCATCAGTTGCAATACTTCACCTTCAGAAATCTCATTGGTGGTATCCGCCAAAACTTTCATCACCGGAATATTGTTGCGCCGCGCGAGGATTTGAAAAGCGCGTGAGTAGAGAAAATCGCCAGTAAGCACGCTGCCTTGGTTTCCCCAGATGGAATTAGCAGTCGGCTTACCACGGCGCCGATCAGAGTTATCGACGACATCGTCGTGGAGCAGGGTGGCTGTATGGATAAACTCAATAATGGCCGCTAGCTCATGGTGTTCGTTGTCATCGTTATAGTTTAAAGCGCGGGCGCTAAGAATAACTAGCAGTGGACGTAAGCGCTTGCCGCCACTCTTGATAATGTGCTGGGTAATGGTATTGATCAGCGTGACATTGGAGCTAAGCTCTTTGAGAATAAGCTGATCAATGGCATCAAGGTCGACCTGGACTAATTCACGTAAAGATTCAATTACAGACTTTGTGGTAGTTTTTGCGTTAACATCAGAATTTTTTGTTGTGTTTTCAGACAGTTGCATAGGTCTTCAATAAGTTAAGGATGCGTATCTGCCCATGCTAGGTGGCTTCGTTGTTTCTGTCAAGCTGTAATAGAGAAAATTGTTTGAAATAGTCCCGCTTGGACTTGTTATTTGCGTTGATATTGCGTAGAATTCCACGTCTTAATGAGACTGGTCAGCAAAGGGGCACAGCAGATGTATGCAGTTATTAAAACAGGTGGAAAGCAATACCGCGTAGCCGTAGGTCAAGTTGTTAAACTTGAGAAGCTAGCAGCGGAACCTGGCAATAGCGTGGATTTCAATGAAGTCCTTTTAGTAGGTAATGGTGATGACATTAAAGTCGGTGCACCGTTTGTAGAAAATGCAAAGGTAACAGCCGAAGTGATTGAAAACGGTCGCGCACGTAAGGTTGAGATCTTGAAGTTCAAGCGTCGTAAACACCACATGAAGCGTCAAGGTCATCGTCAAGACTACACGCAAGTTAAAATCACCGCAATTGAACAAGCATAACGAGGAGCTAGCAAATGGCACATAAGAAAGCAGGTGGTAGTACCCGTAACGGACGCGATTCCAATCCTAAGTATTTGGGTGTAAAGCGTTTTGGCGGCCAACATGTGTTAGCCGGTAATATCATCATTCGTCAACGTGGCACAAGCACACATGCTGGTGAAAACGTTGGTATTGGTCGAGATCATACTTTGTATGCCTTGACGGAAGGTTTTGTGAAGTTCTCAATTCGCGGTCCAAAGAAACGTAAATTTGTTTCTATTGAGCCGATGGTTGAAGCAACTGACGCGTAACGTATTTAATCCTTCTGGATTTGATATGATAGAAGCCTCATCCCTTTGTTGGGATGGGGCTTTTTTTTTATAGGTAAGAATCGATGAAGTTTGTTGATGAAGCGAAAATTCGTGTTGAGGCCGGTAAAGGTGGTGCGGGCTGCTTAAGCTTTCGCCGGGAGAAGTTTATTCCCTTTGGTGGACCTGATGGCGGTGATGGTGGGCACGGTGGTAGTGTCTATTTGGTTGCGGATGCCGGTCTCAATACCTTGGTGGAGTTTCGTTATAAACGTATTCATAAGGCGAAAAATGGTCAGCCTGGGGCGGGTCGTTTGCGTACCGGTAAAGCTGGGGAGGATCTTGTTGTACCTGTTCCCTTAGGGACAGTTGTCTATGATATGGATACTGGTGAAGAGCTTGGTGACTTGCTGAAGGAGGGCGATAAGCTTTGTGTGGCTAAAGGTGGTGTGAGAGGTTTGGGTAATGCTAGATACAAGAGCAGTACCAACCGTGCGCCGCGTCAGACGTCACCAGGAACGCCAGGTGAGGCGCGTGATTTACGCTTGGAATTGAAGGTCTTGGCTGATGTTGGCCTCTTAGGGATGCCTAATGCGGGCAAATCGACCTTTATCAGCACGGTGTCAAATGCAACGCCGAAAGTGGCGGATTATCCCTTTACTACCTTGCATCCTAACTTGGGTGTGGTGCGGGTTGGTGAGTATCGTAGTTTTGTTATTGCGGATATCCCGGGATTAATTGGTGGTGCCAGTGAAGGTGTTGGTTTGGGTGTGCAATTTTTGAAGCATCTTAGCCGCACGCGTTTGTTGCTGCATATGGTTGATATTGCGCCGGTGGATGGGTCTGACCCTGTTGAGGCGGTTAACGAGATCTTGCATGAGCTTAAGCAGTTTAGTGAAGAACTTTATGAGAAGCCGCGTTGGTTGGTGTTAAATAAGTTGGATTTGCTGGATGAAGAAGCGGCGCGAGAGCGTTGTGATGATATTGTTGAACGATTGGGCTGGGAAGGGCCTACTTTTCGTATTTCTTCGGTTAGGAAGTTGGGGACTCGGGAGCTTTGTTATAAGTTGATGGATTATATTGAGGGTGTGTAGGGTTTGGGATCGGGTCTCGGGCTTTATTGTGAGTTGATGGATTTGTGTTGAGGTTTTGAGGGTTTGGAGATTTAGGAGCGGGCGCAGCATGCTGCGCCCCTACATTCCCTACATGCCTATATTTATGGGCTTAGGATGCGGCTTTTAATTTTTTGTTTAAGCGGCTTTTTAGGCGTGCGGCTTTGTTCTTTGAGATGATGTTGCGGCCAGCGATGATATCTAGCATCTTAGCAGCTTGTTTGAAAGCAGCTTTGGCAGCCTCTAAATCAGTAGGTATTGATTTTAATACTTTTTTGATAGCTGTGCGTACAGCGGAGCGTTGGCTCGCGTTGTTTAGTTCGCGTTTTTTGCTTTGTCTTGCACGTTTTCTTGCTTGAGGTGAATTTGCCACTCTCTAACTCCTGGTTAATTACACGTTAGGGGCGGAATATTGCCTGTATTTCGCCCATTTGTCAATAGATGACTTGCTTTAACATGGATGGTTGCTGCTCGTATTTTTACATATTATAATATGTAAAAACGTCTTTTTTTACATATTATAATATGAATGGAGAATCTAAGTGTTTGATAGAGCCATTATTCAGCAAAATCCGCATTGGAAAGGGGGAGCTTATCAGAATCTGATGCATCGTGATTATCTGGCTGATTTGCTAAAGTCGCTACCCTTAAAGGAAATGCAGGTTTTGCAAGGTATTCGCCGTTGTGGCAAGTCTAGCCTGTTTATGTTGGTCATTAACGAGCTGTTACAAGAGCAAGACCCTAAGTCAATCCTTTATTTAAATTTAGACGATCCTTTTTATGAGTCTTTGCACGATGATCCCAAGTTGTTTTATCAATTGGTTGATAATGCGGAAAAACTAACAGGTACGCGTGTGGAATATTTATTTCTAGATGAGGTGCAAAACATTGTTGGTTGGGAAATGTATGTAAAGAGTGTTTACGATGCGCAGCAATTTAAAAAAATTTATATCACGGGGTCTAACTCTTCGTTGCTCAATTCAGATTACGCCACGTTATTGACAGGGCGTTATATTAACAAAATGATTTACCCTTTAAGCTTCCATGAAATTTTGCTAAATCAGAAAATTAATACACGTTTAGATTTGCTGGAAAAGCAAAGTGTTGCTTTTCGTTGCGTGGATGACATGCTCTATCATGGGTCGTTTCCGAGAGTGTTGCAAATTGAAGATCTTGCGTTGAAGCGCGAACTGTTATTAAGTTACTACGATGGCATTATTTTGCATGATTGTCTGGCAAATCAGAATAAAAATATCCGTAATGTGAAATTATTTCGTGAGCTTGCGCTTTACCTTATAAACAATAATGCCTGTAATTATTCATACAATAAGTTGGCTAAGGTTTTTGGTGGTTCCGATATTACTTATAAAGAATTTATTGCTGTTCTACAAGATGCCTTTTTGCTGAAAGAAGTAAATAATTTTCACTACTCGATGAAGAGCCAAATTCGCTCAAATAAAAAAGTATATACGATTGATAATGGTTTGGTTTGGGCTTTGTCTGCGAAGCTTTCCAAAGACCAAGGCGGCTTATTTGAGAATTTGGTTTATACAGAGTTGGTTAAACGTAATATTGACGAGCTTTATTATGCGCAAGATGTGGGGGAGTGTGACTTTATCGTTAAGCGAGGGAATAGTTTGGATGCATATCAAATATGTTATCAGTTGACGCCTGAAAATCGGCAAAGAGAGTTTAACGGTTTGAAAAAAGCAATGGAGAAATGGCGGGTTGCGCAAGGCTATATCATTACTTACCAGCAAGAAGAGCAAACCGGCGAGGAAAATATCCAGGTGTTACCATTTTGGCGGTGGGCATCATTACTATAGGGCTCAGCCTGTATGCTGCGCCCTATAGTTACAGGTTTCCTGTTTATTAAGCGAAAACAGCACTCCCAGGCTGCGCATTTGCATCTGCATCTGCAGCTGCTGGTTGGTAGTTACCTTGTACTTGCAAGTGCTCACCCTGTTGCGGGTTGTATGTTAAGGTATAGCCGTCAATTTCAAAGCTCACTGTTTGACCATCTGTGCGAGCGCGATCAACGCCATAGGTGTATCCGCGTGGAATACAGCAGCTTAATGGGTTGGCTTTGTCGTAGGGGCGATTCTTATTTACTGGGTGACGATGGTTATCACTATAGCGTCTTGTGCGTACCATATTCAGCAGTTGCTTTAAGACGGTTACGGTTTCCTTTTCAGAGAAGAAGCGGTTGCCCACGCTGGTGGCATGAGAAGATCGCCCTGTATTAATTAAGGTGAATCCTCCATTGCCATCGCTGTTTAGTACGCGCTGTCCACTGTAGCTATCCGTTAGTGCTTTAATAAGTGTTGCTTCAAGTTGTGCATCAACACCGCGGTGCTTGCCGCTGACGTATTTCGGTGGCGCAAAAAAGCGAACGAAACCGCTGGGACGGTATTTACTGCCATGTTGTGACACGCCATGTTGCGCTGCCTTTTTAGCAATTTTAGCGAACACCTTAAAGATCATACCGACAACCGGAATCCCAATAAGCACGCGTCTAGGAATGGTGTACTGTGGCAAATGTGCATAGCCACCATGATTTTTAAAATCTTTGTAGAGCTTATAGGATTGCCTGATTGGCGAGCCAAGCCAGTTCCATGTAATGCGTTTAGCAGCTTTGATAATCAAGTAACCAGGCCCAAATACGAGCATACCGGCAGACATCCATTTATTGTTCCAAACAAAGCTGGCTAATGAAGTAACGCCTTTAGCTAGCCAACCTAGTGGGCGGAAAATAAGTGAAGGCCACCTTACCAAGCGGCTTTGAGTATCAAATTCTTGTTTTGCGCTATAATGATCGCCGGTGTAGCCTTTATAAATCTCATTGGGAATTCCATAGGTCGCACAACGAACAAATGCGCTCAATATCGCTGTAGGCACGCCAAGTAGGAGTGTGGTAACTGCAGCAGTCGTTAAGGCTAAGGGACGATGAAAAATAGCTTTTTTGATATGCTTCCATCCTCTTTTAACTTGTAACAACCAAGATCCGCCGGCAATTGCTACCTGTGGCTTATAACCCGCAAATGATTTCATGGTCTCTGACCAGGCATTACCATGCTCGTTTTTGTTATAAAAACGTTTTGCGATACTCCATAATGAGCCTGTAAACCCGGCCACTATGTCATAGAGAGCAAGTACTGCACCCATGACAAAAAACCCTAAGGCGTGTCCTGCTGCAATGGCTGGCTGGTATTGTCTCCATCGCAAAACCATCTGATCATAATTCTTAGCAATAAATGATCGCGGGTTCGTTTTTACCCTTGATAAAAAGGCTTCCACTCCAGAAAGAGAAAGGCCTTTAAAGAAATCATAAGTTGCTAATGTTACGGTGGCCAAGCCAATACCAATCAGCGCAAAGACGCCTGCTATCGGGCGTATGCGTGACCATTTGTGGGTCCATCGTGTTTCAAAGTTACTAGGGTCAAAGGTGTTGCCATCACTTTCATTGTCACTGCCTTCACCTTGCTGCTGACCTTCTTGCACAATTTCTTGCCGGTGGCCGGCAAGTTTTCCACAAATATATTTAATACCTTGCCAAAATGTTTTTTGCACACGGTCTCTGGCCCAATGGCGAAGGTAAATGGTTTTAAGACCATTCCCCAGTCCAGCTAAGGGTTCGTATATAACGGCATGCAGTAGTGAGACAGCCAATGCAATTGGGGCAATACAGGCAAAGGCTATTGCGCCAGGAATTAGTCCTAGCCAGCTGCTGTTGCCTTGCCAAAGATCTTTACCAGCGTTGTAAATACTGCCAAACCCATCCGTAAACATTTTCATGGATAAAAGGTAGAAGCCAAACTTGGCGCCCGTGTTAGCACCAATAACAAGGCCGTTAAACATCTTCTGAAAACCACTGATAATCATGTCAGTGATATTGTTGTTCCGCCAGAAATGGTAGATGGCTTTACACAGTAGTACAAAACCATAAACAACAGCGATGGGTATCACAAAGGCAAATGCAGCAGAAAAAGCACCAGTACCAAACGCTAATGCGCCAAATGGGCTATTCCATGGTCGTTCTCCTTTTTTAGGGTCGCTGCGCCAGATAAAATTCCATAGGGTTGCGAGTCCAGGGAAAGATTTTCCTTCCGTAATTAACGACACCATCTGGGCGAATCCACCAATACAGCCTAGCACTAGGCCTACCATAGGCATGACCAAGCCTTCACGTATTACAATCAATGGTGACGTGACGATAAGTGTTATAAGTGTGCCTATCATGTGCGGTAAACTAGCACTCTCCTGAATATCGACATGTTTCTCGAGTTCATTCCAGTAGGCTGTATTTTCTGGGTTAAGCCATATCTTAACACCTGTTACCACGCCATTTTTAAGCCCAAACAAGAAGTCTTTGCAGCCTCTTAAGACAAAGCAGATACTGCCAAAGACAATGCCACTAAGAGCTGAAGAAACAGTATACGCTAGCGACTGTAATATTTGGCCTACGATAATGGGGATGGAATGGTAGAAGGCGTATTTAGGATTCTTCCAAGTGCGTGAAATTTTGCTCCAGGCAGAATAGATATCAAATTTACCTTTGATATGTTGCTTGTAAGATTTAGGTGCATCTCCAAAGATATCATCTTTTTCAGAAGAGCAGATATAGTGTCCACCCATCAGTGCACCCGTACAGGCACCTTCGATAAGGCCGGTAATGATTGCGCCAATACCGGCGGCAATCCAGCCTAGTGGGTTTAAGTAAGTGGCCCATTGTGATAATGGGCGATCCATTCTTTTTTTGCTTTCAACGGGCGCTAGGTTGTCATCAACGAGCGATGACTCACTATTGCCTGATGTAAAACTTGCTATATCATCATCTTCATCATATGATGGCATTAAATTATCTGTTATTTCACTCGGGATATAATTGCTTCTATAGCTAGCTGCTTTTTCAAGAACACGACTATCATTTGAGTTATACTTCCAACCTAAGGAAAAATAGGCAGGGATAGAGCCCAGCCAAGCGCGTGCGACATCGAGAATGCAACGTGTTATTAGTGCTACCGGGTAGGCAATGATGGCGGCGGGTATCAGTGCGGCGACGCCAGCTATGCTTTCTATCCAGGAGTTGTCATTATTAAAATATTCGCGAGCAAGGCCATATTTTTCCATTGTATTGGGATGATAGCCGGCATCGGCGAAGCTAAAGATGCGTCTAAAAAATCCCACCGTCAGGTCGACTACGATTCTTAGTGGTACCACAATAGGTGCTAAAGCAGCGCCAATCGCTATCATCGGTAGCCATGCCCATTTGCTTTCAGCCGTATAGTCTTTAGCGATTTGCTTGGCTGTGTCTTTGGGATGGGCAATAAAATTAAAGCCATTAACAATACCGCTAGCCCAACCGGACCAGATGATGCCTTTAAGTAAACCTGAGATCATCCAGGGTAGCGCAGCGCCAATATAGATGCCTGCTTTGCTGGCATTGCTTTGTTGGCCACTGATTAAGTTGTTAAATTCATCTTTAGCGTCTGCTTTTAGGAAGCCGCGTTTAAAGCCGCTAATAAAGCCTTGAGCAAAACCTGAGAAGAAGTTGTAAACGCTGTCTTTAATGGCATTGTAAAGGAATTTGATTCCAGTACAGAGAAGTATAATGACTTGAATAATGCCGCGTATCAAACCGGTCACTATGGCAGCGGGTGAGCAAACTAGCCCACCAATGAATGCGCCAGCAATTGCTAAAGGTGAGCGGAAGTTGCTTTGTGCGTCTTCTTGTGCCCAGAAAGCGTCTATGAGGAAGGAAAAGGGTTCGGTACTCCATGCTAGACCGCTGATAGCTATAGCAAAAGCACCGGCGATAGCACCCACGCATAGGCAAAGCAGCTCGCGAATAGCGCAAGTAATGACCATAAAAACACCACCAAAAAACCAGCCAACACTGCTGGAAATATGGCTTCTGTCCTTGGACTTGGGGAAAATACCATCACTTTGGTTGGGGTCGATAATCGTTGCCAGGTAACCTTTTGCGCTTTTATTGGGGGCAACAATACCTGCTTCTATGCCGCGGACAACGCCGCCGATTAGGCCACCCCAGAAAAAAGCGCGAAGGGCGCGGGCGATATTTTTAATACCAATGCTGGTAATCATGGCAAAACCGCAGCCAATACCCGCGCCAATAATAGTGCCAATGCCGGGCAATAGTATGGTGCCCACTAAGGCGCCAATAGAGGTTCCCATTGCCAGCCAGGCAAAACCACCCAGCGCATGTCTTTTGCCGTCATCCGTACCAGCAGCGCCGGCATCCCCGATCACCTTGCCATAGGCGCCATACCAAATAGCTTTGCCAATATTTTTAAATCCAGCAGTTGCCGAGCCACCACCGGCAACTAAGGCTAAGCCACCGCAGACCATTGCCGGCCATGTTATAGGTATGCCAAGGCCAAAAATGATCGCTGCTGAAATGGTGCCAAACATTAAGGTGCTGGTGGTAATAGCGTAGGCTTTGTTGGGTAGGCCTTGGTTGCTTAGTGCGTGAATTTGCGCTAAAAAACTTTGGCCATTTGCATTTGTCCCTGGGGTGCTGTTGTCTATGAATTTTTTTCCACCGAAGTGTCCTTTGAGGAGCTGGCCTTGCGGGCTCGTGCAGCAAAAGTCCAGGTTTTTTTCTTTATCAGCAATAGTCTCAAGGACAGATTTAATGCCGTCTAGTCTTAGGTATAAACATTCAAGGCGTCGCCGTGAGCGGACCAGTGAATCACGAATAGCCGTTAGTTGGCCGCGACCAGCAGGGGTTTCTTCATATTCTGTGCATGCATCTAGCATTCTGTCGATGAAATTATTAGTCTTGCTTTCATCGACGATCGCTTTTTCATCTTGGAGTTCATCTAACGCTTCAGCGGGTGTATTTGTTTGATCAAAGCCTTCCATGCCCCTTAATGATTGACGCTGTGCATTAACATTTTTAATTTCAGTGTTAATAGCATCTATACAGGCTTTTTTACGATCCGATTGATAGACTTTAAGATTATGAACTTCAACATAACGCAATAGCTTAACTTTATCGCTATAAGCATCAGGCGCTGTTGGCGCGTTTTGTGTTGCCGTACCGGAGTAAATATCGTAAGAAACACGACGAATATGTTCAGCAGAGGCTTTACGCCAGGGGGAAACTTTTGCATTCCACCAGTTGGCAATACCTGCTGACCAACCTTGATGAAAGGTGAGTTGTTGTTTATTCCACCATAATCGTATGTCAGAAAATGGTTTGGGGGTGTTCAGGCTGTAGGGGATAAGATCGTCTGACTTTTCTTCGTGGTGAATAAAAGACCTGCGCAGCCTTACTAGTTCTATCCCGTTGTTCCCACCTGGTCTTGGCATGACTTCACTCCTTCAAATGTTCCTTGATTCGTTTGAGAATACCAAAAGAGTATTAATGAAATATTAAATTAGTCTGGAGAGTGTTGTTTCATAGTTCCTTAAGATTTTGTTGCTACACTCTTTAGCGTTTAATTAATTTAGCTAACAAAGGAATTAGTAATGACTAAAGAGACAAAAAGTAATATCGTGCTTGAAATTATGCCTACGGTTTTTCCAGATCTTAATAAGAAGATGGAGCAAAGCCCTGATCATGAGACCTGTGAGATTACTGTGCTGCGTATGAAGCATAAGCATATTCGCAATATGCAGGCGATGAGTGAGGCTAAACAATTGCATTATGTGATGTCGGAATTGACTGGGTTGACGGCTAAGGATTTGGATGAGCTTGATGCTGAGGATTCTGCTGCTTTGTCTGAGATTATTTTTGGTTATATGAAGAAGTATGCTGATGTGGCTAAGCAGATGATGGCTTAGTTTGATTTGTTTCACGCGAAGGCGCTGAGGGGACGCAAAGAACGCTAAGGGTTTTTGGGTGAGATCTACCTGGGACCCGCGGTTGTGCTTTAAAAAAGTATTGTCATCCCGGAAAAGTCTGAAGGACGCCATCCGGGATCTTTCTAGTATGGCAGTAATATCAAGAGATTCTGAATTAAGCCGAGGATGAGTTTAGTATTGAACAACGATGGCGTAAGTTGTTATGACTGTTTTGAGCTGCTACTTTTGTGATTTTCTGTCTTTGCGTGAAACCCCAAGCGAATTCCGCTAAACTGCAGCTTTGTTTGCCATAAGGCTGCCGTTGTGAGTGAGAAAAAATTAGTCAAGTCGACTTATACTGTTGCGTCTTTTACCATGCTGTCGCGGGTGTTAGGGTTTTTGCGTGATATGGTGTTAGCACTGACCTTTGGTGCTGGGCCGGCCTTTGATGCGTTTGTTATTGCTTTTAAAATTCCCAATTTTATGCGCCGTTTGTTTGCCGAAGGGGCCTTTTCGCAGGCCTTTGTGCCTGTATTAGCGGATTATCGGAATAAGAAAACGCCTGAGGAAGTGCGGCAATTTCTTAGTCATATTGCCGGCACGTTGGGTTTGGCGTTGATGCTATTTGTTATCTTGGGTGAACTGTTAGCACCTTGGTTGATTACTATTTTTGCGCCTGGGTTTGTTAATGACCCGATGCGTTTTAAAGATGCAACACATATGTTGCATATTACTTTTCCTTATTTATTGTTGATTGCTTTGACTGCTTTTGCCGGGGCTACACTTAATACCTTTAATCGCTTTTCTGTGCCTGCCTTTACGCCGGTGTTATTGAATGTGGCGATGATTTCAGTGGCCGTGTGGTGGGCGCCGCATGCGGCTAATCCTATTTATACATTGGCTTGGGGTGTTTTATTAGGGGGTATTGCACAGTTGGCACTGCAGTTGCCATTTTTAAAACGGTTAAACTTATTGCCGCTGCCAAAGCCATCGTTTAAGGACCCAGGTGTTTTACGGGTATTAAAATTGATGGTGCCAGCTTTGTTTGGTGTATCAGTGGCGCAGATTAGTGTGCTGATTGATAATTTCTTTGCATCATTTTTGCCGGCGGGGAGTATTTCCTGGCTATATTATTCGGATCGTTTTACGTATTTGCCACAGGGGGTGATTGGTGTTGCTTTGGCCACGGTGGTGTTGCCTAATTTGGCGCGTCATCATAGTAATGGTAATCAAAAAGAATATAAAACAACTTTAGACTGGGCGTTGCGATCAGCTTTGTTGGTGGGGGTGCCAGCAGCGGTGGGGTTGATTATGTTGGCGGGCCCCTTGTTGACGACGTTAATAAGACATGGGGCGTTTGATAATTATGATGTTATTATGACACGGCAAAGTTTATGGGCGTTTTCTGTCGGTTTGCCGGCGTTTATGTTTATTAAGATTTTAGCCTCTGCTTTTTATTCGCGCCAAGATATTAAAACGCCAGTAAAGATTGCTGCGGGTGCCTTGGCGGCTAATTTGCTTTTTATTTTAATTTTAATTCATCCCTTAGCGCATGCTGGATTGGCATTGTCTACGTCTTTGGCCTCTATGTTAAACGCCAGTGTGTTATTTTTATTTTTAAAAAGAAAAAAGATTTTTGTGCCCGAGCCAGGTTGGCCTTTGCTGATGCTTCGTTTTTGTATTGGTAATATTGCGATGGCGATTGTTTTATATTTTTGGACGGGATCGTTAACGCAGTGGTTTGACTGGAAGTTGTGGACGCAAGTTTGGCATCTGTTGGTGGCGGTCTTGTTGGGCATTGTAACGTATTTTTCTGTTTTATGGATAACAGGTTTACGACGACATCATTTAAGAGCAGGGTAGCTGATATGTTATTGATTCGTGGGCAGCGTAACTTAGTAAAACCTTTGTCGGCCAGTGCGGTGACGCTGGGGAATTTTGATGGCTTTCATTTAGGGCATCAGGCTTTGATTGATTGTGTTAAAACAAAAGCGGCAACGTTAGATGTGCCGAGTGTGCTGATTAGCTTTGAGCCACAGCCGAAAGAATTTTTTGCTAAATTGCAGGGGAAAAAAGTTGAAGTGCCGCGTTTAACCCGTTTTCCTGAAAAATATATTTTGGCCAAGTCGTATGGTTTGGATTATTTGTATTCGTTAAAATTTGACAAGGCGTTGAGTATATTGTCCGCAGAGGATTTTGTTAGCAAAATTTTGCTGGATCAATTAGGAGTTAAGGCGATTGTTGTCGGTGATGATTTTCATTTTGGTGCTAAGCGTCGTGGTGACTATGCGTTATTGCAGCAGCTAGGTGAGCAATATGGGTTTAAAGCGATAGAAATGCCGGCGATAACGATAGAGGGGCAGCGGGTTAGTAGTACGCGTGTTAGAGAAGCTTTGCAGTTGGGTAATTTATCGTTGGCTGAGCGTTTGCTGGGGCGTCCTTTTTCGGTTTGGGGTAAGGTGGTTTATGGTGATCAGCGTGGGCGTGATTTAGGGTTCCCTACGGCAAATATTAACTTGCATCGTGACTTGGTGCCGGTCAGTGGTGTTTTTGCGGTGCGCGTTGTTGGGCTCGATAAATCTTACAATGGCGTTGCAAATGTTGGTGTTAGACCGACGTTTGATGGTACGCGGGTCGTGCTTGAGGTGCATTTGTTTGATTTTGCTGGTGAGATTTATGGGCATAATATTTGCGTTGAATTTCTTCATAAGCTGCGTGAGGAAGCGCGTTATGACTCTTTTGAAAAATTGGTGGCGCAGATTAGGCAAGATGTTTTGCATGCGCAAGATTTTTTTCGTGTTCTATGATGGCATTCAGTAGGTAGGTGTCATTTTCTAGTAAAAGCGCTGTTCGTTTAAAGTAGGCCATTTACAATTCCCTGATAGCAATCCTCGTGCTATATTGAATTATGACAATTATTCTAGCATTAGGGAGGATGCGATAATGAGACGCCAGTTTGCTTTTTCAATATTGGTTTTAATGGCTTTGGGTCTGTCTGCTTGTAGTGATAAGCCGGTCAAAGGGAACGGTAAAATTTTAACCGAAGCGAGAAATGTTTCTAATTATAGTGCTGTTGATATAAAGGGTAATTTTAATGTGTCGATCAAGTCAGGTCAGTCTGGCCCGGACTTGCGCATCACTACTGATCAAAACTTACAACCTTATTTGCTAACGATGGTTAAGAAGAATACCTTGTTGATTATTGAGAAAAAGGGGTTTGATCTTAAACCTACTCAGCCTATTCAAATATCCGTATCTGCCAAAAATATTAAGGTCTTACAGTTAGAAGGTGACAGCAAATTAGAGCTATCGAATGTCAGTGGTGATTTGTTTACATTGGAAACTGAAGGTGCCAGTCAAAGTGTGCTCTCTGGGAAAGTAGATAATTTCACTTTAACTATGTTAGGGCGATCTACAGTTGATGCACGTAATTTATTGGCTAAGAATGTTGATCTAAAAGCAAGAGCAGAAACGGTTGCTTCTATTTATGCTAAGGATAAACTGAATGCTGATCTGACTGACTCTGCTACTGTGACCTACTATGGAGGCCCGCCGGTGATTAATCAGCGTGTCTTTGGGAAGAGTAAACTTAATAAAGCGGGTGAATAACCGCCTTACCTACCTTGCATGGGCGCGGAATACTGCGCCCGTTTTTTATTTTCTGTAGAAAAATAGAGTGCTCACTCAGTATTTTCTTATAAGCTGTCACTACCCTCTGAACTCTTGTGTTATTTAGTAAGTAAAGGTATGGCAATATCCCCCGCGCATCGCTTACCGTTAGAGGCCTTATCATTTAGAGATAAGGCTCAGTTTGCATTGGCGGCGAATTTGCTTTGCTGAGGTGATCAATCCGTCAAATTTATTTACAACTTCTGCCGGTAGAACAGCTGCTAAGCGTCCCTTGGTTTCAGAGCTTAAGAGTGTTGATAAAAGAGTCAAGCTGGCTAAACTCTAGGAAAACTCCAGGAAAACTATGTTATACTGGGTGCCTTTTTTAATTTTATGACCATAAGATCATGACAGATTATAAACAAACCCTTAATTTACCGAAGACCGCCTTCCCGATGAAGGCCAATTTATCGCAACGCGAGCCCAATATCCTTAAGCGTTGGCAGGACATTAACCTTTATCAGCGCTTGCGTGCAGAGGGTGCTAATCGAGCTAAGCGTTTTATTTTGCATGATGGGCCTCCTTATGCGAACGGACGCCCACACTTGGGTACGGCGCTTAATAAGATTTTAAAAGATATGGTGTTAAAGTCTAAAACCTTAAGTGGTTATGATACCCCATATGTGCCTGGTTGGGATTGTCATGGTTTGCCGATTGAGTTAAACGTTGAGAAGAAGGTGGGTAAAGCGGGTGATAAGCTTTCTCCTGCCGAGTTTCGTCAGGTTTGTCGCGAGTATGCAAAAAAGCAAGTGGCTATTCAGTCTGAGGACTTTCAGCGCTTAGGTGTGCTCGGCGAATGGGATCATCCATATTTAACGATGGATTTTAGTTATGAAGCCAATGCGGTGCGTGCCTTGGGTAAGATGATTGAAAATAACCATCTTGAGCGAGGGCAAAAACCGGTGCATTGGTGTACAGCTTGTGGTTCTGCCTTAGCTGAGGCGGAAGTGGAGTATCGTGATAAGGCTTCTCCTTCTATTGATGTGGCCTTTTTTGCCGATAACCCAGCTGATATTTTACAACGTTTCACCTTGCAGCAGCCTTTAACATGCGAAGAAGTGATTGTGCCTATTTGGACGACGACGCCATGGACCTTGCCAGCTAACCAAGCGGTTTGTTTACATCCTGAATTGCATTATGCGTTGGTTTCTTGTCAGTTAGATGGTCGTCAATGTCAGTTGGTATTGGCAAAGGACTTGGTCGATTCAGTGATGCAGCGCTATGGTATTGATGATTATCAAGTGCACGGCAATATTGTTGGCGAAAAATTAGCGGGTGCGCAGTTGCATCATCCTTTTTTAAATCGCGTTGTCCCGGTTATTTTGGGTGAGCATGTAACGACAGAAGCAGGTACCGGTAACGTGCATACCGCTCCTGCGCATGGTCAAGATGACTATGTTGTTGGTGCTAAAAATAATTTGCCGGTTGATAATCCTGTTAATGCTAGAAGTTGTTTTATCGAAGGAACCCCTTTGGTAGAGGGATTGCATGTTTTCAAAGCGAATGAGCCGATTATCGTTCACTTGGCCGATACTGGTAAGTTGCTGCATCAAGAGAGCATGCAGCATAGTTATCCGCATTGTTGGCGTCATAAAACGCCATTGATTTTCCGTGCGACGCCACAGTGGTTTATCAGCATGGATAAAAATGGTCTGCGTCAACAAGCCGTGACTGAAATTGAAAAAGTGCGATGGGTCCCAGGTTGGGGGCAAACACGCATTCATAATATGGTCGAGGGACGCCCGGATTGGTGTATCTCACGCCAGCGTGCTTGGGGTATTCCCATTGCGTTGTTTGTGCATGAGAAAACGGGTGAATTGCATCCTCGTACGATAGAGTTACTTGAAGAAGTGGCGCAGTTAATTGAGCAGGGTGGTGTTGATGCCTGGTATGACTGTGATGTGAAAACGTTATTGGGTGATGATGCCGATAAGTATGAAAAAGTTACCGATGTGTTGGATGTCTGGTTTGACTCCGGGGTGACGCATTTTTGCGTTTTGGATCAACGACCTTCGCTTAATGTTCCGGCTGATTTATATTTAGAAGGTTCTGATCAGCATCGTGGTTGGTTTCAATCGTCATTGCTAACCTCTTTGGCGGTACGTGGTGGCGCGCCTTTTAACACCGTATTAACGCATGGTTATGTTGTTGACGGTAAAGGCCGTAAAATGTCGAAGTCGATTGGTAATACTATTTTGCCAGCCGATGTGGTTAAAAACTTAGGAGCTGATGTGCTGCGTTTGTGGGCAGCTGCTACCGATCATACTGTCGATATCAACGTCTCTGATGAAATTTTAAAACGCAGTTCTGATGCCTATCGACGCATACGTAATACGGCGCGTTTCTTTTTATCGAATTTAAATGACTTTGATCCAGTAACGGATAAGGTGCCACTTGATAAGATGGTTGAGCTTGATCGTTGGGCTGTTTTTACTGCTATGCGTTTACAAGAAAAAATTATTGCTGCGTATGAACAATATCATTTCCAAACCATTTATCAGTTAATCCATAATTTTTGTACGGTGGAAATGGGTAGTTATTATCTGGATATAATAAAGGATCGCCAATATACCGCTAAAAAAGACGGTGTCGCTCGGCGTTCGGCGCAAACGGCGATTTATTATATTGCCGAAGCGTTTGTTCGTTGGATTGCGCCGATATTAACCTTTACGGCAGAAGAAATCTGGCAGCATATGCCGGGAGAACGGCAGGACTCGGTGTTTTTATCCGCGTGGTTTGAAGATTTCCCAGTTGGTGAGGAGTCTAAAGACGAGGCTGAGTATTGGCAGTGGTTTATGTCAGTGCGTGATGAAGTGAATAAGGTGCTTGAGGCGCATCGTAATGCTGGTGACATTGGTTCAGCATTAGATGCTGAGGTGTTGTTATTTGGTGATAAGGAGTTAAGTGAAAAGCTGTCTCGTCTTGGTGATGAGTTGCGTTTTGCTTTAATTACTTCAGAGGCAAGTGTTAAGCCTTTGGAGGAGCAAAATGGCGATGCGACCACTTCTGAAGCTTTGGCGGGTTTAGCAATCAAAGTAAATGTGTCTACACATGAGAAATGTTCGCGTTGTTGGCAACGGCGTGAGGATGTTGGTTCTAATGCTGAGCATCCTGAAGTCTGTGGTCGCTGTGTTGTGAATGTTTCTGGAGCAGGTGAAATGCGTCATTTCGCTTAAGGGAGTATTGAAATGAAAAAGCAAACGGGTTTAATTTGGATCTGGGTTAGTATTGCGGCGGTGGTTTTAGACCAGCTATCTAAGGGGTTGGCGCTTAAGCATTTAAGTTTTAATCAGCCTATGCCGATTTTGCCGGTTTTAAATTTTACCTTGCGTTTTAATCGTGGTGCGGCGTTTAGCTTTTTGGGCAGTGAAAGTGGTTGGCAGGTTTATTTGTTGGCTGCTTTTTCTGTTATTGTGTCAATTGCTTTGGTGGTTTGGTTAGCGCGTACGCCGCGGCATTATTGGGCGCGTTGTTTGGGTTTAAGTTTGATTATCGGTGGCGCTATGGGTAATTTTGTTGATCGTGTGCGTTTAACGTATGTGATTGACTTTGTTGATTTCCATGTGGGGACTTGGCACTTTGCTACCTTTAATGTTGCGGATACTTTTGTGTCGGTTGGGGCTGCGTTTTTGATTTTGGGGATGCTTTTTTCTCGGCGGGTTGGTTGAGATTTGGTTTTTTGTTTCACGCAAAGGCGCTGAGGGGACGCAAAGGGCGCAAAGGTTTTGTGGGTGTCCTTCCTGTTATTAATTGCCTATCAGCTATTTAATATTCTTTAAAGGTTTTTGCTGTTTGGTTTTTTTAGTTGCTCTATCGTCTTGCCTTTAAGTCATTTATTGTTCTGTAGCGAGAGTTATCAGTATTTTTATTGCTGGTGTGGAATAAATCTTACCAGCAATCCGTCTCGTCAGCCTTTTTCTCTCCCAGCTCATTAACGCTAAGCACGCCACAGCAATCGTCTCGTTGTGAATCAAGCGGAGTCGCTTCGGCAAGATAGTGAAATTCGGCAGAGACGCTCAGATGCAAAGCGTAGTGTCGCTCAGCTATCTCAGGCTGCCAGCCAAGGGTATTAAGCGATGCTTGTGCAAGGCTGCCGTGTTTAGCTTCGTAGCTGGCAAGGTCGGTGCTTAGTCTGATTAAGGCTATTTTGGCTGCGTTACGGTAAGAGTATTGTAAATAATGGCGATACGTTGGCACGGCAATCACTGTTAAAATGACAATAATACTGAGGCAAATAAGTAGCTCAAGTAAGCTGAAGCCGAGTTTATATTTTGCTGTCATCGTTGCAATATAAGCCTGTTGTTGTCGCTATGCAATACAGTAGTCTTCAGGAGTTTCGCACTTTCAGTGCAAACCTCCTTCCTGGTTATATTTCGCCTATGCGAGACAAGCTCGCATTGACGGCGATTCAAGGGGAGAATCCCGATTCTCCCCTTGAAAATCCCCATCGGGATTTGTTTTGTTTCGCACAAGTGCGAAACACCTACTATTAGTAGTTTCGCACTTTCAGTGCAAACCTCCTTCCTGGTTATATTTCGCCTATGCGAGACTAGCTCGCATGGACGGCCTGTGCCCGTTAGGGTGCGATTCAAGGGGGGGGATCCCGATTCTCCCCTTGAAAATCCCCATCGGGATTTGTTTTGGTTCGTTCAAGTGCGAAACTCCTAGCAGGCTTTGAGTGTGTCAGTGAGTGCGATATAATGGATGAATATTGCATTGGCCAGGGATGAGCAATGTTTAAAAAAGCGCTTTTTTTGTGTTCGATTTTATTCTGTTTGTGGTGTTGGTTGCTACCGGCTAATGCTTCTACCTTTCCACCTGGTGAAAAACCTATCAATGTAAAGGCTGCTTTGCGCGTTGATGATATTATCAAAATCAGTGAGCGCGATGAGATTCTCAATTTTGAGGGTGAGGTGCGTATGCAATGGAAAGATCCGCGGCTGGCTTTTTCACCATCAGAAGTGGGTAGTTCGGTTAAAATGTTTACTAACCAAGCAGCTACGGATGTGCTGTCTAAAATTTGGAATCCTGAGGTTCATTTTCCGGATAGTCGGGGCAAGATTATCATTGGTTCTCGCTATCTAATTATTAAGAGTGATGGCACGGTGGTTTATCGCAAACGGGTTAATGTCACTATTGGTATTCAGTTGGATCTGCGTGATTTCCCTTTGGATAAACAAGAGGTTGTTTTTAGATTGGCTTCTTTTCCTTATACCGCTGACCAGGTTACTTTATCGATAGATCATGATTTTTCTAAGTCAAAGTATGCGCATTTAACAGATCGTTGGAAGATTGCTAGTCACTTTGTTCGCATTAAAAATAAATCAGCTTATGAAATGGTGTTTCATCTGGTGCGCCGGCCGCATTATTATGTCTACCAAGTGTTCATACCGCTTATTTTGATCGTGCTGATGTCCTTAACGGTCTTTTGGATGGCCGATCAGCCTTTAGTTAATCGTTCAGCGTTAATTCTAGCTTGTATACTAGCCGCAATGGTTTTCCAATGGCGTGTTTTTTCGGTAACGCCAAATGTTTCCTATCAGCTCCTTGTTGACCAGCTAATCTTGTGGTCGTTGTTGGTGATCGGGATTGCATTGCTGGTTAGTTTATTTGCCCATCATCGCAGCAAGGAGAGTTGTGATCGGATTATGAAAGTGTGCCGTGTGCTGTTCCCAATTGTTTATATAGTTGTGTTTTTATTTTTCATTGTTATGCACTATTTGTTTTGATTGTGGGCATATTTGCAGCGACTTCACGACAATGCAAATTTGTTAGCTTTAGCTCTTGTCATTTCTATGAAAATCAGTATCATTGCCTTTCAATGTGCTGTCTGATCTGGATAGCGCATAACCCAGATGGGGGTCGTTAGCTCAGCTGGTAGAGCAGCGGACTTTTAATCCGTTGGTCATAGGTTCGAATCCTATACGACCCACCATTTTTTGGGTCTTTCCCAATTCCGGGGGCACTTTCTACGAACATAATACTTTAACTCTCAGTCGATAATTTTCAAAGTTTTTAAATCCATAGGCACGACGCTGTATAAGTTTCATCTTGCGATGGAAGCCTTC
>JAUIAD010000019.1 GCA_030425685.1 Gammaproteobacteria bacterium | reverse complement strand
ACAAGCTTATTAGAAGCTGACCACAGTTGTGTGCCCTTAGTGATCGCACGACTGTAGAAATGTAGGTGTAGGGGCGCAGCATGCTGCGCCCGCAAGGTGGAGCTCCCTCGGTATTCCGTGGGCGACTTTGTTAACAAGGCTTTTTAGAGAACACATATTATGTCTCAAGCAAGAGAAATTAGAACAAAGATAGCGAGCATTAAAAACACGCAAAAAATTACTCGTGCTATGGAATTAGTAGCCGCCAGTAAAATGCGTAAAGCGCAAGATCGCATGGCCGTTTCTCGCCCGTACTCAGAGAAGATTCGCAAAGTGATCAGCCACGTTGCCGCTAGCCATAGTGAATACAGCCACCCTTACCTAGAAGAACGTTCCAAAATAAAGCGCGTCGGTTTTATCGTCGTCACAACAGACCGTGGATTGTGTGGCGGACTTAATATTAATTTATTACGCACCGTTCTTAAAGACATGAAGTCCTGGGAAGAAAAAGGCGTACAAGTTGATTTATGCATAATTGGCCGCAAAGGCGAATCTTTTTTTGCCTCAGTAGGTGGTAATGTTATAGCAACCGCCGATCATTTAGGTGATGCACCTGAGTTACAACAACTTATCGGCATCGTAAAAGTATTATTGGACGAGTTCGATAAAGAAAATATCGACGCCGTTTATGTCGCTAGTAACGAGTTTGTTAACACCATGGTACAAAAGCCGGTTGTTCGCCAATTATTACCCTTAGAAAAATCTGAGCAAGAAGCTCAAGGTTATTGGGATTATATTTATGAACCAGACTCTTCTAAAACATTATTAGAAATGCTATTGGTTCGTTATATTGAGTCACAAGTGTATCAATCCGTGGTTGAAAATATCGCTTGTGAACAAAGTGCTCGTATGGTGGCAATGAAAAGCGCTACTGAAAATGCGGGTGATATCATTAAAGAGCTACAGTTAATTTACAACAAGGCGCGTCAAGCAGGAATCACGCAAGAAATTGCGGAAATTGTTGCTGGTGCTGCTGCGGTGGAGTAAATAAGAGGAAAATTACATGAGCGTGACTACAGTGGTTGGTAAAACCATAGAAGTAATTGGGGCTGTCGTTGACGTTGAGTTCCCGAGAAATGCAGTGCCCAAAGTGTATGATGCGCTTAAAGTAGAAGGGCTTGAGCTTTGGTTGGAGGTTCAGCAGCAACTAGGTGATGGTGTTGTCCGTACGATTGGTATGGGAAGCACGGAAGGTTTGCGTCGTGGTATGGACGTTCTTAATACGGGTGAGCCGATTAGAGTACCCGTGGGTGAGAAAACCCTAGGCCGTATCATGAATGTGCTAGGTCAACCTATCGATGAAGCCGGTCCAGTTGAAGCAACAGAAACTTTGCCTATTCACCGTGCAGCGCCAAGTTTTATGGATCAAGCCGGAAGTACTGAAATTTTAGAAACTGGTGTGAAGGTTATTGACTTGCTTTGTCCTTTTGCCAAAGGTGGTAAAGTTGGTTTGTTCGGTGGTGCCGGTGTTGGTAAAACCGTTAACATGATGGAATTGATCCGTAATATCGCCATTGAGCATAGCGGTTACTCCGTGTTTGCAGGTGTTGGTGAGCGTACGCGTGAAGGTAATGACTTCTATCATGAAATGAAAGAATCTAACGTTCTTGATAAAGTATCATTGGTTTACGGTCAAATGAATGAGCCTCCTGGTAACCGTTTACGTGTTGCTTTAACTGGCTTAACCGTTGCGGAAAGCTTCCGTGATGAAGGGCGTGACGTGCTATTATTTATTGATAATATTTATCGTTACACGCTTGCTGGTGTGGAAGTATCAGCATTGTTGGGTCGAATGCCTTCAGCGGTGGGTTATCAGCCTACATTGGCCGATGAAATGGGCCGTTTGCAGGAGCGTATTACCTCGACTAAGACTGGTTCCATTACCTCTATTCAAGCTGTATATGTTCCCGCTGATGATTTAACTGATCCATCACCGGCGACGACATTTGCTCACTTGGATGCAACAATTGTATTGTCGCGTCAAATTGCCGAGCTTGGTATTTATCCAGCGATTGACCCTTTAGACTCTTCCAGTCGTCAGCTTGATCCATTAGTGATTGGTGATGAACATTACAAAGTAGCTCGTTCTGTGCAAGAAACCTTGCAGCGTTATAAAGAGCTTAAAGATATTATTGCCATTTTAGGTATGGATGAACTGTCAGAAGAAGATAAGCTGATTGTTCGACGCGCACGTAAGATTCAGCGTTTCTTATCACAACCCTTCTTTGTTGCGGAAGTCTTTACCGGTTCGCCAGGTAAATACGTTTCATTGAAAGACACCATTCGTGGTTTCAAAGGGATTATTAATGGTGAATACGATGACTTACCAGAGCAAGCTTTCTACATGGTAGGTAGTATTGAAGAAGCGGTAGAAAAAGCGAAATCACTTTAAGGTTAGGTGCCCGTTATGGCAGAAAAAACCATGTATTTGGATATTGTTAGTGCTGAAGCCGCCATCTTTAGTGGGGTGGTGCGTTCAGTGGTGGCTACAGGGAAGTCAGGCGAGCTGGGCATTTTTCCAGGTCATACCGCGCTATTGACCTCCCTTAAGCCGGGGCAAATTAGCGTGGTGTTAGAAGATAGCCACGAAGAAGTTTTTTATATGTCTGGCGGTATGCTTGAAGTTCAGCCCGACGTTGTTACCGTATTAGCCGATACAGCCGTGCGAGCGGCTGACTTGGATGAAGCTGCTGCCCTTGCTGCCAAAGAAGAAGCTGAGAAGAAACTTTCTGAGCAGAAAGCAGGTGTAGAATATACACGCGCACTCACGGAGTTAGCGGAATCAGCAGCACAGTTACGGGCTATTCAAATGATCCGTAAGCGTGCTAGTCGCTCAGGCTAGTCTATAGAGAAAACCTATTTATCTCTTTGATGTCAATACAGGTTCTTAATATTTACATAAATTATGATACCATTGAAAGGTAAATGGAATTTTTGATTTAAGGTAAAAAATATGCTTCTGAGTGTAATTATTCTTGCCGCAGGCAAAGGAAAGCGGATGGCATCAAACCTTCCTAAAGTGATGCATCAACTTGGCGGGCTGCCCTTGCTCGAAAGAGTCGTTAATACGGCCAAAAAACTTTCACCCTCTCTTATTAATGTCGTTTATGGCAATGGCGGTAGCCGTGTGCGCGAAGCGTGTGATTATTTGCCGGTAAGTTGGAGCGAACAACCCCAGCAGTTTGGCACGGGGCATGCAGTGATGACCGCATTACCCAATTGTCTTGAAAAGGGTCGTGTCTTAGTGCTTTACGGCGATGTGCCACTGATTTCGGCGCAAACGCTAAAACAACTATTAGATGAAACCCCCAAAGATAGCTTAGGTCTACTTGTAGCAAAATTAAAAGATCCTACAGGTCTTGGGCGCATTATTCGTGATGATGACGGCAAGATTTTAGAAATTGTCGAACATAAAGATGCTAGCGAAGCACAATTAGCCATTGACGAGATTAATACCGGTATTATGGTGTGCCCCGTTGAATTTTTAAAAGGTTGGCTACCAAAATTAAAAAATAATAACCATCAAGGTGAGTACTACCTAACCGATGTTGTTGCGTTAGCAGTAGAAGAAGGCATTCCTGTTAATGGTGTTGTTGCTTCTTGCCCTGAAGAAACTAAAGGTGTGAATGATTTGTGGCAATTGGCAAATCTTGAGCGTTCTTTTCAACGCCGACAAGCCAAACAATTTACCCTGGCGGGCGTAACCATTCGCGACCCCGAGCGTGTTGATTTTCGTGGTGACGATATTCAAATGAGCAAAGATGTTACCCTCGATATCAATGTGGTGTTGGAAGGAACAATACGCATTGGCGAAGGCTCGCATATTGGCCCAGGTGTGGTGTTAAAAGATGTTAGTATCGGTGAGAATGTTTGCATCGAAGCAAACAGTATTATTGAAGGCGCCGTTATTGGTGACCATTGCCATGTTGGCCCGTTTGCGCGCTTGCGTCCAGGATCTATTTTAGAAGAAAAAGCTAAAGTGGGTAATTTTGTCGAAATGAAAAAATCCATTTTAGGACCGGGTAGCAAAGCTAATCATTTAAGCTATCTCGGTGACGCCATTATTGGTAGTGATGTAAATATTGGCGCAGGCACTATTACGTGTAATTATGATGGCGCGAACAAATGGGAAACGATTATCCAAGACAATGCTTTTATTGGTTCAAACTCATCGTTAGTCGCCCCGGTTGTTATTGGTGAAAATGCAACGGTTGGTGCTGGCTCAACAATATCGCAAGATGCCCCCAATGATTTATTAACCGTTTCACGTGCTCCACAGCGATCTGTTGAAGGTTGGCAACGACCTGAAAAGCCCGCAACAAAACAGACAGATAATGGCTCGGGAGAAGTCTACTCGTCGGAAACGGAAACTTTGATTACCGAAGAAGGTGCAGAAAATTTCTGGATGGATGTTGGTGTTGAAATACCCGCAAAAAAACCAGAAGATGCATAGCAGATTAGATCATGGTAAAACGGCCTCTATTTGTAGAGAGGCCTTGCCGCACAAATGCAGTCACGTAGTTCTTCAGGTCATACTGAAGGTTGTGGAGTGCTCGGTTCATTTGTCGTCGAGCTCGGTGCAGTAGACAATCCGTCTTTAAGCGAAGTATTAAGACAATCATTTTCTGGAAACGTTAACCGCGTAAAAGCACTTCTTCTTTTTACCTTCCTTCTTTTGTGAACTGCACCGAAAGCACGTTGCTCTTCTAAGGCGTTGAAAATGTCTTTTATAGTGCTTTGCAAGTCAGCTGTCATCAGCTTTACTGCCTGTAGATCATCTTCAAAGGCTGCTGGCTTAAGAATTTCACCAAGGTTATTGCATAATTCTGGGTAGTACTGACGGTTGACGCTGTCTTCACGTGGCATTTCGCCAAGCTTGGTGGTAGATCCAACGTCAATAATATCAATTTTAAATTGCCCACAATCATTTTCATTGACTCTAATATTATTAGCTTTAATATCGCAATGAACCAACCCTTTATCGTGGAACTGTGATTTTACAAAAGATAAAATTTGATTTTTAATTTGTGTTAGTGCTTCTAAAGCTTGTGAGGGCTCTTTAATAAAAAGGTCTATATTGCTAACAAAGAGATCTAAGTCGAACCCATGCGAAAAGCGCATTACAAGCAGGTGTGGTGATGAGCAGGGTTCTCTATGTCCTCCCAGGGCCGCATCATCGGGACAGAAAAATCGGTATCCTCCCTTGACAACGTTTCCTATCGACGCCTCCCTTTTAAAGGGGGAATGTCTATAGGTTAGTCTTGTTGCTTTTTGTTCTTTAACCGCAAGCAAGGTTGATTTCATCGGGCTTTCAAATGTTGATACACAGCCGTAAGAACCTCTTTTAGGTGTTTGGCGTTTTCTTTTTTTATATTTCTTTCCACCAGGTGTGGTTATTACGTTACCGTCTGCAGATACTGAAAGACCTTTGGTGGTATCAGATTTTTCGAGTGGCTCATTTTCTTCGTCACTTTCAGGTTTTGGTGACAGTGGTCTTGTAAGGTAACCATTATTAGCAACAAATGAATCCCAGCTATCTGCAAAGAAAAATGAATCCCTGCATTCACTAAGCTTGGCATCATCGCTAGGTATAGAGACGCTATCAGCAGCGCTACTACTGTGAGTTAGTGCGGGGGGATTTTTATCTTTAATAGGTTGTTTGCTTTCTAGTGGCTCTTGTCGCATTTCGATCTACCAACAGGTTGTGGGGTTATGTTGGGCAGGATGTTAGCAAAGACAGATTAAAACAATCTTATATTCGTTGTAGATTTCTTGAATTTAAATGATTTTAGTTAACACAGGTTAAAAAAAAATAAACACAGTTGGTTGTGTTGATCATAGGATAGACTCTATAGGCTCATTGTAAGCAATAACTACAGCCTTAGAGGAGGACTCTTGCAGGCGAAGTGCCTTTTTACGCCGTAATTGCTTCTCATGTTCGTCCTTGGCACTTTCTGCCTTCCGACTTATTTTAATACAGTTTTTTCGTATTAACATAACAAGACGATGCAGTGCTGAAGGTGTTAGGTCTTTGATGGCCGCTAGGATAGCCATATTGCGGTAGTTTTCTTGCGATGCTGACAAAATAGCGCGCTGGTAGTGAGTGACATTAAATTGCGTATCCGTTTGCTTTGCAACTTTTTGGGTATGCTGAGAATTAATTAACGTCGCTTCGGCGAGTAGACTGCGTTTGTAACGTTCAAAGTCAGTGCTAGCTGTTAATTTATGGTAAGGGCGTTGCAAGCCGCGGATAAAGCCAATCAGCCCTGATAACGCTTCATAATTTTGTTTTTCTTGTTTTTGTAGATCTGCTAAAGAATATCGCGTCGTTAGCATGGTTAACCTCGCCTTTGCCTCCAATTTCACGGCTAGTATAGCAAAGATTAAATAAAAATCCTTAAGAAACGATTAAAAAAATTTTTTTGGCAAGTAAAAACACTCTGCAAATAAGCAGGGTAAGATAAAATATGGCAGGTGTTGCTAAGACGGACTATGTGCCAGTGTCGGCTGTATCCGTTTCTTCAGCTTGTATGCGCAAATAAATTTCTTCACGATGAACAGCGATATCTTTAGGGGCATCGATACCAAGACGGACTTGATTGCCGCGCACGTCGAGGATGGTTAGTTTGATATCCCCATCACCTATAATTAGACGCTCACCGACTGATCTAGTTAAAACTAGCATTATAATAATCCTTGTTACCATTACTGAAAAGAAAACATCTTAGCTGAGCAAACTAAGAGCAAGAATTATACGCTACACACTGAGAATAGCAACCCTAGGAGCAAAAAAAGTAATAATGATATGATGCTGATAAACTTATTTTAACATTTGGAATTTTTATTGAGCAACTGTTACGGGTAGGTAAGCATTTTTATCGTTATTTATAAGGGAAAACACGATGGCAGTTAAAGTTGGTATTGGCGTTATTGTTTATCAAGATAACAACGTTTTATTGGGTAAGCGCAAGAATAGCCATGGTCATGGTCAATGGGCATTGCCGGGTGGGCACTTGGAGTTTGGTGAGACACCTGAGCAATGTACAATACGTGAAGTTAAACAGGAGTTTCGCACTTGTGCGAACCAAAACAAATCCCGATGGGGATTTTCAAGGGGAGAATCGGGATTCTTCCCTTGAATCGCCGTCCATGCGAGCTTGTCTCGCATAGGCGAAATATAACCAGGAAGGAGGTTTGCACTGAAAGTGCGAAACTCAAAACAAATCCCGATGGGGATTTTCAAGGGGAGAATCGGGATTCTCCCCTTGAATCGCCGTCCATGCGAGCTTGTCTCGCATAGGCGAAATATAACCAGGAAGGAGGTTTGCACTGAAAGTGCGAAACTCCTGTTAAAGAAGAAACAGATTTGCTTATCTCTGACGTTACAAGAGGGCCGTGGACGAATAATTTTTTTAGCGAAGAGGATAAGCACTACATCACGTTGTTTATGTTAGCGCCCTATCAGGGTGGCGATGTTAGGCTTAATGAGCCTGAAAAATGTTATGGTTGGGAGTGGATTGATTGGTGTAGCTTGCCTGAAACATTATTTTTACCACTTGCCAATTTGCTTGAGCTTGGGTTTACCCTGCCCTGTCATCAATAAGCAGTTTTACCCTGCTGCGCTTAAAAAAGAAATCAAGCGCAGCAGGTGTTCAGTATTACAATGTTTTGATACCTTGCTCAGTGGCAATTAAAATTTCGTCAGCTTTTCGTTTGGCAAACAAACCGTTAGTAACAACACCGGGCCAGTTATTAATCGTTTCTTCCACTTCGATAGGGTTAACTATATCAAGATCGTAAATATCAATAATAATATTGCCGTTATCGGTTACAAAGCCTTCACGGTAAACGGGGTTGCCTCCCATTTTAACAATTCGTCGTCCAATATAACTGCGTGCCATGGGGAGGACTTCAACGGGTAAAGGAAATTCGCCTAGCACCTCAACTTGTTTGCTGTTATCAACAATGCAAACAAACTTTTCAGCAACTTCGGCGATAATTTTTTCTCGTGTTAAGGCGCCACCACCGCCTTTAATGAGGTATTTATGCTGGTTAAACTCATCGGCGCCATCAACATAAAGAGGGATTGAGGATACGCTATTAAGATCAAGCACAGGAATGCCGATGGCTTTAAGTCGTTCTGCTGTTGCAACGGAGCTGGCAACGGCGCCGTCTATGCGCCCTTTTATTTTGGCTAATGCGTCTATAAAAAAGTTTACGGTGCTGCCAGTGCCTACGCCTATGACACCGTCGTATTTGATGTGATCAATGGCGGCTTCGGCGGCTTTTTGTTTTAGGGTGTCTTGTGTCATGGGTTGTGCTCCTTACCTGCGGTATCGGGCGCAGCACGCTGCGCCCCTACGGTTTTTTTAAGATTCTTTTGCTGGTTTTATTTGGGGGTTAATTTTCGATGATGCCAGACTGTTTTAGTAAGGCATCTGTGCTGGGTTCGCGGCCTCTAAATTTGGCAAATAAAATGGCGGGCTCTTCTGAACCGCCAGGTTCTAAAATACACTCTAAGTAAGATTGTGCTGTGTTCTGATCGAAAATACCCTTTTCTTCAAATAAGGAGAATGCATCGCTTGCCATGACTTCTGCCCATTTGTAACTGTAATAGCCCGCAGCGTATCCACCGGCAAAAATATGCGAAAAACCATTCTGGAAACGATTAAATGCTGGTGTTGGTACAACAGAAATTTCTTTTCTTACCTGATTTAAAATGGATTGAACTTGATGTTGTTTATCCGGTGAAAATTCAATATGCAAAATAAAATCAAATAAAGCAAACTCAAGTTGCCTAACCATTGCCATCGCTGAATGAAAGTTTTTTGCCTTATGCATTTTTTCAAATAGCGCGTCAGGTAAAGGTTCGCCGGTTTTGTGGTGTTTGGCAATAAAGCCTATTGATTCTTTTTGCCACGCCCAATTTTCTAGGCACTGACTGGCGACCTCAACCGCATCCCAAGGAATGCCATTAATGCCAGCAACATCGGCATAATTAATGGTTGTCATCATATGTTGCAGCGCGTGGCCAAACTCATGAAATAAAGTGACGACCTCATCATGGGTAAAGAGTGCAGGGTCATCACCAACGGGACCTGAAAAATTACAGGTAACGAAGGCAATGGGGATTTGCACATTGCCATTATCAAGTTTGCGACGACCACGACAGTCGTCCATCCAAGCACCGCCACGTTTGTTATTACGTGCGTACAAATCAATATAAAAGTAGCTGCGTAGTTTGCCGTCTTTATCGTGAATAGCGAAGCAGCGCGCATCTTTATGCCAGGTGTCAGCGTCTTCTACCGGAGTGATGGTAATACCAAAGAGCTTGTTCACAACGGTAAATAAGCCATCCAGCACTTGCTGTTCAGGAAAGTAAGGGCGTAATTCTTCTTGTGAAATATCGTATTCCGCTTTGCGTTTTTTTTCAGAAGCGTATGCGACATCCCAAGCTTGTAACTGTTCTATCGCTAAATTGCCTTTAGCAAATTGTTGTAGGGCTTTAAATTCCTCTTTAGCTTTGGGTAAAGAGGCATCCGCAAGTGAGCGCAGAAAATCTAAGACTTGCTGTGGTTTGTCGACCATTTTCGTTGCCAAAGACTCCTCGGCATAGTTATTAAAATCTAATAGTCTAGCTAGCTCTAAACGTTGCTCCATAATTTTTTGCATCACCTCGGCGTTGTCCCACTCCCCTGCTTTGGGTCCTTGGTCGGAGGCGCGTGTGGTGTAAGCGCGATAAATGGTTTCGCGCAGTGAGCGAGAATCGGCATGTGTCATCACCGCAATATAAGACGGTGCTTCTAGGGTAAATACCCAGCCCTGCTCTTCTTTTTTGTCAGCTGCCGCTTTTGCTGCAGAAATGGCATGGTCTGGGATGCCGGCAAGTTCTGCCTCATCACTAACGACTTTATACCAGCCCTGCGTTGCATCAAGGACGTTTTCGTCAAATTTAGTGGTGAGTTGGCTTAATGATTTTGACAGTTGTGCAAACGTATCTTTTTTATCTTTAGGCAGTGCGACACCGGCTAATTTAAAGTCACGAATATTATTGCTAATGACTTTTTGTTGGGCTTTATCTAGGGAAGAGAAGCTTTCGCTGTTAGCAATTGATTCAATAGCATTAAAAAGCGCTTTATTGTGTGACAACTTGGTATGGTAGTCTGACAGCAGTGGTAAGCACTTATTATAAGCCTCGCGCAGCTCATCAGAATTAATAACAGCATTCATGTGACTGACTAACGACCAATACTGGTGCAGTCTATCATCCATTTCTTCCAGGGGGTGCATTAAATTGTCCCAAGTAAAGGATTGCGAATGGTCAAGAAGCTTGTCAATTTCAGCACAGTTGTTATCCAGCATGCCTTGTAATTTTTTTTCAATCTCATTGATTTTAATAGTATTAAAATTAGGAAGTTGTGTTTGTTGGTTCACGGGCAGATCTCGCTATGTGTCTATGATATGAGTCATATTCGCAAATTCAGCGAAGGGGTGCAAGCGGGCTGGAGGCTTAGCTAAGATGATAAAAAGGGTTGGGTAATTTAAAGGTAATATCGGATTTGCCGCCGCGTAAGGAGCTTTGATGGTTGCCTATATTCATCACAATGTCAAAACCTTCGTCAGTCACTTTGGTGCGTTCAGCAAGGTAGTACGGCATCAGGGAGTGTTGATGGTAGTTTTGTGGTTTAAAGTAAATAACATCCCAGTGACGATAACCGGCTTGGTGAAGATTATCTTTTGTGGCGTGTCTAAGGGAAGCGTCGCGTGAGGTTATAAAAAATATGCTGACATCGTGTTCTTTGGCGTAATTAAATAATGCAAGAGTGAAAGGAATGGGAGTTGCCTCTGCTTTCTTTTCGATAGCCTGCATGGTTTTTTTGTTGAGAGAGAAATCAAGATGCATTATTGCTTTGTAATTTGATAACGCTGTTTCATCAACATCCATAACAATGGCTAGCTTGCGATGATGTGAGACCCGTTTGTTTTGCACGATGCGAAATTGTAAATAATAAGTGGCTTTTTTAATGATTGAGGAGATATCGTGATAGTACTTACCCGAGTCGTGGTATTTAATTAATTGGTGTTGACTGGGGCTGTAAAGAGACGAGGCATTAAATTCTGCAAAAATGGCGCAGCTAACGCTTAAAATCATAAGCGCTAATATAATGCTAATCTTACTAGACATGTGAGTCTCGCCGGGGTGTGGTACAATGACCCAATATTACACGGATAAAATAGATACGCAAGTAGTAAGTACGTCAAGCAAGATGTTTCGCACTTGCGCGTAAATCCTTAGTCGATCAAACTCAAAAGGCAATTTTAGTATGCAGATACCCCGGGTTTATTTTAATGGCACTTTAAGTATAGATGAAGAGATTCTGTTGTCAGAACAAAGTTCTCATCATTTGATAAATGTATTGCGATTAAAGCTTGGTGCTATGCTGGTTGTATTTAATGGTGAGGGTGGTGAATTTAATGCGGAAGTAGTTGCGGTCCAAAAGAAAAATATTACTGTTAAGCTCGATGCTTTTAAAGAAATTAGCAATGAGTCACCTTTGAAAATTGAATTGGCACAAGGTATTTCTCGCGGTGATCGTATGGACTATACCATTCAAAAGGCTGTTGAGTTGGGGGTAACGCAAATTACTCCACTTTTTACTGAGCGATGTGGAGTAAAACTAAAAGGGGAGCGTTTGCAAAAAAGAATGCTGCATTGGCAGGCGGTGATTGTTGGTGCTTGTGAGCAATCAGGGCGTTGTGTGTTGCCAAAACTTAATGCGCCTTTAACGTTGAGTGAGTGGCTTTATCAGGCAAAAGCGGAGGTTAAATTTTTATGTGATCCGCAGGCGCAAATGAAACTGGCTGATTTTGCTGCGGTGGGTTCGGCAGTGTTATTAATGGGGCCGGAGGGTGGTCTTAGTGAAGCGGAGGTTGCGGAGGCGATTGGTGCCGGTTTTGTTGGGCTTTCTTTGGGGCCGCGTGTTTTGCGTACGGAGACGGCGGGGTTGGTGGGGGTCGCTTTGTTGCAGGGGGCTTGGGGGGATTTGTGAGGTTGGCTTTTTTTGTGTTTCACGCAAAGTCGCTAAGGGGATGCAAAGGGCGCTTAGTGTTTTTGGGTGGGCTTTGGGGTTGTAATGCTTGTTTTATATAAAGAGGCTGAGTTGTTGCAAAGGTTGCAAAGGTTGCAAAGGTTGCAAAGGTTGTAAGAGCTCACGCCCTCCGTCATCCCGCGGCTTGATCGCGGGATCCAGCAAACGACTACCAAAGTTAAAAACTATTCTTAAATGTAAAAGCTAAACAGCTTACAACTCAAGGCCCTATGATTGCGTCCAGAAAGTATAGAATCAAACTCAAACGTTGGATTTAACGATCGAGTCGTGAGATGGTGGGCTATTTCCAAAGGTTTATATAAGAGTTTGTTTGAAGTAAGTTGGGAGCAATGTAAGAGAAAGGAGTGCGGCTAAGCGCCGACGCAGGAGGAAAGAAGGGTCTTTTGCAAAGGCGCTCAAGTCCATCCCTGGATCGCTCTGACAAAAACTTCCTGTTTTTGTAAGCTTTGCAAAAGACCCTTCTTTCCTCCTGCTAGTTTTTTACACCTTCACAGCAGCAGTTCTGGGACCAGCTCAGGATGTGCAAGTTTTTTCGTAATAAAGCGTTGACGTTTATTGCATTGAAAGCGAATTTCTTATTTCTCCTTTAAGGTTGTTTAAGTACGTTTTAGTTTTTGGTTTTCCACAGGGGAAGAAACTAATAAACGATTGCCATACTTTATAAAGACAACACCCATCGCTGCGATGGCTGGTGACTGAAGTCGATCTGTTTTGTCGGCCAGCGTACTTGACGTCTTGCTTTAATAATGCTGAAAGGTTTTCATTGTTACCCTGTTTTTGTGCCTGGGCTATGGTCATTAGGTAATTTAAGGTCGCAATACCTTTTCTTGCACCTAGGGCATCATAAGAGTTACCCTCAGTTTGCAGTTTGTTCTGGATGGTGGCAGCTGTAAGTAAGGCTAGAGAATGGAGGACGAGAGCATTCCATGCCACAATGGCTTTTAGGCTGGCGCTAACATTTCCTTCTTTATTAAACCAATCTTCAAGTTCTTTTTTGGATCTTAGGCTGTTGTGTGCTTTTCTTTCCTGACTAGGGCTTGGTGCAATATCTTGATGCTGATACATATTGGGGCGGGCATTGCTTTGTCTAGTTATGGCAGTGGCGGGTGCGGGGATTTGGCTAAGGCGATTGCGAAACCCCTGAATGTCTGCCGGTGGATGGTTTGATATTGGTGCTGTGTCTATTTGTAGTAATAGCCCTGGGTTATTTATATCTGCAGCATTACAAAGTGTAATAGTATCGATTTCTTCTCGTTGTTTGCTAAGCTGGTGCGCCAGTGGGTTGTTTGCCAGGCTAGCTTTGTTAAGGTTCTTTTTTAATGTCTCGAGTTTGATGTTGATCTGGCGGGCGTTGATAATTGACTTGCCAAAAATTTCTAATAATCGATTGAATTTTTTTCCGGCATCCTTAATTCTTTCAAGTTTAGCAATATTGTTAAGAATTTGCTGTCTTCTTGCAGCGCTTATTTGTTTTTGTTCTTCTGCTAGGGCTATGTCTTTGTCAATACTATTTTGTAAAGACAAATATTCAAAATATTGGTTAGTAATATCTAATTGTTCTTTTTTCTCATTTTTTTCAAGATGACATCTAGCGATAAAGCGCTCAAACTTCGTCTTAAGATTGTCTAGTGTTGTTTGAAAAGTAGCAAGGTGCCCTTGTTGCTTTACGGAATCAAGCTCGTTGATTAGCTGGTTGAGGTTAGAAGCGGCCGCATAGGCCTCATTAATAAGGTTAAAAAGATTAATGGCTTGAATTAGGACTAATGTATCGTCTTTAAGGGGTTTCTGTTTTGGTGCGCACCAATAATACCCGCCGCGATCCTCGTTATAGTTAACGAGACCCTCAGTGGCAGGTATAAGTTTTGCTATATCTTCTGATTGCTTTTTCTTGGGGGTGTAGAAAGAGTCAGCCTGGTCTGATTTAGATTCGTAGCTGTGTTTTTGTAAAAAGTTGCTTTGCTCGTTAGCTTTTTCGTCAATATCCAGTAGATTCTGTAATGCTGCTTGTTTTTCATCAATGACAACTTCTACGAATACAAGTCGCCAATTTCTTGTTGTCAATTTGCTCTTGGTACAGTAATGTTTTTCGAGATCTACTTTAAGTTGTTTAAACGCATCCGATTGCAATATCGTATTAAGTCTAGTAAGAAACCGAGGCACAAAATACCTTACGTCTTTATTGTCGCTAGGAGAAGGTGGTGCGAGAGATGAAAATTTGTTTTCATCATCGACGGCAGCGAAGGGGTTTCCTAGTGATGTTGGGCTGTCAGTGGCACTTAGAGCAGCAACCCTTCGGCTAGAACCACTTTGCCATAATGATGCAGAACTGACGGCGGAGCTTGCAGTGAGTGTTCGTTCTTGATGGGGTGGTGTTTGTTGTGTTGTTGATCTTTCCTGTGTACGCATGTCGACGCTACCTTGTGTTGATGATGGATTAGACCGTCCTTTTTTTTCTTCTCCATGTTGTTGAATTGTAGACCCTCTGATTTCCCTGTTCAGCTCTTTTTGGTCTGATTGTGTAAGAATACCAAGTTGTATTTGCCGGCCAATTAGGCTTGACGTTATCTTTTCTAATTGTTCTAGCTTTTTTTTATAGGTTCCTATACCAATATTTTTAATTTTGTTAATTTTTTCTTTGATCGTTACAATTTTGTTCTTGTCTTCTCCTATCCTTTCATCCAAATCCTTTATCTTAAGGCCGGTTTTTCGATAGTTGGTAACCCAGCCTGCCTTGTTAGCGGTATTTTTCCTGAGAACGGAGCGTTCACAGGCTGTAATGATTCCTAAATTATCAACAGATTTTTGGATTAGTTTTTGCCATGATGTAACCGCCCAGAGTAAACTTTTAGAAAGTGTTATATTGTAAATAAGGCTGTAATCACCAAATTTGCCAGCAAATTCTGCGACCTCTATTAGGATGGGCTGCATTTTTTTCATTTCCCATACTAGGCCGAATAACTCTAATAGCGCATCTTTGGCATCTTTGATGCTTTTTTGTAGGACATCATTATCGGGCAGATAGGCACCGGTGCGGAATTCTAAGGGGAGTTCATCCTCATTTAATGTATAGCTTCCCTCTAGCCATGGGTTTAATAAGTGGTTATCACTTTTTTCTTCTTGTTGATTGTGCGGTGAGAACCTTTTTAACCATTGGCCAACGGTGGTTTTGTTAAATGATTCATACGCTATTTCATTTTTAAAGAATGAATCCAGGTTAAATGTCTCTTGTGGAATATCTCCATTTAGGCACAATGGCAGTATTCGTAGCAAATCGGAAATTGTGCTACCAAAGTTTCTTTCTAGTCTTTCAATTTCGTCTTTTAAAGCTCTTCGATCAATGCATAGCTTTGAAAGCTGTTGCGCTTCTTTTGTTAGTTCTTGAACGCTCATCAGCTTGCTATGAAAACCATGCTGCCCTTTATGTTTACTTGATGTTGGCAGGTGGGTGTGAGCTTCAAGCAGTAACGAGTCAATAAAGTAATACTCTGTTGCGTATCGCTGTGTAAGATGTTCATCAATATCTTGCGTCGCAAATGAAACTAAACGGTTACAAAGATATACGGTAATTTGCTGGCGCACATAGCTGTTGTTTGGATCTAGGCGAGCCCACCGCCTTTTTTTTCTGGTGCTGTGGTAATTTGTTAGATACCCAATGGCTGATTTTGTTAGGTTGTAAAAAGGGGATGAGGTGTGATTTCTAAGCTTGTGATAGTAATGATCTGCTGAGAGCATGTTCTGAGTAACGTGGAAAACATCGATGACAGAATAGCCAACCATTTTCCAAATCCAGCGGCAGCCAGACGGATGCTCATCGACATGGCATCTGAACTGTTCTGGAACAGTGATGTTTTCATCAGCATCTTGTTCCCTTTTGTGCTCATTAGGGTGGGTGTTCTCCCATTTGCGCCGGGTGTATTCCATTGCATCAATACTGCGCATTGAGCCCCAAAAGCGTTTTGTACCCCATATTTCAGCAGTTCTCATCAGCGTTCCTTATATCGAGAGTTCCGTACGTAAGCTATAAAAAATACCCGTCATTATTTTTTATCTGAATTATGATGAGGTTGGACTCATTCTTTATACTAAAAAATTTTGTTTGGCTTGGAAATACGTAAGCGGCAATTTGTTTGTGCAACCTGTTGTTTCTTAAGCATTCCTTAAGGTTTCTGTTTCTCATTTAAGCGTTTTCGCAATAATTAGCTATAATTAAGTAAAGACAGGTAGAACAAAATATTGCCGCAATGGGGAGAGTCATATGCAGGTACCCATTCAAATCACCATGCGTGAAGTTGAACAGTCCGAAGCCGTCCAAGAGCGAATCAAATCCAGAGCCAAAAAACTAGACCAATTCTTCGACAAGGTCATCTCCTGCAAGGTGGTGGCAGAGTTGCATCAGGGGCATCGTCAGACGGGTAAGTTATATAATGTGCGTGTTAATGTCAGGGTTCCTGGAAAGGAACTGGTTGCTAATCGCAATGAACAAGATAACTTATATAAGGCCATTCGCGACGCATTTGATGATATGGATCGACAAGTTGAAGAGCAGGCAAAAATTATCAATGGTGAAGTAAAAACTCATGTTGGTTTGTCCAATGGCGAAATTGTACGTTTATTTGATGACGATCAGTTTGGCTTTATTGAGGCAACAGCGACGGGAGAGGAATTTTATTTTAATGCCGATAATGTTGTTCATCCCAAATTCAAATTCTTGCGGGTTGGTATGCCGGTGCAGTTTGTGGAAAAAATTGGTGACGATGGCCCACGTGCATGCCGTGTCAGTGCGCGAGACAAGGTGTGACTGTGTGGTTAATCTTTCAGGAGTTTCGTAAGAGCTTAGGCTATGGATAGGCGGCCCCATTTGTGGCCAATCTTCCGCGTAAAATGGAACCGAGCAGTACATAAAGTCATATACCCTGAGCTGTTACGGAGTTTCGCACTTTCAGTGCAAACCTCCTTCCTGGTTATATTTCGCCTATGCGAGACTCCTGTCTGTCTAGCTTCTTTAGTAGAACAGTCAAATAGTGTTCGAGGCAATTAGTAGCGGCGTTGATCTTGGGTGAAGACGGGGGGGAAGAATTATTAGATTAAGGTTGTATCTCTACGATGTTTTTTTATTCTCTTGTCTTGGGTAAAGAATACCAGTGATTTGTATTCTCTGAATAATGTGATGGCGCATTGCTTCACGTACTTGCAGCGCTGTATTAACAGTTTGCGGTGAAAGCTTCTTATTTAAAGCATAAAGACGGATCACATAGTGGTGTTCATTGTTTGCCAAGCATGGTGCGTGATAATCTTTTTCACCCCAGCTGTTTTGCGCGATCTGAAAGGAGGGTTTGGGGGATTGTAAGTTGATTACTCCAGCAGTAGTCGTTTTTATATTATAAGCGGCAAAGTGATAACGCGATTGCGGTGGAGCATCTTCGTCAAAAATAATGAGTGCTAAGGACTTTGCTCTTTTGGGTATATGCTGCCAATTAACAGGAATAAATAATTTTTTACCCTCACAAGTATAAAGCTGAGGGATAGCATGCTCCGTTTTAAACGCGGGGGTTGAGAGGGTGAGCGCATCTCTTTGGTGTTTTGAACCAAATGGGTGATGAAACATGTATGCCAAAAAAGCAAGAGAATCTAACATGATGATATCCTTATCGCCTTCTTTACCATTTTATGCTCCTTATAATTGAAATCAAGTGCTTATGGCAAGTAATTAGCCTAAAGTCAAATCTTTGCTAGTATTGTGGTTAAAAGATGATTAGTTATCGGTTGTGGTGCTGGAACTCATTGCTTATACTGATCGCAGACATTACTTTCTGATAGGGATACACAAAATGATGCGACAAACCGCGATACTCGATATGTTCGCTCGCTCACCTATTCGACCATTACAACATCATATGCAAAAAGCGTATGCCTGTGTTGAATTGTTGTTACCTTTTTATAAGGCTGTACAGGCCGGTGATTGGGACAAAGCTTTGAAGGTGCGAGATGAGATTAATGATTGTGAGCATGCAGCTGATGATCTAAAAAAAGATATGCGCCTGCACCTGCCTAAAAGTTTGTTTTTGCCGGTGCCCAGAGCCGATTTATTAGATATTTTGTCGCAACAAGAGCTGCTAGCGAATACCGCTAAAGATATCGCTGGTATTATGTTGGGGCGAAAAATGCACTTTCCCAGCAGTATGGTTGAGAGTTTTACAGAGTTTTTGCAGCGCTCTATCGATGCTGCGGCACAAGCTAAAAAGGCAATAAGCGAGCTAGATGAACTTCTAGAAACAGGCTTTCGCGGTAAAGAAGCCACTGTCGTTGAAGAGATGATCCAAGAGCTGGGTGATATTGAAGAAGAAACCGATCGCTTGCAAGTTGTGGTCAGACAATCCCTGTTCGATTTAGAAAAAACATTGGAGCCTATTGACGTCATGTTCCTTTACAATGTGATCAAGAAAGTTGGTGCGGTAGCAGATTATGCCGAGAAGACGGGAACACGTCTGGAAATGCTATTAGCTAGCTCATAAAGTGAGGATTATAATGTAATGACAGATATAGAAAATCAAATGCAAGAAAAAGCAAAAGCAGTATTAGAAAATGCCTATGCCCCCTACTCTAATTTTGCTGTGGGTGCATGTGTCTGCACTGAAGATGATGAGCTTTATGTGGGTTGTAATGTAGAAAATGCATCTTATGGATTAACGCAGTGTGCTGAGTCGGTCGCTATTGGCAGTATGGTTAAAAATGGCCAACGTAAAATCAAAGAAGTTGTCATTATGGTGGCGGCTAATCAGTTATGTCCTCCTTGCGGTGCTTGTCGTCAACGCTTAGCTGAATTTTCTACGCCAACAACGTTGGTGCACTTGCATAATACCAAAGGTGAATACAGAAGTATGACCATGGCAGATTTGTTTCCCTTCCCTTTTGATGCTGAAAATATCGAAAGTAAAAACTAATTTAAAAAAATATCAATCGAGAAAAAAATGACAGTGCAAGCAACTGAGTCTTCAGAGATTATTAAGCAAAAACTTCCACAATTCCAACCTGAAATCGCCATTGTTCTTGGCTCTGGTCTAGGGGTGTTAGCTGAGCATATCGACAATCCAACCGTTGTTCCTTACGAACAGCTGCCAGGTTTTCACAAGCCAGGTGTTGAAGGCCATGGCGGGAAATTATTTTTAGGTCATTTGCAAGGTGTGCCCGTTATGTGCTTACAAGGTCGCGCACACTTTTATGAGGGTGTGGATAACGAAACAATACAAACCATGGTGCGAACCGCGCGTGCCTTAGGATGTAAAACATGGTTAGCAACCAATGCGTCAGGCTCTTTGCATGCTGATACGCCACCCGGAAGTTTGGTCGCGATCAAAGACCATATTAATTTACAATTTAATAACCCGTTAGTGGGCCCCAATGATGATAACTTTGGCCCGCGATTTATCGGCATGGAGGATGCCTATAATGCGCAGATGCGCAAAGAGTTGGCGGCGATAGCGCGAAGTTTGAATATTCCTTTGAAAGAAGGGGTATATTTAGGCGTGCTTGGTCCTTCTTTTGAAACTCCTGCGGAAATTAATGCGTTTCGTATTTTGGGTGCGGATTTGGTGGGTATGTCAACAATTCCTGAGGTGATTGCGGCGCGACACTGTGGTATGAAAGTGATGGCTATTGCCGTTATTACTAACTTAGCGGCCGGTATGCATAATGTTAACTTGACGCATGATGAAACATTAAAAGGTGCTAAATTGGGTGCGCAAAGCTTAGTGCAATTGGTTTTGAAATTTTTAGAAAATATGGCGTCATAATGGAAGCAAAAGAATTAATTGCGTATATAGATTTAACCAGCCTTAATGATGATGATACCCCAGAGGATATTGCGGCGCTTTGTCAACGAGCCATAACGCCTTTGGGTTCTGTAGCCGCAGTATGTGTTTATCCAAAATTTGTTTCGCAAGCGGTAGCAGAATTAAAAGGGACAGGCATACAGATTGCTACGGTCGCTAATTTTCCGACGGGAGATGATAGGCTGCACTATTGTATTCAGCAAATTCAGCAAGCTATTGAAGATGGCGCCAATGAAATTGATGTAGTTATGCCCTACGGGCAATTTTTATCAGGTGATAGTGAAACTGTTTCGCAGTACCTACGCTCATGTCATAGTATTTGCCACAACAAAGCAACACTGAAGGTGATTTTGGAAACGGGGGAGCTTATTGCTGCTGAGGTGATTCTGGCGGCCGCTGAGTTGGCTATTGCCAGTGGTGCTGATTTTATTAAAACATCGACAGGTAAAGTATCTGTTGGCGCAACACATGCGGCTGCAGAGGCCATGTTAACGGCGATAAAACAACATCCTGAAAAAAATGTCGGATTAAAACTGTCTGGCGGTGTGAGGACAGTCAAGCAAGTGATGGAATACATCAGCTTGATTGACGCTGAAATGGGTAAGCAATGGATCACGCCGGCGACATTTCGCATTGGAGCAAGCAAGTTATTAGATGATATTCTGTAGAATTTTCTCAAGAGCATCATTAATCATTCTTTTTACGCCTTTTTCCGGATTTTTACTCACATTTTTGCTAAAGCGGTTGGCAACCACTAGGCTGATTGAGCAGGCTTGATGGTGGAATAAGCGGCTTAGGCCGTAAATTGCGGCGGTTTCCATTTCAAAATTAACTAATGATATATCTTCAAAAGCAAAGTTTGCTGCTTTCTCGATAATGTCTTCTTTTATCAGGGGGGCGCGTAGGCGGCGATGCTGCGGGCCGTAAAAGCCGCTACAGGTCAGTGTGATTCCCTTATGGTAGTTTTCATTAAATAAGCTTGTCAGAGAAGAAGATGCTTCGCTGACATAAATGTTGTCTTGCATGGGAAAGTCTGAGAAGTAATCGGTTAGTGACTGCAGTAATTTTTTTTCATTGGCGTGTGCTTGATAATGGTAGTAATTAAGTAAGCCGTCAAAGGACAGTGCGTGCGTGGACAGGATATAGCTATCCACAGGAATATCCGCTTTTAATGAACCGCAGGTTCCAAGACGAATAAATTGTAGTGATTTTTTTTCAGATTTTATTGTGCGCGTAGTAAAGTCGACATTAACTAAGGCGTCTACTTCGTTTAAGACAATATCAATATTGCCTGCGCCAATCCCGGTGCCGATGACGGTAAGGCGCTGTTGGCCAATTCTTCCTGTTTTAACAACAAATTCCCGTTTGTGTTTGTCTACTTCTGTTTCATCAAAGTGCTGAGCCACCAGCTCGGTGCGATTAGGGTCGCCAACTAAAATTACCGTATCGGCAATATCGCCGGGGGAAACGTTAAGGTGGTAGATGCTGCCATCAGCGTTTTGCATTAAACCAGTTTGCGTAATTGTCACTCTACTAATCCTTGTGTGTTTATGGTCTCCATGCTATTTTAACGTAATTTTCGCGCAGAGGGATAATGGCATGGAACATGCGAGTTTGCTGATAACGCTGGCTACCTTATTTGGATTTTTTATGGCTTGGGGTGTTGGCGCTAATGACGTTGCTAATGCAATGGGAACATCGGTGGGTTCAAAAGCCCTGACGATTACGCAAGCTATTATTATTGCTGCGATTTTTGAAGCGCTTGGTGCTTTGCTTGCCGGTGGGCAAGTGACGGAAACTATCCGTGGGAAAATTATTGAAGCCTCACTTTTTGTTCACACACCTGATCTGTTGATTTATGGCATGTTGGCCTCGCTGTTAGCGGCTGGAACATGGCTGATTGTCGCGACCTCCTTTGGCTGGCCAGTTTCAACAACGCATAGTATTGTCGGTGCTGTTATTGGTTTTGGTTTGATATCTTCTGGCGTACAAGCGATTCATTGGCATCAGGTGGTTGATATTGCGCTAAGTTGGATTGTTACGCCGGTTATTGCGTTGGTGATTGCCTACTTACTTTTTCGTAGTGTGCAGTGGTTGATTTTTGATACCGATACCCCGATGCAGAATGCTAAGCGTTATGTGCCTTGGTATATTTTTCTAGTGGCGATGGTTATTAGTTTGGTGACTTTGCTCAATGGCTTGCAGCATGTCGGCTTGCACTTAACAACCTGGGATAGCGTTGGCTTGTCAGTGTTGATGAGTTTGGTGGTTATGCTGATCGGGTATTTGTTATTACGACGTGTGCCGGATATGAAAGAACCACGTGATAAGTTTGACTATAAAGAACTTGAAAAAGTCTTTGCCATTTTAATGATGTTTACTGCCTGTGCAATGGCATTTGCGCATGGTTCTAACGATGTTGCCAATGCTATTGGCCCATTGGCTGCAGTGGTTGGTATTGTTAAAGCGGGTGGTGATGTGATGGCAAGATCACAGATCCCCTTTTGGATTATGGGCTTAGGCGCTGTTGGGATTGTTTCTGGTTTGGCAATGTATGGCTATAAAGTGATTGCCACGGTTGGTAGTGGTATTACACAATTAACGCCTAGTCGTGGTTTTGCTGCTCAGTTAGCTACAGCGAGCACTGTGGTGATTGCCTCTGGTTTAGGGTTGCCAATTTCTACAACGCAAACGCTTGTTGGCGCTGTGCTAGGTGTTGGCTTTGCGCGTGGCATTGGCGCATTAAATTTAGCGGTTATCCGTAATATTTTTATGTCTTGGGTAATTACTTTGCCGGCGGGTGCTATCTGCGCGATCGTTTATTATCATTTAATAAAGCTTATTTTGTCGTAAGTGTTAAAATTTAAAATCTTTGATCGCAAGTAACCGCATTTGCACATCGAGCAATCGGTGCAAGCCATTGTAGAGGATTGAGAAGGCTCGGATTTGTTCGATATAGTCTGGGTCTTTGAGTATCTGCGGAACTAGTTCTTCGGTAGCGTTGTTTATAGTAGTCTTAACTTTTCCAACATCCTCTAATATAGATTGACGCCACTGGTTATCACGAATATTTTTGCCGTAGTGAAGTATGTTACGGGTGATCTGTTTAAATTGCGGTGAAATGCTACCTAAAAAATCTTCAATCTTTTCAATATGACGCAAAACCAAAAAAGGATGCAGCATAATCAGGTTGCTAAGAATCATTAGTTCACAGCTATAGATCACTTGTGAAAGCCGATCATCTTGGTGTTGATTATAAATGCCTGCATCAAGGCAATATTGTTTATATTGTCGTGCGCGGCCAATTTTTAAAGTGTATTGATAAAAGTGATTTTGCATTGTTTCAAACAATTTTTCTGAGCGTTTTATATGGAAGAGTTTACGTATCAATAGGCTCTGATGCAGTAAAAGCTTGCTTAATGCTGTTTGTAATAATTTGCGATAATTGCAAGGGAGGATGGTGCGAGAAATAAATTTAAAACTGATGACGCCCAACAGCATGGCCGGAACGAGAAATAAAACGATATCGATACTGCCACGCTCTTGTGGTTTTATTGTTAAAGCAAAGACGACCACAATACTAAAATACGTTGAAAAGACGAGAAACTTTTTCCCTTGTACTTTCGATATCGTCAGAAGATAGGCAGCAAACAGCGTGCTAATGTATAAGGCAACTAAAACCAACGGATAGTGTGGGTAATATTGTAAAAATTGCAAGGCAAAATGCGCGTATACGCCCCCTAATATTGCACCAACAATACCGAGCCCAATATCACCCGTTGCTGGTAATAGTAAAGACAAAGCAGAAAAAGCAATAGCGATTATGCCAAAGGTGCTAAATTTTAATGACCAATGAAAGTAATGTTGTGTCCATACCAAAACAGCAGCTGCCATGGCGACATGTAAAGCAGCACGAATGCGCACCGGTCTAAACCAGCGATTTTCTTCTTTGCTACCTTTAAGCCAGTGCATCTCTTGGTTTAGTTTTTTCTTTAACTGAGGATTTTTCTTATTGGTATTCATTAGAATGGTGATATGTCGTGTTAAAGAGAAAACATAAAATAGACGTTCAACTAAGCTAAACCAAGCACTGCGATGTATATCATCTAGCGTCATTCCTTGCTGTTTTTTTACAATGCTGGCAAGGCGCTGGTCCATGATCGTTTGAAAATCTTTTTCAATTTTATCAATGGTGTTATCAAAGGATGTTGCGGTGCTTTTTACTAACGTGGCAATTTCTTTGATGGAAGCAACCACGTGTTGATCAAGCTTGCTCATGTAATCTTGAATGCTGCTCCTATAATCTTTAAAGGAGGCATAACGAGAGGCTTCATTTAATGACGAGAGCAGTGATAAAATGCGCCGTAATAAGCGAATAAGCTGCAAACACTGCGCCGAGCTAAAGTTTTTTTTCCAGATTTCATAACGTGTATAGAGCAGGAGTTTTGTCATGTCGTCTAATGCTAGCGAAATTTTACGGATTTTTTTCTGTACCAAGGCGTCATTGCTATTGTCTCCAGTTGTGAAGCTTTCGAGAATTAGTTTCCATAAATCGATGTAGCTAGGCATCAGCGCGACAATTTTGGCACGCAATATCTTATGTGCATTGGGAGCGTGTAAGGTGGTTAAGGTGATAAAAACAACCACTAGTGCAAATGATATTTGCATGCAACGTTCAATGGCATAATAAATGTCACCTTGGGAGTATTTGGGGCCAATAACCATTACCGAGGCACCAGTGACCAAACATAAAAAACCTGCCCATGAAATGGTGGGTTTCATTGAATAGTACATAGCGCAGAATATAAAAATAAACACCAATGGGTAATAAGCCCAAGTAAATTGAAAGCTTAAACTTATTAGGGTGCCAATAACAGCACCTAAGCAAGTCCCGCCAAAGCGCGCAATGGCCATCATCACGGCAGAGCCAATATCAGGTTGTATTGATAAAAAGGAAACGAGAATTGCCCACCAAAATAATTGCCAGTGAAAGAATAAGGCAACACCAGCAGCAAGTGTTAGCGCAAAAGCGCCTTTAATTGCTGTTGAAACAGCAACACGATTCAGGGATAGGCTATTTAACATGGACTATCACCGCAGCAGTTGCACCAACACGGAAGGGGTATTTAGGATCGCCCTTGATCGAGATAAAAACGGGAAAGCGACTAAATAAACGCAACCAATTAATGCTTTCAGCAACGATGGGCAAGGTATTCTTTGTTGAGATATTGCGCCCGCGGCTAATGCCAGCACCAATGGCAGTGATCTGGCCAGTGAAAATTTTTCGTGGATACATTGACAAAACAATGCTTGCTGTTTGTCCTGGTCGAATTCGGCGCAACTCAAACTCCAAATAGTTTGCTTCTACCCACCACCCAGTTTGTTCAACAATGGAAAATAGTGGTTCGCCCACCTTGATATAATCACCTTTGCGAATATAAAAATTGGATAAGCGACCGCTGACTTTGGCTTTAATGATGGTGTAGGACAGTTTTTTTAAGGCAAGGTTGAGTGCTGCTTCAGCGGCTTGGCGCTCACCATTATTTTTTATCGTGCCTAGTTGTTTTTGTGCTTTTTTTAACTCAAAAATGGCTTGTTCTCGCTCAGCAACCAGTGCCCGGTAGTCCTTTTGGGCGCGATTAAATCGCTCGACAGAAACAACGTCGTCGGTGACCAGTCTGGCAAAGCGCTTTAGTTCTTTTTTGGCAAATTCCAATAATGCTGTTTTCTGTGAAATAAGGTGAATGGCTGCATTGATGGTTTCTTGCAGGGCTGCTAATTTTTGATTGATGGCGCGCAGGTTTCCTCTGGCGATGGACACCTGTAAACGCCAGTCAGTAGGATCGAGTTCAAATAGAGCCTGACCTTTTTCAACAACTTGATTATTTTTGACAAACAATTTAACCACGGGTCCATTGACGCGCGCTGCTACTTGTACCCAGTTTCCTTGTAGAAAGGCGTCAGTAGTATAGGGATTGCGAATAAATAACAGATAATAGCCATAAATGACGATCAGAAGAATGACGCCAAAGACAATCCAGCGAGCGTTGCGCTTGGTAAGATTTAGTAATCCTTTTAGTGTTCGCATTCCCTGGCTTTCCATTAGCTGAGTTATAAGAGCGCGACCTATTAGTTATTGTAGCAAGAAGTTTAAGTTTTTCTTAATGTTGATCTGATATATTGAAGAGGTGTGTTGGTAAATATAATGTGTGTTGGCCCTAAAAAGGAAAAGGCGCGATGTTTAAGGCGCGCCTTTTTTGCCATTCCTAACAGTAAGAAAGGGGTGGTAAAACCACCCCTTTGTGTGTTGGCAATCCCTACCAATCGTGTCTGTCCTTAGAACTTTTCTCAACTCCGTGAGATAAATCGTCCTGCCTAACCTGCTTCCTGCAAGTTGGTCTCAATCCGTTGTAATCCTCAGTCCTTCGTGTTTTTATCCGTGCTCATCCGTAAACTGAGTACCACTTTACCAGTTGTTGCTGATCTAGCAAGAGGTCAAAAATAAAAAAATGGTGAAAAAATATCGTGGTATATAAGTGAAACAAATTAAAATATATTAAAACAATTAGTTACAAAAAAAATATTGTAACTGTTCACGATAGTTCCGATATTGTTTAAATCATTACTCCTACGGCAAAGTAGGAAATTGCTCACAAATGCTCCCCTTATGGCAGTGGGTGAATCGTTAACTCACTGTGCTGTTTACTCTTCTCGGCCGAACATTTCAAGTAAGGGTTGTGTGTTTGGGTAGACTCCCTCCCATAGGTAAAATGAAGCAGCAGCTTGTTCAACCAGCATACCAATGCCGTCGAAACAGTGCTGTGCACCATGGTCAGCAGCCCATTCAAGGAACGGTTTGGCCGCAGCGCCATAAGAAAGGTCATAACAATAAACATTGGGTGTGATTAAGCGCTCGGGTAACACGGGGGCTTTGCCATCATGCCCAAGGCACGTGGCGTGAATAATTAAATCCGCCTGTTCATCAACTAAATCGGCAAAGCTTGCAGAACGTACAGGGCCATATTTAGCAAAGGCATCTTGTAATTTGATGGCTTTGGCTATGGTTCGGTTAGCGATTACAATTTCTTTGGGTTCTTTTTGTAATAAGGTTCCTAAAATACCGCGTGTTGCCCCGCCAGCACCAACGACAATGATTTGTTTATGCCGCAAATCAAAGTGGCAGTTATTTGTCAGATCTTCAACAAGGCCAATACCGTCATAATTATCGGCATAAATGGAGCCGTCCTCACGAAAGAGCAAACAATTTGCTGCTTGCGCAGCATGTGCTGCTTGGCTGGCGTCATCGGACAGTTCAAAGGCTTCTAATTTGAACGGCAGTGTAATATTGCAACCGCTGCCGCCAGCAGCTTGAAAGTCTTTGATGGTTTCTTCAAATAAATGTAAGGGTGCTTGTAGTTTTACGTATTCAATATCGCGACCCGTTTGCCGAGAGAATTCCGCATGAATTTGTGGCGATAAGCTGTGTTCAACCGGATTGCCAATGACGGCGTACTTAGCCATGTGCTTTTCCTTGATAATGCGCGATGAATTTGCAAATGCGATCTTCAATGCGTCGATAAGGTGTGCTTTTGCCGACAAAGCCGTTAATCATTACCGCAAAGGTGAGCACACCTAAATGGCGTGTATAAACAAAGCCAGCCAGTGCCGTTACGCCAGTCATAGTGCCTGTTTTAGCCCTGACGCGCTCGCCACGTGCTTCTGAAAACATGCGCCCGATTAATGTGCCATCAATGCCGGCTATTGGCAATGCTGGGATTAGCGTTTTTCTTAATACGGGGTGAGTGTAAATAAAACTGAGTAATAAAGATAGCTGGTTAGGTTTGATAAGGTTATAGCGAGATAAGCCCGCACCGTCATTGATTAAATTGGATTTAAAGTTAATGCCGGTTGGTTTTGCCAGAATATGTTTTAGGGCGTCTAAGCCGTTTTGCCAACCACCTTGGCGGTTGCTGTATTTTCTGCCTATTTCTTTTAATAACGAGTCTGTTGTTAGGTTGTCAGATTTTTTTAACATTTCTTTTAGCATATCGCTTAAAGGGGGCGATTGATAATCGGCAAGCACGGTGTAAAGTTTATTGATACGATGGACTTGCGGTCTTGAGGTGAAGGCAATGCCATCTTCTTGCAGGTCTTTTTCAATCAATACCTGCGCGTATTTCATTGGGTTGCGAATGGCGAGGGTGCGTCTTTGTCGACCCCATGAGCGGGTAAGGCAACCGTTTAGGAGGTAGTCGTTATGCAGGTCACTATAAATTGTTAACGGGCAGTGTTTATCATATTTGGCTGTTGTTTTAACTTGGTTTTTAAAATTAAGAATACCGTTAGGAATAGCGATAGACAGCGTTGGGTGGTGATAAAGTTTTTTGCTTGGCTCTAGGCGTAAGATAAATTTATTACGATCAATAATGGCAGCATAAAGAGGTGCCGCATAGCCATAGCTTAAATCATCCCACATCCAGCCGGGTGCATAAGGGACATCATCATAGTCACTGACATCGACGTAAATTTTTCCATTAATACGCGTAATGTCTAGCTCTTGTAGCTTAGATAATAATTCGCTTAAATTTTCATGCGTAAACTCAGGGTCACCACTAAACTTTACTGCTAAGTTGCCATTTAAAACGTGATTGACGATCTTGCCATTGGTCATTAATTTGGTGTTAAAGTGGAAATTGGGGCCGAGATATAACAGAGCAGCAGTCGCCGTAAACAGTTTTTGTACGCTGGCTGGCGCATACAAAAAGGAAGCATGGTGGCTGTAGAGCACTTTTCCTGACCCTGCTTTTCTAACAATAACGCCGATATGAACTTTTTGTGATGTTTTTCTAATAATCTTATTAATCCCTTGCCGCAGGGATTTGGCTTGATACTTATTACTCGCCAAAGATAAAGACGAAAACAATAATAGGAACAATAGAAATATTCTTTGAAACATAATCACACCTTCCGTAGCTTGGATTATTCGCGGTTGTTTTCAATGGCTTTCGTGCGTCCTTGCCGAATAACCACATAAATAAGTAGCGCAATAATAACGGTGACGGGTAGCATCACCAATAATAAGTGCGCTTTAATTAATACGATACCCGCAGCCATCAATGCTAGGGTAATGCCAACAAGTAGAAAAGTGATATCGACGTAGATGCCGGCAAGATATAAGCACAATGCCAGCAGAACTAGCGTAAATAGACCAGCGTTAGTTTTGTCGATGGCGCCGTGAGAGTGTAAAATTGCAATCAAATAAACCACGGCAAGAAAACCAATCCAATGCAATATCTGCTGCCAAATATTAGTTGGCAGATCGATTTTTAATCGATGTTTGAGATAGGCAACCATCCAAACGCATAGAATGGCATCAACTGCCGCCATAATCATTGTAAAAATCCAATAGGTGGTTGGATGAATGCGGAGGATAACTAGGCTGACCAGCGCTAAAGCCAACATGATAAGGCTGGTTATGAGTCGCACATGCCGACTTTTTTGATTCGTTTTTGTGCGGTCTTTTTTGGGCACCTTATTTCTCCGGCAATAGCTTATTACTTTACGCTACTGGATCACAAAAGTGATGTCAATTACCGAAACTTCTGTAAGACAAAAAAAACTTTATTTATAGATGTAAAAAGCAAAAACGAATAGAATACCTTAACCTCAATGTACTAATAGGAGAGATGGCATGCAGCTTAATAATCCGGCGCTACTAATAAATCAACTGCTTATTAATAACGAATGGCAAGATAGTCAATCAACCTTTGATATTATTAATCCTGCGACGGGTGAAGTGATTACCAGTTTAGCTGATGCAACTCCGCAACACGCCGAGCAGGCAATTGCTGCTGCTAATGCGGCATTTCAAGATTTTCGTCACTCTCTTGCCGCTGAGCGCGCTGATATTTTAACGCGCTGGGCAGATTTAATTGAAAAAAATAAACAAGATATCGCTATTATTTTAACCTCAGAAATGGGTAAGCCGTTACATGAAGCGATTAATGAGCTTGATTATACGATTAGTAAGTTTCGCTGGTATGGGCAAGAAGCCTTGCGTGTTTATGGAGAAATAGCGCCTGCGCCGGGTGACTCCATGCGTAATTTTATTTTAAAACAACCCGTTGGTGTTGTCGCCGCGGTTACGCCATGGAATTGGCCGGCAGGTATGGTTGCTAATAAATTTGCAATTCCTGTTGCTGCAGGTTGTACGGTGATTCTTAAGCCGGCTGAAGATACGCCGTTAACATCGCTGGCATTAGCGCAACTTGGCATCGAGGCGGGTTTGCCGCGGGGTGTTATTAATGTCTTACCCTGTAAACAGCCTGGCCCGTTAGTCGATGTTTTGATGGAAAGTTCTGTTGTTAGAAAGTTAACGTTTACAGGATCAACATCCGTTGGCCGCTTGTTAAATGAAAAAGCGGCGAAGACCATTAAAAAAGTAACGTTGGAGTTAGGTGGTAATGCGCCTTTTATTATTTTTGATGATGCTGATTTAGAGCAGGCAATGTCAGATTTGTATCAACATAAATTTAAAAATGCCGGGCAGGTTTGTATTTCTGCTAATCGTGTTTTTGTGCATGAGAGTTTGTATGAAGCGGCGATAGAAAAATTTGCTGAACACATGAAGGGTATTGTCGTCGGCAACGGTTTGCAAGACGGTGTGACGCAAGGCCCGCAAGTGAATCAAAAAGGGGTCGATAAAATACAACGCATGGTTGATGATGCTAAAGAAAAAGGCGCGCGTGTCGTCGTGGGGGGTAAGCCATCAGCACTGGGTTTTAGTTTTTATGAACCGACGTTAATTGCTGATGCCAGCGAAACGATGGAAGTGGCGCATGATGAGATATTTGGCCCTGTTGCTATATTTTATCGTTTTAACAATGATGAAGAGGTGGTGCGCATATCGAATGATACGACGTATGGTTTAGCCGGTTATCTCTATACAAAGGATATTTCACGCGCGGTCAGGGTAAGTGAGGCGTTGGAATATGGAAATGTTGGTATTAATACCACAAACGTAGGCAGCAATGCGACGACATTTGGCGGTGTTAAACAGTCTGGCCAAGGCGTTGAAGGTGGGCGTTATGGTATTGAGGAGTATCTTGACCTTAAAACAGTGAGCTTGTGCTTGGATTAAAGACTGTTTTATTCTAGCAGCATAATTGTAAATTTCTCTGGGGGCTTTTTATGCCCCCCACTTTTGCCTCGTAGGGGCGCAGCATGCTGCGCCCGCAAACCTCCGACAGCAGCAACCCCTGGCGATCGCAACATATTGTCCTTCTCCGCCCTTTTAGAAGGGTTAATCGTCTATCAATCAATTTTTTTCAGGAGTTTCGCACTTTCAGTGCAAACCTCCTTCCTGGTTATATTTCGCCTATGCGAGACTAGCTCGCATGGACGGCCTGTGCCCGTTAGGGTGCGATTCAAGGGGAGAATTTGAAAATCCCCATCGCGATTTGTTTTGTTTCGCACAAGTGCGAAACTCCTATTTTTATCATACTGCTATTTTGGTGGCGTTGTTGCAGACGTTTCGTGAGGGAAAAGATCTACAAAAACAACGGGTTGATCGCGGAAGCAAAAGCCCTAGCTACGTATGCCCCAACAACAGTTAATGTCATTTAACAATGGGTTAGTATTGTATCCACGCCAGGCTCAGTGTAATTACCTCTTTTTTATGATTATTCTTGATAAGAATTAAGGCGGGATTGCTTAAACCCACTTAGTATGATAAAAAGTTAGGCTATTTGTCGTTAGTGTCGCAAGAAGCGTTTTTGGTCCGAGGAGGTGGGAGACGACAGCATAAATTCAGTAGGTTATACGTCATGTTGTCCAAGAGCCGCCGTTGGCAGTTACTTAAAAATCCCTCTTTTGCTTGGTATGCATCAGGCTGTTTTGCATTGAATTTTGGTTCGGGCTTAAGCTTTGTCGCGATGACTTGGTTAATGTTGCAGGCGGATAATAGCGTATCGGCATTGGCGATTATGATGCTTTGCTTTTGGTTACCCAGTGTTTTTCTTGGGCCTTTTATGGGGGTGCTGGTTGATCGCTATTCGCGTAAGTGGTTACTTATTTTTTCTAATATCATGCGGGGTGTGGCGCTATTCGGTTTTGGCTGGTACCTAGAGCACCATGTTTCGTCATTGGCGATTGATCTTTTGATGCTGTGTTTGGGGATTTGCTTTAGCATTAATTTGCCGGCAAACATGGCATTGGTACGTGAGATCGTTGATGAAAAAGAGTTACTGTATGCCAACTCAACCATTGATATTGCTTATGAAGTGGGAAATGTTGCTGGTATGGGGATTGCTGGTTTCTTTATTGCGTGGTTTAGTGCAGCCCCCGCCATCCTAATTAATGGTGGTATTTTTATTTTAGCAAGTATTATGCTGATGTTTATTGTCGTTCCTGCTGTTAAAAAAGCAACGACCATGACGTTTAAAGTGGTTATGGGTGAGTTTTATCAGGGCATTTCCTATTTGCTAGGTAAAAAGCTGCTGCTTGTAATTTATAGCGTGCAGCTGATGATACTGGTTGGTTTTATGATTGTGCCGGTGTTGTTTGCGCCTTTCGCGAAAAATGTGTTGCATACCACAGTGGTGCAGTTTGGGCAGATTGATGCGGCTTTGTCTGTTGGTATTATCTTAGGTGGATTGTCTATCCCCTGGATTGCACAACGCTTTGGCTGGTGGCGAGTTATCACTATTTTTTGTTTGCTAATGGCAGGTTTTTTTATTTTATTTGGTTTGAATAGCAGCGTGATGATGGCTGTTGTTTTATATTTGCTGATTGGTTTTGTGTTGGCCGTTTGGCCTCTCATTATGACACGTGCGCAGGATAATACAGCTTTGGATTTTCAAGGGCGTGTTCAATCGGTTTTTAATAGCTTAAGTGGCGCTATTATTTTATTGGTCTATTTGAGTGTCGACTTTACAAGCCATCATTTGGGAATTCGCACTTTATATATTTTCCCTGCGCTATTATCAGTTGTTGCCGTTTGGTTGCTGTGGCGCTATCGAGCAATGCTTGCTAAACGTGAGGACAGTAATTCCTAATGAGCTGATTGATCGCCGTCTAGTAAAGTTTAACGGCTTTGGGGTGAGCGCTTGGTCCCATAGGCTGAATTCTTGTAATGGCTCACACCCAAGATGCCCGTTGGAATCTGGGATTCTGTTAGACACCTAGTTAGCGCGTTATTACGCGGCGGGCGCAACGAGTTATTAGTGGCTTTTCAATCCTTTTTCTTTCGGCTGTGGGTGCCGCTTTGTTAGCTGTCTTTCATGTTGCTAGAGATTTTATCGCGAAATAAATTCAGCTCTTCGCTAGCAATGTTCTCACAAATAAAGGCTTCGCCAATAGATTTCATTAAAATAAAGCGCAGCTTGTTTTCAAGAACTTTCTTATCCATTTGCATGGCGGAAAATAAATCTGTTAGCGAAATATTGTCAGGAAGCTCGGTCGGTAGATGTGCCTTCTTTAATAAAGACGCAACGCGTTTGGTTTCTTGTGGCGGGAAGCCAACGTGTGTTTCTGATAATTGGCAGGCGAGCATTAACCCAGCGGCAACAGCCTCACCATGTAGCCAGGTGCCATAATTAAGTGTTCGTTCAATAGCGTGGGCAAAGGTGTGGCCGAGGTTTAGTAGCGCGCGATTGCCCTGCTCTTTCTCATCTTCAACGACAATGTCACGTTTAATTTTACAGGCTTCAGTAATGGCGTGACTCAGCGGATTCTTCTCTTTTTGCATAACCAGATCAATATTTTTTTCCAGCCAGGAGAATAGGCTCGGTTCGCATATCATTGCATGTTTGATGATTTCGGCAAGCCCGGCGTTAAATTCTCTTTCCGGTAATGTAGTTAATAAGTTTATATCAATAATAACCGCCTTGGGTTGGTGAAAGGCGCCAATAAAATTTTTACCTGCGGGGTGGTTGAAAGCAGTTTTCCCCCCTATAGAAGCATCAACCTGCGAAAGCAATGTCGTAGGAACTTGAATAAAGTCGACGCCGCGTTGGTAAGAGGCGGCAGCAAACCCCCCAACATCGCCAATAACTCCGCCGCCAAGCGTGATAACCGTGGTGTCACGATGGTGACCGTTATTTGCTAGGGCATCTAGTATCGTCATCCATTGCTCAACGGTTTTAAATTTCTCTCCGTCGGGCAGCGTAATAACATCGCAATTAAATCCTTGTAGTGTTTCTAGCAGAGGCTGGAGATAAAGTTTTTCCAGCGTTGTATTGGTAACGATCATGATATTTTTGTCACGAATATGCCGAGAAAATAGTGGCGGATCTGTTATTAGGTCTTCGCCAATGTAAATGGGATATTCAAAATTTTTTATATCTACATTGATAGTGTCATGTATCATGTTTTTTCCTGGTTTTATATTTATTAAAGATTTTTAATGTCTTTTAAAATTTTCTTAGCAAGGTCCAGCGGTTTAAATAAGTCCGTTTGATAGCTAAGGTCAGCTACCTCTTGATAAAGTGATTCACGCTTTTTATTTAAAGCGAGCAATTTCTCCTTGGGGTTGTCGCAATCCAGTAACGGTCGCTTGTTGTGTTTTCGTAAGGTGCGACGTAGCTGTTCGTTTATATCAACGCGCAAGTAGATTACCATCCCATTTTCAGACAGGCATTTTCGGTTTTGTGCGCTGAGAATACTGCCACCACCAGTCGATAAAATAATGGGAGATAAGGAGGTAAGGTAGACGATAATAGCTGTCTCGCGCTTGCGAAAACCAGCTTCGCCTTCTTGGTCAAAGATCCAGCTTATTTCAACGCCGCTTCGTTTTACAATCTCATCATCAGAGTCATAAACAGAATGGCGGGTCAGTTTGGCAAGTTGTTTTGCAATACTGGTTTTTCCTGCTCCCATGGGGCCAATAAGATAAATGTTTTGACGCTTTTTTTCGTTCATTATGTGTTCATTTTAATGTGGCCGCTTGCCTCAATTACTATGAATAACCTCTGGCGTTACAAAAATCAACAATTGTTTTTGTTGTATGACCTTTTCTGTTTTTTGAAATAGTCTCCCCAGCAGGGGTATGCGATCGAGAATGGGAATGCCGTAATGTTGTTGGCTGAGATATTGCTCCTCTATTCCCCCTAGTACAAGCGTTTCTTTGTTTTTAACAATGACTTGTGTTTTTAGCTCCTGGGTTTGTATCGATGGCCCGTTGTTCAAATTAAGATTACCTGGTTTGTTTTGGGAGATATTAAGATTAATTAGCAGGTGGTGGTGTGGCAGTATAATAGGCGTGACTTTTAAGCCCAAAACAGCTTTTTTAAACGTGGTGCTGGTATTGCCCTGGCCCGTTTTTTGTAGGTATGGTATTGCCTCCCCTGATTCGATGATGGCGGGTTGGCGGTTGAGGGTGATTAGTTTAGGGCTCGAGATCGTCTTAGCGTGCCCCTGTTCTTCCAAAGCACTTAGCTCTAAGTTCAGTATATTTTGCTTAGCAAAGCTAATGATGGGGAAATTGATTGTGCCTTGTTCATTGCTGTTTGGTAGGTCCATAGTAAGATGCTGGCCCTTCGCGTTTTTACTGTTTTCAGCATTAAATAATAGACCTATCGAATGTAAATAACGAGTATCGATCGAAATAATACGTGCCTTTACCAAGATCTGTTGTTGCGGTTGGTCAAATTGCTGAATTAAATGTTTGATGGTTTTAATTCGTTGCTTGTTGTCAATAATTGATATTTGATTGGTTGCTGCATCTACGACTAGGGCGCTGTCTTTTGACATCAGTGTTTTACGTTGTTTTATGATCTCACTGGCAATTAGTTTTGCTTTGCCATAGTGTATGGTAACGATGGCTAGTTGATTAGCTTTATTTTCCGCTAATGAAAATGGATCATTGAGAGCAAGTGTCTCATCGGTGTGTAATAGTAGCAATAGGATTGCTATATAATAAATAAGATTATTTGATTTTTTCATAAAGAACGACGCGTATTTCTGTTTTTAAATCGTGTTCAGCGAGAGAATGAATCGACACCTTTGTCCAGCTAAGAAGAAAGTTTAATTTCGATAGCTGTTGCAGTAACTGGTAGGTATTTCTAAATTGCCCTATGACACTTAAATTTATTGGGTGTAGTTTTTTGTGTTTTTGCTCTTTTATCGGTAATAACTGAATATTGTCAATATGCAAGTGGTGGAGTTGTGAAAGCGCAGTGAACTTTTTAATAAAATTACTGGCGGTAATAGGTTTTATCTCTTTGCGGGCTGGCGCATTGTTAGGGTAAGGGGCAGTGCGAATTTTTTGTGAATATTGCTTCAATGTTTTAATGCCGGCTAACTTCGGTTCAAAGCAGTACAGGTAGGAAAATATAATGATAGCCGCGCTTGAGCTTAGTATTATCAGGAGTCGTTGTATCGTTGAATAGAAGAAAAAAGGTTGTTGAATGAGTTCCGTCATAAGTACTTCCTTAAATGTATTGCATGGTTATAAGAAATTGTTGCCTGTTATTATTTCGCCGATTTTTTTTAGTTGATAGCAGTGTTTCCTTGAGAGTGCCCACTCTTTTTACTCTATTTACCAGTAGCATGATGCTGCTTAGAGATGTGGCCTCACCTTTAAGTTTTATTTTCTTATGATCTGCTATAAATTCTGTTAGTTTGCATGCTGATGGTATGTTGTTACTAACAATTTGTAAGGCAGATAAAATAGCGTGATTTTCTTGCGTTAATTTTTCACGGTAGCGATCGGCATGGTGGGTTATGGAGTAATTTTTTTTCTGTGCCTGTCTATCTCTTAATTTTGTTAATTTATTATTGAGATGAGTGTTATAAGTAATCACGCCGGTTATAACAAAAATATTTATGCTAACAAGAGAAACATAAAATAAATGCAGCTCTCTTCTCCACTTTTTTTCTCGCCATGGAAGTAGATTAATTGCCATCATTTTTTCTCCATAAGGCGAGGCCAAGGCTGATAAGCTGGTTTAACTCTATAGTATTACGAGCAGCTTTTCTGGCTGGCTGTTTTCTTAAGAATGTAAGCGCCCTTGCAGTTGCAAGTTGAGGAGAGTCTATAGCAACAAGCTTGAAGCCAGTTTCGTTAAGAATGTTTGCAAGGAAAACTGTATGTTGCTTGGAGGTGGCTGTAATTTTAAGAGGTTGTTTTGTGTAGGATGAATGAAGGCGTGATATAGTGTAGTCAAGTTGTAGTTCTTCCGCATTAAGTATTTTTTGAGCTTTTCTTTTTAAGAAATAATAAATTTCTTTTTTGCTTAATGTTTTGTTGATGCTGAATTCTTTCGTTATTTCGTGTTGCGGAAATATGCATGAAATAACTGGTTCACCTTGATAGTTAATTTTATTTTTTGTTTTTCTCAAATGTTCTTTTAATAGATGCATCTCGTTTGTTTTGCAACACATCTTTTGTATGACGTAGTTATCTGTAGCCAAGTCAAATCTTGTTACGCTGATATCATTATCAGTAATATAAAGACCGATTTTTGTCTTTGATAGTGGGGGCATTTGCTTCTTCCAAGATATTTTCTAACCAGTGTATCTGTTTGTCTAAGCCATGCAATACCGTACTTTTGAAAAAATTAATAATTAAGGTCTTAACATTGGTATTGGGGGGGTAAACCAAAAGTATTTGGAGAAAAGGCCATGACAATCGTGGAAAGATTGCGGCTACAAGGCTGAGAAGAAGGTGAGTTGAAGGCAACGAAAGAGATAGCTCGTAAGTTACTAAAAGAGGGGGTTGAGTTAAGTTTCTTGGAAAGATAGCAGGCTTAGATAGAAATGAGTTGGTTGCACTGGGGTAGAGACAACCCTATTTCTTAATGATCTCTTAATATAGTAGTTTCAAGTTGGTGTTTATTGGGGGGGGCATTTTAAGCCCAGACCCCCACTTTGAGAATATTTTTAACATGTTAATGTAAAAACCGCTGTTGCCTGAGCGTTTAAGATATTTGCGCGTGCGACTGATGTAATCGTGCAGTATAATAGGTTGATGTTGAGCAAAAAATACCCGCAAGGATGCTCCAGAAATGGCAAAAGATTCTAAAAAAATTAGTAAGAAGACAGGTAGATTTAAACGATTATTCGGTCGCACTCTTAGAGGTGTATTTAGTCTCTTTTTATCGGGCATTATTGTTTTAGCTCTGCTCTATATGTATATGGAAATGCAGCTCCCAGATGTTGAGCGGCTTAAAGATGTTCACTTGCAAGTTCCTTTACGGATTATGACCAACGATAACAAGTTGATTGCCCAGTTTGGTTCGAAGCGTCGTATTCCTGTTAGTTTAAATGAGGTGCCGATTCTGTTGCGTAACGCCGTGCTAGCGACAGAGGATGCCCGTTTTTATGAACACCCCGGTGTTGATTTTGTTGGTATTGCGCGCGCAGCCGTTGCGGTAATTTCTTCTGGTCGCAAGGTACAAGGCGCGAGTACTATTACCATGCAAGTGGCGCGAAACTTTTATTTAAGTCGCGAAAAAACCTTTTCGCGAAAGATTAGAGAAATATTATTAGCGCTCAAGATCGATCGTGAAATTTCAAAAGACAAGATCTTAGAGTTGTATTTAAATAAAATATACTTTGGTAATCGCGCTTATGGTGTCGCGGCTGCTGCAAAAGTATATTATGGTAAAGAGCTCGATGAATTAAGCTTAGCGCAAATGGCGATGATCGCAGGCCTACCGCAGGCGCCATCACGTAATAACCCGATTAGAAATCCAAAAGCAGCATTAAAGCGTAGAAATCACGTTCTTCAACGCATGTTAGATGTAAAATTTATCTCTACACAGCAGTATCAAGAAGCCGTTAAGCAACCGATTACGGCAACTTTTCATTCGCAAGGCCCAGTCGTAAATGCGCCGTATGTAGCAGAAATGGTGCGTGAGGCGATGATTGAACAATATGGTAAAGGCGCTTATGAAAAAGGTTTAACGGTTACCACAACGCTTAATTCTGATTTTCAGCAAGACGCCAATGTCGCCTTGCGAGATGGTCTAATTGATTATGATAAGCGTCATGGCTTTAGAAAACCAACGTTAAATTTAGGTGACTTTAATCACGATCGTTGGCTGCAGGCACTGAAAAAAGAATCAGAGACATCTTTTGTTAAGACCGCTGCCGTTATGAATATTTTGCCGCGATCAATACGTGTGTTTACTGAAGACGGCGAGCTTATTAATATACCGTGGACAGGATTGTCGTGGGCGCGCCCTGAGTTACATAGTGGTTATGTTGGCGCTCTGCCAACACGAGCCGATGAAATTGTTTCAGTTGGTGATGTTGTGCATGTCATCCAGCGTGATAATGGCGCATTCGAATTGGCACAGCTACCGGAAGTGCAAGGCGCTATCGTGGCCATGGATCCAAACAATGGCGCTATTCTTGCCTTAATGGGAGGGTTTAATTATAAACTAAGTAGCTTTAATCGGGTTACGCAAGCAGAGCGTCAGCCGGGATCAAACTTTAAGCCTTTTATATATTCAGCGGCGCTTAATAAAAAATACACCTTAGCAACACTAATTAATGACGCTCCCATTGTGCAAGAAGACTCAGGGGAAAATCAATTATGGCGACCGACCAATGATACCTTGAAATTTTATGGGCCAACGTCTTTACGAATGGGTTTAATAAAATCACGTAATCTAGTATCAATTCGCTTATTGCAAGGGATTGGTATTCCCTACGCATTGCAATATGTAAAGCGCTTTGGCTTTGATCCCAATACGTTACCGAACACGTTATCGCTTGCTTTAGGTAGTGGTACGGTAACGCCGCTGCAAATAGCAACAGGCTACTCAGTATTTGCTAATGGCGGTTATCGCGTTAAGCCCTATTTTATAGAAAGAATCACTGGGCAAAATGATAAGCTGTTATATCGCGCTGACGTTAAGTCAGCATGCTTAACATGCATCACGCATCCGCTAGTGGCCTCTGGACCGGGTGCTGATCGCTATGCTGAGCGTGTTATTACTCCGCAAAATGCTTACCTGATGACACAAGCAATGCGAGATGTTATACGATTAGGCACGGGTCGCGCAGCGCTGATTTTAAAACGTAATGATTTAGCTGGAAAAACGGGTACAACGAACAAGCAAGCCGACGCATGGTTTAGTGGTTTTAATAGTCGCATCGTGACAACGGTATGGGTTGGTTTTGATAATCTTAAGTCTTTAAAAGAGTATGGCGCGCAAGCAGCGCTACCGGTATGGATTAAGTTTATGAAAACGGCGCTTAAGGGAACCCCTGAATTTACCATGCAAGAGCCCCCGGGCATGGTAACTGTTCGCATTGATCCTAAAACAGGTTTGTTAGCAACCCCGCATCAGCAAGATGCGCAGTTTGAAGTTTTTAGACAGCAGAATGTTCCAGAACAGTATGCTAATGAGGTGGTGGCCCATCCTGAACAAACAAGACCGAGCTCAGACAGTGGGACAACGGCGGGTAGTCCATCTTCTAGCGATGATAAGGATAGCTCAAGCAATGATGATGAGCATATTTTCTAGATTAAATATTTTTTAGTAGCCATACTTATTTTTAAGTTCTTGCATTAACGCAGTGCGGTCTATTTTATTTGTTTTTGTTAACGGAAAATCGTTTTTCTTGATAATTTTAACCGGTATTTTATAAGACTCAAGCTGTTCGGCCAGATGGTCCATAAGTTTGTTTATATCAACTTGTTTGGGTGTTGTTTCGGTAATAAAAGCATATATTTCATCACCAACCTCTTCTTTTGGTAAACTGGTTACAGCAGCCATTTTAATGCCATCAAAGCTAAGTATTTTTCTTTCTATTTCTTTGGGAAAGACTTTTCGACCTTGGCAGATCAGGACTTTTTTCTTGCGTGCATGAAACCATAAAGCGCCATCCTTGTCTTGATTGACAATATCACCCGTGGAAAACCAGCCATCTTTGCGTGATTGTTCATTTTCCTTTTCGTTGTTGTAATATTCATTAAAAAAGTGGCCACCCCTGATAAATAATTCCCCGACACCTTCTTCGCAACCTTCCTCTTGAACAATATTAATCTCAACGTTGTCACATGGCTTGCCAATGCTGTGGAGGGTGCTTGGCTGTGGGGTTAGATTAACAGTCACAGGAGATGCTTCTGTTAGCCCATAGCTTACTTGGATAAGTTTATTGGTTTTATCATAAAAATCATTGATTAATTTCTTTGTTATAATATCACCGCCCGCTCCGAGATATTTTAAAGATTTTACTTTTGTTGCCGTCAAATTTGGGTGCGCCAACAGTTGGTAATAAAAGAATGGGTAGCCTTGAAGGTGGGTAACTCGATAGCGGGCAATTAAATCAAGTATTTTATCAAGGTCAATGCAATCTAGTAATACAGTTGTGGCGCCGAGAAGAAGGTTACTTAATGTTAATGTTTTTCCTAAGATGCCATGTGGTGAAAATTGGTTTAACAGCACGGTTTTATTGGTAAAGGTTAATGCGCTAGAGAGCGCAAACAGTTGTTTCCAAGCTTTTTCGCGACTATAAACAACAATCTTAGGTGTTCCGGTTGAACCGGAAGTTTTCGTTCCGGTAACAAAGTCGTCTTTGTTAATAGCGGGTATTTGCACGTTTTTAACGTTTTCAATCTCTAATAAAGCTTCGATGCTATTAAAATCTGTGGATTTTTGTAGTAGCAATGTATCGGGTAGATCATACTCTTTTCGCCAACGTTTTATTTCTTTTTTCCATTTTTGATCGATAATCACAAACTCTGGGTCAAACCGTTGCATCATTTCTATAATTTCAGCGTTGGTGCTGCTGTTCGCTAATATCAAGGAGAAAGCGCCAATGTCGTAAAGAGCACACTGTGTTAGCACGAGCAAAATAGATTGGTGCGATATAATGAGTACGCGTTTTTTAGATAAATTGAGCTTAACGAGTTGATTAATTAGCTTGGAAAGTTGTTGTGATATTTCATTGTAGTCTAGCACATCATCGCCAAAGACCAGGCCAGGCTTATCACCTTGATCAATGCTTAAGGCTTTTATTTTATTTAAGATAAGCATGTTGATATCTTCTTTGCTAAAACGGCTCTTTACCGCTAAATATAGCAAAGTTTACTATCAGCCTGATCTGACGCTAACTCATTGATTAATTGGCGCTTCACCTGGTGGCGACGCTAAAGATACTGCTGTACCCGTTCAGGTCGTATATCCATAAAGCAAGCTGGTTTCTCCACAGTTTCTGTGGCGTAATTGCAACGTTTTAAGTAGCAGGGTGAGCAAGCTAGTGAACTTGTTAAATGCGTTTGAAACTTACCAGTAGCACCAATTAGTGCTGGGTCTGTCGGGCCATAAAGATGAATGGCAGGAATATCCAAAGCGGCGGCTAAATGCCCAAGCCCGGTGTCAACTGAGACCACTTTTTTGGCGTTAGAAATAATAACAGCCAGTTCGGATAACGATAAACGAGGCAGCACCATAGCATTTTTATGCGGCGCAGCTAATCTTTCCGCCCTGGCTTTTTCATCTGCCCCACCCCAGGGTAGTAAAACGGATGTGTTGTTTTTAGCGGCTTGATCAATTAAGTAGTGCCAGTAGTTTTCAGGCCATATCTTTGTCTCCCAAGTGGTGCTATGGATAAAGACAAAATAATTTTCTGCTAATGGCAAGGTAGGCTTGCTTAGTGTTGTGGTGTTGATAGAAAAAGCTGCGTCTGATTCATCGAGAGCATAACCTAAAGCGTTAGCAAATAATTGCCGTAGCCGGGTAATAGCATGTTGTTTCTTCGCGATAGCATAACGGTGACGATAGAGTAGTTGCGCACCCTTTTCTTTTACTGAATGTTTGTCCATGCCGGCGCGAGCGCCTTTGGCCAAGCGCGCAATAATGGCGCTTTTAAAAGAAGATTGCGCATCAATAATTAGGTCGTAGCGATTGCTGCGCAGTGTTTTAAGAAAAGTGCTAATATCACCATTGCGCAATGACGCCCATTTATTTTTTTTCCATTTTCGATGCGCGCTTTTAATCACCTTGTTAACATTGGGATGCCAGCTTGGAATCTCAGCAAAGGCTTTATCAGCGACCCAGTCAAACTGGATACCAGGTATTGCACGACTAGCATCAGAAATAGCTGGTAATGTATGAATTAAATCACCCATGGAGGTGAGTTTTACAATCAGTACTTTCATTTTAGGGTGGCTAATACTTTATCTGCTGCATTTATGGTTTTATCAATTTCCAACTTTCCATGTGCGCCGGAGACAAATCCGGCTTCAAAAGAAGATGGTGCAAGGTTGATTCCTTCCTTTAGCATCCCATGAAAAAACTGGTTAAAGTGTTCTTTGTTACAATTCATTAATTGATGAAAGCGCGAAATACTTTCTTCCGTCGTAAAGAAAAGGCCAAACATGCCAGCTTTAAAATTAGCTGTCATTGGAATGTTATGCGCTTGTGCCCTTGCCAATATGCCTTCGACAAGTGTCTGCGTGCTATCAAAAAGTGAATGGTAAAAATCAGGTTGCTGCTGTAGTTCTTGCAGGGTTGCTAAACCTGCTGTCATGGCAATCGGGTTACCAGAAAGTGTGCCCGCTTGATAAATGGGGCCTTCGGGGGATAGTTGTCCCATAATAGCAGCACAAGCACCAATGGCGCCGACCGGCATTCCGCCACCAATAATTTTACCAAAGGTAGTGATATCCGGTTTGATAGTATAAAGCTCTTGCGCGCCAGCTCGCGCCACGCGAAAGCCTGTCATTACTTCATCGATAATCAGTAAGCTGCCATACTGATCGCAGAGGTCACGTAGTCCCTGTAAAAAACCTGGCTCAGGTAGAATCATATTCATATTGCCAGCGATAGGCTCAAGAATAATAGCTGCAATATTGGCACCAACTTTTTCAAACAGTTTGGTTACTGAGTCTAAATCATTATAAGTGGCGGTTAAGGTATCTTGGGTGGTGTTGGCCGTGACGCCGGGTGAGCTTGGCGTGCCAAAGGTTAAGGCACCTGAGCCTGCATTGACGAGCAAGCTATCAGAGTGGCCGTGATAACAGCCTTCAAATTTTATAAATTTATCGCGCCCAGTAATGCCACGTGCTAAGCGAATGGCGGTCATGGTGGCTTCAGTGCCTGAGTTGACCATGCGGACTTTTTCAATAGAAGGAACAGTGCTGCAAATTAATCGTGCTAACTCTACTTCTAGGGGGCAAGGTGCGCCGAAGCTGAGGCCCTTTTTAGCGGTTTTGGTCACAGCATCAATAACGGCTGGATGGGCATGGCCAAGTATCATCGGTCCCCAAGAGCCAACATAATCAATATATTTTTTCTGATCAGCATCAATTAAATAAGCGCCTTGAGCTGCGGTGATAAAAAGAGGATGCCCGCCGACAGCTTTAAACGCGCGAACTGGCGAATTAACACCGCCTGGAATATAATGCTGAGCTTCTTGAAAGAGTGCGGATGATTTGGTTTGTGCATTTTCATGGACTTCGGTCTGCATTGAGTTAACCCCCTTTCAAAAAAAGAGGCTATTATGACATATAAAAAATACATTTGCTTGTTGTGCGGTTTTATTTACGACGAAGAGCAGGGTTGGCCGGAAGACGGTATTGAGCCAGGTACGCGCTGGGAAGATGTACCTGAAGACTGGCTTTGTCCCGATTGCGGCGCAATGAAGGCTGATTTTGAAATGATTGAAGGGTAGGCATTCTGCTGGCGTGGCAGGAAGCAACCCTCATTCCGCAACCCTGGGTCAGCAGGTCCAGGGCAGGCTTGCATCGTGGGATCCAGGATTATGGTTGGATACTGTGCTCAAGCCACAGTATGACAGGGGTATTTTCTGTTTAGGTGGTGGGGACAATAAAGGCATTGCTGTGCTTTTAGGAGCGTAAGCTAAAGAGCCTCTCCAAGTTTAAGGCTTAACCACCACAAAAATAACAATGCCAATCAATAAGATGGTCGGCACTTCATTGAAAAAGCGATAAAATTTCGAGCCGAAGGGATTGATATCTTTTTTGAATTGTTGTACTAAAATGCCGCAATAAAGGTGGTATAACCACAGAAAGAACACCAAAATAAGCTTGGCATGCATCCACATTTGCTGCGAATAGAAGTTAATTTTGGCAAAAAGCAGCCAAAAACCAAAAATTGTGGTCAAAATAGCGGCAGGCGTCATGATGTAATAGTAAAGCTTGCGTTCCATGATTTTAAAACGTGCATTACCAGGTGCATCAGTGCAGTCAGCGTGATAGACAAAGAGGCGTGGCAAGTAGAACAGCCCAGCAAACCAGGCCACCATAAAGATAATATGTAGTGCAAGTATCCATAACATCGAGGTATGATAGCGGAACTGGCAAGGGGTCACAATTGACTTTTTTGTTCAATAAATACATAATTGTTTTAAATTAACCACATTGTAGAAAATAATGACAGAAGCAAGCACCGAAGTTGTCGATATTGTCTTTACCGATGCAGCCGCACGTAAAGTCAAAAGCCTAATTGATGAAGAAGAAAACCCCAATTTAAGCCTACGTGTTTTTATTACGGGCGGCGGCTGTTCAGGTTTTCAATATGGTTTTACCTTTGATGAAAGCATCAATGACGATGACTTGGTGGTCGAAAAGTCTTTAGCGGATAATGAAGATGAAGACGGCGGTGACGAAGGTGGCTCAGGAACGGTTAGTCTCGTTCGCTTACTTATTGATCCAATGAGCTTTCAGTATTTGGAAGGCGCTGAAATTGATTATCGTGAAGACATTAATGGTGCACAGTTTGTTATTCGCAACCCCAATGCCAAAACCACCTGTGGCTGTGGCTCTTCCTTTTCCGCTTAATTTTTGGCAGAGCATAATGGCTTTGTGCTTAAGCTAGTATTCTTTCTTAAGTTACAAAGCGTTACACTAGCAAAAACACAGAAACGCGCATTTGTTTTACATTACGCTTATAACAGTGATGTAAAAAAAGGTGATTCACAATGCGCACGGAAAACGATCTTACCCATGTTAGAGTCTTTTCACATTTCTATTTGAATGCCAGATTGAGTTCGGGGATCTCGCATGATTGCTGGAAGGTGGCTTATCCCTCTTTAGCAACCAAAACCTATGGCCGTGCTTTAATGGTCAGTGGTTGCATCACGTTTAAATCGCTGGGTTCTTTTATTCTGCTTAATCTCCAATATGCGGCACCACCGATAGCATTGATTGCTGGTTTGGTCTCTTTTTTATTGACTGTTTACAAGTTAAGAAAAAAAGGCGTTGCTTGGAAGGAGGCCTTAAAGGAAGCAGCAGTATCTTTTCTGAAAACAAGTTTTAAATTTTTTGTCGTATACATGGGTTGGGTCATAGCTATGGGCGTCGCTGTAAGTCTGGGGATTATGGCGGGGCCCTATTTATTGTTGGGTTTACTATTTGTTGGCTTGATAACGGCATTTTCTTTAGCCTTGGCTACTTTTATTGTTGAGATCTTACCAAAGTATTTCCAAGGCAAGGGCTTGGATCTGGATTTGGCGCTGAAGTCATTTGTTAGAGCGTTTGTCGAAGGGTTTGTTTGGGCGTTGATAGAGCATATTGATATTGCCGGTTTGGTGGCTGGTCCTTTGGGTCAGGTTCTGGATGTATTGGCGGTCAGTGTTTCAGTGGCATTTTCTTATGTGTTTGGTGGCGTTATCGATTCTTTTTTTCGTCATTACAAAGCCTATAAAAAATCAAAAAAGGAAAAGCCAAAAAATGCGAAATCCTTAGAGGGGGATATAATCGGTTTAACCAGTAAGTTGTCAGAGCAAACGCTAGAGGGGTTAAATACCTTAAAGGAAAAGAAAGTAAAGCAAAAACATTTAGGCGACATTATTGAAAAATATATTAAAGTCGTTGTTGCTATGGCTTTATTAGAAGAGCCAACGAACTGCAAAGATAAAGAAAAATTGCACGACTTTATTGAGCGCCGCCATGATGGTGCTTTTGCTATCTTCTGGTGCAGAAAAGCAAAAACAAGAACGTTGTTTGAAAAAGCTGAAAAAGCACAGGCAAATAACCAAGCTGAAAACTTTGCCAATGCAAAAAAAGCGCTGCATACACGACGTGATAGCATTGTAAAAGAATTAAATGTTTATGGGATATTTACCGACTCTTCTTCTAAAGCGGGGGCGAACCCAGCAGCGGCTACGCCAACCGGAGAAGAGCAGTCTCAGACTTTGAAAAAGTCAGCAAACGACCCGCAAATTCCGCAAGGCAAACAAGCAGTAGTGGCTTAGTGTCACTAGTCATTCCGCACTTGATGCGGAATCTCTACGGAAAATTGCCTCAATGTAGAAAGCCCAGCTTTTGCTGCGAAGGTGTCATTAAACAAATGGAACCGCGCAGTACATAAATTCATATACCCTGAGCTGTTATGTTATAAGTTGAGGCAGTTATGATTTTTCTTTAATAGTAACGACACTGGTTAAAACGGTAGCATTAGGTACCATGCAATGTTCACCCTCCGCCTTTAACACGGTGTAACGTAAATTAATGTCAACAACATCCCCCTCTGTTTTACTAACGTCAATATGATCGCCAATATTAAAAGGTTGATAAAATAAAATAATAAATCCAGCTAAAATATTTGATAATGAATCTTTCAGCGCAAAGCCGAGCGCAAAACCAGCCAGCCCCAAGCTAGTAACCAGTGCGGTTACATTAATGCCCATGGTACCAAGTGCTGTTATCAGTCCAATAATGATTAAAGCTACTTTGGTGGTTTGTCCCACCAGGTGTAATAAATATTGTCTGTTTTTCGAGTGGTTCGCTAATTTCTCAATAAGCTTTTTTGCAATAATGCCCGCAAGCCAGAAAAGTAAAAAGACTACGATACCAGTAATAATGCTCGGTGTAGCATCAACCGTTTTCTGAAATCCTATTTTTAAAAGGGTGTGTATATCCTTGTGTGTTGTATTCATCGCTTTAGTGTGTCCTTAACTTTAAAATCAACCGCCTTGCACTGAAATCTTATCTTTTATAGGAATAGCCTACTTTGTCATTATTCCTTTATGGGATAATAATTGCAATAATCTGCTCAAGCCCTTTCTTTCCCTATAGGTGAGCTAATGGTCTGGTATGTCACAAAGTGACTAGGAGGTGGCAATAGGTGCCTTAATATAGACATCATAACGACTGCTCTTCCCTTTAATGGTCAAAGAAGGTTCTGTCTCAGTCAGCGTTGGTGCAAGCTTGGCCCGTTTGACAACAACGCGATATTTCGCTTTAGCAAAAGCAAGCGGCAATAAAGCGCCGGCATCAAGATCATCACCAACGACCTCTTTTAGGTAACGCATTTCTTTTTTGACCAGCGCGCTTTTTTTAGAATCTGGAAACATCGGGTCGAGATAAATAACATCCGGCTTATTGTCGTCGCTAAGGGTTTGTAAGTAATCGTGTGCATCATCCACCACCAGGCGAAGCTTTAATTGTGAAAACCAATCTTGTGCGTTTTGAGCGCGCAGTAATCCATCTTGCAATAGCGTTGCAATAATGGCAGAGCGTTCAACCATGGTAACATCACAGCCCAGGGTGGCGAGCACAAACGCATCACGCCCAAGGCCAGCGGTTAAGTCTAACACCTTGGGGTAGCGTCTTTTAACGTCTTTTTTATTTTGTAAACCAACAGCACGAGCAATCAGTTGCCCCCGGCCGCCACCGTATTGATGGCGATGGGCAACCGCGCCAGAAAGAAAATCAACGTAAATGGGCTTCGGTGATTTAGGCGCAGTGAGGCGTAATTCGATATGCTCTTCATTAATAACTAATAACAGTTTGTGCTCAGTATCAGTAATATTGACCAGCGGAAAGCCTAATGACTGTGAAAGCGCTTTTGCTTTTATCTCGAGTGATTCGTCGGTAGCTGCAATGGCAAGTGATGGTTTGTTCATCATAGGTTTGAATGATACACCATTTCTTGGTACGTTATAAGATCAAGCGATGATAAGCAAGGAATAAAAATGGATAAAGAGCTGTCAGATAGTCATTTGGGCAAAACGGTTGAATACACCAGTATTTACACGCCAGAATTATTGCACGCTATTCCTCGTCAAGGCGCTCGCGCTGAGCTTGACGTTCCCAAGCCGTTGCCCTTCCATGGCGGTGACTTATGGAATGCCTACGAACTTTCATGGCTCAATGAAAAAGGTAAACCAGAAGTCGGTATGGCGACGTTTTATTTTTCTTGTGTCTCACCTAATATTGTCGAGTCAAAATCATTTAAGCTCTATTTAAACTCGTTTAATAATACCCGTTTTAATAGCCGTAAAGCGGTGAAAGATGCCTTAACGCATGATTTAACAGAAGCGGCCGGTGAAGAAGTAACCGTGATGTTATTAACAGCGCAAGATTGTGAGGGGCAAGCGCTTAAACGCTTTGATGGTGTTTGCTTAGATAATCTCGATGTAGAATGTGATATCTACGACACAGATCTTAGCCTGTTAAAAATTAATGAAGGGGTGTTAAAACAAGAGACCCTGTATTCCGATTTATTAAAATCAAATTGCCCTGTTACCGGTCAACCCGATTGGGGTAGTGTGCAGATTAAATATCGTGGTATGAAAATCAATCACGAGAGTTTGTTAAAATATATTGTTTCCTTTCGTAATCATAATGAATTTCATGAGCAATGTGTTGAGCGTATCTTTATGGACATTATGCGCCAATGCAAGCCCGATAGTTTAACCGTGTATGCACGTTACACGCGCCGCGGTGGGCTGGATATTAATCCTATTCGTTCTACAAGCCAGCTTGAGGGCTTAAATAACTTGCGCCATTTTCGGCAGTAGTATTGTTGGGCGCAAACGATTTATTAAAAATTGGACACTATGCGATGCGCATTATTAAGGAAATATTAAGGAAAAGTTAAAGCGTGGTAATTACACTTCCTATAAAAGTGTGCATATTTCTGCTAGTATAATAAAAGATTATATTAACATTAAGGGACAGCTCTAAAGGCATAGACAGAAACGAGAGTTTAGTTATGCCGCCAGTTCCGTCCCCCACTCCCACAGATGCAGCTTCTGATTCTGATTCTCCTCCACTAATGTCGGATGCTGTTGGAGCACCTAGTGTTGTCGAGCGAGAAACTAAGTGGGCTTTAAGTGACGATCGTGAAGTTACAGGTGACGAAGTCTTTGCTTGGTTGCAAACAATATTAGATGGTGATTTGGCAACAGGTACAAGCATCATCAAAGAGGTTAACGAAATACTAGGTTTGGATAATTTTGAAAACGATACTTTCAAACAGTTTATACGCTCTATCCATCAAGAGGAAAAAGACGGTTCCCCCAAGCTAGAGCCTCATCTTAAGGTCTTGGCAAAAGGCATTGTCGAAAACCCGATGTTAAGAGACTTTTTCTTAGCGAGAAAAGGCAACAAAATCTGGCAGCAACCTAGGCTTAAGTCAGAAATCAGAAAAGGCATCCACCTAATGGTTATCTTAGAAATGGTAACCAGCACGATGAATAATGATCCGCAATTTTTTGCTGCCGCGATGGATCATTTGCTCGGTCAACGCGGACTCAGTCAAGATAAGCTAGGGAGTACCTACCAAAATTTATGGCAAGTCTATAAAAAGACAGACAGTGTATTTGCCGCTATAAAAGCGGTTAGCATCGATCCCGCAATGTGGCGCCGTCGTTTGCAGACACAGTTTCAAGGTGTAGCAGGTGATGATGTTGCACAAGCGTTTGTGGAAGAAAATAAATTAACTTCTTACAACGCCTCGTTTACTAAAAAATGTTTGGTGGAAGACCATTACCTTTGTATCAGTAATAGCTCAGATAAGGTTGTCGATGACTTTTCATATTCTGGCACCTTATTTGTATATTCACCAGATACAGAAATTTTGCAAGTTTTTAAAAATAAGCAGTTGCTAAATACTTATAACACACCGTCGTTAGACGCTGTGGTTCAAGAGCTGCGGGAGTGTAAAGAACAGCCCTATGTAAAGCTTAGTGCGGAGTCACTAAGAGCAGTTGAGGAAGCAACAGCTGACGCACCGCAGCCCTATGCGGCAGTAGATAAAGAAGCCGAAAGAAATCACACCGGCGCACGCATTAATATCTCAGAAGCTGTTTTTAAAGATATGCAAAGGCAGCCGGCAGCCAGTGGTAATGCACAAGCGGGTTTGGCGTTAATACGATTGGCTGAGCAGGTTGGATATTATTCACAATATGAAAAGGAACAGCGTATTAAACCAAAGCACAGCGTCGCGACAAAAAATAAGGAGTTTAAGCAAAAAGAGGGTAAGGGTGATGAGAGGGGAGATGATGAAGTAGATCAGTAAGCTACTTATGTGCCAGTAACCGGCTTAAGCCAAGGCTGGGCTGACTTATACACCAGCTGGAACATGTGTTTTGTCTTAAATGAATTCCCCATCCCTATGCTTGGCATGTTGCTACCAAAGCTTTTTTTACCCTCAGTAGTTTCAGCTGAACCAAAACATTTTTTATCAGGACGCTTAATTTCCTTGTGGTTAACGATTTGTTTCGCCTCGCGTTATAGCGGTGAGAATCCTGAGGTATTGCAAGAGAGCTCAGCTGATAGGGAAACACTAAAGAAATTAGCAACTATTTTTGGTGAAATTAATAGGAAGCATGCCGTTGAGATCATGAGGCGAGAAGGATTAGGGGTTGATGAGCAAGAGCTTGCACGTTGTGCACAGAAAATAGCAGATTCCTCACCTTTGGAGTTCGCGAATCATTTTAGAAAGCTGCTTTCTAATGATAGCTTTATGCTTTATGAGGAATTAAAAAAACCGCGTGATTTTGGCGACCGCTGTTTGTCGGCGCTCAATATTATGTTTAATGTGCTTCGTCCTCTTTTAAAAATTGGCGCGATTGCCGGTGTTGCTGTTGGTGTTAAGGCGGCTGTAGGCGCTGCAGGTATTAAAGTTGCCGCCATCGGGGTTTGCATTGGTGGTGTAGCTATCCCGCCAGTTGCTATGGCGATTGCCGGGGCTTTGCTATTGTATGGCATGTATCGTCTAATTAAATATGGATTGATGCGCAGGGCAGGCAATAAAAGTAATACTGGCAATGTTGATAAAGTTGTTGGTTCAACAAGAGAAAGCTCTCACCGTAGGCATGGTATTTTTAATAATTACATTGGCGACCCTGATGTTTGCCGTTCGCCTCAAGTTGATGTTTTGAATGGCGCAAGGCTTTCAAGCTAGTAAGAAATAATAACTCAATTAATCAACAAAGCACTTGTCAAAACGATCAGCCAAAACCTGATTATGCGCTACCAATTCAACCGTTTGTTTTCCTAATAGCTTATAAAGCCTCTTTAGTGAGTTATCATCAAACGACGCAAGATGTTTTCTAATAATGTCAACATCACCTCTTTTAATAGGACCTGTTAAGGCAGCCTTGGTTGATCGTACTTTAGCAAGGTTGTTCAAGCTACCAGACATCAAGCTCAGACAAATATCAAAAGCAATATCCTTATCAATATCCGCGTTGATTAGCGCCTGCGTCGAGGCATCGACTAAAGTGGTTAAATAGTTAGAAGCCATAACAGCACCAGCATGATACTGCATTTTATTTTTAGGATCGACAAAAAAACAAATGGCATTTAAGTTAGAAAATAATGTATTAACAAAGTCACAAGCAATTTTGTCACCCTCGATAGCGCAGTAGGTACCAGCAAAGGTTTCCACACTTAAAGTTGGGTTGGCAAAACTCTTTAATGGGTGCGCACTGGCAACATAACAGCCCTGCTGTTGCGCAGCGTCTAAAATATTAGCTGCCAACGCACCGCTGCAATGAATAACCATTTGCTGTTCTTTAAAATAATTTTTATCTGCCAGCGCAATACAGACTTTTTCAATATGATCATCAGGAACAGTAATAAAAGTAATATCAGCGCTGGGGAGATCTGCTAAACGGCTATAAGCACTACCTTGCTGAATAAATTCAACCGCCCTTTGACTGCTATCGATATGAGCATTGCAAATAGCCTTAATAGTGCCAAGATTATTTTTGACAATTAGTCGCGCGATGGTTTTTCCTAACTTGCCGCAGCCAATAACGTTAATGGTAGGTTTTTTTTGCATACTATTTTTCAGCTTATGGTTAGCAGCCTGATTCGATTTCTCGCAGTAAGTCTTGCGCTATATCTAGGTTAAAGGCCTTATCAAGTTCACGAATGCAGGTTGGGCTTGTTACGTTTATCTCTGTTAAATAATCACCGACAACATCTAAGCCAACAAACACCAGTCCTTTCTCACGCAATGTTGGTCCAACTTGTTCGCATATCCATAAATCGTGTTCTGATAGCTCTTGTCCAACACCGGTTGCCCCTGCCGCTAAATTGCCGCGGAAATCATTTTCTGAAGGAATGCGCGCCAGTGCATAGCCAATCGGTTTGCCGTTAATCAGTAAAATGCGTTTATCGCCTTGGCGAATCTCCGGAATATAACGTTGTGCCATCACCAGTGAAGCACCATTTTCAGTAACGGTTTCAATAATGACATTAATATTAGCATTGTCAGGTGTTACCCTAAAAATAGAGCGTCCCCCCATACCATCTAGCGGTTTGATCACAATATCTTGCTCTTGCGCAATAAAATCTTTTAATAAGCTCGCTTGTGACGTTACTAATGTTTTTGGACAGCATTGCGGAAACCATGCTGTAAATAATTTTTCATTAGCATCACGCAAACTTTTCGGATCATTAATAACCCGCAGCCCTTTTGCCTGCGCTTGTTCGAGCAAATAAGTCGTATAAATATATTGCATATTAAACGGCGGGTCTTTGCGCATAAACACAAGATCTAGCTCAACCAAAGGCTGCGTCACCGGGGCTGATAATTCAAACCAATCGGTGAGATTGTCTGCAACGCGAATAGCCTGCATGCTGCCCCAGGTTAAACCGTCCTGCAGCCAAACATCTTTGCTTTGTAAATAATAAATAGTATGCCCGCGCGCCTGTGCGGCGAGCATAATCGCAAAGGTGGTATCTTTAGCCGGGTTGATCGATTCAATGGGATCCATAATGATGCCAATAGCTAACGACATAGCTTGCTCCTATTGCTCTTTTTTGAAGGCAGCTAATTCCCTAGCTGCGGCTAAAAATGCTAATCGTGCGACAACACCGTAAGCATAAAAACGGTTAGCCGGTTCCTGATCATTACTATGCGGTGTTTGGCAGGGTTCGGCAAAAGCCAAAGGTTGAAAATCCATACCAGGGGCATTGAGGTTTTCATTCGGTCCACGATTTTTATGCAAGCGGTAGAAGCCACCAACGACGTGTCGTCCAATTAAATAAACCACCGGCTCAGCAACAGAATTTTCTTGACCAGAGGTTTCAAAACTATGAATGCCTTCTTGAATAATCGCCTTGGTAACACTGGTGCCGCCTTTAATGGTTGACATGCGAGTGCGCTGTTTGCGATTTAAGCTGGCTAGTTCTTCGGGGTCTTGAATCATCATCACTGCCATGCCGTAAGTGCCAGCATCTGCCTTAACCACCACAAAAGGTTTTTCATTAATATTGTGCGTTTTGTATTTTGCCTCAATTTGTTTAAAGACCCCTTTTGTGCGTGAAACCAAGCATTGTTGCCCTTCTTGTTTCATAAAGTCCACTTCGGGACACTTATCAAATAAAGGCGTAATTAACCAGGGGTCAATATCAATAAGCTCACAAAACTCTTTGCTGACCTGTTCGTATAAACCAAAATGCTCTGACTTTAAGCGCTGAGACCAGCCAAGCTCAATCGATGGCATAATGGTTTGTGTGATATTGCTTAAAATCTCCGGTGTGCCACCTGATAAGTCGTTATTTAATATGATACAGCAGGGGAAAAAGTCTTTAACGCCTACTTTGTCACCTTCGCGCACTAACGGTTCAAGTTTAAGGTGCTTACCCGATGGCAGGTCGACTTCTCGAGGTTCAAGCAGCGCTTCGTCAAGCGAGCCAGTACGGACATCAAAGCCAGCGCGTTGCAGGATTTCAACGACCACCGCTAAACTTTCAAAGTAGAAGGTGTTACGCGAGTGGCTTTCTGGAATCAGGAGCAAGCGTGTGACATCAGGGCAAATCTCAGCTATAGTTGCTTGCACTGCTTGAATGCAGAGGGGTATAAAATCATCATTGAGATTGTTAAAGCCCGCTGGAAATAAATTGGTGTCAACGGGTGCTAATTTAAAGCCAGCATTGCGCAAGTCGACCGAACCGTAAAGCGGTGGTGGTGTTTCTTGCCATTGTTGCCGGAACCACGTTTCAATAGCAACCTGATGTTTTAGAAAATGTTTTTCAAGGAATAGGAGTGGACCGGTAAGGGCTGTGGCTAGGTGTGGTACTTCAATCGTTGTTAACATACTTTAAATCCCCGTTGGTAATACCCGTTATGGCGCATAGTCTAACATAAACACTGGACAAAAAAAGCCCATGAATTGGACAGGAAAAATCACTGGCGGCCTCATTGGTCTTTTTTTAGGTAAGCCTATTTTTATTATTATTGGGCTTATTCTTGGTCACCTCTACGATATTGGCTGGTTGTCACGGCTGTTTGGTTTTCGAACACCTGGTCAGCAGCGGCAACAAAAAGTGCAGTCTGTCTTCTTTGACTGTACCTTCACCATCATGGGCCATATTGCTAAGTGCGATGGGCGTGTTTCTGAAAATGAAATTCGCATTGCACAAAATATGATGGACCAGATGAACTTAGACGCCAATATGAAGCGTGAAGCCATACGTCTATTTAATGAGGGCAAAAGTCCAGATTTCAACCTTGATGCTGCATTATCGAAACTTAAGCGTGCGTGCTGGTATCGCCCTTCTCTACTGCGTTTCTTTTTAGAGACACAAATTCAAATGGCCTATGCTGATGGTAAAAATATTAGCGATAAAAAGCGGCAGGTGCTGCAATATATCTGCCAACACTTGGGCGTTTCTGGGCTGAATTTTTCTTATTTTGAAAACCGTTATCGTGCTGAACAGCATTACCAGCAGGGGTATCAACAGCAAGGTGGTGGTTACCAACAACGCGCGCAATATCGTCCTGGGCAGAGTTTAAATGATGCTTATAAAGTATTAGGCGTCTCCTCGAGTGCTAGTGATGCGGAAATTAAAAAAGCCTATCGCCGTTTGATGAGCCAGCATCATCCAGACAAACTGATTGCCAAAGGCTTGCCGCCGGAAATGATAAAAATGGCAACGCAAAAAACGCAACAAATTAAAAAAGCGTATGAGCAAATTTGTGCGGCGCGGAAATAAGCAGCGTTATCCTGCAGCTCGTTAAAAAAATGAGGCCCAAATGAATAAAGAAAGAATTATTTCAGCATCTATTTTAAGTGCCGACTTCGCCCATCTGGGTGACGATGTTAACAAAGTACTAGCGGCAGGTGCAGACTACATTCATTTTGATGTCATGGATCATCATTTCGTTCCTAATTTAAGTATCGGTGCAATGGTGTGTGCTTCGCTGCGCAAAGCGGGGGTTAAAGCACCCATTGATGTTCATCTTATGGTTGATAACCCAGAGGTATATATTGAGCCCTTTGCCAAAGCGGGGGCAAATATTTTAACGTTTCATCCTGAAACGGTCGATAATGTTGAGGCTGTTATTGCCAAGATAAAAGCGGCGGGTATGGGTGCTGGTTTGGCGTTTAATCCTGATCGTCCTGTATCTATTTCAGATGTCTTAATTAGTCAGCTTGATATGATTTTGTTGATGTCGGTGTTCCCTGGTTTTGGTGGTCAGGCTTTTATTCCAGAAAGTTTGCAAAAAATTTCTGAGGTGCGAGAGCGGTTAAGCGGCATGGAAGTGCCACCTTTCTTGGCGGTTGATGGTGGTGTGAAGGTTGATAATATTGCGGATATTGCTCATGCGGGCGCGGACTTTTTTGTTGTTGGTTCGGCCTTGTTTAAATCGGGTGATTATCGTGAGTGTGTGGGTCTTTTGCGGGCTTAGTGCTTGTGTCTAGTTATTTATTCTTTCATGGTTTGCGGGCGCAGCATGCTGCGCCCCTACGTTGCTGTACCTGTTTTTTCGCGGCGGTCGTCGTTTCGTAGCGCCCGCCGCGTAATAAAGGGCTGGCTTGGTGCTTAACAGAATCTCAGTTTTTAATAGGTATATTGGATGTGAATTGTCACGCGTTTTTTTAGATCCAGTAGGCTAGCGTTGTCATTACCTTGGCGTGTAGTCCCATTAATTTTTTAATGGGTGTTGGTAGTGACTCGGCGCCATTGGTGGCAGCTGTTTCGGCGTGTTTGGCTTCATCGAGTTCCATTTGTTTAATAACGCTGCGTGTTTTGATATCGTTCTGGTCTAGTTTTTCCAGATGGCCTTGTAGATGTTTGCCGACTTGGATTTCGGTTTCTTCGACAAAACCTAAACTCCATTTATCACCCGCCATGCCGGCAGTGAGGCCAATAAAAAAAGAGTTCCAATACCAAAAAATATTGAGGTAGCTGCGGTGGCTATTGAGTTCTTTTAAGCGTTGGTTGCACCAGGCAAGATGGTCAGTTTCTTCTTCACCGCAATGTAGTAGTGTTTCGCGCGTTTTTTCATCACGTGCCATTAAGGCTTGGGCGTTATAAAGCGCTTGGGCACAGACTTCGCCGCTGTAGTTAACGCGCATAAAACCCGCTGATTGTTTTTTTTGCGCCGCTGTTAATTCGTTGTCAGGATCATCTTTAGCGGGGTAATCGCGTTGACTGGTCGGTTCGCGCACCACAGCTGCTAAGCAGTTATCGATCTGCATAATAATATTATCGAGGATGCTGTAATGTCGTTTTGGCGTTGTCATAATGCCTCGATACTACCGTACAAGCTTTGCAAAATCTATGGGAACTTGCTGTCATGAGTTTGCGAAAAGGGGTGTTTATTGTTTAATCTTTTTCAAAGTAGCGAGAAATTTCTTCTACTTGTTGTCTCGCGCTTTCTAAGGCGTTAAATGTTCGTCGAAATTCCAGCGCATGCTTTTGCGTTTTGAGATACCAGCCTACGTGTTTACGGGCAATACGTAGGCCCATAAATTCACCATAAAAGTGATAGAGTTTTTCAAGGTGGGATAATAAAGTGTGTTTAATTTCATCCTGCGAGGGTTCAGGTAGCTTCTCACCAGTTTCTAGATAATGGTTAATTTCACGGAAAATCCACGGTCGACCTTGGGCAGCGCGACCGATCATAACGGCATCGGCGCCGGTGTAGTCCAAAACAAATTTGGCTTGTTCGGGTGAGTTGACATCGCCATTGGCAAATACAGGCATGGAGACTGATTGTTTGATGGCGGCAATGGTGTCGTATTCCGCTTCGCCTAAATATTTATCTGCACGTGTGCGCCCGTGTACGGCAAGAGCGGTAATACCAGCTTGTTCAGCAATGCGGGCAATGTTAACGCCATTTTTATTGTCTCGATCCCAGCCGGTGCGAATTTTTAATGTTACCGGCACGGAAACGGTATTGACGACGGCGTCGAGTATGTGTTTTACCAGGTCCTCGTCTTTTAACAATGCAGAACCAGCGGCTTTTTTGCAGACTTTTTTGGCGGGGCAGCCCATATTGATATCAATAATCTCGGCACCATTGTCGACATTAAAGCGAGCGCCTTCTGCCATAATGTCTGGATCACCGCCGGCAATTTGTACGCTGCGTGGAGCGGGTTCATTGTGGTGGCTTAAGCGTAGTTTGGTTTTTTGACTGTTGCGTAAAGCGGGGTTGCTGCTGACCATTTCTGATACAACTAGGCCGGCGTCAAATTGACGGCATAATTCGCGAAAAGGACGGTCGGTTACGCCTGCCATGGGGGCGAGGATAACGCGGTTGGGGAGTTTATATTTGCCGATAGTTAACATTGCACAACTTTAAGTCAATAGTGGGGATAATGCAATATTTTTAGAAAAGTTGTTGGTCCCAAACACCAGCATCATCACCCCAGGACTCTAGCACCATCATACTACGGCTTGATAGAACCCGTAGGGGCACAGCATGCTGTGCCCGATTGTGCGTGAATGGTTATGGTAGTCGGTGCCGCAGATGTTTACGGGCGCAGCATGCTGCGCCCCTACGTTAACAATGCTGATCGCGGGATGACGGCGCTTTATTCACCCTGTATTATTGGTTACTATATTGTCTTAAGGGTATCAACGCTAAAGGGAGATGACAGGATGTCTGAATCAATGAGCGCGAATGAGGTCTTACTTACTTTTGCCAATCGAATCAGAATGATGCGTTTGCAGCAGGGGTGGTCGCGGGAAGAATTGGCTGAGCGCGCGGGGATAAATGTTTATACATTGAAACACTTTGAACGCAGTGGGCAGATTTCCTTGGAACGTTTTATCAAACTTTGCGCTGCCTTGGACAGCCTGGAAGAGGTGTCGCGTGTGCTCAAACCGCGTCAGCGTGTTAATGTTAATGATTGGACAGTACCAGAAGCTTCTAATCGACAACGAGGGCGTCGACGTGAGAAGCTAGAGCTAGACGTTTTGGAAGCTGAGATGGTCTGATATCAGAATATTTTTTAGGCAGATTAAATTCTGTCACGATAAGATTAAAGACACCACTTAGGAAAGTGGTTGTGGTGATTTTAAGGGTAAGCAAGTATGACAAAAAAGCAAGCAAGCACGTTAGCGGATGTTGAACGGCTACCGATTAGCGAATTTACCGAAAAGGCGTACTTGGATTATTCCATGTACGTTATTCTCGACCGCGCACTACCGCATATCGGTGATGGACTTAAGCCTGTGCAACGTCGCATTATCTATGCGATGTCGGAACTGGGTTTAAAGTCGACGGCAAAATTTAAAAAATCAGCGCGTACTATCGGTGATGTTCTAGGTAAGTTTCACCCGCACGGTGACACAGCGTGTTATGAAGCCATGGTGTTAATGGCGCAGTCATTTTCTTATCGCTATCCCTTTGTTGATGGCCAAGGAAACTGGGGTAGTCCCGATGATCCTAAATCTTTTGCCGCGATGCGTTATACCGAAGCGCGTTTATCCCCTTACGCACAAGCACTATTAAGCGAGTTACAACAGGGCACGGTCGATTGGATTCCTAATTTTGATGGCACCTTAAATGAACCGGCTATTTTGCCAGCGCAATTACCGAATGTATTGTTAAATGGTGCTTCTGGTATCGCGGTTGGTATGGCAACGGATATTCCACCGCATAATTTATCGGAAGTGGTTGACGCTTGTGTGCACTTGTTAAATCACCCCAAAGCAACGTTAGCCGAAATTTGTAAAATCGTAAAAGGGCCAGATTATCCCACTAACGCCGAAATTATTACACCGGAAAAAGATATTAAAGCGTTGTACAAATCGGGAAATGGCAGCATCCGTATGCGTGCGGTTTATCATAAAGAAGATGGCGAGGTCGTGATCACTGCCCTGCCGCATCAAGTATCGGGTAATAAAGTCTTAGAGCAAGTAGCCGCACAGATGTTAGCGAAGAAATTACCGATGGTGAGTGATTTGCGTGATGAATCAGATCATGAAAATCCGGTGCGTTTTGTTATTACCCCGCGTTCTAATCGTGTCGATATTCATGAATTAATGACTCACTTATTTGCGACCACTGATTTGGAGCGCAGTTACCGTGTGAATTTAAATTTAATTGGTTTAGATGGCCGCCCGAAAGTTAAAAACTTATTAACCATTCTCACCGAGTGGTTAGAATTTCGTATGCAAACGGTGCGTCGCCGCTTGGAATTTCGTTTAGAACAGATTCTATCGCGCTTACATATTTTAGAAGGCTTAATTATTGCTTTTCTTAATCTCGATGAAATCATTGCGATTATCCGCAGTGAGGATAAGCCCAAGCCTGTTTTAATGAAAAAATTTAAACTCAGTGATAAACAGGCTGAGGCGATTTTAGAAATTAAATTACGCCAGTTAGCAAAACTGGAAGAAACTAAAATACGTGATGAGCAGAAAAAACTATCAGAAGAACGTGATGAAGTTGAAGGTATCTTAGGCTCAAAGAGTCGCCTAAAAACATTAATTAAAAAAGAGCTGACAGCGGTAAGAAAACAGTATGGCGATGAGCGTAACTCACCCATTGTTGAACGTGCCGAAGCGCAAGCGATGCGCGAGCAAGATATGTTGCCGTCAGAACCGGTGACCGTCATTTTGTCGCAAAAAGGGTGGATACGCTCGGCGAAGGGGCATGAGATCAATGGTGATGCCTTAAATTACCGCTCGGGCGATGGTTTTTTAATGCAGGTGAATGGTCGTAGTAATGAGAATGTACATCTGCTTGATACGGCAGGAAAGAGTTACAGCATTCAAGCGCATACCCTACCCTCGGCGCGTGGTCAGGGTGATCCGTTGACGAAAAGACTAAAACCGGCGCCTGGGGTGATCTTCCCAGCGATTTTAATGGGCGATGATGAAGATCTGTATTTATTAGCGTCGGATGCAGGTTATGGTTTTATTACCAAGTTAGGGAATTTATATTGCAAAAACCGCAGTGGTAAGTCCATTTTAAAATGCCCTAAAGGTTCTTTAGCATTAACACCACAGCGTGTGACGGATGTAGAGTCACAGTTTCTGGCAGCGGTAAGCAACGAAGGCCGTATGTTGATCTTTCCTATTGCTGATTTGCCGGAGTTGTCAAAAGGTAAGGGCAATAAAATTCTTAGCATTCCTAGCGCGAAAGTTGCTGAGCGTGAAGAATATTGCGTCGCAATGGCGGTGCTAAATGAAGAAAATGCCTTGACGGTTTTATCTGGAAAACGAAAGTTAACAATTCAAACAAAGGATTTAGCGAATTTTCATGGTGAGCGAGGCCGTCGCGGCAATTTATTGCCGAAGGCTTATCGGCGAGTGGATAATTTGATTGTGGTGTAAGGCCGTTTTCCAGGATAACAATATATTTTTAGGATAGTTTAGATGAACAAGGATGAAATAATAGTCGAGAGATAATTACGCAAAAATGAGGTACATAATATGGCGTATATAGAAGGTAGTTTGTTAAAGGGCGAGAAGATAGTGTTCATTTCTAAACCCCACTGGGTTGTATTTGTTCCCTCAATGGTTATTATGGTGTTAGCGTTGTTAGTGTGGGTGTTTGGCCCAGTATTTTTTACAGCGAGCTATAACTTAAATATTAGTTTATTGCGCGGCTATAGTTTTTCTCAGTTGATCGGTGTTGTTGCGGTACTGATTGCGCTTTATTCTTTTTGTAAAGCGTTTGTTATTTTTAACTCTTCCGAGTATGGCATAACAAATCGGCGTATTGTGATGAAACGTGGCTTTGTACAGCGCAATGTGTTGGAGCTTTTTATCCGTCGTTTAGAGGCGGTGAATATTAGTCAAACTATTGCTGGACGTTTATTTGGTTATGGCACAATTGTTGTTATTGGTACTGGCGGAACGCGGGATTATTTTATGGATATTCCTTACCCCACGCAATTTAGACAAATGATTCAGCAACAAATGGATCATTTAATGGAAGAAGATCGGCGGACAATCGATCCGTAATGTTATGTCTTGAGCTGATCTACCACCACTAGGAGGGTATGATGCCAGATGAACCTTTGTTAATCGTTATAAAAAGGAAGGGGTCGGTTAAACATTCGGCGCTCGTTGGTGGTGATTTTGACCCGCCTTCTGTCAACGGACCTTTTTCTCGTTGCAATCAAGCTTGTTGGAGCGATCAGGTTAGCTTGCAGCTTTCTGATGATGTGGCTTTGCAAAGCGCTAGTAAAAAAGCTCAGGCTGGCGCGAACTTCACATTTTTCCCGCCAGTAGGTCAAGTTAGGCCGTCTACACAAGGTGAGTTTAAAAGAAGTTCTAGAGCTAACAGCGTCCCCAGTCGAGGTAAAGCGCCGGCCGCCTTAGTTGAAGAGCGAAGACGAAGTTGTGTCATTCTATAGTCCAGTGAAGTGAGTGTCGCGCGAAGTTGATAAGATCGCATGGTAAGAGTTTAGCATATGGAGTGGTTATTCCATGTGTGGTTAATCTTTCGCGTAAAATCCTTTCATGGCGTTCACGTATGTTAGCAAATAATAGTCTTATTCGCCTCACCGGCAATTTCTTTTACCAGTGTTGGAACCATATAACCAGGTAGTTTTGCACGCAGAACGTTTAATAATTCTAGCGCCAGTTTTTCCTCAACATCAAAATGTGCCGTGCCTTGTATGCGGTCAGGAAGATGTAAATAGTATGGCATAACGCCATGTAGAAATAGTTTCTTATTTAATGCCATTAATGTATTGGTATCATCATTAATATTTTTTAATAGCACCGATTGGTTGAGTAAAGTAATTTGATGCTGGTTTAATTTAGCAAAAGCATCAGCAACAGCAGCGTCAATCTCGTTGGGATGATTACAATGAACAACCATCACCACTTTTAGACGGCTGTTGGCAAGTGTGGTTAAAAGTTCTGGCGTTACTCTTTGTGGAATAACAATGGGGAGCCGAGTGTGAATGCGGCAGAATTTAACATGCGCTATTGATTCGATACGTTTAATAAATTGTGTCAAAAGGTGATCTTTTGTCATTAGGGGGTCACCGCCGCTTAAAATAACTTCCTCAATACTATCGTCTTGGGAAATATAATCGAGCGCTTGTTGCCAGCCCTCTAGTCCGGGGGTGTTTTCTTTGTAGGGGAAATGGCGGCGAAAGCAGTAACGGCAATTAACGGCACAACTGGGGTTGGGCATTAATAAAACGCGGCCGTGGTATTTATGCAGTAGGCCTGGGACCTTATTGGCGTTAAGTTCGTTTAGAGGGTCGTTTGAAAAGCCGGGTGTGAGGATATTTTCAGCATTGATTGGTAGCACTTGTCTTAGTAGAGGATCGTTGATGTTGCCTTTTTCCATGCGGTTAATAAAGGGAATCGGCACTCGCAAAGAAAAGTTTGTATGTTTTTCGCACAGGTCGGGGTTGATATTTAACAGTCGGCATAGCTGATCGATATCGCTAATAGCTTGGCTAAGGATTTTCTGCCAGCTAGCTTGAGTGGTGGTTGTTGTATTCATCGAGCAATTTTAAATCAATTGGTGGAATATGCAAGGAGGTTTTTGTCGTTGGTATAAAGGGTGGGCAAAAGCTTGCTTTCCTTTGCGTCTGTGCGCGAAATGCATATAATAACTAGATGATAAGGATATCATTTTTTATTGCTTTGCTTTTCTGCATAACCTCAGCGGCAGCGGTGTGGAATAATCCGCACGAGCAGCACAAAGAGGAAAATATTCGTTATGCCGCCTTTTCCAATTCACCTAAAACATTAGACCCAGCCAGGGCTTATTCATCAGACGAAATACAGATTATTGCGCAAGTTTATGAGCCGGTGATGCAGTATCATTATCTTAAGCGGCCGTATGTGTTAACACCGTTGACGGCTGTTTCGTTACCGAAAGTGACTTACTTTAGTAAATCGGGTCGGCGACTTGCTAAAAATGTAAAGCCAAGTAAGGTTGCTTATAGCGTTTATGATATTTATTTAAAAAAAGGAATCTTCTATCAGCCCCACCCTGCTTTGGCCAAGGGTAAAAATGGACATTATCTGTATCTACACTTGACTGAGGAGCAGCTGGAAAATATTCATGCCATTGGTGATTTTAAAAAAACAGGCACGCGCGAGATGACGGCGCATGATTATGTTTATCAAATAAAACGTCTTGCTTCGCCTAAAACTAACTCTCCTATTTTTGGTTTAATGAGTAAGTATATTGTTGGTTTAAAAACCTTAAGCAAGGATCTGCAAAAAGCAGTGGATAAACAACCTGGTGAAGGCTTTTTAGATTTAAGAAATTTTGCGTTAAAAGGCGTTAAGGTTGTGGGTCCTTACCATTTACAAATAAAAATAAAGGGTGTTTATCCACAATTTAAATATTGGTTGGCGATGACTTTCTTTGTTCCCATTCCTTGGGAAGCTGATGCCTTTTATTCTCAGCCGGGCATGAAAGAGCATAATATTACCTTTGATTGGTACCCTATTGGCACGGGGCCTTATATGATGACGGAGAATAATCCTAATAAACAAATGGTATTGGTGAAAAATCCAAATTTTCATGGGGAGCAGTATCCGCAAGCAGGTGAGTCTGATGATGCTTTAAAAGGCTATTTGGCGGATGCCGGAAATCAATTACCTTTCATTGATAAGATTATTTTTTCGCTGGAAAGAGAGAGTATTCCGCGGTGGAATAAATTCTTGCAAGGCTATTATGATAAATCGGGGATTGGTTCGGATAGTTTTGATCAGGCGATTAAGTTAGGTGTGGATGGTAAGCCTTATCTGACTGAGCAAATGAAACAAATGGGTATTACTTTAAAGACAACGGTGACACCAAGTATTTTTTATATTGGTTTTAATATGTTGGATCCGGTGGTTGGTGGTTATGGTGAGCGAAAACAAAAGTTGCGTCAGGCTATTTCGATTGCTTTGGATTATGAGGAATTTATTTCTATTTTTCTTAATGGACGTGGAAAGCCTGCACAAGGGCCGATTCCGCAGGGAATTTTTGGGTATATGGGTGGGGCTGAAGGTGTTAATCCTTATGTTTATACTTGGTTTGAAGGAAAGCCGAAGCGGCGTTCGTTAGAAGATGCTAAAAAATTATTGGCGGAAGCAGGGTATCCTGGTGGTATAGATCCTAAGACGGGTCAGGCGTTGATTTTGAATTATGATGTTGCTACCTCTGCTAATCCTGATGATAAAGCGCGTTTTAATTGGTTTCGTAAGCAGTTTGCTAAGCTGGGGATTAAGTTAAATATTCGCGCGACGTTGTATAATCGCTTTCGTGATAAGGTGAGACGTGGTAAGGCGCAGATGTTTTCTTGGGGGTGGATGGCTGATTATCCTGATCCAGAGAACTTTTTGTTTTTGTTGTATGGGCCTAATGGGAAGGTGAAAAAAGGTGGTGAGAATGCTAGTAACTATGATAATCCGGTGGCCAATAAATTATTTGAAAAAATAAAAAACTTACCCAATGGGGAGGAGCGGCAACAACTTATTCGTCAGTTTGTTAAGGTGGTACAAAAGGATAGCCCCTTAATTTGGGGGTTTCACCCGATTGATTTTACGTTGACGCATCAGTGGAATCGGCAGACTAAGCCGCATGCGATGGCCAATAATACATTAAAATATGAGAAAGTTGATGTTGTTAAAAGGAAAGCGCTGCGTAAGAAGTGGAATCAGCCGGTTGCTTGGCCTTTGTGGGTGTTGTTTTTGTTGGCAGTTGTTTTGGCGGTGCCTTTGGTCGTTACTTATTGGTGTCGGGAGCGTCGGCCTACTATCAAACGGCAATGATGATTTTTGTGGGTAACTGCTTGCGTGTCTGTTACGCTGATTTTCTCCTTGCGCTGGCATCATTCTGGCGAAAGCCGGAATCTAAGTGTTGCTTGGTAGGGGGGGAAGTGTGAATGTTGGTGGTTGCCAGTTAGAGTTTAGGGTAGAAGGCTTGGAGGGGGTTTTTTGTCAATCGCTGGTTGATTGGGGTTGTAGTGTGGAGGTTCGGGGTTGCGGTTAGAGCTTAGGGTAGAAAGCTTGGAGAGAGGGTTTTTGTTGATCGCTGGTTGATTGGGGTTGCAGTGTGGAGGTTCGGGGTTGCGGTTAGTGCGCAGGGCAGAAGGCCCGGGGGAGGTCTTTTTACAAATCGCCCGCTAGTACGTCCCTGTAGGGCTCCGTTGCGCACATCCTGTGCGCAAAGGTTTGTAAAAAGACCTCCCCCGGGCCTTCTGCCCGTTTTTTATAACTGTGTGGGGCGGTTTTAGTTTAGGTTGTTTTGTTTTTTGTTTTTTATTAATTTGGGTTTGATATGTTAGCTTATTTGATTCGACGAATTTTTTATGCGATCCCTATTTTAATAGGCGTTAATCTTATTACGTTTGCTTTGTTTTTTATGGTTAATACCCCTGATGATATGGCGCGGGTGCATTTGGGTGATAAGCATGTTACTGCTGCTGCGATTAGTCGTTGGAAGGCGCAGCATGGTTATGATAAACCGCTTTTTTATAATAATGCTGAGCAAGGGGTTCATAAGCTTAGTGATACGTTGTTTTTTAGTAAGTCGTTGGAGTTGTTAACGTTTAATTTTGGTGCTTCTGATCAAGGTCGCGATATTAGTCATGATATTGGTCAGCGGATGTGGCCTAGTTTGGCGTTGGCGATTCCTACTTTTTTGGTGGGTTTAGGGATTAATATTACCTTTGCTTTATTTATTGCGTTATTTCGTGGGTCGTTTTTTGATACGTTTGGTGTAATTGTTTGTGTGATTATTATGTCTATCTCTGGGCTGTTTTATATTATTGTTGGGCAGTATTTATTTGGCAAGATATTATATTTGGTGCCGATATCGGGATATCAGAGTGGGTTTGAGGCCTTTAAATTTTTAGTATTGCCAGTGGCTATTGGTGTTTTTAGTGGTATTGGTGCGGGGACGCGTTGGTATCGAACAATATTTTTAGAAGAGCTGCATCGAGATTATGTGCGTACGGCGCGGGCAAAAGGTTTGTCAGAATTTCGTGTGCTTTATCGGCATGTGTTAAAAAATGCGATGATTCCAATTTTAACGGGTGTGGTTGTTATTATACCGACCTTGTTTTTAGGCAGTTTAATTATGGAATCATTTTTTGGTATTCCCGGCTTAGGCAGTTATACCATTGATGCTATTGCGCAACAGGATTTTGATATCGTGCGTGCGATGGTTTTTCTCGGTACTTTGCTTTATATCATCGGTTTGATACTAACGGATGTGTCTTATACGTTAGTTGATCCGCGCGTTAGATTGGGAGAAGGACATTAGTCATGAAAGTTGAATTGGCAATGCTGCTTAGCGACTGGTTGATCTGGGGTTTGTTTATTGTTGCTTTGGTTGCTGTGTTGTATATGCGTCGTTATCCACATATGCGTGAACCTTGGTATCAGGTTTTGCGCAATAAGTTGGGTGTGTCGTCTTTAGTGGTGCTTTGCTGTTTTGCTGCTATTGGTTTATTGGACTCTATTCATCTGAGAGTTAGTTATCCACAACAACAATATTCTGTTGCGCAGACAAAGTCTGTTTTGGATTTAATGATGTCACCGTTGGGGAGTCATGATGAGAAAACCTATTCGGCGCCCTTTTCCTTACATTTATATGGGAAAGAAGCTGGCGTCTATCCTCGTTTAAAATATGCCGGGCAGTCGTTAAAAAACCCTAGTGATAAAGGTAAAGATATAGTATGGCGGATTTGTCGAGGGGCGCTTATCGCAGTGGTTAGCTTTGTTGTTATTGCTTGCTTGTTAATGTTATTTTTATCACGTAAGAATAAGACGAGTTTTAAAGAATGTGCGTATGGCATGTTATCTGATAAAACAAAAACAGCCTGGCGTGAGATATTTATTACCTTTTTTGTATTATGGCTATTTTTCATTTTAGCGTGGAGTTTATCGTCTGCCTATCATATTTTTGGTACCGATAAAGTTGGCAAGGATGTTTTCTATGAAGTGGTTAAAAGTATTCGCACAGGCTTATTAATTGGTACTTTAACCACAATTTTTATGTTGCCTTTTGCACTGCTACTGGGAATGTTAGCCGGATATTTTCGTGGTTGGGTTGATGATATTATTCAATATTTATATACGACCATGAGCTCCATTCCTGGTGTGCTGTTAATTTCAGCTGCTATTTTAGTAATGCAAGTTTATATCAGTAACCACCCCACGCTATTTCCGACGTTAATGCAAAGAGCTGATGCAAGGTTGCTGGCATTGTGTTTTATTTTGGGCATTACCGGTTGGGCGGGCTTATGTCGCTTATTGCGTGGTGAAACGCTAAAACTTAGGGAAATGGAATTCGTGCAAGCTTCACGCGCCTTAGGGGTAAAACGCTTTACTATTTTGCTTAGACATATTATGCCAAATGTTATGCATATCGTATTAATAACCATAGTGCTAGATTTTAGTGGTCTAGTTTTAGCAGAGGCAGTACTCTCTTATGTCGGGGTAGGTGTGGATCCAACAACAAATAGTTGGGGCAATATCATTAACAGTTCAAGATTAGAATTAGCAAGAGAGCCGGTGGTCTGGTGGCCTTTACTAGCAGCGTTATTATTTATGTTTGTATTAGTGCTAGCAGCAAATCTATTTTCAGATTCTGTTAGAGATGCGCTAGACCCACGAGTCAAATAAAAAAACAAATTAAACAATAAATACAGCAGGGAGTAAGCGACAGGGAAAGGGGGCTCTTTGGCCAGGGCTTGAAAACATGGATGTTTTCATGCAGCCTACAGGGAGGTATTCACGGCGGCCTGGCCAAAGAGCCCCCTTTCTCTGTCGCGATTAAAGAACGCCTAAAGTGGAAATGGAGCAAGCGATGGGGCGTAACTGACTATAGAAAATCTTTTACTAATGCAATCAGAGCGCTTTAAAAAAATGGAGTCATGCTGGCGAAAAAAACCTCCTAACATAATCAAAGCTCGCCAAAAATAGAAATGGAACAAGCTATGGAACAACTGCTACTATCTATAAAAAACCTATCAATATATTTTGATAAAACCCCAGTCGTCAATAATGTAACATTTACATTAAACCGTGGCGATTGTATGGCGTTAGTCGGTGAGTCAGGAAGTGGGAAAACAATGACCGCGTTATCGATAATGCAGTTATTGCCGATAGTGGCACGTGTTGATAAAAATAGCAAAGTGATGATGCATGACGACGATTTATTAGATTATACCGAGAAAAAAATGCGAACCGTTAGGGGGGTTAATGTCGGCATGATTTTTCAGGACGCCATGTCGGCCTTTAATCCGGTATTAACCATCGGTCAGCAGATGCTAGAGGTGTTATCTAAATTAAAAAAATACTCGCGCATTGAAATAAAGTTACGTGCAATGTCGTTGTTAGAAAAAGTAGGGATTCATGATCCAGAGCGCTGTTTTCGTTCTTATGCGCATGAGCTTTCAGGAGGTATGCGTCAACGTGCCATGATAGCGATGGCGTTATCTGGAGAGCCAGAATTGATTATTGCTGATGAGCCGACAACGGCTCTAGATGTGACGATACAGGCGCAGGTGTTAGCATTATTAAATCAGTTGCGTAAAAAAGAAAAGCTAGCGTTGTTGTTTATCAGTCATGACCTTTCTGTGGTCGCGCAGCTTGCCGATGATATTACGGTAATGCAAAAGGGTAAAGTTGTCGAGCAGGTTTCTTGTGAGGCTTTTTTTGAAAAGCCACAGCACCCCTACTCTAGGCAGTTGTTAGCCTGTATTCCAGCAAATAAGGCGCGGAAAAAAGTGCTATCACCAGCAGGAGAGAAGTTGTTAGACGTGCAGGAACTAAAGGTTTATTTCCCCATACGGAAAGGCATTTTAAAAAGAAAAGTTGATGACGTAAAAGCTGTTGACGAGGTTAGCTTTGCCATTCCTGCCGGTAAAACCTTGGCGCTAGTTGGAGAATCAGGATCGGGAAAAACGACGACAGCTAAGGCGATTATTCGTTTGATTAGAAGTACAGCAGGGAAAATTATTTTTGATGATATTGATTTAAACGCTTTGGGGAATGCAAAGCTAAGACATTGTCGCCAGTATTTTCAAGTTATTTTTCAAGACCCTTATGCTTCATTGAATCCACGACGTATGGTGGCTGATAGTATTATGGAGGGTATGATCACGCAAAATATCGGCGGCAATCGTCAGGCGCGACTGCAGCGAATTGATGAGTTGCTGACAAAAGTGGGTTTGTTGCCGGAACACAAGTGGCGTTACCCGCACGAGTTTTCAGGTGGCGAGCGGCAACGGATTTGCATCGCGCGTGCACTGGCATTAAAGCCTAAGCTCCTTATTCTTGACGAGCCTACCAGTGCGTTGGATGTTTCCATACAAATGCAAGTGTTGCGATTATTGGAGTCATTGCAAGAAGAAGAAAAAATTGCCTTTTTGTTGATTACGCATAATATTTCCGTGGTTGCTTATTTGTCACACTATTTGGCTGTTATGTATCAAGGACGTATTGTCGAACAGGGGGAGACTGGGTTAATATTAGAAAACCCGTGTCATGCATATACACAGAAGTTATTGTCGGCAGTACCGAGTCTTCCAAAGGAGTCAATTAGTTATGTTGAATGAAGAGAGCGATATAATTTTTGAGCGCTTATCAGGGTGTAATGGAGATATCGGTAGTATTATTTTAAATCGCCCCAAATCACTTAATGCCTTAACGGGGGATATGTGTAAATCTTTGCGTGAAAAATTAATTGAATGGCAGCGTGATGATGCCTTAAAAGCAGTGGTGATTCGTGGTGCTGGTGATCGTGCTTTTTGTGCTGGTGGTGATATTCGTACATTATATGATAATGGTGTTAAAAATGTTGAAAAGTCGTTGGCTTTTTTTCAGTTAGAGTATTCGATGAATTCTACCTTACATCATTTTACAAAACCTTATGTATCATTGCTTGATGGTATTACCATGGGTGGCGGTGCGGGTGTTTCTTTGCATGGCTCTCATCGTGTGGCCACAGAAAAGTTTTTATTTGCTATGCCAGAGACCGGGATCGGTTTTTTTCCTGATATTGGCGCTGGTTATTTTTTAAATAAATGCCCAAGTCGGCTTGGTTTTTATTTAGGGTTAACGGGTGTGCGTATTAAAGCGGGCGATGCAAAGGCGCTGGGTTTGGTAACGCATATTGTTGCGCATGGGGATGGTGATGTATTGGTGCAAGCATTGTGCGATGCTGATTTGTCTGAAAATGCGTTTGACAAAGTTAGTGAAACAATTGAGCGTTTTGCCATGCAGTGTGCGCCCTCTTCTTTGGTAGAAGAGCAAGATGAAATTTCTGCTGCTTTTTCTCAGCAAAACATGGAGGCTATTTTTGCGAGTTTAAATCTGCTTGATACAAAATGGTCGGCTGAAACATTAGCAACGTTAAAATCAAAATCGCCTTTAAGCCTAAAGGTTACCTTAGAGCAGTTACAGCGCGCAGAGAACCTTTCCTTTGACGAAGTGATGCAAATGGAATTTTGGATGGCAAAACAGTTTATGCATACCGATGATTTCTACGAGGGTGTGCGTGCGGCGCTTGTTGATAAAGACCGCAATCCTGTATGGCAGCCGTCTTCACTGTCAGAAGTAATGCAAGCGCAAGTAGATCCTTTTTTCAAATAAATACTTCCATACAACCTACCCGTAGGGGCGCAGCATGCTGCGCCCGCAAACATCCGCGGCACCCATAGTCTCAGTCATTCGCACACAAACGGGCACAGCATGCTGTGCCCCTACGGGTTCTACATTGTCTATGAGTAAAATAAAAAACAACAGAGAAACATGTAGGGGCGAAGCATGCTGCGCCCGCAAACATCCGCGGCACCTATAGTCTCAGCCATTCACGCACAAACGGGCACAGCATGCTGTGCCCCTACGGGTTCTACATTGTCTATGAGTAAAATACAAAACAACAGAGAAGCATGTAGGGGCGCAGCATGCTGCGCCCGCAAACATCCGCGGCACCTATAGTCTCAGCCATTCACACACAAACGGGCACAGCATGCTGTGCCCCTACGGGTTCTACATTGTCTATGAGTAAAATACAAAACAACAGAGAAACATGTAGGGGCGCAGCATGCTGCGCCCGCAAACATCCGCGGCACCTATAGTCTCAGCCATTCACACACAAACGGGCACAGCATGCTGTGCCCCTACGGGTTCTATATTGCCTATGAGTAAAATCTAAAAAAACACACAGACCTGTGGGGTCATTGGCGTTTTCTGTGTCGGTGTAATTGTCACTTTTTAACCCCTGTATCGCATTGCAACAAAAAGCGTAGCATAATGGCGTTATGTGGCGTTCGATTCTAAAGTTGATGGTAGTAGTATTATGTTGGTTGGTCTCCAGTCCAGTTGCTCAAAGCTGACGGGCAACAGGCTGCTTGCCATCATGGGTAAACGCTTCGGGTCTCGCGTCGTTACAATCCCGTCACTTTGTAAAAGCGCGGGTGCTGTTTGCTCTTGTTTAGATGAGGCGCCACATAACGTAGCTTGTAGTTTTGGGTAGGATTTCCTTTACCATACTTAATCAAAACTAGTTAGGCTTGCCATGGTCTGCATGGTCTGCATGGTCTGCATGGTCTGCATGGTCTGCATGGTCTGCATGGTCTGCATGGTCTGCATGGTCTGCATGGTCTGCATGGTCTGCATG
>JAUIAD010000049.1 GCA_030425685.1 Gammaproteobacteria bacterium | reverse complement strand
TTTGCAAAGCAAACGCAGCACGATGAACGCCCGACAGGAAGTCGGGCAGTGTGCATTTAGCGGAACTACTAGACCAGGCCAGGATGGCCGGGGAATCTGGCAACTTTGGTGGGGGCCGTTAGCTCAGTTGGTAGAGCAGCTGACTCTTAATCAGCGGGTCCACGGTTCGAGACCGTGACGGCCCACCAAATTCAGGTTTTATTTCAAATAGTTGCGGGTTTCTCAAAAGCATTCTTTGTTCCTCTATTTAGCCCTGTGCCTGTTTTGTGTCTTGAATTTTCAGAGCTCAATATTGGAGGCGGCGCTTTTTAGGTGTTCACTCGATAGGTGTGCGTACTTTAATACCATATCCATACTAGCCCATCCCCCCAGTTCCATTAATACTTGTGCCGGTGTACCAGCTTGAATATGCCATGATGCCCAAGTGTGCCGCAAGTCATGCCAGCGGAAATCTTGAAGATCAGCGCGCTTAAGGCACTTCTTCCAGGTGCGATGTTCGATGCCGGCAATGGGTTTGCCTCTGAAGGTAAAGACACGTTCAGAGTGTTTGCCTTTTTGTTGGTTAATAATTTTCATAGCGCTATCGTTTAAGGGAATGGCGATAGCTTTCTTACCTTTAGCTTGGTCTGGGTGAATCCAGGCGTGTTGCGCTTGCTCATCAATTTGTGACCATTCTAAATTTAGAACATTAGATTGCCGTAAGCCTGTTGCGAGTGAAAAGGCAATTAAATTGGCTAAATGTGTTGGGGCTGCGTTTATCAAGCATTGAGCCTCTTCATGTGTTAGAAAACGAATACGTCGTTTCGGTTCCGGTAGGGGTTTGACCTTTGGTGCTTTATCTATCCAATAGTGCTGTGAGACTTCATCGAACCATATTCTTTCTGCTTTATTTAATATAATACGCAGCACAGCAAGATAGCGATTAATAGTTGCTGGCGTAACACCTTTCTCTTCAAGCTTTATTATAATTTGATGAATGCGGTGAGGTGTAATGTCAGTCAATGGAATGTCCCCAAATTGCTGTGTGAACCAAAGGACTTTTCGTTTGTCATCGTGTTGCCCCTTTATGCCTTTGCGAGTGTTTTCTTGAATATGCCGATAGGCTGCTTCCGGCCAGGTATATTTAGGTCGTTCACCTAACTCACTCTCCCGCCATAACCGCTCCTTCAGCTTGTCTTCGAATTCTTGGGCGTGTGCTCGGATGGTTGTGCCAGTAGATCTTCTAATTCTGATGCCGTTATGTGTGAAGTTTGTATAGTACGTTTTACCATCTTTTCTTTTTTTGACTGGCATAGTTTGGATTCTCCATTGATAATATTCTTTAATTCTTCGCTGAGCGGTTGGTAATGGCTTCGGATATAGCTGACTAGATCTTCTTTTATGTAGACCCACCTTACTCCTGGTTTATGTCCAGGGATCTTTTTAGCGCGGCTCTTTTCGTATAGTGAAGCTTTTGATATATTGAGAAAGGCAGCGGCTTCATCACCATTCATTGTTTCCATTTTAAAGCCCTCTACATGAACGAATAAATTCAACATTCAACGGCTGATACCCATTCTCCACATACATAATCGCATCGACAATGATTGGGTAGTCGATGGGGTTAATCGTAGTATCAGGCTGTAATCGTGTTAGATGGCAAACCGCGTGAAGGTAGGCTTCTGTTTTGTTCTCATTCGGTGGCGCCCAGCGGTGAATAATATCTTTTAAGGCTAAGATATTAAAGTGTTGCCGGTAGGTAGTCAGTATTCTAAATATCGCACGGATGCCATACTCGATACATTCAAACTGGCAGAAGTCATCGTCGGTTTGTAAGGTGCGTAAGCCTTTCCATTGATCACCGTGACGGATATTGCCTGGATTATTATTTCTAAACCCTCGGGTTTCTTTGCGTGTCTTCATGGTAGGTAGTCTCCTTGTTATTTAGTATACCTTTCATCAGTCCAACAACTGACCTTCAGTGGTAAATCAGCGCACCACGTTGGTGGTTGATTCATGATGGTTTCAAATTGTTTTGTTTGTTCTTGTTTGTTAGTTTTGTTAATCTCACACACCACTTCATCGTGAACGTGTAAGACGATGTCGAAATTATGCTTATTCAATCGGCAAAGGGCTTCGGCTAATAAATCGCGGGCGATGGCTTGGACGATGTTTTCTGTTAATTTTCCACCATATGTTGAGATAACACCATTAGCACCAGTGATACTGTCGACGCCCTCATAACAGAGTTGCTTTTTCTTACTGCCCCAGGGTGTAGTGATCGGTTTTAAGTGTGGTTTGTAATAATGTAAGCATCGGCCACTTGGTAATTTAATCTTTAAGAACTCATTAATAAAGACAGCTTCTAACTTCCCAGCTCTTGACCAAGCGGTTTTCTTGGTGGCAACGATATAAATAATTGCTTCTTCAATGTGGTTCCAAAAGCTCTTAACACGCTGATAATGTTGGCGGTAGGTTTTAACAACATGCGTTGCCATTTCTAAGCTAATATCAATATCCCAGTTGGTGCAGGTGTCTTTAAACTTCTCCGGTCCCATGCCATAACCACATCCTAAGATGGTCACCTTACCTAGTTGGCGCTCTTCTTTTGTAATGGTGTGAATCGGTCTTCTATAAATAGAAGCGGCCATGTCTTTGTAAGGATCTAGTTTTTCTTTAAATAATTGCAGACCTTTCTTCTCACCTACTAACCACCAGAGCACGCGGGTTTCAATCGCATTAAAGTCGCCGCCTAATAAGAGTTTGTCTTCCGGTGCACAGAACACACCACGCAAGCATTTAGAGGCCGCCACCATGGCATCATCATATAAGGTGTTTAACCATTCGGGGTCACGGTGTTTCATCATATTAATGATATCGGTAATGTGGGTATTACCACGTGGCAGGTTATGTAATTGGACGCCGTTGCTTGACCATCGTCCAGTGATGGTGCCGTGGTAATTAAAGAGTCCATGTACGCGGTTATCCGACGCGACCATTTGTTGCAAGCGTTTGTACTTAGCGGTTGATGACTTGGATAGGGTTTGGCGGATTTCTAATACACGCTTCACATTGGCTGGTAAGCTTTCTTCCTTTAGGGCATCCCGTACGGCATCCGCATCATAGGTATTTAATTCACATCCTTGGTCCTGACACCATTTCATGAGCTTTGCCCGTTGATTGGCACTGGTAACAAAGCCGTTAGTGATTCTGGTGAGCTCCTCATTTAAATCGGTTTTGGTTTTATCAAGAATCGCTAATGCATTTTGAACAGTTTCATTATCAACTCTTACCCCTCTAGCATTAATCTGCCAATCTATATCAATAATGTCCTTTTCTTGGGTGAGATCCGGTGCGTGTTGTACTAGATAATCGTAAGCCAGTTTTTCCGTTTCAATATCATGCAGACAATATTGATAGAGCTTCTCAAAGTCCTCTGGGTCATCAAACCATTCTTTTTTATTATGTTTGCTGGGTTTTCTTGGTTTGCAGAGCTTTAACATAATGCGATGTCCTTCAGCGTCTTTCTGTATAGGTAGTTTCAAGGTGGTGCCAAGAGCTGCTAGTGATCGTGGTAGTCCAAGCGCTAATGCCATTCTCATGGTGCATTGCCAGTTGCTCTCTTTAATCGGAAAGCCATAGCGCTTAGCCCCGACGATATTCCAGGTGCAATATTCAAATAAAACATTATGCGCAATAACTTCAATATTTGGGTCTTGCATGAAATCTGGTAGGGGTTCGCCGGGTTTCCATAAGGTTGCCGGTTGATTATCGACTTTGTATCCCATGCATAATATTTCTGTGCTCTTGTGTCCCCCATAAACCCAAGCGCCAGATTTCTGTAAATCAATCCGTGAGCGTGTTTCAAAGTCAATAATCACCGGCATGTCTGTGTGCTCCTTTAATATAAGTAATCTTCATTACTTTTTTTGGCTGTATTGTCGTCAGCATCATTGCTCGTATTTAATTCACTAAATGCATCCTCAACGGAAGGGCGGCTATCAAGCCGTTCTCCGTCTTTGGTTTTCATTAGATAAATCAATGTAAAAGCCACGCCTCGGTTACCCATGAAGTCATAACAATATGGGCGGATATATGCGCGACCATAGCACCCGGAATAGACTTCATCTTTATCCATGATTTCATTTAGGTATGGGTCAACTACTTTAGGCTTGTTCTCTAGTTTGGCTTTGGCGTTGATGTAAACTTTATCTTTATATTCAGGACGACCTTGGTTTTCACCATCATTAAACGGTATGCGTAAGTTAGCAGGTGGTTTATCTTTCCACTTATCTTTAATTGCGTTGTTGACCGCTTGCTTTAACTTTTCAACTTTGTCTTTATCAATAATTAACTGCACACTGTATTTCTCAGCATCACCTTCTCTCATTGCTCGGGGTTCAAACACGCTTGGCCAGTTAATGCGGCTTTCAGGTGTAACTAGTGAGGTTGCTTTTGATGTATTGTTCATGTTGATATCTCCATTTATCGTTTGTTGTATTTATTGGTTTTGTTGGTGGAAGGCTTCGCTTAGTGAAACCTCTTGTTTAATAGCTTTTAACATCGGGCCGCTTTCAGGGCGTTCTGTTAAGGTGGCTATTAACTCTTTGCTTAATACTTTCTCCAGTTGTGCTGGAGACTTTAGTTTGCGATCGAAGATGGTATCCCCGTAAATTGGTTCTAACTCTTCATAAACACGTTCCTCGGATACCCATCGTCGATTGCCGAACTTAGTGGTCAGTTCAAACCCAGGGATGGTTTCTCTATTCTGTGCTTTGGTGAGTGCTAACCGCTGACAGGCACTTAACCAGCGTCTGCCATCATTCAGTATTTGGCTTAACTCTTCAGGTTTTAATTCACTAGGTTCTGGGAGTAGGGGTGTTTTAAAGGCTTCTTTTAATGCTTCTACTTCTTTAGCTTGTTGTAAGTGACACCGCTGTTTAGCTGGACAAAACCGGCACCAATCACCTAGATTTAACTTGGCATGTTTGGCTTTGGTCTTTATGGCATGTGGAATTAATGTGGTATTAGCCCAGTTATATAAGTCTTTACTTTTCAATAAATCAGTTTGTATTTTAATATCCCGTGAGCGTGGTTGGATGATCGTCATCATGATGGTCCAATCATCGTCTTCATTAATGTTGAATCTTAGCATTGCACCCAAGGCGTAATAACGTAGTTGTGGGTTTTGATAGGCGGAGACTTGAATACCTTTACCGTATTTAAGATCAAAGATGCGTAGGGTTTTTGTCTTAGGAATATAAGCAATAGCATCGCAGGTGCCAAACATGCCATCGTATAATTCATTCAGATTAACCCGTTCTTCAATCAGCAGTTTTGCTTCACCACTTTGTGAGGCAATAATAAACGGCTTTAACTCATTCCGATAAAAGTTAACTGCATCTACCATTTCTTGAGTGACGGTAATCTGATAAGGCGCCACGGTAATGTGTTTGTCTAATAAATCGCTGGCATTATCAAGCTTGCCGGTTAGTACTTGTTCTGCTAATTGATGCGCGGCAGTGCCTTCGGCTGCATAACGCGAGGTCTTGGGTCTTGGTAATCCTTCGGATAACTTGACGCTCCCAGGGCAATTTATCCAACGGTTGGCGCTTGATGCAGATAAAGTTGCATGTTTCTTCATTCTATAGACTCCTTAATGTCATTGAGAAAGTGTTCGCGTTCATTAGATGGAATATCAGAGAGCCGGTTCGCTTGATACTTTTTTAGAATATCAACACACAACCCCCTTATTTTGTCGCCGTGTTTGTTGGTGAGTGAGACGATGTGGTAGCGTAGTTTGTCGAGTGATAAGTTATTGTCTTTTTCAGTAGAATCTTCATGATTATCACGCGCTTCTAGCATTGCATCCGCAGCAATATATGACAGTGCCGCAATGTCTTTTAAAATGTCAGATTCAGGTAAGGATTCATTGGTTTTTAAACACGAACGCATCGTGGTTTCCATTACATTCATGGCAATTTGATCTCTAAGTTCCATTTATTTGTTCCTTCTTTCTATATTTCAGGCACAAGTGCGCTAGCTTTAGGCGCAAGGGCGCTGGTTGCAGGTTTTAATAGCTGCAAGGTATTTATTGTTTTATTAATTAAGTTTGTTGTTAATGCGTGTTGTTATAAACGTGCGTTATAAGTCGCCAGCAAGTTCTGCCAGATTCTATCCGGTGTGGCAGATAAACCCACGTGACCGTAGTAATGTATGTAAGCGTTTTCTAGATCGTCTTCGATATCCCTAGTGTAATAGGTAAGTGCTTGCTCTTTTAATTGCTCAGTGAACGTATCGATCTCTTTCTCGTGCAATATATTGAGTGCAATACTATAGGGCAGGTTGTCAGCCTTTTTATGTTCACTGATAAACTCAAAGGCTTCAATGACATCTAGGCTTAGAATGTAATGCGAGGTGAGTTTCTTGTAGAGGTCGTGCTTCTCTTCTTTAATATCATCTAACTCACGATAACCTTCGCGTGCTAAATCATAAATTAAATCTTTGTAAAGAATGCGGTGTTGGTTTTGGTAGCGGTAGTTTTTCATTGATAACGTCCTTATCAGTAGTGTCTAAAATTAACATTGTGTTTCAAATGTTAGTGTAAGACACATTGCAAGTCAAGAGAAGTGTTTGCTTTTATTTTGTTTTTATATAAATTTATGCGTTAAGAATTATTGGTTTTAGTTAGGGTAAGATAAAACACAAACCACTAAGCCGAGGATGCGGCAAGTTTTATCGAAAGTAATGAGGGGGTAGTGATTATTTAGAGGTTTTAAGAATTTAAAAGGGCCATCTTCCGTATATTGTTTAAATACAGCCTCATGAGAGTCGCCTACTGATGCAATAACAAAGTTTCCATTCTTTGCTTCTCTATCAGGGTCAACTATTAACAAATCGTCAGGATTAAATGACTTCTTGCCAGGAAATGAAGATATCATTGAGTCGCCTTTAACTGTTAAGGCATATGGGTGTTCACCGCATTTGGACAATTGCGAAGCTATGTGTTCACTTTCAGCGGATATAGAATCGTAGTTTAATTCTATCTGGCTAACTTGATCCCATCTTATTATTGGGACGTTTATGACGTCATTGCTTGCAACTGTTTTTTCGTTTTGTGATAGAAGCTCTTCGATATTTGAGTCAAGTGCTCTTGCTATTAAATCTAGTTTATCTAAAGGCGGTTTGCTTCTTCCGCTAAGATAATGTGTTATATGTGCTCTTGAAACGCCGACTTTTTTGCTGAGGTCGGCATGAGTCATATTTAAATCTTTCAGCTTTTTTCTTATTTTTACTGCGAAATTAGACACGCCGTTAACCTGCAATGTGTATCATAAAAACCTTATTGATAATGAAGGTTAATTAACGTAACATCTTGTTATGCAACCTCAAGGCTGTGGCAAGCTTTGGTTGATAAACAAAAGTATTAATTAATCATCAACATTAAGGATGAGAGAATATTGCACGCGAAGGAATGGTGTAACACGGCCTTGCAACTTCCTTTTACGCACGTCCCAACACTGTGGTTTTAGCTCAGATTCACGCAGATTTAATCGCCTGCATTTAATCTATGCTTTAAAACAGTGAGGAAAGTGAGATATATCTCACATCCGATTTTTGAATTCTAACCAAAAGTCGGATGGAAAGCCAGCAATACCCGTATGTTATACGGGTATGGTTATATTAAATGCAAATTAATTGGCATTTAAGGTTAAATCAAGGTGTGTTTGTACATTAGTTGGGATGATCAGGCAATAAAACAACAATAAAGCAGCAAGAATGAATTAATAATAAATTACCAAGTAATTCTTTAACCCTTAATCCACTACCAATAAGGAATGTTAAACAATGACACTAAAACCACCATCTTCATCATCATTGTCATCTCAATCTAATAATGCATCTCCTATTATCCTAAACGCACCCATCGACGAGATTAAACACCGCAAACCCATCAACCCCTTTGTGATGGCAGAGTTCATCGAGTTCTTAACCGGTGATAAAAACACCAAGGTCTGTTGGCAATTAATTCAAGATATTCCTAACAGCGCACGCACCAAAGTATTAAAGCCAGAGTACGCATCACTCGATCAAGTGAAGGAATGGTTAAACGCCAATAATCAAAAAGGCTACGGCATCTTCATCACTATTGGTGAAACCAACGGCGCCAGGCGTACTCACAAAGACATGATTCGACCACGGGCTTTCTTTGTTGATTTTGATAATAAACCCTTCCCGGATGAATGGGCCGTTGACCCTGACTTTCTTTGTTATCGTGATGACACGCACGGCCATGCGTACTGGACCTTACCACCGGAGGATGAGGTATTAGATTGGGGAACATGGGTTAACGTGCAAGAAGGATTAATTCGTTATTACGGTACCGACCCTAGTATTAAAGACTCACCGCGCGTTATGCGCGTCCCTGGCACCTGGCATTATAAAGATCCTACTCACCCTAAACTCTATAAATTAAGCCAAAACCGCTACCCCATGAGTTATGAGCAATACAGCTTGAATCAAATCGTCACCTTCATTGTCAGCTCGCATAAGATTAATGCTAACGCCTCTCGCAGTGACATGGAAGCGATGAAAACCAAAGAACCGATAGACTTTGAAGACGACGCCAGAGAGATTGAATTGTGGATCACATCATTATCCTTTTGGAAGACTGCTCACGCAGGGAACCGCAACATGACCGCCTACAAAGCCGCTGCATTAGCCAGAGACCATGCATTGTCAGAAGAAACAGCACTCTATCATTTAGTGGAATTTAATAATAAACGTTGTGCACCACCGCTTAGCTTAGATGAGCTGCAATTGGTAGTTCGTAACGCCTATGAGTACAGCCAGAATGATGTTGGTTGTCGAACCATGAAGAACATCATGCTGGAACACGGCGATTGGACCGCAGACCTTGTCCGTCTTGAATCAAAGTCAGGCCCAACGGATAAATTAAAGCTCGATCCATTAAATACTAAATTGTTATTAAGGCACGCGGTTGGCTTAGGTGGCTGTTTAGCTTGGAATGATTTTAGTCAAACCACTGTCTTCATTAAACCGGCTCCTTGGCATGAGGGTAAACGCTTTGAACCCGAGCAACCCATTACCGATTATGATGTGAATGAAGTGGTCATTGCATTAGCCTGCAGCACCAACCCACTCAACCAAGAACGCAGTGGCTATTGCCCTAACAAGAATCATATTATTGATGCCTTAGATGTAATTGCCCATGACAACATCATTCATCCGATTAAAGATTACCTGCAAGGATTAACCTGGGATGGTGTTAAGCGCCTTGATACTTGGTTGCATGATTATGGCGGTGCGGAATTAAATGAGTACACCATGGCCATTGGGCGTAAAGCATTGGTAGCCGCTGTGCATTCTATTTATAAACCAGGATTAACTAAGTTCGACCACATGATTATTCTTGAAGGCAAGCAAGGCATTGGTAAGTCATCCGCCTGGGCAACGTTGGGTGGAGAGTGGTACACCGAACAGGAATTCAACACCTGCAACGACACCATCAAAGCATTGAAGAAGAATTGGATTGTCGACTTTGGTGAACTGACAAGCTTCAAGAAATCAGAGATAGAAGCCGCTAAGCAATTCATCACCAAGATGGAGTTCACAT
>JAUIAD010000018.1 GCA_030425685.1 Gammaproteobacteria bacterium | reverse complement strand
TGATTAATATGGGCAACAGAGTGAGAAAGCTCAGGCAATGTCTACTCCCTATTACTTATAGCCACTATGAAACAAGGGTAAAACCAGTATGGTAAAATTATTAACGGAAAATCATCCCCTGCAGAGAGCTATCAGTCAGCTACATATATTTCACCAGCAGGCAAGCGAAGATTATACTCAGAGCTCATACAACGTCCATACGCCCCAGTATTAGCAATTAAAATAACATCACCTTCATAAGTTTTCGGCATTAAACGAGAATATCCTAGCGTATCGCCAGACTCGCAAATGGGTCCAACAATATTTACCGTTTCTGTTTTAGGCTCACCTATCCGCGTTAAATTAACGATCTCATGATACGAACCATAAAGCGCCGGCCTAATTAAAGAATTCATACCAGTATCAATGCCAACAAAACGAATCTCACCTTTTTGCTTCACTTGCGTCACCGTCGCCAATAAAGCACCGGCACGCCCAACCAAATAACGACCTGGCTCGATCCATAGTTTAATACCAGGAAAAGCAGATTTAACTTGATGTAAAGATTTATTAACCGCCGTTAAATCTAATGGCTTCTGCCCTGGTTTTTCCACAATACCAAGACCACCACCTAGATTTAAAGTTCTCACTTCAGGAAAATCACTTAAAATACCCGTTAACGCCACCGATGCTTGTTGCCATTTTTTAGGGTTTAAAATCCCACTACCGGAATGGGTATGCAACCCGACAATATGAATATCATTTTCAGCAGCAATTGCACGAAGCTTTTCTAATTCATACAAAGGAATGCCAAATTTGGATTCATTACCACCGGTAACAACAAAGCGATGATGGCCATAGCCTTTTCCAGGGTCAATGCGAATAAAAATATTTTTCCCTGAAAAAACTTCCGGCCAGTTTGTAAAGGGGTAAATACTATCAACGATAACCGTAACCCCTAATGTTAGCGCCTGCTGATACTCTTCTTTAGGGGCAAAATTAGGCGTAAAAATAATTCTTGTTGGATCAATATCAGGAAATAGTTTCTGCAGATAAAAAATCTCTTCTAGCGACACACACTCAAAACCAATATGCTGCTGATAAAAATATTGTAAAATATCCTGATTATTATTGGCTTTCATTGCATAAAATATTTTATCAATGGCGTCACATTGCTTTAAATCATCAACCGATGTTTTTAACGCATCCTGCTGATAAACGTAAGCAGGCGACTGCTGTGCCAGTAATGCCAACAGTTTTTCACGATCACGCTGCCACCACTCCTCAGGCAGTTCTATTTGCTGCCCGAACTCTTGCTGCCAACTTTGATTAAAATAATAATTTGCATGCCCTTGCTCAATCAATAAGGTATGTAGCTTCTGCGCCACACGATGCACTTGATCTTCATCAACAACAAAGGTTAAGTTTAAATCATTAGCCGCTTGCGATAGCAAATGAATTTTCTGTTCTTCAAATACAGAAAAGACACCACCCAACTGATGCAAAATAGCGCGAATATTATGCCCTACCAAACTAATTGATGCGCAAGGTGCAATAACGCTCGCTTTAGCAAACTCACTTAAATCCTTTAATAAAGCACTCATCACTCGCGAATCACGGCTGTTAATACTTGAATCTAGCGATACAGTTACACTAGTTTCTGATGTTGAAACAAGATCAATAGAAATATTACGACGCTTAAAGCAATTAAAAATATCAGCAAGAAAACCGGCTTGCTGCCACATATTTAACGTCTCAACCGTCACAAGCATAATATTGCTTTTCGTCAAAATAGATTTAATCTGCACATTAACACCATCACCATCTAGGGAGATCATGGTGCCTTCACGCTGCGGTTGCGGCGTATATTTAACATACAGGGGAATATGATGTCGCTTAACTGGGTTAATGCAATTTGGATGTAGAACCTTAGCGCCCATTGAAGCAATTTCTTGCGCCTCATCATAATCTAGGTGCTTAAGTAATCTTGCTTCAGGAATATGACGTGGGTTTGCCGTATAAATACCTGGGACATCTGTCCATATTTCACAACGCTCGGCTTTTAAATTTGCCGCCAAATACGCAGCCGTAGAATCTGACCCACCTCGTCCTAATAAAACCGTTTCATTATCAGCATTGTTGGCAATAAAACCTTGCAGCAAAATAACATCCTCAGGGATCTCATCTAGCAACTGTTTTAATTCAGGACGAAAATCTGTATCGCAACGCGCTTCTAAATAATAACTAGGATGGTGTAAATTTTTGTTATCAATAACCTTAAGCCACTGACGCGCATCTTGCCAATTAACATCCACACCTTGCTGTTTTAAATAGGCCTCGCCCAAGCTTGTTAGCATCAGTTCACCAAATGCCATCACACGGGCTTGTAGCCTAGGCGTCACTTCACCAATTAATGCAATACCTTCAACCAATTGTGTAAGTGTTTTAAAATACGCAAGTAAGATTTCATTGGCATCACACCCCAGCGAACTCGCCAAAATGGTGTACTTCGCCTTAATCGCTTCCAATACGTCAAAGTAATCATTGCTTATAGCCTTTTCGAGCAAGGTCTCTAATAAGTTGGAAACACCACTAGGCGCAGAGCAAACAACGATAACCCGACGCTTGTTTTTTCGATGCTCCTCAATCACAGTCTTTATATTATCCCAGCGTTCTGCCGTTGCCACACTGGTCCCACCGAATTTGATTACCACAAGATTTGATTCAGACATTGCTCCGCATACCTTTAAGACAAAAGTTATGATTCTAGCGAATGTTGATGGTTTTAGCTACAGCTAGGATGGTGAGAGATTACTCGACAGTAGTGGTGGTGTTTTATAAGTTTCGGAAAAATGCTTCTGCGCTAACAAGGTGCCGCGCGGAGAATTATGTGTGAAATATGACCTAATGCCTTTGGTAATCGCTTTCGCTAAAGATAGCTGGTATGGCTGCGATTTAAGCTTAAGCTCTTCCTTGGGGTTGGTAATAAACCCCGTCTCGATCAATAAGGAAGGGATATCCGGTGACTTTAACACCACAAAAGCAGCCTGGTCTACATGGCGGTAATGCAAATGACCAACATGGTTAATAGCGGCAATGATTTGCCGCCCGATGCGCAAACTAGCGCGTATGGTGGCATTTTGTGATAAGTTTAACAAAACGCTTTTTAACAAATTGGTTTTATCATTAAGCTCAACACCGCCCATAAGCTCTGATGCATTTTCACGTTTAGCTATCCAGCGTGCGGCTTCACTGGTGGCACCACGCAGAGATAAAGCAAAAATAGTTGCACCACTGGCATTATGATCTGGATACGCATCCGCATGAATAGCAACAAACATATCGGCTTTATACTTCCTAGCTAAAGCAAGACGTTGGCGCAAGGTAAGATAATAATCACCATGACGGGTTAATTTTGCAGTAAAGCCTTCTTGCAAATTAATTTGTTGTTGTAATTTTTTCGAAATCTCCAACACCACTTGTTTTTCACGCGTTCCTCTTTGTCCTGACGCTCCAGGATCTTTTCCGCCATGACCAGGGTCAATTAATACAACAATATTTCTCTCTTTGGCTTTTACCGTCGATTTTCGTTTAACAAAGTTAAAGCGTAATTTCTTATAGGGTGAAGCACTAACTGTCACATTATTTTTTAGGTCGAACACAATACGTAAGACATTATGATCCTGATAAGCAGCACGAATGCCTTTGATAGCGGTATTTTTAAAATGCTGTTCATGAAAAACATTGGCAAAATAAGCATCTTTCATATCGATAACAAAGCGATTAGGATGAGACAAGTTGAATGCATGATATGCAACCGGACGATTAGCAGTAATGTCAACTCGACAAGTATTAAAGCGACACTCGGTCTGCAAACGCGAAATCGTAGTAACCGCAGACAAAGCCGCTAACGGAAATACCAAGGTCAAGCTAAGAAGTAACATCCATTTATACTTCATACACCTATCCCAATGAAACACTCCATTATTATTACTTTAAAACGCTTTTAGCGTCTACGCAAGTCACATACCATAATCACAACCATCAAACTACAATATTAGAAAATTACAAGAGTATGAGGCCTGCAAACATTGGACGAATCAAAACCAATTAAGTTAAGTTTTGCGCATCAATTTCCACTGGGAACTTTAGTCAAAATTTTATTTCCACGCTCAGTATTAGCACTCAGAAGCACTTCGCGCCCTTGCGGTACAATGGCAATATCGCAGATGATAGCGGGTTTCGAAAACACAGACTCTGCGCGCTCAGGCCATTCAATTAAACAAATCGCATCCTGCGCAAAATAATCGGCAAAACCCATATCTAGAAGCTCACTCGCATCTGTAATACGATATAAATCAAAATGAAAAACAGAAAAATCACTAAACTGATAGGGTTCAACTATAGTATACGTTGGGCTTTTAACCGTACCGCTATAGCCTAAGCCTCGCAAAAAACCGCGCGACAGGGTTGTTTTCCCGGCACCTAGCTCACCTTTTAAAAAAATAATATCCCCGGGCTTACAAAGCTTAGCAAGCTGCTGGCCAAATTCAAGCAAAGCCAATTCGGATAAAAAGATTTTAGATAAGCTCATAAGACCTACGAAGGATTCACTAAAGAACGCAATTGTGCCAACACATCAGTAGCTAACAAACCACGCTCACCACCTTCAACCGCAGCACGATCCGCTGCCGTAGCATGGACCAAAACACCAACGCGAGCAGCCGTTAGCAAATCAAGTTTTTGTGCTAATAAACCACCGATAATGCCAGATAAAACATCGCCCATACCGCCACTAGCCATACCTGGATTACCTGCTTCACAAAGGCTAAGTTTTTTTACATGTCCCTTAATTAAAGTACCAACCCCTTTTAAAACGGCAACACCGCCATAAGCTGCTTGCAATTTTTCAACTGCAGCAAAACGATCATGCTGAACATCCTGGCAACTGGTATCTAACAAACGACCAGCCTCGCCTGGATGCGGGGTCAACACCCAGCTATCTGATTTTTGTGGTGATTCGCTTAATAAATTTAGCGCATCAGCATCGAGCAATTTTGGTAAATCAGACTGCAACACTCTGTTTAACAGCCCTTCAGCCCACGGAGTCTTACCCAAACCAGGCCCAATAACTATTACCGTAGCACGCTCTAATAGCGGTTCTAATTCGTGCGTATCAGCTACCTGATGACACATTAACTCTGGACGCGAACCACTAACGACTGGCACATGTTCAGGCCGTGTGGCGACCGTCACCAAACCACTCCCAACACGCATAGCTGCCTCAGCCGCCATACGCACAGCGCCACCCATCCCATAATCGCCACCGATGACCAAAACATGGCCGCAATCCCCTTTGTGAGTATCTACCTGGCGTTTAGGCAGGGAAGAACGAACGTCGTTCCAGTGAATTAAATTGACACTTGGCTCAATGCGGCTTCTTACGGGTGGCTCAATAGCCAGAGTGTCTAAAATTAATTCACCGCAATAAGTGGGGGCCTTGCGCGTATAACAGCCTCTTTTATAACCAATAAAAGTCACCGTCACCGCGGCCTGTACTGCTACCGTTAAAATACAGCCCGTATCAGCATTTAATCCAGAAGGCACATCAAGCGCCAATACGGGCTTCTCTGCCGCATTAATCGCTTCAATAAGCTCAGCGTAAGTACCGGTAACCTCACCAACAAGGCCACTACCAAGGAGCGCATCAACAATAAGGGTAGACGTAGTAAAATCAAAATCGCCAGCATATTGCTCTATTTCGACACCCGCTGCTAAACAGGCTTCGTAGGCTTTTTTTGCCGTTGACTTTAGCTCTTCCGGGCTAATTACTGAACAAACGGAAACAGTAATGCTTTGTTCGTGCGCCAATCGGGCTAACACATAACCATCACCACCGTTATTGCCTTTGCCAGTAAAAACAATAACGTTTTGATTATCAGGCCACTTTTCTTTTAGTACCGCTAATGCCGCATGCGCAGCATTCTCCATCAGCTGGTATTCGGGAATTCCAGCTTCTATCGCAAGTTTTTCGATGTCGCGAATCTCACGATTGTTGTACAGTGCCGTCATTTGACCTCAACTGGTGATTAGACAAGCGAATCATTTTACCCAACTTACCCAGAATAGCAAACACAGGTAAACAGAAACAACTCTAAATATAGCAGTGCCAATCCATTATTTGGCAAGGTGAGATATGCTTAAACAAAGTGTCTTTAAAACAACACCCTTGCACAAAACTAGTCAACAAAACAAGGCTCCATCACCCCTTTCCTTTGCCATTTCAACGCAAAATCGGCTAGAATGCCGCCTATGAACGAGATACCTAAATTAGTTTTACCCAATGGCGCTGATAAGCTGTTATTACACTCCTGCTGTGCACCTTGCTCAGGCGAGGTTATGCAAAGATTGCTGGATTCAGAGATCGATTATTCGATTTTCTTCTATAATCCCAATATTCACCCTGAGAAAGAATATTTGCTACGCAAAGAAGAGAATATTCGCTTTGCTGAAAAACACAATGTGCCATTTATCGATGCCGATTACGATCGTGATAATTGGTTCGCACGCGCCAAAGGCATGGAGAATGAACCTGAGCGCGGTATCCGCTGCACGATGTGTTTTGATATGCGATTTGAGCGCACAGCCTTATACGCGCACGAAAACGGCTTTAAAGTGATTTCGAGCTCACTAGGTATTTCCCGCTGGAAAGACATGAATCAAATTAATGGCAGCGGTGAACGTGCTGCCAACAAATATCCCGATATGGTTTATTGGACTTATAATTGGCGTAAATTCGGCGGCTCACAACGCATGATTACTATCTCCAAAGAAGAGGAATTCTATCAGCAAGAATATTGTGGTTGCGTCTATTCATTGCGTGACACCAATCGCTGGCGCATGGGAAATGATCGCCCACGCATCAAGCTGGGAGTTAAATACTACAAAAAGGACGCATCAAAATAGCCCTCAAAACCAGCTATACAAACCCAGAGTTTCTCCATCACGACAACTCATTAACACTACGTTAACCTAAAAACTCAGAGCTTCATCATCCCGCGACTTGATCGCGGGATCCAGCAAAATAGGCACCAGAGCATAAACTTACCGTTATACTTCCAAACCCACTTGAACAAATAAAGAATTGAGAACAGACAGCCCACAAGCTTCAACCTAGATGTTAAAGCTTGCGAGGCTTAAAGCTGACCTAGATACTACTTCTTTTTAGAACTAGTACGTTTTTTAGAAGAAGTTTTTCTTTTTGTAGTTTTAGCTTTTTTCACAGTACGTTTAGCTGTTTTTTTAGCTTTAGTACGTTTTGCTGGCTTCTTAGCTTTTGCCGCTTTTTTCTTAGCAGCAGCCTTTCTTTTAGCTTCGGCTTTTTTCTTAGCTTCGGCTTTCTTCTTAGCAGCAGCTTCTTTCTTTAGCGCTACTTTCAAATCAGCTTCAGCTTTTTTCAAACTAGCCTTACACTTTTGAATTTTAGCTTTAGCACGAGAAACAGCAGTTGTTTTTACTGGCATGATTGCATATCCTTGCAGGTTGTTATATTAAACATAGTACCAATTTACTAATTTATCAAGAAGTTATCTAACTAACAAGCTTTTTAGCTATTTTAGTTATATTTTTTATAAATTAACTGCCTTTAAACTGCAAAAAATCACATAAAGTTTAAAAAACTTTTAAAAATACGATTATTTAACACTACTACAACACGATTTTTAAACTGCAGTCATCCCAGCGAAAGCTGGGATCCCCCAAGTATGGCAGCGAAATGAGAAAGTCTTGAGTCAACCTCTGGATAACAATAACTCCAAAAGCTATTTTGAGTTGCTCGGCAGCATTTTGCTACATCGGTTGAACAGTCAGTGACTCTTTTACTATTTTCACATCATCCACCTCAATATCATCACGCTTAAAAACGGCTTTAATCAAGGGCCCAATAATATCACCCTCTTCCTCAACACCCTCAGGCAGCGTTAAAGTCGCCGACAAAATAGGTCCAGCACCAACACCGCCTCCAACCGTAAAGGTATATTGTGTCAAAGCTAAATTAGAAAAACACTGCCACGCAAACTCATCCAAATACGCAATAATCTGACCCTTATTATTACTATCTGAAAACTCAATATCAGGCTGTGATAAATATATTTTAAAAAATTGATATTGCTCAACACTCATCTCAACACCAACCTTGACGGGCGCAGAAAAAAACCTGGGACTAGCATCAACGCATACAGGTTCAGGGGTTGCTGATGAAGAAAGGTCTCCAGAACTAGCGTTAGAACTTATGGAAACAGAGCTACCTCCAGAGCTGTCGTTGGGACTCGTGGCACCAGAGCTATTTTGTGAGCTTGGAAAAGAGCTATTAGCACTAGAACAGGAACTACCAGAATCAGAACTGGTGGCAGCGGTATTTTTCATTTCACTACCATCATTACAAGAGGCATTGAAATTCAAAAATACACCCTCAATAACCTCGATAATTTTACCAAAACTAGGGCGCTGAGATGGATCAACACTCAAACCTTGCCTAAGAATATCCTTTACTACTGACGGATAATCAAGAATACGATCTCTTTTCTCCTTTTCTGCAGAAGTTAAAGAATAAAAATCAATTTTAAAGTACTTTAAAAAAGTAAAACAAAATGAATAAACATCTTGCGAAGTGCATGGCTTAATCTCTGTCACTCTACTTTTTGTTAATAACTCAGGGGCCCAATGCAAAGCACCGCCGCCTCCAAAGGTTTTTCGCATTGCCTTACCATCCAAATAGGCAGCCTCACCCAGATCTATAAAGCGCACGTAACTTTCAAAACTGTCATCACCATCTTTATTGAAAATCATAACATTACTAGGCTTAAAATCCCCATGAATCATACCAGGTCGATGCTTATGCCTTCGATGAAGGTTGCGACCCAGCTCCAATGCCATTTTATACATAAAGCCCAACATATGATGAACACTCAATTGATCTAACACTCCAAAAAAAACATCATGAAAAGTAATGTCAAATCGTTTAGAGATAAAACGATAACGTCGTAGCTCATCACCTTCAAACTCTAGAAATAACGCTGCGGGCTCATTGGGATAGAGCTTAATATGTTTATCGTATTCGTTTTTAATTGTTAGTATATCGCTCTCAAGCAAAGGGATACGTTTATTCTTCCCATCAAAGACTATTTGATCCGTTTCTGCTTTTACTACAAACTCATTCGCATCACTAATTTTTAACTTACGCACCCAGCCATATGTCCCCTGACCAATAGGCTTACCATATGGCCTACCAATAGATTTTGCTTCTACTTCTAAGTCAGAGTCATATGCGTAAACATCATTTTCATTCTCTCCGTCATTTAATACACGAGTTTCAGGCTGAGCTCTCTTAAATAACTCCGCCGAAAAGCGGTAAGCCATGCCCTTTGGCATATTATGCAAATAAGATTTTATTACTACTTTTTTACCTTTCGCCACTTCCTTTTTTTTCGTCTCTTCTTCCCTTGCTTGGTTGCTGCTTATGCTTCGCATTACTACCCCCTACCAGGCACAACATGCTGCGCCCAACATCTAACAATATAATAGTAGGAGATAATAACGAAACTTTATTAAGAAGGTATTAAAATTTACGGAATACTTTCAAAATCAATAACACGATCATCCAAATTGACTCGCGCCACTAAAACACGCATGGGGTCACCTAAGCGATAGACTTTATTGCCACGGGTGCCACGCAGTAAATGATGAATGGCATCATAATGATAATAATCATTTTTTAACGCGGTAATATGCACCAAACCCTGGACATAAATATCATCTAACTCAACAAAAACACCAAAACCAGTCACCTCAACAATACGACCAGAAAATTCCTTGCCAACTTCCGTTTGCATATATTCACATTTTAGCCAATCCAACGCTTCACGTGTAGCACGATCAGCTCGTCGTTCAGTTGTCGAACAATGCTCGGCGAAGTGCACCATGGCTTCTTTATCGTATTGAAATTCGTTTTTCTTTTTCTTTGCTAACAAATGCTTAATCGCACGATGAACCAATAAATCAGGGTAACGACGAATGGGGGACGTAAAGTGAGTATAGACATCATAAGCTAAACCAAAGTGCCCCTCATTCTGCACTGAATAAATAGCTTGACGCATCGAGCGCAAACAAACTGTTTGCAGCAAACGCGCATCTTTTCTTTTATGTATACGATCCAATAACTTTGAATAATCCAACGCAGTTGGTTTGGCACCACCCGTTAAACGTAGACCAAAGGGTTTTAAAAAATCACGCAGCGCTAAAAGCTTCTGGTCTTTTGGTAGCTCATGAATGCGATACAATGACGGCATTTTTGCTTTGGTGATAAACTCCCCTGCACACACATTAGCAGCTAGCATCGCCTCTTCAATAATACGATGCGCAATATTACGCTCTTGCGGTACAATGCGATCTATTTTGCCTTTATCATCGAAAACTACACGCGTTTCTACCGTATCAAAATCTAATGCGCCACGTAATTGGCGCTGACGTAATAATTTTTTGAAAAGTTGGTGCAACGGTTTGATATATTTTAACATGCGATGATTTTCGGTTTTCTCACCATCCAGCATCGCCGCCACTTCAGCATACGTTAAACGCGCATGCGAATGTATCACTGCATTATCAAAAGTATATGACTCTACCAAACCATCGGTAGAAATTTCCATGCGACAAACCAAAGCCAAACGATCCACCTGCGGCTTTAACGAACACAATCCATTGGACAATGTTTCTGGCAACATCGGTATGACTCTAGCAGGAAAATAAACAGAGTTTCCACGTAACTGCGCCTCCTGATCCAGAGCCGTTCCAGGTTTAACATAGTGGGAAACATCAGCAATGGCAACGTATAAAACCCAACCCTTACCTTTGATTTTTTCGCAGTAAACAGCGTCATCAAAATCTTTTGCATCGATACCATCAATCGTTACAAAGGGAAGTTTACGCAGGTCTTCGCGATCTTCTTTGTCGTGCTCCTGTACCTCAGCTTCAAAATGCTGCGCTTCTTGCTTCACACTATCAGACCACACAAATGGCAAGTTGTGTGAACGTATTGCCAACTCTACTTCCATTCCGGGCGTTAATTGATTACCTAAAACTTCTAATACTTTACCAGTAGGTTGTCGACGTCGAGTTGGTTGCGCTGTAATTTCAACAATAACAAAATCTCCAGATTTGGCCTTACCTTGCTGACCAGACTGGATAACGATATCTTGGGGAATTAATTTATTGTCAGGGTCAACAAAAGCCACCCCATCTTCTTCAATATAACGCCCAACAACTTGATGAGTATTGCGCTCTAAAACTTCAACAATAACCCCTTCACGACGACGCTGTGAGCCATTCATGATCCTTACTAAAACCACATCATCCGTAAAAACGCCACGTACTTCACGTGCTGGCAAGAAAATATCATCCGAACCATCGTCTGGAATCAAAAAGCCAAACCCATCGCGATGCGCCTGAATACGCCCTCTTATTAAATCCATTTTCGAAACCAAGGCAAAGCTACCACGACGATTACTGATAATCTGCCCGTCACGAGACATAGCAATAAGACGGCGGCGCAGGCCTTCCTTTTCCTCAGCAGCAGCGAGCTCAAAAGTTACCACCAAATGCTTAAACGTCGTCGGGCGACCACGTTTCTCTAGGTATTGCAAAATGTACTCTCGGCTGGGTACAGGGTGTTCGTATTGCTGTGCTTCACGCTCGTGATGAGGATCACTTTTTTTGTCGAAGGATTTACTCACTAGGTTTCCTTTAAATTCAGTACCTTTAATTCAATGACACTGTTATATTGTAATAGTAGAATGCTTAGAACGCTAATGATAACAGGGAGTCCCTTCTTATGCGCTATAAACTTATTTCTCTTGCAATTGCTGCCCTAGCCATAACAGGCTGTGAACACCACTTTGCCATGCACCCACCACATAAAAACAATCCAAAATGTGAACAAATTAAGATTCAGTTAACCAATGCCCAGCGGGTTACGCGCCATACCAACCCACGAGCAACGGCGCCAATTGCTACTGCCAAACTCCTGGATGAATATAAGCACTACGATTGTCACGAGTAATGGCTTTCCGTTGTCACCGCTCACAGCTTCCGTCCTCCCGCGGCTTGACCGCGGGATCCACTACCAACCCGCCGGCAGGCAATCTCAGGCACTAGACAGAGTTGTCTCACCAACTCAAAACGATTTAACCAAATCATCAAGCTGCTTAACCTGCTGTAAAAATGGCTCAATTTTGGCAAGCTCAATCGCCGAAGGGCCATCACATTTTGCCTGCTGTGGATTAGGGTGCGCTTCTAGAAATAGGCCCGCTAAACCTTGTGACATACCCGCACGCGCCAAATCCTTAACCAGTTGCCGCCGACCACCAGCAGCTTCCGCTTGGCCACCAGGCAACTGCAATGAATGCGTGACATCAAAAATAACAGGATAACCAAAAGATTTCATAATGGGGAAATTAAGGGTATCAACAATCAAATTATTGTAACCAAAACAAGTGCCACGCTCACATAAAATTAATTGCTCATTACCAAAAGCGGCAAACTTCTTAATTATATGCTTCATTTCATGCGCCGCTAAAAACTGTGCCTTTTTAATATCGACCACCGCACCAGTTTGCGCAATCGCTTGGACCAAATCTGTCTGCCGTGATAAAAATGCAGGCAATTGCAATACATCGGCAACTTGTGCTGCCGGTGCAGCCTGTGCAGGTTCATGCACATCGGTCAGAATCGGAATATTAAAACGAGACTTAATATCACTAAGGATTTGCAACCCCTTATCCAAACCAGGTCCACGAAATGAGTTAAGCGAAGAGCGATTAGCCTTATCAAAGGAGGCTTTAAAAATATAGGGGATATCAAGCTTGCTTGTCACCTCAACAAAATGCGCTGCAACCTCCATGGCCAAGGATGCAGACTCCAAAACATTCATACCAGCAAATAGCACAAACGGCAATTCATTCGACAAACGAATATCGCCTATAGAAATAGCTTTTTGATTCATTGAGATATTTTCCTTCGAGAGCATAAAACTGCCGCTATTATAACGAAATAGCAACGCCTATTCTATTTTTTATGCCCTCTTAAGGTAGTCTAGTTACAACATTCGTTTCAGTGGTTTTTCCAATGATTTAATCGTCTTAGCCCAGTCACCCTCTTTGGACTGTCGGAATAACTTCATTGAAGGGTACCAAATACTACTATCACGATCCGTTAGCCAATACCAACTAGACACTGGGCGCAACAATACCCAAACAGGTACACCAACCGCCCCAGCTAAATGAGCAATAGAACCGTCGACAGTAATCACCAGATCCAACGCGGAAATCTGCGCCAACCAATCATCCACAATATCATCAGATCGCTCATCATCTTTCCAGTGATGAAGTTTTATTTTCGCTGAATTTTCCAACTCATCAATTTCAGTTTCAACATCACCATATTGTAAACTAATAAAATTAACCTGTTCATGATGCATTAAAGGTGAAAATTCTTTTAATTCAATAGATGCTTTTTGACTAGCATGCCAAGCAATACCTACATTAAATTGCCCGTCTAGCCCCTCAAAACGTTCTTTCCACTTTTTAACTGCATCCTCGTCCGCTGATAAATAAGCATCTCTTTTAGGAAAGTCGTTAAGATGAGGCCTTAAATACTGCCCTAAGCTGCCATCACAGACCACGTAATCAATGTCTTTTATTTCAAATTTTGTCTCACCACCGGCTACTTCTGCATCCGGAAATGAACGCGTTAAAATAGGCGACAATTGCTTATCGGGTATAAAGATACACTTTTTGCTTTGCTCAATAATGTCAGGAAACATGGAAGCAAACATAATCTGCTCACCAACACCCAAATCACCGACAATACAAACTGTTTTATCTGACAAGTCTGAACCATCCCACTCAGGCTTATTAAAACTTTTAAATAAACGTTCTTTTACTTGCGCTTTTGCAGGGCGCCACTCATATTCTTTCCAACCTTCTGTGAAATTAGCCTTTCTTAATTCACTCAAACCTAAATTAAAATGCGCCTGTTCGAAATCATTATCTAGCTCAAGCGCCTTTTTAAAACAATCAATCGCATCATCAGTATTACCATGATCACGATAAACAACCCCTAATGAATTGTAAGGCTTAGGATTCTCTTTATCTTGCTTGATAATATCTTTCATCATTTTTACGGCTGCTTTAAAATCACCTTTATCACTTAACAAAGTAGCGTAGTTAATTTTCGTACCGAGAAATTCAGGGTCAATTTCAATGGCCTTATCCAACAACAATAAAGCATCATCAGTTTCTTCATTTCGTTTTAATAACAGCGCCCCTTGATTCAACAAATAGAGCTTAGCATCATTTTTCTCAACACGCTCATCTAATAACTCAATCGCTTTTTTCAAATCACCTTCTTGTGTAAAGAGAAAGAATAAACCATTAACGGCATTAACATTTTCAGGAGATTCTTTAAGCGCGTTATTAAATGCATCCTTAGCTTCTTGTATATTACCACGGCGCTGCTCGAACATGCCCAGCATTGAATAAAGCTGGGTTTTATTTTCAGTAACATGCGCTAAACCTTTTTCAACAACCTTTAACGCACCTTCATGATGACCAACACGCGTAAACAATTCAGCCAGTGACGCGTAAGGAGAGAACTCATTCGGTTTAATTACAATCGCTTTTTCAAAATTTTCTTTAGCCAACTCTAGCTGATTACCCGCATATAAACACATAGCAAATTGTAAAACGGAATCAAAATCTTCCGGCTCTTTATCGACGCCTTTTTTAGCGTAGTCTAAACCTTTCTGCAAGTCGCCCGCTTTCAAAGCCATTTTTGAAGTACGAACACATAAACCTTTTTCGTCTGGAGCAATGGAAAGTAATTTTTCACAAGTCGCTAACGCACTACGGTAATTCTTTGCTAACTCATAAATAGGGATCGCATTTTTAAGAATGTCGAGGTTATCACAAGTTTTTTCTAAGGCTTTGTCCATAAATTCTTGTGCAACATCAAAGTTACGCAAAGAGTATTCAGCAATCGCCTTAAAATGCAGCGCATTAATATCATCTGGCGCCTTTGCCAAAACATCATCTAGTAATTTTGTCGCCTGCGCAAAATCTTTTTGTTGGCAAAGTTTTACTGCTTGATGAAGTAATTCTACTGAATCTGCCATAGTCCTATCACCCTAGTTTCGTGAATCCATTTTACCCCGAGATCAAGAGAGAATAAGCCCTATCTTGGAACCTTATCCCTCCTTGCGTTAGCAATCCTCAATAGGAATTGCAGCACTTCATCATTAGTATCGTACACAAGTAACCATTCTTCCACTAAAAGTGATTAATAAATACCCTATTTTTTCAGGGGAATATGTTTAGCTTTTAGTAGTTTTAGGATGCTAGGCAGTTCCGCTCGCGCCGCTTTTACACCATCTAAATACATGGCATGTTTGCGACTCATATCAAAGGTGCCAGTCTGACCAACATTTGGCCGTATGATAATATTAGCCCCTTTTTCACTAGCCTTAGTAAGATGCTTCCACATAATGCTGTTAGCACGGCTCAAAATGCCAACGGCTGTATAGGGAGAATCATTCTGCAGCTGCTCAGAAATATTAACAGCAATAATAATCTTAGGATGATAACGCTTAGCAATAGCAACAGGAACAGGCGCAGCAACGCCACCGTCTATCAAAACATGTCCATATAACTTAATAGGTCTAACCGCCCCAGGAATAGCTGCAGAAGCCAGTGCAGCTGGTGCAACAGGCCCGCTTTGAATGACATAGGTTTTACCGGTATTTAAATCGGTGGTAGCCATCAATAGCTTAATCTTAAGTTGGCGAAAGGTCTTAGCTTGCATATTATGCAATAAAAATTTTTCATAATGATAACCTTGGATGACCCCGCTCATACTAGGAACATTAGAGACATCAGCCAAATCCCAAAAACCAGCCTTCATCATAATTTGATAAGTTTTTTGCGCACTTTCATTATCTGCAAACAAAGAGCCAACAAAACTACCAGCACTGGCACCGACAATTAAATCAATCGGCACACCCGCCTTTTGCAAGACCTGCAATACACCAAGATGCGCATAACCACGCGCTCCACCACTACCAAGCACAAGCGCTACCCGAGGTGGCTTCACTTTTAAAGGGGGCGGCGGAGGCGGTGTATTGGGAAGGTTAATGTTTGGTAATGTTCCCGCACAGGCATACAAGCCAAGAATCAAAACTAAAATCGACGTAAACTGAACAAATTTTCTCATAACTCTTACTAAGGAACGCTAATGCCTCTATTTTTCATTCTGATTTTAACAGCTCTTAAAGGCATATCTTCAGCAATCCAAAAAGTACCTCTCATATGTTGACTACTGTCAATAAAATCCACAATCTGGCATATGGTAAGTACATCCTTACAATTAACAATTTCCAACTGTGCATTTTCATTATATTTATAACACGTTAATGGGAATTTCCTTCTAGCCACCATAAACGAAGACCAATTTTGCTGCCCTAATTGCGACCCCCACCCTGCATGCGCTGCACCTTCCTTAGACTCATGATTTAAAATAAGCACATGATCAGACTTATTTTGAAACATGTATATAACGGGCCGATCCGCATGATTAATATTTAACCTGACAAGATTTTCGTCAAACTCAAAGCCATCATTGCTACATCCGTGTGGACTATCACCACTATCTTGTTTAGAGCAACAAACAAGAAAAACAGTTGATAACATTAATAAAACGATATAGCAAAAAATCTTCCTAACTTTCACTACTGGTTCCTCCCTAAACAACCCAACCAATAAGGCAAATATTGATCAGAATTTTTTAGAGCGGCTCTAGCGCTCCGCCAATCTGGCTCACAACATTCGACCAAATGCCAAAACCGTTTCGAGTGGTCTAAATGTTTAGTATGACATAATTCATGCACTAATACATAGTTGACCATCGCTTTTGGTAAAAATAAAAGCTTATAATTCAAGCTTATTGTGCCATTAGATGAACAACTGCCCCAGCGTGTTTTTTGACCACGATAACTCACAGAGGAAAATGAAAAAGAAAATTCTTCTGCTAATGCTTGTAACCAAGGGTTTAAATGCTGTGAGCATTTGCGCTTAAGCCAACGTTGCAATAAGTAAAAAAAATGGTCACTCTTGGCTGACGCGCCATTACTATAAAGCATATCTTGTGACTCAATAAGACGAAGCTTCTCGGGTCGATCCAAGTACACAACACGGTATTGAAAATCTAATGCTCGCAACTCAATGGTGTCAGGAAAGACTAACGCTTTGTCATGCGAACATGGTTGATCCACCAATAAATGCAGGCGCTTTTTAACCCATGCTAAATTTTCTAAAAAAAACGCTTGCGCTTGCTTTTGTGAAACCCGTTTAGGAACAACGATTTCAAGTTGTCCTGCGGCAGTAATACGCATTTGCAAGTAACGCGCTCGCTGACTTTTTCTAAACGTATGGGGAGGTAATGTCTCTTGCTCAATCATCATCAGGTTTTTTTAACGGTATATGTTTTTTCGCAAAGAAAGTATACATCGTTGGCACAACAAATAAAGTAAAACAGGTACCAATTAACATGCCCGCAGCAATAACAACACCAATAGCAAAACGACTTTTCGCACCAGCGCCACTAGCAAGAATTAATGGCACCACACCCAATACCATCGCTGCGGTAGTCATTAAAATGGGGCGCAAACGCGTTGCCGCTGATTCTTCTATAGCCTCGCGAATAGATAACCCTTTTTCCTCTTGCAACTGATTGGCAAACTCAACCATTAAAATACCATGTTTACTAATCAACCCAACCAAGGTAATCAACCCTACTTGCGTATAAATATTGATGGTCAATGCATCATTAAAAGAAAAACCAATATTTAAAACAATAAGCGCACCGCAAATCGACATCGGCACACTAACTAACACCGTAAACGGATCACGGAAACTTTCAAACTGTGCCGCTAGCACTAAGTAAATAATAATGATTGATAAGAAAAAGGTAATGATTAAGGTGCTACCCTCTTGCACGTATTGACGCAACTGCCCCGCAAAATCATAACTCATTTCTTTGGGCAACAACTCATTGGCTTTCTGTTCTAAAAACGCCAAGCCTTCACCCGTTGTATGCCCTGGCGCCATAACGGTTAAAATAGTTGTGGAATTTAATTGCTGAAAGTGGGTCAAGCTATTGGGTTGTGACTCTAACGAGATTTTAGCAATTGTCGATAACGGTACTAAGTCACCAGACTTGCTAGCAACATAGATTTGCATAACATCATCTGGATTAAGACGAAATACTTGCCCGACACGCGGAATAACTTTATAACTCTGCCCTACTAAAGGAAAGCGATTAATATAATTCCCACCCAATGAATATGCTAATGCCATACCAATATTACTCATCGTGACACCCAATTCACCGGCCTTGCCACGATCGATATCAATAATCAGTTCTGGCTTATTAAATTTTAATAAATTATCGACATAAATAAATAGGCCGCTTTTCTTCGCTTCATTAGCAAGCTTTTGTGCCACAGGGAAAATCTGTTCAAACGGCACAACAGAGTTAATAATAAACTGTAAGCCCATCGTATTACCGGCACCAGGCAGCGAGGGCAGCTGATTGGTCATGGATTTTAAGCCAGTGATTTTAGCAATCTCTTTATTGACCTTAGTAGCAACATCTTGCTGTGACTGTTTCCGCTCGTCCCAGGGTTTTAAAATAATAGCTGAAAATGCGGTATTAACATCCGACATTCCATTGATGATAAAATAATCTTCCAAGGCCGGTATATCGCCATAAATTTTTTGTAACGGCTTGGTATATTGTTCAACATAATTTATGTTCGCGTACATCGGCGCCATACCTTGCACAAATACCACACCCTGATCTTCCTTAGGCGCAAGTTCAGAAGAAGTATTGACATACAAATAAAAACAGCTGCTCAACACGACAATAGCAATAACAACAACAACCGAACGGACATTTAGCACGGCATGCAAAGCACGGTGATACACTTTTTTCAGTGAATCAAACATCTTATCTACTTTCTTAACGAAAGCGCTCTCGCCAATTTTATCATTAAGTAGTTTGGAACACATCATTGGTGATAAGGTCAGCGCAATAATACCAGATACAATAACCGATCCAGCCAACGTAAAAGCAAACTCAGTAAATAAAGCGCCCGTTAAGCCCGTCATAAAACCAATCGGCATATAGACAGCCGCCAAGGTAATTGTCATAGAAATGACAGCCGTTGCAATTTCACGCGCTCCACGTATGGCTGCTTTAAAGGGCGTTAAGCCTTCCTCAATATGACGGTAAATATTTTCCACTACAACAATAGCATCATCGACAACCAGACCAATGGCCAGCACCATCGCCAAGAGTGTCAATAAATTCACTGAATAGCCCAGCATTGACATAAAAAAACAAACGCCTATCAAAGATAGTGGAATAGTAACAACAGGAATCAATACAGTTCGTAAGGAACCTAAAAATAAAAAGATAACAAACACAACAATAATAGACGCTTCAAAAATAGTAGAAATCACCTCCTCAATAGAGGCGTTAATAAATTTAGTCGCATCATAAACAATTTTAGAATCAAGTGTCGGTGGGTACACCTTCTTCAACTGCGGCATAATATCTTTAACACCTTTAACCACCGTCAATGGGTTAGCCGTTGAGGTTGATGTAATAGAAATAAAAATCGCTTTTTCACCATTAAAAAATACCGATGAGTCATAGGTTTCTGAACCTAACTCTGCCTTACCAATATCGCGAATGCGAATCAACGTGCCATTGACTGTCTTAACCACCAAGTTATTAAAGGTTTGCGCCGAAACCGCATCAGTTTTGGCTGTAATACTCATCTGAATAAAATCACCTTTCGTTTGCCCCGCAGCAGACTGAAAGTTATTTGCCTTTAACGCATCGACAACATCATTGGGTGTTATGCCCCATGCTGCCATTTTTTTGGTATCCAACCACACCCGCATTGAAAACGTCATGCCGCCCAAGATATTAACCTGAGCAACACCTGGCACTGTTTCTATTTTTGGCTGAACGACACGTGAAATATAATCAGTAATCTGTTCAGGTGACATCGTATCACTGCTATAAGCGATATAAAGTAGCGCCGTTGATGAATCATTAATTTTCTGCATTACCGGCAGCTGCGCTTCTTTGGGCAAATCATCTTGCACCGCTGTTACTTTACTCATCGCATCAGTAAATGCGACATTAGGATCGAAGTTTAATTTAACATGTAAATTAATGGTGCTAACACTGTCCGTGCTAGTGGAATCCATATAATCAATACCTTCAGCACTAGCAACGGAAGCCTCAATGCGTTTTGTAATAAAACCTTCAATAAGACTCGCAGGTGCGCCTGGGTATGAGGTCGTAATCGTGATTAAAGTATTATCCATTTTAGGATATTGGCGAATGGGAAGATCCATTAACGATTTCGTTCCCAATATCATCAACAATAAACTTACAACGATCGCCAATACCGGTCGGCAAATAAATATATCGGTGAACTTTTTATTCATTAAACACCTTTACCGCCTTCCAGGCTTTCTTGCGGAGGCACTTTTAATTTTAAGCTGTTATTAATAATAACCGGCGAATCATTTTCTAATTTTACTTGCCCACTACTGACAACTTCGTCACCCGCTTTAACACCAGACTCGACAATCACTTTATCATCCATCATCGAACCTACTTTTACTACGCGCTGCTGAACTTTATAAGTTGCTTTCCCCTCTTTATCTTTACCAGCGGGCAAAACAACATAAACAATATTGCCATATAAAGAATAGCTAATTGCCGTTTGTGGCAAGGCTACCACAGATTTTTGCTCTGGCAGATAAACGGCAACATCAGCAAAACTGCCGGGGTATAATAAATATTTTGGATTTGGAATAGTCGCCTGCACGTCGATATTCCGTGTTGTCTTGGTAATTTGTGAGTTAATTGCTGTTACCGTGCCATAAAATAACTGCTTAGGATAAGCTGTCACTTTTACTGATACTTTTTGTCCCAAGTATAGCTTAGGAAGATTCTGCTCCGGTAGCGAGAAATTAACATATAGAGGGTCAAGCGATTGCAGCGTCACAATATCATCAGACGGCTGAATATACTGCCCAAGATTAACTTGTCGAATACCAATTTTACCAGAAAAAGGGGCACGAATATTTTTCTTACTGATGGTGACCAACGCTTTATTTACTTGTGCTTGTGACTGCCTTAAAACCGCTAGTGACGTGTCATATTCACTGGTAGATATCGCCTTCTGTGAATAAAGCTTTTTCTTACGATTAAAATCAAGCTGGTCTAAATTCATTTGCGCCTGGCTGTTTTTTAAGTCTTGCACATCGAGCGAATCATCCAGTTGAATTAATGAGTCACCTGCTTTAACAAGCTGCCCAGATTTAAAATTAATACGCACAACAGTACCAGCGACCTCTGTACTCAAGGTTACGCCATTAATGGCCGACAATGTACCAACAGATGGAATATTGGGCACCCAATTTTCAGCGGTTGCTTTAACGGTAGATATCTCTGAGGGTGGTGGTTTATGGGTGACCATAAATTCCTTGATCATTTTTTGACGATAAAGATTAAAAACGACCAAGCCGCCAAAAACTAAAAATAGGATGGGGATAACGATTAAAAAGCGCTTTAACATCCTGTTGCTCCTACAAAAAACACTCTTTACTAAGACTACCACACTCACAGCGTTATTACAGTGCAGGCACACCAGTCTTGTGTATTTTTAACGCAGGAATGTGTTTACTAGCAGTTTTTGTGCGAGTACGCTAAAATCCAAAACGCTATCAACCACCCTACCCGCCCCGGTGGCACAGCTGGATAGCGCGGTCCCCTCCTAAGGGACAGGTCGCAGGTTCGAATCCTGCCCGGGGCACCAAGCTCGCTTTGCGATACTAATTTTTATTTCCGTCACCATTACATTTTACCGTACTGTAAAAAAATAATGGAACACAACCAGATATAGGAGATTTTAGCGCTCACGCACAAAGCTTTCACGCAAAAAGAACCAAGCGACAATGCTAACAATAAAGCAAAAAGGCAAGGTTAGCATAGCCATACGAAAGTCATGGATGGAATAAACAGGAACGCCTTGCACCATGCGATGATGAGAGCCGACATCCAGCAACCAACCAATCAAGGGTTGAAATAGATAACTACCCACCATAACAGAAGCCATATTGGCCAGCGCCATTGAGGTACCCGCCAATCGCGGGTGCACCAGCTCACCAGCAACGGCATAACACGTTGCAACACCGACATTGCTCATGCCATACAAAAATAAAATCACAAACAGCGCCCACACTGGAATATTAGGAAGGTACAATGCTGCTGATAAAAAAATCATAGAAGCAATGGCTGAAAACAACATCACTGGCTTGCGACGTCGCAGCTTATCAGAAACAAAACCCAACAACGGACTGCCGATAGCAAAACCAATAAATATAACGCTAATAGCCGTAGCAGCAATATCAGCGCGAATATTATAAACGCGGTGAATATAAGAGGCGCCCCATAACTCAGCAAAAGCTGCTGTTGGCGCATACAAAAAGCCAACAAAAATGCTATTAATCCAGCACTGCTTTAACTTCACCACATCTAATACATTACTCCATAATGAGTGGCGTTTGCTGGCATAAAGATCAGGCTCGACGTTTGGCGGTGTATCACGAACAAAAATATAAATTAAAATTCCCAATAAAACTAACAACGCACCAATTAGCACCATCGTAAAGCGCCAACCGACATGTTTAACTACAACTGCAACCGGCCCTTCACCAACCGCCGCCCCTAACATACCAATACCCTGCGTAATCCCAGCAAGAAAACCAAGTCTATTAATAGGAAACCAAACACGCACCAGCTTTAAAGTACCAACAAAGGCAAATGCTGCCGCCAACCCCATTAAAAAACGAGCAAAATCAGCAAGTGCTAAACTATGCGCCATGGCAAAAATAAACGACGCCAACCCGCACAACAATGCCATAATGGTGAGCAATTTATGAGCGCCATAACGATCAACCAACGTACCCACGGGTAGCTGCATCGCCACATAAGAAAAATAAAAGAAAGCAGACAAGGTTCCCAAGCTAAGCGCATTAACATGAAAAGCACGCATCAAGTCAGCCACCATAACACTTGGGGCAACACGTGCAAAATATTCAGAAAAGAAAAAGCCGGCAGCAAGCGCCCAAATTAACCAAGCGCGAGCCGTGTAGTTTTTGCTTACCTTGTCATACATCATATAATCTATGAAAACATAAACCAGCGGTCTTTGGAATGAATTTTCACTACCAACCGCCATTACCAGCGACAAAAATTCTCTAAGCGATATAAATAGATAAAATTTAGCTCAGAAAAACCTCATAAATTTAACTCTATAATGAAGCTCGCGCCGATAAACTAACCTCTTCCATCGAGCCAGAACTCACCCCACTAAAAAGCGATATCAGACCTTCAGTAAAAAGAGAGCGATCCTTACTAGCTACATCTTTGGCACAAACTAAATTTGCCTGCAAACAAACAAAACTTAGCAATAAAATTGCCCCGTATGATACATCTAACCCAAGCATACTTTTAGAACCCATTAAAATTACCAAAGAAGCAAGACACAGAAAAATAAATTTTTTATTAAGCGACACAGGATTAAGTAAGCGTCGACATTTACTGCCGGGAGTTAACGAGACCTTATCAGCGGCAAGAATTTTTATTTTTAAAAACTTAAGAAATCGTTGACTGCAAAACAACTCTGGTATATTTTCTTGGGCTTTTCGCAAGTAACTAATGTCGCGTTTTCTGATGGATAAAAGCAGCGAATCAAATTCAACACGAAAACTTGGTGTTGAAATACACTTTACATCATCAAAGTTTATTTTGTATGCCCCATAAAAATTAAACTCCATCGTTAAACACATTACCCTGCCGAGCTCATTTAAAAAAGCTTCCAAATCATCATCAGTTAGCTTATCAATTTCACTATAAATTAAAGCAGCCACTTCGTCGTCATCACAAACATCAATAAAACGAAAAAAATTAAGCGTCAAAATTTGTTGTAACGCAGGAATATTATAGTGAATCAGCAAATAATGTGGGTATTGAATACTTTTCTGTATTATTTCAACATCTCCTTTCATTATTACTAAAATCAACTTCGGGTTTGTACCATCGGCAAGTTTAATACCAAGTTTTAAATCACCTAACTGCACATAAGTCAACGGATTGCCGTAGGTGTTAAAGCAAAAATCCAACTGTTTATAAAAGGCTGTTGTAGACCGTTGCTGAATTTTCTCTAAAGATAACTCAATATCCACTGGATCTTCTTGCCTAGCCTTAGGGTCAATTTTAAAAGCACCAAAACAGATAGCATTACCATCACCATTTTTTACATCAAAAGAAGAAAGCGCTGCCTTTTTATAAGCTATATCAAATTCTTTTAACGTCCTTGCTCCATACAAACAACCTTCCAGTATAGACAACAAAGATGCGCGCGAGGTTGTATGCCTAATGGTTTTGATAAACTGAATAGCGGCACTAATGCGTAAGATTCTTTCCGCAATATTTTGCTTACACTTAACTGGCCTATAGGGCTTATCTAAATTAGATAAAAGCTGCTGAGGTAGACAACCATGCTGACGCGAGAACATTTCCAAATACAAGTTTGCAATCTGGCCTTCTAAAACCTTACTAATCCTAGCCTTTTCCTCTTTTTTTCTTTTTTTTCTTCTAAATGCTCGCTGCAAATCAATCAGTTGTTCTTGCGAACCAATTCTATTTAAAGCTGACTTGATATCCCTTTCAATCAGCTTTTCATGCTCCAATACACTTTGCGGAATATTATCTGAGGAAAGAAAAACTGCAGCTCGCGGAGGAAATTCTCTATACTTTACAAGATGCTTTTTAAACAAAGAAATTAACGCTTCATTTTTTAAGAGATACAAGTTGCGTAGATAAGGCTTTGTAGTAACCAAACATACCCCTTGTTGCGTACCACAACGCGCCTGCTCCTCGTAATCCGCTACAATTTCCTGCAGGGATATTTCAACCTCATGCAAACCTTCCCCGCTTGACACATACTCTTCTATATACAGTCGCAACCTGAGCCCCTTAGCATACAGCTCCCCAGGCTTGTTTGCGATAGACCACAATTGTTCTTTAATTATTTTTTGCTTAACTAATACACCAAATGGTAACGCATGAATAAAGTAATACAAATCATATGACGACCTCGCCCCTCTTGCTGAAGAAATTAGTTCAGTTAATTGCATTAAAGTATCCGAAAGACGCACCCTTAACTCCTTGCGTATAAAATAAATATCATAGGACAATCAAGATGGACGTATTTAATCACTTTTATATTAATGAAATATTAAACGTGATAAATAACGTTGGCTTTTTCAGGGTTGGGTTCGGTAGGGCTCGTAAAAGGTTTAATTGAAGTTGGTGCTGCACCGCTCTTCGCGGCGGCGCAGCCAATAAAATTAACCACTAAACTTAGTTAGGTAAATAGAATCAGAAATATCACCGCCCTTTGAAATTAAGATAACTGCTGGTAAATAATTATATTTTTTCGCTAACCACTCGGCCACGGTATTACCTTTCTTATCTGTATAAGTTACTTCGGTAGTAGCAAGCTTACCTAGCGGCGAATTGACAGAAACATTATCTTTAACTAATGAAAAATTGAACTTTTGCTTACCTTTTGCTGTCACTGCCGTCATAGAACCAGGCACACCTGTTTTAATCAGATTAAAGCGCATCATTAACTGCTGCGTAAGATTATCCTGCAAACCCTTAGCAACCGGAAATTCACTAATGGCCATACTTAACCCCTGACTGGTTTGATAATGCTTAGGTTGAATACCATGGCTACTTACCGCGCCCGAACTAGCTTCACGCATTTCTTTATGAATAAATAAAACATGAACTTTAGTATCACCCGAAAAAGTATAATGTTTACCATCCGTTTTAAATACTTTTACACTTTCACCGACATGCTTACCATGATGATTTAGCGCAAAAGTAGCCTTGTAAGACTTAATCGGAAAACTAGCAAACGCACTTGCCGAAGCTGTTAACAATAACAAAGAAGCTGAAATGGAAATTCGACGGATTAAACTCATAACTACACCCTATAAATCATAAATATACAAAAAGAACCTAATATACAACTTAAGACATAATAACGAACTTCCCAAAGATATCAAGCCTATGTTAGATTTATCTTATGAAGTCAGATGATATCAAAGTTAAACTTGCTTTATGCACCACCGTTTTTTTTTGGGCCTCGGCCTTTATCGGTATCCGCATAGGCCTTGAAAGCTACTCACCCGGATCTGTTGCTTTTTTGCGCTACCTGGTGGCTTCTATTCTGATGATATACTTTTACCTTAAACTGCCCAAAAGAAATACACCGACGCTACGCGAGGGAATCCGCATCTTCTTTTGTGGTTTCTTAGGCATCGGTTGCTACAACGTTTTTCTTAACTACGGCGAAATTACTGTTTCCCCAGGCATCGCAAGCTTTATTGTTGGCACCATGCCCATTTTTACCATCATCCTTGCCATTTTTATCCTTAGTGAAAAGATGACGCTAAAAAAATGGATTGGCGTTGCTGTCAGCTTTGTCGGCGTTATTCTTATCGCTATTGCTGAGCAACAAGCAGCCCCGCACCCCAAGGTCGGCCATATCGATATGGGGGTAATTTATACCGTTCTTGCAGCGATATTGGGCAGTCTTTACGCTATTTTACAAAAGCCTTTGCTGACTAAATTTCACCCTATTGAGATTACATCCTTTGCTATCTGGAGTGGAACCATTACCATGGTTGGCTTTCTCCCCAGCTCAATCGCCGCCTTTCCCCACTCAACTCTGCATGTAAACCTCTGGATTATCTACTTGGGTATTTTTCCTGCCAGCATCGCTTATGCCACTTGGAGCTATGCCCTATCAAAAATTCCCGCCAGCTCTTCAACAACCTATTTGTATGCTATGCCAATTATTTCTATGGTAATGAGTTACTTTATTCTCGGCGAGATTCCTGTATGGCTATCGATCATTGGCGGCCTGGTTGCATTAACCGGCGCTATCATTGCTTGTCGGCAGAAAAGAGTCATTCTTGGCTAAATATTGAGCAGGCCTAATGATTGCAAAGCAAATCAAGACTGTGAGAGCATAGTATATATAATAGGTGCTTCGCACTTGTGCGAAACAAAACAAATCCCGATGGGGATTTTCAAGGGGAGAATCGGGATTCTCCCCTTGAATCGCCGTCCATGCGAGCTAGTCTCGCATAGGCGAAATATAACCAGGAAGGAGGTTTGCACTGAAAGTGCGAAACTCCTGTATAAGTAGCCTCACAAGGACGGGGATATGGCGAAATTTAAACCTCTCAGCACACACCTGCTAAGATCTTGCTGCAATCCCACTCATTTTGATTTCGAAACTACCAATGACTTACATGATTTAGACACTTTTATTGACCAAGAACGCGCCATTGAAGCCTTGGACTTAGGCCTTTCAATCAAGAAACCCGGGTATAATATTTATGCACTAGGACCACATGGGCTTGGCAAACATACACGCATAAAAAAAATACTCAACGAAGCCGCACTACACAAATGCCCTGATTATGATTACTGCTACGTCCATAACTTTGCCAATGCCAACAAGCCTATCGCTTTAGAATTTCCAGCAGGCACGGGCATCATTTTCAAAGAATCCATCCATGAACTGAGTGAAAAATTATTTGAGCTTAAAGACCAAGATTCCATAAAAGATACCGGCATTGTTTTTATAAAAGAAAAAATCAAATCACTAAAAAATACCTACAGCGGAAAAGACAAAATAACATCCTACTTAAGCCATTTAGAAAAAGACATTCTCAACAACCTCGATATTTTTTCACCCGATAGCAAAAAAGACAACAGCCTATTTATACGCTACCAAGTTAACTTGATTATTGATCATAGCCAATCAAATTCCCTGCCAGTTATCTATGAACCCAACCCCATCTATCCAAATCTAATCGGTATTATTGAATATAATTCACAGCAAAACGAATCTTCAACAAATTTTATGATGATTAAACCTGGCGCCCTACATCACGCCAATGGCGGTTATTTACTATTGGACGCCAACACACTAGTGAGTGACAGTCAGTCTTGGGATGCACTTAAAATTATTTTATTAATAAATGAAATAAAATTATCCTCACTTGAGCAATCGATGGGATTATCAAGCGGGCCGAGCTTAGAACCCGAACCTATTCCGCTAGATATTAAAATTATTTTGATCGGCAGCCGCTCTTTGCATACCCATTTATTTGACAACGACGATGGCTTTAACCAATTTTTTAAAATATCCGTCGAGTTTGAAGATGAAGTTATTCGTGACAGAGAAAATGAAATTAAATTTGCGCGCTTAATTGCAACTCTCGCCCGACAAGAAAAACTGTATCCATTTCACAAAAGTGCTGTAGCCGCCATTATAGAAGAAAACTCCCGCTTTATAGGCGATGCTGAACGATTATATCCACATATACGTAGCCTAATGGATATGCTGTGCGAATCACATTACTGGGCTGATCAAGCCAACCGGAAAATTGTACGTGAAAAAGATGTCTACAAGATGATTAATAGTAAAATGCGGCGAGTCGATCAATTGCGCGATAAAATTTATAGCGAGATTGAACGCGACCTCATCTTAATTGATACTGAATCAACACTAGTGGGACAAATCAATGGGATTTCAGCAATCCAGATTGGCGAACAACACTTTGGCCAACCCTCTCGTATCACGGCCGTTGCCGGCGCTGGCGATGATGAGTTGGTTGATATTGAACGTGAGGTTGACTTAGGCGGCGACTCGCACAGCAAGGGTATTCTTATATTATCTGGATTTATTCACGGTCACTACGCCAAAAATCATTCTTTGTCTTTATATGCCAGCATCGTGTTCGAGCAGAACTACGCACAGATAGATGGTGATAGCGCCTCCATGGCAGAGCTGTGCGCTTTGCTTTCTGCCATTGCAGATGTTCCAATTAAACAATCATTAGCTATCACTGGCTCGGTTGATCAATACGGACAAGCACAATCTGTCGGCAGCATTAATGAAAAAATCGAAGGCTTTTTTGATATCTGTAAAGTGCGTGGTCTTAACTACGAAAATGGCGTACTACTACCAGATAGTAATGTTAAACAATTAATGTTACGCAAAGATGTCGTTGAGGCTTGCGAAAATGATTTATTTAGCATTTACGCGATCAACGATGTTTTCGAAGCCATGTCGCTTTTAACTGAGCTAGACACACAAGAATTGAATGAAAAAATAGAGGCGCGTTTTAAGAAGTTTTCTAGCAAAGATGAAAAAGATGATGACGAGAGCGATGATTAACATGATATTAATAATAAAAGATAGAAAACAGATATAGCAAATAGGATATCCAAGTGTATAAAAAGAAAAAAATTATTGTTCTCGCAACCGGTGGGACATTAGCCTCAGTTGCACCTTCTCGCTTAATACTAGAATATGATGCCGCTGCCATTCCCATCGAGAAGTTACTAGGTGATTTACCTGAGCTTAGCAATATTGCTGACATACACTCAGAGCAAATAACACAAATTAATAGTGAAAATATGACGGAGTCAACTTGGATTAAATTAGCAAGACGCACTCAAAGCCTACTTCAACAAGATGATATCGATGGCGTTGTTATAACTCATGGAACAGATACGCTAGAAGAAACAGCTTTTTTTATGAATTTGGTTTTAAAAACCAGTAAAACAATCGTTTTTACTGGCGCTATGCGCCCAGCCAATGCGATCAGCGCAGATGGTCTAAGAAATTTATACAATGCTGTTGTGCTCGCCACCTCAGATGATGCTGCCAATCAAGGTGTTTTAGTAACACTCAATGACGAAATTCATCACGCACGCGATGTTACTAAAACCAATGTGAATGCTACCAATAGTTTCACGTCACCACGAACCGGTGTCATGGGTTATATACACAACGAAGGTGCCCATTTTTTCCGCATACCTTTTCGCCATTATTGGCAAAGCAATTTAAATATTGATAAAATCGATTCCTTGCCTAATACGCAAATCATTTACGGCTATGTTGGCTCTCGCCGTTTTCTAGTTGACGCCTGTGTTGAGCATGGCACCGTTGGCATTATTAGCGCTGGTGTTGGGCTAGGCCGACAATCAAAAGAAGTCATGGACGCACTAATTGAAGCAAGAAGAAGAGGCGTGCACATTGTTCGCGGCTCGCGTGTCAAAGGTGGCATGATCACACGCGAACAAGAACTTGATGATAAAAATGATTTTATTGTCAGTGATTTACTTAACCCACAAAAAGGACGCATCTTACTAGCACTTGCGTTATTAGAAACCGAAGATACGGAAACCATACAACAAATATTTAATGAGTACTAAGGGGAAACTGCGCCCATGATGCTTTATCAAAAACCTGCGACAACCAAAAAGATAACCATCACGGGAATTCTTATTTGGCTAATAGCCGCCCTCTTCTTTCTCTACGAATTTTTCTCAAGAACATTTATTGGCACAATCGCCAATGAAGTAATGAGTTCTTTTAGCCTATCAGCTTTTCAACTTTCGATGATAGGATCAATTTACTACCTTGCCTATGCCTGTATGCAAGTACCTGTTGGCTTAATTATCGATCGCTGGGGAGTTAAAAGACCACTCATTCTTGCTACGCTAATCTGCACACTAGGAATATATCTTTTCGGTAACTCCAGCAGTTATGGCGCTTTACTATTTAGCCGCTTTTTAATGGGCTTTGGTTCATCCTTTGCATTTGTTAGCTTACTGGTCTTAGCACTAAATTGGTTTCCAAAACGAAATTTTGGCTTTTTTTCTGGAGCAACACAAATTCTTGGCGCCATTGGCCCCATGCTTGCCGGCGCACCCTTGGTCGCCTTATTAAAAATGACTAACGACAACTGGCGAACGGTTATGTGGTTTGTTGTTATCGTCGGCATTATACTAACTGCAATGATTTTCTTATTTGTTAAAGATCATCCAAAACATTTCCATCATTTTAATGTTAAGAAAAAACCAGAGCCGACGTTATATAACTTAAAACGCCTTTTTCAAAATCAACAAGTCCCCTGGATTGCCTACTATGCTTTTTGCAGCTACGCCTCCATTTCATTACTAGGTGCTATTTGGGGAACGTATTATTTGCAAACGCACGGCCTAAGCCGCGATGCCGCTGCTGTTATTACCTCTTTTATTTGGGCAGGTTTAGCCATTGGCAGCCCCTTAGTGGGCTTTATATCCGATAAATTACATAACCGTAAAAAACCCTTATATTACTGCGCAATCGGCGGTTTTATAGTAACACTTGCTATTATTTACTGGCCAACAAACAGCAAAATCACTTTCTCAATACTTTATTTTGCTTTAGGCTTTATCGGCGCAGGACAAACACTATCCTTTACCATTATGTCAGAACATGTTTGTCAAAATCTTCGCGCTACCGCTATGGGGCTCAATAATACATCAGTCATGCTTGGCGGAACCATTATTCCACCGTTAATTGGACTTATCGTCGAGCATATGTCACACCATGCTGTGCGTTATGGACCTGATCATACGATTTATAAAGAAAGCAGCTTTACGATAGCTTTTCTTATTATGCCACTTCTCTATTTAATCGGCGCACTAATTGCGCGTTATAAAATTGAAGAGGCTGAGTAAGACATTCAAAATTGGGCGTATTACTACGCCCAAAATCCAGCACTATTAGCGGCGAACGATACACTGACACACAGACATCTGGCCAGGCACAACGGTATTCCAATTACCTGTCCAAGACCCCCAATGATTGCCACAGACACGTGGGCAACGGTGACGGGCTTCTAGCTGGGTGAAAATAGGTCCCGCATTGAAGTTTAACTTGATACGGTGGGGAAAATGGCGGCGATGTTGCCAATGCGTGCACGTTAAATTTCCGTCTAAATTTTCAACAAAGTTGCAGCGATGAGGCACTCGCAAACTTGATTCGTTGACAAAACCATTGCGATCTTTGCAAAAACAGCTCAACCATCGTCCATTAAATGAACAGTTATGACAGCTCTGATAGTAGTTTCCACGCGGGAATGGACCTGACATAGATGCCGAAAAACTTAATATTGGCAATAACATAGATACACACAGAGCGAATATACCCAGCAATTTCTTCATAATAACAAACCTCATACTTTCAAAAAATATGTTACGGATGATACTCCAATTTAGAAGAAAGCACTATTATTAATCATTTTGAGCATCATTAAGTCAGCATTAAGTCAGCAAAATAGCGCTAAATAGACAATAATTCGCCCTTACCCCCGCAGATTTGATTAAATACAATCCACAAAACTCTCATTATACAACCTCAATATAATGATTTCGTCACCACTGAGAGGAGTTACAGAAAATGAAAAAATACCACGCTGCGCTTTGCCTTTCTTTTTTCCTGACAATTTTTACCAGCGCCATTTTTGCTTCGCCAGGCAAAGATAAACCCATCTTCTGCGGTCATGAGGATGCGACACAGCAAGCACAAACCTATGGTAAGCTAAACTATGGCTTAGCCTGGTTTGAAGGGACAGATGCCAAGCAAAGAGCCAGCTGCATCATGACAAAGCCCGATAAAAGCAACCCAAATTTCACCCGCCGCAAAAAGCATGCACTTATTTTTATTCACGGCTGGTCACCAAACACTGTCCAAGCGCATTGGCGCTTTAACTTTGATGTTTCAGATCCGCGATTTAAAGGCCCCAATATTCAAAATACTGCTGCCTTATGGATGAAAGGAGATGGCAATACCCGGCAACCTTGGAATGTTGGTATTTTTTACTGGAACCAATTTGCTGACGAAACTCCTAAAAAGAAATCCATCAAATCGATGATCAATGCAGTTGCCAAAGCTGAACAAAAAATCTGGCGCAATTACAGCGGTGAAAAAAAACATTTAACGTGGAAAGACGATAAAGGCGTCATGCATAATGATGGTCCGAAAAAAAATATAGCTGAATTATTTTACCAACAATATGTCAAACAGTTTAAAGGTTACCGAGGCGAGGTACGTATTGTCGGTGAATCACTAGGAACACAAGTCACTATTGCCGGCGCTATGCTAATAGACCAACACCACAAAAAAGACCACGTTCCTCTGCCACAACAGATTGTCATATTGGATCCTGTCTTTACTAAAAGGAATCCCTATTTAGGAAATAAATCCATGATACAACAAAGCATGAAGGATATTGCTCAATTAGAAAAAGATGGGGTTGTCGTTGTTGGTTACAGAACATCTATATTGGGACATAACCCCTTTATGGCCGACAACACACAACTGTTAAACATGACTGTTTTCTCAGATTTATCACCTTGCGTGTATAAAGATAGCGATCTTGGACACCGTCACTTAGCCGGAACCTGGTGGTATATGTTGTCTTACGGTCTTGATGGCGTACCACTGAAATATAAGAAAAATAGCGATGTTATTGTATCATCGGCGCCATACGCCAATATGCCTATCAGCCAGCTTAAAAAAATATTAGACGACAATAAAGTAAGCTTTGCCTCCGAGATGTTTTTTGATCGAAATAACTATTGCCAAAATATAGATAGTGACTTTAGTCGTGATATCAAAGAATGGTCTGATTGGAGAGTAAGAGAAAAACTTAAAAATACAAATCTATTGGAAATTTTTGGTTTATAAAATTTACTCATCTTACACTAGCGTTAAGTCTTTAACTTAATTTATTAAATTTCGATAAAGACTTAACTTATCCTGCAGAAAAAATCACGTTAAGAAAAAATAAACTAACACATTGACCACTGTAAGCGGCAACCCTATTTTAAAAAACTCCCAAAAGCTAAAGGCTCGCTGCCCTCTTTTTTCAGCATTTTGAATAATAATAACATTGCTGGCAGCCCCAAGGATTAGTAGGTTCCCAGCGACCGTAGACCCAGCTGCTAAAGCTAACTGTTGACCAATATGAGCTTGCTTTAGCAACGGAAGATACAAGGCAACCAGCGGTACATTTGAAATAAGCTGGCTCATCAACACACTAATCGTGTAAATACTAATTTTGTGGCTAACAACAACATGTGACGCAGCCAACAAGCCTTGAAAATAATGGGTTAACCATACACTTTTCATAAAAATAAACAGCCCAATAAAAAATAGTATGGTATGCCAATCAAGCTTTTTTAACAGCAGCCAGCGTTTATTGCTAAACAATAAAATCGGCGCACAAGCAATTAAAGCTATTGCAGAAAAGCTTATCGCTATTTTTGTCGGCAAAAACCCAAGTATCACTTTAACAATAATCAAAAATATTAATAAAGCAAAAGCAATTTGACTAAGACGCGCCAGCGAAGAATCAACAGTTTTTTCACTGGTAGCCGCGGTCAGCTTAAGCACTAATTTGTCACGATAAAATAGCCAGATAAATAAGTACAAAACAAGTAGGTTAATTATTGTCGGCAAAGTAAGGTAAGAAAAGAAACTTACAAATGGATTAACCATGCCCGAATTAGCAATTAACAAATTTTGCGGATTACCAACAGGGCTCATCACACTACCCAGCGTAATAGCATAAGCAAGTGTTAATAAAAACGGCTTAGCATTAAAATGATGTTGCCGTGCCAAAAATAAAATAACGGGTGTACCGATGATAGCGATAGTGTCGTTCATTAAAAAAGCCGAAGCAATAGCAAAAACAAATACCATCATAAAAAGCAGCGCATTAAGCGATCGGGCATGGTTAAATATTTTAAAGCTCATATGTTCAAGATAGTGACTACTCTCTAACGCCTGCCCCACAACAAAGACACCGAATAAGTAAAATAGCACTTCAAAGCTAATAGCGTCGTAAGCTTCCTTAATACTAATTTTACCTGTCACCAGAACAATCAATGCAGCCACAAGCATGATAAGCCAAATAGGAAGATAGTATTTGCCAACTTTTCTAACGGCAATAGCAATAAATACTAAGAGCAATATTATAATAGGCAGAGATATATGGTTAAAAATATACATATTAGGTAGTATCAACTGATTTATTGGTTGCATGTATAGAATATTGAATGGTCTCAGGAATAAAGAAGTAATAAAGCCCTAACGCTAAAACAGCAACACTCGCCAAAACAATAAAAGCAATAAAAGCAATAAAAGCAATAAAAGCAATAAAAGCAATAAAAGCAATATTATAACTTGACCACTCAACTATATAACCTGCAATTAAATTACTAAACGCTGCGCCTAAAAGCACCCGCGAGGCGGTAACACTTAAAAAACCAGCATTAACATTAATAAGAAATGCACTAAAAACAACAATAACTGTAGAAATTAACAGCAATGATTTTTTAAAACGAGTAACATCAACAATCGCCCCGGCTGGTGTTTGTAAAAGAATAGTCACCACACCGCCTATTGTAAGAATAAGACCAATTTTCCCTGGCTTCCAGTGTTGTGCAACCACCAAATAAATAGCCAGAAAGGGGCCTAAACCTCCAGCAACATCAGAAAGAAAGAAATTGATACTGGCCAACGGCAAGCAAATATTACGAAATGAAATGGATTTCCTTATCATGCGTTAAATTTAACATGATATCTCGATAAGAACAATTTTAATGCGGCCAGACGCAACAACACGTCGATAAATGTGAAAATCGCTGCGCCATTACACCCCATTGCGTCGCTGCGTAAAAACGGCGCCGCAGCACAGCAATAAAAACCCCTCTATAGTTCCGTCAAACATAACACTAATCATGAGCACACTTTAAACTTAGCCCCCCACCCAAAATAGCCTCGCTTTGTGCATCGCTAACATGCATACTAAAAAAGCGAACATTGGTAAAATCGAGCATATCAGCATTCTCGCTCACTTTAACTTCCCTAACAACTTCCTCAAGCTGTTTTAAACCTTCATTATAAGCTTCTTCATGCCCAGCCCCAGCTTCAATCATAATCGCCATTCTCCTGGCAATATCAACCACGTGCTGTTGAATTATGAGGGGTATAGCAGACTCTACTTTCCCTTCACTATTAACAATGGATATCTCCCTAAGCGCATCTTGTGCAAAAAACTCTACCACCATATCAATCATATTGCTTGCAAAACAAGATAAAAAGGATATCTGTGAAGCCTCATCTTTAGGCGAAATATAACCATACAGCAACGCCCTGCCTAAAAAAGCCAGTTTACTTTGATGATCTTCATTAGAAAAATATTCAACCTCCTCAGGCGTAAGAGTTTGTGGCGGCATACTAGATTGGTAAAACCATTTGTTAGACTCAAGCTGATCCCAAAGTATTTGCGCTTTAAGCTGACGTGCGGCAGTTGTTTGCGGATAATCTTGCAGAGTTTCAATTAACTTTGCACCTTTAAAAATACTTTCTATATTAAGACCATAACGACATAGATTTCTCACGGCAGTTGCGTAGGTAACCCTATTAGACAAAGGGCTTTCTTGCTTCTGTGTAAAAACAAATAAAAACCCATAAATATAAATCTCAACATCTTTACAAGACAATAACGTATTGCTACCAATATCATCATTCTCATTATAAAATGACAATAACACATCGATAAGTAAGCCGCCTGCCACACAAGGATTAGAAATTTTTGATTGAGAGTGTGACAATAAATCAAGAACACGCAACACACCAGCTGCATCACCTTTTTTTGCAGCCAATTTTATTGCCTCCCGATAACTCTCCATCTCACTTTTTAAATGCAATTCATCTTTAGCATCACCTGCATCAATATTTAAAGATTTTTGCTCATAGATATCATATTTTATTGCAAACTCACCCTTCGCATCCGCCATGTCAAAATCAACAATAGCTTTACTTTCACTTCCTCTCATTTTTTACCTCGTATTAAAAACAACTCAACTAAAATAAATTACAAAAACCTATCCGCAATAGTGGGCAAGACACGTCGCACCCACTGCGGTACAAAATATTATCTATAAAATAACACAGCAATCAGCACAGACTTGATCCATCTCTGCAGCTTTACGCTCTTGCGGATCATCTCTAACAACCGAATCCCAAAAAGCAATGTTCCTACCCGTTTGGCCCCCGGTCAAACCCGCCACTATTTCTGTCGCATTACCTCTTTCTAATCCATCAAATAATAAATTATAGTTAGTGTTATCGTCTTTACCAAAAGGCATAGTAATCCCCCTTAATTTGCCAATACTATTTATTACTGCAACATATATTTCAACTATAATAATGCTAGTTAATTATACCGCTGCAATCCTACGCTTATATTTAATTAAAACAGACTCGTACTTAATACATTCTTTTACGAGGCACATTCACTAAAATAAGCTTATATAATCTAACAAGAAGTGATATTGCTTTTAACGCGTAATTATTTAATATTTTTGCTAGCCACTGCGGATATATTCGATAACTTGCTCAATTAGTCATTGCACATCAGTACTTTTATTGGTTAGAATCATCAGCTAAATACAAATACGCTAAAATAAGCACAAGTTAATTGTTCATTAGCTAAACATTTTAGGGTGACCATTTAAGAAAAATTTATTGAAAAATACAGTTGAATAAATATATCAGGCAGCAAAAAAAAATATTCTACCACTAGCAGAGAAAACTAAAACCCCCTAGACGATTATGAACACTATCAAAGAGCTTTACCTACAAGGGTCGTTAAACCTTACAGCATACAAAAAAATGCTAGCAAATTACCGCATCGATAAACGCGCACTTCAACATTGCTATAGCTTTAATACAGATGCTAGATTAAACGAAATCTTACAGCCTTTAAAAGAAATATTACAATTAACTGGCTTTGTCCATACACGCCTATACCCCTTCTCAGGAAAAATGTTTTCCCTAACCAACCGCCATCTATGGAAGCAGTATTATATTAAGCATCAACTAGGACGCTACTGGGATGTAAGACCAATCTACAACCCCTTTAAAGATAATTACGGCCTACTAGATGCATTACCAACAACGACACTAGCCTATAAAAAAATTATAAAGCCCGCAGCACAGCATTTTAATCTCGCACATGGAGCCTATCTAACCAAAGTAAACGCTACCTCAATAGATACCTTTGTTTTTTACGGTGCCAATGATGATCACCAATTTTTACCTGCTTTGATAGAGAATATCTCGCACTTCCAACACTTCTTATACTATTATTTAGATGAAGCACAAAACCTAATAAGTTATGCGAAAGCAAACCTTATCCACTCTATAAAGTATGCTAACAGTGTTGAAATGGATATATCAACACAACATCCCATCAATTTTAAACAGAAAGATATCAATTTATTACCTGAAAAAATATATATAGATGCCAAAGGCACCTACCTAACCGAACGCGAAGCGCAAGTTTTATCGCATACCTTACAAAAGCGCACCTGCAAAGCTATTGCCAGAAAACTACAGTTATCACCTAGAACCATCGAATTTCACCTAAATAATATTAAACGAAAATTTCAAGTACAAAAAAAATCAGCACTAATAGATTATGCCAAAAACAACCATATTGAATCCTTACTAGCCTCTTCGATTGAGAAATAACGAAAGCTAGCAAAGCTTAGAACACCACTGGCAACTTTCAATACAACCTTAAACCAATCAAAAAGCTATATACAAACAAAAAATAACTATAAAATACAGCATGTTATACGATAAAGTGCCCCAAGCTGCCAACAAGACAGTTCAAACCCTTGACAACAACAAGTGAATGATGTACCGTTACACAAGTGCGTACAAGAGCTTGGAATGCCCTTCAATATGTTAAAAACTAAAGTAACCGTGGCAATATAAAGACCCCATAGCAACCACGGCAAAGAACTCATAGCAGGGCAAAACAACAAATTGAAGGCATGACCAAGCAATACCAACTGATAGGATATGGCAATAAAACAATGCTACAACAGCAGATAAAAAAATTAGCGCAAAAGCAATCGCTCAATACAGAAGAAGCCGAAGATGCCATGCGCATTATTCTTGAAGAAGCCAATGACAGTCAAATTGCCGCCTTTTTAGCATTACTACATGCAAAAGGTGAAAATGCAAATGAGATCATTGGCTTCGTTAATGCAATCAAAAATAAAATGACCCCTGTTTGCACCGATGATAACCATGTTGTTTTAGATGTAGTAGGAACCGGTGGCGATGGTACTAATAGCGTCAATATCTCAACCATAACCGCTATCGCACTTGCCAGCTTAGATATCAAAGTAGCAAAACATGGTAACCGCAGCGCATCATCAAAATGCGGTTCCGCTGATCTTATTGAAGCGCTGCAACTACCTATCGATTTGGATCACAACCATGTCAGCAACGCCCTAAACCAGCTTGGTTTTTCATTTTTATTTGCCCCTAACTTTCATCCTGCGCTTAAACGCGTTAAACAAATCCGTAAAGATTTAAAAATAAAAACAGTATTTAACTTACTAGGCCCATTATTAAATCCAGCAACACCAACACACAGCATTATTGGTGTTTACGATGAAAAACTAATGCCGCTATTTGCTGAGCTAGCATGTCAACTTAATATTAACAATGCCCTCATCGTTCATAGCTGCGGCACCGATGAAATTAGCTGCCTAGGCGAAACTAAAGTCATCAAAGTTAACCATCAACAAAAAAAATCGTACACCATCCACCCAAATGATGTTGGACTGGCTACCTGCACTCTCGATTGCTTAGAAGGTGGCAGTCCGCAAAAAAACAAAGAACTACTTTTAGAAGCATTAAAAGGAAAGGATGGCGGTATCAAAGATACCATTATCTTAAATATGGCTATAGCACTAAAATTAGTTGGCAAATGCAGCACGCTTAAAAGTGCTACAAAGCTAGCAAAAGAACAAATTAACTCTGGTAAAGCTTTAGACTATCTAGTAAGTCTGCAAAACCATTACCGAAAAGAGGCCAGCACCAATGCATAACTATCTTATTAATATATTAGCTGAACAAGAGAAAGTTGTGCAGAGACTCTATAACAACGCTGATGCATTCATCGGCGAAATCATGCAAGGCAAACACCAAAGAGAAAATACCAATAAATTTTCACAAGCCTTAAAAAAAACTGGCCTCAGTATTATTGCCGAAATCAAACGGCAATCACCTAGCAAAGGCCACTTTGCCGATATAAAAGACCCGATAGAATTGGCACAACAATATATTAACGGGGGCGCCAATGCCATTTCGGTTTTAACCAATAAGAGCGGCTTTAATGGTGATATCGAAGATTTACAACATATCGCTAAGCTTGCTGCAGCAACTGAATGCGCTGTCCTTAGAAAAGATTTTATTATTGACGAACTACAAATTGCTGAATCGATTGCCGCTGGCGCAAACGCTGTACTACTCATTGCTTGTGTATTAAAAGATAAAACCGAACATCTTCTCAAGACCTGCCACAAACTAGGTATCGAAGCAGTAGTAGAAGTGAGCAACCAAGAAGAACTGGAATTTGCTTTATCTATTGGCGCATCATTGATTGCTGTTAATAACCGCGATCTAACCACCTTCGCAGTAGATACTAATCGCGCCATAGACTTAAAAAAATATATTCCTGACAGTATCATCAGCATAGCTGCATCTGGTATTGCTAATACTGCCACAGCCGTAAAATACCAATCATGCGGATACGATGCGATTTTAGTGGGTGAGGCGCTAGTCAAAAGCAACGACCCAAAAGCAATGATCCAACAAATGAGATCAGCCGTATGAAAACAATTATTAAAATCTGCGGCATAAAATCACCTGAGATGGCTGCCTTTGCTGTTAAAGCTGGTGCTACGCATATTGGCATTTTACGCGCCAAAGAATCCAAACGTTTTGTAAATATCGAGCTTGCCCAACAAATTGCAGCAACAACAATAAAAATGGGCGCCATCCCAGTAGGCGTATTTACTGACTGCGATGCAAACAGCATTATCGAACAAGCAAATACTATTGGCATTACACATATTCAGTGCCACGGCCATCAATCAAAACGCTCGCACCACAAACTCCCTGATAATTTTATTCGCATTTACGCTATGTCAGTTGATCAATCCGGCAGAATCCTAAGTGACACAGAAGATGGTGTAACACACTTAGACCCCAAAAGAGATCTCCTGCTATTTGATCGTGAAAAGGCAGGCAGCGGCAAGACTTTTGACCATAAAAATTTTAACTACCATGGCGTATTTCCCTTTATTATTGCTGGTGGACTTAACGTCGACAATGCTATAAAAGCCTTTCAAACAACAAGATCCTACGGCGTAGACACATCCAGCGGCGTTGAAAACAATTTAGGACAAAAAGATTATCAACTTATCGAACAATTTATAAAGAGTATAAAATGTTAGAAATCATTTCCAAAACTGGTCGATATGGCAAATACGGCGGTACCTATGTCGCTGAGTCTCTTATCGCACCAATAAAATCGCTTACCGCAGCCTTTGAACACTATCGGCAAGAGCAAGACTTTATCGAAGAATATCAAAGTATTTTAAATGACTATGTTGGCCGCCAAACCCCACTAACGGAAGTAAAGCGCTTTAGCGATGCGATCAACGGACCAAGAATTTTTCTTAAAAGAGAAGATCTTCTCCACACTGGAGCGCATAAAATCAATAATGCTATCGGGCAGTGTTTACTGGCTAAAAAAATGGGAAAAGAGCGCATCATTGCTGAAACTGGCGCAGGTCAACATGGTGTAGCAACAGCGACGGCCTGCGCCTTTTTAAACTTATCATGCACCATCTATATGGGCTCAACCGATATCAAACGGCAACAACCTAACGTTGAAAAAATGCGCCTCTTAGGGGCAACGGTTGTAGCCGTTGACACCGGGTCGAAAACATTAAAAGACGCTGTCAATGAAGCACTGCGTGACTACTCAGCCACTTTCGAAGATACACATTATTGTATTGGCTCAGCCCTTGGCCCTCACCCCTACCCTGCCATGGTTGCTTTCTTTCAATCGGTTATTGGTAGTGAAGCAAAAAGGCAAATCAATAAAAAAATAAATCGCAATCCTGATGCTGTGATAGCATGCGTCGGCGGCGGTTCAAATGCGATAGGTATTTTTTCAGGTTTTCTTGATGATGAAAACGTCAAATTAATCGGTGTTGAAGGTGGCGGCAAAGGTAATCAACTCGGCGAACATGCCGCTCGCTTTAAAGAGAATTCAACCGGCATGCTGCACGGGACTTACAGCTATTTACTACAAAATAGCGAAGGACAAATCAGCGCCACTCATTCCATCTCTGCGGGCTTAGACTACCCTAGCGTCGGACCACAACATGCGGCACTGCATGATGCAAAGCGAGCCTACTATACCAGCGTAAATGACGAACAAGCTTTAGAGGCGTTTAAGCTACTAAGCAAAACAGAAGGCATTATTCCCGCTCTTGAGTCATCACACGCACTTGCCTACTTGCTGCATGAAGGCAATAAACAATTTAATCGCGATGATATTGTTATCGTTAACCTTTCAGGTCGCGGCGATAAAGATTTACCAGATTTATTAGCGCGGGGGTTAGTATGAGCAAACTACAAAACGCCTTTACTAACAAAAACGCTTTTGTTGGATATTTAACTGCAGGCGACGGCGGCCTAGAGCATTCATTCCAAGCAATGTTAGCGCTGATAGAAGGTGGCGTAGATATTCTAGAAGTAGGCATGCCATTTTCAGATCCGGTCGCTGATGGCCCCAGCATTCAACAAGCTAGTGAACGTGCTTTAGCTGCTGGTACGACTATCAATGATGTATTGAACTTAATTAAAAAACTGCGACAACACACTGACATCCCCATCGTTTTATTTGGCTACTACAACCCAATCTTTAATTACGGCAGTACTTTTTTTCAAGATGCCAAAAACGCAGGTGCCGATGGCTGCCTAATAGTCGACTTACCGCTTGAAGAGTCCGATGAATATTTAACACAATGTCAAAAACATAACCTTGATTCTATTATGTTAATTTCAACATCCACCTCAGACGAAAGAATCCGTGAACTAAGCAATAAAGGCAGCGGCATGTTGTACTACGCTTGTCGCAAAGGGACGACTGGCGTAAAAAAACAACTGCCAGAAGATTTTATTGAAAAAGTAAATAATATTAAATCCATCACCCAGCTACCCTTGGTAGCCGGTTTTGGCATTTCCAATAAGGACATGGCACAAGATGTATTAGCACATACTGACGGCTTTGTTGTTGGCTCTCTATTTGTAAATGCGGCCAACAGCACCAAGGATTACCAGGCACTAACACAATTGGCACAATCGCTTGACCCCAGGCAAGGGCCACAATAAATAAAAATATTTAGGAGAAAACAATGGCTAGCGAAAAACCCTATAAATTAGCAAGTCGTGAACATCAAGCAGATGCAACTATTATTAAAATAGGTAATACAACGATAGGTGGCAACGAGCTATCTTTAATGGGCGGGCCTTGTGCGATTGAGTCAGAATTACAAATCCATAAAATTGCTGCTGAAATTGCAAAAAGCGGCGCTAAATTTTTACGTGGCGGCGCTTACAAACCAAGATCATCACCCTACTCTTTCCAAGGACTTGGCAAAGAAGGGCTTGATTACCTTCAACAGGCAGCACATGCCAACCAGCTTTACTGTATTTCTGAAATTATGGACTGCTCTCAACTTGAATATGCTGCTAATAAACTGGATGTGATCCAAATTGGCGCTCGCAATATGTATAATTATTCTTTATTAAAAGAATTAGGAAAAATAAACAAGCCTATTTTATTAAAGCGCGGGCTAACGGCCACTTACCAAGAGTTTTTACTAGCAGCCGAATATATTTTAAGCGAAGGAAATGCAAATGTAATTCTTTGTGAACGCGGTATTCGCAGCTTTGAAACTTACACCCGTAACACGCTAGATCTTAATGCCATCCCAGTATTAAAATCACTAAGCCATTTACCGGTGATAATTGACCCCAGCCATGGCACAGGACGGCGCGAAATGATCGCCCCAATGGCACGCGCAGCCGTTGCTGCAGGTGCTGATGGTCTTATTATTGAAACGCACTACGACCCAGACAATGCCGTATCCGACGCCGCACAAACGATCCATACGGATACATTTAAGGCGTTGATACCAAGCTTACATAAAATTCAGGGTGTCCTTAACCCAGTAGAAGCTCATCATAATATTTCGTTCCCAGGCTAGAAGCATTATCGTCCTGGTTCGATGATTTTGGCGCAGTTTTCTTTATGTTAGAAATTGCATGCTGTATAGCTGTTGGTTTATGAGCAACCACATGCTTAACTTTCGTTTTAGAGCTAACATGATGTCGAGAATGATGTTTGGCTGCTAACTTAGATTTATTGACATGCTTCTTATGATGATATTTAAAAGGCTGCAGAGCGCTTTTTATATTAGCATATAGCTCTGGTAACCAACGCGGGTGTTCTCTACCGTAAATTGGTTTATGTGTCCGCAAATCATTAGGCGCAATAATAACATCAATATTTTCTTCTCCAACAGTATGCGCCAATACAAATAACTGCTCTATATTACGATTACCGATAGCAATACAACCAATTGACTTACGGTTACCATGAATAAAAATATTATCCCCCAAATTAGTACGATGATCTTCACCAGCGTGCAAGCGATCAAATGCATTTGGGTAGTTTAATTCCATCGACAAGAGAAAGTGACTATCTGGATTTAAATCGACAATATGATAAATCCCCTCTGGAACTTGGTAATCCATGCTATGTAATTTTGGCCCAGGCCCACCGCTGGCTGCATAGACATGAAAGTTTTTAATATGATGCCACTGATGATGCGACTTATCCTGCGCCCATAACTCCATGCGTTTAGTATTTTTGAAGATCAACAAGGCAATTTTGGTCGGGGGAAAAGCGATACCGGCCTTTTTAAAATACGGTTTTAACGCCCTATCTGAATAAGCATGATAACGAGCAATCTGCTCATGCATATCTTGCCCATAATATTCGCGACCATGAGCTTCTTTAACACACCCGATAAGAAAGGCAATACCCAGTAAAACTACAACAAAACGCGCCCAAAACTTCATAACTACTTGATTCCAAAGGGTTTGATACAAACAATGACGCTAGTGTATCACTTGACCATGTTTTGGTCAATGGGAAATCTTATCAGAAATCACCAAGCTTTTTCGCAAATTTGTGTACTTCACATTTTAGAGATAGCTTTAACAAAGACCTTTTAACTAGCGAATAAAATTATGATATTATTCCTCGATCTCTACCTATGGCAATTTAAACATAAAAAGGACTAACGTGTGAACGCATCTCATAGCATCACTATCGAAGAGAATAAACGATTTTCACAATCACTTATCTGGGAAGGTCAGCGCAATTTTTATCATGAAAAAGGTATAGATGCCTGGACTGGCGATGTGCCTTTTTATATTACCAGTAACCCTTTTATTGCCAATAGTTATGCCAAAATTGTTGCTCGTTTTATCCAAGATTGGCTTAACCAGAACCCCAAAGCAAAAAAAAGCCCATTCTATATCGTTGAGCTAGGCGCTGGATCTGGACAATTTAGTTACTATGTTATTAAACAGCTACTCCCCCTACTGAAGAAATTATCTCTACAGGATATTGAGTTCTGCTATATCATGACAGACTTTACCGACAATAACCTTAAGTTCTGGAAAGAACACACCGCGTTAAAACCTTTTGTTGAAAAAGGCATATTAGATTTTGCAGTATTAGATATCGAACAAGATGAAACGTTAACGCTAGAAAACAAACAAATTACATTAAAGACAGGCGATGCAAACAATCCACTGATAGTCTTTGCCAACTATTTATTTGATAGCATTGTAAATGATGTTTTTTATATCAAAGATAACACCATAAAAGAAACGCTTGTCAGTTTAAAAACCGCTAAAGCCAATATCAAAAACGACATGCCAAAGGACTGGGAAAAAGTTGTTATTAAATATGAGGACCAAGAGATAGGTGATAGCTATTACCAACATGATATTTTCAACAAAGTGTTAAATACCTACAAATCTGGCATCAAAGATACGCATCTACTATTTCCTATTGGCAGTCTAAGGGGGTTAAAAAATCTAAACGCGCTAAGCAATAATAAGATGTTGTTAATTAGCTCTGACAAAGGCTACGCCACAGCTGAAGAACTAGATGAATTAGAATTCCCACAACTGGACTTCCATGGCAGCTTCTCATTAATGGTTAACTATCACGCCATTGGCAATTACTTTGAATTTATGGACGGCAATGCATTTATTCAAAGCTCACGCGATGGCTTAACCTCCGGTGTTTTTTGTAGCGGGTTTAAACTCGACAGTCTAAAAGAAACAAAATTAATTTTGGAAGAAGCCGTTGAAAATTTTAGCCCTTCAGACTATTTCAATTTTTATGAGCATCTTGAGAAAACACAAAGCAAAACCTCATTAAAATTCTTAGCCTCCTTTCTCACACTATCAAAATGGGATCCTTATATTTTTGACCAAGTCTGCGACCACCTAACCGATTTATTTATCAAAGAAGACGACCAAATCATTGACTACATTGTCGATAACCTGCATAAAATAGCTGATAATTTTTACTACGTACCTGAATGCGAGGATATTCTTTTTAATATCGGCATGCTTTATTATGCAATTGATCATTACGATACAGCAATAAGTTACTATAAAAAGTCAAAGGAATATTTCACCCCAGACTTTGAATATTACTACAACACCGGCCTTTGTCTTTTTTACAAAGAAGAATTTCAAAAATCAAAACCCTTCTTCCAAAAAGCGTTAGAAATAAAACCAAAATTCAAAGACATTAAAGAGATGCTACGTAATGTAGAAAAAGAGCTTTCAACAACATAGATACAAAAGATCAATAACCAAATAAAACCGCTCTCCTGAAGGTGAAAAAAACTAGCAGGAGGAAGGAAGGGGCTTTTGCAAAGCTTACAAAAACAGGATGTTTTTGTCAGAGTGATCCAGGGATGGAAACCAGCGCCTTTGCAAAAGCCCCTTCCTTCCTCCTGCGTCCGAGCTTAACCGCACAACCATCTCTAAATTACCATCCCTAAATTACCAACCCCACTAAAAATCTACGTTATTTTATTATTCTTATTTTGATACATCAAAACATCCGCCTCATGAATCAGCTCATCCAAATTTCGCGTATCATCTGGTTTAAAATCAACACTACCAATACTGATATTAACCTCAAAAGGGAGAATTTGGCGCTCATTTAGCAATTTAATCTTCTCCAGCAAACGCAGTAAATAACCCTCTGCCGGTGACGTATCCCCTTGCAATAAAATAAGAAACTCATCACCACCAAACCGAGAAACAATATCCGACTTTCTGCTAAGCTCATCCAACATCTTAGCCACCAGTATAATCGCCCGATCACCACTCATATGCCCATAACTATCATTAATAATTTTTAAATCATCAATATCAAGCAGAATAAATGAAAATTCAGTAACACCATGACGCTTAGCCAATTTAATCCGCTTCTCAGCTAACATAAAGAAACCTCGACGATTAAACAGCCCCGTTAAAGGATCCTCCATGCTCTTAGCATAAAGCTTATCTTCCAAACGTTGTTGCGCCGTAAAATCCTTCTGGACACCAATAAAATGCGTAACAACACCTGCCTCATCACACACCGGAGAAATGCTCAACTCATTCCAAAACAGCTGACCATCTTTACGATAATTTCGTAACTTAACGCGGCAAGAACGACCTTTCTCTATTGCATTGCGCACCAACTTGCGCTCAGCTTGGTCCTTATCACTCGCTTGCAAGAAACGGCAATTCTGACCAATAATCTCATTCATGGTATAGCCAGTAATGCGCTCAAATGCAGGATTAGCAAAAATAATAGGATTATCCGCTTGACGCGCATCAGTAATAAGAATCCCCTCATTAACTGCATGCACTGCCTTTAACAGCAACTCAGAATCTATCATGAAAAATACCTTCCTTTTTGATTCAGCACAAAAACCAAAAAATTATACATATATAAGAAGCGAAATTGTAGCAAGAGTTTAAAATAATTAATTGCAAAAAAAACCAAACAAGATCTAAAGAATAATTTATTTATAGTATAGATACAAATCTTAATTAAGCATTATTTGATCGCATTCTATTGATCATAATACTAAGAATGTATATTCTGAAACCTGTCAGCATTTAACCAATAATGTTATATATAAGGATCTGGCATGCGAAGAAATTATAAATCAGACGTCAATACTTTAATACAACAGCGAAAACAAAATCCAGCCTTGCGCACCCTTCGACCTAGCCATGGCCACTGGACCTTAATAGCGTGCCCAACATACAATGAACAAAAGACGGAAGTAGCAACGCAATATTATGTGACAAATAATGCTGCAAGTAAAACAACTCCATCCGGCCAAAGCTGTATCCGCCAAGCTTACCGCATCGACCCTAATACCGGGGAAATAGAGACCAAGATTACAGACTCAGGTGAAGAGAAACAGCTATTTGTAGTAAAAGAATTTACTGGTGATAAAGATATCGCCAAAAAAATGGCCGAACAAGAAGCGCACGCTTTACATAAGTTACGATTTGGCTTTCAGGGCGTGGTGATACCAACTGAAGAATCACCAACAGATGAAAAGCCTCTAGTAATTTCAGATCACTACCCAGGACAAGCCGCCTGCTCAACCTATGAAAATTCTAAAGACACCTTTATTTTTGATCAAAGAACAAATTTAACTTTCTTACAACGCCTCGACATCATTACCCAGCTTCTTATGCAATTCCACAGGATGCATAACCCTTTACGTGGTAATCCAATGGCTCATGTGGATGTGAAAGGCGAAAATACGCTAATTAGCCTTAGCAACAAGCCAGTAAAGCATTTTGCTAGAAATGAAGCAAAAGAAACAAGGGTTGCAAAAATAGATGCCGTACTAATCGATTTAGGCAGCGCGCTTGAGCTAAAAGACAATGAAGGTAAAAATGATGAAAGCCAAGCATCAGCTCAGACTAGTTTGTCAGGCTTGTCGGCACCAGCGATACCACCAGAAGCAATAAAAGGTGTTAATTTCGACAAAACTGAAATTACGCTTGGTGAAATATCAGGCACATTATCAACAGCCAGTGACATTTACGCATTAGCACCATTATTTGCAGCCATACTTGGAGGAAAAGCTCCCTACCGTCGTAGACAAGGTGACATTAAATGCATCGGCGGAAACGAAGAAAAATCCATTAAAATCGACATAGTAGCGCTAGATAAGCAAATTGATAAGGGCTTTGTACTTGATGATATAGAAATTGCCCTAGGGTCTTCGAATCAATTTTACCTTACACATGATATACCATGCGCAATTACAGACAAGAGAATAGTCAATGCTCCCAAAGATCAAGCAATACTAGCTGATCTATCGATCCCATTAAAAGGCTTTGTATGTTACAAAAGCAATTTATTATATGTAGATAAACTAACTGGAAAAGTTGAAGGACGGCAACTAGACAGCAGGGATCAGGTTTCTAAATGGGATAATATAACAGCAATGCAAAAACCTGAAGAATACCTGCAAAAAGAAACAGGAATATCTCATCAAAAAAACATACCTATTACTGCTTTACTACACAACCCCATTATTAATTTTCTTAACAAAATGGCACACAAAGAGGAAAATCAGCGCCCATCAACAGAACAAGTCCTAAGATTTTTCACTGCGATAAGAAATATTTTAGCGATAGCCTCTCATAAAGAAACCTTGATGGACATTAACGATGAGGAAAATCTTTCATCCCTGGAAAGAAAAGTCCAAATAGAATTGATAAAAATTTATCTTATTATGCATAATGATTGGGACAATGCTATCGAAGTAACTGGAATAACAGATGATAAGCCAGCCCCCACTACATTTGAAAGTTTTGACTTTGATTCAATGATGGAAGAAAAAAATGAAAACTTTTCAACGCTATGGAATTTTTATGCCAACAAAGAGCAACAAGAGCAAAAACAAAAAGTTGCGGTCTTAAATTTTCCAAAAATAAAAATTGAAAGCGCAGTAAAGAGAATAGAAATCTCTCTTTATCAAAAACTAAGGGAAGCAAAGGCAGTTTATGAACAAGACGATGTTATTAAGGCGCTTAAATCACTAAACCAAAAAGCTACAGCTCATAATGAAAAGGACAGTAAATACTTCTTTGAACATTATGCCTCTATGCTCCTCTCCTTGTCACCACGCATGATTCAATATTTAATAGGCGAGGACAGTACGCAACAACCCTTCCCATCATCGTTTATTTTAGAAAGTGAATTCGCCAGCCCTATCAACAAAGAGTATATTCAAGAATGCTTTCCAAACCATTTTAATAAAATAAGAAAGACCGTCAGCGAACAAAAAACAGAATCAATTAATGAGATTAACAACAAACACCCACGCATTGCCGCACTACTACGCATAGACTTAAACGAAGAAGCGCAAGTAAAACAATTTCTAGATGAAAACTTTGGTAGTGAAAGAGAAGCTAGCTTCCAAGACAAGTGCTTTGACTTCCTAAATACACTAAGAGAAAACGAAATGTTAATCCAGCAAGCCACTTCACCACAAATATATAATAGACTTATTGCTACTCTTACCACCCCAATGTTAAAAGAGGCAACAGATTATCAAAAAAGAATAAGCGGATTCAAGGATACGCACTATCAAAAATGCTCCTTTTTCGGACCCTTCGGCTTTAGCATTGGTAAGAAAAAGGCTGCCGTAGAAGCTTTTATTACAGCCATTACAACAGGAAAATACAAAGAACTATTATACAATAAAGCAGTAATACCCGCATTAAGACAAAAAAATCTAGGCGGCATAAGCAGTACCTTACTGAAAAAAATGCAACTATTCGTTGAACAAGAAGAACTGACCCCAAGCAAGCTTACAAATAACTAAGCCTTACAATCTGGAGAAAATTATGCGAGAACAAATATTTGAAAAAATCAGAAACGGCGAAATGGAAGCAGCCTTGGAAAAGCTAGTAAGTGAGCTTGAGTCAAACGGAAATGATAATGATAGCAAACAAAGCGACAACTGGTTACAAGATGGCTCATTCCTTTTTCAAATTGCAGCATCTTCAAAACTCAATGATGCACTTACCCAAGGCCATCCGCAGCAAAAAGCTGCACAAGATCTCTTAACAAAAATAATGACCCATAGCAACCTATTAGCAAAAGACAAAAGCAGCGGTAAAACGGCTTTTTTACACGCTATAGACAAAGATAAACGCAACACTGCGCAAGCAATGTTAGATGTCATCATCCCCCCACAAAAAGATCCTAAAGAGCACAAAGAAATAGCAGGAACAGATGGAATCATACCTCCTACAGAACTTATAAAGCATAAAGATAAAGGAGGGCAAACAGCCCTTCACTATGCCGTAAAACATGCAAACCATACGTTAGCCGCAAGCATCTACACTAGACATAAAAATTTACTGTGGACGACAGACAAAAAAAATAGAAGCCCATTAGCATTAGCAATTGAGTGCTATCATAATTACCCTACACATTTAACCTTCTCGCTCATAAACCAAATTTACTTTGCGCTACCCGATTATAAACGTGGCCCGCAAGTGCAAAAAAAGTATTCTTTTAGTCCAAGCATCATTCGTTGGAGAAGCCCGTTGTGGAAATACGCACTTCAGTACTGTGTAAAGACTGACGAACATAACAAACCAATAGGTATCGATCTTAACTTTCTCGATCTTATCATGGAAGTCATCAACAAAGGGCTATGGGTTTATGGGGTTAAAGTTACCAAGAAGCTAATGCTCGCCTATGTTCCAGATGGCACACTACACTTATTTGAGGAAGGGCTTAGAACTCGCAAGAGCACTATTAGAGATAGAACACTAGCTCAAACATGTGTCAATAGTACATTATTAGGAAATGAAGAGTATATGCGCAGAGCTAGATTTGACGTTATTAAAAAATATGTGTTGAAAAAAATTAATTTTAACCCCAAAGAAACTAGCGGGACTATTACAATTCCTAACGCAAAAACTAACGCTGTTCTATTATATCAAGATACATCAACCGGCAGCAAAATTAATCGCCTTTTTCATGTATCAAGTGAAAGTGGAAAAACTATCTGTGATGAGATCGACCCCATCAACTTCTCGGCAAGAAAGAAAAAAATATTTGCTCACGTTGTTGAACAATGTGAAGAAAAACAAAAGCCAGCTGACCCTAGAACAGCAAAGTTAGTTACAGCCATCGTGCCGCAATTATTACAACGTGGTGGTGAAATGAGAACAATGAGAAGACCTAATGCGATGTCATTATTTAGCACATCATCCCATAGTAGTAGCAGTAACGAAACGCACGATGCTTCAGATGAAAAAAATGGCAAAAAAACCGTCGTCCTGGGAAGCGGCCAGTAATAATTTTCCAGCTCAAATGACGAGATAAAAAAAATGGGAGACAAACAGCAATGCGCGAATCCAAAAACGAACTAGTAGCACACGCTGACCTACTAGACTTTGATGGCTGTCTACTACCAAGCAATATTCAGCTAGGTAATGATATTAGTAAACGGATAAGTGACCACAACAACCAGCTTCTATCAGCCATAAAAAGAAGAAATAAAGCGGCATTTACAATCTCTATCGGCGTTAGCGCATCAAGCCGACAATCACAACCCGTCGATAAGCTTAATGAGCAACACTCGAATGCATCATCTTTTAGACCATTAAGAAAAGTAGTAGAAGATGATTTAGAGGCCCAATTCTATCCCTTTTTATTAGCTGATGCCTATGCCACCCTACCCTGGGAACAAGGAGACGGGCACGCATTTAAAAAAGCCATTGAAGAAGAAAATGATAACAATGCCTTCCATCAGAAGTTTCTTTTTGATGAACCTAAGATAGCACTTACCTACACTCACGTTCACCAATTAGCGAACAACCTACGTAATTGTGATTTTTTAAGGTTAAATTACCGCCCTACAATGGATAACCTAAAAAAAATACCAGTAAAATCGAATGCTGCTTACCTGCTGTGCAACAAAGAACTCTTCTATATTAATAAAATCACAGGCGTTATTGAAGAAATTGACATGCCTACGGATGATTTCTTTGATACATTAGACAAAGAAATAAAAAACGACAGCGATACTGCCTTTTATATGCCATACCAACAGGAGAAAGAGCAAATTGGCTTTGTGGATGGCATTACATTATCAGAACAACAATTAGCAGCGATAACGGAAAAAACAAATCACACACATAGAATACAAGACTACCCACTTGTTATTGATATGTATGATGATCTAGATGAAGAAATTCTATTTAGAATCTATAATTTTTATGACAATAAAAAGTTCCGCTCACTTATTCCAAAAAATGTCGTTCTCCGCTTAACCCCCTATAGTGTATCCAACCGCAATGCCATCAGCGGGCCAAAATATACAATTAAAGGAACTGGAGATATTGACTTAAAACCCAAAGACACTTTGCTTAAACTTAGCAAAATGGTCTTAGGGAAAGATGACAAACAAGGGATAACCAATGAAGACATCGGGTCTTATAATGATTCAATTGCAAAAAGTCTAGCCACAGAAACTTTTGAAACAGTTATGAAGAAAGAATCATGCAAAGCAATTATCAATAATCGCACCTTGGCAAGACCAACAGTCAGTATCGCTAACAAATATCTTTCTCACGCACCCACCCACCATTACGCAACATGCTTAGAAAGCAATGATTATGTCAAGGTAAATAAGTTATTAGCAAAATTAAGAGGCGAACTCTGGACAGGATGGTTTTCGTTTCTAGGCATCTATAATAATCGAAAAAGAGCAAAAATTAAGGTTTTGGTTAATATACGTAATGCAGCTCTAATCAAAATATGCAAGGTGTTGTTAATGCTTTAAATGATAGCAAAAACACTGCAAATAAAGAAAACAAGCTAGTACACAGCGGCATACAATGCTTCTGGTGGAAACCACGCACCAGTGGCTTATTAGACTCACTCATTGACACCTATGGAGAACAGAGCGAACGCAAATTTACCGGCCATGGTCATCAATAGCAAAAAATAACACTAAAATACCGTCATCCCAGCGAAAGCTGGGATCTCATAACCACAGCACTACTTACCAGTAAAGGCTCAACCCCTATGATGCAAAAAGCAAAGAAGGGGTGTCTTTTTTCGTAACAGCTCAGGATATATGACGTTAGGACAAGCTCAGGATGACAATAACGCTAACACCATTTTTGTATCTCTACTTATTTGCTAGCAAACTTTTCCTGTGATGTCGGTGAAACTTTACTACCACACTGGTACTGGAATTTATAAGCAAAAGGCCCATCACCAGACGTACTGGTATCCGTAAAGGATGCTTTCAAATCACGCGTTGCAAGAGGCGCCCCTTGCCAATTATCAACAATATAGGAAGTAACACCACTGGGTGGCGCAGCAGTTAGAGAAATTTGCGGATGATTATTACCATCAAAAACAATTTTAAAATTATCTTTACTAGGCGCTACAGAACAACTTGAACTCGGTGTATCTTTAGCCACTGAAATCGTATCACTCGGATCTGATAAAGAAGTGCTACCATCGGCAAACTTACAAAGATATTGTATCTTATATGTAAAAGGGCCAGCACCTTGAACATCTTTATCAGAAAAACTGGTTGTCGCTAGGTTATCAATTTCACCATTAGGCAACATACCAGAAAAACCATCAATAACATAACCAACAACATTTTTAATTTTATCAGCCCTATTCCATGTTAACTCAACATTATTAGTGTCAACGGAATACGTGCCAGATAAACCTGCCGTAATTGGTTTTGGACAACTACCAGGCGTAGGCGATGAACCATTATCAAATGTAAACGTAGCATCCGCAACGACACTATGGTGCGCCATAATAACACCTGAATTGACAGGGTAAGCCATTTTAGTATACGTATTATCGCGCACAAGCTTAGTAACATTTTCCCCATCACCGGCAGAAGAGAGATAATTTATTTTAATCATATTATCGCCACCATCAGCACCCTCACCGACCACATCACTACTACCTTGTGGATTTAAAAATTTAGTAGAAAATGTTTTTGGTGCACTTGAATTAAAATCAGCAGAAAAAATTACTGGTGCTTGCGGGAATGCTTTTCGTAGAGGGTTAATAATGGCCGTATAAATATTTTTAGCTACATCATTATCATAACCCACATCGGGATTTTCACCGTGAAGAGGAAAATGGGTAACGACATAAATTAATTTTTGTTTTGGTTGCATTTTTGATTCAAAAACACCCCATGTTACCACCCGAGGCCATGGACCACCCAACGACCCCATATTGTCATTAGGGTACATAGCGCCAGAAGAAGCAAGCTGACAGCTATTAATAACTGGATTATCTGCAGAGCTAGGCTCATCACCTACCGAAGGATTAATTTGCACATATTTACGAGGAAAAGAATAAGGATAAAGTTTAATCTGGTTACAATTAGCATGAATAGTGTTTTGAACATTCGCCTCAGTTGGATCTGAACGATCTAGCAATTGCCATTTATCAGTATTATACATAATCGGTGTTGCTTCACCACCACCGTATTGACTATCACGACCACGACCGATAAGTGCGTAACGCCCATTAACAGCATTGGCAATAAGTTTATCTTCACCACTATGATCAGTATATGCTTCAAGTCCAATAAAGTCATAAGTGGGTGGGTTATGAACATTTGGAAAAACTTGTGTATTAATACTATGAAAGAAGACGTCGTAATCACTTTGTTTAGTTGATGCAGGGGGGTTAGTCTCTGTTCTTAAGTTAAGTACGCGAATCTTTAAAGGTATAGGAGCATGAACGTTACTTGCAAGCGCATAGTTGCATGACACAAAAGAAAATAGTGAAACGGGAATAAAAAAAAATGATTTTTTCATTAAGGAAAACCTTTTAATATACATTAAGCATTACATCAGGCCATCCTTAGATGTGTATTTATACTTGCTATAAAATACACGCGAAAAATCCTATATACTCGTCACCACGACCTCTTCTTTAGAACTATAAAAAAGAGATTATATTACCTTTTCTAGTAAGAGTTAATCGATCTTAATCTAAATTTAAGAATTATAATATCGTTTAACGTTCTACAACGAAAGTTTTTATTTCAATCAAGGGTATTTTTTAAGTAAACTACCCAGAAGTTTAAGTATGTTACTTCTTTTAATCGAGCTTAAAAATTATAGTTGCGTTAAACACGCTGTATAATAGGTGATTTCATTTAAAATAACGGTGTTTTACAATGCAACATAAATTTCTCATCGCAATGGAGCAAACATTATAGGTATTTATACACTCAATATATTGTGGCTTGGAAAGCCATATGCTAGTATTCCTTGCAAATAGAGTAGATTATCTTAACGGTGGGCAGGTATTATGAAAGTGTTTAGCAAATACGTATTAAGTGGCATAGCAGCATTATTGTGCTCATTCTCTGCATTAGCCTTCCCTCTTATTCAAAAGACTAACGATCTAAACTTCACTGTTGGCACCTCAACAGCTTTATTCTCAAAAAGATGGCCTGGATTTTCCCTCACCTCAATGAATGTTAAATTTGGCGAAAGAAATATTCAACCAACGCCAGCAACCATCGTGGATTCACCCAAGGCTCACAAACATGAAACAGCCGTCTTTAATCTAGATGAATCTTTAGCAATTGATAATTTCACACTTGCGTTCAGCGCTGGAAACTTGAAAAATTCCTACAAGGAAAATTTCTTGTTTCATTTTCATTTGCAAGCACCAGACAAAGCCATCTGCACTGGCAACTGTGACTACATCAGCAAACATATTCGTTGTCGTGTTGTTCCCCAAGAAGAGCCAAACAACAAAATTATCATTCAATGTTTACCTTAAAACGCGAATAACGCCAAAGGTAATGCCAGAACTGGCACTACCTTTAGCGTCTTTCTTATGTAATAAGAACTTTGTAGCTGCTCGAAGAGCGGTATATGTGAGAAAACCATCTTTTAATATAAACCCACATTAATGAAAAGCACTCTTTTAAGATCGTTGTGTTTGCAGCTAATATTATGATACTACCCTTTATTAATTTGAAATCGATAAGTATTGTTATCATGATCAGGCACCAACGCCGTTGGCACTGCACCATTAAAACAACTAGTTGACAAAATAGCGCTAGGATAAGCCGCACCATCAGCAATGGAAACTTGGCAGTAAGGCCCCTGCTGCGTTGTATCACCAATCAGGTAATTTACCGTACCTGATGAAGTCCAAGTACCATTATCAGTAATAGTAAACGTACAAACTTGTCCAGAACAACTTGCGCTGCCAACAGGCATGATCGTACCTTGCTGACTTTGATACTTAATACCCGCTGGCACATTTGCACCTAATGTAACGATAAACTTGTCATGAAAATTTGGATAACCAACAGGTGTTTTTGTATGTGCAGCCGCAACAAGGCAAGTCACTGCAAGGATAGGTGCGGTAATAAGGGCAACTTTTTTCATAAAATTCTCCGATGAAATTGTTTTATTAATTGTTAATTGCTTGCTGTACAAGTGAGCCTACTATAACAATAGCGCTTACGTTTTCATGGCCAAATAAAGACAGGATTTGGTATAATTGCGCCATATTTGCGATAAACGGCTATAATCTTCTCAAAACGGTATGGATTGTGAACAGAAAATCTGACAGCAAAATGATAGTAGGCTCCTACCTAGTCCCTGTGCTGGATTATGCGACCAGAACGCACAAAATTGATATAGAAAATATACTGCTAAAAGCAGGCATCGATCCATCAATACTCAACAAAACTAGCCGTTACTTAAATAAGCAACAATATGTTGCCCTCATTTCATCGCTACTAACAAAAATCGATAGGTATGAGCTTCTTCGCTTTTGTGTCGAAAACACTGAGATCACCCAACATGGCGTCGTTGGCTTACTAACGATGTGCGGTACCAGTCTTGGCTTTATCATAAAATCATTTTTAAGATTCTACACCCTACAAACACGCCTGATCTCTTTTGACTATATTGACAATGGCGATAAAGCTATACTGCGCGTTACACCCACCACCGGGATTGAAACGGTGGCGCACTTTACGGTCGAAATCACCTTGATGATTATTTTAAAAACCAAAAAGCAATTACTTGGCTTAGCGGATGACAGTGATATCATTCACTTCACTCATACTAGAAAAGATAATTGCGCGTTATTTCCTAAGATAGCCAGTGATAATATTCATTTTGGCAAAAAGCACAACCAAATTATTTTCCCAAAAAAACATTTGGCTCTAAAACTAAAAAGCGCCCATAAACCCACTTACGATATTCTGGAAGCTCAGTGTGAAACTCTATTGAAAGAAGGCGAAGAAATACAGACTGTCAGACACGCTGTTGAGAAACTACTGACAAATTGTGACACTGCTCCCCCAAACCTAGAACAAGCAGCCAGCCAACTAGCGATGTCGTCGAGAAATTTAAGCCGCCAGCTAAAAAAGCTAGGGACCAGCTACAAGCAGCTAGTCGACACTGAAATTATTTCGCGCTCCAAGCATTTGTTGGCAAACTCTGATTTTAGCATCACCCAGATTGCTTATCACTTATATTTTAAAGATGTCTCGCACTTCTCAAAGGTTTTTAAGCGTCATACTAAAAAAACACCTGCTCAATATCGTCAAGATATCATTCGAACTATTGCATAATAAAAAATGCCTTCTTACTATAGTAAATACAGAGCCATGCATTGCTCGCTTGCGTCAAAATATACCAAACAATTTTGCAGCTCATGTATGCAAAGTCAGTTATAATAATATCAGGATATCATTGTCTTTCTACCCATACCAACAAGAGAGCGCATCATGCGATTAAACTCAACCCTATTTAACAACGTGACAATCACCTCCCGTGATACAATTAAAAAAAATTTTAATGCTTCCATAACGGATACACGATTACGAAATAATGGAGACCTAACAGAACAACTTCGACAGCATATTACAACGGCTCCAGACAAACCCTATCTTGGACAGTATTATGTTTTTCAGTCTGGCGGTATTGGTAATAACATGCTTTTCTTTTTATACGATCAAAAGACATGGCAATGCTTTGTGCAAGAGTTTGTAAAGCATTTTAAATCAATCGATAAAAATATTATAAATATGCGCATCGCTTTTGTTGGTTCGACAGAACCACAACATACGCTTTACCGTGTTTACCAAAACATCCCATTAGCCAACAAGATAATCTGTGGTGTACAGCAACCCGCTGAAAAAATATCCGCGATTTTAAACAAGTTTTCACCCGAAGTGCTTTGCATCTATGGGTCAATGATAGAAATTCTATTAACCGAAGCAGAAATGGGCCGCTTAAAAAGCATGCCAAAATATATTTTTTCAAATACAGAAGCAGTTCCACCGTCTGTAAAAGAAGCTGCAAAACTTCGGTGGAAGTGCCAAATTTACAGCTTAGTGTCTGCAACAGAGCTTGGTGTAATTGCCACCCAGTGTCAAAAAGAACAATATCATTGTACCAACATGGTGCGCATACACAAGGTTAATAAAAAAATTGTTTTTTCAAACACCATAAATACAATACAACCCATTAAACACTATCAATTACCAATTCAATTGTCAGTAAAAGATGGCGTATGCTCGTGCGGTCATGCCTCTCAACTTGTTGCATTTCACACCATGCGTGAAACCAAACTATTAAAATTCAAAAGCAAAACCAATCAAACAGTACTTATCCACCCAGTGGCATTTAGAAGTGCAATAGATACATTAAAGAATTTTCCCGGCAGTCGTTTTAAAGTTAACGGAAACAATGTGTTAACGTTAGAATTAAATGGCCCTTACAAAAACGAAAACCTACTTCAAAAACAAGTTATAAAGGTGTTAAACACCCACGGGCTAACTAACGAGGTGACCATAAAAATACAGCAGCCTCAAGAACACAGCCTAGAGCTTAGCCACAATATGACCGCTACTTTGCGATCCCGTTTGTGATGAGACATCATCACCATCAACACTCCACATTGAAACCCTTTTCATAACTGGGGACTTTTTTTGTATACAGCCAGCATCTTTAAGTATTTCGATTGTTTTTGGATATAACAACGAGCCAATTTCTTGCTGATTGTCATTCTCAATCGCTCGGCGAACGCGAGTTGCAGACACCTCTGGAAAATCAGATACATCAACACGAATACATGTTTCACCAAAAGCGCGCCAAAACGCCGCCTTAGAATTTTCATAGGCATCTCTGGTAGGCGTCAAAAACACACGTTCAGGAGGAAACAACTGCGACTTGTAAAAAGTAGGATCTAAATCTAGGCGATGACCACAAGCAATGGTCACACGATCGAGCTCATCATTTGACAGCACTGTGCGCAATGTTTGTTGCACCATGCGTAATCGCAAACCTAACGGGTATGGATTTTTTTCTTTTCGATGGTGTTGATCAACCTCATGTGTGAACGAGGGCAAAATCAACTTTGTGCTTATCGAAGTGCTTTTTGATGTTTCATTTGCAAGTACAATAATCCAAACATTGTCAGCAAGTGTCAGAATTTTTTTTATAAATTGCACGTGCCCTTTATGAATAGGTTGAAAACGTCCTTCCCATATCGCATTTTTATATTTCATCAGGTATAGTCCTTTCCATGATTTTTATTCACAATTATTTGCACATTAAAATAGTTTTTGTTAAAAATCAATAATTATAATCACCATGGCTTGCAATCAAAATAAAGTCGATTTAAAAACTTAAGGAATTATTATGAGAAAGGGATCATTTGAAAAAATTGATACTATAAAAGCAAAAATTGAAGATGCGCTAAGTGAATTTAAATCAGGTAAAATGCTTATCTTAATGGATGCAGAAACCAGGGAAAACGAAGGTGATCTTATTATTGCTGCTGAGAAATGCCGACCTAAAGATATTAATTTTATGGTCACACATGCAAAAGGTTATGTTTGCCTATCGATGTCACCAGCCCTTATTGACCGAATGAATTTACCTATGATGGTGCATAACAATAAGAGTAATCACAACACTCCGTTTACGATTACAATAGAGGCAAATGCGAAGCATGGTATTAAAACAGGCATTTCTGCAAAAGAACGAGCAACTACAATTAATGTTGCCGTAAAAGATAATTACCAGCAAGATGATATCGTAAGCCCCGGTCATATAAACCCATTAAGAGCACACCCACATGGAGTACTAGGCCGAGAAGGTCAAACTGAGGGCACCTATGATATCGCAAGGTTATCACACCTAAAACCAGCTGGTGTCTTATGCGAAATTCTAAAAAATGATGGCACCATGGCAAGACTAACAGATTTAAGAAAGTTTTCACAACAACATGACATAAATATTATTACCGTGCATGATCTCATTCGTTACCGACTACGCTTTGATAACTCAATCATAACAAAATGCGCCACGATGCCAGTATCTCCACTAGCAAGTGTGACATTTTTTGCAACAACATTCGATGCCTCAACACATATGGTATTGATACAAGCTAATGCATTTTATATTAAAACACCAACGGTTTTTATTAGCACTGCATCATCAGAAAACAATAACCCAATACCCGCTTCAGATATTGTTATCCACTTATCAGTCAGTAAAAACAACCCCTATCAAGCACCTGAGCACATGGACGATTTTAACAAATATTTACAATGCGGAATAGCAGGCCAAATATTAGATTTGTTGAATATTAGAGATTGTAGGGTTATATCTTCACATTCCAAGCAAGAACAAGACATTATTTCAGGAACATCTAACAGCATCAAACCCAAGCTACTATTCACGCAAAAGGAGAACTCACCTCCTACCGCCAAAGTTTCACCAACCAGCAATTTGACAGCTAAATTATAAGCAATATATTAAAGGATTAACAACAGTGTTTAAAACAAAAGCTACTAAGTCATGCCCGCAAGACAGGGAAGCATTTTATATATCCATGGATAAGAATATTAGCAGTATCATGTCCGCCAATAGCGATAATGACTTTGAATTTCACCTTACTAATTTTTATTCCCTCATAAAACAAAATATTGATTTACATACCATGTTTCAAAGCAAGCTATCATTGAGAAATATTTTTGAAGCTATATGCTATGAAATCAGCATAGTAAGCAAAAGCTGTTTGCCCGCGGCAATTGGTTTAGCTATGCATTACTACCCTTTATGTGCAATATCCACTTACCCATTAAACAAACTTAGCATTCACTCTCTTGCTCGTAAAAGCATAGTTAATCGTTTATGCAAAGAAAAAGCCATAGTGGGAAACACTGGCGGGAAACCTAAGCACTTAGAAAGCCAACTCATATGTGCTAGGAAAACAAAAGAGGGCTTAATACTCAATGGAAAGACGCCCTACTTCTCTATCGCATGTATTGCTAATTATGTTTTTTTGCAAGCAAATATTGATAACAGTGATGAAAAAGCATTATGCTTGCTGCCGGTGAAGTCACCAGGGGCTTCTCTTTGCGAATACCACTTTAACGGTACGATGAAATTAACAGCAACGTCATCACTAATACTCAAAGACTGCTTCATTAAAAAAAACGATTACGTAATAAACAACGACACGCTTAACAACCAATCAGCATTGGAATAACAACGCGCTTGGTTTCATTTAATTGTTTCATTTGCATATAAAACATCCGTAGAAAAACTAATTACCGATATGATTTGCGCAGCTAAACAAATACAACTGCAAAGCAATAACACCTTATACGAAACAGATCATTTTAAAACACGTCTAGGCGAACTTAATATCCAGTTGGCTATACTGGATAATCTATTGCATCACACAATAGAAACTGCCTCAAAAAAACTACTGGATGGCACTGAAGCAATTAATGCTTTCTACAAAAACTCAATTTTGGTAAAAAAGACATGCTCTCAATTAATAGAAATGCTCCTTGAATCCGCACAAAAGTTAATGAACATTCGTTTTTTTATGAATAAAGCAATTAAACAGCGTTTTGATGAACTGCGTTATTTATCTTTTCAACCATTAAGTGACTTTGAAGCCACTCTTTATTTTGCTTGCAGGTAACCTTTTATGAGACTTATTAAAGATACATTAAACAACAAATTAACAAAGGATAATATTCTTGAGCAATTAAGCGAATATAAAATAATTGAGTCAGATATTGACCTTGCTGCTGACGAAAGATTCTCATTAAATCGTTTAATTGCAGACTCCTTTTTTCCATCGCTATACAATATCCAAGCATGGGATAGCAAATCCTGGGAAAATATCGCCAAATTCTATTTAGGCATTTTACGATGTGACTCTCAAATTAAGTTAAGCGCCTTAAAAGCAGCTTGTTGCCTAGCAATTGCTACAACAGGTAAAAACGCAACAGCGCAAACAAAAATTCGTTACCTGCAATTTATCATTTATGGGATCTGCACAGCAAGAAATGATAGCAACTATCGAGATGCATTCAAACCGACAGCCGCATTAGCCGCGCTCTGCCATCTAAAAATTAGAGAGTTAAAAGCTAGCATTCAACAGCAAAATGCTGCTGAAGAAAAAAACCAGCAGCAACTTGAGTCCGGAATAAAACATATTATATCCTTTGATAAATCTCTACCTAAAGCAACTAGCGACACAATATTTAAAGCATTATATATAGTCAACAAACCCGATGTACTCTTATCAGAAAAGCTAGACCATTACTATCACATGCATCAACACATACTAGCGTTAGAGAGCCGCATCAAGCTACCCAAATTAATGTCACAGCTAAAAAAAGATTTACAAGCTGCATTACTATGCATATTGAACTGCAATGCGGATGAAATCGACATCCTAATGACAGATAGAGCAAAAAAAAGAGGAGCACAACCTTATTATATACCAAAAAAAAGGGTAGAATTAATTGATAGCCTACCCTATGCTTGCGAGGCAACGGCTAAAAGTGTTTATCTCTGGCGACACTGCTCAGAAATAGTCTTAGCACACCGCTACGGGAAAGTAAAAAGCGTCACACCCCTAGGTCAGTATGACGATATCGCATTTAACACAAAAATGTTTTCACCTAAAAAAAGAAGCTGTTTTCGGATCATTATAGACAAAGGCATTTTAAAGAAAGAAGTCTATCACCAAGGCTTAATTCCCACCTACCAGCCAGTCGATACAAGCTCAATGGTAGCGCATGGCTATCTAGATTTTGCAGCATGCACTGTTAACATACACGGTGAAATATCGCTCTTTAGTCATTTTTCAGTAAAGAATAGTGAAGCGCACTCAAGTTATTTAAACGGCGGTGTGGCTGTATATTCAGGTGAAATGCGGATTCATCAAGGGCGCTTGCTACTACTCAATGTCCGCAGCGGACATTACAAGCCCAATATCATAAATGTTGTGATTATTCTTAATTACTTCCAGAAACAGAAACTTGACCTCTCCTCCACAGTTGTATTGTTTTATCATCCCATCCCCGATATTAAAATAACTTCAGCAGAAGATTACCGTTATAATGGAGCAGATTTGCGCCAAGGACCAAAATTTGCTTATAAAGCAAATGATATTTTAAAGCAGTTTAGCACTGCAGAGTCAAAAACTTCCACAGACTGTCAACCGGCCAGAGCTTTATGAAAAAAACGCCCATTATAATCACCCAATGCGATGTCCGTTTTGGATTTAATGTTGCCCGCTCACTGACGCATCATGGATATAATATTATCGCCATGGGGAAACACTTACCAACAATGTGCTGCCGATTACCACGTGTTATCAAAGAGGCATCATACCCTGATCCGTTTAAATACCCCCAGCAATATATTGATGCAATAAACCAAATAGCAGAGCAATACAAATGCCAATTTTGCATACCCGTACATGAAGATATTTTTATTGCCAGTCGTTATCACGATCAATTTATTAGCTCACTAAAAGTTATGACACCTAATTTCGAGAAACTTTTATTGTTACATGACAAACTAAGCCTATTTAACCTAACAAAAAGCCTTTCTTTTTCAACGCCGACAACAGATGTACTTAGCGAAATTGATCAAATTGATGCGGTTATCAGAAACAAAAAACAGTGCGTTATAAAACCACAATATGGTGAGGGAACTCGTGGTGTTTACATTCTTAACAAATATAATTTTAAAAAGCATGCTCATAAATTAAAACCTCTTTTCACACGTGAGCCCTACCTCATTCAGCCCTACGTTAATGGTTGCGCTGTATGTGTTGGCCTGTTTGCTAAAAATGGTTCGGTACTTGCGATAAGTGGGCACCGGCGATTGCGCGAAGTACCTAAGCGCGGTGGCACAAGCACAGCAAGAATGACATTTCACGATGATGATCTATTCAAAGCCATCTCTACCTTTATCGGTGAGATCGATTTTAACGGTATATTAATGCTAGAGTTTAAATATAGCGAAAGCGACCATCGTTATTACCTACTAGATGCAAATCCCCGCTATTGGGGTGGTTTATCCAGCCATATACGATCAGGAGTCGATTACCCCGTTATACAAATGAAGGCTGCAGAAAATAGTATTTCAGCATCAACTAGTTACAGCAAGAATATCGTGGAGTCACGCTGGTTACTAGGCGATATCCGTTACTTTTTTGAGTCTCTATTTCACGGTGATTTTAAAGACATTAAAAAAATGCTTTCAACTTCGGACGTCAATGAGGTATTTTATGAAGACTTTGATAGTGGTTGGCGTGTGTTTTTCAACCAGCTTCTCTCTTACTGCAGGAATGGACTCAGCAAGTATTCCAAGAAAACCATTGAGAGACGTACCAAATTTTTTCAACGCTAAAATGAGATTATAATGAGCAAGAAAGGTCGCTTTAGTAATTTAGAAGATGCAACAGTAAAGAAACAAAGCTTCTCTACGGGCAGGCGTGTTTTCAAAGGCGTACGCAAAATAATGCGCTCGCTAGAGCGTTCTGACTTTCATTGGGTAAATAGCTCGAACTTATCACAACGCCTTAACAAAATAAAAAAGAACTATATTTGCTGGATTGGTCATGCCACATATTTATTAAATATCAATGGCACTAACATGTTAATTGACCCTTTTTTTTCTGACTTTGCGGGCCCTATCTCATGGATGTCCCCTAAACGGCTAGTACCCCCTGCATTACTACCAGACGAACTACCAAAAATCGACTATATTTTAATAACCCACAATCATTACGATCACCTAGACAAACCATTTTTAAAGTCACTACCCAATAAAAATAACATTAAGGTTATCACCCCTTCAAATTTGGGATCCACCTTAAAAAAAATGGGGTTTAGAAACATCACTGAGCTAGGTTGGCATGAATCTCTGATAACCAATGCCATAAAAATTACAGCATTACCAGCTTATCATTACTCACGCCGAGGTTTTTTCGACCATAATAAATCTTGGTGGTGTAGCTATTCGATAGAGTTTGCTGATATAAAACTATTCCACTCTGGCGACACTGCCTATGGAAAAGGTTTTGCACGCATTGGTGAGTATTACGGGCCTTTTGATTACGCAATGATAGGTATTGGAGCATACCACCCGCAAGAAGTCATGAAAGCAGTTCATGTTAACCCTGAAGAAGCTTATCAAATAGCACGGGATATAAAAACAAAAACGATTTTACCCATGCATTGGGGTACGATTGTTTTATCGCTAGAACCTATTACTGAACCGATTGAACGACTGATGCAAATAAACGACTTTGACACTTGCCCTAATAAACCTATTATTACAATGTCACGTATAGGAGATATCGCCCCACTCCGTAGATCCATATCAGAAACTCTACATGACAGCATAAAGCATTACGCGATGCCGAATAACACGTGAGTCCTTCACAACTCCACCTAGTATAAACCAGCTTGATTAGATTGTAACTTGATTAACATCCCCCGATGAGACCAGCTCTATTTCTGATGCTAGCATAGCACTAGCACTTGATTGAGAAAATAAGCTTGCTGAATTGAGGCGACTAATAGTCATTTCCACGTTGCCGGACTTACTGTTGCTTCCTTTAATTTGACGAGTCTTCTCAGTAGCGACCAGCTGCAAGTTATTTTTCTCATCATGGTGACTAGAGCCTAGCTGTTGATGGTGGTGGCTTTTGGCAGAAACTGACACCCGCTCTTGTTGAGCTTGCTTTTCGTCAGCATTGATTACTTGCTGCTTACTTGCTTGTAGTTCTGTAGTTATAAGATCACGAATGGCAAGTAAATGACTTTTTCTTGTTGCTATTAATTTTTCAGAGCTAGCATGGATTGAAATACCTACACTATCATCATCACTATCGCTCCATAAATTGAGGTTTTCAATTAAACATTCCGTATGGGTTAATAAATCATCGTAAATTGCATGGTCGAACTTGTTTTGCTTTAGCTGTGAAATAAATTCAAGCATTGCTTTTACTACTTCAACGCGCGCCTTATCAACCCCGATTGTTAAAGCATCAATAATTTCCTTTTTAGAATAGTTGTTATCTTGCTCACTAGCAGCGAGTAATAGCTTTACTATCTTGACGTTACCTAGTTTCGCTGCAAGCATCAAAGGACTAATTTTGTTTTGAGCAAGGCCAGCTATATCAATAACGGCAGCATTACATTTTGCGCCAGCTTGCAGCAAAAGCTTAACCATTTCAGGTTGATTATGCGCAATGGCGTATGAAAGAGGTGTCTGCCCACTGTGCTGACCTAAATGAGCAGCATTAGGATTTATTTGCTCGCTATCAATTAATATCTTAGCCAAGTTTATATAATTTTGTTTTGCTGCAATAAATAGAAAATGTAATTTAGTTGCTGTATCATATTTGTAGTGATCAAGGAATAGCTTGATCAGTTTACCATGGCCAGATTGTGCTGCAGTGAGGAAGGCTTTATGTTTACTGTCTTTTGCCTTATTGCAGAGTAAAAATGTCACTATGTTTGCATGACCCATTCTCGTGGCAGCCTGTAGGGCATTTACTTTTATACAACCAGGCTTTTCATCTGCGCCACTGAAAACCATCTGGCAACGCTTGTCAATGTTTACACCAGCCATAAGCAGTTTACCGACATCAATCATACTACCCTGACTTGCTGCCATAACAAATTGCTTTTGCAACATTGGCATATCTTTCATATCTTTCTTATGATGCGAAAACAACTTGCAGATCGTAGTGCTTTGCAATTCAGCTGCCCCTTTAAATGCAGCATAATTTGTATCAATAGCTCCATTACTAAGCAACAAGGCAACTGTTGCCGGATGGGCGCCTTGGGTGGCAACTTGCAGCGCACTGATTTGCTTGCTGTTTTGAGCTTCCTTTTTGGAATCATAATCGATATCGTCATCATCAATTGGCGCAGTCTTATTAATATCAACACCAAGTTCCAACAAGCGTACAATACCCAACAGGTCACCTTTATGCGCAGCATGAAATAATGAGTACTGCAATCTTTTTCTAAACTTGGTTCTTTCAGTTACTTTAAGGCTCTCAAGAACATTACTGTAGGTATCGTATAAATTGGATGATATTTTTAGCACATCATTATTTTTTAGCTTTAAATACGCTTTTATCAGCTCATTAGTCATTTCTTCACTATCGGAATAATAATCAAGTGCAAATAGAAATATGTTTAACCCACTTTCGCTGGCGTATTTTAGAATTTGTTGAATATGTATATGACGCTCTTTCTGTGTGGGCTTTTTTTCAAGCAGTGGAATTTGCTTACACATTCTTAAAAGTTTTAAAATATCATTTGACAAGGAAAATTTTAATATAAGATCTCTAAAATAGTCATCAGCAGTAACATGCTGGTACATTTCACCAATACTTAATATATAATAGACAGTACGTATATGGCCTCCTTTAGCTGCAACCAACATATATTTCATTAAATCATCAGTATTGAATGATGAGCTATCTATTTGCAATATTGTCGCAAGCTCTAATTTTATAATATCGGTGTATCCATGGTATAAAGCTAAATCTAGTTGGTTTTGCAACTGTTCTTGCGTTCTTGATTTTCTGTTTAGCTTTAATAACAAATAGGCTTGTAAGTGACCACGTTGCACCGCCAAAGTGGTTGCCGTAAAACCCGATTCGTCTTTTTGATCCAGCAAGCGATACATCGTGAGCGGCATGGTTACATCCGTATCGCCATCACTACTGTGGAATTCACTGCAGCCATCACCACTAGTATCAAAATTGGGACTTTCGTCATCGTCAGAGGGAATTGCAGTATTTTCACAATGGCTTAGCAGTTTGTGAATCACTTCGACTTGATTATGTTTTGCAGACACATGCAAAACAGTTTCTTGTTTTAAGTTAGTAACCAAAAGCAAGGAGGTAGTATCGCTATCCAGCTTGTGCTCAAGAAGGGTGTCGACAACATCGAGATGTCCATTAGCGCAGGCTAAATGAAGCGGTGTATTCAGGTCATCATCAACGCAGTGTGGGCTAGCACCAGATTGTAATAGCTCTTGCACTGTTGCTTGGTCGCCTTCCCCTGCTGCTACCAACAGCTCATTATTGCTTTTATTTAGAAACTGCCTCACTCTTTTGGATATTGTGCGCATAACAAACCTCAACATTAGTTTTTATAATATTTATTCTTTTAATGTTTCCATCCAAATGAAATAACTAAAAGAATACAGTTGAGGTATTAATATAATATTAAAGATTTCATTTTCGAGATATCTATTATGTAATCCACTTAGTTTTCACGCTTGAATGCAATATCAAAAGATTATCTCTCCATTAAATAAACCTTATCCGCTGTTGAATCTTCAGTATCACCCACTCTAAAGGTAAGGTTAAAATGATTAACCGCGCTCTAAAGCCACGGTGTACCTCTTTTAAAACTCGCCCATAGCGGCTCTATATCCAGGCAAGGCGATACTCAGCCCGAAATCACCATTGCTGCATAAGAGAGCGCCCTCAACGCATAGCATAAGCGGCGGATGGCTCATCATCTTCCGAACAATCATTTTCATTATCCGAGCTATTATCGATATCGTCTTTATCGACACTGCTATTGAATGGCCTGACAAAGACATCCTTATATAAAGACGTCTTCTCCTCTTCACTCAATTTGAAATCAGCACAATCCAACAAGGCTTGAAAACCTTTCCAGTTAAGGGTGACCTTATCGCCGTGAACAACACCAATATCACGCTTACCGAACATCTCCTTAACAAAGCCCTCTGCCATATAGGATTTGCCAAGATTGATGGTGACTTGCGGAGCGGCACTATGTAAGCCATCAGGATCACGAGAATGCGCCAAGGTCATTGCCGAAGCATCAAAGCCTTCGCCCCGAACTTTATTAAGAATTTTTGCTAATGCGTTTCCTGCCGGCGAATCACTCCCATTTTTTATAACGGCTCTTCTCGCCCGCCAACTCTGAACAGAAGCCGCAGCTGGAATGATAGGTGGTGGCAATGTTTTACTCGGCGCAGGCGGAGGAGGAAGAGAGCCAATCATTGGACTTGAAAATGATGAAACATAAGATGGTGCACTCAAATTTGATGAAGCTGATTGAGAGGGCACGTCATCATATGGTGGTGGCGGAACAGGAGAATTAGAAACTAAAGGTAAAGGACTAGAGTGAGCAGATGCAACGGAGGCGCTTGGAGCACTAAACTGCAACATCATAAGGTCATTACTGATTGAATTAAGCTTGTTTTGACTTGTTGATACAACACCACCCTTTCTAGCAATGCCACCACCAATAGCAGGGTATCCGCCACTCTTGTTATTGGTCCACAGCAACAACTCATTATCAGGAGAGTTAGCAAAAGCTTTTGCTTTCTTAAAATCGCTATCAGCCACCTCATCAAGCTCACCTGGAGTCAAACCATATTGGCCGCTCATAGTTGTTATTGGAATAATTTTTACTTTGTTTTTTATATTGCTATATTTGGATTTAGGGTTATCTTTCAATAAATCCAGCATACTTCTCATAACTGCCGCTTGATTAGCACCATTTAGGCCATCCAGATCTGAAAGAGAGTTAGCGTTGTTTATATATTGCGTTTGCAGCGAATTTGCGGAGTAAGTAATGCCAAACTGTTTTATGTTAGGGTTAGCAGCTTGCTTAGCGAGAATATCATCAAGCATCTTTTCCGCTTGCTGCTTAGGTGTTTTATTTTTAAAATCGACATAAATAGACGAGGCGCTCATACGTCACCTATCTTTGCAGAGCAAGCAACTATTGCAAGGATGAACTTTGACATGACAAGGACCTCGTATTGTTTTTAATCTACGAACATCCCTGAAACCTTTTTAAAATAAGTTCTCTTATTCATTTAAATCAGCACTTTTTATAGCAAAATACTACGCGCCCGTTATCGCAAAAACCACCCTCAATGAGTTATGTAATTTGCGGGTAATCTTGCATGGGCTTTACGTTGCGCCGCGGCGAAATTATTTCAGGAGTTTCGCACTTTCAGTGTAAACCTCCTTCCTGGTTATATTTCGCCTATGCGAGACTAGCTCGCATTGAAAATGGCATATCAGCTCAATAGGTACTGAGTAGTTTTTACAGGCCAATTTTCAATATTCCACAAAAAAATGCAGCTTATCATAACTAAATTTCGTCAAATCTCCTCGCTATCAACCCTCAAAAAGCATGCCTACTTGTGGGGCAAGCATTGACCACAACTATTGTGATGCATCTCGGAAAAACATATTTATACAAATTATCAAAATGTTACATATAGACTGCCAAACTTCCAAATTGATCAAATAGTGCGCTAATCATGGGTAAATATTACTATTTAAGGCTTAGTTAATAATTTGACTGATCGTAAAAAAGTCTATATGATCCGCCCTTAACGAAAAAGCGAGTAATTTTACTCGGTCGTGGTCAGGCTTTATAGCCTGGCTTGACGTTGCATTGATGGATGATTATGTACAAGGAATTGCCCAACGTGAAGTGAGCACATTAAATGAAGCAGTTAACTAAAGATGAACTTATTCATAAGATTTTAACCCGTCAACATGTCACCTCTCGCCATTGCGATGAAATTTATGATATTTCTCAGCCACTTCGAGACATAATTCCAATCAATTATTTCAACTACGCGAGATATTATTGGCAGCCTGGCATACCCAGCTTTACTTTTTGTGACCGCTTTGATGTTATTGAATACTACTTCCGCATAAATGGCTATATTTATAACCAAGATGTGTTACCTATTATTTTTCCCGGCTTGCATTTTATGGATAATTATAAAAAGAATGTCACGCTGCAGACCAAGCCTAGAAGCATTCATAGACTTATAAAACTATTGGAAGATGACCTTGATATATCCCACACTGTTACTATGACATTTGTTTGCGCCGGATATTTAGAAGTTTTCACCTTCGGATTTCCAACTGCCACACAAAATACCTATAGTTTAATCTTGAATAATAAGCCGTCCCTGAAAAAGTTTACGATCTATTTTAGAGATAGAGCACGACATCTGATAAAGGAAGCAAAAAAAAATAAAATATCAAGAATTTTGTTAATGAAGAACTATTTAGACACGCTTTCATTTGAAAATCTAAAAAGCCTACATGGACCATCACAGACTGTCGTGGACAAGAAATTAAAACCTAAGCGTTATTACCTAGACGGTAGGTATGATGATGTTTATTTAACACCGCGCGAAGCGCAGTGCGCTTTTCTACTAAAAACCTATGATAGCTACCAAGAACTTGCTAATAGGTTAAACTTATCCTATGCTACTGTACGTGAGCATATCGATGCGATAAAGACAAAGCTTCACTGCTCTAATAAAACAGAACTATTGAACACCATTAGACGCACCGACTTATTAAACTTTATTGATGACAGCGTTATCCTCTCTTCAATGCATCACAGCTTTAAAGACCAAAAACCTGTCGGATTTCAAGCCGTCGATGATACTATGGATATATTTCAAAAAGAAAATGACAGCTAATGCTTATAGTCCTCCACCCCAAGCAGTGTGAATTCAGGTCAGTGCTAACACCTAACCTCTTCCTTGCTTGCAATTGCTAAACCGAGCAATGCCTTTTATACCTAAATGCTAGATCACATAGGTATGCGGTCAACAATAAAAGCTTTCCTATTCAACTAAAAAAAATAGTGTAAAAAGGCATTACCCGGTATTAGAGGCCTTTCTCATAACTCATTTAGGATTGCTAAAAGGAATGTTTAAAACATATTGGTGAGTCTCGCAGAGCTCTTTTCTATACACCTTATAGCAATCGCGCGAATATCCCTATCTGATATTGCAGAGTTCACATCAATGCCAAACTTATTACACAAGACTGTATTAGTATTCTTTCCTATTGAGCGACAATTACCTTCGCCGATCACCGACAATTACCTTTGCCGGTAGATAGTTATTAACCTCACAGGTTTTGTATGCATATCAGGAGCAAACAATGCCTGGGAAACGAATAACCAACC
>JAUIAD010000048.1 GCA_030425685.1 Gammaproteobacteria bacterium | reverse complement strand
ACCCACGCAACTTATCAGGTTGCGAACATAGTGATGCAACCCTGCCACACTGGCGAAGTGCCGGGCGGAGCCCAATTAAAAAAATACTATTCAAACTAGAGGCGACAACTTCGTTGACAAATACCGCCTAGAGAAAATCCTACGCCACTACCAAAAGGACTTTAGCTATGACCAAGTCTGGTACTACTGCGGCAACCAAGAAGTCAAAAATAAAATTGATCGACTCAATAGTCATGGTGAAATAGTGCCAACACAACTCATCCCTCCTGGATGAGGAGATCCATCAACACAATAACACACACCCAACCCATAACGAGGTGCAATAATTCACTAAATCAGGTAGATTACCAGCCTCAGTAAACTAGAAGGAGATAGCCTATGCCATCTCGCTTTATCAAAGCCAAGAGGGAAAATCACTAAAATACACCAGGTTACTCAAGTTAAACGAAATAAGACCTCCATTGACTCCTACTATGTTACCAATATAGGCTGGTTATCTAAAAAAGCATGTATTAGCTTAGCCCGCAAGGGAGTTGTTGATGCCGTTGTTTGCACCTCAAGTTTAGGCAATCTTTATTTACGATCAAGACCCGATAACAGCCTGGATGATAATTTTTCCCATATGGTTGTTACCTAACCACTACCAAAACGGAGCAATATCCATGATAAAGCATCTTATTTTCATTCTTACCATGCTAACTTGTACTTTAAGTTTCGCAAAAAATAAAACCGTATACTACGAACCATCGATTACCAAACTAAGTGGAACTATCAACATTAAAGTGTCTCCCGGACCACCCAATTATGAAAGTATCAAACAAGGTGATGCTGCAGAGACCGGATACTATTTAGTACTCGATCAACCTGTTGATGTTGATTTACTTCCCAAGGTTAGAATTCCAAAAAATGAGGAAGATGAACCAATAAAAAATATAACAGTGATGCAGCTCGTCATAATGCATGATAGTGATTGGCCAAAAATAAAAAAGAACCATCGGGTTACATTAACTGGCACATTATTCTATTGGTTCACAGGCCACCATCACACCAAAGTTTTAATGTCCGTTAACACAGTACGCGACAACTAGGCTTAGTGACATATATGTACCTAGATAATGCAAAGATTAGTTATATATATGTCACTAAAATGACAAACCGCCGGTGTAATTTTGGTGTAATCGTGCCAAGAAAAAGAGGGGTTGTGATCAATTTTTGCAGAATTTTAGAGAAGTAGCGCACAGTAAAAATATCATTAAAAAGAACGAGATAGAAGAAATTCGGCGAAATCAAAAAGCCCTTCTTAAGTCCTCATAATCCTTTGGTCCTAGGTTCAAGTCCTAGTGGGCCCACCATAAAATCAGTAAGTTACAAAAATTTTTCCAAAACCAGCTTTTTCAACGTATAATTGTGCGAAAAATTTAAGTTACTAAGAGGCCCCCATGAAACAAACAACCTTATTTTTATTTTCCCTACTTTTCACTTCCACTATTCTAGCCAAACCCCAACAACCAAAAATTATCTGGACAGCTGTGTTCAGTCACACCACCCCACGCACTAAGCAAGTAAGTAAAAACTATTGCGTAAAACACACACCCACTGTTGTTGTTACTACTATTGAGCAAATAACCAGTAAAAAAGGTGTGCGAGCACTTAACGGCATCTATTTAAAGTACAAAAATTACAAAGGCATTATAAAAGATGGGATTCGATTTAATTATGTCAACGCCACCCTAAGCGGCCAAAGTAAAAATGGGCCCTGGTCAACGCCCATGAAACTTTATCAGCAAACGCTTAGCAAGCAAGATATGGGGGTCACATGGGTGGTGTGGAGTACAAAATACTGCAAAGGCATGTTTCTTGGAACGCCAACAGTCATTAAAAACTCCTAAGCTATTCGCGCCACGTCAAAACGCTGCTGCCCTGCTCGCTTGGTGAATAAGTCAGCTACAAAAAGGTATCTGTTCAATTTCAGTAGAACTTTACAGATGTTGCGCCTATCAAAAATATAATTAAAAAGAACAAGATAGAAGAATTTTATAGCATCACTCTTATATTATTTGCTCAATATGACCATCTTGAAAAACCAAAAGAGCCTCGCCATGATTTTCTCGCACCCGAAAGTCTTTAAAGTATTTTTTCAAAAGAATACCAATATGACGCGAAGTAAGCCACTCAATAGATGATACCCTGCTTTTGTCTAGATACTTCTTATCTTTTTGAAAATACATACTGAAAGAAGACAAACCTTGTGATTTTAATGCTTTCATCTTTTGCTTGATATCGGAATATAGAGGCGCTTTGCCATCGAAAGTGATTACGGTATCGTAATCAGGGAAATTAGCACTATCAATAAAAATAGCCACAGACTCCTGTCGAAATTGTTTTGCAAGGGATGCTGCCGTTTGTATTATTGTTCTCTTCTGCACATTTTCCTTTGGAGAAGTTGTAAAAATAAGGGTATTATCAGCTGTAATCTTGCTATCATGCTGCATATAATACATTCCCAAAGCTTGATGAATCCTTCCTTGTTGAAAATGAAAATTCTGCAATGTGCTGATAGTGTTATACTGCAAAGAAGATTGAGCACCATCATGCAATCTTTTAAACGCCCCGCTTGGTGAAATTATTTTCTCATTATTTGAAACAAATATTCTAGAGGCTTGCACAAAAGGAACCTGCACTAAAAGCATAACGCCTAGCATTGCTAACTGAATGATTTTCATTTTTGCACATTTCATCATGCTCTCCTTAATGTAAACTTCAAAACTAAAAAATTAATTATTTTTTTCAAACTTACAGTTAATGCAGTCGTTGATCTTTCAAAGTTTTTTTGAAACTGTTGCTCACTGGGCTGAGGGACATCAATCAGATCAGTAATGGATTTAACAGCCATAAAATCTATATTGCAGTAACTGGCAACTTGGGCTTCAGCAGCTGACTCCATATCTTTAACATCACCATGCAATTTATTAATTTCATCTAAATCTGAAGGCGACATAGTTAGCGAATCTCCTGTTACTACTCTTCCTCTTTTCAATCCTAATGCTTTAGCCATAAGCTCTGTGTCATAACTACCGTAATGACCCTCACCATATTGTTGATAGGCTAAAATAGGTATGCGCCGACTAAAATAATTAACTTCATCTTTACTTAAATAAATATCAGCGATATTTGCTCCGTGACTCTTGAATCCACCCGCTGTCCCAGCACTGATGATGATGCTAGGCTTAAGCTTATGTATCGTTTCCCATGTGATCAGTGCAGCAACTTGAGTTCCAACACTAGACACATGGAATCGCTTATCGCATTTTGCAACGATAACCCACAAGCTATTATTTTTTTTGCTACGGAAGAGCAGTGCCGGCATTTTATTATCGAAAACATTCTTTTGTTGCACCATCTGTTCCGCATGTAGAAATGGCCTAGCCTCCTTCATCATTGCAAAGATAATAGCAATTCTAACTGAAGCCATTGATTGCATATTTGCCAAAAGCAAAGTTATAACGGTAATTATTTTAAGTTTTATATTTTTCATAATCTTGAATACTGCTGCTGATTAAAGAATAAAGAGAGCTTAGCAAAGAAAACTGATGTTTATAAGTACGCACAATTTTGTGCTATAGTCACACCCTGTATACCTCAACACAGAAGAAACCGATGAAAAGAAACTACGACTGCCATGTTGCTTGCTCTGTAGAAATCACACTGGACTTTATCGGGGGAAAATGGAAGGGTGTTGTACTATATCATCTTCTAAAGGGAACAAAGCGATTCAGTGAACTACAAAAATTAATTCCCAGCGTTTCTCAACGGATGCTGACTCGTCAACTACGCGAACTAGAGGCCCATGGTTTAGTTAAACGTACTGTATATCCAGTGGTGCCACCAAAAGTAGAATATGCCCTCACTGAGTCAGGCTTAACACTTGAGCCCGTTTTATCAAGTTTGCGCGCATGGGGAAAAGGCCCCGGAAAGCAACTATTAAATACAATATCGTGATGCCACAACGGCTTCAATATTCACATAGTCTCTGGTGTAATCATGCCAAGGAAAACAGGGGTTTTGAGCAATTTTTTTAGAATACTATAGACAACATAGACATTAAAAAGAACAAGATAGAAAAAATCCGGCGAAATTAAAAAGTTAAATGGGGCCAGGCCGCGTTAGCAAACCCACCCAGATCATAACATGCTGACTTCTATAGGGAAATGGTGTCATCCCCAATAAAGTGATGCCATATATTTATTGGCAACTGACCCGGATTAAGCAGGGTCGACGATTAACTTTTAACTGATTAAACACTGGAATGTGGTCGACACCATCTCCTCTAAGCGGCGCTTTCTATGCGCCTTAAAGAGTCCGCATGAATTCTCAGACACTTTTAGTTCGCTTGTTTCATGGTCTACCCTTTCAAGAGACGTAGCCTCCTTTGCACAAGGGATCGTTATTGTTGCATCATCTTCACCGGATGGACACTGCTTTGATTCTGAATGTCTAGAATCATCTTGATAGTCACTGGGAATTAATTCTCTTATATAATTTGACAAACCCAGCTTGTTATCATCTAACCATTGACAGATTTCTGTTAATAACTGTCTTGCTGCTGCAGGATTACCCCATTTAAGCACAGATTGGCAGTATGTACGTATTAGTATTATGTTAGGGTTCTCCTTATTTAGGTCTACTACAAGCCCAGGGGTGCCATCATTATATTCAGCTTTCAATAGTGCTTTTTTTTGCATATCGACTAGGTCAGTTGATTGGGTAATCACATCGATATAAGCCTGCACTATTTCGACGCGCCCACTGTTTAATGCCAACACTAATCCGGGAATACCATCCCCACGCCTAGCCGCTAATAAATTTGCTTTTGTTGATTGATCTAAGCTGGATGCCAAAACGGCTTTGACAAAAAATGTAACCGCCGCAGTACTCCCAAACTGGAGCCCCATTGATAATACAGGGACACCATTACCATAAGACGACTTTGCTGCCAACAAATCATTTACAGCTTCACAGGGCAGGCTGCTGTTAATAATTTCTGAAACATACGCTTGTAAAACTGAATAGCTATTTATAAATGCCGAAGTGAGCCCAAAAAATTTACTTGATTTTGCGGCCACCAAATCCTTTTTTTCTTGATTTGAAAGGGTTGATTTAAGGACTTTCTGAACATAGGCCTCTACCGTTGCAGCTTGACCTTCTTGCATAGCCATGTAAAGTCCTGAGGCATGGTTATCATATTGAGCACGCAACAAGAATACTTTAACAGCTGATTCTAGATTCGACGCCAGCAAGACTTCAAGAAATACAATTACACTTTCCAATTGCCCGTGCTGTAGTGCTCCCAGAAAACCAGGGATACCCTTATTTTTCGCAGACAATAAAGTTATTATATTTTTTGGTCTTAGATTAGAATTCAATATCGCACCCATATAGGCGGATATGGCATTTTTATTGCCCGATAATAGAGCCACATAGAACCCTGTAGCCTCTGTACCACCCATCACCTTCGCCTGTCGTGATAATAATCGTATTTTCTCATCTTCATTTTTGCTGCTATCCTGAAGAATATAACTAGCTATTCTCTGTATCACTTCAGGCCATTCAAAGCGCAGCGCATTGAATAATATGACCGCTAAATTATTCTCTTCATCGATAAGATCGATGTGATATATTTCATTGTTTTGTCGTAGCGAAACAGAATGAAGTACAGCCATATTAAATGTGGGAAAATAAAGTCTAACGAGCCCTGGCTCCAAAAAATCTTCAATACCGAGTGACCCAACACTGTTAATGTTGGCACATTGTGCACATAGAATTGCATCTGTTTTTGTCGGGTCGTAAAATTCTATGATAAAGCGATCTAGCTCTGATTCCCGATGAAGATTAATCCCCATGCTATGATTTTCAGAATATAGATAAAACATTCTGTTTTCATGAGACTTTAGCTGTTTGGCAATCCTTTTTAATACTTGCCCAAATCTAGTCAATGGAAAACAATTATAATACGTAGCTTTTTGTTGAATCCGGCTAGTGTCATACGCATTGTTCCGCAAAGGGGGAATCGCCTTAATTTTAGCAATATTCCCAAGATCAAAATCCTTCATACCTTGCTTTAATACATAATCAGTTAGATGCCTACATACAATTTTTTCACCCTTCACATCCAACGCTTTGCCTATAAGATTGGAGGCACGGCTATTATTTTTAGACCAATAGATTGAAATACCGCGGTTAGACAGGCTGTCAAATTCCTGCTTTTTTTCTTCAGGACGTTTTATTGCCTTTTGCTTACATTCTCTAGTGCAAACTCTGTTTTTTTTGGACAATCCCATACCTCTCTATTAGTTTGACTTTTTTTCTTTAATTGAGTTAACCTTGCTTTAAAATGAAACGCTATGGGATCAGCATTTTGAAAACTTACACCATGCTCAAGGTGCAAACGCATGTCAGCTGCTAGCTTATAAAGATCAGTAGCAAGCATCTCATCATCCCCAGAAGGTTTAGCATATCGGCATTAAAGAAATATTAAACATGCATCACGTTCAACACCCAACCTCTTAAAAGGTATATTTTCTGTAGAATAAATGAATAGAAAGAATATTGGTTGGCAAATCTTGCTGCATGAGTTATATATGAGTTATTAACAATGTCACAACTCAAATGCGAGCTGTCTACCAGCAGACCCATGGAGGAAATATGTTATGCCCTTTACTGAGCAACAGGCACATACTGTTTTAGAAAAACTGACAGAGATATCGCAAGAAGTACTTGGTAACAGGTTTATTTCATGTTACGCATTGGGCAGTTTAGCGCACGGGGGGTTTTCTTCGAAAGTAAGTGATATTGATTTTTGTGTGATTTTAAAAGACCCTATTGATAACTCATCTGATGCTGACCTTATTGATCAGGTTAATAATAAAATTAAAGCTACCAATCTGCCTATGGTGGATAGAGTATCTATCTTTTGGTCGTCTGTGAAGGAATTGCAAAGCCCTAGCGGGCATGGACGAATGCCGGCATTGGATAAATTAGATTTTTTATTGAATGCAAAACTACTATCAGGCAAAGATATTCGTGACAGTGAAATACCGCAGCCAACACAACAAGATCTTGATATTAGCAGCGCATTATTTATAGTAGATGTGCTTTTTGGCGAGAGGTTTCGGCTATTTATCATTGATCCTGTTAAGAATATTATTAAAAAAAGAAACGCCAAATGGTTAACAAAAATTATCCTATTCCCTGCGCGATTGCTATTCACCTTAGAAACGGGAAGAATTGGTGAAAACAAATTGGCCGCTGAATATTATGCTGACAATTATCAGCAAAATATAGCAAAATGGGTCATAAAGGCATATCAATGGAGAACCAAACAACCTGACTTTTCGCAAATTAAAGCTGATGATTTAATAGAGGCAATTAATTTTCTATACGATCAGATGATTGTGAGTTATGCGCAACGCATATCAAACTATGGTGAGAGCGTGTTGGCGCAAAAATTGATAATGTTAAAAAACAGCCTCCATAAAGATCCAGCTGAGTAAGTCTTTATTTTATCAATGACGCGAGATCAAAAATATGGGAAGTTTTTCGGTGGCGTATTTGAGCTCCAAGCCAAGCAGCTAATAATTCGCAAAATTTAAGGGCTTCAGCGCAGGCATTTAATAATTAGATAAGATTTTTCATACACGTCGGCATGGGTATTAACTATCTTTTTTGCTACAATCCTTGCCAGCAATTCAGCCAAAACCTAGAGTGCATCAAAAGCATGACAAACTCTATTCTAATTTGTGATGACGATTTAAAAATACGCCAACTGGTAAAGGAATTTCTTGAGCAATATCAATATGCCGTTAGCTGCGTCGAGGATGGGCAATCGCTGCTATCACGTCTTACAGCAAGAGAGTTTGATCTTATTTTATTAGATCTTATGCTTCCTGATGAAGACGGTCTGTCACTCTGCCGGAAAATTAGGCAGTCATCATCAGTTCCCATCATTATAATTACAGCGGTGAATGACGATATTGATCGAGTGGCTGCTCTTGAAATGGGAGCCGATTACTACATGACAAAACCGCTCAACGTGCGCGTTTTGATGGCCTATATAAAAACCATACTCAGACGACAGAAAAACACATCCCAACTGATAATTAACACCCCTCCCCTTTCTCAAAGCAGTACCTATTGCTATACATTTGAAGGCTGGACATTAAACGTCAAGGAAAGGAGCCTCATTTGCCCAGCTATGACTAGAGTGACATTAAGCTATGGTGAGTTTCAGATTTTATTATCTTTAGCAAAAACACCTCGATGCGTTTTATCAAGAGACACATTATTGGATGCAACCCTGACAAACGAACGAGACTCTTTTGATCGCAGCATTGATGTTTTAGTCAGTCGTATTCGTAAAAAACTAAAGGCGCACACGAATGATTTTAATTTTATTAAGACAATACGGAATGTCGGCTATCTGTTAGATTGTGATGTTGTGCAAACCAATGTCTAATAAAACACGACTAAAAAAATTCTACTTAATTCTTCTAATGATATTATTCACTACCAGCATCCTGTTTTTTTGCTACTACCTCTATGAATATTTTCATATTTACCAATCAAGAGAACGTCAAATCCATATGAACAATATTATTGGCATTGCCCTCGTTGCAGAGCAGTCAAAAGCAAACAAGCTTAATGAAAGAATTGAAGGCGTTACTCACTCAAACATCAAGATTACCTTCTCAAGCAGGCCAATCTACCCACTACAATTTCCCAACCATGTGGTGACTAGCATTCTAGCTCTTTTTCATTCAAAGTATAAATTTAAAAAATATATTAAAATATCTTTTTCCACAGGGAGAGATCACTGGATTAATCTTTCACTTAACAGAAGCACCATTAGCTTCTCGCGCTATTTGTCAACACCCGTTATCATTACAATACTAGGAATTATTGCGCAGCTTATTATTATTTTTATGATCATTTCATATTATTTTTCAATGCAGCGATATTATGCCATTTTAAACGAGATCAAATGTGGCGCTGATCAAATTGGCTTGTGGATTAACAAGGATCAATGGCGCCCAGGAAGACACTCTGCAAAAGAAGCTGTAGCAACACTAAGCCTTATACGAATGCGTGTAAAAGAGTTACTTGTTGAAAAAGTATCGACACTGGCAGGATTATCTCACGACATCAAAACACCACTAACGCGTATAAAGTTAATGGTAGATTTACAAAAAGATGACTCATCACGAAAACAACAGCTGCTAGATGAGATTAACACCATGGAATACTTAATTGCACAAACCTTAAGTCTAGCAAAATCAAGTGTGAATAATGAAGAAAAAATAACGATAGATATTGTGTCATTAATTGAAACCATTATAGGCGAAGCAAAAGACCGCGGAAACTCGATCAATTACTCATCAGCCCTAGAAAAATTTGTGGTTCTGGGGCAACATTGCGGCCTCACACGTGCATTTAAAAATCTCATTGACAATGCCATCCATTATGGTGGGCACGTCTTTGTTGCAATTAGTACCGATAGCGACGACACACTCATCATTAGTGTCGCGGATGACGGGCCAGGCATTCCAACAGATGAGCTTAACAAAGCTTTTTCCCCTTTTTTTAGGGGAAAAAGCGCCCGCAAAATGCATCCTGGCGGCTTTGGCTTAGGACTTTCAATTGCAAAGTCAGCTATTGAAGCCAGCGGTGGCAGCATTAAACTTACCAATAAGCTACCACACGGCTTAATAGTTAATATCCGCTTTTTCTCAAAGTAGCGGTATATAAAGCGCTTTAACACTAGACATTTAACAACGTTATTGCTGCGGCCAAAGTTATTTCTCTTCGCGGCGACGCAACGGTATTATAAGGCACTAAGATGATTTAAGCTTAAGTTTACTAGCTCATTTTCTCTTTGCATTCTTTTATACCGTTGCGCCATATTGAGCGACAATTACCTTCGCCGATCACCGACAATTACCTTTGCCGGTAGATAGTTATTAACCTCACAGGTTTTGTATGCATATCAGGAGCAAACAATGCCTGGGAAACGAATAACCAACCAACA
>JAUIAD010000047.1 GCA_030425685.1 Gammaproteobacteria bacterium | reverse complement strand
GTTGGTTGGTTATTCGTTTCCCAGGCATTGTTTGCTCCTGATATGCATACAAAACCTGTGAGGTTAATAACTATCTACCGGCAAAGGTAATTGTCGGTGATCGGCGAAGGTAATTGTCGCTCAATACTAGGGCATTGATCAGCTTGATCGCCAAGCGAGGAGGGATTTACTAGAGGTGTTAGAAGATCGCTATGCTAAATCATCGACTGTTATCACCTCTCAGTTGCCAATAATGCATGGCACCACTTTATTGGAGATGACACCATCGCTGATGCTGTTTGTGATCGTGTTGTTAATAACGCTTATTCTATCGAATTTAAAGGAGACTCAAAAAGGAAAGCAGAAAGCTTGCTATGATGGACACTTTGTAATATTTTACTTATCCACAGAAAGAGAAAATAATGACCGTCCATCATGACAGCAATTGGTGTTCAGAGGTTTGGTAATACGCAATTAAGGGGGCGCGTAGAGATTCGAACTCCCGAGCACCTGGGTCGAAGGTATATCAACTATGTAGAGATATTATTAAATTAATACGTTACGTGCAATATTGTAACAAAAACTGCCTCAGCCTGCCTGAATCAACTCTCAATCGGCCACAGTCTGGTACAATACTGGCACACGCTTTATATATCCAAAATTCCCTGCATCTGCTTTTCATTTTTAAAAAATTTAACAAAAAAAGTTATTGTCAGTTTACATCAAATTCTTCACAAATCTTTTTGCATATAATTTCAACTTGAGTCTCCAGCAGATTGATATGAGCAGCATCCAACTTAACAATTGTTATATCAGCACCAGGGGCTACAGAGTGTAGATAATTGTCACTAGAACGACGTGCGTAATAGTTGTGCACATCTAGTTCACGTTTCGCCTCACTGATTCCAGACTCAAATGTTAAATCACTCAACCCAATCTCATGTAGGCACTTAAAGTATAATATTTTTAGTTCTGGTAAATTTTCTACAACAGGGTCATATTTATAATTTATATCATTAACCACAGTTTCCCCATTTGGTAAAGTTAAATCAGCAACCCCCCTATAGTTGAAATAGGCATCAAGTAATGCCAGATTATCAATCACTTCACCACGTGCAATAAGCTGTCGGGTAATTTCGTAGGCGAGCACCCCTCCAAAACTCCATCCAATAAAGGTATAAGGTCCACGCGGTTGAATATGCTTTATGTAGGAAATATACAAACTAGCTAAAAATTCATAAGTAATATGAGTCAAATCATTTAAAGGTATTTTTTTTGTTATACGCAAATAAGAATAAAAATTATTAAAAATAATCAAATTGAAATCATCTTTTAATCGTGGGACTATATTGTTAAGATAGCTTTCTGCGCCACCCTTTCCTGGAGGTAAAAGAAAGACATTTTTTTTACTTTCACTAGATATGTATGTCACATACGGATCAAAATCATCATAATCACTTATTGTATTTTGTGAATTTCGATTTAATGAGCAATGCGTAATAACCTCAGTCAGGGATTTTTCGAACAAAGCAACAAAGTTATCAACAACATCCTGGCTCAATTGACTTTGTATGTAAAAACGTAAGCACCTATCAATTATCAAGCCATTAATGATGGTGTCATTATAGATCGAATTTTCGGGAGAGACAAATTGACCACTTGACTCATTTACAATTTCCCACGTCGAAACAGTAGCCTCACTTGCACTATTAAACTGCCCTAAATAATTAAAAGATACTTTAGGAAGGGTGATTCCAGAATAACCCACCAGTTCACCATAACCAATGCCTTTATTTGGGATTAATGATAGCGTTTCTTTGATATTTTTAATGCTATCACCTATATTACTTTCAATAACTTCTAATCGAACAGGAAATAAAGTAGTAAACCAGCCAACTGTTTTACTGATATCAATACCTTCAGCTATCTCTTCGCGACCATGCCCTTCTAGCAAAATGTGGTTAACAGTTGACTTGGTGATATAAGACAAACTAACCCCAAGTGCCGTCAACAGCAGATCATTAATCTGCGTGCAATAGCGATGATTAGATCTTTGAACGAGCAATGTAGTAAGCTTGTTACTCAAAACAATCTCACCTCTACTAACATGAGCGTTGTCTTCTGCATCAGATGAAAGAATATTAGTAGGATTATGATCAGATAATATTGTCTTCCAATAGGATGCTTCATCAAAATTTCTATTTGAATATGATTTGACTGCTCCTACCCACCGGCGATAGCTCGCGCTCTTAAAGCTCAACCTCTTTCCTTCGTACAAGGCTTGAAGATCCTCAACTAGAATTCTCCAACTAACACTATCAGTGATCAAATGATGCAATGCAAAATATATTCTAGCAGTACGATCTTTGTAACCATAAAGATAGGCGATAGTAAAAACAGGGCCATTTTGAAGATTAAATTTACTCTGCCAATTTGTTAATATTTCATCTAGTTTTTCTGAAAATTCTTTACTTTCTTCAACACACCCAAGCGTGCTAACATCTAGTGTCCTAATTTGTTGGAACTCAGTATCATTCTTATAATACTGCTTACAATCAAAGCCATTATTAATATATCTTAATTTAAATGCATCATGATATTTAACCAATTCATCTACAGATGATTGCAAGCGATCCAGTGAGAGTTCTGGCGTCCTTACTATAAAGGATTGGTTCCAATGATTAGCCAGCGTCAAATTAAGACCAAAAAACCACTTTTGTATAGGTAATAACTTAAAATCACCAGAAAATATATCCTCCTCACTATGAGTGGGAACTAAAAGTGAGGTCTGATCTGTCGTCAATATACTATCATATAAGCCCTCAATAGTTTTATAGCGAAACAGATCTTTAACACTAATATTAATTCCAAATCTATTTTTGATCTCATAAATAAAAGTTATAGCCAAGATACTATCGCCACCAATTTTAAAGAAATCGTCCCTGATTCCAATTGTATCCTCAGGCAAGTATAAAACTTGTGAAAGAAGACTGACAAGCTTAGATTCAAGGTCATTTCTTGGACTTATCCTGGTTCTATTGCCTTCGAATTGAGCCTCCGGTAATTTAGTCTTATCCAATTTCCCATTGCTTGTTAAAGGAAATTCATCTAAACGAATCAATATGCTCGGCAACATGAATTCAGGTAGTGTTTTTTTCAGGTTTTTATTTATAGTGTTTTCATCTAACTGCTTGTCAGCGACGTAATATCCAACTATATGATCACAATTATTTAATTTGTTAAAAGTAATACAGCACTGCTTCACACCTGGACATCTAGATAAGCTATTCTCAATCTCTGATAGCTCAACCCGTTGGCCTCTAATTTTAACCTGGGAATCATTTCTACCTATATAGTTAATGCTTCCATCGGGTAACCAACACACTACATCTCCTGTTTTATAGATAATGTTATTAGACGCATCCAAGTTGTCACATTGTGAATTAAAGGGATTTAAGATAAATTTTTGGGTAGTTAAAGCTGGTTTGTGAAGATACCCCTTAGCAACACCAACACCACCTATGTACAATTCTCCGGGCACACCAATAGGTACTGGATTTAACTGACTATCTAATATATAACATTGAATTGAGCAAAAAGGCTTACCAATGCTTGAGTGAATAATTTCACTTTGGTCTAACTCATTTGTATAAAATTTATTTAAAGTGACCTCGCCAGTTTCAGTAGGTCCATAGTAATTCAAAATGGTTAAATTATCCACGCCAATGTTATCAAATATAGATGAAGTAATCTTTTCTCCGCTAAACAGTAGTCTTGTCAATCTAGGGTACTTTGAGAATTCTAAATTATTTTTTATTGCCAAAAACTGTGATGGAACAAAATGACATACACTAACATCACTGAACTCTAAGTGTGATTTTATTTCATCAATGTCGAAAACATTATGAGTAATAACAAGTTTAGCCCCACTTAATAGAGTCGTAAAAATATCCGAGAATGAAACATCAAAAATATAGTTTGTCTTAAACAATACAACATCATTCGGAGTTAGTTGACTTTCCTGAATCATATACAAAATTCGTGAAACGCAACCCCTTTCCTCCAATACTACTCCTTTTGGAGCACCTGTCGTACCAGAGGTGTAAAGAACATATACTAAGCTCCCTCTATCGATATTTAAATTATTAGTTTTTTGAAATGAGATTTCTTTCTTAGTGAACACACTATCAATTCCCAATATCTGTATGTCTAGATCTTTAAACCTATTAGAATAGGTTTCGTTAGTCAGTAGTAATTGAGATTTTGTATCCTCTAATATATGTTTAGCCCTATCATTTGGATGATTTGGATCTATAGGGACATAAGCAGCACCCGTTTTCAACACAGCTAAGATTGAAATTAGTAGATATTCACTTCTATTCAAACACAAACAAATTAAATCATCGGGCTTTATCTCGAAACTTTTGTATAAATAACTGGCTAACTGATTTGACTTGTTGTTCAATTCTCGGTAGGTTAGTGACGTGCCTTTGTATGTTAATGCGATATTATTAGGAGTTTGTTCTACTTGTTCTTCAAATAATTCTAAAAGACCATTTTTATTAGCATTATTGCTGTCTTTATTACTCCAAACATCTAGAATTTTGTTTTTTGAGCCTGGATCTATCACATCAATCTCGTAAATAGGCTTTACTAGATTAGATTCTAAATTATCTAAAATTGCAATGTAACTTTCTATCAATGATTGGATTAAATGATCATCATATTGATTTGTTTTATACTCAACCCTCCCAAGTATACAATCACTTTTAATATCCAACTCAAAATAAAGACCATTTTTTACATCACCAGAATGGGTGTATATTTGTGACTGTAGGTAATCATCATTCTCAACCTCAATTGGCTCAAGATTAAAATGAACGTCGCTTAATTCTATTGATCTATCTCTATTGATTTTCAGTAACTCAGAGTATGGCAAAGCATTTTCTATTGCCGTTAAGGTATTCAATTCCGATGCTTGAACCAATTTTAACAAATTTGAACGATCATCCACCGAGAACTCTGTAAAAATATTATTTATAAAACAACCCAAGGTGTTTTCATGTTCCGGAAAAAATAACCGTTCATCGATATTAGTTTTAATTGCTAAGTTAGTTTGCCCAGTAAACTTGTATAAGAGGAGCGCAAAACATGAAATCAATATATTAAACTCACTAACGTGGTGGTCTTTAGAAAGAAAATAGACTGCATTTTTTGATTTTAAATTTATACGAAATGCCTTTTGTTTTCCTGAGCTATCTGTTTGGTTGGCGCCTCCATTGTTACCTGATAAACTTCCCAAAGAGATTGGAATGTTTCGACTTAACAATTTATTCCAGTACTCAATCTTGTCTTGATTGTTAATTAAATAATGCGCTTCTAATTTTTTACTAAAAGAATCAAATTCGTCTGCCGAACGACTACAGACTGATTCAGAATCATTATTAGATTTTATTCTGCGATACAGCTCAGGAAGGATATTGTTTGTAATTGACGTCCCATCTAGTATGCTATGAAAAAATACAATTAAGACTCTTGATTTATTCCCATCAATATTATTAAATAAGTAAAATCTGATTAGTTTATCGTTAGATAAATCAAAGGGTATTTTTACCAAAGAAGATATCTTTGATTTGAATTCCACCTCGGTGTATTTAACACCACGACAGTTAAAATTCTCACAAATTAATTTAGAATTTAGTTGGATTGATTTACTGATCTGGTTGTTCTCAATTTTGTAATTTGTATTTAGAAGGTTGTGTCGGGAGATTAAAGACTCAACTGCTTTATTAAATATGTCGGGATCAATTAACTCATCAAACTCGATAACTACGCTTTCATTATATACTTGCTCATCAGGATTGGATAAATAATGTCTCAATATTATTTCCTCAAAATGATGTAAATCATTCGTATTGCTTGTCAAGCAGGTCTTAGATGACTGAGACTTATTACTATCCGCTTGAGATAATAGACAAAGTTTTTCTATTGTTCGCGCATTAAATAGCGACAAAGTACTTAAGAAAAGATTGTTAGACGCATTAAATCGACTAATCACCTTGATTGCCAAGATACTGCTTCCACCCAGATTGAAAAAATCATCTTTTACACCAACTTGCTCTAAACGCAAGCCCAACTCATCTGCCCAGATTTGACATAACTCTGACTCTATTTGGTTTCTCGGAGGATTATATTGTCTTTTGTCAGCAAAGTCATATTTTGGCAAGGAAGCCCTATCCAATTTTCCATTAATCGTCAATGGTAATTTGTCTAAGTGAACAAAGGCCGATGGGATCTTATAACTTACCAAGTGTGCCCTTAGATGAGACTGTATATTTTCATCAGCAACTTTATTACTAGAAACATAATATGCGACCAGGTACTTGTTTTTTGGATTTATATTGTCGACAATCACAACGCATTGTTTTACTCTAGGTATGTCTTTTATTCTCTCTTCAATTTCTCCAAGTTCTATTCTATTACCACGCAATTTTACCTGAAAATCATTGCGGCCTATATATTCTAAGTTCCCATCTGGATTCCAGCGAACCAAGTCACCTGTTTTGTACAATCTAGAGTTCTTAAGCGCCTTCTTTTCCTCTTGCGTTTGAAATGGGTTAGCAATAAACTTCTCATTAGTGAGAGCTGGTTTATTTAAATAACCTCGAGAAAGTCCAACCCCACCTAAACAGAGCTCACCAATCTCATTAATGCCCAAAGGCTTTAAATCATTATCAAGCACATAGCATTTTATGTTGCTAATCGGCTTACCTATATTGGTAACCAAACCACCTTGATAATGGTTCATGCTACTGCAAACTGTACTTTCACTAGGCCCATAAGCATTAATCACCTTAACTCCATAGCTCAAATATTTATCTAGTACCTTTCTCTCTGCCACTTCACCTGCAACTATCAAAGTGTTGAGTCGAAGTATGGTTTCTTCATTTAACAAAGCAGGCGGTATGGTAGCGAGATCTATTTTATTTTCCTCTATATACCTGCTCAATAGAGTTATGTCATGCCTTAATTCATCTCCTATTATATGTAACGTATGTCCATTTAAAAGTGACGTATATATTTCTGATGCGTGCGCATCAAAAACATAATTCGCATAATTTAAGCAGTTGTATTGTCTCAAATCATCATCAAAAAACACTTCTGATTGAGATTGCACTAAATTATTTAAACTGTGATGCTCAATCATTACTCCTTTGGGCTTACCTGTTGTCCCACTTGTATAGATGATATAGGCTAAATTGTCTGAATACACCTTAACATTAGGTTTTTTGATACTTGAACGAGAAAGTCTGTGCCTAATACTTTCATCATCGAGAGAGAATACCTTTGTTGTTAACTTGCTCAGTCTCTTTTCATAATCCTTTATAGTAATTAGAATAGTGGGCTCACAATCTGCTAATATAGACTGTATTCGATTTTCAGGATACTGAATGTCCAATGGAACATATGCAGCTCCAGTTTTCAAGATAGCCAACAGTGCTATTAATATGTTTTCGCTTCGATCAAGACAGACGCAGACTCTATCTTCTTTCTTTATGGCATACTGATTTATAAGATAATCAGCCAGTTGATTCACTTTGATATTTAATTCATGATAGGTAAGACTTCCGCCAATAGATTTTACTGCAATTTTCGAAGGATTAATCGCCACTTGCTTTTCAAACAACCGGTGTATCGTTATCTTTGATTGATAAATCTTATCAGTGTCATTCCACTCATAGATGATTTTCTTATATTCCTCAGCGCTATGTTTTGAATCTATATCTTCAATTCGCACTTTATTTTCATTTTTTTCTAGCAATTGCTGACTATTCGTACCCATTTTATTTATACCTATACTTAAACTATTATCACCATCCCTTACCTACGCGAATACAATCTTTATATACTGTTACTTTTAATTAGAAAAAATGTCCTCAATCAAGCTTGTAATACCTGACAGCCCTAACAAATCATAATTTGTAAATCGATTTGATATTGGGCTATCAATATCCAATACGCCTACTATTTTTTGCTTGCCCTCTTGGCTTTCATAGATAGGAATGACACACTCAGATCGACTATCTGGGTCACAAGTAATATGCCCTTTGAACTCGCAAACGTTGTCAACAAGTATCGGTTTTTTATCTTTTACCGATGTGCCGCACACGCCTTGTCTTACCCTTATCCGACTAACGGCTGGCTTTCCTTGAAATGGGCCCAAAACGAGCTCGCCTTTCTCCGCATTTAATAAATAGAACCCGACCCAATTAACTTTTTCAAGTTCATGGAAAAGCAATGCTGCGATATTTGCTAAATTAGCTGTTCTATCAGATTCATCCTTTATAATATTGTTTGCTTCTTGTAATAGGGAAGCATAAAATTCTTTTTTGTTTATCTTAGTGATATTACTCATGACCATTTCCTACTCTTTAACTTTAAACGCTGGAACAGCTGCGCCATTCGGGTAGGCTTTCAGCACCGCTTGTGAGTATGCCTTAGAATGTATTGCTGCAACTAACTCCTTAAAAACTTTTCTTTTCTTTTTACTTGTTTTAACAGCAACAACATTGGAATAGGGTGAATCCGGTCCTTCTAATAGCACAGCCTGTGATGGTGTGAACCCTGCTGGGGCAGTGTAATCGTTGGTCAACCCACCAATCGCCACATTGTTTAATGACCGCGGAATTTGAGCGGCATTTAATTCAACAAACTTTAGATGCCGTTTATTCTGGGTTATATCCTTTGGCGTCGGTAATAAACCAACACCCGAGCGTAAATTAATCAATTTGGCTTTTTGTAGTAACAATAAGGCTCGACCTTCATTGCTCGGATCATTCGGAATTGCCACGATGGCATTTTCCTTTAGATCTGTAAGATGCTTCACCTTTTTAGAATAAAATCCAAAAGGATAAACAAAGGTTTTTGCTATCGGCGAAATATGGTAACCATGTGCTTTAATTTGAGCATTTAAATATGGTACATGTTGGAAAATATTTGCATCGATACTTCCATTATCTAGCGCCACATTCGGCTGGATATAATCACTAAATCCAACAATCTTAATGTGCAATCCATACTTCTTTTCAGCAACCCGTTGAGCGACTTTTAACAGCCCCTCATCCGTACCACTCATGACGCCGACTTTAATCGTGTTCTTATTTGCATTCTCATGCGGCCAACAGTGTGCCGCTGTAAGTATGACGGCAAATGTTAAACCGATAATACCTGCGAGCTTGAGATTTCTACTTCGTGCAAGTCTATCGCCAATTAACTGCGTCAGCTGCACAATGGCAATTAGCACAATGACCGTCTCAATAATCACTGTTACATTAAATCGCTCGTAACCATAATTAATGGCAAGTTGGCCTAAACCCCCTCCGCCAACAGCTCCAGCCATCGCAGAATATCCAATCAATCCGATTACCGTCAGCGTAGCGCCCTTTATCAAGGAGGACAAACTCTCTGGAAGTAAGAACTTAGCTATTAACTGCCAGGTATTGACACCCAATGACTGTGACGTTTCCAGCAATCCTGCCGAAATTTCTAAAAAAGCAGACTCCGCCACCCGCGCAAAAAACGGAATTGCCGCTAGAATCAACGGTATAATAGCTGCACTCGTTCCTATCGTTGTCCCAACGATCAGTTGTGTTAACGGGGTAATGCTAATAAGCAATATAATAAACGGTAACGACCGTCCCGCATTAACAATAAACGATAATCCAGCGTGTACGACTTTATTTTCTAGGGATTGTTTTTTTCCAGTTAAAAACAATATGATTCCAAGAATCAACCCAAAGAAAATACCAACCACACCAGAGACAAAAACCATATAAATGGTTTCCCATGTTGCTTTTAATACGGGAAGAATAAGTAAATTAGACATGATTCAGTACCTCTATGTTGATGGGGGTTGATTGAATATATTGAATAGCTCGACGTATGTTTTCTTTATCTCCCTGGAGCTCACATAAGGTATAGCCAATGCTGGTTTCTTTGACTTTACAAATATCCGCTTGCAGAATGCTTACTGATAAGTTGTATTCCTTGACTAGACTCGTGATAAGCGGTTTCTCACAATCACCGTTACTAAACTTGAGCAAGATAACGGTATTTGACGAGTTGATTTGATCCAAATTTATATGAAGGGCATGATCAATCAGTTGTTTTGTTTTCTCATGCTGTGGATTTGAAAACAGCTCAACGGTCCCATTAATTTCAATTACAGAGCCTTGATCAATCACTGCTGTTCGATCACAAATTTCTTTAATAACATCCAGTTCGTGCGTGATTAGCACGATTGTCTTTCCAAGCTTTTGATTAATTCGTTTTAACAAGGCCAATATATTCCTTGTTGACTCCGTGTCTAATGCTGAAGTCACTTCATCGCATAACAATATATCTGGATTTGTTGCGTAAGTGTTCTGGGAAATACCCCCTTCACAAGCAACTCTAATCAGCCATACTAATGCCAGGCAAATAACTGGAGTTAGGAATGGAAGACAAGCACTTATCAAAGCCCCCTTTAACTGAAGCACAAT
>JAUIAD010000017.1 GCA_030425685.1 Gammaproteobacteria bacterium | reverse complement strand
AAAATACCTTCTTGTTCGACTAATGAGGAATATTGTCAATTGTTACCGTTCAATATTGCCCGGGTTGAGCTGTCAGTGGCTGTAACCTCTTAATTTAATTCTTTAGCGCGTTTGTTTGATCGCTTACGTATTTGTCAACGAAGTTGTCGCCTCTAGTTTGAATAGTATTTTTTTAATTGGGCTCCGCCCGGCACTTCGCCAGTGTGGCAGGGTTGCATCACTATGTTCGCAACCTGATTGCGGATGAACGCTTATGAATAGCAATGCGCTGGTTATCAAAAATTAGACTGACACTGTTTTCACCCAAATGGTATTCAACTGTTTTGCCAATATAATGATTCGGAACGCTGTAATAGTGACCGTCCACCTCAACGTGATAATCTAGGTTTACTTGCGCTTTTTTAATAACAACAAATTCGTAACGATTTTTCGGCAGTGGTTTTAATGCTGGCTTTTCGTATTTTTCAAAATGGGATCGCCGTGATCCTGGTAACTTTTTAAATGGCTTGTTATTAGGGGTCCTGGGGATTTTCCCTCCAAAAACGACACAAACCGCTGTAGCCCTTGATACAAGCGGCCTCCCAGAGGGGGGTACTTTTTCCACAGCCCCCTAAACCAGTTAGAATCACGCCTTTTGGGTATCAAGATGACAACCGAAAAGCGTTTGAAGCTCCTCACTGAATCTGAAGTGCAGGAATTCTACAGCCCACCTCTCTTAATGGCAAACGATCAACGGTTCTTTTTTGCCCTCAATGAACGAGAGCGCTTTATTTGTAAAAAATTACGACAGCGTCGAACCCGCTGTATGCTGACACTTCTGCTTGGTTATTTCAAAGCAAAGCCTGTGGTACTAATGCCGCGCTATCACCAATTAAAGACTGACCTCAAATATATTTCACAGGATGTTTTCCCTGGTCCGGGGCTTGGTCCATTTACACTCGACCAGAAAGAAAAGGAGCGTATTTATAGCAGAATATTCGAACTTACTGGTTATCAAGCCTGGTCGAGCCGCGACCATCTTCCGCCTTTACTAGATTATTTAAGCAGTCAGGCGCGAGCATGGTTGGCACCACGGCATCTTTTTGATTCCACCGTTGAGTATCTTTCTCAGCACAAAATCGCTATACCAGCTTATAGCACGCTACAAAAAGTCATTGGCCAGATAATTACTAAAGAACAAGTTTGTTTAAATGGCACTATAAATAAAGCGGTATCAAAATAGTTGCGTCATACCATCGTAGAATTATTTTGTGATGATGCAAAACTTAGTTTGTCCCAGCTTCGCCAGTCTGCAAAAAATTTTAGTAAGGCTGAACTTGTTAAAGAGCTAGCTGTGCACCGTTATCTTCAACCTTGGATAGTAGAGGTAAATGCAGTCCTACAAGAACTCAATTTGTCTCAAAAGAACCAGCAATATTTTGCAGAGCGGGTTGATTATTATGGCGCAAAACTAAAACGTCACACCGAAGACAATCAACAGCTGTATTTACTGTGTTATTTGCACTTCCGCTGGCACCAAGCGCTTGAGCGCATTGCCGATGGTTTTGTTCATCACATCCGACAAGTGAAAAAGAAAGCCAAAGCATATGCACAAGATGCGGTTTATGAAGACTGGCAGAAAGCATCTAAAAATGTCAGCAAAGCGGCTGACGTGTTACAACTGTTCATTGATGACAGCATTGACCACAAACAGTCATTTGGCACAGTTAGTAAAAAAGCGCTTAATTTACTTGCTAAAAAAGAGCTGGAGTCTGTTTGTTTATTTTTACGTGAACAAAGGCGCTCTGTTGATGAGGCGACATGGGAGTATTATGACGAGTGCCACAGTTTAAAATCAGGTTTGTTGCGCGACTTGTTTTCGTGCTTAACGTTCGAGGGTTACGAAGGGTGCCAACGCTTAGCTACCACGCTCAATCAAGCACGCTTGGACTTTGTTGACTGTGGTGATTTACAACAGTCAACACTAGACGCTCGCTTACCTCCTAAAAAATTACTGCCTTTATTGCAGCTTGAAAACGGCGATATCAAATTCGATCGCTATGAGTGGCACCTTTACCTGCAGATACCGTCACGACTGAATGGGCAGCTGACGTTACCCAATGTCACGAAATACAGATCATTAGATGCCGACTTGGTGAGTCATGAACGCTGGCGTGATGAGAAAAATGATCTGCTAGATAAGAGTCAGCTGCAAAAACTAACAGGTGAGCCACAGCAGATAATTACTGACATGAATTCGAATCTTACCGCTAGGCTCCAACACGTCAGCGCCTATCTGGAGCAAGCTGATAATTCAAACATTATCTTGCGCAACCCAAAAGGGAAGTGTGTGTGGCGGCTACCATCAACAACAAAAAAATACATGGTTAATAATCCATTCTTTCAGCAAATGCCAACAACCGGAGTTGCAGATGTACTTCGCATGGTAGATCGTGACACCAAATTCATTGACTGTTTTAAGCATGTGCTTGGGGCGCAATCGAAAAGTCGTTCACATGAATATGATCTGTTGGCGATCTTAGTTGCTAATGCTACCAACCAGGGTATTTACGGTATTTCTCAAATATCCGATCGCACTTATGATCAGCTAAGCACGATACAATCAAATTATATTCGACTTGAAACACTGAATGATGCAATTGATACCATTAATAATGCAACCGCCAGACTTCCTATCTTTAAACATTACAGCATTCATGACGATATCGTTCACGCTAGCGCTGATGGTCAAAAGTTCAAATCACGTCGCGAAACATTTAAAACCCGTTATTCATCAAAATATTTTGGCACAAATAAAGGCGTGTCTGCGGTAAGCTTGATAGCCAATCACACCGCTATTAATGCACGCATCATCGGTGCTAACGAGCATGAGTCACATTTCATTTTTGACTTATTAATGAGTAATAGCAGTGACATTATTCCCAATATGCTGTCTACAGATACGCATGGCGTTAATCATGTTAACTTTGCTTTACTCGACTTGTTTGGCTATACCTTTGCGCCGCGCTACGCCAAAGTTGGTAATGTAATCAACGAAGTGTTTGACGTCATTGAAGATAAGCATAGTCACATCGATATTAGATTAAAGAAGCCAATTAATATCAAATGCATCATCAAATACTGGGATACCATCCAGCGAATATGCATCTCTCTTAAAGAGCGCAAAACGACACAGGCAACTTTGGTACGTAAATTATCTGGATATAAAAAGAATCATCCTTTATTAGAAGCGCTAACAGAATATAACCGATTAGTGAAAGCGAATTACTTGCTAAGTTATATTGATGACGCCAGCTTGCGCAACTATGTACAGCGAGCGTTGAATCGTGGTGAAGCTTACCACCAGCTCCGCCGCGCCATCAGTAATGTTAATGGTGATCGATTCCGCGGCAATTCAGATGAAGAAATTCAACTATGGAATGAGTGTGCACGATTGATGGCCAATGCTATTATTTACTTCAACTCGAGTGTCCTAAGCCGGCTACTTGATAGCTTTGAGCGCCAGGGTGACCAAGAAAAAATAGAGATTGTGAAGCAAGCATCACCAGTGGCATGGTATAACATCAACTTAAAAGGCACCTATAACTTTGAGTTAAGCGATAATTTGCCTAATCTCGAGGAAATGATGAGGTCGATTGATGGTTATCTACCTGTTTAAAAAAAGTACCTACCTCTGGGAGGCCGCTTGTATCAAGGGCTACAGCGGTTTGTGTCGTTTTTGGAGGGAAAATCCCCAGGACCCCTATATGACTCGGAAAAATTCTGCTTGTAAGTCATATATGAGTCGTACGCAACACAGTAGGTTGAGTATAATATGGTCAATGCATTGCTTTTAAGATGAGGGGATAACCCGCACCCGCATTCAATTCTATCTTTTTGTCATCACCCGAGAAGGTTTATTGCAGCAGAACACCATGGTTTCCCCCCAAAATAAATAAGTACATTCTTTTGACATTCCCCTTGCAGATGCGTATGATAGTAAAATTTTTACGCAAACCACTTCGAGAAATGCAAAAAAGGGCTATCAAATTGAATAAAAAAGGTTTTTTTAGCGGTCTACTGAAAAGCAAAAATGATATCTTATCGGGCCTAACCGTATCTCTCGCACTTGTGCCTGAAGCCATTGCATTCTCCTTCGTTGCCGGTGTTGATCCTTTGGTTGGGCTTTATGCCGCTTTTATCATTTGCTTTATTACAGCCGTGATTGGTGGCCGGCCTGGTATGATCTCTGGAGCTACTGGCTCAATGGCGGTGGTGATGGTCTCTTTGGTTGCGGCTCATGGCGTGCAGTACTTGTTTGCTGCGATTGTTCTAACTGGGTTGATTCAAATGATTATAGGTTTATTGCGGCTTGGTAAACTTGTTCGCATGCTACCTCAATCAGTGATGCTTGGATTTGTTAATGGGCTTGCTATTGTTATTTTTATTTCACAGTTACACCAGTTTAAAATTCTCGGCACTGATGGCTCTCTTCATTGGTTAACTGGGGCTCCCCTGCTGATTATGCTGGCGCTGGTGGTGTTGACCATGGCAATTGTGTATTTCTTACCGAAACTAACGAAGGCAATCCCCTCATCACTAGCAGCAATACTTACTATTACATTGCTAACGCATTTTGCTCATTTGGATACGCGGACTGTCAGTGACCTTGCCTCAACTGCCGGGAGCTTACCGCACTTCCATATTCCTACTGTTCCTTTAAACTGGGCAACCCTAAAGGTTATTTTACCGTATGCGGTCATTCTAGCGATTATTGGACTGACAGAATCACTGATGACCCTAAGCCTTATTGACGAAATTACCGACACACGCGGCAATGGAAACAAGGAGTGCGTTGGTCAAGGTGTTGCCAATGTTGTCACTGGATTTTTCGGAGGCATGGGTGGATGCGCCATGATAGGTCAAAGCATGATAAATGTTAGTTCTGGTGGTCGCGGCCGTTTGTCTGGCATCACTGCGGGCATCTGTCTGCTACTGATCATATTAGTCGCCTCAAAATTAATTGCCGTTATTCCTCTGGCTGCCTTGGTAGGTGTGATGTTTATGGTTGTTATTAATACCTTTGAATGGTCAAGTTTACGGATTATCAATAAAATTCCGCGTACTGACGCACTGGTTGTAGTGCTCGTTTCTGCTGTCACCGTGTTTACTGATCTAGCCATTGGTGTATTAACTGGCGTCATCATTTCGGCTCTTGCCTATGCCTGGCAAAGCGCCAAACACATTCATGTGGAAGATGAGTCGTTTAATGATGGCAGCAAAATTTATCGCATTAAAGGCGCCCTCTTCTTTGCCTCCATGACTGAATTTAAAGCAGCATTTGACCCTAAAAACGACCCTTACTCCGTCACCATGGATTTCCAACATGCCAAAGTTTATGATCACTCCGCACTAGAAGCTATTCATACCCTTGCGGAGAACTATTCGAAGGCAGGAAAGCAACTGGCATTGAAAAATTTAAGTCAGGACTGTCATGATAAACTCAACAAGGTAAAAACATTAGGCTAGTTGAGACTATTTGGAATTTTTTTCTTCTAAAGACTCCCAACGCTCGTAGGCAGCCACCAACAATGCATCTAGCTCCTTAAGCCTCTTTTGCTCTTGTGCAATGTGCTCACTTGATTGTTGATAATAGTCTGGCTGACTCATTTTCTGCTGTAAAGTCGCTTGCTCTTCCTCAAGCGCATTGATTTGATCGGGTAGCTGCTTTAACTCTCGTTGCTCGTTATAGCTTAGTTTATTCTGCTTTTTAGGCTTTACCGCTGTGCTTTTTGCAGCAGGCGATACAATCTTTTTATCGGGCTCAATAGGTATATTTGACTGCCTTTTCCAATCATCATACCCTCCTACATATTCACCAATTTTTCCATCACCCTCAAATACCAAGGTACTGGTAACAATATTATTTAAAAAAGCACGGTCATGACTAACCAAAAGTAATGTGCCTTGATAACTTAGCAATTGTTCTTCTAATAGCTCGAGTGTTTCAATATCTAAATCATTTGTCGGCTCATCCATAATTAACACATTAGAAGAGCGCGTAAAGAGTTTGGCCAGCAACAAACGGTTGCGCTCACCGCCCGATAGCGCCTTAATAGGCGCACGCGCTCGCTCTGGTGAAAATAAAAAATCTTGCAAATAACTTAATACATGACGCGGCTTGCCATTAAAGGTAATGGTATCGCTGCCCTCACCGACATTCTCTTGCGCTGTTTTACTTTCATCAAGCTGACCACGATACTGGTCAAAATAGGCCAAAGAGATATTCGTCCCTCTTTTTACGGTACCCGTATCAGGGGTTAAATCACCTAATAATAACTTCAGCAAAGTCGATTTGCCGGAACCATTGGGTCCAATGATGCCAATCTTATCCCCGCGCACAATCGCGGTAGAAAAATCTTTTAAAATAGTTTTTTCTTCATAAGCATAATTAACTCGCTCAACCTCGAAGACTATTTTTCCTGACGCAGCAAACTCTTGCAAATCAATTGCTGCCTTACCAGGACGACAACGGCGATTTTTGCGCTGTTCACGCATTTTCTTGAGTGCTCTTACACGCCCCTCATTGCGTGTTCGCCGTGCTTTAATCCCTTGACGAATCCATATTTCCTCCTGAGCGAGCCTTTTGTCAAACAAAGCATCTTGTCGTTCTTCAGCCTCCAATGCCGCTGTTTTACGCTTTATATAAAGCTCATAGTTACCAGGCCAACTGGTCAGTTTTCCATTATCAATTTCTAAAATTCGCGTTGCTAACTGCTGCATAAACGCTCGGTCATGGCTGACAAAAAATAAGGTCTTTTTGTAATTCAGTAAGAAATTTTCAAGCCATGCAATTGACTCAATGTCCAAGTGATTTGTCGGTTCATCCAACAATAAAATGTCAGGGTACGTAACCAGCGCCTTGGCCAGTAAAACACGACGCCGCAAACCACCTGATAAGTTGGCAGCCTCTGCTTGCGGCTCTAAACCAACTTGGGAAATAACTTTTTCAATTTGCTGCTTATAGCGCCAGCCATCCTGCCGATCTATTTTTTCTTGTATCTCAGCGAGCTGAGCCAATAAACCAGGCTGATGGTTTTCCACCTGTAACTGTTGATTTAACCGCTCATACTGATTGAGCTGATCACCTAAGGCGCCTAGACCATCTGCAACGATAGATTCAACACTACCCGAAAAATTCTGCTGAACCTCTTGTTGTAAATAGGCAATCTTTATATGCTGTTGGCAATCAATGGTGCCACTATCAGGCTCAAGAAACCCCGCTAATAATTTCAGCAAACTCGATTTACCGACCCCATTACGGCCTAGCAAACAAATACGCTCACCTGGCTCTATTTGAAACTCGGCCCCCTCTAACAAAGGGTGCCCGCCATGCCCCAAGATGAGATTTCGGACATTCATTAGTGGCATAGAAGAACCCTCTCGCTTAATAACATCATAGTGGGGTGATCATACCGAAAATGGGCCATTATTGAAACAGCAATAAAAACTTAGGTAGGTGCAGGATTGTCCTCTAAATCAACTAAACTTACCACTGTCCATCCACTACTAATAGAAGGCGTAAGTGCTTCAGTAAAGAAGTGAATATTTCCTTTGGGGTCCAATGAGAATAAGAAAAACGCCGCGCCGACATACTGCTTTTGATATTCTTCAAAGGAAAATGTATCTGTAATTAATGTACTGCGAATTCCGGCGCCCTTGGAAATCATACTCGCCAATTTAAAATAGGTAATCCCTTCTTCAAAAAGGTATAGTCCTTTTAAACCTTCAGAAACAGCATGTTTAGAGGTATCTGCTTTCCTATCCGCTGTTTGCACCATATACACGGCACTACGGCCAAATTCACGCCGATAACGCAAATTAGCAACAATATTTAAGTTACGTAAAGGCGACAATGCTAATACACCACCAATACCAACTAAATCAAGATGGCGATCAGCATGCTCGGAAATGGCATTGCCATAATAAACATTAAGCCCAGCCATCCGCGCTGCTTGTATGTTTTCCCACCCCATACCGGTTAAAACAACTTGAAAGTTATGCTGTGTCAAAGCTTCGCCAATCATACGCGCCACTGGATTGGCACCAATAATCAAGAATCCATTTTGCTCTGGTTCTGAGACCCCTAGAAAATTGGCTAAGGCACGCGCTGTACCACTTTGAAAAACAACTGTGCCAATAATAATAAGAAATGTCACCAAGGTAAGGTAGCTGGCCTGCTGAAAACCAATACTGCTTAATCGAAAGGTGAAAATAGCGGCTGTAGCCGCCGCGACAATCCCTCGTGGAGAAATCCATGCAACCATTACTCTATCGCGCCAATTTAGCTTAGAACCAATTGAGCTTAGAAACACCGACAAAGGACGGACAACAAACTGTAATAACAGCACCAACGCTATACCGGGCCAGATAACCTCTTCAATATGAATAAAGCTAAATCGACTCGCCAATATAATAAATAAACCTGAAATCAGCAGAATACTAAGACTTTCTTTAAAACCTAAAATGTCATCGACAGGAACATCCTTCATATTGGTTAGCCAGATTCCCATAATGGTTACCGCTAACAAGCCGGCGCCATCATCCATTAGGTTACTTAAAGTAAACACTGCCAGGACAATAATCAACGTCATCACATTATGCAAGAACTCAGGAATCCAATGCCGCCTTAACACCACACCTAAAAAATACCCTGACGCGACACCTAAAATGGCACCTACAACAATCATCTCACCAAAGTTAATGATGACATCCAGTACCGTTTTTTCATTATGCACCGAGGTAATAAAACCAAACACCAATACCGCAAATAAAGCGCCAATGGGGTCAACCATAATCCCTTCCCAGCGCAAAATGTTGGCTATCTGACGATTAGGGCGAATAGTACGCAGCATAGGCGTGATAACGGTAGGACCCGTAACAGAGGTAATCGCACCAAATAAAGCAGACACCTGCCAGGAAAAATTAAAAATATAATGCACCAACACGGCGGTAGAAACCATGGTCACTAATACACCCAGCGTCACCAAGTTTCGCACAATACGACGCACTTCTCCTAATTCACCAAACTTTAACGTCAGGCTCCCCTCGAACAAAATAATGGCGACAGACAGAGAAACCATGGGATATAGCAATTGACCAAAGATTTCATCAGGATTAAACCAGTTTAAAATAGAACCAAAAACAATGCCGACCAGAAGAAGAAAAAGGATGGCCGGGAGTTTTACCCACCATGCCAGCCACTGGCATAGCAACGTAACAACGCCAATCAGCGTAAGAATGATTAATATGTTCTGATTCAATCCACTACTCCATTAGTGCCAATCAGATAAGTGACACCTTGTATTAGTCTATCAAGAAGCTAACGCCGCGTCTGTATATAGATTGACTTATTCGTCACCAACCGTAATTAGCAACTGATCATTTCATCGACTGCCTCAGAACAAAAGCACTCCATGGGTGCAAATGCAAGATGGATTTGCTTTGCTTGACGTTAAGTGTATTACTAGCATAGAGATGACTAACCGAACATAAAGCATTCTTATAACGACCTTGCTTAATACCAAGCTGTAAAGACGGAATAGAAATGGCTACCTGCTTTCCACGATTAACCGCAACTAGCACCCTGTCTTTCCCTGCAATACGTTCAAATACCAAAACATCGCCAGAGGCATATACGGTTTTGTATTGCCCTTTTTGTATAGCTGTGCTCTTTTTTCTTAGTGTAGCTAATGTCTTGATAATCTTAAAAGCCGGTGTTTGCTGACTCCAACGTTGCATACCAATACGATTATACGGGTCGCTATCATCGCTATTGATTGTGAGCGGATTAACGGTATTAGGGTGATCATGATAATTTGCCAAATACTGCTCATCACCATAATAGATAATGGGAATCCCTCGTATCGTCATCATCAAAACAGTCCCCACATCCATTCGCCTCTTTCTATTACTTTGCTTATCAACACCTAGCCGTTTTAAACGCACCAAAGAGCGAATTTCATCATGGTTATCTAAAAAAACACCTTGCCACGTATCTCGCCCATGAAAATCATACACACGCCGATGCAGATACTGATCCAACTGTTGTGCTGACTCTCGATTTTCCTCAGGCTGTTTGTTGCGTTGAATAAATCGATTTAAAGCGAATGCCGTTTGAAAGTCGAGTAAGTTAGTATGATAGCGTGAATACTGTGATGCAAACCGCAAAGATTTATTATTTCCGACACCACCATCTGACCACTCTCCAACAATATAGGGTGTTTTTTTGCTAGCGCCTCTTATCGCACGGGTAAATGCCGCCACAAAATCTGGATCAACGTATTTAACAGCATCTAAACGAAAGTCATCAACACCGTGGTGCAACCATAACACTCCCGCTTTTATTAAATACTGGCGAATAACAGGGTCTTGTTGATTGTAACCACTTAGTGTTCCTAACAAACAATGATGTAACTGCCAATAAGACCACTTGCCATCAGCCAATGTCGCTGTTTGTTTGCAACGAGGGTCATCTTGAAAGTGCTTATAATAATGCTGTTGATGAATCGCATCGTAGTCATCTTGGTAACTAGTAATAAAAGGTAGATCCGATGATCGTGATTGATAGAGTGCTCCATGCATATGGGTGTCATATAGATTGGAATGGTTCAACGTAATATCTTGGATGTAACGCATTTTGTTTTGGTGCAATACAGTTGCTAAAGCGCTGACATCCTGCCAACTGCCAAAATGGCGATTAACCCTATCGTAGTTTTGCACCCAATACCCATGATAAGCAGCACCCCACCCTTTCCCAGGCACATACGCCCTGATATTCTCCATTAGCGGTGTGACCCAAAGAGCCCCTATACCTAACGCTTTTAAGTAACCTATCTTTTCAATAATACCTTGAATATCACCACCCCAGTATTTGCGATACTCAGCATCGCTTTCACAGTGAGAAGTAAAACAATCAATGGAGTTTGTCGTCTGAGGGTATTTTGAGTCTATATAGGGGTGCCCCTTGGGGTGGTGGTCATGAAAGCGATCAACGAGAATAAAGTATATTGTTCGTGAACGATAATCTGGCACTGCTGGTCGCGTTGAGGCTTGCAGGAGATAACCCAGCAAAAATACCAACAAAATAACACTAAACCACTTAGCTTTTTTTCGACTATTCACTACCTTAACCTACCTATCCAATTGTTTTACATAAAAATACTCGATAACCTGGCCGACATTATACCTATTTGTGAGCAAAACTCGAGCTTTTCCGGGTAAAAAAGGGACAAAACCCGGTTGGATAACGTGACATTGCACCAACATGCCCGTATAATCAGCAGCAATTCTTAGTCCTGAAATTATCGATAAGCCTGTGTTTTATAGTTACTTTCGATAGCCAACAAGGCTAACGAAGCAACAAAACATTGGAGAATATACTATGTCATCGACACCACAGTTCAACTCGCTTGGCTTAGCCCCAGCACTATTATCGGCCTTATCCGATATCGGCTACGAAAGCCCGACTCCTATCCAGGCGCAAAGCATTCCCACTTTATTGCAAGGCGATGACTTACTAGCACAAGCACAGACAGGAACTGGTAAAACGGCTGCTTTTGCACTACCTACCCTCTCGCTGATCGATCTCAAATTAAAAAAACCGCAGGCTCTTATTATTGCCCCCACACGAGAACTGGCTATACAAGTAGCTGAGGCATTTCAAAGCTATGCTAAGTACCAAAAGGGTTTTCACGTCACACCCATTTATGGTGGTCAAGATTACCAAATACAGCTGCGCGCTCTAAAACGTGGCGCCCATGTTATCGTTGGCACACCAGGCCGCATTATGGACCACCTCCGTCGCGGTACACTGTCTGTCGATCACTTGAAAATGGTGGTCTTGGACGAAGGTGATGAAATGCTAAAAATGGGCTTTATCGAAGATATCGAGTGGATACTCGAGCAAGTGCCGCAAGAACACCAAACAGCCCTTTTTTCGGCAACCCTCCCTGCCTCTATCCAAAAAGTTGCTAAGCGGTATTTAAAGACACCGCAAAAAATTACCATCAAACCCAAAAAGAGCACTGTCGACACCATTGAGCAATACTATGTTCGCGTTTCTAAAAACCAAAAACTGGATGTATTAACACGCTTTCTTGAGGTGGAAGATGTTGAAGCGACAATTATCTTTGCGCGGACAAAAAATAGTTCTGCTGAGTTAGCTGAAAAACTACAAGCACGTGGTTATGCTGCTGCAGCATTAAACGGTGACATGAGCCAATCACTGCGTGAAAAAGTCATTGAACGAATCAAATGTGGGTCACTCGATATTATCGTCGCCACGGATGTTGCTGCCCGTGGTATTGATGTCGATCGTATCACCCATGTTATCAACTATGACATTCCCTATGACACAGAATCCTACATCCACCGCATCGGACGAACAGGCCGCGCTGGTCGTAAAGGTAGAGCGCTGCTGTTTGTTACCCCACGAGAGAATCACCTCCTACGTGATATTGAACAGGCCGTACGCAAACCAATTGAACAATTAGAGGCGCCTTCATTAGCACAAATGAATGAAAAGCGCCGTAAAGAACTGTCTGAAAAAGTCATTAATATTATTACCAAAAGTAAGAAGCTTAAATCCCATTATGAGTTAGTTGATAGTATCGTTGAGCAAAGTGACTACGCTGCTAACGATATAGCCGCTGCACTTTCCTACCTAATACAGCAAGCAAATCCCTTACCCTCTGAAGAAATTGAGCCTCCAACAAAAGAGACACGCAAAGGGCGTGGACGTCGCTCATCACGAGCAAAAGGAAAAAGCTCAGCCAAAAGCGCAAGGAAACCAAGATCAAAAGCAAAGCCAAGCAAAAAAAGCTCAGGTAAACGAAAGCCAGCCAAATCAAAAGCTAAAAAACCGAAGGGTAAAAAGCGTTAATCCTCTTAGGCCTATATCACCGACTTTGCTGCCGGTGATATAGGCCAAAAATATACAGTAACAGCAATGCTCAATTTACCAAGCTTCATGTAAACTGCCCGTATCCCCTGTCATCAACTTGTCATATTTGTCCGCTAAGGTTAACGCAAAGTAGAAGCGACCTTACTCGGAGCATAAAAGATTAACACTCTAACCCTAGCAAACAATATCTCTTCTAACAGCTGGACAATTAAAGCACACAAATGGACTGATAGTATTTACCTCAGTAATAGTGCCGTCGCCTACCTGTACGATTGCTGTGACGCGAGTTCGCAACAAGCTAATACCCACGCAGCACAGTTTTATAACTGGGAAAACCTGCCGTGGATACTGCTAGAAACATTACTAATTGCAGCATGGTCATTTCTATCACTACTATTAAAAAAAAGAGCTATCCAGAATCGTTATCTGAGTATTTTTTACAATATGCTACGCCACTCATGGCCTTATGCACGCGATGGCTTAAGTGGTTTAAAAAATGGCCGGCATGCGGTTGTTAACGCTAGTTTCATTCTCCATGGCGCCTATGCTATCGCCAACCCGATAGGCATTAGTGTAGGCGCTGTTCTTGCCCTAGTGCTAATGGTATATCGTCATATGGATAGAAAGCGAGATCGATATATTAAACATAATAAAGCACTGTTAGCAGCGATAAATAGCGAAAAGGATAATGCCGCTTCTCTCTCACATCACGATATCAAAAGACAGTCACAAGGCGTAACCATTGCTATGTATCTGGCAGCTGGTTTTAATGGGGTGACCGATGGCATGTACTTATTCGTTTTTCCCATTTTTATTTTCTGCATTGCTGGTGCCGCTAGTGCTTTAACCGCAGGCGCCCCACTGATTATTGCTATTGTGCTTATTTCGCTACACACAATTATATCGACCTACAGCAGAGTAAAAGAAGAAAAGCAGAAACAACGGATGCTCAATAATAGTATTAAGGCCTGCGAAAAAGCGCTGCAGGCTGATGCCTGCGCAGTTCAACCTGAAGCTGAAAAAATATCAGCAAATACACCACCAACAAACTTGAATCCAGCAAGCACTAACATTGGTTTTTTTACCGCACTTAAAAAAAATAAATGGACGGCTTACCGCGGTTTTTTATCCGGTGCTAAGAATATCAAAGCGATTTTTGATAGAGTAAAACGCATCATTGCGCTTACAGTCATCGCGATTCCACTCTTAGCGATCGCTGCTTTAGGATACTTTATCTACGGAAGCTACCTACTTATTCAAAACGTTACTAGCGCTTTCAACAAACAGTCGGCACGCGTGTCACCCAGCATGTAAGCTACTAACACTGACCACGTTTATTGATCTCTTCCTGGATACCTCGATAAAAGTGTTTCATGGTATCAACAAAATTGCGGATTTTAACGGGTAAATAGGGTGTTGGATGATAAAACGCATACACTTCTAACATAAGCTGTGTATGAGAAGGGAGTAATGGCACTACCCTACCAGCTTGTAAATCCTCGGCAAATAGAAAAGGATACGCATAGGCAATACCGACCCCACGAACAGTTGCCTCACGAATCACTTCATCATGGCTGGTTTCAAGATTACCCGAGGTATACACATAATATAATGAGCCATCCTCTTCCCGAAACGGCCACTTGCGTCCAATGGAAGAAATACAATTATAATTCACTAAGTCCTTAGCAGAAGATGGCAGTACTTCTTGTTGCTCTAAATACTGGGGGGAAACATATAAACCAACCGGCATAGAAAATAATTTTGTTGGTACCAAGTTATAGTCAGGAAAATTGGTATTGTTGAGTTTCCATAAAATAATAATATCAAAGTCATCGTTAATATAATCTTCAGCCGGCCGTACAAAGTTCATATTCAATGTAATATTGGTATGCGCCAACAGGTAGTCTGGAATAATATTTGTTTTTAACGAGGCAGCAAAATTAGCAGGCGCAATAACTTTAAGAACACCTTTAGGCTCATCCGCATAAGTTTGCAAACTTAACTGCGCTGATTGAATCTGGTCTGGAATACTTTTTACCTGGCTATAATACGCATGCCCAACATCGGTGACAATTAACTTGCGTGTAGTTCGTTTAAGTAACTGGCAACCCAATGCCTCTTCCAAAGAAGTTACATGTTTACTAACGACCGATTTCGATACCCGTAACGCATCTGCCGCCGCAGTAAAACTGCCTTGCTCTACGACCTTAATAAAAGTCAAAATATGATCAATCTCAACCGCCATCATTTCACCTTTGTTAGAAACAATTAGTTCTCTTTATTTCTATTTTTATTCTAAATTAACTTTTGTACGATGGCAATCCTTAACCAATCATAACCGAAATGAGAATATCATGAAGAGAATGTCATCACTACTACTTACAGCCAGCCTATTAATTGCACAAGGTGCTTTAGCAAGCACCCCATCGTTACCCAGCATTGCTAATCAACATGCGCATCAAATTTATGTCGAAGGCAGTGGCGGTAGCACTTTGTATTATGCAGGTGTATTTTCCTCACATGAAAACTATCAAACAGCTGGACTAAAGGGCTATGGCTGGAATGGCAATATCGGTTATAACTTTACCAATGTCACTGCCATCGAAGGTGGCTTTATGCAAAATTATGCCAACCAAACCTACAGCGACGATGGTATTAAACACCAACAAACCCTACATGCCAACTTGCCTTATATTAGTGCACGTTTTAATGTCCCCCTAGGTCACCACTTCACATTTATTGCTAAAACAGGCGCTATGTATGCCTATACCTCAATTAAGAGAGGTCCTGACCAAGATCACCCTGTGGCAAAAACGGAAACCGACGGTATGGTTCTTCCTTACGTTGGACTCGGTGTTGGCTATTCTGTCAATAAACATATTGAGATCACCTCGCAGTATCAAGGCGCCGTCTACGGAATTGCCGGTGCTGGGCTGCTAAGCGGCGGCATGACCTATCATTTTTAATGCCGGTTCTATTCTACCTTCGTCCCCTGCTCATGGGGACGATTCGCCTACTCTTGCTATGTTCCACGTAGATCACCATGGAAAAATACTCTAAAGAATTACCTTTTCCATAATTATAAAAGATAACACTTGGATAACATAAAGATAACAATACCAGGTAACATTAAGATAACACATAGATAACAAAAAGATAACGCAAAGAGCCAATTAAGATAACATAAAGATAACGCAACAAAGGTAACATATAGATAACGTTTAGATAACATGAAAATAAAATTCAACAAAAGAGGGGAGCTAATAGCATTAAAAACCACCTTTATTTAGATAACACAAAGATAACAATTATAAAAATAGATAATATATTTTGCTTGTCGCTTAATAAAAGAGCGTATTAAAGATAACAATAAGATAACATATAGATAACACTCCTCAATACCGAAATAACAGACAAAAAAATAAAACCTCCACTAAAAGATAACATAGAGATAACAAATAGATAACACTAAGGTAACATATGGATAACACACAAAAGATAACAACAAGATAACATAAAGGTAACAAATAGATAACTATAAGATAACACAAAAAAGCCAAGGAATAATTTCTAAAAAATACTATAATCAGAAACTTGACACGGTTTAAGATTAACATATAATTTTACTATGAGTTTAAACTGGTAGGGGATTATAATGAATCTTCAAAATAAGGACATTCTTATAAATCAACCAAAAATGTCTATTGCACATGCCGCAGAATTTTTAGGAATATCTGTTCAGGCCGTTCACAAGCAATTAAAGAATAAAAATTTGTCCTGTCCAAAAGCCGGCAACAAATCTTTTATTACCCACCAAATTGCCCAACGATTATTTAATTTACACTTCACACCCAAAGTGATCGTTGGACAAATTGTGAAGGGGGGAACAGGCAAAACAACAACGATTGAAAACTTAGCCAGCTGTGCCAACACCTATGGCGCGCGCGTTTTAAAAATTGATGCTGACCCACAAGGTAACTTAACCGACACTAATGATGTTGATGCTGAAGAATACCCCGTGCTAATTGATATCATCAAAGGGGAGGCCAACGTTGAAGACAGCATTGTACCCATCTCTGAAGGCGTTGATTTAATCGCTAGTCGTATTGAGAACGTGGTCTTAGATAATGTTATTGTCAATGAGCGCTTGCCGTTGCATACGTTGTACCACGACCTCCTAGAACCGATTGCCGATCGATACGATTTTATTTTTATCGATTGTCCACCCACCATGGGACAAGCGGTCACAGCCGCTAGCTTATACGCAGACACGATTGTAGCCCCGTTAAACCCTGATAAATTCAGTGCTAAAGGCTTAAAAATTCTTAAGCAAGAAATTGAAACCTTAAACCGGCGCTTTAAACGTCATATTACCTATAAAGTCTTTTTAAATAAATTTAGTGGCAAGACTATCCTATCAGATAAAGCGATCGTCTCACTTATTTCAGATCCAGACTTAGAAGGGAAGGTGCTGTCAACCACGGTTCAATATGCCCAAGAGATTCCGAATACCACGGACTCCAACCGTAGCTTATTTAGCACATTAAAAAAATCCATAGCCCGCGACGATTTTGATCGACTCTGCCGTGAATTACTCGATATTGATCCCACACAAATCAACAGAGAGCGAATCGTTAACGAGCCCACAGAATCGGCCGTTACGGTGTGACGGAATAGCGAGAGGGAGGACGTAAGGGATGCCTCAATTAGAAGAAATACTTCAGAGTAGAAAAGCTAAAAAGTTTACCAAAAAGAAATACCGTCCGTGGGATTTATCAGGTAATGAAGACCCCAATAGCGAAAACACCGAGGCGCCCGTCGCCGAGAACGAAGCCAACACGCCCCCTAAAAAAACAGCCCCTAAACCCGTTGTCGAAAAAGTGGAAAAGCCAAAGCCAACACTGGTTACAGCACCACCAGCTGAGCAACAAAAGACCCGTCATTTAGATAACAAAATAGATAACATTAAGATAACAAAAAGACAACACTTAGATAACAATGAGATAACACAAAGAGAACACTTAGACAACATAAAGCTAACACAAAGAGAACACTTAGGTAACGATTTAGATAACGATTTAGATAACAAAATGGCCCTTGAAATGGTTAAAAAATTAACCGGAATACAAGCGGCTATTTTCTTCTATATTGTCGAAATTTGCTGTGCGCGCGGGCTACTTGAAACGGGCTGCATCTTAACATTGGACATTGCAGAAGCGGCCAATTGTTCTTACGGCAGCGCTAAGATGTCATTGAAAAGACTGATAGATAAAGGGTTATTAACACGTCAACCTGGCAAGCGATCGAAGGGCGGTCATATTAATTTACGCATTAGCACAGCCATTCGTCACGCCGCGATGCAAGCAAAGCAAGACAGCAAAACCCAACCCATATTGCACCGTCAGATCGTCGAAAAGATTAAACATTTAGATAACGATTTAGATAACAATACAGATAACAATTCCGCTATATATAATAATAATATAAATAATATTATTATTAATAAACTTCCTGATGAATGGAAAGCGATTGATATTTCACCCTTAGCGGATATTGGTTTTTCTGAAAACCACATTCAGCAAATCTACAATGCTGGTAGAAGTACCCCCGATATTGTGCAGCAATCTATTTTTCATTTTGCGTTTGCATTAGAACACCGCCACGATGATATTGCGCAAAAATACAAAGGCCCGGTGAACGCGTTGATGAGCGTATTAATCAAGGGGAATTGTTGGTACGAAGATAAATACGAATCGCCGCAACAAAAAGCCATGCGTTTATTTCTCGACGCGGAGAAGAAAAAGAAAGCCGACATGCAAACAATGATCAACGAATTGGTCGCCTTGGAATTCCCACGTTGGCGTGAACAGTTAAGCGAACAACAACTGCGTGCGATTGTGCCGGGCAAGTTTGTAGGCAAAAATAGTCCTGTGGTTGAGATGACGCTGCGTTCTCACTTTATCGAGCAGGTCTTAAAACCGAAACTAAAAGCCAAAGGGCTTTGGTGATAAAAAAAAGAGGAAGAAACTAATTGACCAATTGCCTAAATGTTATTAACATTATTTGTCATTGTCATTGAGGGAGCAACGTACTATGGCTACGACTGAGACGATGTGGCCTAATTTTAAGCCATACCATCAGAAGGAAAATGAGCCTTACATGGAGGAAGGCCAACAGGAGCATTTTTACCAAATTCTTCAATCTTGGAAATCCTACTTAATGCAGGAGGCAGACCAAACCATTGGACACTTGAAGTATGAACGCGAGCGTTATGCGGATGATGTCGATGCGGCGGCGCAAGAAGAAGAGTTCCGGTTAGAATTGCGTGAAAGAGACCGCGGACGAAAGCTCATTAAAAACATTGAGCGCTCGTTGGATTTACTCAAAAAGGGGGACTACGGTTTTTGCGATGAATGCGGTGGCGAAATCGGATTACGCCGCCTAGAAGCCAGACCAACAGCCACTAAATGTATTGACTGTAAGTCTGTGGCAGAAATAAAAGAAAAACAAACTAGTATCTAGGGAGGATCATTGATCATGAATCAAGTTGTTGAAATGGAACAAGCAACTCACACCAGCCAGACTCAGGCACCTCGTACAGTTCGCTTACAAGATCATGTACAAGCGCATTTGGACCAGTACTTTTCACAGTTAGGTGGCGCAGCGCCGAGCAACGTTTACAACATGGTATTACAGCAAGTGGAAAAACCAATGTTGGAAGTTGTTCTACAGCATATGCGCTATAACCAATCAAAAACTGCGGTGGTATTAGGGATCTCACGAGGTACCTTGCGTAAAAAAATGAAAGAATATGGATTGTTAAAGTCAGAAGATTAAACACCCCTTTTTTCATGGTTTGCGGTACTGTTAATTCAGATGTTTCTTTAGTAGTGCCGCAAATATTTTTCAATCTGTTTAAAAAAAGCCCTACCCCCCCCCGGCTCACTGCCTATTAATTACTCAGGTAGAGATGCCTGTATCAATGGTTAGCCCCCACTTATTATTACCGACCAAGCTGTAGGAAGGCATTATTATGCTTTTGTGTATAATATATCGGCTAACTTGTCTATAAACAGGCATGTTTTTCGTTATTTTTATGCTTGTGAATCTAATACTTAGTTTGTTTTCCTCCAAGCCCTTAGTTAATACTGCTTTAATAGTGTTGTTGTAAAATAGACCCAATTGTCAAAATTTTACAAAGGGTAAAAGCTATGCCGCCAACCTCCCCATTATCATCTCAGTCTCAGTCTCAGTCTCAGTCTCAGTCTCAGTCTCCGGCTCCGTCTACGGCTCCGTCTACGGCTCCGTCATCGCTTAGTCCTGTTAGTCCTGTTAGTCCTGTTAGTAATGACGGTAAAGTCATAGATAGAAGAAGATCTAAAGAGCAGAAAGCAGAACTATTAAACGAATTTGTCCCCCTTAATTTTGCACCCTATTTTTCAAAAACTTCGCCGGACTCTCGCTGTCTTTATCAAGCCATTGCGCAGCACTTTCTTTATCTTGTTAAATCGGGACGTTTAGCAAAACCAGAAAAAGATACTCACCCTAAATTTTATGAGCTGTTGGGTCTCATTGGTTGCTATAAAACAGACACCAAAAAAGAAGAGCCATCTGCATCTGCTGGCAAGATAGCAGAGCATAAGAGTAAAAAAGCGCTGCCTTTAGTTGATGATAAGTATCAAGACTTACAAGACTGGTTACAGGATCAAGATGATCTTAACCAGTTGGCTCAAGATATTGCTCCTGCCTTTTTAGTGTTTAATAACACATTGCGGATTAAGGAGCTTACACCTTCATCACTGCCAGGATCGAGTGCATCTTCGCCCCCGGCTTTGAGTTCAGATCATGATGATGAAAAAGAGCATAAAAAAGCACAAGCGAGTCTTGTCGAGTCATTACTTATTCCTCGTCTAGGTATTGAGCCTGAATCTATTGAAAGCACTGTATTAAATGAAGCTCTAAAGATGAAGGGTTTGTTACCGGGAGTTAGTTTTGCTCAGGTAAGGAAAGCTATAGAAGAAAACAAAGATGATCCTAACGAAAAGGTAAAGGAATTAATACCTGAAAACATGAGGGTCAAGGGATCGGAAGACTTCGCTATTAAGCTATCTCAAGATATTCAATCATCCGAGGTACGGGGTGATTTTATGGAGGATATTCAAACTGAGGGTGGTCCCAAGACGACAAGTGCAATCAAGCACCTAAAAACATTAGTGACGCATTGTCATTTAGAGATAGAAAGGGTTAGAAAAGATCTTTCTTTGGGAAGAGAGGATCAGAGGAACGCTTATATCCAACAAATATATCAATATCGTAATAAGTTAAATGATTTGGCTGCTTCTCTTGACGTGTTACATGTTCTGCGTTCCAAGAAAAAAAATGTTGAGCCTTGTGTTTTGGATCTTTTTTCTTGGGATCCAAGGACAAAGCCATCAGATGTTCCCGCAAGTTCAGATCATCAAAAAGAAACTCATCCAGGTCACAAAGCAGAAATAGCTAAACAAAAAATCTTGCAATTATTTGATGAAAAACAACAAGAAGGCGCTACAGATCTGCTTAAGAGAAAGCTAGAGACTAACCCGAAAAAAAGGTCAGCTTTACATTTCGCAAGCGCTCATGATGCGCAAACCGTTTTAAATGCCATCAGTGGAACTGGTTTGGTAATCGATGGAGTAGAAAAGAGTTTGCTTCATTTAGATGCCTATAGGTTGAAAGCTTGTGGTGGGGCTGATAGTGAGAGCAATTTGGAATCCGCCAGTGCTAATATACCAATGTACCTTATCCCTTTTGATACTTTTTGTTCGACGATAGACTATAACGGCGATGTTAAAGCATTTAGCCTCTTAACGAGAGTGACCGTTCGGTCAATTGGTAGACAAGATTTTTTACAGATAGACAACGAAGATCATTTTGTAAAGGTGCTTAAAAATAAAGATCTTAAAGTGCAAGAAAGCCTGCATCAGGGAATAATCGTTAACTGTGAAAAATATAAAGTTAATGCTCACAGATGCACAGCCTACCATCAAGACGGCAACCATTGGGCAGCGCAACTGCCTTATGACGCACGCGCATATTTCTCTCTAAGAGGCCAGCAGCTGCAATGTGGTCTCTCCGGGGAGCCTACTGTTGATAGTATTCAGTCAGCCGCAGCAAGTAGAAGCGCAACTACGTTAACAAGGTATCGCCAAGAAACCGTAGATCAACATAATATCTTCCAAATTTTGTCGGGAATCCATTCTCGCTTAACATCATGTGGTTCAGGTAATACTAAGGAAGTTTTGCAAGAAGTCAAAGAACGACTGCAAGATATTTTAAATACAAGTACGCCGGCATTTAAACAGTTATTAACACCATGTCTAGAAAAACATCAGTTATTTGAAGTAAAGGAGGCAGCGTCTCCAGACTCCACTGTCATGGATGATAATAGTGATGCCGACCCAGCACCTAATCTTAATACTGTCGTTAACTTTCATTCTGCACTTAAGGTTCCTAAAACGAGTTCGACTGCAGATGTGCTTGAAGGGTATCTAACAGACCGTGACTGTCCTCTTCTAAAAGCCATTAATAAGGCATGTCAAGCAGAGCAGCAAAAACTAGCGACAATGATAGAACAGGAAAACAGTTATGGCTGGGGGTTTGAATCCAATGGATACTTAGATTTTAGTGAGCAGGGTATTCAGAAACTTTGTCAACAAAAAATATCACTCCTTGAAGCTGGCGAAAAGTGGCAGCCAGAAACAAATGAAAGGACGTCAATACAGTGGAAGGGTAACCTAAAATGGGTTGAAGACGAGGTGAATGATGAAAAACACCGAGAGCAACTAAGAAGGCATTTATTTCTTGAGTTGGGGCAGCTATCTGTTTACCTCCAACATATCCGTGATGGGAAAGATAAAGCCAGCGGCTCACCAGAACTACTAGCCTTTATCAATGCAAGAGAACGGTTAAAAACATACTTTCTAAAGCAAAACCATATCAAAGTAGATAATAGCAATGCTGATTGCCCAATAGCATTTGCCGCTAGTAGTCTCTCCGATAAAACGAATGCAGAATGGTCTCAGAACTTAAAAGCCAATCCTGACTATATTCAAAATATAGAAAAAGACCGTAACGCCTTAAGACAAACACTGACGCGCACATGGAAAAGCGCTACGGGCAAGATGAAGGCTACCATACGTTTTGAAGAGTTAGACGATGGTCGCATCAAATGTATCTGTACACACCCAACAAAAGAGGGTGCCAGAAAAGCACTCTTAGAAAGTCTTAAAGCCTATTACTTGCAGCATGACCGAAGTGCAGCGCGGCAGCCTATTAAGGTCAAATTGGACGGTATGAGTTCTGATGAGCGCGTAACAATTCAACGGGCCCTTGAAGAGGAATACAGTGATATCGCTCCAAATTTAAATATTGTTGATGCCACTAGAGCAACTTTTAAAGCGTCTGTTGTCGATGATGACATGACACCGAGCAGCACAAGTGGGTTGTTGGATAAAAAAAATTATGGCTTAGGAGAGGAAGAAGATCTCCTAAATCCTTACGAGAGACAAGCGTTAAATGTGCTGAAAGCTCTCAATTCCGCAGACAATGTAACAGGCTTTATTACCTGGTGGCCTTTGGTAGAAGATAAGGTATCAACAGTTATTTTTAAGAAATCTGCTCGTTATCTTTTGCAGGGTATTAAAAAAGCTTCTGATGAACAGCTCAAAGAAATCATTAAATTAAAGGCGAAAACATCGCGTGCTGATCAACAGAATTTGAGGTATAAGAGCACCATCACCTTGCTAGAACAAGCGGTGCGCTACAATCAGCCGGAGCTGTTAGAATTTTTAATGGAGCAAGGCGCTACACTATCGGTCAATAACTACCTTAGAATCGCCATGAAGGAGGCGTTTAGCGAGCCAGACAGCACGAAAATGGCTCTTCTGTTATTGCGTAAAGCAAAGGAGGACAGTAATAAATCCTTAACCAGGGAGGTGGTGCATGCCCTGTCATCGGTTAAAGAAGCAAAAGGTGAAGAAGTACATAGCTCACCTTGTATCGACAAGGATGTGCTTGCGGCTGTGCTTAAAGATGAGCTGGCCTTTACCCAGTGGATTAAACCATCAGGCAAGAAGCAGCCGTCGCCTTTATCGCGGATCTTACAAACAAACCCAGAGGCTATGCTTGCTGCTTTAAAGGAAGTGGTAGAAGAGAAAAGTGCCGCACCGGCGCCGAGTACAGCAAGTAGCACCGCTTCAACAGACTCCTCGATACCTGATAGAACTTCTGTGAGCTCAAGGTCAGCACGGCCATCAGCGTCAACCAGTGACGAAGTAAAGATTAAGGTGCCTGAACATATCCATGCCGATGATGTCTACACACTCTTTAAAACGATGGTTGATGCGTTTGTCGATAACGTTGCTGTTATCACTCATCAATCCAAGGATTTAGTGGAATCTAAAAGCAAGTCAGGTATGGGGGGGAGAGAAGATCCCACATTGAAAGCATCACAAGCTAAGCTTTTTGCAAGTGAAAAAAGGCAACCTTCGTTAAAGCTCTTGATTAAACAAACATTAACGATGCTACAGGATCCAAATCAACTAGCGGATGCGCTTGAGTTATTACTTAAAGAAAATGCAAAGCTTGTCAGCGATGGAATAACGTCAGATGGAAACTTATTAAAAGATGTAATCTCTTATGCACTTGAAACACAAGATGCATTAAGCGCTTGTTGCCGCGTGCCATCCTCAGGTATGTTTGGCCGTTCATCGGCAAAGCATCTGCGAAATCAACGCCTATTAAAGCTGCTTCCTGCCGCTTCATTGCCGGAAGAGAAATTATTTAGCTCACCAGAGAAAACAAAGAACATTAGTGTTCCTTACCGCAATTTAGTGTTGCAGGAGGCTGTGGCAAATCTCAAAGTGAGCTTGGTTAAAAAAATTATAGCGTCTTTGGATGCCGCAAGATGGCTGCCGCGAGCCATAAAGCTAGACGATGCGATTAATACGGTGATGGATATATACGCTAATTCTAAACCAGTGCCAAGAAACGTGCCTGCTTCTTCAGCGGCTGACGCAAAGGGTGAAGAAAAAACTAAAGAAAAAGCACGAGATGTCTTAGAAGTCTTAATTCCACAATACATCAAAGCAGGTCGCTATGATGAGAAGACGTTAGCGCGGTTGCATGCATTATCGGAGGATAACTTTGTATCGATTTTGACAGTTCCTGGTGGTTCCCTGGGAGATCCCCGTAAACTCACGCAATTTGATAACGGAAATGCGTCTTATTTTGCGTTTCGCTTATTGGATAGTTTGGTGGCCAATGCTGATAAAGCAGCCTCACTCAACGTAATCATGTCTCATTTGAAATGTATTGTTGCCGCTACTAAAGGTGTGTTAACTAAAAGTCAGTGTAAACTGTTGCTTGAGACAGCCATTACTGCAGGCCAAGGTAAAATTCTTAACTACTTGGTATCTAGTGGGGGTAATAACTTCAAAGAAGCGCAGTTGTTTGTAAAAGAGCGTAATAATGGAGGACGCACTCGGTGGGGCTTTAAAGATTACAACAAAGCAACGATTGAGTCGCTATTAGACTTAACGCCACCTGAGATGAAGGCTGATCTTTCCCTAGGCGCTGTACCTGTACCCCTTCCGCTTCTCGAAAAAGAGTGGTTAGGAAATATGTCACCTGATTTAAGAAATTATGCCCTACAGCAAGCGGTTAAGAAAGGTAAAGTTGCTGATGTTGAGCAGATGATGACTGAGTGCAATGAATTCAGTGTGACAGATTTAGTAGAACCTATTAAGACAGTTGTTGCGAGCATTCATCAACATTCTTATGACGGTGATAATAAGATCCTGTCAGCATTAGTTAGAAAGCTTATGGAGCTGCCCAATAATACCAACTTAGAAATATTGAAGCAGCTATCAACGCTTAAACATGGAAACTTTAGAACGGTGTTTAATAGCATCATACTAAAGCCTGGGAAAAATCCGGGGGATGCTAAGCCAACACCTATTAATGTGACACTCGCTGATAGCCACCCAAAGAAATTTGCCATAGCATTGCTGGAGGTTATGGTGGAAGAACTGCCTAATGCTAATGATTTAGGCAGTTCAGCGTTAAGACGTAATATGCAATGCTTGATTAAACAGGGCTTTGTTGACGTCGATTCTCAACGTCATTTAGCAAATAAAAAGTGTACGCAATTGTTAAATAAGGCTGTTGATTTGAAAAAACATAAAGTGTTTTTTCAGCTATTTGAAGCAGCGATTTCAGATATTTCTTTGGAAGCTAAAACATTATTAACAGACACCCTAACCGACGTAGAAAAGTACTTGCGTCCAAAACAACAGAAAGAGAACACAGACGCCCCGTTAAAGAGTATGATGACGACTGTCTATTTTTCAAAAAATGGTATGTTGGATTGCTTTAACAAAGATGAAGATAATCCTAATCATTTAGCTGTTGAGGCTCATCCTGAAGCTTGTGAACATATGGTTTCATTATTTGCAGAGACAAAGAAATATGATGATGTTAAAGAATTCTTTACTAAAGTTGTTAACAGTGACATTGCTTCTGGCAGTGCTAATGTTAATTTTACCGAAATATTCAAGTCAAAATTAGTAATAAAGATGTTGAACTATGGCGCCATTTCTACTGATACAGCTAAGCTAACAGAAGCTGTAGATTATGCTATTGCTGAAGACCATGAAGAATTAATGATGGCGCTACTAGCAGTGGATGGGGTTCAGACTAACAAAGGGCTGTTAGAGAAAATTTTCCAATGGGCTTTGGACCATGCCAACGTGACAATAGTAAAAGAGTTTTTGCGGCTGAAGGGAAATCTCAACGATGGTTTTAATCATCATATTGACACCACTCAGACAAACCTATTAAAACAATACGGCGCTTTAGTAGGCTCTTTGGAAGATAAGCAGTCAGTAGATGATGCTAAGCGAGAGCCTGTAGCTGCAGCAGCTGTGGCTAGCGCCGCACGATCTGTTAACGATGGTGGGCTAGTGCTTGCTGATGATGACGATGAGGTTGATCTCCAACAAGGTGTAGTAGCTGCGGATAATGCTGTGCTAGCCCAAGTCCCCGTTGATGATGACGAGAAAAAAGATAATGTTCAGTCGGGTCGAAGATGGAATAATAATGGTTTTACAGAGCCAAAGCATGTAAAAGAACGTCTAGCCGATATTAAGATTGCGATCCTGTTGGCGGCCTATTCAGCCAGAACGGAACGGCAACTTGTCAAGAAGAAGATATTTTTACATTTTGCGATGAACTTGCATGTGTTATTGACAAATTACTTAGAGAATAAGTTAGCCGTTTCGGATCGTACCTCTTATGGGTTTGCAATAACTTCTGGAAAGAAGAAATTTGAAGCTGTTAAAAAGCTGTTAACTGATCTTGCAGAAGCATTAAAGGACACAGCTACTGTTGAGGATAAGGATGCTGATAAATTAAAAGATACTGCTATTACTCAAGCGAGTGCCGTAGCTGCTAGCCATCGCGCGGCGCGAAGCAAAGGGCTGGGTTCTGTATTTAATCTTTTTCATGATAAAGCTGAGGAAGTTAGAGATCTTGATAAGGCTGGTGTCAATAATGCGGCTGATCAGCTGCTAACTTTAGATCTCTAAAATTAGCTGATGGTTGGGTTAGCAATAGAAGAGTAGGGTGGCGCGATTTGATTTATTGGAATGCTTACCACCCCTCATAGGACAAGAGGGTTTTTGTAACAGCAAAAGCACTGTTTGTTTTTGTTTTTTCAAATGGCTGCCCCATCGCTAAAATGATCTTGATAGACACTGCCAATAAATGAAAGTACTTCCTCTTGTCTGATAATCGATAGTTGGGCATAAATAGGCAATACAAAACCCAGTAATACAGTCAAGAGATGCTTTCGTTTACGTTAACACCTGATGTGGTCACGGAGCGCTAGGCGCTTAATCAACAAATCATCATCCATGCCGATATCGTGTACTTTTACAAGAGTACATTCGCAATAGCTTGAGAGTGGGGTCCCTGATTTTGGGCCATCTGCCCGTTTCAAGAGGGAAATGGTTGTCCAGGTTACACCTTATTTCTGCCCCATTTACAATAAAATGTTATAAAACAATAGATTGACTGTATTTCAGTGTAAGTCAAAACGCACAAGAAATAGAGTAGGTTTGCTCTATTTTTGAGCAGCCCTGTTAATGTACTATTTATAAACAGTTTAGGGGGCCGTTAGTAAAAAGAGCATTAGGGTGAGGAGTAACACAATGATCATACCGTATAAAACAACCGATATTGGGCCCGAAGAATTAACAGCGGTTACCAGAGCCATGGAAGCGCGGCAGTTGTCAGGATCAGCAACGATTGTACGTGATTATGAGCATCAATTAGCACAATATTTTCAAGTGCGCCACGCTCTGGTGGTCTCTAGCGGTACCGCAGCCATGCATTTATTACTGTATTTATATGATATTAAAGCAGGTGATGAGGTGATCGTATCGCCTTTAGCACCAATTAACACTGTTCTGCCAATATTAGCTGTGGGTGCTAAGCCTGTTTTTGTCGATGTACAAGCCAATAATTATGGTTTTGACCTTGCTGATTTAGAGGCAAAAACCACGTCAGCCTGCAAAGCGATTGTTACCAGCGCCATGTGGGGTTATCCGATTGAAGTAGAAGCGATTAAACAGCATGCCGCCAAACACAGCATCCCCGTTATTGAAAATGCCGCCGATGCGCATGGCGCACTCTATCAGGGAAAGGCGGTTGGCACGCTGGCAGATGTTAGTTTCTTTAGCACCAGCGAAGATAAGTTGATGACCACCGGTGAAGGTGGCTTTATTCTGACAAACAATGACTTCTTAGCCCGCCGCGTTCGTTCTTTGCGAGATTTAGGTCGTAGCATGGAAACGTCTGCAGAACTGAGCCCCTACCTCGGTCAAGCGGGCTATTTATTTGGACTGAATTATAAAATGCCGGCAATGTCTGCCGCCTTAGGTATGGCGCAATTGCGCAAGCTCAATAGCAAATTATTTTTACGTAAAGATAATGCTTATGTATTGCAGCAAGCCTTGAAAATAGCACCTTGGTTAAAGGCGTTAGACGTGCCGGCAGGAGGCCACCCTAACTATAGTGTGTTAGCACTGCGGGTGGAGCATCCTTCTCTTGATGCAGCAGCGGTGGTAAAAGCGCTAATCAAAGCAGGGATTTATGCTGAGGATATGAAAGGGTTAGCATTTAAGCCGTTGTACGATTTGCCTATATTTGCTCGTTATCCAGCAAAATGCTCACAGGCAGAGCGTTTAGCCGCCAGCGTGATTACGTTACCGACACACGAAGGCTTGACGCGTCGAGATATCGAGTATATCGCTGATACCCTTTACCGTATGGGCAGCACTCAGTGTGTTGCTCGAGCGGTTGGATTTACTGCTTAGCAAATGACGAGTGACAACAGGTAATATTATTGGATTAACACGCAAATTTTTTTCCTCCCCCACCCATGGTTATTGGGACGCTATAATGCCTTGCTTTTAAGCCTCGAAGCAGGGCATTTCTTTTTTGTTAATGTCTTTCTTTGATTTAGGATTGTTACCGCGTATGATAGGTTTTTTATCTTAACGTACTGTGGCGTAAAAATGTGCATCAAGCAGTGCAGCAGTCATAATATAATGCGATGAAGGTTCTACATATGGACATGCAATATGATTAAAACACAAAGTCAGTTAAAAGATATTCCCGTTGAATGGTTGCGCCGTGGGAAGTATCAACCGCGACGTGATTTTAATCAAGATGCGTTGCAAGAGTTGGCCGATTCGATTGCTGAACAAGGTATTATTGAACCGATTATTGTGCGCCCATTAGCGGAAAAGCGCTATGAAATTATTGCCGGTGAACGACGTTGGCGTGCGGCGCAGTTAGCGGGTTTAGGTGTTGTGCCCTGTGTTATTCGTGATTATTCCGATGAAGAAGCGGCAGAAGTTACCTTAATCGAAAATATTCAACGCGAAGATTTAAACCCCATTGAAGAGGCGCAGGCTTTGCATCGTTTGCTCGATGAATTTCATTATACCCACGAAGAGATCGCGACGGCGATTGGTAAGTCACGCGCTAAAATCACCAATATTCTGCGTTTATTACACTTAGATGAGCGAGTGCAACGTTTGTTGATTGAGCGAGTGCTTTCAGAGGGCCATGGTAAGGCATTGGCGGGGCTGCCTTTTGCTGCACAATTTCCTTTGGCACAGAAAGCGGTTGAGCAAGCTTGGTCAGTACGAAAAATGGAGCAAGCGGTAAAGCAGGAAAAAAACACAGGCTCGGTAGCAGAAAACACAGAAGACGCCAATATTAAGCATCTAGAACGTGCCGCTTCTGACCGTTTAGGTTCTGAAGTGAAAGTAGAAAATAGCGCCAGCCAGCGTAGTGGCTGGCTCAAAGTAAAATACTACGACTACGAAACGCTAGCCGGCATTCTAGAAAAGATGGGCATCAACATAGAGTAGGGGCGCAGCATGCTGCGCCCGATGATGAGGCTAAGATTTTTTACGCGCTTTGGGTTTTGTACGGCTGGTTTTTTTCTTAGTCGGGCGTTTGGCTTTCTGTGTTGCTTTTTTCTTGAGGGCAGCTTTTTTAAGGGCTTTGTTCAGTTCTGCTTCAGCATTTTTCATGCGTATTTTAAGCTTTCTAAGGCGCTCTTTGGCGCGCGAAACGGCGGTGGTTTTTGGTTTTGTGGTCATGATCAAGTTCCTTATGATTCAATGGGTTCGGTCAGTCCGAGCCCTAATTTCGACGGGCTATTAAATCATAGAAGGAATCTTTTGTGCAAACACAGTAGTGGCGAGATCAGGCGGCAAATTGGTTTATGATTGATCTTAAATTTATCAAATCTACACCGGATAAGTATGGATTTATACAGAGTGATATGCCAGAATACAAAGGCTAGCATGCTCGCTCGATTGGAATCAGTTATTTTTGGTTCTTTACATCATTTTGAGTTTTATAGCGTTAGATACAAATGATTTTGGAGAACCAAGAAATGAATAAAATTTATGTTGGGAACTTGCCTTATGGAACCACAGAGGATGAGTTGGATAGCTTATTTTCTGAAAATGGGCAAATCTTAAACATTAACATCATCAAAGACCGCGAAACAGGCCGCTCAAAAGGCTTTGCTTTTGTTGAGTTTTCGTCCGATGACCAAGTACAACAAGCTTTAAAAATGGATGGCTTTAAGCTACAAGGCCGACCATTGAAAGTAAGCGTTGCTAGAGAGCAACGTTCAGGTGGTGGTGGCGGTGCACGTCGCCAACGCGAGCAGTGGTAATACTACGCTTTCCCGGCAAGAGAGTTTCTCTTTTGTCGGGTTTTTAGTTTTTTATTAGTACGTTATCTTTATGACCCCTCACGATATTATCGACTTTTGGTTTCATGAGCTTTCCCCCGCTGATTGGTGGAAAAAAGATGAGACGCTCGATCAATCTATCAAAGAACGTTTTCTTGCTGTGCATCAACAGGCTGTTAAAGGCGAGCTTTTTAGTTGGCGTGATAGTGATCATGGCCGGCTGGCTGAAATCATTGTTATTGACCAGTTTTCGCGAAATATGTTCAGAGATTCACCGTTATCTTTTGCCTATGACGCAATAGCGTTAATATTAGCGCAAGAGGCTGTTTCTCTAGGTGTCAACGAACGCCTAGATCAGCGACAAAGACCCTTTTTATTGATGCCTTATATGCACAGTGAATCAGCATGTATTCACCAGCAGGCAATGGAGCTGTTTGCACTTAGTGGGCTTGAGCAAAATCTTGCGTTTGAAAAAAAACATAAAGCCATTATTGATCGTTTTGGCCGCTATCCGCATCGCAATGCCATCTTAGGGCGATCCTCAACGCCGGAAGAAATGGCTTTTCTACAGGAGCCTGGCTCCTCCTTTTAGTCATAGTACAGCCTATGCAAAATGGGACTGCGCAGTATATAACGTTATGTCATTACTTTTATGGTGCGCCAATCTGTTTTACGTTTGTTTTTTCTTTGATGCTTGTTTCCTTGCGCCCATTTGGTGAGAACGGCATGGCATTTGCTGAAAGTGCAAAGGGCTTTTTAGTTGGTTTTTGCTTTTCTTCGGCAAAGAATGTCGCCTGACAGCGGAAGAAACGTTCTTTCGACTGATCAGATAGAGTATTGGTTATGACGCACTGTGCGTTTATTTTCTTAATGACGCTAAAATGACAGCCAATAAATTTAAGCGATGTGGTGATATCATCAAATAATATTGCTCGCCTGACTGCTGCAAAGCGTATTAAGGTAAAAAGAAAGTGAAAACTGGCGTGATCATTATTGTCGGTAAAGAGATGTTGTTCTAAAGCCTGTTTGTTGCCTAAGTATTCTCGTGCTTGGCGAAACAAGGGGTGTATATTATACAGCACTTGGAAGTGCTTAAAAAAATCATTAAATGCTTGTGGACGCTTTGCAAAATGATAAGCAAAAATACGTTTTAGTACTAGCATTCGTAGGCTGCTTTTGCTGGCTTGCTCAGAAAAAATAACAGAAAAATAGCGGGAATGCATCGGAGGTAAGCCGCACGCTAAAAATTTTACGCATGTTTTTAGTATAAAAACAGTGTTATTGACACTTTCTTTTTGTAGCGCAGCGTGGGGGTCCAATGGGTCGTGGCATGACAGTGTGTCGGATAGAAATAGGCTTGGATAAGCACCAAAGGGGATATGTAATCGTTCATTCTCAGAGGAGTATGAACCCGTGGCCACTTTCATTGGACCTTCGGTGAAATCACGAACCGGGGCAATGGCAATATCCAGTGGCTTATCCAATGCATCATGGGTCATGGTAAGATGAAAGGCTGGATGGCTGGGATTTGACAATGGATGAATACCGATGCTTTCCTGGTAACCATATTTTTTAAATTTTATATTTAGCGCTTCTTTAATAACAGTAATGTCAAAATCAAATTTAGGGACTAATAAAATATCATAGTCAGCATGTTTTATCTTTTCATCTGGGTGAAGGCAAGTGCCATAAACATAAAGTGAAAACTTGTCGCAAAAGTGGGTGGTGAGGATGTCCTTTAATTTTTTGAGCTCATCACGAATCATATGATAGGAGTAGAAAAAGCATGCTTTATCTCGAAGTGTGCTTAACTGCTTGGCGAGTTGAGGCTGAAGATTGGCCGCAATTGATTTTGCATGGAAGTTAAGACGGCCGATAAATCCGTGTAACCAAGGGTTCCATTCATCAAAAAAACGCTTTATGGTGGCGTTAATAACATTGAGGTTGTCGAAATTAAACTGTTGCTGGCGGCTGCATTCTTTAAATGTTTTTTCTTCCATTTCATCTATGCGCACGTTAAGTGCATCGGCATATTGCCTTAGTAGTTGCTGCAGATCATTGACAAGAGCACGTGCCGTAGCTAGCTGATGGGATGTTTCTGCCTTGAGTGGAAAAGAGTCGTTAACGGTTTGCTGGCAAGCGTGCAATACAATATAGGTGTTTTGTAAGTGCTGAAACCCATTTTCAATAATGGATTGATAGCGGAAGAGTTTTTTAGCTTGTGTTTTAGCGGTTGGTTTAGGCGTCAGTGGTTTTACTTGTTCTTTATCGTCAGGTGCTGTTAGGGCTATTACTGAGTGGTGGTTTTTAGTAGTAAATTCTGCAGAGCTTGTATTTAAGGCATTTTCAGGCTCTTTTTTAATTTCTTTTACGGTTGAGGAAGCTTTACTGGCGGCTGCATTTATTGCTGATATACCATTGGTAGCTGTAGTGATATTGCTATGGCTCGCAACAGGGAGGTTATTATCTTTCGTCATAGAGTCTGTATGACATGCGTCGAAGGAAATTTCTTGTTTTCGCTTTTCTTCTTTTATATTGATGGCAGCTGTTGCTGTTCTTGTGCATGCAACGGCGGGTTTATCGGCGTCAGTATTGGGTGATGATGCCTGTTTCGCTAGATCTAGAGATTTCTCCTCCTTGCTGTCCTTTTTCCTCTTCTTTTTCTTTTTCTTTTTCTTCTTCTTTTTCTTCGGTTCAATTTCTTTTAAGAACGCGGCACCAATATTTTCTGCAACAGCCGATAGTTCCGCTCCCTTTTGACTACAGGTGTGGCCAATAGCCTCTATCACTTCAAATAGTAGTGCTAAGTCAGACCTGACTTCTTTTGGTATTTTTGGTGAGTGTACAAGCCCTTTTAGCACCTTAAAAACTAAAATATAGTCGTAGGTGATATGCTCCATTAAGTTGACATTTAATCGCTTAAGGTCGCCAGTAAACAACGCTTCAGGTCTGTATCCTTTCCTCTTTTTCTTTAGGGCATAAAATTTATGGGCAATACGCCTAACATACGTTCTGTCTCCGGTGTCTGTAGAAGAATGTTTAAGCTTCAATACCTTTTGGAATAGACCTCCAGAAAAATGACTGTGGGTGATTAACGTATCTAGGGTGTTTAATGAAAACTTCTGTCCTATCAAGCCTTGAGAGAATTTATTTTCTATTTCTTGAATTAATATTTCGCTACTTAACGACGGTGGTAGTAATGAAAATATTCTGCGGCACAGAGGAGTATTATTAATATTATTAAGGAATGCAGACAATAAGGTATTGCCATTCGTGTCTGCTTGAGCTAACTCTTTTATAAATACGTCACACTGGAGGATATTCTCTGTAATGTAAATGTATAAGAACTGTGGTGGCATGGTACGTAGTAACAGTGAAGGAAACGTAAGTTCTTGATCTGTATAACGGTTAATGTACTCGGTGAGTAGGAAAACAAGCATCCGTTCGTTATGTGCACGAATAGCATTCATTAAGGGGGGTATCTTGTTGATGGATTTCAAATGTAATAAAAAAGGGTATCGTGTTGCCAGGTCATGCGCTAATTCAAGGTCATTAAGTTGTATAGCGCAAGTCATTAACGTTACTTTCTGTTTTTGAATAGTGCGAAGAATGCTGTTTGGGTATCCTTTGCTTAAGGCAGACTTATACTTCCCTCTGATTTCTTTGTCTTCAATATAGGAAACGATATCATCAATAATCTTGTCATCGTCTGCGTTGCTTACAGGCGCGTCATCTTTTTTCTTGGGAGGCATGCAAGTTAACCCATCTTGTGTTGGAAAGTGCGCAAGCATACAAAAACGCTCAGTGCAATACAATTATTTGTTAAATAACGCTGATATTTAATAATCAATTAATGTTTGAAACAAAGCGTTACAAATGGGCGCTAGGATGAAATAACTGTGTGACAAAGCGATTGTAGACTAAAGGTATGAGAGAAAGTACTGAACAATCTAGTCCTGCTGAGTTTACCACGATCAAGGTAGCCTTTTTGACGTGGAATATTAATAATAGCCAAATTAGTGATGCCGATATGAATGTCTGGCAGCAGGAGATGGCACGACACGGTGATGTTGATGCTATTGTTGATGCTATTGTTGTTGGTACACAAGAAGAATCGCGTTCATCAGGGCATCAACTGGCTAACCGTTTGCTTGCGTCTTCCCTTAAAGATACCTTTAAAAAAGTTGATGAGCAACATTTTAATACCTTTACGAAGGCTCGTGGGCGTGTTGCTCAGACGGTACTGATTCGTCAGAAAGGGGTGGAATACAAACATCACGATCACAAGCAGTTTAATCATTCAAATGGCCTGCCCAAATTTGCTAATAAAGGCGGTATTATAAATCGAGTTGAGGTTAATGGTGTTCGTTTAAATACGCTGGTGGCTCATTTAGATGCCTACTCCGTTCCTACGCGCATATATGAAATGAAAACTCTGATGAACTTGGTGGAACGCCAAGGTCAGGACTATATTAGTTTTGCCGATATGATGCGTTGTAGTAGTGATCATGATCAAGGTCTTATTGAGAGCAATGAGCGTAATGAAATTTTCTCTAGTGGCGATCGTCTCCATCCATTTGATTTTGCCGAATATGATCGTCGCAAGATAGTCTCACCTGCGCAACATATTCAGAGGCATGCTTTACGGGATGCGCAACGTCAATATAAGTCGAAAGAGGAAAAAGAACGGTTTTCCTACCCTAATGAGGAAACAACTCCCAGTGAATTTCCCATTGATCCAAAAAATCGCCAGATTGGTATTGATAATAGAGTGTATGGCGAACACGGTGTGCTAGAAAAATTTTTATCGCGTGGCAGCAAGCAAACTAGTTTTAAATTAATTGAGGGAACGCGTTCAAGTGATCATAAACCCGCTTTATCAATAGTCACCATTCGTGCCCGTAAACAACAGAGTGATTTCGAGCGAACGAGAGCTTGGATACAACGTGTGCTAGAGCCTTGGTTAAGCAAGGAATTAGAACAACATATACAATCAACAGAAGATAGTGATGAGAATAGAAGGTTCTTGGAGCTTGTTTATAACTATTTTCTCAATGTAAAAGCATTGTACCTTAAGGCAGACTCTTTGCAGTTTCGTGCGCAACCCGCAGCAGCAGAGGCAATGAAGCTATTGGCCAATAAGATAAAGGATATAGGTAATACCTCTTTTAGAGATAAAAGTATTATCAGGGATAAGCAATGTTTTAATGCCCTTATGAGGCAGTGTCAACAAGAAGTAGGGCAGTCGTTTAAAACAGGCCCCCTGCAGTCGCACCGTGCATGGGGTGGTTGGATATTAAATTTATTTGTTAAACTGATTACGTGTTGGCAATCGTCCTATAGGACAGGGGCAAAAAGCTTGGTTGATGCTACCATTAACCGCCTATCATTTTTTGCCCCCCGGCCACAATCGTCTCAGCCATTATCCCAGGTGGTTGGTGATGCACCAGGCGCGCATGGTTCGCCCGCCGCTGCTTAGTGTTAGTGGTCAATATCAGCCTAATTTTTAGAGCAGACAGGGCAGGGTGCAGACGCATCCCAATGGTATTTGCTTAATAAAACACGGATCGTTTCCCATTATTGATATTCACTAGATATAAACGAGAGCTGTTACTCGTTATCGCAATAATATGTTGTGCATCATATTTTGTTACCATTTTGAAATTTCCAATGGTTGGTCCGCAATGATTATTTTGGCAGTCGATTATGCTACGTTTTCCTGTTTGTAGAGACAGCTTATAAAGACCACCCTTTGCTGCTACGATTAGTGTCTGTTTATTTACGGCAGTGATACCTAAGGGTGTTGTTATCATTGGGCCGTAACCATACGTCTTGTCACTGATGATTTTTCGCTTTCCTGTTTTTATATTGACTTGCATAATGGTATTAGACGTTATTTCTGTAATGTAAAGGTTTCCATCAACTGTTGTGGTTAATGCATAAGGGTGGCCATTAAACGTCGGCCCTGCTCCTTTGCCGAGGCCTGATAGTATTGTTCTCTGACCTGTTTTTACATTAATAGAAAATACTACACTTTTAGCAAGGTCTACCACATAGAGGTATTTACCATCGGTGCTTAATTCCATGTCGGTGGGGCAAGACAAATCTTCACCAGCACCGAACCCTGCACCTGATAATATGTTACGTTCACCTGTTTTAGCATTGATTTTTATAATGACATCTTGCATCGCATCAGAGGCATAGATATTGTTTTTAGCAACAGCTATGGCGTGAATCATAAAAAAGGGCGTCTTAGAACCATATGAAGCGCTTGATACGACGCGCATTTGATGGGTGTTTCTATCAATGCGCAAAACACCGCCACGTCCTTCGTCTGTTACGAACACCGTACTAGGGGTGACAACTAAGCGACTTGGCGAGATTAATTGCTGAATAGGTTTGTGTGCATGGTATAGCTCCTCACGATCACCCGTTTTCGGATCAACAGAAAATAATGCGCGCGCACCAGCGTCAACGACCCCAATCTTGTTACCTGCTGCCGTGATACCTAGTGGCTTGGTAAAATGTGGTCCCATTCCTTTACCTATGCCTGAAACTAAATGGCAAGCCCGCGTTTTTAAATCAATTGAAAACAATGCATTTAATGCAATATCATCAAAATAAAGTTTATTTTCAATTTTTGTTATATCGTAAGGAAAGTTAAGCGTTACGCCATCACAGTGCGCTTTTACTTTTAATAAAGGTTTTTTGCTGCCATTGCGGCTATTTATGGCGTAAATTGCTCGGTTTGCAGAGTCAACAACAGCATAATCCCCCTTTTTATTAAGCGCTGTTATGCCATAAGGGCTAGTGATAAAATTATTTTTCTTAATCGCTCTTACCTTTCCTGTAGGGTTAATCATTGCAACTGTATGGTCACTAAAATTAGACATGGCCGATTGTTTTTTCTCTCCCGTTACAAATCTTGGGCATAAGTTTGAGTTGGGTGTAAAGATAGTGCGTTTACCATTGTTTACATTAACCTTCAATACATTACAGACGCCAGGATCTCCTACTAGCAAGGAGTGTGCGTTGTAATTGGATATGCTTAATGGAACAATAAATTGTTTACCTAGTTTAGAGTCATTTGCTGAAACAATGGATAGTCGAGATGGTGAGGGTGTGTATTTTAGTATGGCCTCTTGCGCAATATCACCAATATGGTATGCGCCTTTAAACCAATGAACACTGACTGGGTAGACCAATGTGTTGTGTTTTTCAGGTTTTTTTCCCGGGTTAGCTTGCTTCTGATTACAGCCTGTTATCACGGTTACCGATAAAACGGTTAATAATATTATGGTCTTTGTAATGGCTTTCATCATTAATGGTCTCACTAGTTTGATATGTTGTTTTGTTACATTTTAATTGGTAAGAGTTTGTTATAGTCCGAAGCCAGTATCAAAAAATGCAGTGCTGGTACACCATAACACCAATATTGCTTGGGTTCAACTTTTGCTTTGTATTATAAGTAAACGAAATTTTAGTCTAGGTATTGATTATCAATCTGTACTCGTGTACCATTACACAATAATATTGTAAAAGTAGTGCTAATATGACAGATCATTTTAAAACTAAAGGTAATAAGCGGGTATCGCGCCAGGCGATGTCGATTGAATATCAAGGTGCCATTACGCATTGTATCGATCGCCTTGACCGAGAGCGAGGCTTGGTGTTTTCCTCGAACGTGGAGTTCCCGGGTCGTTATACCTCTTGGGATATCGCCGTTGTCAATCCACCGCTGGAGATTTCCAGTCAAGGGGATCGTTTCCGCCTATTGGCCTTAAATGCGCGTGGTAAGGTGTTATTGGCCATGCTTATGCCATTATTACAGGGTCTTAAGGTACTAAGCATCGACAGCACTACAGAGGATCACTGTGAGGGCCATGTGATTAGGTCAACGGAATACGTCCCTGAGCATTTGCGCAGCAAGCAACCTTCTATCTTTTCGTTGTTACGCTTAATACAGCAAGATTTCTTTAGCGACGAGGACGCTTATTTGGGGCTTTATGGCGCTTTCGGTTACGATCTTGCTTTTCAATTTGAGGCCATAGAGCAAAAGCTGTCACGGGATAATGAGCAACGTGATATGGTGCTGTATTTTATGGATGAAATTATTGTTGTTGATCACCGCCGTTGTGTTGCTAATCATTTTTATTATGATTTTAGTAACGAGGAGCACAGCACAGAGGGTATTGCACGAGAATCTAAAAAAAGCCCTTTTGCAGCCGCAGAACAGCTTGATCAAACGCGTAGTCATCAAGAAGGGGAGTATGCTGAGGTGGTTACTCAGGCTAAAGCTTATTTTAAACGCGGTGATTTATTTGAGGCTGTGCCTGGGCAGTCTTTTTATCACCGCTGTGAGCATTCGCCAGCAACGTTGTTTGCGCGTTTAAAAGAAAGTAACCCTTCGCCTTATAGTTTTTTCTTTAACTTGGGTGAGAATGAATTTTTAGTGGGAGCATCTCCAGAAATGTATGTACGTGTTAAAGGACGTCATGTTGAGACACGGCCTATTTCTGGAACCATTAAGCGTGGCAGTAATGCGTTGGAAGATGCTGATAATATTCATGCACTGCTTAATTCTGATAAGGATGAAGCGGAGCTAACCATGTGTACGGATGTCGATCGCAATGATAAATCGCGCATCTGTGTTCCTGGCAGTGTTAAAGTCACAGCACGGCGCGAGATTGAGAAATACGCGACCTTGTTTCATACCGTGGATCATGTTGAGGGCACGTTAGATGACGAGTATGATGCGTTTGATGCCTTTTTAACGCATATGTGGGCTGTGACGGTGACAGGTGCGCCAAAGCGGCGTGCGATGCAGTTTATTGAGGATGTGGAGAAGACACCGCGTAAATGGTACGCCGGCGCCATTGGGTGGATTAATTTTAATGGGAATATGAATACTGGCTTGACTATTCGTACTCTGCAAATTAGAGAGGGTATAGCAGAGGTGCGTGCAGGTGCAACACTTTTGTATGACTCAGATCCAGTGGCTGAAGAGCAAGAGACGGTATTAAAGGCGTCGGGAATGATGCGAATATTGCAAGGTGCAGTCACTGAAACAGTAGCTGAAGCACCTGTGGCACCTATCAACAAAACGGTGTTATTGCTGGACCATGATGATTCCTTTGTACATACCTTAGCGAACTATTTTCGTCAGCAGGGCAGTAACGTAATCACGGTGCGTTATGCACATGCCCAGCAGTATATTGAGAAATTGTCCCCTGACCTTGTCGTGTTATCACCGGGCCCAGGTAAGCCAAGTGATTTCAATTTAAAACAAACCATTGACCTGTTGTTAGAAAAAGAGATTCCTATTTTTGGGGTTTGTTTAGGTTTGCAGGCTCTAGTCGAATATTTTGGTGGCACGCTAAAAACCTTATCTTACCCAGTGCATGGCAAAGCAAGTCAGATTGCCTTACGTCAGAGTGTACTTTTCAAAGGGCTGGCCGATACGATGACGGTGGGTCGATATCATTCTCTTTACACTAGTTTGCAAGATTTACCCGGTGGGCTGACGGCTACTGCGCTTACCGAGGATGATATTGTTATGGCTATTAGTCATAAGGATCTTCCAATTACAGCTGTGCAGTTTCATCCAGAATCTATTTTATCAGCGACACAAGAAGAAGGGATGACTATTATTCGCAATGTATTGGCGCATTGCTGCTAAGAAGCAATGTACTGCGCTATGACTTCTTTAAAATTTTTGTGATAACGTCAGCCTTAACCGGTTTGCTAAAGTAGTAGCCTTGGTACTGATCGCAATGATGTTCTTCTAAAAAGGTGAGCTGCTCTTTGGTTTCTACGCCTTCTGCGATTATATGCAGATTTAAACTATGCGCTAACAGTATTGTTGACCTAACGATGATGGTGTTGTCATCATCTATATTAATATCCTTTATAAAGGAGCGGTCAATTTTAATTGCACGAACGGGGAATTTTTTTAGTGACATTAATGACGAATAACCAGTGCCAAAATCATCAATGGCAATACTGACGCCTAAGTCTGACAGTTGGAGAAATTTACTAATAGCATCTTCCAAATCTTGTATCATGACACTTTCAGTAATCTCTAGCTCCAAATGGCCTACCAAAGGGGGGAAGTCTTTCATTAAGGCAGAGATTTGATCGATAAAAGATGGGTTAAAGACCTGATGGGCCGAAATATTAATGGCTAGCCTGAGGCTGTTGTTTCCCCATTCAGTGTATTGTTGACATGCTGTTCTTAATATCCATTCACCAACTTCGAGAATTTGTCCTGACTCCTCCAGCATAGGGATAAAATTAACCGGTTCGACATTGCCTATTTCATCATTATGCCATCGCATTAATGCTTCTAGCCCAACAATTCTATTACTAACGATATCGATTTGTGGTTGATAGCAGAGGTAAAATTCATTATTTTTTAGGGCGTTATGTAGTTTGTGTTCGAGTGATACGCGCTGTTCCACCATTGATTGTAGTTTTGGGGTGTAGAATTGATAGCTGTTTGAGCCTTTTCGTTTAGCGGAGTACATAGCGAGATCTGAATGGCGAATTAAGTCTTTTGCATTTTCGCCAGCATTAGGGTATATCGCAATACCGATACTAACACCGACAAAGACTTCATTGTCATTAAGAATAAAAGGTTTTTTTAATGTCTGGATTAAGCTTTTGGCGACTAAAGCGGCATTATAAGGATGTCTAATACGCGTTAAAATCACGCCAAATTCATCGCCGCCAAAGCGCGCGATGGTATCGGCTTCTCGGATACATCTATGTAACCGTTTAGAGACGGCAATTAATAAAAGGTCGCCAACATTGTGGCCTAAGGTGTCATTGATATCTTTAAATTTATCGAGATCGAGATATAGTAATGCAAGATGCCAATTTTCACGTTTTGCTATGCTGATTGATTTATTAAGCGTTTCCTCGAAATAATAGCGATTAGCAAGATCTGTTAGGTGGTCATGACGTACCATGTGCACCAAGCTTTCTTCTGACTCTTTATGTTCAATGGCGTAGCGTATCGTGCGTTCTAATAATAAGCTATTCAGTTCGTTTTTGATAAGATAGTCGGTGGCGCCGGCTTCCATAGCGGCAAGATCCACCTTGCGACTGCCATGTCCAGTTAATAGGATTAAAGGCAGGTTGCAACCTGATTTGATGGCGCTGCGAATAAGCTTTAGGCCATCTTTTTCTCCTAGTTGGTAATCGACAAGATAGGCATCACAGTCTTTTTTAAGAATTTCTACTAACCCGTCATCAAAGTCTGCTATCCATTTTAAATCGTATTGCGTATGATTTATTTTCGCCAGCAGCTTTTTTAAGATGAAAAATTCTTCTTCATCATCATCAATTAACAGCAATTTTATTCGTGTTTTTTTCATAACGCATTATTTTGGTAGTTTAACGATGCTTAGCCAATATTTATTAAACGTTTCTACCACCTCAATCATGGATTGAAAATCGACTGGTTTAGAGATAAATGAATTTGCTCCTAAGCCATAGGTGCGATGAATATCTTCCTCATCTTTTGAGGTGGTTAAAATGATAATAGGTATTTTACGTAGCTCATCATCTTTTTTAATAATTTCTAATGCTTCACGGCCATCCATACGTGGCATATTTAAATCCAATAAGATGACGCCCGGTCTAGGTGCAGATGCAGGGTCTTCGTATTTACCGCGTAGGTAAAGGTAGTCTAATAATTCTTCGCCATCATGTACGAAATACAACCTATTGGCGACACGTGATTTTTCAAATGCTTTCTTGGTTAGCATGCAGTCTTCTTCATCATCGTCAGCCATAAGAATATTAATAGGTACAAGTGCTTCACTCATCGACATGCTCCTCTTTTGTAATAGGTAAAAGAACGGTAAATGTTGATCCTACATCAGTTTTACTGCTTACTTTAATTTCGCCATTATGTCGATTTACTATTTTTTTGCAAATTGACAGGCCAATACCTGATCCTTCATATTCATTGCGCCCGTGTAAGCGTTGGAAAACACCAAAAATGCGTTCTATATATTTTTCTTTGAAGCCTATGCCAAAGTCTTTTATGGTAATTTCACAGAATGTCGGTTTGAGGTCGTCTTCTTTCTTATTTAAGGCTTTAGAGCTAATGTTAATGTGTGGAGTTTCATTTTTTTTGTGAAATTTTAAGGCATTAGCAATTAAATTTTGCAGCAGTTGTCGCATTTGCAGTGGGTCTGCTTCTATGGTCTTCCATTGTAGGTCTACGTCAATGGTCGCATGAGTTTTTTGTATTCGATTTTCCAGATCAGACAATACACCTTCTAGGACGTGTTGCAAATTGATTTTTTTAAAAGGTTCTGCTTTGGTAGTAACGCGGGAATAATGCAGTAAGCCAATAATGAGCGCATCCATTCGCTTGACTGCTGCTATAATACGTTTTAAGTAATCCTTGCCGTCATCCGTTAAATTTTTTCCACACTCGTCATTAAGAAAGGTTGAAAATGTTTGAATCTTTCGTAGTGGTTCGCGTAGGTCATGGGATGCAATATAGGCAAATTGCTGTAATTCATTGTTGCTATATTCTAGTTTTGCGGCATAGTGCTTATATTTTTTTGCGTTTTCAATTGATAATTTAAAACGGGCTAACATACTTTTTAATAGGCCAATCAAGATAAAAATATAACTGATCGTTTTTAAGGTATAAGATAAAGCGAACATGGTATCAAACAACTTGGCTGATAGTGACATAATAAAAGCTTGTAACATAACGCTAACGATTAGGAACATCACTAACCAGAATTCAAAGTCATCTCGCTTCCAATTACCCAGTCTAAGATAGCCTATCAACGCTACTAAAAATAAAGCAGCGGGAACAAATTCCTCAGGGCGGTGGTAGAGTAGGGATGTGTAATAGGCTTCGGGTAGAGGAATGAAGAAGAAAAAGAAAAAGCATAGTAGGGTTAATCCTAGGGCAATAGCATATACCGTTGTTGCAGGGATACGTTTTTTAGTACCGCCACGTTGTTCTCTTGCCCAGGCAAACATGCTTAGGCATAAAAATAAAGAAATAAAGAAACGTGAGGCTATCCAGCTCCAAGGAATGAGTAGTTCGAGGTCCGATGCGTAGTATTGTGCAAGTACCGTGGATGTGGCTAACATATAATAAGCATCAAGAAAGGCGGCGCCAAGAAAACCTGTGCCGATAAATAAAAATAAGTTAGTCCTGTCGCTGTAATAGTGAATTAAGGCAACGGCTCCGATCATAAAAGCGATAAGCATCGCTGATATTTCGATGCCGCTATAGAATAACTTTGATGATGTCCAGGGGATTTGTAAGGCGCTCACTAACACAACGACCAGCAGCACAATCGTACTTACAAATGCAATAATACGACTTCTGACAAGTGATTTTTGTGGCGGTGGTAATTCCACGGGTTCTTGAGTCATTTTGCGCTTCCCTGCTTGTCTATTTACCAGTATAGGCATAATCAAGGGGGAGCACAACACACCCATAGCGGCCATTTTCGATTAATAAATGGCCAATATTTTATTGGTGCTTTAACCTATTCGCTTTCAATATAGGCTAAATAATCATCATAGGTGCCTTTGTAGTCAATAACATCGTTTTCTTTCATGCTAATGATTCGTGTTGCAATCGATGAGACCAATTCACGGTCATGACTGACAAGAATAATGGTGCCTGGATAGTTTTCCAGTGCTAATTGCAGCGATTCAATTGACTCCATGTCCAAGTGGTTGGTTGGTTCATCGAGGATTAAAACATTGGGTTTTAACAGCGTTAATTTACCTAGCATCATGCGTACGCGCTCGCCACCAGAAAGCACTGATACTTTTTTGTCCGCATCGTGTCCTGAAAATAACATTCTGCCGAGTGTGCCGCGAATTACCTGTTCATCGTCTCCAGGTTTGCCCCACTGAGTCATCCAGTCTAATAGATTCTGGTTTTCGCTAAAGTCGCTTTGGTTATCTTGCGGGAAATAGCCAATTTGAGCATTTTCAGCCCACTTAATGGTGCCGTTTTGTTTCTCAATTTCTTGCATCAAGGTGCGCAGTAATGTTGTTTTACCAATACCATTGGGGCCAATCACGGCGACACGATCTCCAGCCTCTATCATAAAGTTTAAGTCATCAAAGAGTTTTTGCTCATCGTATCCATTACTTAAGTGTTCAACTTCCAAGGATAGGCGATGCAATTTTTTTTCTTGGTCAAAACGAATATAGGGGTTTTTACGGCTAGAAGGTTTGATTTCTTCCAACTGTATTTTATCAATTTGTCGCGCGCGTGAAGTGGCTTGTTTCGCCTTTGAGGCGTTAGCTGAGAAGCGACTGACAAAGCTTTGTAGCTCTTTAATTTTCTCTTTTTTACGCGCATTTTCAGCTAACAGACGCTCTCGGGCAGCGGTTGCCGCAATCATATAGTCATCGTAATTTCCCGGATAGGTGCGAAGTTCACCATAATCTAAGTCAGCGGTATGGGTGCAGACGGTATTTAAAAAGTGACGATCGTGAGAAATAATAATCATGGTGGCTTTACGTTGTACAAGCACGTTTTCTAGCCAACGGATGGTGTCAATATCCAAGTTATTGGTGGGTTCATCCAGTAGCATTACATCGGGATCAGCAAATAAAACCTGCGTCAAGAGGATGCGCAGTTTTAGGCCGGGAGCAATTTCACTCATCGGTAATTGATGCATCGACTGTGGAATACCAACGCCCGCTAGCAATTCGCCTGCGCGAGATTCCGCGGTGTAGCCATCACGCTCGGCGAAGGCTACTTCTAGATCAGCCACTTTCATGCCGTCCTCTTCACTCATTTCGGCGAGTGAATAAATGCGATCACGTTCCCTTTTAATTTCCATCAATTCAGGATCGCCCATCATCACAGCTTCTAATGCCGTGTATTCTTCAAATGCAAATTGGTCTTGTCCTAGCGCAGCAATGCGTAAGTTGGCGCTAGTGACAACACTACCGTTGGTGGGGGCTAGGCGACCCGACATGATTTTCATTAAGGTTGATTTGCCGCTGCCATTGGCGCCGATAAGACCGTAACGTCCGCCATCTTCAAATTTTACAGAGACATTCTCAAAAAGCGGTTTAGGGCCAAATTGTATGGTTATATTTGCCAGAGAAAACATGGGAAGTACCTATCTGATCGTAAAAATGTGCATTGTAAAAGCAATGTCATCATAACGCAAAGGGAAATTGCATATGCGTGTTAGCTGATACTGGTTTGCAAAAGTATAAAGCAGTTAATGCTAACTCATAAGGTAAAGTTTCTGCTGGAAAATCTTACCTTGCTTTGGTTACAGTAGCGACGAGAAGGATAGCATCCTTTATACTGCTTTTGGTGGCAAATGTTTTCCAGCTTACATTAAATTAGCATTAAATAAAGTACTATCCTCATTGTAAATGATAATCATTTGCAATAAGAAAACGTTCGTGATAATTTAGCGACCTACGTAATAAGCACTCGATTAAGATGGAGATTTAACGATGGCTAAAAAAAATAAATGGCTTTCTTTGCCACTAATCATGGCAGCATGTGTGACCGAAGGTGCATTTAGTTTAGTAGGTATGTTGTTATGTCTCAAAGGCGTGCCACGTTCGATGGTCCCAGTCTTTGCTGGTGCATCAGCATTGTTTGCCGTTACCATTGAGGGTGAGGTTTTTGCCCAGAATATTGCGCCGTCCGTTGAGCAGTTAGTTAAGAAAGACGTATTATTACATCGTCGTTTACGCTTGTTAATTGCTGAAAAGTTTAATCAAGACCGACAAACAAACAATCAATTTCTGCAGTATTATGCGAAGAATTTCCATGCATTAAGAGCTTTTAAAGAGTGGCACGTGCATGGAAAAAAAAATCATGATGAACGCAACAGAGCCATTGCCGAACTTGAAGCACGTTTGTACTGGATGGAGCGCACGCTATTATCTTATTTTCAGCAAAAAAATAACCTATTAACCAAGGATATCAATCGAGACCTATCTGCTTTTAAATGGGAAAATGAAAAGACAAGCGCACCAGCTCTCTTTTTTAAACAGTACACCCATAGAAGACTTTGGATGATGGGTTGTAATTTTTTTAATGCACTGGCGTTGGCCGGGTGTTTTTTGTGTGACATTTATATGTCGAATCAGTTCTTTCTATTTTTTGGTATTTCATTAACGGCTTCAACAGGCGGTATGGCGGCGCTACTGATTATTTCAGCTTTAGCGGCTTGCGCGATATCGGTCATGTTATATCAGGCTTATTCTAAGATTGTCGCTTATGACCTTCATAGAACGTATTGGCGCCAGATAAAAGCATCGATTGCTTCACACCTTGAAAATAAAGCGTATGGAAAAATGATTGGTTTAGTGCTTACTATTTTAGTTTTTTCTGCCCTTTTTGCCGTTGTAATGCTAGGAACCGTTGGGACTTGGTGGAAATCGGGTTTAAAAGGGCAAAAGATTTTATTTGCGCTTAGTGGTTTGCCAATAAAGTTATTAGTAGGTACGTTTACGGCGGCTTATACACTGATTATGGGTATTTTTACGTTCCAAAATATTGTTGATACGATTTATCTTCTCGGTAGAATGCATGGAAAAGCGCTGTGGCATGAGTTTTTAGGCGGTTTGCGTTATGTTTTTATTGAACCTGTCAAAGAGTTATTTGGTGACCAGTCACTATTTGCGCACAGTCATTGGCTGGTAAATTGCTTATTGGTTCCTTTGCTTATTTTGCCAACGGCGGTATTACAAGTAGCGGTGCGTTTTGTTTATAAAGTGTATGCGGCGTTATCCTTTATTTGGCATTGCATTAGCGAAGGTGCCACTACCGATCAAGCTTATTTTGTTCCTGCTAGGGTGGCTTCAATTGCCGGTGGTATTATCGAAGGGGCAACGGATTTGTCATATGTGCATGAAGAAGGCGGTTGTGGTGGGCATAAACCAGATCATGAGCATAAGGCATTGCCTGAGATGGATGTGGTTGAAGACGATGGGCACTCGCACGCGAATATAGCTGGAAAACTTTTTGTAATTGCCTTTACGATTGCGCCACTATTACCGATAATGAGCTTGCTTCATAGTTTTCTAAGTGGGCTTAGTTTTAAGGCCTGTTGGAAAGCGACAGCAGGGAAGTTCTGGAGTGCTGGTCATCATCATCACCATAAGCACGCTGATGAACATCACCATCACCATCATCATAAGCATGCTGATGAACATGAACATGAACATCACCATGCTGACGAAGACAAACCAGCGTTGCCTAGAATAAATAAAAAAGTTGAATACCAGCGGGGATTGTTAGAGTTGAAAGGCCTAGGGACTTCCTATGCTTCCAAATCTACCGAAAAGGCTAGGTTTTTTAATCGATCTTTTGAGACGTACCGAACTAGGAAGGAGTTACCAGATAACCATGATGTATTAAAGGGTCAGCGTGGTTATTTTAGTTGGTTTCATCCAGAACGAACACACAGCGAAGCCGTTTGGGAAGATGATATGGCTGATCGCTTGGCGGTCGCAGCTGCTGCATAGCGGTATTATGCAGCAAACATAGTAGGAAAGCTTTTGTATTTAGTGGTGGTCTACGCCATACTTACTACGGTCACTGTATATTAAAGCTGTGAATAGCGTCTTGCCATCTATTAATCGCTTTTTTATCGTGTGTTTGTCGATTGATAATAAAAATCATTTGGATAATATCATCGATAAAATAGGCCGTTGCGTAGTAGGAGCGTTGGGTGATTTTCTTTAGTGGGTATTTAGCGAAGTGTTCCACTTGGTAAAAAATATCACTGACCTGTTCAGGTGGAAAATGGCTAATAACGTCATGCTTTTTCTTTGTTAGGTCGATAATTATTCCATCGCTAAAGCGTTGCAAAAATACTTCTTGCGGCTGTTGGGAGAAATTTTGGGGCTTACCGATAATGCTTGTGGCGATCAATTGTCGATAGGATTTTTCTCCTGTTGTATTATTAAGGATATTGAAGTCTCTAATGGTTCCTGACGCTAATTGAATTACACTGTGGCGATATTGAAAATAACGGTTTCGTTCGTAACAAAAGAGATGATCTTCTCCTGGTCTTGTGGAGCTAAAGTGACAACGTTTATCGTCTTTCATTTTATTTAATAAGGCTTTTATGTGTTGGCCAGATTTCTTTTTTGAGAATGAAAGCGAGTATATTCTAATACCTCTTTTCTCCCGTCGTAAACGGTGGATCCATGTGTATAGAGGGAAGGTATGGCTACCGGATGGGTTATAGGGGATGGGTTTTGTTGCAATTATATAGAGGTAAAAGCATGAGGCCGCCATCGCGATCGTTACTGTTGTGAGCAACGGATCAATAGGTAAGTTTGCTAATAAACAGAATAGCAAGGCCGCTGTAATAATTAACCCACTTAAAATAATGTCAAAGTAGCGATCTTGGCAAAAGGCATCAATTTGCTTATGCGCGACAATGGAGCGGACTAAGTAAAAGGGTAGTAGCATCAATAATAAATAGGCATCTTTAAGATTGAAAAAGATGGAAATAAAAAAAGATAGCAGCCAAAAAGCAATAGCGATTATAAAAGCAGCTTGCGTAATCGCTTTATTGAGATTTTTAATCATTAACTGATAACGACGATGACTATACCTTCGTAAATCGTAATAAAATAACTTCACCCAATTGAAGCTTGCGCGTATTAATGGCGAAATAAAGTAAATAACTACGGTAGCATGTGTGTTGTCATGATCATGCACGGTATGATAGAGCAGCATGACAAGCAGAACGCTTTCAATTTGCATCAATAAACCAGAAAAACAGGCTAATAATAGTCGAATATTAAATATTCTAATTAAGCGCTCCTTATAATTCTTTAGAATCGACCGATAGTGGAAGGCTTTAATGTTTAGAAATTTATACATGTTAATGCTGTAATAAATCGATGCGCAGACATTAAGTAGGCTGGCAATAAAAAAGGCCAAGGGTAAGCTGTAGGCATGAAAGAATGGATATAAGAGTGCGAGCAAACCCAGACCAACAACTTCAAAAATAAGTATATTGCCAATCGGGCGATAAATTCGTTTGATGGCATAACAACCAGCATGCAGGGTCTTAGAAAATAGTTGACAGCCAAACTGAATTAGTAGGGTAAAGAAATATAAATCAAATAACGGTAATTTTCCTTGCGTTATGTCCTTCCATGGTTTTTGGATTATGGTTGAACTGCTAAGTATGATCACCAGGCAGATCAGTGCGGTAAGCGTGAGCCACGCAGTAATTTCAGCACTAATTTTTAATTTGTGATTACCCTTGTAAAAGTCCCTTACCTTTTCACGCAATATCTCAAGACAAGCCCACCAGGTGCCGGTTATTAACATCAAGATGGCTTTAAAGTAAATCAAAGTAATAAAGTTTTTTATCGCAAGATGATCAAACAAGACAGAGAATTCAATAACGTGTGAGGCAAGTCCGACAATGGTAATGATAATAAAGTAACGTAGTCGGTAACCAATGTAGCGTAATGGATTTGCTCCCAGTAGTGCGCTGGCAATGGGTACGTAACGCTGCAACCGCTTATTTTGTTTTTTCTCCCACCGTACTAGTTCGTTCATCTTAGTATCTTTTTCCATTTCGTAATTGATTTAAAGAGTGCAACTGCCATTGAGAACGTATTTTTTTATAGGTAATATGGCGAAAAGCTCTAACGCCTCGCTGTGCGGAGAGTTGCTCAGCAATGGTTTTAGCGAGGTAGTAATCTAGATCTTGTAACTGTTTCCGATTGGTGACACAGTGAATAAGAAGATCAACTTTTTCTACACTTAAGGCATCACCGGGACAAAAGGCACGGTTAATGGTTTGACAGATAAAATGCCCTTGTTCGTGTAGCGACATGCCCTTGCTACAATTGACAAGTGCTCTGACACGCCGCTTTAGGTCGCGTTTAATGGTGCGTATTGCTTTGGACTTTAATGCTAAGGTGCCATCTGCTTGAATTGAGTAGCCGACGTAATTGACACAATGTGAATGTTCAAATAGATCATTCTTATAGGGTTTGCCGCAGTGTGTTAAATAGATAAGCTGGTCTTTTTGATGATTTCGGTGTAGCCCTAAGGGTTTGATGTGTGTGTTTAGCAAGGTATCACATTGAAGAATTCTTTTTTCCTCGGTGGCGATAATCACAATATCATCGCCGTAACGTGCATAGAATATATCGTCCATGGTTGAGAATAGTCGATCCACATCGACTAAATAGCAGGTAGCCACTAAGGCAGATAATGGCGATCCCATCGGTGTGCCTAACAATCTTTGATAGTATAACCCGTCTTCATTTTTAATGATTGGCCGTAAGAATTGTTTGAGCAGTGATAATAAATAGCTTGCAAAGTCATCGTCCACATGAAGAAATGTTAGTATTGATTGTAAGCGCTGCCATAAAGGTGCCGTCTTGGTAAGAGGGATGCTGTCTGTATAGGCGCTAATATCGGTGCGGATAACGAATAAATCGCATCTCTTCTTGTTTTGATGCTTTCTAAAAAATTCGCCTAACTGCCTTGCCGCCATATAGTTAGAGCGATTCTTGACGCTATAAACACTTTTACTGATGTAGTCTGTTAAGCGTGCGGTAATAAGTTGTGATATAACACCCTGCGCAATCATATCGAAAGGGTTAAGTTTACAAATAACACGGTCTTTTTCTTTAACGCGGACAATGTTTTCTTCCACACTTTGTGGTTGATAACGCTGTTCTTTAATTTGTTTTACTAGCAGGCGACTGATTTTGCGTCGATGTATGGCTAAGGAGTGAATGGATAACACACCTTTATTTTGTTGACTTTGTGGTTTATCGATGCATTGGCGTTGATATTTAATAATATAGTTCGCATAGTATTTTTTCTGCAATAAAGCAGTTTTAAGGTCTGGCGTCCTGTTTAACATGCATGCTTCCTTTTGCAGTAACCACATACCAAGCCTGGTCGTTGTCGTATTGGAATGAGCTACGCTATGCCGCAACATCAGACATAACTCGTTTTGATGCATTGCTGCAGGGCAGTACTCAGTATATGGCTACTTTTTTATTTTAGCGAGTGGGAGTGGTTGACACAAGGGTGATATTTATACACACTATGTCAATGAAATTGACTTCTAGCCAATGTATTGTGATTAAAATCGGTTCTTCTTTGTTGATTGATGAGCAGGGAGAGGGCATTAATGTGCCTTGGCTGACCAGTTTAATTGATGATGTAACGACATTAATCCAGCAACAAAAGTCAGTGGTGTTAGTTTCTTCTGGTGCTGTGGCCCTGGGGAGGTTCTTACTTGGCGATGCTAGTCAGTTATGCTCTTTAGATGGCAAGCAAGCGGCTTCTGCTATTGGACAAATTCAATTATTACAGCACTACCATACTTTATTTGCCGCTAAGCAGATTAAAACCGCGCAGGTACTTTTGACGCTTGATGATACGGAAGATCGGCGAAGGTATATTAATTTACGTAATACGTTTAAAAAGTTGCTTGAATTAAATGTGGTGCCTATCGTCAATGAAAATGATTCTGTTGGCACAAATGAAATTCGCTATGGTGATAATGATCGTTTATCAGCACGTGTGGCGCAGATGGTTGATGCTGACACATTAATTTTACTTTCTGATATTGATGGCTTCTACACGGATAATCCTCATACCAATAAAGAGGCGCGCTTATTGTCGCAAATAGAGCATTTAACAGCCGATATTGTCGCTATGGCAAAAGAATCGAGTACCAATGTGGGCTCAGGCGGTATGATTACGAAGCTTGACGCTGCACGTATCGTGATGAATAGTGGTTGTCATATGGTTATTACCTCCGGTAAGCATTTACATCCTATCACTCATTATCTGCAAACAGAAAAAGGAACGTGGTTTGTCGCTCAGGATTCATCGCAGAATATGAAAAAAGTCTGGTTACGTGAGCATTTAAAACCGATGGGAACGTTGATTATTGATGATGGTGCTTTAAAGGCCTTACAGCAAGGGGCTAGTTTACTACCTGTTGGTATTGTTAAGGTCATCGGAAAATTTCAAAAAGGGGCAGCTGTTAAAGTAATGACATCAACGCAGCAGGAAGTAGCCCGGGGGCTAACAAATTATGGCCATGATGACCTGTTAAAAATTATTGGGCAAAAGACAAATAACATTATGACTATATTGGGGTATAATGGCTGCCATGAGGCCATTCATCGAGACAATCTTGCTTTATTAAATTGATAGACTATGACAATACAAAACACTATTGAAAATGCTTGCCGACAAGCCAAAGTTGCTTCTCGGGAACTCGCTAATTTTACCGCTGACAAAAAGTCAAAAATCTTAAATGTAATGGCACAACATTTATCTCAACAAGCGGAATCTATCTTATCGGCTAATGCGATAGATATTGAGAAAGCAAAAGAGAAGCAGCTATCGCCGGCTTTGATAGATCGTTTATTGCTGACGAAAGAACGAATAGAGAGTATCGTTGCAGCGGTTAATAAGATTGCCGAATTGCCCGACCCTGTTGGAAAAGTTCGTTCTTCATGGCGTGTTGAAAGTGGCTTAATGATATCCCGAGTCAGTATCCCTATTGGCGTTATCGCTATTATTTATGAATCAAGACCTAATGTCACCGCTGATGCAGCAGCACTTTGTATCAAGTCAGGAAATACGGTTATTTTACGAGGTGGTTCTGAATGCCTTCATACGAATAAAGTCATCGTGAATGCCTTACAACTAGCGTTAAAACAGTGTGATGTTTCGCAAGATATCGTGCAATATATTCCGAGTCAGGAACGCTCAGCTATCGATATTCTACTTAGTATGGATCAATATGTTGATGTTATTATTCCACGAGGCGGAAAGTCATTAATTGAGCGTATTCGCCAGCAGAGTCGTATTCCTGTGTTCAGTCATTTAGCGGGACTTTGTCATACGTATATTCATGCTGATGCAGATCCTACCATGGCGCGTGAAATTGTCTTAAATGCAAAAATGCGACGAACAGGTATTTGCGGCGCTACTGAAACGCTACTCATTGACGCTTCTATTGCCAACACGTTATTACCTCAAATTGTTAGTGATCTTACGGAGAATGGCTGTGAGTTACGTGGTGATAAACAGTCATGCTTGATTGATAAGCGTATTCAGTCAGCCATTGAAGCAGATTGGTCAACTGAATATTTAGATGCAGTCCTTGCTATTAAAGTAGTAAAGGGGCTTGAAGAAGCCATCAACCATATTCATGAATATGGCAGTAATCACACTGAGGCTATTATCACAGAGAGTAAGCAAGTCGCAGCATTGTTTCAGCAGCGGGTCAATAGTGCCATTGTGATGCATAACTGCTCCACGCAGTTTGCAGACGGTGGTGAGTTTGGTATGGGAGCTGAAATAGGAATTGCGACGGGTAAACTACATGCGCGAGGGCCAGTGGGCGTGGAGCAGTTAACAACGTTTAAGTACCTTGTAGAAGGCGCTGGACAGGTGAGGAGCTAGGCCCTCAATAATCTGTTCAAAATATAATCAAAATCCTTGGTTTAACGGCTATCTTCCAAGCGCGTCTGACGTAAGCCATTTTGATTTCGTCGTAAGTTTGATACCATGTGCAACCCTCAGGAAGTTAATCAATAAGCGGACTATCAACGAATATTTTTAAGTGAGCGTGGTGTGATGATAAATCAGAAAGTTGCCGTAGTGATTGGTGGTACAGCACCAGACGGTAAAGATTCTATTGGCGCGGCAATTTGCCATTTTTTAAAAGACAATAATGTATTGCCACTACCGGTATCAAGTAATTTAGATAAGGTTAAAGCGACACTTCATGCACTTGATCTACCTCAGGCATTAACAAACATACTAACGGTTGATGTTACTGATACCGAGGCATTAGCACAGTTATTCTCGACGATTAAAGAGCGTTATCAAGCAATTGATATTGTCGTGAATGCCCAAGGTATTGCTATTAAAAAACCTACGATTGAGATGTCTGTTAAAGATTGGCAATCGATCATCGACGTAAACTTATTAAGCGTTGCGATGGCATGCCAATTTGCGGCAAAAATAATGATAGAGCAACAAAAGGGTCACATTATTAATATTGCTAGTGGAACAGCTTTGCGTGGTTATGCACAAGTTGCCGCATATGGTACAACTAAAGGTGCGATATGCACCTTAACACAACATTTAGCAAGCGAATGGGCGCAATATGGTCTTTCAGTAAATGCTTTAGTTCCAGGATATTTTGTTACGGCGATGAACCGTGATATTTTTGCTAAAATGCCAGAACGGCTGGAACAGATAGCCCAACAAACACCAGCCAGACGCATCGGAGACAGCGCATTTGAAGACTTGCGAGCAGCCATTACTTATCTGACAACCTGCACCTCGTTTGTTAACGGCCAAATTATCGCTGTTGACGGTGGTTTTTGTATGTCATCTTAATGAAGGCAGCAAAGGGGGTAACACGCGTTATACTGTATGTCATTATGCGATAAATTTTATTATTATTCGTTAATGATAAGAACTACTTTAAAAACACTGTTTATATGGCTTTTATTGCTGTGGCAAAGTTGTCCTGCCAGTTGCCCAGAAACATTGCCGGACCAAATGTATAACGCATTAAAAGATAAAATACCTTGGGTGGACATTAATGCACAAGGTACTTTTAGCAATAGCTGTAAACTAACGGTGCGGTATTATCCAGCAAGCACGCCAATCTACTCGTTAGTCAAACAAACGGTAGTTACGCTCTTGCCACCTTGGTGTATACTGCGCCAAGCGGGCAGGGTAGTCCCAGTGGAAGGCTATGCTGAATTAGTTGGCGTTTATTTTCAATGTCAACGTGTGACGTTAGGGTGAGAAATGAAAAAAGAAAAGTGCCCATGTGGTAGTAAGAAATATTTTGATGAATGTTGTGGGCTTTATATTAGTGGGAAGTTTATACCAAAAACACCAGAGGCGTTAATGCGATCGCGTTATAGCGCTTATACCAGAGGTGATGTTGATTATATTCAAAAAACCATGTGTGGGCTTGCTAGCCAAGGGTTTAACCCGGATGACGCACGTGAATGGGCAACTCGCTCACAGTGGTTAGGGCTTACCGTTATTGCAACGTCGATGGAAAGTGCAACCAAGGGGTTTGTTGAATTTAGTGCGCATTATCAACTGGATGGGAAAGACCATCAAATACATGAGCGCAGTGAATTTCATTGTATTGATAAGCGCTGGTACTATGTTGATGGCAATCACCGCTAGTCGTGATGCTATTTGTCTACTGATATAAGGTTGTTTGTACACTTGCGCATACCTTGGGGTATTTGGTCAAGCGCACTTTTTATTAGAGATAAAGTTGCCCTTGGTGCATATTTTGGTGGATTTATGTCCATTTTAATACGATAATCGCCAAATGACGTACCAATTTTATTTTGACAACCTTGACTCTCCAACACAGTTTAATTTGGATAAACACTTGCGGCTGCTAGGATGGGAAAGCAAGGCGCCAGGTGATTTTAACGATAGCCATTTGTGTTTACACGAAGCCTATTCGCAATTACTCGAATATAAGCACGTGTTGGCATCCTGGGCCCCTAACCATCTGATTCCAAAAACTTATTCTATTAACGACAGCAATTATGTTGATGTGTTATTGCAGATACAAGAGCAGGGGCTATCAGACAACTATTGGATTCTAAAACCGTCACTCCTAAATAATGGGCAAGGTATCGTTCTCTTTGACCATTCAGATCAACTTTACGATCACTATCTGACATCAAACCGTTATGGCGGTGAGCATGTATTGCAGCAATATATTATTAACCCCCATCTGCTCAACGGGCATAAGTACACGTTCCGGATGTTTGTGGTATTAACAAATTTTGCAGGTGCTTACTTATATAAAGATGGCTACTTCAATGTTGCCAGATCGCCCTATACTCCCAGCAATGTTAATGATCTGCATTGCCATTTAACCAACGAACACCTTGCTGCAAATGAGGGAGAAAATAATTGGCAAATACCCACAACACGTTGTCCTAATTTTTCTGTTATTTATAAAAAAATGCTTGCCGCTGTTTCTAAAACGCTAGAAGCCTTTTACCAACAAGCACCTGACTTGCATAATGCTCAAATAACTAAGCCTGTCTTTTCTCTTTTTGGATTTGATTTTATTCTCGATGAAAACTTAAAGTTGTGGTTACTAGAAGTTAATCATGGTCCTTGTTTTCCTAAGGATGATCACCATCTTTTGCAAAAACATCTCTATTGTCAGTTTTGGCGTGATATTATTAATGACTTTGTCCAGCACATTGCCGCACCCAACTCAAACTTTTCATATAACACAGAGCGTTTTGATCACGTGTATTGACACTTCCCTTACAGACTTTTCTTTTCAGCTCTTCAGGGATAGGATATAATCGGCATGACTCTGAGAAGTGTCAATTGCTTATGTCTCCATAAGTCTACTTATATCATCAACACGATTGCCGATACCATACACTAAGTTTGATAAAAGGAAGATTGATGTTAAAAAAAAATTGCTTACGTTTCTTTACTGTTTCCAATGATTGTTTCCGCAAAAAACTTGCCAAACTATAATGCTGTGCAAACAGCGGTGCATCAAGGGAAATCGATTACTGTTGTGATGGACTTTGCAAAATGCTCTCCCAGCCTGATTTCTTTGCTTCTTATACACCCAAGTCGATGATATTGGTTAACGATTCTTTGGTATTCTCTGATAAGCATTTTACTTTGAATAATCCACAGTTCTTAAATCAACCACTCATCGAATATGTTAGCTACCAGCTAAATCAAAATGGGTTGTTATCTATCAAGACAAAGTTTTTAAATCCAGTAACATTTAAGCAAGAGCAGGAGCCCATTGAAATTCGCTGTAATATTGGCAAAGGCGCCTTATTTTATAGCTCCCGTGCTTCATAGTGGATAAATTTGCGCTATAGATAAGCTCTCAGCAAAATATTGACAAGTTGTTAGCCTAGGAATAGGATGTAAATTTGATGGGTAGCCCGTGGAATTTACATGCATAGAAATATATACAATAAAATCAATAGGTTGCTTGATATGTTTCCATGCGTTGTTTTACTAGGAGCACGTCAAACCGGTAAAACGACCCTGAGTAAGATGCTTCGACCTAAATGGCAATACCTGGATCTGGAAAAAGGTTCTGACTTTCAGCGTATCACGCATGATCCTGAATTCTTTTTTCAAGAGAACACTCAGCATGTCATTATTGATGAAGCGCAGCGATCGCCAGAGCTGTTTGAAACTTTACGTGGAGTCATTGACCAAGCGCGCGATGTACCTGGACGTTTTATTTTAACCGGTTCAAGTAGCCCTGCATTGTTAAAAAATGTTTCTGAAAGTTTAGCCGGCCGCATTGCAATGGTTGAATTGGGTACGTTTAAAGCGAATGAGATTTTTGCTAAGCCACTGAGCCCAATTTACAAACTGCTAAACGAAAAAAAGCTGACGCGAGATACGCTATCCAATTTAGACTCTCCACTGTTAACATTGAAACAAATTCAGTTGGCTTGGCAAAAAGGAGGTTATCCAGAACCCGTTTTAAAGGAATCAGATGATTATTATATGCAATGGATGGAAAATTATGAGGCAACATATATTCATCGAGATATTGCTAATTTATTTCCGCGACTCAATCATGTTGCGTATCAACGCTTTCTAACTATGCTTGGTAAACTATCAAGCACTATTCTCAATAAATCAGATACTGCTAGGGCATTAGAAGTCAGCGCTTCCTCTATACGAGAATTTTTACAGATTGCAGAGGGAACATTTTTATGGCGTCAGCTACCAAGTTATGAAGGTTCTGTTTCCAAATCGATTGTTAAAATGCCTAAAGGGCATATTCGTGATAGTGGTCTATTACATGCATTATTAAAAATTTCCGATAAAGAGATGCTTTATAATGACCCTATTGTTGGCGCCTCTTTTGAGAGCTTTGTAATTGAGGAGCTGATTAAGGGTCTTCAGGCTACAATGTTAACTCAATGGGATTATTATTATTACCGCACTCGCTCAGGTGCAGAGGTTGATCTAATTCTCAAAGGTCCTTTTGGCGTTATTCCTATTGAAATAAAGTATGGTGTCCGTGTCAATCCAAGACAATTAAAGTCATTAGAATCTTTTGTTAAGGATAACGATCTAGATTTTGGCCTAGTGATTAACCAAGCACCGGAGGCACATTGGTTAAGTCGCTATGTTTTTCAGTTGCCAGCACACTATATTTAATACATCTACCGTAAAAAATAGTTTAGATTTGCTGATAATCTTGCATGTTATCTCTGATAAGAAAACTTATCAGATATTATGGTAATCAGGCCATGCTGTTCGCTTAAACATCTACATTATTTTCTAAATCCACTAGATTGAATATAATGCTTCCGTGTGCTAGCCTGAATCGGGATAATTATCTACTATATCAAGCTTCTATAGGTAACGTATGAACCCAACTCCATACCGGTTTTTTATCATTGAAGCCATTAAAATCACACTGTTCTGTTTACTGATCACAGGGATTGTCACTATAGTGCCTTTTTCAGGGAATGATGCTATTTTGGTCTCTTTTAATATGGCGGTAATGTCTGCTGCTGCCACCTTCTCTCCCAGCCAGCAACGACTTAGCCACACAAGCCTTGGCAGTATTATCATTGTCTTGTCGATTCTTTTAGGCGGTGTTGTCGGCTACTTTGTACCTACATTAGCTAAAGTACTGACAATTGTTTATGCTGGCCTTGCTTTTTTGCTACCAAGGAGAAAAGTAAAAACCAATATTTTTGTTTTTGGCGCGCTAACTTTCTTAATATTTTCTTCCCTCCCCTTTGATTTAAAACATTTTATAGTTTATTTATTAGACGGCGTGCTTGTCATCGTGCTTTTTACATTTATAACCTGGGTTTTTAACCGTCATGTCTATACTGATCAGAAAAAAGGCGTCGATAAAAAATCTCATGCTAAACAAATGAGTGCATTAATCACGGTTACCGCCATGTCATTAGCATGGCTAATGGGTTATCTAATAAAAATTCACTGGACGGTATCACACCTTTATTGGATTCCATTGACGGTATTAGTAGTTATTCAAGGCCCACAAAAAGAAAATATTAAAATTGCATTAAAGCGTATGGCGGTCAATATTGTCGGCGCCATTATTTTTGTTTCTCTATTAACCTATATCGTACCCAACAATTTTTGGATTTACTTTTCGCTGTTGGTAATTTTCTTGTTTCTTATCTTTGCACTGGGGTTTTCGTACATTGGTCGTACACTTTTTATCGAACTGTTTGTTTTAGGGTTTACTCACTTACTTGGGGCTTATCATAATATTATTGCACTAGATCGTGTTATGTTGACCATTATTGGCGGCGTTCTTGTTATTACATGCACACTCTTTTATCATTATACCCTTTTCCGTAAGATCAGCGCCTAGCGGAATAACAACACACCAAGGGGTTTATTGTGGCAACTGAGTTAATTGTAGCACTGATTATCGTTTTTAGTATTAGCGTCATCACGCTGATGTTCGTCATGTATTTTAAAGACAAAGCGAACAATGTGACGATTACCCGTGCAAATAAAGTAAAACTTGCAGCCACGGGCATCATAGCCTTTATTGCAGATTCCATTGGCATAGGCAGTTTTGCAGTTGTTATCGCCCTTTCAAAAGCATGGAAAACCATTAAAGATGAAAACCTACCGGGAACCGTAAACTCAGCACAAATACTCCCTGGCGCCATAGAAGCGATTGTCTTTCTTCACGTTATTCATGTTGACCTCATCACGCTAATTACCCTTATTGCTGGTACGTGTATCGGTGGTTGTATTGGTGGACTAGTGGTCTCTAACTTAGATAAGCGACACATCCAGGCTAGCATGTTTATAGCCTTTATCGGTATGGCGGTTGTTATCTTACTAAACCAGCTAGGCTTTTTACCAGTAGGTGGAAATGCCACAATACTAACGGGCTGGAAGTTATGGGTTGGCTTCTTTGGGACTATTATCTGTGGATTTCTTCCCGCGGTTGGTGTTGGCCTTTTTGTTGTAGTCGAAATACTGCTATTTTTACTGGGCATGTCGCCGTTAGTGGCTTTTCCAATTATGACAGCAGCCGGTGCCTTACAGCAGCCATTAACCTGCACCGCGTTTGTGTTAAATAAGAAAGTGCCTTTGAAAAAAGTGTTTATTATTAGTCTGACTGGCATTATCGGAATCATGATAGCTATACCTTTTGTTACTTCTTTATCACCATACCTGCTTAGATGGCTGATGTTTTTAATTGTTAGTTATAACGCTGTCAGTTTGATGCTTTCCTATAGGCGCGCCCAAAATTGATATCTTTACTTCCTAGTATGAGCTTAAATAAGCTCAACAGACTATTTGTGGCATCATGTAAATGAATAATGTAACGAGAAAATAAAGCAGGTCCAGGCTAGTAAATGTAAAACAACATGCAATGTATTTGGAATAACGTTATCACCCCTTCTTGCAGGAAGAAAGTGATACGTCTTAACCTAATGATATTTACTTAATTGAATCTTACAGTTATGTAAGGTTGCCAATAGGTCAAGAGGATGAGCAGAATTTGATTATTACGTGCTAAACATAATTTGTGTCACTTACCCAGGGTTTTGATCAAATGTTGTTAACTCCTTATTGATGCATGCCCAGGAAGGTTTTTCTTGTGTCCAAACGATCACCTCCGGTTGATAATCACTTGGGTTATTCAGCGAGCCAGCGTACACCACTATAATATCGGGCCATAAAGTCGGCTTTCCAAATAAGTTTGTTCCACATTGACCGCAAAACCCATGATGCTTAGCGTTCCCACTTTCCCCTATGGATTCAAACCACTTAACCAGCCCAGAAATTTCAACTGCATGGCTTTCAACAGCTAAATAGGCTATATGACTAGAACCCGTTTTAATTTGGCAAGAACGACAAAAGCACAAGCCGTTTCGCTTCGGCTGCTTGTTTATTTTATATTGAACAGCCTTGCAAAGGCATTGCCCACTGATTGGAAGCTGCATAGGTATTTCCTCAAACTTTTCAAGTGCCATAAGACATCCCTAGACTTCGTCACTTTTTAATTATTTATCAATCGGCAGTTGATCCCAGGGAAATGCTGACTCCGTAAAAATGTGTTGTTGTGAAGTGAACTCCCCCTCTACCAAGGTATTAGCGCGAATTACAACCTTACCTTGATAATGCGTTGGGTAAGCATAAAGCTGCGTGGCACACGTGGGGCAAAAATGCACGACAATATTGTCACCGCTCCCACCGACGTAGTGATATGTTGTGGTATCAGTCGCTTCGGTCAGCTGCGCTTGGTCAAACATCATCCCACACAAATGTCCTCCGCTGTTTAAAACTTTGCAGTTATTGCAGTAGCAGACAAACTGAAATTCGGGCTGTGCTTTAATTTCGTAGCGGTTTTTCCCGCAATGACAACTTCCGATATAACAACTCATGGCATCTCCTCAATGCTTCAATCAACCGGTGTGGTTTGCTAGAATTTTAACCTATTTGTGCGGATATTAGCATAAAAAGTGGTTGCTAACCATTATCCCTTAGAGGAAGTAATGCTCCATCCTGTGTTATCAAATGTCATCTCATGATGTATTTTCTGATCATATGTTATCTTCACTGTGCCTAGATGGGTTTTTTATATCTCATCACTATTTGGATAAACAAGCGTTTTATGTCAAAAGAAAAATTTAACTAATTGTTTTCTATAAATTTTTAATATTACTGTTTCAATGTAACGTTATAAGAGGTGACTTTAGCAAGGCAGGCTGTTAAATTGATTATATATTAACCAATAAAGGAGCTGCCAAAATGAAAAAAAAGTGTAAACGATTCTTTGAATCAACAAGAGTCAAATACCGAACAAGAAGAAGTCGTCAAAAAAGAATACAGAACTTACGTGCTGTAATTAATCAACTACATAGCCAGTATACCTGCCAAATGTAAATGCCGCCATTTTGTCCACTGCCTGCGAAACACGAATGAGCTGCTATAGTTAAGGTAAGCCTATCTTCAAGGACTAGCGTCATGGAAAAAGACTCTTACCAACTTCTACTGATTACTAACAACAAACAGATTGAAAACAAAATCAGATCTTTTTGCGATCAAATAGAGTCAGCAAAATATAAAGTTAACATTAAAGACGCCTTCCCAACAGAAATACATTGCGATGCCATTTTATTAACTAATGATCAACTGGATGCATGGCTGCAATATAATAAAACCGAGCCATTACTCGCCCCCATTTTTTATCTTCACCAATCCGATGACTCTGTTACCTGCAAAAAAATCATGGAAGAGACAACCAATGATGTATTAGACATGAAAAAAATTACGGCTAACGGTTTCCACCGTGCTGTAACCGCAGCGACAGAGCAACACCAAGTTATGCGCGAACTTAATGAACAGAAAATAATTTTAAAGCAACTTATTGAATCCTTGACAGAAGAAAATGAAGATCATGGTGATACAAACACAAAAGACAATCTCGTTGACGCCAAAAATCTTATCAATGAAAATAAAAAACTAATTGATAAGGTCAAAAAACAAAATGAAACACTCAAGGAAATGGCAAGGGTTGATGCGTTAACGGGTATTGCAAATCGCCGGCACTTCGAGGAAACCTTATCACGACTACTATCACATGCAAAACGCCACCAACATATCTTGGCGCTCTTACTAATAGATCTAGATAAATTCAAGCACATTAATGATACTTATGGACATCATATGGGTGATGCAGTTTTACAAGAAGTCGCCCAACGATTAGAGAAAAAACTTCGTAACGGTGATTATGTAGCACGTATTGGTGGTGATGAATTTGCCGTCATACTACATGAAATAAAAAGTACTCATGCAGCCGGAATTGTTGCATGGAAACTAATTAAATCAATTAATGAAACTTTTAATATAAAAGGGAAAGCACTACATGTTGGTGGTAGTATTGGTATAGCTTGTTTTCCAATGATCGGTGAGACAGAAGACGACCTAATTAAAAGTGCGGATATTGCTATGTATCGTGCTAAAAAGGCAAACGACTTAAAATACACCTATGCCACTCTCGATTTACAAAATAGCCACATTAAGCAATTAGATATCGAAGTTGAAATGCAAAAAGCATTAGAGTGTAACGAATTTACCATGGTTTATCAGCCGATCTATAAACTGCCATTATGTACTCTGCATGGCTTTGAAGCTTTAATACGCTGGAAAAATAAAAGGTTAGGCCAAATACCCCCCGACCAATTTATACCAATTGCAGAAGATACTGGCCTCATTCATCGAATTGGCAAGTGGGTCATTGAATCTGTTTGCAAGGATGTGTCAACGTGGATAAAAGAAAAAAATTTCAATCATAAAATTGCTATTAATCTTTCACCAATACAATTAACCAATGATACATTACTAACTATTATTAATGACACGATTAGTCAATACAATCTTCCCTACCACCTTTTTGAGTTTGAAATTACCGAGATGGCTATTATGCACAAAGGAGAGCAAAGTAGTAATATCATCAGCAAATTAAACCAACTTGGTGCTTCGCATGCACTAGATGATTTTGGCACAGGTTACTCCTCCATTTCTCATTTAAAGCACTTACCAATTACCACTATTAAAATAGACCGAACATTCGTACAAGGTATTAATGTTGAAAAAACAGACGAAGATATCGTTTCCTCCATTATTGCGCTAGCAAGAAAAATGGGGCTAAAAGTAGTCGCGGAAGGTGTTGAAACTAAAGAACAGCTGTCCTCTTTATTGCAAGAAAACTGTGATTTTGTGCAAGGATATTATTTTTCAAAACCTTTACCACCAACGATTGCTGCACAATTTATTGATGCGTCACCTTCAATGCTAGAAACGCCGCCTGATCCTATCATTTGAAAAAACATTCATCTAGAAAATATACAACAAAGTAATGCGCTACTACAAAAAATAAAAATCATATAGTTATATTAATTTTTAAAAATAAAAAAATAATCGCCACGAAGAAAACCTTAAGCAACTTGATTTATGATAAACCAACACGTATAGTTTACAACACTGGATGATCATCTCTTCTATAGTTATTAATACCCTTCAAATTTAAAATGGTGATAATATGAAACATAGTACACTTAACACTACTATAATAGGACTATCATGCTTAGCACTATCTACGGTATGTGTTTCTGCTTTAGCCAGTAATACCGTAGGTCAGCGAACCATAACGATAAAAAACGCGACAAATTTTGAATATATATGTGCACGCGTTAGTGATGCACCTCAAGGTTTAAACCCATCACCAGCAGAACTCAATGCTTGCAGCCTTGGAAAAGTAACCAATGGCTATACTCTTATTAAAAAAGGCCAGGATTACGTTGAGCATATACCAGATGGTGGAGCAGAAGGTTTGCGCTGGGCTATCGTAGGTGTAAAGAACAACATATCTGATACAACAAAATCAGTATCGTTTGCTAACCCATTGCATCCCACTGAACCACAAGACGGTAATGTAGTTGCAACAACAGTAGAAGCAACCTACGCCAATATCAATAACGCTGGTTTAGGCATCAATTTTGATGTATCAATGGTTAATGGTGCTAATTTTGGTGTAGTCGCTTATCCCGCATCCAACACACAATGTGATATTGGTGGCACCTCAGCAACATACTCTGTCGACAACCCCATTATTGAATTACCTAAAGACCAAAGTAAATCGTTAAAGTATCTTTGCAATGGCGATAACAATCAAGGCGTGCAAACAGGTAATTATTTTTTTCAATTAAACAATATTGATATGTGTGCGGGTGTTTCCGGTTGGGTAGGCTTTAATGATGGAAACCTTTCCGATAAAGGACGTTTGGCACAGTGCTCTGGCCCATTTGGTTTGTCAGCAGACTACTGCCGAGAACCTGACAAGCATATTACGGAGATTAACCAAGCTATTTCTAATTGGAATACAGCGCACCCACAACAGCCAACGTTAGATCCTTATAGAACATGCGCAAGTAAAACAGATTGCCCTTATGGCAAAAGCCCTCTTGATTCTGCTTGGGAAAACACAGTTCATAGTAATTTAGTTCGCGGCTCTGGTTATGCCTTCGCTTACGATGATAAGAAAGGAGATGCTTCTTGTGAAACAAACACTAACTTTGTTATTAAATTTACATCACCAGGCACTAGTTCACACGCTAAAATGCATTAGATAATTATTTAATGCGAATTAACATTAGGTATAAAATTATTGTGTAACCTGAAAGACCATACAGGGATGTAAGATCAATGCTAGATGACAAAGTAAAGTTACTAGACAATGAAAACCACAAACAGGTAGGAACGATAAATCGCAATACCGCTAAGGGACCATGCGTTGGAATGGAAAAAGACGAAAAGAAAAACAGGAAGTTAGCAACAACAAACAGGCTGCGGGCTGTCGCAGCTTTGATATAATGAGCCAATACCATGGCTAATAATCCCATAGGAATACCACCCAACAACGCACTCAAAAATAATCGGCCTGTTTGTGTAAAGCCACATGTAACAGGCAACCAATAAATACCCACAACAATCAAGAGCAATAAACTGAATACGCCAACACTCCCCATGGAGACTACTTGCCCTACAACACGATATAAACGTGAAACAGGTAATGTAGATAAAAACTTTGTCCACTGACTCTCTTTGTTATAGGCTATACTCATTCCCAAAGATAAGAACAAACTACTTTGTACAGCATAATTTGCCATAGCAATATATAAATGCCATTGATCAAGGGTTGAAGCATCGTCACCCCGCCCAAATAACATTAGCAACATCGATGGGAAAAGTATGGTAAAAAATGCCGCTGATTTGTTACGGATTAATTCCAATAAATACATCTTTACATAACAATTTATTAGCATAACTATGCACTCCGAAAACGACTTAAACACACCTGTTCCATGGTCGAGGGAATAACTTGTAATTGAGAAAAGGGTATGGCAAAACTAACTAGGTCACGTAGTAAAGCATCTGCATCTAATGTCATTAGCACCACATAATGATTCTCTATCGAGACAATATCAGCAGTAGGCTCCAAAAAGCTAAAATCGACCAGTTTATAGCAGAAAAAACAGACCATCGTCTTCATATGGGCATTCTTAAATGAACTTATCGAGCCATCAAAAGTAATTCGTCCCTTTTTTAAATAGATAATACGATCGGCCAGCAACTCTGCCTCATCGATGAAGTGAGTAGTAAATACTACCGTTTTGCTGTTCTGCAGAGTGAATTGATTGAGCCACGATAAAATGCTCTCCCGAGCTAGTACATCTAAACCGACCGTAGGCTCATCTAAAAACAGTATCGATGGCTGATGAATAATCGCTAACGCCAATGCAAGACGACGTTGCTGACCTAGGGATAAAGTATCTGTGAATTGATGCGTAAATTTATCTAAACAAAACAGGGCCACGACTTCATCAACTTCAAAGGTATGTTTATAGTGTTTCTTAACAAAGTGAATCGTTTCTATAACAGTAAGCTCACGCATAAACTCAGACTGCTGTAGAACAACACCGACACCCTGACGTGCCTGCGGCAGATGTGACTTTATTCCTTTTAACACAATAGAGCCCGATGTGGGCTGCAACAAGCCTAATAGAAGATGAAACAAGGTCGTTTTTCCAGCACCATTAGCACCCAATATAAGTACCCGCTCCCCTTTATCAATGTTAAAACTAATATTTCTAATAACATCTTCTGATGAATATCTTTTGCAAACGTTATGGCATTGAATAATTACATTGGGCACATGTTCACCTATAAAAAATTAAAATATAAGAAAATAAACGACAACTCTTGAAATAATACAGGGCCAAATTGAGTGAACCATACTATAAAGATAACCATGTATTAAGCCTATCACTGCCGAGGATAATAATGGAAATAAGGAAATGGATCGTGAACAAACAAAATTGGTATCTCGGACTATAAACATAGTTGTAGAGAGTAGAATTGAAGCATGAAATCCAAAACACGAAAAATAATTTATCATGCATAAACGAAAAACTATTTCTTCACATGCAGACTGCATAAATACCACTGGCAACCAAAGGAAAGAAAAACTAATCGCTTTCAGTGGCAAAAAATCCATTAAAATAGCGCCATTTCTATTTTGGCTATTAGGAGAAACACAAACAATAGCGTTGATGATAAGCGTAACCACTCCTGTAATGACAATACCTAATATCAGACCACTTCCTAAACCTGAGCCTATCATCCTTAATTGAACCTGGTTAAGCAATGGGACTTTTGTAATATAGAGCATAAAAGACATATATAAACAGCTAAATACAGCAAAAAATACTGTAGATATTGAGGCTCTAATACGATAAATCGGATGGCTTAAAGAGGAAAACAGATTCTGTGAAATACTGTCTGTTAACTTTTTAGAAAATAGAGGATCGAAGTAATAATGACATACCGTCGGTAATAACATAATAAGAGACTTATTAAATAGATTAAATAACATTATCATACTTCACACAATTTATATTATGACGAAACACATTAATATTAAAGACTATGTGAGCAACAATAGCAGATATTATTGAATGCAATAGCAACGTACTAACGAGCAAAAAAACAGCATACAAGCCTTTTAACACTATATTAATCGTGTTAACTCCTTTATGAGACAATGAAAATACACCGACAGAGATCATCAGTATAAAGATTATTTGCCAAATCTGTTGGTTTTTAAAGGCTATCAGCACTATAAAGCCTCGAAAAATAATTTCCTCGGCTATTGACGTACTTACCAATAGTGCTAATGCACTACTTTTCAAATGATAATATCCATGATGATATTGCCGCGCTTCCCTCTTTCCTACTCTGGTGCTTGATGACAACGACAAAATCGTTCTGCCATCTTTTAAATATGGCTTTGCTATAGGAATTATATTTCCAGGCATGTAATATTTTTCTATTGCCGATAACAGATACCCTTCTACACACCCTACCAATACAAACACTAGCCAATAACCTGCTTTGTCGTCGAATATATAACCAATAGGGATATATAATAGCCCGTAAGTAACTATGACTAGTTTCACTATGCAATTGGATACCAAAAGATTTTTAAAACCAATCGCTATAAATCGCCGGCATAAATGTTCTGCTATTGAGAAGCTCGACAAACTCAACAGTAGTAATACCCAGCATTGATAACAAGTTATCTCAGGGATAAGGGTGTGGATCTTCATGCGATAGGCCGCCATAGTCATTAAAACGAGAGTGCATATCAGGCACAGCCCCTGGAATAACTAAACTTAATAGCTGTGGTGACCACAATCGACAAACCTGCAACCCTAAATCTATCGCTTCAGGACAGGCAACCTCTAAGGTGTAAATATCTTTGTTCGTCTTTTTAAAATCAGCCAGTAATATGTCGACCTGTTCTCTTGTATTTCCTTGTAAGTCATCTGGCAGATGGGAAGCAAAGATACATTTAGCTTGTAGGAATTTGTCTTTAATATTATTTGAATAGTCTTGCTGTGCATAAAGAACGACATTGTCATCTAAATTATAGATAGCCGATTTATTTTCATATTTAGCAGAATGAGGTGCTGAACTAGTAAATAAATTTATTTTAGCAAGCTGTAATACACCAGCGGCCTCGAGAAACGCTGAGTACATTGCAGACAGTAAATCAGTGTCAGCCCCCAAACCAATAGCAAAACGTGGCTTTGAAGCACCCTGTAAAATACAGGCAATAACAAACCCACTGAGGTCTGCGCTCCTAATCCAAAAAAAACGTGGTGCCTTCATACCATAAGGCGTGTATTTTTTTAAAAGTTTTTGTAGAGGCCTTGTGCGGGCATCTTGTAAAATCTCATAGCATGACGATTGCGTATACCAATGCCCCATAACGGCATCGACTTGAATAAGCTCCAACAATGCATTTCTAATAGCTTGTTCTGTAGTTACATGGACTGCTGTACCGGTTGTTACCGCAGGCAATAACCACGGCTCTCCTTCTGATTTTTTTACTGGGTATCCTACAGCCATCAACTGCAATGGAATATAAATAGAATGCTCCTTATCTAACAAGGACTGAGTACACACCCACGTCATTGGTTTTGATGCTTCAAATTTCTGAAACGGAAAACTCTCATCGGCAGTTTTTTCTTTTGAAAAAAATTGCAAATACTGCGCATCGATAACTGGCGCCTCTTTTTCCTTTAACGCTTGATAACTTAACCAATCTGTCTGTGCTTGTGGATATTCTGGTAGAAAATGCACATACCTCTCCAATGATTCTGCAATACATTTTATTATGACTTCATCAGCATAAATGCCAGCGCCACCAATATGGTAAGCCCCTCGTTTTGGCGCTGGCCGATTTTGTGTGACATGAACACCACATAAATCAGCACCTGCCACCAATATCTTCGGATCAGCACTATCCCTGTAAATAAAGCCAATCTGCTGCACTAATCCACACAGCGGGTTTAACGCGCTACGCAGTCGCTCATTGATATCAATATCAATATTGCGATATAATCCTGTTGTCATATTTTTCATAATTTATTCATCCAAAACGGCACTAAAATCAAAGTATAGCGGTGTGCTATCACGTAATGAGTCCTTCCCACAAGTACGGCAGTGTGAATTTCTTAAAAACTCATTAAATGTAATTTCCATCGTTGGTAGGTAAATCGATAATACCTTTTTTTGTGTAAACGAACGCCCTGTTAACAGGTAATTAACTATTTCCATTGCCGTATGTGAAATTAGTAGCGACTGCAATATAGGGTGGATAGTAAAATCTCTAGATTGAATACACTGCTTTTTTGCCATAGCCTTTTTATAGCGTTGATAACTTACGTTATCTTTCATGTTCATACTAATCCTTGTTTCAAAGCATTCAAAACAAGGCAATGTTTTTGTAAAAGTTGGCCCAACTAAAACAAAAGGACCATCTATAGCAGACTGTATCCACGGTATATTTAAGTGATAAAAGATTCTATTTAATTTTAATGACAGATCCGGATTAACCTGATGCTGTATAAATACAATAAAATACCCTTTCCAGGATTTAAACCGTTCAGCTACTTTTTCAAGCTCAATACCATTACGCATAAAGTTATTATCTAGAGAATTAATAATGGCGAGCAGATCATTTTCTTCATAGATTTTCTGACTATAGCCCCCACCTATTGATTGTGTTAACAGTGATTTTAAAGGCTTCGTCAATTTTTGCTCCCCTAATAGCAAAGTAGGACACTGGGGCAGAACCATTCCCGTATCATCCTTGGTACATGTTAAATGAGGCGCAACTTGATCCAAATACTTTTGAAAGGCTGTTGATGCATCACTTTCTATTACACCAAGTTGCGCTAAATGATCCACAACAGATTTAATTTTTTTCTTATTAATACCTAACCTGTTAGACAACTCTTCAACTGAATAACGTCCATCCAATGATGTTATAATTTTATATAATACATTGTCTTCTTGCTCATCGTGTATCATATAACTTGTGGGGTTCCACACACCCGAGCGTAACTCAATGGCATTTTGATGATGCACAATATAAGAATAATGTGGTTTTATGCGTATTTTAAACGCGGTACTATCAGTCATATTATTATTCCTCGTTATACGTTATGGTCTGGTTGCCCTATGACAATGGCGTGTACAAAAGACTCTGTTTGACCATCTATATTTAATAAATTATTTACCTCATCTTCGTAAAAACTCGCACAGTCGACACTCCCCAACCCAAGCGCAGTCACTGCCAATGCAATGTTCTGTGAAATTGCACCAACATCATAAAATGCAAAACGCAGCCCTCTATTCCCGTATTTTCTTAGGTTTTTCCACATTTTTATCGTTAAGAGAATAATACAATTAGCCTGAGTAAGATTAATTGATGTCGTATCAATCGATATCAATTCACAAAGAGACTGAGCCTCTTTTTCATTTTGGTAGTGAATAAGAGTATCTTTCCTAGGTTCATATCTGTAAATACCTTGCGATAAAGAATCAATCTTACAAGCCGAAAAATAGAGATTAATGGGATATAACCCTCCTGCACTAGCATAAGTTCTCAGCAAGTGCGTAACGCCATCTCCAGCATTGAAACTAAAATTTGCTTTGGCAGAAACACCTATCGCGGCTCTCAGTAGACTTGCTAAATCATTGTAATGCATTGACTCACCCGTAAACCGTCGAATACTGCGTCGCTGCGTAATCGCATTGCCCAACGATAAATTTAACGGTGTGTTTCTTTCTAGCGGTTTGCTATTAAAATTAGTGTTGTCTCGAGTTTCATTAAGCGACGTCATCGTTACCCCTGTATCCCGAAGATAAGAAGCGATCGAAAGTGTATCTTCTGTATTGCTACGGGTATATACAGAATTCACAAAGTAGCTTTCTGCAATTGATGCTAATGCACTATTTTCTTGGTATCGCATAGCCGGTGAGCACATACCTATAGAGTTAACCCAAGGTGTCATTGGGCTATAGACATTTTCATATATCGCTGCATTTAATATTTTTCTGTCAACATTCACTGTTTATTCCTCTACTTCTTATTATTTAAATGAAGAAGCTGCTGAACAGCAACAAGCAAAACAGCAACAACAACAAGCACCAGGTGCCATTAATGGTGGTGAAGTTATACTTGCTTGATTATTTTCACTTAACATTGAAGCTTTATGATCTATCGACATTTCACTACGTATTTTCATTTTTACCCCTTCTTAAACAGAAAAAACATTAATGAAATTATATTTTCACTGCAATCGATTGTACATACAGTAGTGCGGGATAAATGCTATTAAGCCAGTATTTTTTTCATGGCTTTTTTACCAATACAGATATAGTCAAGATCATATTGGTTGATAGTTTGTTGCGAATATAAATTTCTTCCATCAAAAATAACATTGTCTTTTAACAGGTTAGATACCAATATAAAATCTGGGCTTCGAAACTCCATCCACTCTGTTACAATAATTAGAGCATCAGCATCAACTAAAGCACTATAAGCATCCTTAGAAAAAAAAAGGCTTTTCTCATCATGATATTTTCTTTTCATATTAGCTATAGCCTGCGGGTCAAAAGCACAGACTGTTGCCCCACTAGTAATTAATTGCTTTATTAAATATTGGCTAGGGGCCTCACGTATATCATCAGTATCGGGTTTAAATGCAAGCCCCCACAATGCAAAATGCTTCCCACAAATATCACCATGATAATAATTTAGAATTTTTTGATGTAATATCGTTTTTTGATTTTCATTTACCTTGTGAGTTGCTCGAGTTAATCCTACATTGATACCTACTTCCTCACCCATATGTATCAGCGCCTTAACATCTTTCGGAAAACATGAACCTCCATAACCACATCCTGGATAAATAAACTGCCGGCCTATGCGTGGATCTGACCCAAGCCCATGCCTTACTAAGTTAATATCAGCATCCAATTTTTCAGCTAATTCACTTATTTCGTTCATAAAACTAATTTTAGTCGCCAGCATCGCATTTGCTGCATATTTTGTTAACTCAGCCGAACATGGGTCCATCGTAATTATCTTATTGTGATTACGATTAAACGGCTCGTAAATTTGGTGTAATAGTTTCTTGCTTCTTTCATTATCAACACCAATAATAATTCGATCTGGTTTCATAAAGTCTGAAATTGCACGACCTTCACGTAGAAACTCTGGGTTTGAAACAACATCTATATCAACAGCAATATTACGGTGAACATGGAGGTGTTTGATGGTTTTTTTTATTTTATGCCCCGTACCAACAGGTACAGTTGATTTTACAATGATAGCAGCATCTTGTGTTAACCATGTGCCAAGTTGTTCCGCCACATGGTTGACGTAACTCAAGTTGACAGAACCGTCTTCACAAGCCGGGGTTCCTACTGCAATATAAATAGCATAGCTACGTTCTATAGCCTGTTTTGCACTCGTGGTAAAGTGCAAACGGTTAAAGGATAGATTTTTTTCCAGCATGCTTTGCAATCCAGGCTCGTGAATTGAGCAGTGCCCTAAATTGAGCTGAGCAACAAGCTTTTTGTCAACATCAACACAAACCACTTGATTACCAACATCAGCTAAACACGCGGCTGTTACTAAACCCACATAGCCAGAACCGAAGATACTAATATTCATAATAATTTCACCATCCTTGACAATAAAAAGGCTGATTTTACACTTTGTATATAACGAAAAACAGTTTACCCAATAAGATTGAATAAATTATTCACAGTTGTTCGTTTTTTGACTATAATTGCTCTTTTTTTGCTAACTAACTGAAGAGTAACGATAAAATGGGTACAAAAAGTAGGGTTTTCGGTTCAATTTTTCTAGGTGTTTCTTTATTTGCTATGTTTTCTGCGGCATTAGCAAGCAGTCATGCAGCGTCATACGTTATTAAAGGTAAACGGTACTACCCCCTAGCCCATGTGAGCAAGGGATATACAATAACTGGCGACGTATCATGGTATAGTGTCGCCAGCAACTTCGGTACGGCAACAGCCAGCGGCGAGAAGTTTAAAAACAACGCTCTAACCGCGGCAAGCCCTGTTCTGCCAATGGGCACCCATTTACGCGTCACTAATATGAAGAATCACCGCTCTGTGGTGGTTAAAGTAACCGATAGAGGTCCCTACAAATTCCATCGCATTCTTGATTTGTCTCCCGCAGCTGCTAAAAAGTTGGGGTATCAACATAATGGTACTGCCCACGTTAAAGCAACAGTTATCTAAGGTAACTGACCTATGAAGGGAGGAAACCTCCTCCCTTTTGCAAACTATTCTTCCTTCCTCTTTGCCAATAAATGCAATATAAATCACTCCTTAGAAACTGTTTCAATTTACCCGCATTTTATGTCAAGATGCGGTTGACTTATTTAAAGGCTAGCGAGCATCCTGAAGGACATCTACTGCATGTTGAAAAATAAATGGAAATATTCTCTCCTTTTCTGCTGCATATTATTTAACCCAACTACATGCACGTATGCACGCAATATTGAATTTAATTCTGGTTCTGCCTCAGTGAACAGCATGGCCCTAGCCGGCGAAAGCAGCGAAGTGAATGATGCATCGATTAACTTTTTTAACCCTGCGACCTTATCAACATTAAAAAAAAACCAGTCGTATCTTAATGCGGGATATTTCTATAGCGAATCATCGGAAGACAACGCGCGCGCCACACAGAGCTCCACTTTCTTCCCTGCTTTTGCACCACCTGTATTGCCTGTAACAGGCGTTGTTAACCAAAAGCACCATGGTAGCGCCTACATTTCAAGTTACCACCTGGGCTTAAAAATAAATCAATATCTAACGCTAGGTCTCTCAGTATTGGCTCCCTGGGGTGAAAAAATTGATTTTGACCCCAACTGGGTTGGACGATTCCATCTTATTTCGAGCGAATTAGCAACCATTGATGCAAGCCCTATGCTCGCTGTTGCACTTACCCCTGACTTCTCAATAGGTGTTGGCTTACAATTTCAGTACTTAAGGATTAAAGGCTCACAAAAAGCGGGGCTGATAAATCCAGAGGCCTCCAGAGCTAGCTCCGGAAAAGGTGATGGGTTTGGCTATGGCTATATCCTTGGGGTGCTTTACCACTTGTCACCCTCTACTTACCTTGGGCTAGGATATCGTTCTGCTGTTACTACGACACTAACATCCAAAGGGACTCTGTTTTTAAACCTCAATGGTGTCAATGACACACGCTTCTCCTCCTCCAGCCACCTTGTTATAAAGTTGCCAGATATTATTAACTTTGGCTTTACGCAAATCATCTCGCCGCAGTGGTCCGTTCTAGGTAATGCGCAGCTTATCCGTTGGAAAAAATTTTTTTCCGAGAGTGTAGCGACCATCGCTAACATTAACCAACGTTCAACCAGTATCTTTAATGTAGAGAATACTTGGCTTGTTTCACTTGGCGTTAAATTTCACCTTAACCCCAAATGGACACTCAAATCAGGCCTAGCCTATGAAACACCTACCTACCCTACCGCCACTCTAAAAGGTGTTTTCCCCGGCGCTATCCACTTTGGAGCAGGTTTCAAATATATTGCCAACCAGCACTGGTGGATAGATTTTACCCTGCTACAGAACTTTCCGATGAAAGGATTGAATAAATCAATAAGAGTCGATCAATCTTTTATAGGAACAACTATTAATACCGTCGCCTACACGCTGTTTAACCAATCTACCATGGTGCTATTAGGCGTGAACCATATTTTCTAACGCATTACTGTATTGACTCGTTATCGTATTCTGGCAAGCTATCTGCTACTCACATTATCTAAAATAAGGGGATGGCCATGATTGCTATTATCTTTCTTTTCTTATCACTCTTTTTAAACGTTTCCAATGCTAACAGTCTTTATTATCTTTGTGGATCTGATGAAGATGGCTGTAACGGCCCAGATTATCTTGGCTGTTTATGTATGCCATTTGACAATAAACTAGCACACCAACCTTATTGCTTGGACTTTGATAACGTCTCTTGCGTGCCACTGTCAAAGATGAAAAACTGTGACCCTAACAACATCATTAAAGATCAAGCAACCTGTCTAGCTGTTGCGTTTCAAAGTGAACCCATCCCGCCTTGCGGATTAACCACTGACACATTTTGCAATGAACATCATATCCCCACCTGTGATCAAGATGGAGGAGAAGCCACTTGTTAACCACTTGTCCTTTTCATATAAGTGCTATTGGGATAGTGAAGAGGCCATCTTATCTTGTAACGCAGTTTTAGCTGCATCAAAAGATTTAAATTTAACGTTGGCTTCTTCAAGCGCAAACTTATTATCAGCATTCTTTTTTAGCAAAACATAACCAAAGAATTTGCCATTTTTACCTTCCAATAAGACGGCTAGTCTGTTTTTACAGCTAGTCGTCAAGTATTCTTTTTCAATGCTGACCACATTTGCCATTTTTCTGTAGTGCGATAAATGTGACGTTTGCTCATCAAAAACGGACTTATCAGTAGCTTCAATTGACATAACAACCTCCCAAACGATACTGATATATCGTTACCTCTTAATTATAGTACAGAATGGTTATTTTTCTTTCTCTTTTAAACCTGCAAAAACAGGGTGTTTTTAGATTCCTTTTCAACTTTAAATACCGTATTGCTGTATCACCATGCTGTTTTTTTTCATTTGGACCGCAATGATCAAGACATAAAAAAATAATTTTACGTTACTAATGACAAATGATTTTTTTTTGTAAAATGTAGCTACACTGTTTCATTGCCTCACCAAGGCTATTAGCTGGTCGCAATTTAACTAAAGTGGAAATAAAAAAAACAAAAAACACATAATAATCAAAACATTGTTTTTTTTTACGAATTTTTTTTATATACTACTGTCTGGTTGGAAGATTTTTCTGAGTCTTCTAACTATTCGTAGCTATGACTAAAACAAAACTAGAAAAGGAAATCACTATGAAAAAAGCGTTAGCTGCTGCAATTGCAACTTTTGGTATGGCGACGGCCATTGCCGGTGGACCTGATATGCCTGCACCTCCTATGGTGGAATGGTACTTAGGTGCTGGTGTTACCATGAACTCGATTGAAAATGTCGAATTAAATATTAATAACACTCTTATCAGCGGCCTTCTAAACACGAATTTAGCTGTTGGAAATGGCTATGACTGGTGTGCAGGTTGGAACGTATTCGTTGGTGCTGATATTGGTAAGCACTGGGGAGTAGAAGCTAACTACAGCCGTGTTGGTGATATTAAATTCACACCATCCCTTACAGTTGCTGGTGGAACAGGTTCTGCCTCTTGGAAAGCCAAAGAGCAATACGGTTACTTAGCAGCGTTATTCAGACAAACTCTACTAGGACCTATGTACTTTGTTGCTAAGTTAGGTTGGGGTTTTGGCCAAACTGAATATGGCTTAAGCGTCAACGTTCCTGGCTTTGCAAACGGCTCACTTGCTTGCCCTAAAATCAATCACTTTGGCCTTGTTTATGGTGCCGGTTTTGGTGCTAAATGGGGACAATTTGGCATTCGTACAATGTTCACACGTCTTGATGTTAAGAATGTATTTGATATCAGTTCTGTGGATCTTTCTGCAATGTGGTACTTTGCATCCTAGTTTGCAGCGCGCTTTAACCAAAGCAAAAAAAACCCGGCTCTGCCGGGTTTTTTTTACGGTATAACAGATTCCAGAACTCATCTATTCTCAACTTACTTTCATTAACAAACCAATATGAGTAAGCAAACAACACATCAAGACTATCCAATTTTATATTCGTTTCGACGCTGCCCCTATGCTATGCGAGCACGCATGACCCTGGCATATGCAAATGTTACCGTTGAAATTCGTGAAATTGTCCTACGACAGAAACCTAAAGAAATGCTAGCAATCTCCCCAAAAGGCACCGTCCCCGTACTGCAATTAACAAACGGGCACATTATCGATGAAAGCATCGATATTATGTACTGGGCACTTGCCCAACAAGACAGTGACGGCTGGTTGTCTTTTTCCGCCGAAGACATTAACATGCTTATAAAAAAAAACGATACCTTTTTTAAACCCGCACTGGATCGCTATAAATACCCCAATCGTTTTGAAGCTTTTGACCAAGAAAAAAATAATACCATTTGTGAATCCTTCTTAGCAGAATTGAATAATCGCTTAATCAATCATCCTTATCTCCTGGGTCATCAGGAAAGCCTAGCGGACATCGCTCTCTTTCCTTTTATACGCCAATATTCCAAAGTTGATGCAGAAGACTTTAAACAATCTAAATATACAGCGCTTATTCGTTGGCTTAACCACCACCTAAACTCCTCTCTTTTTCTTTCTATTATGAAAAAGCACCCAGTTTGGTCACCCAACGCAAAGCCCACTGTTCTCTAACCACAACCCAACAATGATACCTATCGGCAACAAGGGTGCGTATTACCAAACCTCTGAACACCAATTGCTGTCATGCGGTATTTGTGTAAGCGGTCAAACATACGCACCTAGACCAGTCACCAGCACATAGCGTACTGTTACCATCAACAACCAATCACCAGAGGTTAACAATGATGAGTGACGATATAGCAGCGCAGCCTTCTCCGCCCCA
>JAUIAD010000016.1 GCA_030425685.1 Gammaproteobacteria bacterium | reverse complement strand
ATCAGAAAAAAATGGGCAAGCTAAGAGATAAGATATATAGATTTTCCCAAAAAGAGTCAAGAAAGAATAGGTTGTCGACGAGAGGACAGTTGGAGGCGCCCCATGCTTAAGTTGACGCGTATGCGTAGCACGCGTGACTGAAGATTACAATCTATGGTTAACCACCTTTCCTTATATCGATAATGCCTTTGCACTACTGCGCGAACTTAGAAACCTTAATCCCGTTCTGTGCAATCAGATTAAAGCACATACCCGCTTCCCCAAAGGCCATCAGTATTCTTGGCAAAACTTCGTTGCCACACACAGAAAAATAAAAACCTTAAAAAAAATAATTGTCGATCAACGTCCACTTGATCGTAATTACGATGATGAAATAAAAAACTTTATGCTACTTGTACTATTACAACATACCCAAAAAGCGTATCGCCATTATTTCAATAAACTTCCCCCCAACGCATTTGACCAATTTTTCCATCATTTTATCGAGCCCCACAATGGCATTAAGGATAGCTTTGTCAGCATAGACCTTGAGGACAAGGAAAATATAGCAGCACAAGGCCAACATGAGAAAAAAGACCTTTTTGATAGAGTACCAGCACGTAAGACAATCTTGCCAAGATGGCAAAGTGGGCATCCGCACCAAGCCTTTATTGAAGCACTTATTGGCCCTATTACCAATGCGCAACGCTATTACTTTTTTGTCTGTTTTAAAAAAAATATGATGCAATCAATTCTTGAATACCTTACTAATGATGACCAAGATCATGGCGGCAGCTACCAGACACCCATTTTAGGAGGCCTCCATAGAGAAGCAAAAATTACCCCAGACAGCGGTAGTGACGACGAGGGTGGCGACTACCTTTCACTCGCCTCAAGAAGCCATAATGGTAGTGGAAGCTATGCACCACCTGATTTAGACGATAGAGAAAAAAAGCAAGGCAATAATAGCGGTGACGACGACGATAGCGGCTCCACCCCTCACTCACAACGTAGTGGCGCAAGCGTATTATCCGTCAGATCTGCGGATGAAGATGATGAAGATGAAGATGAAGATGAAGGCGAAGAATCTGATAAGGATGACAACGATAATGCAGATTCAAGTCATTTAGAACGCAAAGACGGCGCGCATAATAGCGGCGGTCATCAAATGAGACAAATGCCCGTTAAAGGCATCTGGGGATCAAAGAGCACCATCAGAAAAGGAATAGAAGCGCATTTTAAAAAACAACAGCAAAGAGCAACCAACACCCCTGGAAACTTGCCATAAACACTAACAAGAAAGCAGGTGATACCACGATATGAAAATAAAAAGCACCTCCACCTTAATACTATTGGCTTTATTAACGGTAAACGGATTTACACAAGCGCAAGCTGCTAATCAACTGAAACTTAGCAATCTAAGTAACTTGGCACTATCTGCGCAAGAACAAGGTTACGCCGGCGTACTGATCACACCGGCTAACAGTACCGACAGCGCCAAATATTCCGCGACTGGCCCAGCGGGTAGCACCACCAGCGCTAGCGTGGTTGAAAATAAAATTTATCTAACTAGCAGCACAACTCAGCAAAAAATTACCGCCTACGGATGGACTTATGGCGGAGATATGAACCATCAAGGCGGTTTTCATTTCCCGCATGGTGCAGACACCACCACTAACAATTTATTAGTCGGGTGCTCAGCCTATGTTAAAGCAGATGTGCAGCCAGGCAATTACTCAGGCGTTGCACACTTTCGCATCACCAACAACGGAACCGTTATCACCACACCCTTTCTAGTCACCATGGCTATCTTGGCAACTAACTCAGTTGAAAACCAACGGCCAATGACCTTCCCAACACAAATGGCTGGTTTTACTGGAACTTACGTACTCAATCCAAATGCTACTGGTGCGGCCATGTTTTCTGCCTCTGGCAATGCTGGCGCCAATGCTGTTGCACAAGTTATTCCCAACTCAGTCAACCTCACCCTGACTGGCAGCAATAAAACCATCAAAGTTTTTGGCTTCACTTTCGGTGGATACGAGGGCCATATTAACCCACAAACTGGTGAATTTTTATTCCCCACCGGCTTGGGACAAACAATTGCCCGTGATATACTGGTAGGTGCATCTGCTTACTATGAACCCAATCTATTAGCAGGTGAGTATTCAGGAACAGCAACGCTAAGGATCACCTATCGTTGAATAAATAGGAACAAACAGAAAGGGAGTAATGATAATGGACTATCGTTACCGCAAATTGAGTAAAGGATTACTCTGTGCACTTTTTTTTGCCGGCTTTTCTATACACACTTCAACTTTTGCGACAGATGCGTCATTTACCATCACCGCAACATTGCTTGAAAATATCTCGTTAACGAATTCACAAGGGCTCGACTTTGGCAACTTAACACTGGTGTCTTCAGCAACGCCTGTCGTTATTGCACCAACAGATCCTGGTGCTGCAAAATTTTCCGCGCAAGGGACCTCTAACGATGCCGCCACAGGTAGCGTTGTTGAAACAACAGCCACCGTGGCTTGCACCACCTCAGCATCTTGTGGCACCGACACCATGACCATCAGCAACTTTACGCTAGGTGGCGATATGGATAGCACAGGATCGACTAATTTTGGTGCAACTGGGGAATTGAACAATCTCTTAATTGGCGGTACGCTTACGGTTGACCCATCTAACCGTTATGGCAACTACAGCGGTACTGCAACGTTTAGGTTGGTCTACCAATAACCAACCAACGGAAACACATCAAGGGATATGAGAGGCATCCGATACCTATTTTGGATACTGATAGTTATCACTCCAAATTTAAGCTTTGCTAATACGTCCTTTGCCGTTGCACCGGGTCGATTGAACTTCGATCTTAGACACCCACAAACACAGACCTTTTTAATTCGCAACAATGGCAACCAATTAATTCATTTGCGCATACACCCCACGTTTTTACCCATTGAATCACGTGCACTCAATGCGGGAAAACCTTTAAACAGCAAACAAGAAAAAAAAGAAAGCCTGGCGCCTTTTATATTAATAAGCCCACCCGTTTTATCTCTAAGACCCGGCGAACAACGCGATGTTCGCGTTTCTGTACGACCTTCTGCGCATTTAAAAACAGGCACCTATCGCGCACACTTGATCGTACACATGCTGGAAATTTTTCATCAACACTTTAGCAAACATAAAACATCCAACGGCACTGTCGGCATGAACCTTAATTTTCTCATGGAAATTGCGGTCGCTGTTTATGCTCACAATGGCAACGGCACTGTTAAATTCACTACCGCTTGCCACTTCAATAAAAAAAGACAATTAGTCGTTAACGTCAAAAACCCCACCCCCTGGCACTTCGATGGCAAAGCAACGCTTTATGATAAAAACAATACCAAGAGCATACTTGCCAATAAAGAAACCGTCGTATACAGAAACTCTCTTAAAAAAATCTATTTTGACCACATAGCAAAAAATATTAAAAATATAACCATAAAATGGAAAGCAAAAACGGCTTTAGCGCCAAAATTAACAACCCATTGTCATATCCATGCGAGTGAGTAATATTAACAAAAAATTACTAATCTACTCTTTTTTATTCGCCATCTTTATCTTGTCGTTAAACCGCTCCCTGGCAAAAGAACCTATAAAAACCCAAACTAAATTACTCACCGCCAAAAAGACAATTAAACACTTTACAAACCGATCACCAAAGCATCATTTACACAAACGACCCGTACTAAGAAAAACATATGTAGGCATCTACATCAATGGCACATCAGTCAACACCTTCTATCCAATAACCATCAATAGTAAAAACCAACCCTTTCTCAACATAAAAAAAATAGTAACAAAATGGTTAGAGATGCACGTAAAGTGCAAAAACAAAGGTGCTGAATGTTATTTTAAAACACCCAATCAAAGAAATATTTCCTATATCAATTTTTATCAGCATTATTGCGTTAAAGATAACAAAAAAAGTTTGCTTTCTCCTAACATGTTAATCAAGCACAAAGGTCAATGGTGGCTGCGCTATGACGCCTTATCTAACTGCATTCCTGTTAAAGCACAATTCGATCTTGAGCGCTATGCTATTTACCTCAGCACCCACTACAAACTAGCCAGCACGCTTGCTGCTAACAGAAGAATCGAACTGCAGACAGAACAGCGGCAAGAAAACGAAAGGGCGGAAGAAAAAAAACTTCCCATCATGGAACCTAAAAAGAAATTCAACATTCAAGGACGGTATCGTTTAAATTGGAATAAAGTCGGCCAAGATGATCAACGTGCTGTTGGTGAGTTAGCAACAAATATCGACATTTTCAAAGGTAGCTTATTTGCTTCTGGCAGCATTAATGCTGATACCAAGCACCTTGAGCACTCACCCATTTATTGGAATTACACGTTACAAAAACCAGGCTATTTTCATCAACTACAAATCGGTAATACCTTTTATAATGGCTCAATACTACTCCCCATATTTACCTTAAAAAACGCGGTCAATTTTGAGCTTTTAGAACATATTGATGTGAGCAAAGGGTTCGTCTATCAATCACACACCATGCCAAATACTGAAATCGATGTCAGACGCAATGGCGCCCTAGTAAAAATCCTTACCACTAAAAAAGATGGCGGCTTTATTATTAATCTGCCAAATGTGCTACCTGGCGATATCATCACTATTCGTTATTATTTTCAAAATGGTAATCAAACCACCAAAACCATCGAAGTGTCACCCGATGATGCCGGCTTATTAAAGCGCCATCAATGGGACACCAATTTTCAAGTAGGTCAATTAGATCAGAGCACCCAACTTTCTAAAAATGAAGTGTTAAGTCATCTGAATGTGCGTTATGGCATCAATAAAAATATGACCGTAGGAATCCAAGCCATGCGATTTCCTACTAACAACGGGGTTTATGCCGGCGGTATTGATATTGATATTCAACCACTTAATTACGTCAATATATTTACCGAAACGCTCACTTACAAAAATGACACTGACTTTGCTTCGCAGGCAAACTTTACTGGCGTTCCTAATCACAAAGTACAATTTCAAGTGCAAGATGTTCACGACGATAGCCCGCTAGCCTTAATGACAAAACCTATCATCTATAGCACCCTACCCTTTACCAATCTGCTACCCGACGCAATTCGTTTTTTCTCAGCTAAAGATTCCGTCAACTTAAAAAGCTGGCAATTAACAGGAGAATATAAAGCAACTAACACTGGGCATTTAGCCGGCATGGAGGCTATTGGTGCAATAAACCGTATTGTCTCACTGGTACTGACTGGCGGTATTGCTGCGCCGAAAGACAGCAGTGACTCTTGGTTTTCACAAACCACCGCCGCTTTCTATATCAATACCAAAAATTTGATCTCCATCTCACGCAACTGGATTAAAAACAACAGTAGAACGTTTTTAAATTATCGCTATCAAAGCTTAGCCAGTACCGGTTGGAATATAACCATAGGCTTGGAGCAACCTGATAATGGCAAGTTTATGTTTAATGCTAACTTTAATTGGAATATCACCAAGAATGTCTCCGCGGCACTCTTTGCTGATGAACACAGCGCCTACTTTCAACTAGCCTTTCAAGGCATTGTTGCCATGCAGCCTGGCCCATCGGAGTATGATCAGTTTGACACTGGCACGGTAGCAGGCACACTTTTGGCACCCCCAATGCATAAAGGCGATAAGCCTGCACCTGTCACCGACGCTATTATTCAAGTGGGCAGCCTACAGACACATACCGATAAAAACGGTAAATACCTTATTACTGGCATTACTACCGACACTCCCGTTAAATTCACGATCGCCGCTAAAAGCTTAGATGCCAGCTTGATTGCTGATAAAAAAATAGTAATGATGCGCTTTCGTCATGGTACTTTTATTAAATACAATCCCAAACTAGACTGGACATCCGGTCTTGATGGCATTGTTATGCATCGAGGCGGCATCCCGCCAAAAACCAATATTGAAATTTTTCGTCATAAAGGCGATAAACCGATTGAAACAGCACCCGTAGAAGATAACGGCTTCTTTATTCTCGATAAGCTAAAGCCAGGACATTACTTTATAAAAGTGTTACAAGCAAAACACGAAAAACCCATTCTGGTAACGATCAAAGAACATGCTAGGTGGACAGCAAACGTCAAAGTAAAGTGGTGAAAAGTTTAAGTAGTAGTTCAAAGCTATTATTGCTCGCCATGATCTCTAAGCATCTAGATGCAGCCTGGATCTCACGGTCAAACCGGTGTTATAGCAAACGTTTCGTAGGGGCGCAGCATGATGCGCCCGAAAACCTCCGGCGGCAGCAAACCCTTGAGGGGGCAGCATGATGCCTGTGCCCGTTAGGGTGCGTCCCTACACCTTATTAGAATACAAATCAAAAAGGCAACGCTAACCCAGCATCCAAGCGCAACAACTGCTCACGCATTAAAGCCTGAATACGCACCATAGCCTCTTCACTATCCGCCTCAAAACGCAAAATCAAATAGGGCGACGTATTAGATGGTCTCACCAATGCCCAACCATCAGCAAACTCAATACGCAAACCATCGATGGTAATTTTCTCACACTCACCAAACCGGCCCTGCTCAATAAAGCGCTGCATAAAATCCGCTTTCTTATCTTCCGCCATGGGTAACTTTAATTCTGGCGTATTGACACTATCAGGCAAGGCAGCAAAAATTTCATCTAATGATTGCGTTTGTTTAGATAGTATTTGCAGCAAGCGCGCACCAACATACAAACCGTCATCAAAACCAAACCAATCATCATTAAAAAAGATATGACCACTCATCTCACCCGCAAAAGGTGCCTTGGTCTCAAATAGTTTTGCTTTAATCACAGAATGCCCGGTTTTCCACATCACTGGTCTACCACCATGCTTTTCAATCACCGCTGGCAAATGACTAGTACATTTCACATCGAAAATAATCTCAGCACCGGGTGAGCGCGACAGCACATCTTGGACATACAACATCATCTGACGATCCGGCCAAATCACATCACCCTTATTGGTTATCACACCCAAACGATCAGCATCACCATCAAAGGCCAAACCAACATCGGCATTGGTCTCTTTCACTTTATTAATGATATCAACCAAGTTCTCCGGAACGGTTGGATCAGGATGGTGGTTGGGGAAGTGGCCATCGACATCACAAAACAAGGTTACGACCTCGCAACCTAAATCACGATACAGCTTTGGCGCAAAATGACCAGCAACGCCATTACCGCAATCAATCACGATTTTTAATGGGCGTTGCAACTTAGTCCTATCAACAATATATTGAATATAGTCATCGGCAATATCTTGTGTTGTCTGCGTTCCCATTTCGCCTTCAATATAGCGCTGGTTCTGGATACGCGTTAGCAACGCTTGGATATCATCCGCTCGTAAGGTTTTTCCATCCAAGACAATCTTAAAACCATTGTGATGACCAGGATTATGGCTTGCTGTTACCATCACACCTGACTTAGTGGAAAGACGATTAGTGGCAAAATAGACCATCGGCGTTGGTACTTCACCGATAAAAATCACATCAATCCCCGTTGACAACAGCCCCAAACATAACGCTTTTGTTAACTCTGGGCCTGATAAACGACCATCTCGACCAACAATAATTTCAGTTTGCCCTCTTTCAATAGCTTCGCTACCAATGGCCTTGCCAATAGCATTGACTAAATCGGGTGTTAAATTATCGGCATCCACAGGACCGCGTATATCATAAGTACGAAAACATTCCTTGGGAAGATTACTCGGTATTTGATACTGAGTTATTGACTCAGTGTTTCCCTGAACTTCCAAACCCACCTTCACCTCGTTCTGATTGTCTAAATTCATCCACGACCTCAAATGTTGCTTTTAAAACGGGAACCACCACCAATTGTGCAATACGTTCACCGGGTTGCACATGATAGGTGTTCTGACCTCGGTTCCAACAAGAGATTTTTAACGGGCCTTGATAGTCAGAGTCAATTAAACCCACTAAATTTCCTAAAACAATACCATGCTTATGCCCTAAGCCTGATCGCGGCAAAATCGTCGCCGCAACACGAGGGTCAGCCAAATGAATAGCAATACCCGTACTCACCAAATGCGTTTCCCCAGGTTCAATCGACAACGGCTCATCCAAGCAAGCTCGCAGATCCAAACCTGCTGAGCCTTCAGTAGCATAGGTCGGCAAAGGAAAAGTATCACCTAAACGCGAATCGAGTATCTTTAATTGCACAGCTTGCATCATCAATGTCCCCCCAGTAACTCAAGAGCAAAACTAAAAAACAGAATTTACCGTTTTATGCCAAATGACACAACCCCTGTATTGCTTAGCAGCACAAGCGCTCTACAATATAACCAAAAAATAGGTACGCTATCATGACAATATCTCAATGGCCACTACAAGAAAGACCGCGTGAAAAACTATTAAACTTCGGCAGAGCTGCTATCTCCGATGCAGAACTGCTGGCCATTATTTTTGGCAATGGGTTACGTGGACAAAGTGTACTCGACCTCGCTCGCAATTTACTGCAACGTTATGACGGGTTACACGGTATTTTCAACGCCAGTTTTGCTTCATTGACTCAGCAGCAAGGCATTGGACTTGCTAAATATTCTCAACTACAAGCCGCTGCTGAGCTCCATTGTCGCTATCTTAAAGAGCAACTTAAACGGGAAGGCACTCTAACCCACTCCCGTGCCGTACGGCAATTCTTGCTGGCGCAATTACGCGGCCACGAAGAGGAAATTTTTTCTTGCCTCTTTCTAGACAACCGTTACCAAATCATTCGCTTTGAGAAGCTCTTCCGCGGCACCATCAACATGGCAACCGTGCACCCAAGAGAGGTGGTTAAAAGCGCCTTAGCGCTCAATGCTGCCGCTATTATCGTTGCTCACAATCACCCCTCAGGAGACCCCACCCCCAGCCCCGCAGATCGGCAACTGACAGAGCGGCTATCGCAAGCACTTACGCTCGTTGACATCCAACTCATTGATCATATTATAGTCAGCGGTGCAAAAACACTGTCTTTTGCTGAACTAGGGTATATGTAGCAAGACACAGTCCAGCAATTTCTCTCTAAAGGTTGCTGGATACTTGCACCCACCCCCGCTTTCTGGTATAAATTGCCGGCTTAACAGTCCGAATTTTTGGAGATGGCACAATGTCCAGAGTATGTCAGGTTACGGGAAAACGCCCACAAAGCGGAAACCACGTATCCCACGCAAATAACAAAACTAAACGCCGATTTCTGATTAACTTACAGAAACGTCGATTCTGGGTGCCTAGCGAAGAACGCTTTGTAACCTTAAAGGTTTCCACCAAAGGTATGCGCATTATTGATAAGCTAGGTATTGAAGCGGTTCTCAAACGAATCGAAGAACGCAAGAAGAAAGGTGAATAATCATGGCTTCAACTGGCCCACGCGAAAAAATTATGATGATGTCTACTGGCACTACCGACAAAGGTAAAGCGACAGGAACATTTTATACTACTTATAAAAACAAGCGTAATACCACAGATAAGCTTGAGCTTATGAAATTTGACCCTCGCGCCTACAACCCTGCAACGGGTAAATTTGGCATGCATGTCAAATTTAAGGAAAAGAAGATTCCAAAATAGAGCACCTTGTGCCCTTAGTTCTTAAAGCCCGCTTTATGCGGGCTTTTTTATACTCCCACTAAAGACAAACTTGCGACAACCATAAAAATATATGATAGCCTGTAGCACAAAATCAGGAATAGCAAACTAGGAAGTAACGCTTTGAACAGCCCCGCCCACCAAAGAGCAATCATTATCATTCCGACTGTTAATGAAGCAAGCAATATTGCAAATACAATTGGTGACATAGAAAAAGCTGCCCGCACCATTACTGATTTTACTGTCGAAGTTCTCGTCTATGATAGCGCCTCTCAGGACAAAACACCTGACGTTGTCAGGAATTTAACAAAAACATCTTCACTGACAATACACTTACTGGAAGAAGGAAAGAAAAGCGGCCTAGGCTCTGCTTATGCCAAAGCCATGCAACACGCTATCGACCATTTACACGCTGATATTATCTTTGAGTTTGATGCTGATGGATCACACAACCCCAAATATATTAAACCTATGCTAGATCGTTTAAATAAGGGCGCCGACGTTGTTGTTGGCAGTCGCTATGTCAATGGCGGCAGCATTCCCAAAGACTGGGGCTGGCACCGAAAACTCTTATCGGGCATGGGAAACTGGGTTGCACGCTTATTACTATTTCGCAAACACCGCGATTACACCTCGGGCTTTCGTTGCTCAAAGGTGCGGTTTCTAAAAGAAATCGGTCTTAACAAATTACTTTCCAAAAATTACGCGTACAAGCTACATATCTTTTGCGCACAACATCAACTAGGTGCACGCATTGAAGAACACCCCATTCAATTTACTGATCGCACACTAGGAGAAAGCAAATTACCACGTAATTCGATTATGGACTCTTTACGCGTCTTAATTATCCTGCGTGCGCGCATGCTTAAACTTTACGGCAAAACCTGCCTAATTGGCCTAGGCGGATCTTTAACACAATTTTTGGTTTTTAATTTACTACGCTTTATATTATTACCTGTAACAGCCAATCTGATTGCCATCGAATCTGCTATTGTGGTTAACTTTCTTAACCATAACCGCTTTACCTTTCGACAGACAAAGATTACGACTAAAAAAAGAAAATTATTATTTCAGAAATTTATTGAGTTTAATTTTCTATCGATTGGATCTATTATTATCCAATCCATATGCTTATCAGGCTACCACCACTTTTTAACCCCTTCACGCATTAATGAAAATCTTGCCATATTAGCTGGTATTTTTATTGCATCGATCACTAACTATTGGGGCTATACAAGGCGCATATGGAGAAAGGACAATGAACCAGAAAAGAAACTTGACTATTGACAATGGAAATCCTAACAACTTAACCACAAAGCAGTTTTGGTCGATTAGCTCAATTTGGCTTATTCTAATAGTCTGGTATGCTATTGCTGGTTATTTTTCTCACCGGCCGAACTTCTTTTCATTTAGAATCGCTGCCACTTACTATGACGCAGCTTCTAGGTTTTTACACGGGCTAAATCTCTATGCAAACGTTACCACAAATTCTGGCTTTGTCTATTTTCCCCAATCATCATTACTGCTTTCCCCTTTAGCACTACTACCTATTCCTATTTACGCCATTGTTTTTCGTATTATCTCAGTGCTGGTTTTCACTGCCGGCCTTTTTAAGTTTTCTCGCTTATTAAGCGCTAATAATACCCGATCAACGTATCTAGTGATGGTTATCACCTCTGTGCTTACAGCACAAGCTGCCGTTTTTGCCGGACAGTTACACCTTATTATTACCGGACTGATGATAATGGGACTTTGCTGCATTTGTGAAAAGAAATGGTGGTTAGGCGCTTTTATTTTTGTCCTCAGCGTAGCACTTAAGCCTACGTCACTTATTATTGCTTTGCTAGTTTTTGCACTTTATCCAAAGCTGTCAATCAAAATGTTAGTTTTTCTACTGGCCTTCTTTCTCTTACCCTATTTATTTCATTCTCCTACCTATACTACCAACCAATATATTAATTACTTCCATACCACTCAAGTATTATTTAAACATGATGGAACAAACCCACAAGAGTGGGCAACACTGTTTGGTAGCCTTGCCTTTCTCACTCACTATAAAGTCAGCGCCACCACCCAATTTGTAACACGTATTACACTAGCGCTAGCCACTTTTTTTACCACACTATTATGCAAAAGAAATCTTTCGGAAAAACAAACCGTGTTCTTTATCTTTAGCTTGGGCATGAGTTACTTAATGCTATTTAACTCAAGAACGGAGAATAATGACTACATTATGCTAATACCAGCAATAAGTCTTACCTTTGCTCATGCCATCTTCTCAAAAAATAGTTTTAAGCTTATTATGCATGCCGTACTGCTATTTGGACTTATGGGCAATTGGATGTTATGCAAAGCGATAACACCCCACAATAACGTATGGCTATGCCCGATACTAATCCTATGCTATGCCATATTTGTGCTGCATCAGATTATTATAAAAGCACCAAAAACGATGCCAACAGGGGCAGATGAAGCGTTGGCTAATAGCTAAAATAGAGACAACACCGGCGCGCCTTTCGCACAGAAGGCATGAGCACACGTTGTTTCTACTGGCACAAGCAGCTGTTGGGGGAGGCTTTTTTAAAAACTTATGCGCGCCGGACGTGCGCATAAGAGCTTACACAAAATCAAGAAACCATACAACCTTAACAAGAGACGCTATACAGCTTTATTTTTTAACTTTTCAGCCTGCAAGCGATAATACCGTTCCATCAAGTCTTCTTTCGACTCAAAGACACCCAAAGGTATACAATCAACCGGACAAACCTGCTGACACTGCGGCTCATCAAAATGGCCCTCACATTCAGTACAACGATCAGGATCAATCTCGTAAATTTCTTCACCTTGATAAATTGCATCGTTGGGGCATTCTGGCTCGCACACATCGCAATTGATGCATTCTTCTGTAATCTTTAGTGACATATCAATGCATTCGCCGTTTTAAGTGAGCAACAACCGCAGGTGGAACAAAAGGGGAAATATCACCACCCAACTCTAAAATCTCCCTGACCATGGTGCCAGAGATATTACTTAACTCACCCACGGCCGGCAAAAATAAGGTTTCAATATCAGGTGCTAAGCCTCGATTCATACCAGCAAGCTGCACTTCATAGTCAAAATCTGATGCACCTCTAAGCCCCCTAATAATACAACTTGCTTGCTGCTCATAGGCAAAATCTACCAGCAAACCAGACAACTCAGCTACGCGTACATTTTGGATGGGCTCAACCACCTCAGCAACCAGCTGCAAACGCTCCTCAAAAGCAATGTAAGGCGATTTGCGCAAACTAGAAGCCACAGCAACGACAACCTCATCAAATACTTCTACCGCACGCTCAATAACGTTGATGTGCCCATTGGTAATGGGATCAAAAGTACCCGGATAAATCGCTAATGTGGTCATACTGTTTCTACCTCCAGCTTGCATAATGTATCTGATAAGCAGCTTTCTGCTACGGTTAACATAGACACCCCATCTGGCAACACTAACTCAGGAGCAATTTCCAACAAGGGGTGAACCACAAAGTCTCTATCCTGCAAATAGGGATGCGGTATCGTCAACACAGCTGAATTGTACACTAAGTTACCATAAAGGAGTATATCAATATCCAATTTTCGCGGCCCCCAACGCGAGCCATCTCTAACTCGTCCATGAGAGCGCTCAATAGACTGCAAATTGTGCAACAAGGCCTCTGGGGTGAACGCTGTTTCAATACAAACCACTGCATTAACAAAATCAGGCTGATCAACAACATGCCCCCACGGTTGGCTGCGATAAAAACTTGAAACGGCTTTGATATTGGTTTGCTCCAAAAACAGCAGTGACACTAGCGCGCGCTGTAACTGCTTTAGCGGACTGTCCAAATTTGAACCTAGCCCCAAATATGCAACGGTCATTTTCGCCGCCTTGATAACGCCTTAATCATACCTAATCGTCCTTTATGCTTAGCCTCCTGGAAGTCCTGCCACCAATCTACAAGCGATTGCAAAGGCTCACCTGACTCAGCACGCAGCATCAAAAAGTCAAAAGCCGCTCTAAAAAACCGCTGATGGAAAATATGAAAAATACGTTTACTGCGCTGACGTTGCAAATGATATTGCAATACCCACACTGAACGCACCATCGCCGTCATACGCCGCGGAATACTTAATGTTTGTAGCTGACAAGAAAGCGTTTCTTGAATAGCCGAATGCAAAGCTGGAAACAATTTTCCGTGTTTGGCTTGATGCTCATGCAAACGCTTTTGCACTACCGGCCACATCAAAATAGCTAACAAAAAGCCTGGATTTAAGGGCTGCTTATTCTTAAAGCGACGATCAGTAGCTTTCATTGCCAGCTCAATCAACGTCGCATATTGCTCACTACCTGGCTGACTTAAAATCTCAGCGGTCTCTGGAAAAAGCGCGCTAAGATAATTTGTTTCCAATAGCTTTTGATAAGTAACAAAAGCATTACCCTCAAAAAAGAGCTTTAACACCTCATCAAACAACCGCGACTGCGGCACTTTTTTAAGTAACTCTGCTAATTCATTTAAATGTGCATGAGTGTCGGTATAAATTTCAAAACCTAATTTAGCGCCTAAGCGAATAGCTCGTAATAAGCGCACTGGGTCCTCATGAAAACGCTTCGCTGGATCACCAATCATACGGATCACGTTGCGCTCAAGATCTAACATACCACCGGTGTAATCAATCACTGAAAAGTCTTTAATATTGTAATAAAGCGCATTGACGGTAAAATCCCGCCGCCAAGCATCCTGCTCAATCGTGCCATAGGTATTATCCGATACGGTTAAATCGATAGGCTGATCCTTTTCAGCCGTTGGGCCAGCACGGAAGGTTGAAACCTCAATCGTTTCCCCTTTAAAAAAGACATGCACCAGGCGAAAACGACGACCAATCATACGGCTATTGCGGAAGGTAGCATAGACTTCCTCAGGCGTTGCATTGGTAGCCACATCAAAATCCTTAGGTTGACGCCCTAATAACAAATCACGCACCCCACCACCGACTAAAAAAGCATCAAAGCCTGCTGATTGCAGCCGGTAAAGCACCTTCAAGGCATTTTCGCTAATATCCTGCCGTGAAATGCAGTGTTTTGCACGCGGCAGCACCCCTGAAGTGGCCTTATCTCCATTGGAATGAAAAAGACGGCTTAACCGCCGCCAAAACCGCTTGCCCAGTGATGCTTTCAACCTTTTGTTTTCTATACTCATTTTTAACCTGCTCAAGTTAAGCACTTGCTCTTCTTGATTAACTACCTATAATAACTGTGATTCCTAAAAGTCCGACATTCTATTACGCCAGGCTCCCTTCGTCTAGTGGCCTAGGACACCGCCCTCTCACGGCGGGAACAGGGGTTCGAGTCCCCTAGGGAGCGCCATAGCCTATTTGTTAGATAAAATTTAGATAGCTCTTCATCCATAAAATAGCGTAGGCAATCGAATTGATAAAACGATGATTAGTCACATGAATAATCACATGCGCTGACGAACCTACACGCAAAGAATAAGACCCCACTTTTTGCGGATCAACACGAATCCAAATAGGAAAACGCTCAGCAATTTGAATCCAATCAATCGTCTTGGGAACAAACGGCAAATAAACCGGTGGCACAGCACGCTGTATATTAATACCCTTGGCGATACGATCAACATGCCCCTGAAAGATTTTGCCCGGCAGCAAGGAGGGGGTAAAATAAGCCAACTGCCCCTCTTTTATTCTGCGCATATGGTTTTCGTCAATATTGGCGACCACCCACCACTTAGACGTATCCACAAAGACCATAACAGGGTCACCCTCTTTGGCATACCTACCCACCGTCAAGGTAATATTCGTAACATAACCATCACTGGGGGCGCGAATTAGCGTGTGGCTCAATTGATATTTCGCATGCGCCAGATTGGCTTTCGCCGATCTAACGATAACATTTTCACCGCCTACCTTAGCTTGCAACACATTGGAAAGCTTCTTTTCTCTTTGTCTTGCAGCCTCGAGTTTATCTTGCAAACTTAAATATTTATCTTTGTAGCGAATGGCCATAAGCTTACTAGCGGCACCCTGTTCAGCTAACCTTGCATAACGTAATACATAGTTCTTTGCCTCATCAACTTGCGCTATCAAGGAAGCAACCGCTTGTTGGCTTACCTGCAGGGTGTGCGTATACTCTTTCACTAAGTAAATAGATTTTACCAGTGCCGCGCTGTATTTGTTAACTTGGATCTGATATAGCCGCGGATCAATTTGAAAAAGCGGCTCACCTTTTTTTACCGACTTATTAACCGTTACATAAACATGTGTGACTGGACCTTTAACACGCGGGGCAATCTGTGCTACCCGAGCATACAAATAAGCATCATTGGTATTTGGAACGAAATTATCCATCACCGTAAAAAATAAAGCCACCGCAATAAGAACACCAATTAACGTGATCACCCAAAATTTAACTGTACTAAACATAATTATGTTCTCTCAATTACAAACCTAATCAGCAGCAGCAATCACAGCCACTGAAAAATGCATTTTATAAATTTGCCGCAGCAATTTTAAAAACAAGCCAATAACGCTGGCATAGAGGAAACTGCACTCAGCGTCCTCTTGATCAAACAGCTCATCAAAGTGTTTTTCTTCAATCAGCGCGTTAAATTTTTGATACAAGCTTAAGCTATGTTGGTAACGCAAGGTTGAGCCTTTATTTTTAGCGATGCAAGCACTTAACTCCCGCAAATCCTGTTGCAATTCTTGTAGTGGCAATATAGAGTCGTCAAAAATATTACCCTGATGAGAGCGTGAAATATCTAACATATTATGCAAAATAACATTAATAGTAGTATAAGTCCGCTCTATTTGCTCTAGCAAAATTGGATAGTATTTACGCCTTTTCTCAGACAGCAGCACCAAACTATCAACATATAAATGACGAATATCAAAAATCATTTTTTCAATGGTTAAATGCGTACTATGCGCACCAACATAAGCTTTTTGCTGCTGTATTTTAGGAAAAGCATATTTAAGCAATTTGGCAATCCTGGCCATCAATTTGCTAATTCTCAGCTTTAACTGACGCGTTGGATAGGCCGGCCAAAAAAAGCAATTTACCAATGTCGCTAACAACACTCCTAATACTAAACCAACCGCGCGATTTAACATAATATTAGGATTGTAAATAATAGAATTACCACTTAAAAGCAAGATTAAAAACATCGCACCAAGCATCAACGACACATGCGCGTATTTAAAACGGAACGAGGCATAATAAGCAGAAATAAACATAACCAAAAAAAGAAAGATAAACATCCACGATAAATGACCAACCTTAACATAAAGAAGACAAGCAGTAATGGCTACCAACAAACCTAAAATAGAACCCAGCGCCTCAAACAACGACTGAATCACTGAACTAACAACATTGAATTCCATCAGCACCACCATAATTGCCGCAATAATGGGTGGAGTCTGTATGTTTGGCATATGATCTTTTAAATAACGGCACAGAGCCAAACCCAATAACAAGCCAATAATAATTTTAATGCCATACTGGACAGCGGGCTATTTTACCTGCTTAAACTCACTTACCTTCATCCCTTTTACTGTTGGCGCAACGGCATTTTGGCTGTATTTTTTATAGTATTTGGAAAGATTAGCTAACCCTAAGTAAATTTGATTAAGTAGAACAATAAGCAAAGAAAAATTAATATAATCCTTAGCCGAGCTATTTTCTTTTACAATAAAATCCTTATGGAAGCTTTCACGCGCAGCAACAATTTTTTCACTTAAATCTGTTTGCATGGAGATATCTTTCTCATTAATAGATGCCGATAATGCTTTCGTTAAATCATCCACTTTATCCTTATCAGCACAGTGATGAAAAACTCTAAGCAACATAGATAGGCTGCGAAAATATAAAGACAATGAAAGCCAAAAATGACGACGCCCCATATGATGCGGATAAATCTCATTAATCAGCTCATTTTGTCTTTGAAAATCGATATTGCTAATAAGCTTGCTAACCCCTTGCCGATAAATACCAGACTTAATAACCACCATCCACTGATGCACTTTACTAAATAAGAGGTGCTGATAATAATGCGTTTTTCTAAAAGCACCAAAGATAAACGTTAGAAAAACAGCCAAGCTCATTTGAATCAACCAGTACCTAGCATAGTGCATAATCATCGGTGTATTTTCCAATGACTTCATAAATAAAAACGGCGTCAGTGTCGCGATACCAATAGTACCAAACAAAGAAAACTCGCAGGCAAAAAGATAAGAGACCACAAAGTAGTACAAACAGAGCAAAGTAATTAACAATGGCACGCTATTAACAGCCATCTTCAATATAACAACCAGCGTCACCACATGCAGTAAAGCCGCAAACCACCATCGCAAACAACGTCGCCAGCTATGATCTCGATACATCATATGCAGCATCAATACGCTAATCGGGGCTATTTTAATTAAATGAAAATGGTAAGAAATTGAGATCAGAATACAAATAGTGCAATTTAACGCCGTCAACAGTGCCCCTCTACACATCAGCTGACGCACCAAACGCTCATTTACTGTCCCTGAGTGTGTTTTTATTGCATCCATAGCATAAGAATACATCACTACAAGGTTTTTTTCAGCATTTTATATTTTCACTCGAGGTAATACTCGGGTTAAGATAGAAAGACAAACTTAATAATGGCCGCAAAAATGACAAACGATATACGAGATTTTATCGGTTACGGACAGCAAGGCGCTGATTTTAGCTGGCCTAATAACGCACAACTTGCTATTAACTTTGTCATTAATTATGAAAGTGGTGCTGAGCTCTCTTTCGCAGAACAAGATAATGAAAGCGAATCCTATTTAACAGATATCCCTGGAACCATACCAACCCCGGGTCATAGAAACCTATCGGTAGAATCTACTTTTGAATATGGCAGCCGCTGTGGTATTTGGCGCTTGCATCGCTTATTTGATCATCACAAAATACCTACTACAGTCTTTGCCTGCGGCCGTGCTTTAGAACATAACCCAGCCTACTGCCAATACCTTAAAAATAGCCCACACGAAGTAGCTGGTCACGGCTATCGCTGGATTCATTATAAAAATCTTACCAAAGACATAGAGCGCCAACATATCCAAAATACAATCGATATCATACAAAGAGAAACCGGTAAGTCGGTTAGCGGTTTTTATACTGGCCGCAAAAGTAAAAATACGACTGAACTGTACCGAGACTTTAATTTACGTTACCACAGTGATAGTTATGCCGATGATTTACCCTACTGGAGCACGACAAAAAAACAACCCCAACTTGTAATCCCTTATAACTTAGTCACCAATGATTTTCGCTTCGCTACCACGCCTGGATTTACCGCCAGCAAGCAATTTTATGAAGAACTCTTATCCGCTTTTAATTTTCAATATGCAGAAGGTAAAACACGGCCACAACTGCTTACCATTGGTTTACACGAACGCCTATCCGGCAGACCCAGCCGAACGCAAGCTTTAAAATTATTTTTACAAATGATTACTGATAAACCCAATCTATGGATTTGCACGCGCGCCGATATCGCTGAGCATTGGTATAATAACTATCGTCCAGGAGAGAAGACATGACCGACATCATTGAAGTAACCCATCGTGATAACAATGCACTGCCTTATCTTATTGAACAAGCCAAAAATGAAGGCTGGAACCCTGGCGTCGATGATGTCAATACTTTTCTAACGGCTGACCCGCACGGTTTTTTCCTTGGGCGATTAGATGATAAGATTATCGGCTGCGCCTCTGCCGTACGCTATGATGAAAACTTTGCTTTCTTTGGTTTTTATATTGTCGAAGAACCCTATCGCGGTAAGGGTTATGGCTTACAAATTACAGAAGCACGGCTTCGCTACGCTGGCGATCGCTGCGTTGGCTTAGATGGCGTTTTAGAAAATGAAAAAATGTACCAAAAAATAGGCTTTGAGCGTGCCTTTGTTAGCCGGCGACATGCGCTTTCCTCAAAAATTGTCAGCTCACACGAAGCTAATGAAAAGATTCTTAAAATCCAATCCGATGCGCAATTACGCGATATTTGCGACTATGATCGCTTCTGCTTCCCTGCTGCGCGCATTGCATTTTTGCATGCCTGGATAAAATCACCACACGCCATTGCCTTTAGTTATGAGCAAGATAACGAAATCGAAGGATATGTTGTGATGCGAAAATGTTTTTCTGGTTTTAAAATTGGGCCACTATTTGCAGACTCCACCTCTATCGCTAGCAATTTATTACAAGCCGCTTTACACCACGCTAACGGGGAAACCGTTTATATTGACGTTCCTGAATCAAATAAAAGCGCGCTCGCTATGATTGACCCGTTTATAACGAAATCAGATTTTGCCTGTGCTCGCATGTATCGCAATGGTTCACCACAAATTGAGATGGATCGTATTTTTGCAATAACGACGTTTGAATTAGGATAGAGGTAACTGGAAATTTCTATTGATTAACCCCTAGGGTTATTTTCCTTGAGGGGGTCTGATATACTACTGGCATTAACTGCTAGCACTCAACATTAAGGAGAAAAAAATGAGCGCAGCGGATACTGCTAGAGAAAATGAGCAAGATTCTGCACTATTAGATGCGGTTATGGTCAACGACGGCGAAAAAGTAGAGAAACTACTTGCCGATGGCGCAAACCCAAATTACTTTGAAGACCGCTGCATGATTCGGCCACTGCACTTTGCCGCCGTGTATAATGCCATGGACGTTATTTTTCCGCTGGTTAAAGCAGGTGCCAATATTCATGCAACAACGAACGATGGTTTGCAACCCATCCATATTGCTACACAACTTAAACACGAAGCGGTTAAAGATATTTTGACCAGCCTCAGTACTAACTTGATAAGCTTATATTAACGCCTATGTTTTTAATGTGCAGACCTGATTACTTCGGTATTCACTATGTGATTAACCCCTGGATGAAGGGCAACCTTGGCCGCGCCAAAGCTGAGCGTGTTAAGGCGCAGTGGGAAGGCTTGTATAATACCATCAAACAACATAGCAATGTGCTGCTAGCAGACCCGGTAGAAAACCTGCCCGACATCATTTTCACGGCTAACGCAGGATTTGCCCAAGGAGAGAAATGCTTGCTCTCCCACTTTCTCCACCCTCAACGTCGTAAAGAAGAACCTTATTACAAAAAATGGTTCCAATATCATGCTTATGACATTATTGAATTACCACAAGGGATCTTTTTTGAAGGTGGCGGTGATGCCTTGCTGCAACCGCATGAAAAAACATTATGGCTTGGGCATGGGTTTCGTAGCGATAAAGCCGCCAAAGAGTATTTAGAAAAACATTTTGATAATAAGGTTATTACCCTAGAACTGATCGACGAGCGCTTTTACCATTTAGACACCTGTTTTTGCCCCTTACTTAATGGTCATGTGATGTATTACCCACCCGCCTTCTCCAAAGAAGCACAAAAAACTATTGAAGCCACCATACCAGCAGAAAAACGCATTACTGTTAGCGAGGAAGACGCACAGTACTTTGCCTGTAATGCAATACTTATCGAAAACGAAAAACCGCTGCTGATTCTCAATAATCTCACCAACACGTTAAAAGAAAAGCTATGCTCACTAAACTATGACGTTATAATCCAACCCGTCAATGAGTTTATGAAGGCAGGCGGTGCCACTCGCTGCCTAGCACTGGATCTAAACACATAGACCCCGCCTTTTCTATCGTGGTGAAATAGCTGTCATCTCAACCCCATCATCATCAACACTTGCCAAGCCTTCGGCCACCTCAGCAACGTTTCCATTACCATCATGACTTTGCAAAATATCTGTAAAGATAGATTGTGTTGCAAGCACTTGAGCACTACCATCGGCATTAGGTGCAGCTAAAGCATCAGACAACGCGGCCCCACTATCACCTGCATCTTGCTCATCCAGCGGCAAATCATTTGGCATATTATCCTTGTGATCAATCCCACCAAGTTGGCCAGAAGCAGCTTGAGCCTGAGGCTTGCTGACACCAACACTCGGTTTCTCATCAGCCCCATTTTTTGGTCCGCACTTTTGCTCAGCGTCAGGGAATTTTTCATCACTGCCTACCATCTCTTGCACTACAGCTGGCTGCTTTAACAACGGCACAAAATGTAACCGCGACCCCGCTAAATGGATCGTTGCATCATCTTGCAACCTTGGGTCGCTGGGATTAACAACATTAATTTTAAATTCTTTTTTACCTACACTGTTAACGTAACGATAAAGCAACACATGCTGCTCAACAAGTTGATCATTTACTTTTTGAAACTCAACAACATGAATCGCCTTGACCTCGGGCACATGCAGCAAAATAATTCTGCCTTCAATATGCAACCGCCCCCAAATGGCCTCGTCACGATCAGTCCACTGAGGTTCATTTTTAGCTAACTGGCGATCGTTTTGAATTTCCTCATAAGTCTTGCCCACATCTCTAACATAACAAGCAAAATCACCCTTATCATCTTCAACCTCTTTTTGCACCCACGACTTAGCACCGGCTTCAAAGGATTGCATCATCATTGCATATGTTTGGCATAACAAGCGTAGCGCCTTAGCACCTATATGATTATTATTTCTATAAACAATACCTTTCTCATTTAAACACTGATCAATAGCATCAAAAAAGCAATCCCCATGTGAAAGGCTCTGACCTGGAATAAGATCAAGCTTTTCTTCAAGCTGCCCCAACACAGCCTGCATACGGTTTTGATCTTGCAAATTAGTTGGCACTACCAAACCCTCACGACAGCGGGAAAGCATCATACTGGGTGGAAGAGGCGCAGCTGATTTCCAAGAGAATAATTCCTCGAAAAATACTCTTACCAAACCTTGCGCATGCTCAAGCTTTGGTTGAGATAATAAAACAATAAATAATTTCCAAGCACGACTACCCTTACCAAATGCGCTATGATTTTTTATATATTGATATGCTGCTAACGTCGGATTACGAAAGGCCGTAACACCAAATTCTTTAATTTCACCCTTAAGACTTCCCCGACCGGTACGAGCAAAACGGCCAACTTTTTTCATCACGCCATTAGAATGGGTATGAAGCTGTTTTTCCACTGCGGCAATTAACGCACCATTTCCCCTCAGGCGATTTAGCTCATGTATAGCAGAATAAATCAAACCATATTTTTTCCAATGAGACTGTTTCTCTCGCAAATAGCTTTCTTCTGTCTCATTTAAAAGAACACCCTCTTTATTCTCTTTATTCTCTTTGTTCTCTTTATTCTCTTTACTCTCTTTATTCTCTTTATTCTCTTTATTCTCTTTATTCTCTTTAAGCCTGCCCGCTATCCTACTTAATAGCTCTACTTCACTGACAGAATCACCATGTTGCGCGTAAAGCTCTAAACGGTGCAACGCCACCCAAAACAACCATTGCCCCTGATCTAAATATCCGGCAACCACACCTAATACGTTTTTATTAAAAGGTAGCATCTCTGCTACCATCCTACCCTCATAAACAGCTACCAACTCATTGTAATACTGAAACCTCTTCTTATCATTATCGTGGCAAAACACTTTGGGGTTATCGCTATGGAGCTTTAATATCGACGATAGAAAACGCATCTCCTTGGTCTCAATAAAATAGAGCTCCAAGCTTTCCATCCTACGCCTTAGCTTCAATGCATACACACTGCGCCCCACATCATACTCTGCAACTAACCCAGCAACTTCCGCATTAAATCCACACGAACGCTCCAAAAATTCCATAATATGGGCTGCACGCTCATTCATTGTGCTTGCTGACTTTACACAATCCTCCATGCCTAGAACTTGTTTTGTTAAAGTTTCAAAAGCTTGGCCAATATTAATATCCTCTTCAGCATCCACTTCGTAGAAAGGCATATCATATTCATCTGCTAACGCTTGCGCCCGATCCGTTGCAACCTCTCGCTTCTCTTCGCTTGCACAGCGATTACCCACCAATACTAATTTAACATTATCATCAGCTTGCTGTTGTATGTCATCAAGCCATTTAAGAATATTTTCAAAGCTAGATGCGTCAGTAATATCATAAACTAAAACAATTCCCATCGCGCCGCGATAATAAGCCGCGGTCATAGTGCGAAAGCGCTCTTGCCCACTGGTATCCCAAACTTGCAACTTAATCCTCTTATCGCCGAGCTCTAATATCTTAAGCTTAAAGTCAATGCCGATAGTAGAAATAAAGTGTTCCATATAGGCATCATCAGCATAGCGACTAAGAATTTCTGCCTTACCTACTTGGGAATCACCTATTAACAAAAGCTTAACTAAATGGTCGTGCTCGCGCATTATTATCTCCGTAATTTTTTTTAAAAATATACCATTTTAAAATTAATGATTTATTAAAAAGGAGACAATGCACTAAAAAAAAGTATTGGGGGGAGGTATGATTTGTCTAACACAAAGGCACTAAGGGGGCGCAAAGAACGTAAAGAGCATAAAATCAAAATTATCCCCCCCGGATGTAATGAACAATACCCGTCAAAAACATCTGCACCGAAATCGTCGTCAAAATCATTCCCATTAGACGCTCAATAGCAACCAAACCACGCTTGCCCAGTAGCTTCATCAAATAACGAGAACTTAACATTAAAATAGTAAAAACCACACAGGTAATCACTAAAGCGGTAAACAGTAACATAAGATGCTCTGGCGCCTTCGTCGACAACAATACGACAGTAGCCAATGCGGAAGGGCCCGCCGTTAATGGAATAGCCAAAGGAACAATCAGCGGCTCTTCAAATTGATCTTCACCCGAGGTAGAACGATCTGGTGGAAATATCATACGAATAGCAATAATAAATAAAATAATGCCACCCGAGATACTAAGCGCCGCGGTCGAAATATCTAAGCCATGCAAAATATAACGACCAAAAAATAAAAAAATCGTTAGCACTAAAAAGGCAATAAAACACTCGCGTAAAATAATGCGCGTCTGTGTTTTAGGATCGAATTTTTTTAACACCGCCAAAAAGACCGGGACATTACCCAAGGGGTCCATCACCAAAATTAGCGTCATTGCAATATTATAAATAGTCATACTAACACTATAAACTAGGCAAAAACCTCAGGCAACTGCTTAGCTAACGCCATCCGCTGACGCACCTTATCACCCACTAATGCAAAGCCACGCAGCTGACCTTCTTGATCATAAAATAGCGCCTGCAAATTAGCGCCCTCGCCTTCGTATTGCCACTCTCCCTCTAACGCAGCTGGGACGGGTGACACTACCACCGGGCAAGCAGGCGTTTTAATGGCCACTGGCATGCTAGGATAATGAACCGGCTCATCCGCCTGCGCGAGTGTTTTAGCCAAAGCGCGTGAACATTGCAGCAAAGGGGCAACATACTGTTTTACATGACCGACAACTTCAGCACAATCACCCAAGGCATAGATTGTGGGAACGCTGGTACGCAAGTAACGATCAACAACAATACCACGATTAATTTCAACACCAGCAGACTCTGCTAAATTACAACTAGGACGTAAACCAATAGCTGATAAAACCAAATCAGCTTCAACCGTTTCGCCATTGCCCAAGGTCACTGCATAACGCGCATCAACGCGGTTTACATCGGTGGCCAACTGCCCTAAATGCCAAGCAACCCCTTTATCCTTTAACGCTGCTTGCAACACCTGACCAACACGTTCAGGCACTAAAGCTGCCAAAGGATAATGATCGGGAGCAATCACATTAACATCATAACCCGCATTAATTAAATCATTTGAAAACTCACAACCAACTAAACCACTGCCCAAAATAGCAATGCGTTTTTTTTCAGCAAGCGTTTGGCGAAACTCCGCATAGGCTTCCAAATCATTAACAGAACGAACATCCCCAACCGCATCGCCCATCAAAGGCGGACTAATGGTTTCAGCACCACAGGCAAACACCAAGCGTTCATAAGGTATCGCTTTATCACCAACAATAACCTCTTGTTTAACAGCATCAATCGAACTAACAACTGCATGCGTTTCAATACGCGCATTTAATTGCGCTTGCATATCAGCAGCGTCATTCATAGCCAATGCATCGGCCGTTTTATTTTGCGTCATAGCTGTCGACAACAATGGTTTAGAATAAAAACGCCCATCACTAGCAGTAATAATGGTTAACGGCGTCGCTGTATCGAGCTTACGAAATTCTTTTGCTAGCATATATCCTGCTAAACCACTACCAATAATAACAATACCTTTTCCACTCATTGCAATTCCTCTTTAAATATACGCTACTACGCAAATTGATTTTTTTCATGGATAGCAAAATCATGCACCGCATCTACCATGGCACTGACATTATCAATCGGTGTTGTTTTATCAATACCATGCCCTAAGTTAAACACATGCCCTGTTGTACCACCATAACTTTTTAAAATGGTATTTACTGCTTTTTTCACACACTCAGGATTGGTTAGCAGTAGTGCTGGATCCATATTTCCTTGCAACGCAACTTTATGGCCGACACGTTTTTTAGCCAAGGCAATATCAGTCATCCAATCTAAACCCAGAGCATCACAACCCGCATCAGCAATAGTTTCTAACCACTGCCCACCCATTTTAGTAAAAAAGATCAACGGGATTTTCTTGCCATCGTGCTCACGAATTAAGCCATCAGCAATTTGTTGCATATAATGCAGTGAAAAAGCTTGGTAACACGCTGGCGACAATACACCACCCCAAGTATCAAACAGCATAATGGCACTGGCACCTGCTTTGATTTGCTCATTTAAATAAGCGGTCGTCACCCGTGCCAACACATTTAACAGGTGTTTTAACGTCTCAGGTTCCGCATACATCATCTGACGAATAGTAAAAAAGGTTTTACTGCTGCCCCCTTCCACCATATAACAAGCAACCGTCCAAGGGCTACCGGCAAAACCAATTAAAGGCACTTTTCCATCCAACGCTTTTACTGTTTTATTGACTGCGGTAAAAACATAATTTAAATGATCATTACAATCCGTCATTGGCAAATCGGCAACATCTGCTTTGCATCGGACGGGATTATGCACCACAGGACCTTTACCTGAAACAAACTCCAAGTCAAAACCCAAAGCATCAACTACCGTTAAAATATCACTGAAAATAATCGCAGCATCTAAATCAAAACGCCTAAGCGGTTGCAACGTTGCTTCACAAGCCAATTCGGGTGTTTTACAAAATGTCACAAAATCAGGAACGCTGGCGCGCATTTCACGATACTCAGGGAGATAACGCCCAGCCTGGCGCATAATCCACACAGGCGTTTTATCAACGGGCTGTCGTAATAGCGCACGGATAAAACGATCATTTTTTAAATTTGCCATTTTTATTCCTAATTTTATTTCCAGTTTGTTTTATTTACGTTTTTACTCTACGTTAAACGAACTATTTAGCCAATATCTTTTTCAAATAACGCCCAGTATGCGAGCGGCGACACTTGCTTACTTTTTCCGGTGTTCCAGTAGCCACAATGGTTCCTCCACCATCTCCACCCTCAGGTCCAAGATCAACAATCCAGTCAGCCACTTTAATCACATCCAAGTTATGCTCGATAACAACAATCGTGTTACCAGCATTGCGCAAACGAAATAACACCGATAACAGCTGTGCGATATCGTGAAAGTGCAAACCGGTTGTCGGCTCATCTAAAATATAAAGTGTACTACCTGTCGCGCGTCGCGAAAGCTCACGCGATAATTTAATACGTTGCGCCTCACCACCTGATAACGTTGTCGCACTTTGCCCCAAGGTAATATAAGACAAACCGACATCCATTAAGGTTTGTAATTTACGCGCCACTACCGGAATAGGATCAAAAAATTCTCGCGCATCTTCGACCGTCATTTGCAACACTTCATAAATATTTTTCCCTTTGTAAAGAACTTCCAAGGTCTCACGGTTATAGCGCTTACCTTGACACACATCACAAACGACATAAATATCGGCTAAGAAATGCATTTCAACTTTGATAACACCATCACCTTCACAAGCCTCACAGCGACCACCTTTAACATTAAAGCTAAAGCGCCCAGGCTTATAACCTCTTGCACGCGCTTCTTGTGTACCCGCAAATAATTCGCGGATAGGTGTAAACAATCCGGTATAAGTAGCAGGATTTGATCGCGGCGTGCGGCCAATCGGGCTCTGATTAATGGCAACCACTTTATCTAACTCATCAAGGCCTGTAATTGATTTATGTGGCCCAATCGTATGCGAAGTCGCGCCATTTAATCGCTGAGCTGCAATGGGGTACAACGTATCGTTAATTAAACTCGACTTTCCAGAGCCGGAAACACCGGTGATACAAGTTAATAATCCCAAAGGAACTTCCAGCGTAACCTCTTTTAAGTTATTAAAACTAGCCCCCACTAATTTGAGAGTTTGTCGACAAGTGTTAGCGATGCGTTGATCCGGCAAGGAAATAGCTTGCTTTCCACTTAAGTACTGCCCGGTTAAAGATGCGCTATTACGTATAATTTCTTGTGGCGACCCTTCGGCAACAACCTCACCACCATGCACACCCGCACCCGGGCCGATATCTAATACATAATCAGCTGCTAAAATGGCATCTTCATCATGTTCAACAACAATAACGGTATTACCTAAATCACGTAAATTAGTTAGCGTATTTAATAAACGTTCATTATCACGCTGATGCAAGCCAATAGAAGGCTCATCTAAAATATACATAACACCCACTAAACCAGAACCAATTTGACTAGCAAGACGAATACGCTGCGCCTCACCACCCGATAAGGTATCTGCGCTGCGTGATAAATTTAAATAATTCAAACCAACATTGACTAGAAAGCCTAAACGGGCATTGACTTCTTTTAAAATCTTTTTAGCGATTTTACCGCGACGCCCCGTTAATTTTATTTTTTGAAAAAACTTTTTCGCATCACCAATCGATAGATCAGCAATGGCAGGAAGATTCTCGCCACCGACAAAAACATTACGCGCTTCAGTGCGCAAACGCGAACCGTCACAATCTTGACAGTGTAAACTGGTTAAATACTTCGCCAGCTCTTCACGCACTGCTGTTGATTCTGTCTCACGATAGCGTCGCTCCATATTGGTGACTACACCTTCAAAAGGAAAAAGGCGTTCTGTCTTACGTCCACGCGGATTGACATAACGAAATAAGATTTCTTCATCTGAACCATAAAGAACAATATCACGAATTTTTTTCGGTAAGCGGTGAAAAGGTGTGTCGACATCAAAGCCATAGTGATCAGCTAAACAAGACAACATCTGGAAATAATACAACGTACGCCGATCCCAACCGCGAATAGCGCCATCGGATAAACTCAAGCGATCATTATGAACAATTTTATCAGGATCAAATGTCTGCTGAACACCTAAACCATCACAGGTTTCACAAGCTCCCACTGGATTATTAAACGAAAATAAACGTGGCTCCAATTCTTGCAAGCTGTAACCACAATCAGGACAAGCATATTTTTCTGAAAAAACCTGCTCGGCAAAGTCAGCACCTTTTAAGGGTGCAACACTAGCGATACCTTGACTTAAATGCAATGCTGTTTCAAATGATTCCGCTAAACGTTGCTTGACATCTTTACGTACTTTAACACGATCAACCACCACTTCGATGGTATGTTTTTTGCGTAAACTTAATTTTGGCGCTTGATCCAGCTCAACCACCTTGCCATCGATACGCGCACGGATAAAACCACGCGCCGATAAATTTTCTAATAATTGCACGTGCTCGCCTTTACGCTCACGCACCACTGGCGCCAAAATCATTACCGCCGTTTCTTCAGGCAAACTCAACACATGATCGACCATTTGACTCACCGTTTGCGCTTCCAAGTCATGATGATGCACAGGACATCTTGGCTGACCAACACGCGCAAATAACAAGCGTAAATAATCGTATATTTCTGTTATCGTTCCCACAGTCGAACGCGGATTATGCGACGTTGCTTTTTGTTCAATGGCAATAGCAGGCGATAAGCCTTCGATTAAATCAACATCTGGCTTTTCCATCATTGAAAGAAACTGACGTGCATAGGCCGATAAAGACTCAACATAACGCCGTTGCCCTTCAGCATATAAAGTATCAAACGCCAAAGAAGATTTCCCAGAACCCGACAGCCCCGTAATGACAATCAGTTGATCTCGCGGCAAATCAATATCAAGGTTTTTGAGGTTGTGAGTGCGAACCCCGCGCAGCTGAATCTTGCTCATATTTAAAACATAACCGACACTAAAACAGACAATTATACCAGCTTCAGGAATTCCCGCCAGCAACGCCGTCATTTCATTACACAAAAGTAACTATCGGTTGAAACATAAACTTGGTATTATATCGAACTCAAACAGCTTCCATCCAACGCTTAAAGGTAATAGAACGATGCTTGCTAAAGAACGCTCCGCTGTATTTTCACTCGCCACCATTATGTCATTTCGCATGTTAGGGCTATTTATGGTCCTGCCGGTATTTTCATTGTATGCGCATGAATTATCGGGCACGACACCTTTTCTTATTGGCCTAGCTTTAGGTATCTATGGATTGACACAGGCTTGTTTGCAAATTCCTTTTGGTAGCTTATCGGATCGTATTGGACGAAAACCAATTATTACCATAGGGTTAATCCTCTTTGCACTCGGCAGTGCCGTAGCGGCTTTATCGCATTCTATCTACGGCGTTATTATCGGTCGTGCGCTCCAAGGTGCTGGCGCCATTGGAAGTACAATTCTTGCGCTGGTCGCTGACCTTACACCCGACGAACAACGCAGCAAAGCGATGGCGATGATTGGACTAGCAATCGGCCTGTCTTTTTCTATCGCCATTATTGTTGGCCCGATGATTAATCATGCATTCCACCTTAACGGTATTTTTTGGACAACCATGTTGCTTGCAGTCATCAGTATCCTTTTATTGCACACCATTGTCCCCAACCCACCGCGACTGATGAAGAACCCGTCCGTTGAGCCCGATGCGCATCAGTTTAAAGCGGTATTTAAAAATCGCGAACTCCTGCGCCTAGACTTGGGAATCTTTTCCATGCACGCCATTCTAACGGCCACGTTTATTGCCATCCCATTATTACTGTCACACGTTGTGCACGTTAAGCAAAGTGAGCAAACGTGGCTTTACCTGGGCGTACTGGTGATTGCTTTTATCTTGATGGTGCCTTTTATTATTATTGCTGAAAAAAAACGCAAGATGAAACCCATTTTTCTTGGCGCCATTGCAGCCATTATTTTAAGCCAGCTGTTATTACTAACGTCTGCACACTCTGCGCTTAGCATTGGCATTACCTTGCTAATCTTCTTTACCGCATTCACTTTATTAGAAGCCAGCTTACCATCACTGGTTTCAAAGATTGCCCCCATTAAACGCAAAGGCACCGCAATGGGTGTTTATTCAAGCTCACAATTCTTCGGTATTTTTATCGGTGGTAGCTTAGGTGGCATTATTTATGGTCACTTTCACTTGCCCGGCGTTTTTATTTTCTGCATTGCACTTGGCCTAATCTGGTTAATCGCAGCTATTTCCATGAAACAACCTCCTTACCTCTCCACCTTTATTTTTGATGTAGAAAAAATTGCCAAAGCACAATTAGAAAAGCTTTCCTTAAGGATTGGTGAAATAAATGGCATTAACGAAGTTTCTGCGAATGCTAATGAAGGCTTAATCTATATCAAGGCGGATAAAAAAATTATTAGCAAAGATGAATTGCGAAAACTAATTGATGGTAGTAACCTACACTGACCATTTAGTGCGGTTGCATATTTCAACAAGAATACGGAATCCAAAGCCGCAAATATACAAGAGCGAATAGAACTAGGAGAAAGTAACATGGCCAGAGGTGTCAACAAAGTAATCTTAATTGGAAATCTTGGAAACGACCCAGAAGTTCGATATACCCCTAATGGAAATGCCGTCGCAAATATTACCTTAGCTACCAGTATGACTTGGCGTGATAAACAATCCGGTGAACTACAAGAGCGCACCGAGTGGCACCGCATCGTGTTTTTTAATCGCTTAGCGGAAATTGTTGGCGAATACTTACATAAGGGCTCTAAAATTTATGTTGAAGGCAGCTTACGTACACGTAAATGGCAAGATAAAAATGGCATAGATCGTTACACCACGGAAATTATCGCTAACGAAATGCATATGCTTGATACCCGCCAGCAAAGCGCTTCACATAACCAAGATGACTCACACCACGCTAACCAATCTTCGTCATCTTCATCATCTTCATCATCCGAGTCCTCATCTTCACAACCTGCTCATCACGACCTAGGAGGATTTGATGACGACATCCCATTCTAATCGTTCATTAAAATCACTTTTAGCGAGCGGCAAAACCGTTGTCGCTCCCGGCGTGTTTGATGGTTTATCGGCACGCCTAGTTGAGCAAGCTGGCTTCTCTGCCGCTTACGCTAGCGGTGGCGCCATATCAAGAAGTTGCGGCTTTCCAGATATCGGCCTGCTTAGTATTGATGAAGTTACTACTCGCTTGTCACAAATGGTAGAAGTCACCAATATCCCCATTATTGCCGATGCAGATACCGGTTTTGGCAATCAACTCAATGTTCAGCGCACGGTTAAAACCTATGAACGTATTGGTGTAGCTGCATTGCATTTGGAAGACCAAACATTTCCAAAACGTTGTGGACACCTAGATAATAAAACGCTGATTAGTACTGCTGAGATGGTAAATAAAATTCATGCCGCTAAAGATGCTATACAAAGTGATGACTTTGTACTAATCGCACGAACCGATGCCATTGCTGTCGATGGATTTAACGCCGCTATCGAGCGTGCGCAAGCGTATGCACAAGCGGGGGCAGATTTAATTTTTGTTGAGGCTCCACAAACTCTGGAACAAATTGAAAAGATTGCTGAGCAAATCACCCACCCCAAATTAATTAATATGTTCTACGGTGGAAAAACACCGCTGGTCCCAATCGACAAGCTAGAAGCCATGGGGTATGTGTTAGCCATTATTCCATCTGATTTACAGCGCGCCGCTATTTTTGCCATGCAAAAAACCTTAGGGGTGATAAAAAAAGACGGTGACAGCAAAGCAATCGCTGATCAACTAACAACCTTCAAGGAACGTGAAGAAATTATCGGCACCAAAGATTACTTACCCTAACTTTCATGTTATCACCACGCAACATGCCATAGCTTTACCGCTATCCTCTTTTTTAGTAACAGCTCAGAAAATATATGACGTTATGTTCCGCGCGGGCCGATGGACTCGCATCTTTTTTAGGACCAGTGCATTGCCAGCTATTCATTAGCTTACCGTTAACAAACTCCATCATACCGCGGCTTGACCGTGGTATCCAGCCAAGAAATAACGAGCCCAAACAGCAGAAAAAAGCCCTCAGAAAAACCTCACATTCTCTCAGTAGTGAAATTGCCATAACAGCAAACTACTTGTTATTCTTAAGAGAACAAGCAGCAAAACAAGGTAACGAGTCAAATAGACTACTTTAACTAGGACACAGATCCATAAACTGAACTCTTACCAGACAAGGAAGTGCAAAGCATGCTAAATAGATGGACCCTAGCCTTACTACTTATTCTTTTCTCAAGCGCATATGCAAAGTACCTTCCCCCCGTTATCAGCCACAAAGGCATGGTCGTTTCAGATCAATATATAGCCAGCAAGGTGGGCGCAGATATTTTACAACAAGGCGGCAACGCCATGGATGCTGCTGTTGCTGTAGGTTACGCCTTAGCAGTTGTTGATCCCGCCAATGGCAACATTGGCGGCGGTGGTTTTATGCTCGTGCATTGGCACAATAACAACAATAGTATTTTAGATTTTCGCGAAACAGCACCTGCCGCCATTAAAGCCAGCGACTTTTTTACCAAGGACGGCAAGATAAAATCAAGAGAGCAGTTAGGTTATCTAACTGTCGGCATTCCAGGCACTGTGATGGGACTTAATACCGCATTAGAAAAATATGGCACCATGACATTATCACAAGTTATAGCCCCAGCCATTCAACTTGCTGACAAAGGGTTTATACTTAATCGCTTTGATATAGAAAAATTTGCACCACTTAAAACAGCCATTGAAAAAAATAAAAATATCCGCGATATCTTTACAAATCATGGCAAGCCATTAAAAACAGGCGATCGTTTAATACAAAAAAATCTTGCCGAAACATTAAAAGATATTAGCCAATTTGGTAATCGCGTATTTTATCAGGGACACATTGCTGAACGTATTGTTGCTTCATCTCATCAACACAGCGGGGTTCTTTCTATAAAAGATTTTAAAAATTATCGCGTCATTTGGCGAACGCCATTATCATGCCAGTACCGCGGCAAAACAATCATTACAGCTCCACCACCCTCTTCAGGAGTAACCATCTGTGAAATTCTCGCGATCTTACAAGGCTTCCCACTAAGAAAAGCGGGCTTTCACTCAGCTAAGGCAGCAGCAATAAATGTCGATGCAATGCATCAGGCATTTTACGATCGCAATACGCGATTAGGAGACCCCGCCTTTGTAAAAAATAATATTCAGAGGATCTTAAACCCAGAGCGTATCAGAAAAATTCAACGGGCGATTGCAAAACACGAACTAAAGCTACCCAAAAAATATAACACTCCTGCACAGCATCTACATACCACACATTATGTGGTTATAGACAAAGAACATAATGTCGTTTCCACCACATACACCATTAACTCGCGTTTTGGTGCCAACGTTATTTCCAGTAATACAGGCTTCTTTCTTAACAACGAACTGGATGACTTTGCATGGAAATCAGGTCACGCCAATATTTTTCAATTAAAGCAAGGAAAGGCTAATATCATCGCCCCCAACAAGCGCCCATTAAGCTCGATGAGCCCCACCCTTTTAATGGATAAAAATAAGGTGTTTATGTCGCTGGGCGCAGCCGGCGGCCCCACAATTATTACGTCAATCGTACAAACCATCGAAAATGTTTTAGACTACAAAATGAATATCAGCGCGGCCATCAACTCTGCACGCTTTCACTCGCAATGGCAGCCAGAAACGGTTTTTATGGAGCCCTACACATTTTCGGCTAATACCAAAGCGCTATTAAAGAAAATGAATTTTAAATTAGATTACAAATTATTTGGCAAACATAAATATTGGGGACAGGTCGCAGCTATTTTATTGGAAAAAAATGAAGTCACAGGGTCGGCAGATAATCGCAGCCCTAATGGCCGCGCGGTTGCCAGCAAGTAATTATTTTTAACACCTACGTTTTTTGTGGGAATACCAGCCGAAAAAGCAAGAGAATGCCTTTGCGGCTGGAAATATTTAGGCTTAAGCTTCTTGCTCTTTGCGCACCAAAGCGATTGAAGGCACATCAATAGCAACAGCAATATCTTCATCATAATTAATATCAGCAAAGCCAAAACCAAACAAGCGATAAAACTCATCACGATAACCTTGCAGGTCTGCAATTTGCGCTAAATTATCACTATCCACTTGCGACCATAACGCTTGCACTTCACCTTGTACATCATCACGCATTTCCCAATCATCAACACGGATACGACCTTTTTCATCAAGTTGTTCGTCAGCACCGTATAAACGATCCGAAAATAAACGCCACATTTGTCGCATACAACCTTCATGCAAACCTTTTTCCTTCATTACTTTATACAATAAAGAAATGTACAAAGGCACAACAGGAATTGCCGCACTGGCTTGCGTGACCAGCGCTTTATTAACTGAAATAACAGCTTGGCCATTAACTTTAGCTTTTAGCTCGATATTTAATGCTGCGGCAGTTTCTTCCAGGTGCTCTTTCGCTTTACCAATGGTTCCATTGCGATAAATGGCATGCGTTAACACTGGGCCTAAATAGGTATAAGCCACTGTCTTCGCGCCTTGAGCCAAAAGGTTTTCTGCAAGCAACGCATCAATCCACATTTGCCAATCTTCACCCCCCATCACCGCAATGGTATTATCAATATCTTGCTCAGAAGCAGGATCAATCGACACCTCAGTCACTTCACCATGAATTACGTCTACCGTTTTATTCTGATAAGCTGCACCAATAGGTTTTAATACTGAATTAAATGTTTCCTGTGTTTTAGGATGTATACGGCGTGGGGAAGCGATGCTATAAACAATTAAATCTACTTGACCACCCCAATCTTCTTTAATTAAATCGATCACCTGTTTTTTAATTTCATCGGAAAAAGCATCACCATTAATACTTTTAGCGTACAAACCAGCAGCCGCTGCCTCCTGCTCAAACGCTGCTGAGTTATACCAACCCGCTGATGCTGTGCGCTTACCCGCCGCTTCCTTTTCAAAAAAGACCCCGATGGTTGCCGCACCGGCACCAAATGCAGCAGAAATACGACTGGCCAAACCGAAACCGGTTGAGGCACCAATCACCAACACCTTTTTAGGACCATCGCTGATAGGCGTCTGATTTTTTGTATAGTCTATCCATTCCTGCACATGTGCTGCACAACCCTGTGGGTGAGCTGTAGTACAAATAAAACCGCGAACTTTAGGTTGTACAATCATTATTGAACTCCTGATTGATTAAGATAAGGTAATGGCCGGCATTATACAGCAATCACCCGGGAAGATAAAATTGTAACTTATTGTTTTAAAAGATTATAACTTGCTCGATTTACGCTGATGTTTTTTCTTACGCCATATATTAAGCGACTCAACAACAATCGAAAAAGTCACAGCAAAATAAACATAACCACGCGGAATATGAAAGTGCAGCCCATCAGCGACCAGCACCGTCCCGACCAACAATAAAAAGCTAAACGCCAGCATTTTTACCGTCGGATGACGATAAATAAATTTTGATAGTGGCTCACTCACAAAAATCATTGCAATAATCGCTATAGTAATTGCTACCGCCATTATCCAAAAATGCGGTGTCATACCCACCGCGGTAATAACACTATCCAAGGAAAAAACGATATCCAAAATGGCAATTTGAATAATGACACTGGTCATACTGACACTTTTTTTCTTCGTACTTTGCTCTTCCTCACCTTCCAACTCCGTATGAATTTCCTGCGTTGCTTTATACAACAAGAAAACCCCACCTAGAAATAAAAAGATATCACGCCCACTAACTGCAAAATCATCAATATGAAACAAGGGTGCTGTTAAATGCGCCAACCAAAATGCCATCGCCAGCAATAACAAACGCGTCACCAGCGCCAACAACAAACCAAAGCGACGTGCCGGCTTTTGTTTTTTAACCGGCAAACGGGAACTAACAATAGCAATAAAAATTAAATTATCGACACCAAGCACCAACTCCAACACAGTAAGTGTCAACAAACTAATAGCAATATTACCAATCAATGAAAAATCCATCGCAACATCCTAAATATTACACCAACAAAAAAACATTTTAACGACTACTTTTTACACACGCATCTAACGTTACCAGCAACACTCAGTTAAAACCAAGGGCTCACCTTATAGCTATTAGAATTAAACAAGGCGTGAGAGAGGCCTCTAGAGAAGATACCAAAAAAAATACTAACCACTATTTCTCACACATTTCAAAACTCTAACACCTACACGCAACATCAAATTCAAGCCGCACCTCATAACCATTAGTATTAAGCAAGTCGTGGGGGAGGCCTTTTGGGAAACCTTTTCGCACACGATGTGCGAAATGGAGCCCTACAGGGACGTACTCGCGGGCGATTTCCAAAAAGGCCTCCCCCACGGCTTGCTTTCCTCACCCTAAGCGCACCTCAAACCGCACATAAAGCACTCACAAAAAAACTCAAAAAACCCAAGCAATAAACAACATCACCACCCAAGCAAACAAAGCCGCAATAACATCATCCAACATTACCCCAACACCACCATGAACATTTTTATCCACCCAACGAATCGGCCCAGGCTTCCAAATATCAAACAAACGAAACAGCAAAAAACCCAACAACAAATAATACCAAGTAAAGGGAATCGCCATCATCACCAAAGGAAAAACAGCAATTTCATCCCACACAGCCGCCGGATGATCATCGGTACCAAAATCGCGATTAACCTGACCGCATAACCAAACACCTAACAGTATCAACAAAACCGTAATACTAAGGTAAAGCCACATCGGCAACGACCGAATAACCAAATAGAGAACAACACCAACTAACGTACCTATCGTACCGGGCATCACTGGCACAGCACCCGTACCAAAACCACACGCTATAAAGTGAACTGGATTCGTCCAAATGGTTCTTAATTTACTTCTATCAAACATTTATAGACCTATCTAATTAGCAAAAAAGAGCTAACGTTATTATATAGAAACTGCATAACGACTCAAAGGTGTTATACTTAACCCCTTCTAAAAGTGAACATAACCCTTTTGTCTCAGGCTGAGCGGCTTATTCACACCATCCAACACCTCACAACCTTCACCAGCAACAACCTCCCCCACACACTGGAACTGACATGAAAACTGCTGGGCTATTTGCTCCAACTGTTGTTGGCAAGATTTTTCAATGGTGAAGCAAAGCTCATAATCATCACCGGCACTCAACGCAAGTTCCCAAGCAGCAGACTCGCTCACTATACCTTGCTGACAGTACTGCTGCATCGCCAAAGAGATAGGTAAACGCGGCGCATAAATAACCGCACCCAGCTGGCTAGCTTTTAATATTTTTTCCAAGTCTGCTAATAAGCCATCAGAGATATCGATTGCCGCCGTTGCCAAGCCACGCAAAGCAAGCCCTTCTTTAACACGCGGCACAGGTCGTTGTAATGCAGTCAACAAGCGTTGATCTATCTGTTTCTCTCCCGACTTTAACAATGCCAAAGCCAAACCTGCATCACCAAGATGCCCCGTAACGTAAATTAAATCGCCAACCTTAGCGCCGCGACGACAAATTGCCTCACCCTCAGGCACCAAACCATTAACAACGGTACTGATACTTAATGGACCTGACGTCGTATCGCCACCCACCAAAGCAACATCAAACGCATCGGCCAACGCAAAAAAATCATGGGAAAAATCCTTAAGCCAACCAGCATCCGCCTTGGGTAAAGTAATCGACAATAATACCGAAAAAGGACTCGCCCCCATAGCCGCCATATCACTGAGACTAACCGCTAACGATTTATGACCTAAATCGTTAGCCGCAACACTCTCAAAAAAATGCACCCCTGCCACTAAGGTATCAATTGACGTTACCAGCCGCTCACCAGCAGGAATTGACAACATCGCTGCGTCATCACCAATACCTAAGTCCACCGCATACTGTTTTTTTGTTTGACGCACAAAATAAGTGTCAATTAAATTAAACTCATCCACGCTGACTACTCTTTCTTAATAAAACTAAAATCCACATTACTCATAAAGTCCGTTTTTGCAATCGCTTCTATTAACTGCGGCTTACTTTCAGCACCAATTTTTTTGCGCATATTACGAATATAAAACTCCGTTGTGCGCGGCGACAACCCCAGCATATCGGCAGATTCCTTATTGGTATAACCTTCCATAATCAGCACCATCACTTGCGCTTCACGACGAGTAAAAACGACCTCTTTAAACACAGGGCCAAGCTTATAGTACTTTAGCTTGCTATTACAATCAGGAGCTCTAGTATAATTCTTTAAGTGCACAGGAGCTGAACAGCTTTCGATTTTACCAATATAGACACGGTCAAATTTGTACGGATCATAGTGCTTTTCATTAACTGCGCTAAGAATATCTGACCATAAATTAGCTGTTTTAGTGGATGACTGTGACATACGACAACTCCTTATCGAAAATAAAAATGAAGACTTCCGTTTTAAAATTAGAAAATACCCGAAAACATGAAACCTTCTGAAATGTTTAGGAAAAATCCAAATAGAGCAAAGCGTGCTCCTAAAAAATCAACAACTTATTCGCTGAAGAATATATATACTTTAAGGTTAATCAAATTAGATGTCAAACACTTAAAGGTATATTAATTCTATAAATATTTATGGTCTTAATTGAGAATCGCCTGCAGCTTATGCCATAATCGTACTACAATAAAAATAGGAATTGACTTATGCCATCCCTCAGTTCAAATTTAAAAACTCTTATGTCAATGGCAAAAATAAATGCCAGTGAATTAGCACGCCGTACCGGTGTTGCGCAGCCCATTATTCATCGCCTTTCCACCGGGCAAAACACCAATCCTAAATTAGCGACGGTAAAACCGATTTCGCGTTATTTTATGGTTTCCGTTAGCCAATTAATTGGTGAAGAAGCGCTACCATCTGATAAATCTTTTTATCGCGTTAGCAGCGAACACCGTGGTTGGAACCGTGTTCCATTAATTACATGGAAAGATGCCGTTGAATGGCCACAAGCCCAGACTTTTTATCAAGAGTCTGACACTTCAATTTATGTATCAACTGACGCCAATGTCAGCAAATCGGCCTACAGCCTTAAAATACGCGGCAGCACAATGGAACCGTTATTCCCTGAGAGCACGACCATTATTGTTGAACCCAACAGAGCACCAAATGATCGTGACTTTGTTATTGTGCGCATTGGCATTGATCCTGAAGCGCGTTTAAAACAAGTTATTATCGACGGCAACGACCAATACTTAAAATCACTAAACCCTGATTTAGAAGATGTAAAAGTATCACGCTTACAAAATAACGACCAAATCCTTGGCGTTATGGCACAAGCCAAAGTAGATTACTAACCTAACTTACATTGAAACCCAAATAAGAACCTAATATAGCGTAATATAACGTAGAGGCGCAGCATGCTGCGCCCGCAAACCTCCGCGGCACTCGCAATCTATAGCTATTCACACCCAATCGGGCACAGCATGCTGTGCCCCTACGCATTCTAAATCAACGATGAGCAAACTCACACTAAACACATGCTGCCCCCTACGGGTTCTAAGTCACCAAGGAGAAAGCTCACACCAAAGGCATACTACGCCCCCACGCCTTTTTAGTAAGAGCGTGTATCTTTGACTCAGCCTATAAATAGAGTGCGACTCGTATTTAAAGTCGCATACGCCAAGCTAGTTCCTGAACTGCTTCGCCAAAAGTGTGAAAAACTAGCAGGAGGGAAGAAGGGTATTTTGCAAAGCTTACAAAAACAGGAAGTTTTTGTCAGAGCGATCCAGGGATGGAAACCAGCGCCTTTGCAAAAGACCCTTCTTTCCTTCTGCGTCGGGACATAGCCGCACTCACTTCTCATACACCGCACCTCTGCGAGATAACCCTATTACAAAAACTAGCTGCCATCACAAAGAGCAAGCGCAGCATGCTGAGCCCCTACGGTGTACCCAAAAAATCCGGGTTTACATCAAGAGATACTGAGCCAAGCTCAGGATGACACAACAAGTCAAACGCAGGATAAGATAGACCCTAAAATCCTTTTGAATCAACACACAAAGAATAGGCATCCAACCTATAGTGCCACACAACAAAAATCACTTAACCTTACCCTTCAATTCCAAACTCCCCGCCGTATAAGCAATCCGCGCAATATCTTTTTTATCAAAGCCATACAAAAAAGTTTTATCTGATAAAAGCTCATTAGCAGAGACTCGTATCTCCCCCTGCGATCCTAGCTCCTCAATCGTAAATAATACCGACTCAACATCATCACTTAATTCATACGATTTAATACGATACTTTACCGTCATAGTTCTTCCCTCATTCCATATACACTAAAAAAAGTAAAAATAATTACCTTAAGAATTATATTTTACGCAAACGTCAACCTACAATCCATACCGTACTTTTTCATTTTTGATGGCTATTTTTTCCAGACCCTTAATTGATTCTTAAGAAAAATAGTGTGAGAATGAACACAGTCTCAACAGGAGGGGAAATAGATAGCCCCTCCAGTTAAACTAAAGGGGCCGCTCCCATTTTCGAAATTGGGTCTCGCAAAAGGAGCAGAAAAATGCTAACACCATGCATTATTAAATGCAAGCACTCTACAGGTGCGTCAATAATTCCAAGCATTCATCACCTTATAAGCAGCGGCTATTGCAAACTTTTTTTCACAGAAACATTAAGAATTAATTAAATAGAATTTTATTAGTTCATTTACTCTGTGCAGGCAAGGAGAACCATTATGCGAAGCAACTCTGAAAACGCACCTCTAACACAGGCACCTATTGGATTAGAAACACCTAGCGCTGAAGACAAACGTTTTGCGCAGCTGCAAAAAAGAAATAGAAACAGCCGCAAACAACTTCACCGAAACTTAGAACCATCAGATTATGCTGTCACTTGCTGGAATAGAGCATTCTACGCATTCCGAAAAAAAAACCTAGCTATTTTTTTAGAAAAACTTGAATTGTTTCGCCAGGTAGCAATACGTGAAACTGACATCGCCCAACAAAATGCTGGCACCAGCGCCATGGATACCATGCAACGATATCTAAAAAAAATTCACCAACAAAAACCACAAAAAATATTTAACAAAGTAAACAAAAGCCGCTATGGACGCTTTAAAAAACTAGACTCTTTTATTTCAAACGAGTCTGTTACTAACTTTATGAAATTAGAAGACCTACAGCCAGATGAACAAATTCTCACGTTGAAGCTAACACTTTTTCAAACTGTTTTCTCGCACTTCCTTCCCAGGATCGAAAAACATAAAGATTACCAGGCCACGCTAAGTGATAATGACAAAGTGGTAACAAAAAACTTTATTAGGAGCCATGTTGACATTTCCTTTCAAACACGCTTCCGCCTGACACGGGAAGAGAAAAAAAGAATAACAGATAACTTACAGCAAGTATCTGATCGTCTTGACACTGAGTGGAGTAGAGTATGCTTTACATTTTTCAACAGGACCTTACGGAAAAAACGCGAAGCTGTGCACGCTCTTAAAAAGGAAGTGGGCAATACCATAGACAAACTTAACAAACTCAAAGATGAACAAAAATCAGATCGCGAAGTCCGTCTACTACAAATGGATTTACGTGATAGCATCAAAAAGGTTGCCAAGGGATCTTGCGCCAAACACCGCTCGATATTTTCCTCCTTATTTCAACGAGGCAAGCGCCCCACCAGCGCGCTACACCTCGATAACACCAGCAAAATAATAACACATGCCTCAGAACTGGCCTGCGTACAAGGAGAACTAAAACGGCGAATGTAATAAAGCGTGTAATATTATGTGGAAACCTGAATTAACAGGTGATATTGTAAATGATTAAAGCGCTACATGATGGAATACACGCTAAACTAACTATACTAAAGGCAATATAAATGAAGAAAAAAGCTGTTGTTTTACTTTCTGGCGGTCTAGATTCAACCACATGCTTAGCGATTGCTGCTGCCGAAGGCTATGACTGCTACACTTTAAGTTTTGATTATGGACAGCGCCATCATGTCGAACTAAAAGCCGCGATCAAAATCGCGACTTCACTAACGTGTAAAGAACACCGCATAGTATCAATTTCCATGAAAGAAATCTGTGGATCTGCTCTAACCAACCCCGACATCGATGTCCCTGACTATCAGGGAGATGGCGGCATCCCCATCACTTACGTCCCAGCACGCAATACCATATTTCTATCCATTGCGCTCGGCTGGGCAGAAACAGTAGGTGCTGATGCTATCTTTACAGGTATAAGCTCAGTGGACTATTCAGGCTACCCAGATTGCCGCCCTGAATACATTGAGGCTTTTAAAAAAATGGCTGACCTAGCAACAAAACGCGGCGTTGAAGGACATGCCATCAAAATAGAAACCCCTCTACTCTATCTTGATAAAAAAGAAACGATTAAACTTGGCCTCTCAATGGGAGTTGACTACAGCCAAACAGTCTCCTGCTATCAAGCTAACGACAACGGAGAAGCATGTGGACGCTGCGATAGTTGCGAGCTGCGCAGACAAGGGTTTGCAGATGCTGAAACAGACGATCCTACGCCCTACTACACTCAATAGATATGAAAAAGCTAAGCTTAAAGGAAGACTACTCGACTCTCAGCTTCGCAGTAAATCAAGCGGCAGTCTGCGTTGTTACTGAAATTTTTTTATAAAGCCAAAACGGCTTCAAACATAACATCCAGACAAAAACGCTGACTGGCATAAGAGCTCGTATCTGACGGGGGTAGTTGCACATCATGTCTGCAGCATAAGTTCGCATATCGGTGACTTAGAAACCGTAGGGGCACAGCATGCTGTGCCCGTTTGGGTGTGAAAGACTGCCGACAGTAAGCGCCACGGATGTTTGCGGGCGCAGCATGCTGCGCCCCTACGAAAAAGCCATGCAAAGATAGAGAAATAGGCTGAGGCCTACCCACACCTTATATAGATATATAGACGAGCATTCAAAAGTTTAAGCCGCACGTGCTGCATTTGCCGTTAATATTTCCGCATGCTCTTCATAAAGCGCTTTCGTCTCACGTGCACGTGTAGTAAACAAGCCTGTATTTTCCAACCGCTCTTTAAAAAGACCAGCAACACTTAAATAGGTTTGCTTGCGATTTTGAGGGGTATCACGTTTACTCAACTCGGCATCTTTTAAAAACTTTGCTGCCTGCAACTCTCCAGCCACCTTAAACGATGGCTTTACCGTAATATAAAAAACAAAGCCAGGCAACAAACCCGTCAAGACACTAACGATCAACATACTGAATAATTTTAACTTTGCAAGACGAGGATTCTGTACAGCTTGATCAACTTGCTGCAGCTTCTTATCAATATAAGTATCTTCTAACTTATTACAGTAATTTGACACTGACAAACTACCCAGCGTTGGTTTATCTATTCTAACCCCAGCTAGCCGCCCCTCATCATTTGCGAATAGTTTAACAATTTTATTTTTAAACTTGGGGTGCTGCAATAGCTGCTGGTCGTCACCATCTGTAAAAGAATTCAAAAATTCCCTTACCATTATAAGTTTTATAGGGAGTGTAGCCTCCTTAGTACTTTTCTTAAAAAGCCAACGCACAAACTTCCTTTGCTTTTTAAAAACAGCCAACCTATTCATCTTCTCTATATTTGATAAATGTTTGTCATCCAAAAATTGTGCGCGTCGAGAAAAGAATTCTCGAAATATACCCGGTGAAAATTTTACATCAATATCCTTTGAAATGACCTTTTTTATCTTTTGACACAACTCAAAACTCATCTTAGGGGAAAGCTGCTCAGAGCTTAAAATTATTTTAGCCGCCTTCAGTTTACCACTAAAAGAAACAGCCGCATCACTACACACATAATCCATCAAAATATTATTTTTGATTGCTTCAAATGCTATTATCACATCATCAATAAGGGGGCGTTGTTGATAGTTTTCATGCTGCATCCAATCAATTAATACCTCCAAGTCTTTCATATGCTCAGAAGCTATAACATCATCACGCAATTGTCCGCACATTTTCCCTAAGGTTTTTCCCAACGCATAAATATCACCTTGCTCTGAATAAACTCGCTCCTGATCATAACGATAAACAGACTCATCACTTATTGGCAGCGGTACTTCAGGTGGCGAATAGCCCTTTGTGCCTTCAAACTTACACTCTTTTCTATACTCTTTATTTTTCTCTAGCTGCATCGCCATATCTAAATCAACCAGGCTCGCCTTACCGCCAGGCCTTACCATAATATTTGCAGGCTTAATATCGCGATGAATATAACCTAAATCTCGCAATTTTTTGTACGATGAAAGAATAGAACGTGCCAACTTAATCATTTGACAAACTGGTAAATTTTTTCTTTTAGCTTTTAGATAGCGACTTAACGGCTGCCCTTCCTCTTTTTTCATCAAAAAGGCTTTTCGCATTGAGCTTTTGTATTTTTTTCTTGCGTAATCAAACACTAATCGAGAAAGATCTTTTTGCTCTTCAACCGCTTCAAAATATTGCGAGTACAAAGAAGTGTCTTTATCTAATTTTACAATATCGTGATATTGTGCATATAGGTATGCAACAGCCTTATTATATTTAGGCTTAAATTTCTTAATCACCAAACCTTCAACTAAGGTAAATTTAACACTTCCATCGTGTGAAAAATAATTCATTTCACCTAAAACTTCACGGACAGCGCCAATACCACCACGCCCCAACTCTTCGCCCATCACAAAGTATTGCGTAGCATTATTAGGATTTTGCTTTAAGGTAAAAGGTAATTGCGAACCATCGAGGAAATTATAACTACCACTTTTTTGGCGAGACCATCCCTTGCGAATAACTCGCTCACCCTGCAAAACGGCATCGAGAAACCGCTGATTACGCTCATAGATTATTTTTAATTGCGCAGCGCTAAATCTTCTCATGTCAAATTCCCTATAAATAGAATCCATAAAACTAGACACAATCAGCTTAGACATGTTTTCATGACGAGCTTAAGACAATCCGTCGTTAGGAAATTATAACAGGAAGGAAGGATTTTTTTCAATAAATAGCGGGCACAGCACAGAGTCTATACCCGTTGAAGTGCGCGCTTACGTTACACTTTAATTCTTTTTTAATGAAACTTCGACAGCGCGCGTTTTTGCGGCAAGCGCATCTAGGACACCATTTACAAAACGATGACCATCATTAGAGCCAAATGTTTTTGTTAGCTCCAAGGCTTCATTAATAACAACACGGTAGGGAACTTCAGGACGATAAACAAATTCACACAAGGCAACACGCAACACCGATAATTCCACCGGATTTAGCTCTGACATATCGCGATTAATTTGCGCAACAATATACTTATCAATATCATCAATATGCAAAATCGTATCACGGACTAATGCTTTAAAATAAGCAACATCAACAGCACGCATATTATGCTCTTCTTCGATGTAACCAATAAGATCATCGGTGGTTAATTCTTTTGAAAACTGCCACTGATATAAAGCTTGCATAGCATATTGTCGAGAATAGTGACGAGGTTTGATTTTTTTCTTTTTATCGCTCATGAGGTTTCTTTTTTGTTATCGCTATTTTGTAATCGTTGGATGACTTCACGGAAGGCATTTACATCTTGAAAGCTACGATAGACGGAAGCAAAACGCACATAAGCAACCTCGTCTAATTCACGTAGTGCGTCCATCACCAACTCACCAATATAATGCGTACTAATTTCACGCTCTCCACTAGCACGCAACTTGTGTTTAATTTTAGAAACAGCCGTATCAATATCTTCCATGCTAACCGGCCGTTTCTCTAATGCTTTTACAATACCAGAACGTAGCTTCTCTTCACTAAATGTCATACGACGACCATCACGCTTAATAATGCGTGGCAAAGCAAGCTCAGCCGTTTCAAAGGTTGTAAAACGCTCCTGACAATGCAAACATTCCCGTCGACGCCTAACACGAACACCTTCATCCACTAAACGTGAATCAATTACCTTCGTATCTTCAGCTTGACAGAAAGGGCAAAACATTATGACTCCTTATAAACCGGATGTTGCTGACAAAGGGCCTTGGCCTTTTCTTTAACCGACTCTATTAATGACGCATTATCCATATCGGCAAGAATATCAGCAATCCAATGCGCTAGCTGTTTTGCTTCATCTTCTTTAAAGCCACGTGTTGTAATAGCAGGCGAACCAATTCGCAGCCCGCTAGTGACAAAAGGAGAACGAGGCTCGTTAGGAACGGTATTTTTATTGACGGTAATATTAGCACACCCCAAAGCAGCTTCAGCATCTTTACCGGTAATGTCTTTATCGATAAGACTTAATAAAAACATATGATTTTCCGTACCACCCGAGACAACATCAAAACCACGCTCCATTAACACTGCCGCCATCGCTTTAGCATTTAGCACCACCTGCTGCTGATATTCACCAAACTCTGGCTCCATCGCTTCTTTAAAAGCCATCGCCTTAGCAGCGATAACATGCATAAGTGGTCCGCCTTGTGAACCTGGAAAAATAGCAGAGTTTAAGCGCTTTTCTAATTCAGGATTCGACTTTGCCAAAATCAAGCCAGAACGCGGTCCACGCAAGGTTTTATGGGTAGTCGTTGTGGTCACATCAGCAATGCCAACCGGTGAAGGGTATAAACCGGTCGCTACTAAACCCGCAATATGCGCCATATCGACCATAAAATAGGCACCGATACTATCGGCAATATCGCGAAACTGCTGCCAATCCAAAATACCGGAATAAGCAGAAAACCCGGCAACAATCACTTTAGGCTGATGTTCTTTAGCTAGTTTTTCTACCTCAGCGTAATCGACCTTACCTTTGTCATTCAAACCGTAATGAACGGCTTTGTATAATTTACCAGAGAAATTAACGGAAGCACCGTGAGTCAAATGACCTCCATTTGACAAATCCATCGCCAAAATAGTGTCGCCTGGCTTTAACATCGCCATATAAGCAGCCGCATTGGCCTGCGATCCTGAGTGTGGCTGCACATTAGCATAATCGGCACCAAAAAGTGCTTTCGCACGATCAATAGCAATCTGCTCAGCAATATCGACATATTCACAACCGCCATAATAACGCTTGTTGGGATAGCCTTCCGCATATTTATTAGTTAAAACAGACCCTTGCAGCTCCAACACGCGGGGGCTGACATAATTCTCAGAGGCAATTAACTCAATATGATCTTCTTGCCGCTGCGCCTCTTTTTGCACAGCATCATAAAGATCGGGATCAAACTCTTGTAGGGATTGGTTATCGAACATGGGCGTGGCACCTTATTGGCTAATCAAGGGCAACATTCTATCAAGATCGCCCCCCAAGTGGAATATTTACTGACAATAAGTCACTATCTTGTTGAAATGAAAACAATAAGCTTTGTAGCAGCAATAAATGAAGTCTCCATGTCTCAACAGCAAAATCCTGGTAGTAATTCTTGGTTTTAATGTTGCCTTAATAATAAGGCCTTAAAATGACCACCGTGATAGTTAATTTAAAGGCACAGCAGCATGAAACCGGCAGACAGAGAACACAAGCAATTAGAAAACACTCCATCAACACCCGCAGAAAAGGTCAATCACATACTAGACCTAAGCAATCTTTTGGCTATCTATAAGAAAATTTTTTTACACCGGGTACCTTACAGCAGTAGAAACCTCCCTTCCCAGATAGAGCTTGCCCATATGCACGTTTCACTAGCATTGACGATACCCTCTTTTGCAAAACTAAAGCAGCCATACATCCCACTGAACGAATATCACATGTTAGCAAAGCAACTCCTGCTTGCTACTTCAGAAGCACTTAAAATAAGCGACAACGTTTTAGGGACAGATCAGTTATTGACTATATCCCTAAACCTTCTTTCAATGCTTAACGATAAATTACCAATACAGCAATTTACTTACATGCAACCCATTCTCCAAATACTCGAAACCTTGATGATAAAAGTGGGAAGCAGAGCAGAGTCAATCGGCTACTATTTTAACTACTTAAAGCAATGGTACAAAGACCTAAAAACAAACGAAAAAAAAATTGCAACCGAGGAAAAACACCCTCTTAAAACAACGTTAACAAACAATAAAACCATCAAGCTTAACGACAAAGACAAGCATCACTTTATTATAGCACTACATAATGCCATCACACTCGACAAAATTGACCTAGAAAAAATCGATCCTAACTACCAGTCACTAGAAAAAATATGGGCCGGCCTGCTACAAAACAAACTACCCAAAAAAATACGCCACCTAATTCTCAATGCTATATTTTTACAAATTATTGTTTTCAACAACCCGGCAAAAAACAGCGCCTCATTACAAGACTACCAAAATTTATTAACTCAAACGCTATCAACTGAATACAGCACGGCACTCCATTTATATAAAAAATTAAACTTCATCTCTAACACCTTACCAGTGCACATCTCTAGAAATATCCTTTATAGCAGACAAGCTATTGCTCAACTTAGAAAGCTTATTATCCATATTCTGCAAAATATAGCGTTCCCACTTGAAAAAAATATTAACGACATTATTGATCAGCTCCCTGTGCTGGTAACAAACACACAAACTGAGCACCGACAAAAAACAGTATCGCAACACATTCAAATTTATTTCAATGCAATCAGTAAAAAACTTTCAGCTAAAGAAATAGCAGCAGCCTATGATGCGTTTTTCGCCGCCATTATCGCTAAAATAAATCATCATGGTTCTCAGACTCCTTATCACGATGAGGAACTAGGCACATTTATCGACAATGATTATCATATCGATTTTGAAATGAGTTATAGCGTGAACCAACCCTCTATAATCGAGTATATTGCCATCTTTAACGCCTTTCTAACACAGCTTCCCACAAAAATAAGATTAAAGATTCTTAATAAAAACCTACAAATAACACAAAAAATCCCCCTTGTAGAAAAAATACTAAAACTGAATGCACCATACGATTTATTGACATGTATTGGGCTGTTATATAAAAGCATATCAGAATTAAAGACTATCTTATCTAGAGAAGAACAAACAAAAGAACATCGAAAGATAAGAACTTTCGCTATTGCTGAAGATGAATTTTCCACGCCATCCGGCTATCACCAACCGATCGAAGCATTAGAATATCCCAGCAACCCAACTCGAGATAATAAATTAGAAACAGAAAACACCATAAAAACATCCCATCTAAGCAACGAACAAGCTGCCAATCAATTCGCCGTTTACACTAGAAATAATAACAAACAATTATTATGTTATTATCTACCCGACAGCTCTCTCTCAGATCATCATAATTTAGAAATAGAAATTAGAAACGCAGCATCAATAGGAGAAAGCTTGGCACTCTCCACACCCAGCTTCAAATCAATTAAGGCGCCAGAACACACCGCTCCCTTTTTAATTTCCGCAACACTGCAAGCACTTCCACATCTTACGAAAAGTTACGAACACTTTATCAGCAAAGCCACAAAAATTAATGCGAGAAATAGCGGCCAACACCGTATCAACTTAGAAAAACTGCTTTATAAAAACCAAAGCATCCTTTGCCAACTGATGGTCACCTTCGACCAGCACTGCTTCCCCTTATTATCAACCCAATTAGCTGGCACACTACTCACCTTAGAACGTCACTTATCCTCACTCTATATACTACCTAAACCTTTTGTCAATATTCTGCGAGAGCTTGCCCAAAAAGAAAAATGGAATGCCATCACTTCAAAAAAAATGCAAAAATGGAAAAATATTATTACCAGCCTGTGGGTTATTATCAAAATCACCATACAAACAAAATCAGATTGCGCTTTAATGGAAACTATAATCGATAAAGTAAAGAAGCTCAGCACAGATAAATGCAACCAGAACAGTGAACTGCTGCTAAAAGAACTCTTAGACTGGGTGCTAAACATCTATATTAAAGAACTGGATCTAGAAGACAACCTCCTTTCAGATAGCGACTCCGATACTAGCAGTGTGATGACACAAACAATATCTCAAAGAATATTTTCTCGCATTCCAGCCACCTACTTTATTCGTTTAATACAAGCTGCTGAAACAATGAGAATCAATAATCGCTACCGAAAAACATTTTTTGATATGCTAATCTGTGATATTACCGGTGCCTCCTTGGATGACTACCTTCACCAAACCGATAACGAAAACGATAATGGCGCCGCTATTGCAAAACATAATAAAAAAATTCACGACCTATTATCAAAAGCCAATATCAACCCAAAAGCAGCGCTAAATTACAAAAAAACGTATGACTTTTATTATTCAAGTGACAGAAATTTTAACCCACAGTCAGCTCATCATCTATTAGCATCCTGCAAAAGGCTCTGGCTTTACTTGCTACAACTTGAAAAGCGCATTGATAAAAACATTGATCTTATTGAACATGATAAACACCCCTATTCAACAATAAAAAATCAGTTAAAAAGCATTAACAAAAAAATACAACAAATTAAAAATTCTCTAGCAAAGAAAAAAGGGAAGAATGATAGCTCAGCAACAGCGACAATAGATATCCTCACCCTACAAAAACAAATGCACAATTTGAATAAAATCTACAAGAACTGTATAGCTATACTAAAGCAGTATAAAAACCTTTGCCCCGCAGCCATTCTCGAATTTATCGAACATTACAAAGAGGAGTTTGCTGCTCTCAAGCCTCTACTTGAAGGAATATCATCTTCGACAAACGAAAACACATCACACAACAAACAACACAAAGCAGCGCAACACCTTCGCGTCCAACAATGGCCCAAAGCACACCCGCTCACATTCTTTCTCGGAGATGATGTCGGCTGCTGCTTGGCCACCACCAACAGCCAGTTTGCCGCCATGGTACAACGCCGCCTCGACGATGCTATGTTATTTCACGTTGTGACGGAAGTAAATCCTGATGGCAGCAATGGAAAACCGATTGCTTTAGCTTGGCTCTATTTCGGCGTTAATAATAACAAAATCTACTTGGTAGCAAACTTTCTCGAGATTGATGCAAAATATGGCAGTAGTGAAGATGCTGGACCTGTTATCACACAAGCGCTGCTACACTTTTGCGATCAATACTGCAAAGATTTTCCAGCCATCGCCGGGTTTTACCTTAACCCACTCACGTATGGAAACCAGACAAGTGCGCTAGATCGTTTTAACAAAGTTAATATAAAATTTTCCAAGCTTGGCGGCGCATTTAATCCTGAAAGCAGCTATTGGATGGATTTGAACTCACCCAATGACACTGCTAATTTCTACTATCTAGCTTCTCTGCATGTATCTAATTTTCATCGCTATGACGCCAACAAAATCACCCCCGAGGAACTAAGACGCTTTACCCCAATAAAGAAAGAAAAAATAGCTAGAAACATAGCACGGTTTTCTCTTCTGGCAACAACCACCTCTTCTTTGAAAGATGCTACCGAAACAAAGCATGAGGAAAGTATATCACTTCTTAAATAACTTACTATTACACCCCAAAAAAATCCATAAACGCCCCGCCAAAATCGTAAAGAACTAGCAGGAGGAAAGAAGGGTCTTTTGCAAAGCTTACAAAAACAGGAGGTTTTTGTCAGAGCGATCCAGGGATGGAAACCAGCGCCTTTGCAAAAGACCCTTCTTTCCTCCTGCGTCGGCGCTTAACCGCACTCCTTTCTCATATGCCGCACCTCTACGAGATAGCTCTATTACAAAAATTGCTGCCATCTTAAAGAGCGGGCGCAGCATGCTGCGCCCCTACGGTATAAAAAAAAGATCCTAGCTTTTGCTAGGATGACAAGGTCACATACTCTAAACCCATCTTAAAGACGCCACACCGGAAGTAAGAAAAACGAGCAGGAGGGAAGAAGGGTCTTTTGCAAAGCTTACAAAAACAGGAAGTTTTTGTCAGAGCGATCCAGGGATGGAAACCAGCGCCTTTGCAAAAGACCCTTCTTTCCTCCTGCGTCGGTGCTTAACCGCACTCCTTTCTCATATGCCGCACCTCTACGAGATAGCTCTATTACAAAAATTGCTGCCATCTTAAAGAGCGGGCGCAGCATGCTGCGCCCCTACGGTACAAAAAAAAGATCCAGCGACTAAACCGCGAAATTCGCTGCAACAAACAGGCAGTCTAATGAATAAAAAAGTCTATAAACGTTTTAACGGTTGGTTTTAGATAACTCTCTTTCGAGTAGTAATAGTAAATAGTAGCATCACGCGCCTGCAGCTTTGCCAATGTTTCAACAAGCTTACCTTTCTTTAAGAATTTTTCGGTAATAAATAAAGGTAACTGAATCAGCCCAAGATCCTGCAGCGCGCACTCGATCATATCACTCATCGTGTCAACCACTAAATAAGGCTGTAGTTTTATAGTATTCCCAGGCAGTAAACGCAAACCTTTTTCTTTATAAGGACTGCTATGTTCAATATATTGATGATTTAAAAGATCACCAAGATTCTTTGGCTCACCATATTTTTCAAAATAACCCGGCGATGCACAGAGCACATATCGCGTGGCAGCAATTTTTTTCTGAATAATTTTCTTTTCACCCGAGATTGGCACATCAAAACCAATAGAAACATCCACCTCATCACTGCCCTCATCCAACAAATGTTCGGTCGTATCAATCCGCAAATGGATCTTTGGATATTTCTGCAGAAAATCTTTAAGGCGGGGAAAAACAAGCCGCTTAGCATAATAACCAATAAGCACAATATGCAGCTCGCCCTCTGGTTCCTCATGAACACCTCTAAACATATGACGCACATCTTGCAGATCTCGCTTGATGCAAATGCATTTCTCGAGCAGAATTTCACCTTCGGGAGTGAGTTTTAAACGCTGTTTTTCACGCTTAAACAATTGGACTTGCAGCTCCTCTTCAAGCAGAGAGATTTTACGACTCACCGTTGGTTTAGGAATGCCAAGCTTTTTGGCAGCATGAGTTAGATTATTGAGCTGTGCCACATACGTAAAGATTTCCAACTTATCCAAATCAGACATCACTGCTATCCTAGTCAATTATCTCTATTTCTAGTATATATCATTATGGCGCCTACAGCACATCTAGCGCCTGCTCTAACTTTTCGACCGCAACAATCTCTAAACCTTCAATGGGCTTTTTAGGTGCATTGGCTTTGGGAATAATAGCGTGAGTAAAGCCGTGTTTTACCGCCTCATGCAATCGCTCTTGCCCACTGGGCACAGGTCTAATCTCCCCTGACAAGCCCACTTCACCAAAAGTGATCAACCCCTGCTGAATCGGCTTATTATTTAGGCTTGAGAGCACAGCCAAGACCACCGCCAAATCCGCACCTGTTTCAACAATACGCAAGCCGCCAACGACATTTAAAAATACATCTTGATTAAAGGTCACAACGCGACCATGACGATGTAAAACGGCCAAAAGCATGGACAAGCGATTTTGGTCAAGCCCAACAGCAACCCGCCGTGGATTGGCCAAATGGCTTTCATCAACCAACGCTTGCACTTCAACCAATAATGGCCGACTACCTTCCCACGTAACCATCACTGTGCTACCCGCTGCATTGACGCCTGACTTGGATAAAAAAATCGCCGATGGGTTATTTACCTGGCGCAGGCCTTTATCGCTCATTACGAAAATACCAATTTCATTAACAGCGCCAAAACGATTTTTTACCGCGCGTATTAATCGATAACGACTATCATTTTTGCCTTCAAAATATAAAACAACATCCACCATGTGCTCTAAAACCCGCGGCCCAGCGATGGCGCCTTCTTTAGTAACATGACCAATTAATACTAATGCACGCCCCGTTTGTTTAGCATAACGCACTAACTGCGCCGCACTTTCGCGCACTTGACCAACACCCCCGGGGGCTGAGGAAATTAAACTAGTATGCATGGTTTGAATTGAGTCGACCACTAAAATATCAGGCTTAAACTGTTCTGCCTTCGCTAAAATACGCTCGACATTCGTTTCCGCTAATAACGTTAAATCCGTTCCGGTGGATTCCAACCGCTGCGCACGCATAGCAATTTGCTGCAATGACTCCTCTCCAGTGACATAAAGTGGTTTATACCGCTTTGCTAATGCCGAGAGTATTTGCAAAATTAATGTTGATTTACCAATGCCGGGATCGCCGCCAATTAAGATCACCGAATCAGACACTAAACCACCACCTAGCACATGATCAAATTCATCAAGCCCTGTTGCTAAACGTGTTTGCGCTTGCATTTTTACATCGGATAATAAAGTGAATTCTGACTCGCTGCCGGCGTAACCGATATGGCGTGGGCTCTCTTTTACTGGGGCGAGGACTTCTTCAACCAAGGTGTTCCATGACTGGCATTGCGTGCATTGGCCTTGCCACTTTGAGAATTGTGCTGCGCATTGCTGGCAGCTATAAATGGTTTTTGCTTTGCTTTTTGTTGTCATGGTTGCTCCTTGGTGGAAATTTTAGGTTTTTACCTCGTGTGGTTTTTCATGTCCTTGAGGGTGTTGCTTGGACGGCGGTTGTGTCATGTAACTGCGGAGGGCTCTGCGGGCGTAACAAGCACCGCGGGTGCTGAGAGCTCCGCGGGCGCAGCATGCTGCGCCCCTACGGGTTATTATTTTTTTTTGCCAGGGTTCTTGCTGCTTCTTTGGCAAAATAGGTTATTATAAAATCGGCTCCGGCGCGTTTAATGGCTAGTAGGCTTTCTAACATTACTGCTTGTTCGTCAATCCAGCCCTTGGCGGCGGCTGCTTTAATCATTGCAAATTCGCCGCTTACTTGGTAGGCGCTTAAGGGGATTTGCGGGAAGGTTTGTTTGACGCGACAAATAACATCTAAATAAGCTTGTGCTGGTTTTACCATTAACATGTCTGCACCTTGCTGGACATCTAATTCTGCTTCACGCAAACCCATCTGTGCATTTGCCGGGTTCATTTGATAGGTTTTACGATCACCAAACTGCGGTGCACCTTCGGCTGCTTCACGAAAAGGTCCATAAAAAGAAGAAGCGTATTTCACGGCATAACTTAATATCGGCAAATGAGAAAAGCCCGCCTGATCCAACCCATGGCGAAGCGCAGCGATCATGCCATCCATCATTCCACTCGGTGCGATCACATCAGCCCCTGCATTGGCATGCACTAAAGCTTGTTGCGTTAACAGCGCTAAGGTTTTATCGTTATCAACATCTTTATTCTCAATCACGCCACAATGACCATGATCGGTGTACTCACAAAAACAAAGATCCGTAATAACCAGCAACTCTGGCGCACGCTTTTTAATGGCACGCGTTGCTTTGGCAATAATGCTATCGTGTTGCAGCGCCTCAGAACCTGAGGCATCTTTATATCCTGGAATACCAAAAAGAATAACGGCGGGAATACCCAAAGCAACAATCTGGTCAATTTCCTGCGCTAAGCGGTCAACACTTAATTGGTAATGCCCTGGCATTGAAGAGATAGGCAACTGTATATTATTACCTTCTTTAATAAACAGCGGCAACACAAAATCATTAACATGCAAACGATGCTCACAAATTAAATCGCGTAAGCGCGGATGAGTTCGCAGACGACGTAAACGTACTGCGGGAGTAAGAATTTCTGACATATTTTATAAAACTATAAATTTAACGTACAACCTTCCAGGCACCACCTGACATGCGACAGGCACGCCCAACTGCGTGTTTTTTCTTGTCGCCAATAGTAACAGTAGTACGATACTCTCGGCAATATCGGCCGCGGGATTTATAGGTTTTAATGGGACGAACATTATAGGTGATATTTCCGCGCGCGTTTGTCCATGTTGAATTATGACCACTAACAATCGCACGCTGCATATTGAGACGGTCTTTTTTGCCCATGTATTGACCAACCGTGTTGCCAGCCGCTTCGTTAGCAGAAGCACGGCCAACGTCACCCATCCATTGCCCAGATCCTGGAAAGATGGCCGCTCCCCTCAAACCTGCTCCGGACGTTTTATGCCCAGCAGTACAAGCTGTAACCCCGACCGAAAGACCACTTACTATAATAGCTCCAACTGACGCTGTTAGGACTTTGTTGATCATACGCATCTCCTTTGCCATGATTGAGCTTTCATTATAACAAGAGCCGCTGTGCAAGTGGCCACCACACACTAGATAAGATCATATTTTAAACACAAAGATGCCAGCGCTATCACTCACCTATTAATTAAGGTTATAATACTCCATGAAACATAAGGGAGGATGACAATGAAGTCACTTAGCGAACAACTTGCTCTTTATGAGGAACACCACAAAACAACAGCCAACCGCTTTACTCATTTTGTTGGCGTACCTGCCATCTTAATCAGCCTATTAATCCTACTCAGCTGGGTTAGCATCTCCCTCTTTTCTCGCTGGCATTTTACCTTTGCTTGGTTTGGTTGCTTTGCACTGATTGTTTACTATTTCTTTCTCAACAAGAAATTAGCCACCGTCATGGGCATAATCTTAATTCTGTTGACACTGCTCTGCTCTTGGATTGCCTACCCAGAACCGACCAAATTTAATTTTGTCTTATTTATTGTTCTATTTGTCGGCGGCATACTACTGCAGTTTATGGGACATAAAGTTGAAAAGTCGACGACTGCTTTTGTGCAACGTTTATCGCGCCTATTAATTGCGCCGATGTTTGTGCTTATTGAGATTATTAAATTACTCAAACTTGAAAGATACTTTGACCTAGATTCCGCAAAACCCTCTGATGAAAGCAGCGTTTAGCACTGTGAACGAAATAACCATTGTCAAAATGGGCAACCCCCAGCTTTTTGAAAAAAGCCTGGGGGTTGAGAATTTGCAAGACCCATTAATCAAACAAATTATCGAAGAAATGCAACAAGCGATGCAGCAGCTGGGTGGTGTTGGTATTGCTGCACCGCAAATTGGTTATCAGAAACGTATTATTATGTTCGGCTTTGAGAAAAACGAGCGCTACCCTAATGAAAAACCCGTTCCTTTTACTATCTTAATCAACCCTGTTTTTACCCCACTATCTGATGTAACGAACGATGGCTGGGAAGGCTGCTTAAGCGTTCCTGGGCTGCGCGGCATTGTTCCTCGCTTTACAGAAATAAAATATGAAGGCCTTGACCCACAAGGCAATAAAATAGAACGCGAGGCTGCCAATTTTCATGCGCGCATGATTCAGCATGAAGTCGATCATCTTGACGGCATTCTTTTTCCGCATCGCATGAAGGATTTAAAACGCTTTGGCTTTGAAGATGCACTGCCGGAGTTTGCTAAGCGCTCTAAGATGTGACCACCCAGCGAGAACTTGCGGGCGCAGCAAGCTGCGCCCCTACGGGAAGCATGTGAGAATACAAATTACAGACACCATTGATTTACCAATTCAGACTGATCCTCACAGCCAATTAATTTTTTAATATTTTCAATATGAAAATTAACAGTTCGCGACGCGATGCAATTTTCTTCGGCAATTTTGTCAGCGGCCTTACCCTCAGCTAAGCTTTCCAAAATCTCAACCTGAAGATCGCTTAAGAATATCACCGCTTTTTTCTCACCGATGCGATAACTTTTAAAAGGCATTGTTGCTAACATATTATTTCTCCTTGTCAAATGGAATGATTTTATGAGTGTTGAAGTAACATTCTTTAAACTCAATAACCACGTCCAGATCATTAATCCTATCAATTAAATCAAATCGGTCTTTACAACCGAGTTTTATCCTCATTCGTCTGACATGGCATTCGACCGTGCGGTCAGACAAACCCATATATTCACCGATAACTTTGTACGTTAACGGTTGAAACAAAAACATTGCTATTTCCATTTCACGATACGTAAAATAGATTTCTTCAGAATCTGGGACTAAATAAAAACGATTCCCCCCTGACTTATTCGCTACGACTTTATCTTTAACTTTTTTCTTAATACTCAAGGGCTGACCATCTTCTTCCTGCCACCAAATAATTTGTTTGACCAACTGATTACTAGCCATGACATACTTCCTTTTCTTATTGATCCAAAAGGCTTATGAAGATTCAATCAATCTCATCAGAGAAGCCCCCTCTTGCGAAACCCATTTATAGAAGCGCAGATTACCATATACGGAAAACAAACCACAAGTTAAGGGTTTATTATCTGCTTAAAGCTTAAGAAAACGTTAAAATTATCCCTATAATTTAAACCTAAAGAATTTTTTCCTATATATAGTTTTTTTAAGTTTTTATGTGTTAGAATTATCGATCTCAAAAGGCCGATTCAGCAAAACGTTTTTGACGGGAAAATTTTTTGCTGAGAACAGCCTCCCTTTTCGTCAAAAGGGTCGAGAAAATGCTGCTGTGGTTAGCAGTGTAATAACGCAAAATTTATCTGAAAAGCTTTTACACGACTTTTCAATTATCCAAGGTGGGCTTTACCGATGGGAAATGTTATTTCGTTTAAAAAAACGCAGCGACTGCAAAATATCCGCCTCCGCGACAACTTGATTCGCCTGATGAAAGATCATGAAACCAACATGACCCACATATATAAAGAGACGGGCGTACCAGTAACGACCATTCAACGTATTTGCAAGGATCCTAATGCTAACCCAACGCTAGCCTCGCTGATGCCTATCGCTGACTTTTTCTCCATAACGTTAGCACAACTGATCGGCGAAGACCCGCTACCTAATGGCAAAGCGACCAAGTCAACAGTGAAAAATTGGACCAATGTGCCCATTATTTCTTGGGAACAAGCCATCAACTGGCCAAATTTGTCGCATAGCAATCCTGAGCAACCGCATGTGGCCACAGAAATTAAAGTGGCTGAAAATACGTTTGCGCTAGAAATTAACGAAGATCACTGGGAACAATTTCATCGCGGATCGATTGTCATTGTTAACCCGGCGCTCAAACCTGTTAATCGTGACTATGTCGTCACACATAAAACTGGCAGCAACCATGCGACACTCAAGCAGATTTTGCTGCATGAAAATGACATTTATCTCAAACCCATGAATAGCGACTTTAAAACAACACTTATGGATGACTCGCATCAAATTCTTGGCATTGTTATTCAGGTACGCATGAATCTAAAATAACCGCACATTTTTAAGGATAGGAAAAGGATAACCGATGAAGGACGTAGCACAAACAATGGATAATAGACCGTTTGAACTTAATTCTAAGTTTATTCTGCCTATTATTATGCTTTACGTAATGGCTACACTTGCTGCCGATGTTGTAGCTTATAAATTTGTCACCATTGGCCCACTGGTAGAATCCGGCGCCACGCTTATCTTTCCCTTGACCTATTTACTCAGCGATATTGTCACTGAAGTTTATGGTTATAAGATTGCCAGGAAATTTATTTGGCTTAACCTTATTTGCGAATTATTATTTGCCGTTTTGATTGTTGCTATCGTTGGCATGAAGTCGCCTGCCTTTTTACATCGTCAACACTACTTTAATCTTGCCTTAGGAAACACCTTGCGTTTTGTTGTTTCTGGCATCATCGCTAATATTATCAGTGATTTCCTTAATGTCTATTTGATTTCAAAATGGAAAATTTTTATGAAAGGAAAACACTTTTGGCTACGTAGTGTTGCCTCAACATCTATTTCTGAATTATTTTTAGTGGTCATTACAGGCTTATCCGCTTTTACCGGCACAATCTCATTTATGCATGTGGTAAAAGTGGTTTCATCCGCCTATATCATGGAGTTATTTTACGCTTTTATTTTTGTATGGCCGGGATGGATGCTAATCCTGTTTTTGAAAAAAGCAGAAAATATCGATACCTACGACTACAACATTGATTACAACCCTTTTCGTTTTTAAAGGAGCAAGGAAATGTATAAAAAGCTCAATCGATTTACGGATTTTATGTCTTGGCTAGTCAAGCAATATAGAGAAGTGCTAGATTACACCTCAAAAAATTATCCGTTTCGGATTGTTTCTGAGCGCCTTGTTCCAAGAACGGGAGAAACTATTTTTACCATCCAGTTTGTTGGTAAAAGCACTTGCCCGAAAATTACTGCGACAGAGCTGGCTGAAGACAACGAGCTTATCGAAGGCTTTGCACCAAAAGATGTTAAGCGCATCGTTAAAGCAGCGATTAGTAAATCAAAAATGACCATCATGGATGGCGGCCTTAATCAAGAAACACATCGCATCGTTGCCAAAAACTTTGGTCGTGGCGGCACCAACCCAACCTATATTATCGAGTTTATCGACGAAGACGGCGCCACCATTACCAAAACCTTATCGATTAAAGATTTTATTAAACGAAAAGATTTGCTGCATAAATTTGGCAAAAAAGATATTTACGATATTGCTTATACCGCAGGTGCTAACAGCATCTTAACTGAGCAAATTGATATTAAATAATTAACATCCTCAGCGATTCGCCTTGTGAAAAGGGATTTTCCTTGGATTCGCTGACCGCTATTTTTAACAACCAATGTTGCGCAATAGCGTGACATGACAAAATATACAACCTTCTTGAGAAAACGGACTTTCCCAAGCTTAAAAAATTACCGGACATAAGGGAAAGCCTATGCGAATTCCACAAGGCAGTGCTGCCGTTACCCCAAAAAACATGGACCACCTTGAACAGCCGATTGAAAAGGTAGCCATTATTGTCGCCATGCAAACAGAGGCGAACCCCCTTATTGAGAAATTAGGCTTGCAACCAAACAATTCATTAGGCCTATTTCCAGCATTAGGTTTGATGTCCTACTCTGGGAAAATAAAGGACAAAGAAATTTATCTCATCGTTAATGGCACGGATCAAACTTATCACGTTGATAATGTTGGCACGACACCAGCAGCCCTGACCGCCTACGAAGTCATTCGTGTTATCAAGCCAGACACTATCATTAGCGCCGGCACAGCGGGTGGTTTTGCTAACAAAGGTGCAAATGTTGGCGATGTTTATATCAGCTCGACAAAATTTATGTATCATGATCGCCGCATTCCTCTAGGTGACTTTAGCTCTTATGGTATTGGCTCGTTTCCTTGCTTAGAAGCTCCCGCCATGGTCGCTAGCCTAGGCCTAAAATCGGGCGTTATTTCCACTGGTAACTCTTTAACAATGTCCACAACGGATCAAAAAGTGCTGATGGAAAATAATGCTGTTGCTAAAGAAATGGAGGTTGCCGCTATTGCCGAGGTTGCCAATAAATGCGGTGTTAATGTGATGGCAGTAAAAGGCATTACCAATGTTGTTGGCGTCAATGCTGATGCTCCGGGTCAATTTGAAAAGAACTTCAACTTAGCGACAAATAATGTGGCTCGAGCACTGCCAAATGTTTTAGAATATATCATAGGAAAAACACCGCAACAGTTGCGCACTATTATTTCATTGGTTAATGTAAGAGAGATAAGCAAAGGGCGTTGTTCATCCGCACCCTTTTTTCGCCATGCTAACACCCTATCCACGGAGGAAATGAGCTATGCAACAGGAATGCCGAGAGCGAAACTTTAGCGCTTTTATTATAAAAGCATTCCTTTTTTTATTTATTGTTGTTTTTACCAACAATGTATTAGCCTGGGGTTTTAAGGGTCATATTTTAGTGGCACAAATTGCTTATGACAATTTATCGGCCAAAAGCAAAAAAACGGCAAATGCCTATGCAGACTTCATCATTGAACACGCTGTACGCAAAGCACAGGAGCAATTTAAGCATTACCCCAGCGCCAGCAATTTTGCCAAGGTAGCTGTACTGCCTGACACCTGGCGGGATTTAACATTACAAATGATTTTTCAACGCTTCCACGCCACCTTACCTGCCAGCCTTAAACCTTATGCCAATAAAAAAACTTCATCATGGCATTTTATTGATATGCCTTATCCCCATTCTTATTGCAGCTTAGGAAAAGGGCCGAACGTGGCATGGGCGCTTAAGAAACTAACAGCCGCCTTTCAATCAACACAAGATAAAAATACTAAAGCGGTGCTGATGGTTTTTATCGAGCATTTCGTCGGCGATATACACCAACCCCTACACACCATTAGCCGCATCAATTTCCTCTGTCTAGATAATGATATGGGCGGAAACCTTTACTCCATCGCAAGTAATAGCAAATATTATCGCCGTACATCACTACATCAACTTTGGGACGGCGGTGTCGGCTATTTGTCTCGTCGATTTAATTTTCAACGACGCGCTTATCAATTACAAAAAGCACTGCCAGACTCATCCTTTGATTTGACAAACAATGACCCCAGTAAATGGGCAAAACCCAATATGCAATATGCTTCTTTTATTTATAGCGTGCCACGCGGTAAAAAACCTAGCTCCAGCTACTATAAAAAAGGGCAAGCGATAGTAAAAAAACAAATCACCTTAGCTGGCTATAGATTGGCACGCTTGCTAAACTCACTTCTTAACTAACTGTAAGAACTCATCTTTTGTGGAAAGCTGTTGCTAGCCTGCGCTACACATCACCCACCACATCAAACACTCCAAAAGGGTGCAAAACTACTCCATGTTAACTGCCTTATTTGTGATAGAGTAAATATAAAGAAGGTACCGATATGAGCGATGCAAAAAATAAACAGTGGGTTGCCTTAGCAGGCCTTTGCTTAGCTACTTTTATTCTCAATATTGACCTGACGGTTGTTAATATTGTGCTCCCTATTCTGGGACGCATTTTTAAAGCCTCAATTATGCAACTGCAATGGGTCAATAATATCTACCTACTCAGCTTAGCGTGTAGCGTGATACCGATGGGGAAGGTTGCTGATATTTATGGACACAAACGGGTATTTTGCTATGGCGTGATTATTTTTGCCTTAGGGTCATTGCTAGTTGGCCTGTCACCAAGCATTCCCTTTATTATTTCTGCGCGGGTTATTCAAGGCATTGGTATGGCAATGGCTTTTCCTATGGCGGTTGTGCTTGCTAACAGAATATTCTCTGGGCATCAACGCAGCCTTGCGCTAGGGATACTGGTTACCTCAGCAGGAATAGGCCAAGCCGTTGGCCCTACTCTCGGTGGTTTTATTAGTGAGTTTTTTGGATGGCGGTACGCATTTTTAATTAACCTCCCCATTTGCTTTGCTTCTTTTCTGTTAATTTTCTATGCTTGCGCCAAGGATAAAACGCTTAATAAGAAAAAAAATATCCATTACTTAAGTGTTGCGCTTATTACAGCGGGTTTATCGTTGATATTGCTTGCTGTTAACCAGGTTAAACGATGGGGCGCCACATCTACCCCCTTTCTTGCATGCATTGCCTCTGGTTTGGTTTTGTTAATATTAGTATTGTACACACAAAGAAAAATAAAAAACCCACTGATTGATTTAACTATTTATCATTCGAGAAATTATGCCGCGATAACCATAGGAAGAGCACTGTTTCAATTTAATTTTGCGGCTATTATTTTTATTTTGCCAATTTATTTGCAAAACATATTGGGGTATAGCCCCGCCATTTCTGGTCTTATTATACTTATTAGCACTATTACTATGGCTATCATAGGACCATTGACCAGTCGCTTTATAAAACATTACGGCATACGCCCTCCCATTCTAGTAGCGCAGGCATTTGCCATTATTGGCTATGGGCTGTTCACACTAAGCGGGGCTGAGCTTCATTTTACAAGCTTTATTATTGGGCTTTGTCTCATTGGCATGAACGTTGGCCTTACGTTTTCCTCTACCAATTATGTTGCCGTAAATTCAGTTGATGAGTCGATGCGCGGCTTAGGCTTCGGCGTCTTTGTGACTGTTACGTTCTTTCTTTCTGCCCTTGGTGTTGCTTTAAGTGGCGCTACGATAGCAGGTTTTGCTTTGCATAAGCTTAAATTACTTTTTGCCAGTCACCATATTTCGCTGCCTGCAGCACAATTTCAAAATGCTATCAGTGGCGCCCACCCTATTTATACCTCGAGTTCAACATTAAAGCCGCTTCTATTGCAGGCTTTTCTTTATGGCTTTCATGGCTTATTATGGATCTATGTTACAATAGCATGCGCGTCATTTATGGCCTTTTGCTTTTTAAGAAAAGATCTTTAGACTATTTAAATGCGCAAAGCAAAAGGGCGCCGGATCTTTACTGCGCCCTTCTGAAATAAATTTATTGCTAAATTTACACTACTCTAATCTTCCTTAACATCAATTTTACGCCCTACACATTGCGCTGATTTCGGTAATATAATTTTTAAAACACCATTATTGCATTTTGCCTCGATGTGTTCCTGATCGACCGTTTCAGGTAAAGAAATCTGCCGCATAAAAGAACCTCGACAACGCTCTACACGTAGATAATTTTCATGCTCTTCTTTCATTTCTGTGTCACGTCGACCTTTAATCGTTAATACACCACTTTCCATGTTTAAATCGATATCACTTGCCTTCACCCCAGGAATATCAGCATGAATAATATAGCGTTTTTCCTCTTCCTTAACATCAATATGTGGAGTCCATTCACCCATACTTGTCTCATTCCATTCCATGCCAGATTGAAGGTCAAATGGAGCTAGCAGGCGATCGAAGTCATTATGAAGGCGAGACAACAAGTCTCTGCCACCCTTAAACCTGATTAATTGAGCCATTTTCATCTCCCCATATTCTAAAATACTTTGTTTACAGAAATTATAGGACTCGATAGGGGGTTTTGCAGGGCAATGCGGTCTATGTGTAATATACTGAAAAATAGAAAATAAATTTTAATACCCAACAAACAACCAAGCTTCTCACAAAATTACTCCACTACTAGCGCCTTTATAACTTGGCGATAGAACGTTGAGACACAACATGCCATATGGAATCTGTAAGCAATAAACTAATAAGGAAAATACCAAAGCAAAGCCAACACTTTTTTAACGCCGAGGGTTATCAGAGCTTTCTAAATTTAATGGCTCAACGATAAGTTCTTTCGCTTTATTTTCACGCGCTGTTTTGGCATTAGAGAAGAACGAGCACCAAGAAGGTCGCTTTCTATAGATTGAAACCCCCAGGGAGACAAAAATTTCCAACGGTAAGCAAATCATATCAGCAATAGCGCGAATAACACCTTTATCTTTTTTGAAGTGTTTTTTTGCTATTACAGAAAGGCCTTTGAAAAATCGGGATGAAATACGGCTTACTTTTGAAGATTGGCCGATGTTATCAAGCAATAAATGACAAGCATCAAGCGTAAAACAACGTATCGAGGCTAGCTTTTTACCAGAGTGCTTATTCCAATGAAAGCTGAGCAAAAAATTTTGGATACAGCCTAGTGCTTTCTGAAGAATTTCGCTATCCACAATCAGTGTAAGCTGATCATAATTTATAGTAATATCGTTATCAAAAAGAAAACAGAGCACACATAGAAGCTTACCATTCTCAATAATAGTATTTAGCTGCGCCGTATTGATCTCTATATTATTAGCACGCAATAATGAAAGTGTTTTTAGCAGCCTGCGGTCGTTCGTTATATTTTTTAGTCGCTTAGAGCTTATCTCCTCACCTACATTAACAAGCGACAGTAGCGCATCCTGAATACAGGCGTTAGCTGTAATTATATTTAATTGCCGTTCGCTTTCAATCTTGAGATTGTTTAAACTAAAATATAAGAGAATTATATTAATTTTGCGGTTTTCTAAAATCTCATTAATCTTACAGGCGGGCACTACTATATTGCTATTTATAAGTAACAAGAGAATATTCTCTAGCTGATCACCACCTGAGAAGATTATATCAAGAAATTTAGATGTTGATACTATTTCACAACGCTCAAAGTAAGTGATTATTTTATCAATGATGATTCTTTTAGATTTTATAATATCAAAATTGACATGCAGCTCCAGATCATACAACTTACAAAGCAAAGCTTTGAGCTCTTTATCTGCTATGATAGCTGACAAAAGATGCTCTGTTATCACAATATTAAACCTTACAAAATATAATATTGATTTCTGTATGCTACCATGCTTAATGATAGCACTGACTTGCCGCTGTGTTAGCTGCAACTTAGCCTCAAGTAGAACCTCAATAATATCTGATATAACTGGCTGACTTACAACTTTTTTAATTTCATCCGCTGTTGGTTTAACATCATCAACAATTAATTCTTCCATCTGACTGCTGACAATACGCTGCTTTTCAAGCCTCTCTAACTTCTCTCGCTTTTTCTGTTCTAAAGAATCATGCAGATATTCTTTCAATATGCAGATATTTTTTATCACAGAAGGGCGTTTTCTCTTGACCGTCCCCGTAACAAAAACAGTACTATCCGTATGATTCACCCCAAGCAGTTGACCATAGTGGCTAGCGCCGGCATCTAGATTAACATGGTTTGTTTCTCGCCTAACGGATGTTCGACGACCTCTAATAATATTATGACCACAGTATGTGCGTATTGAGTTTTTGGTACGATTATTACATCGATCAATTTCTTCATCTCTAGCCCATGTAATATGATCGATTTCTTCGCTAGTCAGTTTATCGCCATTGCTAATAATGCCTTCAATTTCCTTATCATCAAGGGGACAATCTGCATGACAAACGATAAAAGGATCCACGTCGTCGCTGCCTTCTGTTCGTATCACATATGGCAATGAGGATAAATATTTTCTTATCCTGCGTAATGTGTCTTCTTCTGCATCGTGAATCCAACCACCACCATTGTCTTCAGTAAGAAGACTATATTTATCGAAATAGTTTAAATCACCATCAAGATAATAACGCATAGCCTGCAGAAATAGTTCTTCATGGTTTCCACGGACACATAAAATTAAGGGACCACTTTTATTATTTAAGGAGCGCTGAATCAGGTCAAAAACACCTACACTGTCATCACCGCGATCAAATAAATCACCAACAATAAAGAGCCTGTCATTGACGGACAATTGTTCCAGGACCTGTTGTAGAGTTAAAGAGCTACCATGAACATCGCCAATGATATAGTCTTTTCCCTTTGTATTTGCAGGGCACGCCCTAATATGAGGATATGATTTGTATTCATTATTAGCTGATGTTTTACTGTTTTCTCTCATGATGTAACGCTTCTAGTTGTTTGTTAACTCCCTACCTTAAAAGCTGCACAAAAAATACAAACCCAATTAACATCATTGTCAAATAAGTAGTATACCTCCTTGAAGTTAAGACAGAGTTAAAGAACCAATAAATTAGCAAATAATCACTAGTGCTTTACCAATGCGGTATAGGCTCTTGAAAGGCATCTTTCAAGAGCAATCGATGCAATCAGGACATAGGGCCACAACAGTATGCCAGAGTCATCACTTGCTAAAACACACTTAACTCATAAACGTTGGCGCAGACTCATGGTGAAAATTTAAAACAGCTTTATCACTTTTAAACTCCGTCTCTTTATTCCCCACACCCTGCTTACTATTTTCTAATTTTTTCATTTTTCGTTGCATCATAAAAAACCATATTGCATCAAGAAATCCACGCAATATAAATTCCGACGCATGTGATTCATCAGGTATAGAAAATAAACGGTCAATACGCTTATTCGTTTCATTCTTTAGCCAAACATCGTCAAGCGAGTCATCTTTATTAATAATAAATTTTCCGTTGTCATCAAACTCAAAACGAGAACCGCCTTTTTTAGCCTTGTTATTTTTTTTATTTGATTTAACAATATTATTAGCAACGTTAGCAGAACAATACACCGCCTCGGTATAGCCACCGGTCGAAACATGAGACCCAACCTCGGCATTGAGCCTATAAACAGCAGCTTCTATCGTATCACACTGGTATAGATCTTGAAGTAGTTGAGTTGCTTGCGTTTCATGACGATGCGAAAACAACCTTGCCTTCAACGGTGAGGAGTAAGACTTAATAGATTTTAGCAGCCTTGGCTTTTCCTTTTCCTCAAATTGCGCATCATACATTAACGAAGATTCACGCTTGCGTCGATTTTGCAACCCAGGGTGTTTCGATCGATTAGAGCGATGTAGAATCTCGTCAGCTGCTTTTTTGTAATTTCCTGACTTAAGATATTTTACTAAATTTTTTCCTAATAGCGCCGGACAATTATAGGTTAACGACACCACGGCAGCTTTACGACGCTCACTTAAGTTATTAAATACTTTATCTCCAAGTCTGCGTTTTGCTATTGAAACCGCCTCTTGCAAACAAAATGCATTAAGTCGCTTTAACTGATTCTGTGTTAAGTTCTTTTTACCATTCATCACAGCCGAAGGATCAGAAACGCCTACGCCTTTAAGCACTCTTTGTGCGTCACTTCTCTCTAAGTTAAAGCCCGTTCCAATGTGATCGACACCATTTACTTTATGAACGAAGGGACATCCATCTGGATGCTTGCTACCATTTTCATTAAATTTAACAAATGCATCAGTAAAGTCTCGCTGTTTTGATGGACTACTATCTGGCTGCCTACTTGAAGTACTTCCTGTCGAATCATAGTGATCCTCGCTCAACGATGCGATATGAAGCTGGTAGACACCATTAGCGGCATCAAAATGTAGCAATTTGTTGGCATCCCCTATACCATATTCCCCCTGCGCTAAATCACACAAATCAGCGTACGAAATCAGCGAGACATTACCAAACTGATCATTTACAGTAATTAAAGTATCTGCTTCTATTTCATCCTCAGACATCGTCATTAATTGCAAAGATAATAAATCACCTTTCTTTTTTATTCGCTTAGCTTTACCAGCTTTTAATTTTTGATTGTGCTCATGTACCATTTTATAAACATCTCTATCTTCATGCTGTCGACGTTCTTTATACTCTTTAATTTTTTGCGCACAAAACTCTAAACAACTTTCGTAAGCATACCTTGCAACAGGCGTTACAACTGTACGCAACAAGCGTGATGACGCTCGATCTTTCGCCATAGACTCATAACGCAATATGGAATTTTTCATGGCATGGCGAAAATTAGCTTTGCTGCTACGATTCACATAAGCTTCATCGGGTTTTTCCTCTTTCTTAGCTTGGGTGATCATTTGATCCCGACGATAACGAAATACTTTTGCTTGATGCTGCACTTTATCCGTTGCTTTTTGAAATAAACGGTGTGTTTTTGTTAACGACTCACTAACGGATCGTAAAGTAGAAATACTGCTTGCAATCTGCCCACCCGCTTTTTGCATAAATGAAGCAGAACCAGGCGTTGCACTTAATGCACCTAATAAACTTGCACCAACATTAAGCGCAACAGAAGCCACCTGTGATACCTGATCAGACTCAGAGGCAACGGCTTCTTCTTCATACGTCTCAGACATAACGCGTTGAATAAAATTCTCAGCTTGATCAAGCTCATAACTTGACTCCCATAACTTCATCATTGCAGCTATTAGTTTTTCGCGCTGTAGAGCCACTTGAGAATCAGACAGCAAATGCTCGCCAATTGACTGTTGAATATTCTCCATTAATACCGTTTGGCTAAGCCCCTTCATTAAAAGTGCAAAGCCCTGCTCTTTGGCAATATTTTTTCCGTAACTAGCAAAGAACTGCTTAAAGATGTCCTTACCTTGTTGAGCCATAAAAGAAGATGACTCGCCAGCTTTTGCGGCTAGTGCAGCCACCTTAATCTGGTTAGCAATCCCCATCAATATTTTAGTACCCATTTGCGCGATATAATCAGACAGATCAAATACACCTGAAAAATAGGCTTTCAGTGAATATACAATCGAGTCCATTCCCAAATCAAAGAGCCATTGCTGTTTAAAAGCAACGCCAGCAACAATAGCAACCGCCCCTAAAACAAACGCTAATGTATTTTTCCACGTCCATTTGCAGTCAAGCTTTTCATCTAACACTGTCACACGATCGAAATCGTGCCTAGCAAAATCTAATATCTCTTCACTGGGAAATTCGCCCGTTTCAAATGCATATGCTAATGACTGCTCACGTAGAAAAACAGATGGGTAGGTATGTAATTTGCCTGCAACTTGCAGACCTAATGGAATATATTTTTCATCAAATGCAGCGGAAATTTCAGTAATATCCTCATCTTTCTTTTCTTGATAACGAACAAGCTCGACACCATTAGCAGTTGTTTTTTGTAGAGCAGCTTCTTTCAAAACCCCAGCTGCCAACAAGGCAAACCACGCTATTCTTATATCTGTCTTTTGCGACTCTAGCAATTGACTATACGGTTTACCTTCCAAACTATTACAAAAAACATCAAACTCAAGCTCTCGCTCACTCCTACCCTTGTTAACTCTCGCCATAAATAAAGCAATTATTTTTTCTACATAGATTGATGTTATTTCATTAGGAAAACAAACACCAACTTGCTCACCTGGCTTACAATAAAATAATTGCAGTTGATTGTTTTGATTATAGAGTACATGAGCTTTCTTACTGACACGAGAATTTTTAAACTGATTACGCTTACCTAAACGTTGATATAGGTCGACAGCAGCATCACGACTATCGACATAAGATGTCAATCTTTCAAACGATAAATCATAACCAATAGCTTCGCCAATTTGGCGCAAATGAGCGTGATAACAAGACAGGGTTCTTTGCGTCGCCTGCTCTAAATCATTAGCAATAGAATTTTGAGAAGTCTGTAACGCCAGTTGCTTTAGAGGTTCAAAGATCGCAAAACATTCTGTCAGCACCCTAATACGTTTATCAATACGCTGCTTTGCTTGTTTAAAATAGCGGCGCGCATTACGCCGAAAGACCCTATTATCTTTTCCCTTTGCCAATTCAATATTGGCCAAATAAAGATAGGCTGCCTCACAAAACTCCGGGTCAAGCTTTATTGCTTCAATATAACAAAGCGCAGCATTTTGAGGATACTCTTTATGAAAGAATCGACCTAATTTAATTAGCATATTGGTTGAATCTGCAAATTTAAATATATCATCCTTCAACAGTAATTGTGACATTCTTTCTGCAAAATAAGCATAATCTGCTTGCACTTGCTTTGAACTATCTTGAATATGGTGCGTAAGCTTGTGCTCAATGGCATCCAAACAAAACGCCCAATGAATTCTAAGCGCGTCCATTTGTATTTCAGTATATCCTAACGGCTGATCCATTTGATTCAGCTGCTCTCGCGCTTGTTGGTAAAATTTAGAAAACTGTTGAAATAAAGAATTTTTAACATCCAGTATAGGCAGGGAAACCTGCACTACTTGCTCAAGCTTATTGGCGACCGACTCTTCTTTTAATTGCATCAGCTGTTGCGGCGTTACTTGCAGATCAGATCTAACAATCAACATGCCGCTACCCTGAGCACCATTGCGAGCTACACGCCCAAAATTTTGATCCAACGTACGCAGATCAGGAACACCTATCTTCTGCGCATCCTTTGCAACACCTGTCACGATCGCAAACAGACCAGCATTTTTTTCAAGTACCTTAGTAATTTTAACATCAGTACCACGCCCAGATAGATTAGTAGTAACCAATATATCGCCAACGCTTAATGGGTTATCGCTGGTTCCTATTTTTCTAGGCTCATGAGAATACAACCGTTGATAGAGCTTAACTGCAGGCATTCCTATAAGGGTTTTACGAATCTCAATAGAAAGAAATTTTGCTTCCTCTATAGTGTCACAAATAATTAATAGCGCACGTTGCTGGTTAATTTTCTCAATAACCTTGGCAATAATAGCCTCAATTTGTACCTCTATATCCTCACAAACAATAGTCGGCTCCTGATAGAAGTGACGAAACTGATGCCGAGGTATTGAAAATGTTTTCAAACCTAGCAAGTCATGCAAGACTTTAATTTCTTGCACTGTACCAAGTGTGCCACTTAACCCGCAAATAGATTGATAGCGCCGCATTGTTGTTATCATAGCCTCGTAGACAGCCTTTAAGCCCATTTGCGCCATTTCCATTTTCGTAAAATGTTTGGCGCGCAGAAATTGTTGTAAACCACCACTATAATTGGTATGAAGACGTGTTACCCCTGTTGACTTGTCAATAACAGCAACTTTCTTACGACCAGAGCCATCATTTAAATCATCATAAATATAAAATTCATCCTTATTCATACCTTGCGCCAGCAAAGCACTTTTAATAAATGTTTTTAACCGACGCTTAACAAAAGGAAGTATAGCGGTAGGTAACATCAACTCTTTGTTGTCAATGCGTTTTAACACTTCTTGCTCCAGGGCATCAACATCACATTCCGCGCTATTATGTTGTTGGCGAAATGTCTCCACAATATACCAGATAGTTACAAACAATTGTGTCAGGTGATCAAAGGCAGCAATATCCTGCGATAAAAACAGGGTATTTAGCATTTCGTCAAGCAAGCGATCCACTTCATCGATAATCAATGAAGATGCGTTAAATCGCCCTGCCAAAATATCTTTATTATAGAAGTGCGTTAACAAAATGGCGCGCTGTATACTACCTATATCGCTATAGATAACTTGTGCACGAAAACGCTCTTGAAAAACTTTCTCTTCATGACAATCCTGATCACAAACACATGCAACTGAAATCCCCATAATTGCAAACAGTTCACTCATCTCTTCTACATCTCGTACCGCTAGTGAAGAGCTACTAGTCACCACATCAACTTTTTCACCCAAATAGGCTTTTATAATAGCCAGTGCAGCAATAATTAACTGCTTACCTTCACCTGTTGAAATTTCCCCCATTAAATTTTCATTTAATAATCCTGAATTTCGTTGTAAAAATATTGTTAGCGCAATAAGCTGCACATCACGCAAACGCACGCCAGGCTGGAAAAGCTCAATAGCACGATGAACAACAGCCACTAATTCTGGCAAATGATCCATTATCATATTTTTTGATAACACATCACTGCCCGCTGCTTTAAAATGCTCAGACCATAAGGCTATATCTGCAAGCGACCAATGATCAACTGGCTTTGCTACATAAGATGACAGTCTTGCCATCTTTCTATTTTGATGATCGCTCTTTTTATCTTTTGACTCATTTTGCGCAGCTTTATTAGCTACTGCTTTAGCCAATGGATGCACCGCTAAACTCAGATGATTTTTAACAGCAATGACTTGCTCTCTCAATGAGTACTCAGCATCACACTGTTTTTGATCTTTTAATTCATCAAGATTCTTATTTTTCGGATTGTCTTTCATTAATGCTATAGCAACATCTAAACTACGGATTTGTTGACTTTTAGCATCAGAATATTGCATGGTGACCTTTTGCCACTCTGCAATATCAACAGGTTTAACATCATCCAATAATGTATCCATGATTTCATTATTAACAATAAACTTATCCGCAAGGGCCTGCTGTAGAAATTCCAAAAGCAGCATCAATTGATCATCTTGTAAAATATAATTGATATAATTGGTAATTTTTTTAAAGCTGTTTGTGTTTAATTTACCAAGATCTTGCAAATGTATTAATGCTTCAATAATTGATTGCCGATGCAACATTAGATGTTTTGGCACCATCCTAATATGGATGGCAAGCTCATAGGGACGCAACTTATTCTTCCATTGACTTAATGGTGACTTATGCAATTGCCGAACCAATACACTGTCCATGAAGGATATATTGGCTAACATTCTAATAAGCTCATGCCAATAATCAACAGCAACAGCAAGTTCATGATCGAAATTTAACAGTTCTTTATTAATTTTTTCCAACAAAACACGCAGGATATCAGCCTGTTTAATTTCAAGAATATTATTATTAAGCTCTTCTACTCGATCTTGCAGATTATCGACAGCTTTATATTCAACAAATTTCCTTGTCTGCTCTATTAAAGACTGAGCATAAATGCTTTGTAGCCACCGATTAACAGGACGCCCAGATAAGCGATTTAACAGATCTATAGGATAATCTATTTGGCTTAGCAGGTTGATAGCAAGCACCAACTCATCAAAGGATGGGAAGTTATTTGACTTTAAACGGTCAACTTTATTATAGACAAGTCGCTGCAAGTAATCCCATGCAAATTCCTGCTTATTCTGTTTAACCCAACGAGAATGGCAGCTGCCAAAGCCTTTGCGAAGCATAATACAAAGTAGAAACTGCTGACGCATTTTTTTTATAGAATTTTTACCACTCTTCTCGAATTCTATTTCAAGTTCCTTAACAATTTTTTGCGATAGTTGACGAGCGATAGGCTTGCCACTAATAACATCCTTGACTATAGTGGCAACACCATCTTCTCGGATAATTTTATTGATCTCACTAGGAAGTGATGATAAATCTTGTGCTACCCAGACAATATACTGATGCGTTAGTCGAACCAATTGGCACTCTACCAGACCGTTGTACCATACGGATGGGTCTTGCGCCAACACATCACATAGATCGAACAACTGGTCTTCACTTTTCACTTGTTGCAAGCTGGCAGTAAGAAATTTTAACAACGGCATATCTTTAGCATTAGACTGAAAAACCTTTAAAAGCGCAGCCACTTTTTCTTTATATTTTACTTTTTCATAGCGAATAGCTATTAACACTCTCATTATGGTAGAACGATGTGAGCTTTGCGCTAACTCATTCTTGGCATCGCTAACTGAATGTGAAGTCAACTGATTAAACATCTGACCAATATCAGTGTCTTCTTTAGAGCTAATTTCACTTAGTATTGAATCGAGAACACCAAATAAACTATTCAGGTCCCAATTATGCATTTCCTCTTTTGAGAGCAAATCTGCTAGACTCGAAATCTTTTCATTGAGCCGAACATACAAAGCTGAGCCTTGTCCTTTAAAAGGACTGATACGCGCCAATAGCAACTGATTAATATTATCAAGCAACGCATGCTTTATTTTTTCACGAACATTTCTGCCAAGTTTTAATGGCACTATTGCTGCCACCACCTTACTTAACGCATTTACTGTGCAAGTTGATAACTGCATTATGGTCACAACGCTTTCAACAGCTACGTCACTTTTACACATCATTGGTATATATTTTAGCGCTAACGCTGGCAACGCTGACACATCATACTCAACCCTGAAAATATTTTTAAACAGCGTAGACAGCTTGCTATCAAGCATATGAGCAATGTGCTGAGGATCACCTTTATGTATTTTAATATTCTCTAAAATAGAGGTCATACAATCACTATATTCACCGCCTACATTTTCACTTTTCATGAATGCCAGCAACAAAAGGCCTTTTATTTTTTTCAGCTTGTCCAGAAATGATGGGTGCTCAGATAACCTAGTATAAAGACACAAAGAGCAGGCTCTTGTGAAATTCTGATTTAAAATTTCATTTTCGTATTTATTTGTAACAACATCCAATAAATCTTTATAATATTGACCCTGCGGACCATGCTTTGGTAATGAGCGCAAATTCACAACCGCTTCTATCAGCTCATCCTCACTCATCTTAATTTTTAGCAGATACTGATAAGGCTTACTTGATTGCAAATTTTTACTATGATTATTTCTTGCTATCATTTCCTTTAAGTGAGTAATGTTTGGTTTTTCATTATCTAAATGAAACTCAATATTAACAGCGATATCATGTAATTCACTTGTCGTCAGCTCCGCGATGCCGCGCTTACTTTTTGCTTCCGATAACTTTTCTTGTAGTGCCAACAAGTAATTTAAAAATATATCGAAATATACAATTGCCTTGTTTGCTTTGAAGCTAGCAAGAAAATATCGACCTACCGCCTGAATTTTTGTTTCTAACGACTTATCAATTTTTACTAATAATTTTTCTTTGGCCAGACAAAGTGCTAGGTTATTCTTAATATCCTCAAGAGGCAGACTCAACGCCTCCCAGTTTTTCTTCTTAAGTTCACCAATTAAAAACTCAAGTATAAATTCAATATAACTATATTTTGATTCTGAGAACTTCTTAATGATAGATCTAAGATGCTTTATTTTGTCAACACCTGCCTTCTGCTCATGAACAACGTTTAGCTCTAAAAGTTTTTCAAAGAGAGAAAGCGCATGATGGTTATAACCTTGCTGGCTGGCAAGCTGATAGGTTTTATCAGCAAAGTCATTATGGGTTGCTGTTTCCCAGAAATAACTTTCTTTTTTATGCTCACGTTCCTTGATTCGTGTGGATTTTTGCCGTTTTACTTGCATGCTTTTTTTGTTGTCTGGAGCACCATCAAAGTCGACAGCTTGCTGGATATGGGAATTAACTTCGATAGAAGCTTGCACATCAACGTCTTGATCTAGTTGATAGTCAGTCTCTATATTTTCAGCCAGCGAGCGCATTGCTTCTAACTCTTGCTGCATTAAATTTAGGTCATCTGTCATTTGATCTATTCGGTCAGTAAACTGATCCATTTTTTCTTGCTGTTCTGCTGTTGCCAGCGGATCTGCAAAAACACCCGCAATGGGATGCTCTGCCAAAATTGCACTGTGGTCAATCTCACCATTCAACAATGCTCTGCGTGCTCTTCTTTTATATTTTCCTAGTTGACCATTTTTCCAATTGCAGCGTGATAATGCCGCCGTATGTCTTAGATAATCAGGGTCCTTAACAGTGAAATAATAGACCTCTTTGCTAAAAAATATAAATTTCTTTATTGTCTTACAATGAACTTTAATATTTTTTCCGCTCCTGGAGCCAGATGCATAGCCGCCAGAGAACCATCCTTGTTCTATTGCACCTTTATCTGTTCCATGACGACCATTATAACCTGCAACACCACCCTTTCCTGGCTTCCCGGATAGACCAGCGGCCCCCTTTCTACTGATATAATTGGGATTATCCCCTTTAGAATAATTTTTCTCCTTATCAACAATAAGAATTCTACCACCATTACCGCCACCACCCGGAGCACCACCATTGCCACCGTCACCGCCATAACCGCCACTTTTACCATTTTCATAAACGTTATTAACAACATAATCACTGCAAACACCCCAACCACCAATACTAGGATCTCTGGCATCAACACCATCTTTACCATTCCTGCCTTTCTCTGCATCGCCACCATGCTGACCATCACTGCCATTCCCACCAATGGCTCTTACTTGTAAGTATTGGGGGTTAATTATTTTTTCCGCTTTTATGGTGACATGACCAGCACTTTGACCTGGATTTCCATCTAAACCATGACTCCCATTTCCACCTGTCGAGGTATATGAAAAATCTGATCTTCCATTAGCAGCTTTTGATCGAGCTTGCGATTGGCCGTTTACGCCAGAGGTGTCAATCAATACTTTCCTTGTAAAGTAAATCTCGTGAGCCAGCAAGGCAACATTGACACCGCTCCATCTATTTTTTCCTTTCTCCTCCTTTAATGATCCATCGATAAAAAGTCCACCTTGTGCTATTACCTGCACCTCTGTTACATCTGATGTCATCGCTGTATTAAATTCTTTGCTTTCAAGAATATTATTGACTGTCATGTGATGACCTGTAACACGCAGTATGACCTTATCTGCTAATCTGCTTTTCTCATATTGTGTGCCAGCAAGATGGGTTTTGAGTCTACTTCTAACTTCACTGTAGTCCTTTTTGACTTCTCGGCTATATCTTCCTGAATAACTGCAAAGATCTTTAGTGCTCACTTGACGTGGTAAACAGCTCAACACTTCTTTGGTTTTTGTTAAATGACCTACTACAGCTTGCAGATCCTTGCTACGCAACACTTTCTTCCATAAGCGATAGGTACTCACCAATGCGTATGACTTCGTCCAGTTTGGCAGTTCCGAAATCATATATCGCCAAGCGTATATTGCTAAAATTTCTCTCCTATCATTTGAGCGCACATCACCTAAGACATCTTCCATTAACTCCTGTAATGCCATTTCTTCTTTTTCTTTAGCTGCCGTTTTCTCATATATTGCTTGTCTTTTTAGGGCCATCTCGCGCTGAAGCGCATCTTTAATTTCATCTCTTAAGGCCTTTTTGAATTTCATTTTGTATTTTTGCAGGCTTCTTTGCCCAATAGTTTTCTCTTCCTTACTGAAATCTTCGCCTGCCTTATTCTTTAAATAAAGTAAGAAAGATTTAAGATTATTAAGAGCATTAATTTCTTTATATTCTTCCTGCGCCCACTGGCGTAAATTTATTTTTGCTGCTACTGAATTATCGACTTGTTTTTTTGCGCAATGTTGTAATTTGGAAAACATTGCCAACTCTAATAATGGAATATTACTAACAGAAATATCTTTGCTTTTTTTCTCGTGAATTGCAGTACGCATGATAAATACTCTCCAAGTCAAATTATTAAACGAATCACTTTGCTATTTTGTGCCTATGAGGAGCTGCTAATCTGATAAAGACTTTAATCTTTTTCACTTTTATGAATGAGCACTTGCATTGAAGAATCAACAGCTCAAAATAACGACATTGCTGATAGACCGTACGTCCGTGAGTATTTATCCTAAGTAATTCCACCTGCATTCTACACCGTAATTTAGGTAAATCCACTATGTAATTACGCTAGACAAAGCTTTTTAAACCTGTTCGCTAGTTTTTTTATTACTATAATTAAAGATAAATTTTGCTTTATTAATGCTATGTTAAATATCGTTGCTTTACTTATAATGACGGCAGTATAAATAACTTATCTTTTTTATTATTGAACGTCAACTATCTTTTCCGCCATTCGACAATTATCATTGCCGGTTTTACAATCATTTCCTATCTTCAAAATGTTGAGAACTTAATTGACGAAAACTTTTTTCATTAATGTTGATAATGG
>JAUIAD010000046.1 GCA_030425685.1 Gammaproteobacteria bacterium | reverse complement strand
GAAGGCTTCCATCGCAAGATGAAACTTATACAGCGTCGTGCCTATGGATTTAAAAACTTTGAAAATTATCGACTGAGAGTTAAAGTATTATGTTCGTAGAAAGTGCCCCCGGAATTGGGAAAGACCCGAAAGACCCAAGTATTATGTTCGTAGAAAGTGCCCCCGGAATTGGGAAAGACCCAAATTATCGACTGAGAGTTAAAGTATTATGTTCGTAGAAAGTGCCCCCGGAATTGGGAAAGACCCGTTCTAAGTCCTTGAAAAAATGGCGCGCCCGGAAGGATTCGAACCTCCGACCGCCTGGTTCGTAGCGCAGTCTACGACTCACGAGTGACATTAAATCAATACCTTGCGATGCCACTATGCAGTTAAACCGGCCTAACACTGCCTAAATCATACCTAAATCGGTGTGAGTTTGTGACACTTTCACTACACCCTCATACGCAGTCTGTCGCTCAATACGGAATTCAAATCTAAGCAGCAGTGGGCAACTTAAATAATCCACGACAATGATTTTTCCACCGATAATAAGCGGAAGCACTGCATCACCACCCTCACCTGCTTTTCTCTCGGGTGATATTTTTGCTACACCACAATGACCACGTTCATTATTGTAATACTGGCGAAACGTCTCAAGTCTTCTTTCAAGATCATGCGCATTCCAAAATAATACTTGATCTAACAACTCACAGCGAACTGTGCCGATTAGCCTTTCTACAAAGGGGTGAGAAGTTGGCATGTATTGGACCGTTTTAATCTCCTCAACACCAAACATACGAAAATTAGCCTGCCACTGATGAAATGTAAATAAAGGACCGTTATCAGAACTTAAATATTTCGGTAGCTCTTTTCACTAAATGATTCGATTAAACATACAGCATAGATCAATGCCAGTAACATAGCCCTTATGAACAGAAAATCCAATCACTCTACGCGCGAACTGATCCATAATCACCAGCACTCAGTGAGTTTGCAAATGAATCGACTCACAGCAAAAATATCAATAGACCAAAGTGAATCCTCCATATGGCCTATAAATGTTAACCACGATGGCACTTCATTTTTAGGGTTATCCTTACAATGCTTTTTCAGCACCCTACGCACAACATCCATATTAATTTTGACACCAAATGCAATTGATATCTGCATCGCAATACGCCTATAACCATATCGCAAATTACGTTTCTTCATCTCGACAACAGAATTAGTAACTTCTTACGAAGGACCCTTCTGACCAGGTTTTTTTACAGCTTTGTTTGAAAACAACAACTGGTATTTTCACTTAATCAGAGCCTTATGAAATTTTAGTATCATTGCTGACTTCAAAATAATAGCAATCCGCGATAAGTATCTTGCACTGATCAACCCACCCAAAATACCAAAGATTATTCTACCTGATATAGTCAACTTAGGTGATCGCTTAACATGTCATGACAATGATATTAGTTGTTTACGCAAGGCAATGTTCTCTGCAGCAACCGCACGAACTCCACCCGGTGTCAGTACACGCACCCAAACCGCCACATAACTGAAACAAAATGCCAATATCTCCATCATGGCACCCATTATACTGAAATTATATCAGAAATCATCTTCACCTTAACCAACTGATTATTATAGTGAATTAACAATTCTCGACACACACCTTCAAATTTAACTCGCCAATAAATATGATACTTAGCCTACAATCCTGAGCCATTTATCTGCGTTTTTAGGCCGCCATTAACCTCAGAAACATTAGCGACACAAAGGCAACGATCGAGACATGTTACGTATGTATTATCATAATCATGAGACTAACAACAACCTACAGAGATAAAAGCTAAAAAGTATTTTTTTTTAATGATTTTTGCATACACAACAACAAGAGGTATATTTCATGAGTAGAGTAATTGAAGGTGTGGACATAAAACCTGAGGTGATTATCGTAAGAAATGAGGTCAATGATCTGATTAAGCAGATAAACGAACAAGTTGAACAGATCCCAGATATATTAGCAAAACAAAAACAAACCTTAGAATATATGAAGAAAAGGGACGACGAGATAGCAGATCGTATAACCTCAATCCAAAGTGCAATCATCCAACAAGTCATTAAAGCAACAATTGCAGCAGTCGCACTTATTCCGGTCGTAGGATTTCCAGCGTCTTTAGTAGCTAGCGGTGTGACTACATTGACACCGTCAGCCATGTTCGCTTTAAACAGTTGGTATACAGCCACAAAATCCGCCTCAGTACCACTTGAAGGAGGGGGGAAAGTAGTTGTCCCAGGAGCCCTTACCCTCACCGGTGATTTAGCTCATGACACACGATATAAAGCTCAACGTGCAGGCGTCGCTGTTGGTGATTCCGGCGCAGCATGTGTTCAGGCTGAACTCCGAAAATATATTGATGACCTTACAGCAGTTGATAGCAGTGATGCTAAGGATTTTAAGGCAGAAGAAATCAAAGCAGAACCGGATTTAGCAACCGGTGGGCAAAGAGCAAAGCAGCGGTTGTATTCGCTGCTGGAACGAATAAAAAAGATGATTGCTAGCCCCGACAGATCATTTCTTCCATTTGTAGTTAGTCAAATTTATGTGAAGCGACCAAAAACACTATTATATGATCTGGAGATATACATCAAGGGTAGCGACAAGGAGATGCAGCAGTTTATCCAAAAGGCGAATTTTACGGAAATGAAGAAGCAGAACTCACACTTACAGGCAGCAGTGTCACGAGTATATGGAAGACATGCTAAGAAGCGCATTAACGCCATCGAAGAACTGCAAGCACCCCAAATGTGTCAATATAATGATAAAGAAAAAGCGCTTCGTCGTGCGAAGCTAATAACATTACAGGTCTACAGCAACTTACTCACAGAGAACACAGATGTTGGTGGAGGCAAGTTATGTAACTTCATAAAAAAATCGGAACTGGGTAATGAAGCAGCCTCTTTCCAAAATGATTGGTGGGTATATGGATATAAAGTGAATGTGGTGAGGAAAGCGATGGGTAAATTCATCAACAGCCGCACAGATGAAGAATCAAAGCTTTCAGAAAATGAGCTTCTCAGGAAAAGACAGATGTTCGCATGGTATATTATGTGCGAGATCTTCACTATTCATCTCGGTACACCCTTCCCAGCGATAGATGTGGGTGGATCCAAAAATAAGTATCGTTATTTACAAGCACTCGAAGATATATTCTTCTTAGGATTAACCCAACGCCTGTACTGTATAAACATGCACCCTACAAACTATTGTGTGGACGTTCATGAGAACGCCCTGTTGAGTGGCCCGTTTGACTGGTATCCTTCCAGGTTGATGTGTGAGCACCTGCACATAGGAGAACTAGGAAAAATTTGGTGTAATGCATATAAAAGAGCAGTGGCATACCTGAAGAAAATGAACGATGATAACAAGTTAGTCATACGACGTGAATTTCTCGACAGCATTGAATATCAAGATTGCACGCTAAGCAAATTCTCCGGATTAATGTCACAGTACTATTCAGATAAACTTGCTGGACGCAAAGCATACAAGATAAACCCAATAGCATCACCAATGGGTCGACCTCATACAGCTAAAACCCCTAAGATACCTGGACGCATGGGTCGAAGCTCGACAGGTTACGCAAATAAGCGCATAGGAACGTGCCGCACAACAGACCATCTAACACTCCCCAAAAGGGAGCTGCCAGCTTCACATTTTGTTACATCAGCGGCAGATGTGGAATGGGATATACGCTCTGAGGGTCACAGCAGTATAGGAGCACAAAGTGGCTATGGAGATTATTTGGAAAATCAAGAGAGCGGTGGGACGGTAGATGAAGCTGCCCGAAGAAAAGCGATTGCAGCTATTGACGAGAACACCTTATTTATTCTGGCGAGCTTAGAAAACAGGATCATAGCCCTTAAAGACCGGATTGACAATATGCAGCATAAAGACTCGTTGGTGACAGGTATGGCTGAATCACAGAAAAAAAACAGCCAGTACAAAAGATTGAGCCGCTCAAAGAACTGCCTTCAGAGGAAGGTAAATATTCAACGAACGAAGGGAAATAGAAGAAGATTGGGACAACCATTGATAAATAAGGCTGCTCAAATCATGAAGAGCTACAACAATCAGGGTATGTTACCTAAAATATAAGGAAGGACGAAAAGTACCCCATGGGAGCATCTCTAGGATTCACCTTAGTTATAGTAGCAAGGTCCAATGATGCTCCCACATAGGCAGCCAAGGTACCTCATCTAATACTTCTAAAGGCAATGGCACTAACTTAAGCACATGTAATATTCTCATGCTGCTTTCCTGCAGCATCGATCCCTTGGCTTTGGAAGCAGCAGAAATGACTTGAATCTCAGCTTAATCTTTCGTGGCTCACTGAGTATGGGCTGGTTACCTACAGTTTTATGCGCAATCGCCTCAAGTATGACAGTAATTCTTGTTATAAACTAAGAATCCGTTATACACATAAGTAAATAAATAAGTATCCCCTTCTTTGTAGGATGCATGCATATCTCTATTATTCATATATGGTTACAGATTCGGTAACCCAGAGCAGCAAACTGGAATAGAATAAACCCATCTTCGCGGTTAAATACTACCCCATTCCCCCTAGCATAGAGTTGGATAACAGAGCTTGCAGGTCATTTAAGTAGTTTATTAACCTCAGAAACATTAGCGACACAAAGGTAACGATCGAGACATGTTACGTATGTATTATCATAATCATGAGACTAACAACAACCTACAGAGATAAAAGCTAAAAAGTATTTTTTTTTAATGATTTTTGCATACACAACAACAAGAGGTATATTTCATGAGTAGAGTAATTGAAGGTGTGGACATAAAACCTGAGGTGATTATCGTAAGAAATGAGGTCAATGATCTGATTAAGCAGATAAACGAACAAGTTGAACAGATCCCAGATATATTAGCAAAACAAAAACAAACCTTAGAATATATGAAGAAAAGGGACGACGAGATAGCAGATCGTATAACCTCAATCCAAAGTGCAATCATCCAACAAGTCATTAAAGCAACAATTGCAGCAGTCGCACTTATTCCGGTCGTAGGATTTCCAGCGTCTTTAGTAGCTAGCGGTGTGACTACATTGACACCGTCAGCCATGTTCGCTTTAAACAGTTGGTATACAGCCACAAAATCCGCCTCAGTACCACTTGAAGGAGGGGGGAAAGTAGTTGTCCCAGGAGCCCTTACCCTCACCGGTGATTTAGCTCATGACACACGATATAAAGCTCAACGTGCAGGCGTCGCTGTTGGTGATTCCGGCGCAGCATGTGTTCAGGCTGAACTCCGAAAATATATTGATGACCTTACAGCAGTTGATAGCAGTGATGCTAAGGATTTTAAGGCAGAAGAAATCAAAGCAGAACCGGATTTAGCAACCGGTGGGCAAAGAGCAAAGCAGCGGTTGTATTCGCTGCTGGAACGAATAAAAAAGATGATTGCTAGCCCCGACAGATCATTTCTTCCATTTGTAGTTAGTCAAATTTATGTGAAGCGACCAAAAACACTATTATATGATCTGGAGATATACATCAAGGGTAGCGACAAGGAGATGCAGCAGTTTATCCAAAAGGCGAATTTTACGGAAATGAAGAAGCAGAACTCACACTTACAGGCAGCAGTGTCACGAGTATATGGAAGACATGCTAAGAAGCGCATTAACGCCATCGAAGAACTGCAAGCACCCCAAATGTGTCAATATAATGATAAAGAAAAAGCGCTTCGTCGTGCGAAGCTAATAACATTACAGGTCTACAGCAACTTACTCACAGAGAACACAGATGTTGGTGGAGGCAAGTTATGTAACTTCATAAAAAAATCGGAACTGGGTAATGAAGCAGCCTCTTTCCAAAATGATTGGTGGGTATATGGATATAAAGTGAATGTGGTGAGGAAAGCGATGGGTAAATTCATCAACAGCCGCACAGATGAAGAATCAAAGCTTTCAGAAAATGAGCTTCTCAGGAAAAGACAGATGTTCGCATGGTATATTATGTGCGAGATCTTCACTATTCATCTCGGTACACCCTTCCCAGCGATAGATGTGGGTGGATCCAAAAATAAGTATCGTTATTTACAAGCACTCGAAGATATATTCTTCTTAGGATTAACCCAACGCCTGTACTGTATAAACATGCACCCTACAAACTATTGTGTGGACGTTCATGAGAACGCCCTGTTGAGTGGCCCGTTTGACTGGTATCCTTCCAGGTTGATGTGTGAGCACCTGCACATAGGAGAACTAGGAAAAATTTGGTGTAATGCATATAAAAGAGCAGTGGCATACCTGAAGAAAATGAACGATGATAACAAGTTAGTCATACGACGTGAATTTCTCGACAGCATTGAATATCAAGATTGCACGCTAAGCAAATTCTCCGGATTAATGTCACAGTACTATTCAGATAAACTTGCTGGACGCAAAGCATACAAGATAAACCCAATAGCATCACCAATGGGTCGACCTCATACAGCTAAAACCCCTAAGATACCTGGACGCATGGGTCGAAGCTCGACAGGTTACGCAAATAAGCGCATAGGAACGTGCCGCACAACAGACCATCTAACACTCCCCAAAAGGGAGCTGCCAGCTTCACATTTTGTTACATCAGCGGCAGATGTGGAATGGGATATACGCTCTGAGGGTCACAGCAGTATAGGAGCACAAAGTGGCTATGGAGATTATTTGGAAAATCAAGAGAGCGGTGGGACGGTAGATGAAGCTGCCCGAAGAAAAGCGATTGCAGCTATTGACGAGAACACCTTATTTATTCTGGCGAGCTTAGAAGACGAGATTATAGCCCTTGAACACCAGCTTGACAAAATGCAACATCAGACGCCATTGGTGGTCAGAAGTAAACCCATATTTTCGAAGAAAAGCCGCGGCCAGCACGTGGTTAAGCGCGCAGGGATGAAACGCACCCATGTTGTTGGCTCTGGAGTAAAACAGACACAGAAACTTAGCAAGTCGGCTGGACAGGTATCAGCTCCTCAAGGATTGCAATACGTCTTGGAAAACGTTCCTGATGATGGTTTGTGTGGTTACCACTGTGTTATGAAAGCATTGAGTAATATACACCCAGAATCCCCGCCAAACACTCACAAAGATACTGCAGCTTTTTTTCAGGAGATCCAACAACGCTCCCTTAGCTCTTGTGTAACTAACGACTGTAGGTCGGTTGGGAGCAATTATTGGCTGGATGCTGGAAATCTAAGGACTATAGATGCGCTAAGTAGGCGCGGTGCCCAATTGGTTGTGCACAGTCCACAACGAAATCCCTCTATTAATGTGGCGACTGTCAGTGTTAAAAATCAGTTGACAAATCAGGTAGAACAAGAGAGTTGGCTGCAACATAACAAGATTATAGGACGCACGTACATACACGTAATGCTTGATGATAATCACTTCCAGCTGATAACTCAACTACCACTTGAGCTTAGCCGCTAAAAAAATGAATAAGTATCATTTCCAAGGGAAATTGCCAGCTTAACTACCAAGCAACTTCGCTGTGATAGCCTATCAGGCTCTTTTGCAAATACAGCAATCAAACAATCATAGCTGGGCAATTTTTAATAATGACGGGGAATATTGAACTCGCAAACCTCAATGATTTTGCTTTGACAGCATTACGCTCGCTGAATATTGAATTTATGTTTGTTAGCGCTTGCGTATTACCCCAAAGCTAAACACTAATTATCATCATGTTGGACACCAATCATAAATTGATAACTTGTTAACTTTTACTGTAATGTTGAACACTTTTAGCTTGTTTTCAGCAAATGGTGTCCACCATGACAATAATTGGTGGTTATAACACTTTAATAAATGCAGGACCCGAGATTCGTTCTGCAATATTCATAGTGTTACATGCTAATTAAGCCATCATAGAAAATCCTGGTTCAACCTGGCTATTACAGCAAGGAATACACGATACCACTTTTTCTTTTATTCTTTTTCTATTAAAAAGCATTATTGAGGAGGCAATACCAGAGCCAATAAAGATCCCACCAGCTGTTTTGGCTACCAGCATTGGTAAAACAAATGACGCAACTGCTGTTGCAGCTGTAAATCCAGCAATAGCACCTATCCCTGTTGCAATAGAAGCAACACAAGCTAAATACCCAACGGTGAGCAATGTATATCCCAAGCATGTTTTCAAACAAGCAATTTTCCCTGTACTGTCGGCAGCAATTGGCGCCGCCATTTTATTCACGTGCTCTTGATCTTGCCGAGTTCCAGCTGAAAATGTTGTGGTTGTAGTTGTAGTAGTGAAAGCAGAACTTGATCTATGTGGCTGCCAGCCCCTTTGCTCTTGAAAATCTAAATTTGATTGATGAGGGACATATCTAATATGACGGCTTGACTCATAGCGCGAGCGCTCTTCATTTTTAGGCCTCAATTGCTTCAATTGCTGTAGCACACATGATTTCATAAGTCCGAGTTTATTTCTTTCATAGACTCTGATTAAGCAATTAAGTTTATTCTTGCTTAACGACAAATTAAACTTTGGAATAATACCCTTTTGATTTAGTAATATAAAAACTCTTTCATCATTACCCCTAATCAAATTATACAAATCATTTCCACTGAGCTTGAAGATGATTTGTGGGCGTTGGATAATCATTTTTCTATAGTTAACAGGTAGTTTACACCATGCTTTTGCAGGTAATGAAAAAATTAAATAATCCAGCAGACGTATTTTTTTATTTTGATCGGCTTTACCTTTCTGGACCCGGGGATCATCTATCTTCTCTGTCTCAAGAAACTCAGGGCCGACGTGGGATAAGACCTCTGTAATGCAATCTACATCTTCCAATAGAATATTTAATGCTTGAGGGTTACAAAGTATCGCTTCAATAGTAGTACATTTTTTTGCAATCCATAGCAAATCATTTGCTGTGCACTTCTTTAGTAGCTGATGGGTATTGCCTTTTAATATGTGCTCCAAGTTATCATGTACATAATACATTTTTTGAAAATGAAGGACTGTTACTATGCCGCGCGGAGTAACGTCTGCAAGCGATGTCATAAATCGATGATGACGTCCGTTAAATATATATTGGGTTTGCTGCTGAGTACTCAAAGTCATCTGATCACAAAGTACTTTTATACCACTTACCAAAATGACATCTGATATTAACCATGAGAATCGTTGGCTATCTATCAATATTTTATATAGGCCACAATAAAAACTCCCCGTTGATACAACCTCACCATCACGAAATGATCTTAATACATCTCGATGATCTCTTTGCAATGCTAATGAGTTTGCAACTAAGCGGCCCCAAGAGGCCCAAACTTTCTGAGGAGACGGATAATACGCATCTTTAAGACCTAAAAAATACCTATGTATCACTGGAGGTAACAATGCTCTTTGATAAACATCATCTCTGAAACATCCATCAAATAACAATTCTTCTACACCTTCTACCTGCACGCCGCTGGAGCCAAATGTTGCCGGCCCCATTAGTGCTTGGAAATAGCGTAATAGCGCAGTTTGGGGTGCTCTATCCTCACTATCAACAAGGCTATCGAGTAATGCTACCCCCAAACTTTCTTGACGTTTTGCTTGAGGGTGGAGGTGACATAGCCATGCACAAGTTAGATCACGCCAGCGTCGATTAATGCTTCGTGTAACAGGGTTATAAATCTCATCATCTTGACGTGTGCTATCATTGTATGGACGATACAAAAATGATAACACCAATATAAATATCTCCGGTACTGGATCACTAATATTGAAGTGATGTTGGGTAGTCGTTTTCCATTCCTCTGGCCCTTGTACTTCAACTGAGTACCCTACAACGGAAGTTAATTTACTATCAGTTGCATCATCTGGTAAAGACTGTCGGTAAGATATCATCGATTGCAACATAGCTTGACGATTAGCATAGGCTTCCTCATCTATTACATCCAAAGTAGCACCCTGTTTTTCTTTAGGTAAGTCAGGCGATAAAATTTCTAGAATAGGAGATAACTCACCGTTAAAGATTTTTTTCTTTTCATCTAGTAGCATTACAAATTCTTCACACACTACAGGTGTCTTATCTAACAGCTGACGCACTTTTTCAAACTCATTATTCTGAAATGCTTGTAGCAGCTTCCTCGTATGTTCATCACTTTGACTTACTATTCTCATATTCAATATCCTATAGTCCAACCTATTAAGTATGTTATTAGTTGACCTGCTAGATTTGCAGTTGTTGTGTTAACTCATCATCTGGTGATGCATGTGAGACTGAATTCGCATTTTCAAAAAAACCTGCATTTTCTCGTGCTTGAGCCAGCAAATTATTATCTCGGCCCCGAGGTTCCTCCCCCTCTACTTCGGGCAACCCTTGGGGTTGTACAAGGTCAACAGCATTACGAAGAGCACCCGCAGGTTCAACCGCAACATTAGCTTGATGAAGTTGATTTCCTATAAATGATGCGTGCTGTCTAACCTCAAAGTCTCTGAAGACCATTTCTAAATGAGAAACTCTTTCATTCATTTCTGAAATTACTCCTTCTTGCTCTTCAATCTTCACTTCATTGGCTTTAACAACTTCTTCTAATATTTGTATCCTTTCCTGTTGAAGCTGAAGTTGTATAGACTGTGGCAACCAGCTATTCGGAAATACCTGAATCGAATAATTCTGATGTGCTTGGAGTGACTCGAAATGCAAATTAGCTTTCACTGCTAACATTTTTGTAAAATACTGACGCCCTCCTTCGACCCCCACATCAGGAATGCTTTCTGAAGACGACAGCAGTGCTTGTATCATTTCGACCTCAAAATTCTGCATTAAGCGAT
>JAUIAD010000045.1 GCA_030425685.1 Gammaproteobacteria bacterium | reverse complement strand
ACCCACGCAACTTATCAGGTTGCGAACATAGTGATGCAACCCTGCCACACTGGCGAAGTGCCGGGCGGAGCCCAATTAAAAAAATACTATTCAAACTAGAGGCGACAACTTCGTTGACAAATACCGCTATGATGGATACTTTGTAATATTTTACTTATCCACAGAAAGAGAAAATAATGACCGTCCATCTTGACAGCAATTGGTGTTCAGAGGTTTGGTAATACGCACCCTGACGCCAGTGCCGTTTAAAGCCATTTCTTAGCCTCCCATCCATTTGAAACGGCGGGGAGTTTATCATATCAACAGGTTAGAGGCACCACCACAACGCAATCAAAAAATATTTAATGGCAATTTAATAAAAAATTAAGCAATCATTAAGGAGTCAGTGAAGTTAAACCATACGGACAACTCATATCACTGCCGCGTTTACATTACCACGTCCTTCGACAACATGCTTTAAGCTACAGAAAGGCAAAAGTAAATGTGCGCAACCCTATTACAATTTCGGGTATAACATATATTCTTGCTTACCCAAGTCCTTTACAGGGTCAAGTTATGGTTGATGCGACAATGTTTCGTTATATTGAGCTATATCCGCACTTTCAACACCACAAAGTTTAAGATAGCACTGCAGCACTTTAGTAGAATTTCTTATGCATTTTGGCAGGGTACTATTTGGGTGATCTTGCTGATAGTGATTAGCAAGCCCTTCTAGCAAAGCAGCTAGCGCGACAATAAAATCACGTCGATCAGCATCAGAGCTCGTATCAAAGTGATCCTGAAATTGCTTGAACTTCTCCGCAACGATCCCAGCAACCATGTCCCTAAATTTATATTTTCTACCATCCCCACTGAAGCTTAGCTTATTCGATTTGTACAATTTAATCTCCTTAACCACCCTGGACTGTAAAGATTTAAAGGCCATCTCTTCATCAAGCTTTTCGTAAGTTGAACAAGCAATTTGTCGATATTCAACAAACACATCAAGCATTTGCCGCATAGGTTCTAGAACGTCATCTTTATAAAATCTTTTATTTCTCTCTATCTTTTCTTCAAAAACCTCTTGCCGCGAACACAACTTATATAATGCATCTACGGAATCGCTAGAGTCTATTTTAGCAACCAGAGAATCTTTTAAAGACCGCATAACAGAACGACAATGATCACCTTCATAAGTATCGCTGTACATTGCAGTAATTTTATGTAACCTTTCTTTTAATGCAGCAAACTGTTGTGCAGAATAGCTATAAAAGAGATCTTTGCTAACATCTTTGGACACTATATCCAACGCTGCAGCAAAAGATTTTTGCTCTTGCGTAGATAGCTGTTTCGGTAAGCGAAGCCTTTGGTGCACGTCCTGCTCGACAAAACCAAGGACAGCGAGTTTCTTAGCTGCTTTGATACGAGGCTCTTCCATCGCATTCTTTGCACTTTCAAACGGGGTAGTCACCACCGAGGTAACATTACCAACAACATCACTAGCTTTTCTGTTTAAAGACGCAACCGCTTTAATGCCACTAAACAACCCGGCAAAAGGCGAGGCAACTACCTTAGCAGTTCCTGTAGCCACTGTCTCAAATTTATTTTTTTCTAAACATTCAGCCCACCGCTGTCTTTGCGCATCAATTTTTTGACGGAAATCAGTAATAGTTTGGTAGGTTTGCACCCTAGCACTAAGATCAACAATGCGCTTATCATACTGAGCTACTTGTTGCTTTGCTAACGAATGTGCCGCTTTAATTTTTGCCCCCACTGCTTTTAGCGCTTGTTTCTGAAATGCACCTGCTTCTTTCTTCGTTGGGAACTCATTTAACATTCTCTTCCTATCAAACGACTTGCACTCATCATCAGTGAGATCAGCATATTGCGCAACGTAATTTATTAACTGATGAACTTGATTAAAATCCGGATTACCTTTTTTAAATAAGTCTAACAGTGCTTCAAGCTTAGCCATGTAATCATTAATTTTTGTTTTAAAAGCTTTACAATCTTTAATTCGCAAGCTATATACTTTTTCGCTTTCAGCTATAGTTGGCATTGAAATAGGGTCTTGAAATAACCTTCCAGAAAAAACTTCTACTGACAGAAGATATTGATCCTCCATCCGACCAATAATGCGTAACAACACAGGATAGAAATCTCTTTTCTCTTTATAAAATAACGACAAGATTCCTAAAATAGGGTGAGAATACGTTATCGCATTACCTGCTAGCTTGGAGACTGACTCTGGAATGATGACCTTTTCGATATCCGGCAAAAGTCGATTAACCACGCTATCGATAATAATAGCGACACCATCACCTTCCACCTTGCATTCCTCTAAAATATCCTGGCAAAAAACAGCGATTGCCTGCCTAAGCTCATCAGGCCCCATCGATAATAAAAAGCTCATCGCATCTGAAAATTGTTTTTTCTGCTTAACAAACAGAGAAGGAATTTTGACTTTTTCATGCAAGCTCTTAACTAAGTAACCTCCACTTACCATTAAACCTGCTAAACAAACAACATTCCACCCTGCTGAGTTTTCATCATAATGACTTAACTCATACGCAGAAGATAATACTGTTTTAGCAATAAAAGTGTACCAACCACCAAGAAATACAGCACCACCATAAGCCACACCAACACCAGCGACAACACCATCAATAGAGGAAGTTAATAAATCTGACTTTCGCAAACCTTTGACAAGATCCGATGATTTTTGCAGCATAGACTTTTCTTCTTTCCAAAAAGCTAAGCCATTAAGCGCACTTTGAGAGAGGTAACCTGCTCCACTAACCAAACCCACAGGCTCTAGCTTAAATACATCATCAGTCGATTTTGATTCACGTCGCATAAGGACCCTCTCAATTTTTTATAAAAACGTTGAGTATTCCTTATTAATTTTCTCCTAAGTATTTCTATAAAATAGCACCTTATTCTTAAGGAATTATTAATATGCGAAATTATAGTGCTATTGATATAATAAAATAAGTGATTTCACTTTCTGCAGCATGTATTTTTGCATAAATTACGTTGCTTATCTTCTGGCATTAAGCCAAATTTTACTACATTTGATTCGCCGCACTCTGGACAGAGCACATTTATTTTTAGCATGACTTTTCCTTACCAAGCTTAAAAGGGAGATATATAATCATATCAATAGGTTGGAGGCACTACCAAGTCATTTACTTGGCAATATTGTTCGAGATTTCTGTTTACCTCGATATGTAGAGTAATAGGCACCTTTTAACACAAATAAGCAAAGTATATAGTGGCGTGATATGTCCGCTTTCATTTAACTGCGGCATGCGATTATGTAAGGATTATTTGCATATAAACCTGCTTGTTGTGCACGGTGTTTTTATTGCAAATTTTGTTGCAGTTTTAAGTAAGTTAGACAGAAATAGCGAAGGTATGCAGCATGTCTATAACTAAATGTGAGGAAGGTTTAAGAAGGATATTTTTCGTAATAGTGACGCCCATGAAGGTAAGTTACGAATTAATTTTGCCCGCGCTAGCCAGGATAATCCCCAAAGCGTCCAATGCACAAAGGAGACTTCTAACCCGACTCTAAACTCATAGGTTTTTAAATCAGGATAGCGTTTTGGGAATAATTGTAAAGCGGGAATATCGCAGTACGATAAATAGCGAGCACCTAGTATCGGATAGACTCGACGCTTTATCCCTTGCCAACCATAGACTTTTTGATAACTGCCCTCTTTTAGCATTTCTATAGGTTTTCCAGCATAAGAAAAAGTACCGCGTGTCGTTGCCAGGTCGACATTAATACGTTGAGAGGTCGCTATTCCACCATCAACAGATTCTAAAGTTGAAAACTCTGCTAAGTAATGATCGACCACAGCCGCAGTTAAACAAGGCACCGAGCTAGCGCCACTAATAATACTGAGATTTTTTTGCTGCGCTTGTTGATTCAACTGACTTATATTACAAACAAATTCTCTACCATCGGCGAGATCAACATAATGACAGCCATAGTCAATGCAAGCCTGGCTAACAAAATAGTCTTGAGCTTGAAACGGTCCGCAGGTGTTAATGACAATATCAGGCTTAATTTTTTTTAATTCTTCAATCAGTTTACTATGAATATCAAACACGGCTATGACAGGCGGATTGGCGCTTCACCTTAAGCTCTGGGATCGTGCAGGCCATTACGTGTTTTGTGATGATCTATTTACGACACTATGATTTAAGGCAGTTTTGGGTATGGGGCGCGATTATCGGTTATGTTATTGCAGAAGCTTGTTGGCTTTCCGTTGTTTATTTGCAAATTCGTTGTCGTAATATAGCTTCTACTGCAGCAAGCGCACAACTGCCATTACCGGCGAAATATTTTCGCTTATTTTATACTTGGTGTTTATTAGGTATTCCTGCCTCCCTGGCGCTAATATTTGTGATTTATTTAATGGCTGAAAAACCAGTATTGAGCCACGCCTGAATACTTATGCCTGCTGAAGGAATCAACTGTTCTTGAACTGGCATTCTGCGTTCTATTTGCGTCACAGAACCGGGGTTGTAAGACATAACTTCGGCATAAATTAAGACTATTCAGGATACAATTCCTGAATAGTCTTGACAATTCAGTAATAGATGCCATAATAGTCAAATGGAAAGGTATATAAAATCATGCGTCCTAAAAGATTTGCCAAAAAAAATTGTCTTATTAACTGGCCCAAGACAATGTGGCAAAACGACAATGGCAAAGCAGCTATACAAAGATAACGTTGATTACTTTAACTATGATTTGGACGAGGATCGTCTTGCACTAACCAAAAAAACTTGGGACCGCAATAAAAGGCTCGTTATATTTGATGAGTTACACAAAAAGAGAAACTGGAAACGATGGCTAAAGGGTATCTTTGATACCGAAAGTATTCCTCCGGAATTGCTTGTGACTGGCAGCGCAAAACTAGACACTTATCGAAAAGTGGGCGACTCACTTGCAGGACGATACTTTCAATTTAGACTTCACCCTTTCGACTTAAAAGAAGTCACACAGCATTTGGATGCGCCTACTGAACAACTCTTTGAAACTTTATGGACATGCAGCGGTTTTCCAGAACCCTTTTTAGCTGGAGATGCAAAGTATTATAGGCGTTGGCGACGAAGCCATTTAGATATCATTCTTCGCCAAGACCTTATTGATCTTTATGCAGCAAGAGATATTAAATCAATTGAAACACTTGTGGCACTACTAAAAGAACGAGTGGGCAGCACGGTTTCGTACGCTAACCTAGCTCGTGATTTAGAACGAGATGCTAAAACTATTAAACGGTGGCTAGAACTACTGGAAAATTTATATATTATTTTCCGAGTCACCCCTTACCATAAAAACATTGCCCGCTCTCTCTTAAAAGAACCAAAGTTTTATTTCTATGATCACACCTATGCAGATGAAAACGATGGAGCACGCTTAGAAAATATTGTTGCCTGCAGTATCTACAAAGAGCTACATTACCTAGAAGACACCACAGGAATACAAACGGATTTACATTTCTTAAGAACAAAAGACGGTAAAGAAATTGATTTTCTGGCTTGCTTGGATGGAAGCCCTCATACTTTAATAGAGGTAAAATCATCAGACGCAGAACCAGCAAAAGGGTTTCGTTATTTTTCTAACTATTTCCCCTCAGCGGCACGCATTCAGCTTGTAAAGAATTTAAAAAGGGAACAAACTTATCCAAATGGAATTAGCATTAAGTCATTAATTCCTTGGCTAGCTACAGTTAACTTTCCCCTTAACGCCAATGGTCCAATATAAAGATTTCATTTACATGGGCTTGCAGGACCAACTATTCCCAGTGTTAGTAAAATGGAAATTCCAAGCCATTCCTTGAGAACAATGCACCACTTTCTGATTGTTTACACTGCAAATAACAACACCGGCTGTCAGGGTATTCATGTTAGCTGCGCCATAATGGCCAGGAGCAACAGGCTGCATGGGCGCTGGAGTTGGGTTTTTGCAACTAAGGTCAGCATTAGCATCGTAACTAATCGCTGTAGTCGAATAACTATCATTGCATCCTGTGACAGTTTCACTACATCACTTTATTTCATCACTCAGTATGTCATCCTGGCCTTTCTTTAAATCAACAAGATGATAATTTGTGCTTCGCCCACCATCAGCGCTTTTTTCTAGAGCACCGTACTCAATGAGCAACTGTATATCTCTAAGCGCCGTATCTTGTGAACACTTTGCAATCTTGGCATATTTCCCTGTGGTGAGCTTACCTTCAAAATTATCCAGCAAACGATTTATTATCTTACGTTGTCGCTCATTAACTGAAAAAGACTCAAGCCTTTTCCAAATAGCTGCTTTATACAAAACACTATTAAGAACATCATCAGCACCATCAATTGCTTTACCCAAACAATGCAAAAACCAATCTAACCAGGCAGTAATATTTAGACCACCTTTTTGACAAGACTCTAAAACACAGTAGTAGTTTTTTCTATCAAGCTCAATGCTTGCCGACATACTATAAAAGCGCTCTCGTACACCATCAGCCCTTGCAAGACACATATCAGCTATAGCACGGGCTATACGCCCATTACCATCGTCAAAAGGATGTATCGTTACAAACCAAAAATGAGCAACAGCCGCCTTGATCACCGGATCAACTTCATCAATGTTATTAAACCAATGCAAAAATAACTGCATTTCATTTTCTAAACGGCCGGCCAATGGTGCCTCAAAGTGCACTTGCTCTTTGCCTATAGGGCCAGAAATTACCTCCATGGTTCCAGAGCGCCATGCTGCGACAGTAATTTCTCGCAACCCGCTCCTTCCCGTTGGGAACATCGCACCATGCCAGCCAAATAAACGCTCTTTAGTTAGTGGCTCCTGGTATCGCTGAGTGGCATCAAGCATCATCTCAACAATTCCTTCAACATAGCGATCCCGAGAAACGATACCGCCTTGATCCACACCTAAACGCCTTGCTACAGAAGAGCGAACCAGCTCATGATCCAATAACTCGCCTTCTATTGCACTAGATTTAATAATATCTGTCGTTAGAACCTCAAGGCTCGCTTCTTCACGAAGAGAGAATCCTAAACCGCTCATTCGCCCTAGCAAATACCCCTGCCGATTTCGAATTGACGCAAGAAGAACCTCTAGCTTATCGGCATCCCATGAGAGCTTAGGCCAATTGTCAATCATGTGAATATACATACTATTCTCCGCATATTATGCAGAGATTGTAGCACCTAAACACCGCACGAACAACCATTATACAAAATCGCTCAAAAATCACTCAGGTCATAACTGCCTGATTGTTATAATGAATTAGAAATTTGCGACACACGGTAATTGTTGTGAATTATTGCAGTACTTGCGAATTAAGAATAAATAATTACGATAAAGCTTACTAATGACAGCCACCTGACGCGGCTTCCAATAAAAAACACCAACGATGTTTATTACAGATATTCGTTAAATCAAGAACATAATAAATATAATGCTTAGACGCCGATAACGTTAGGTCAGTTGAGATGATATTTAAAGGAGAGACGTCCATATCCACCATTTCCGTGTGGAAATTATCATAAAATTAAGTTGCTATCTGAGTAGATAAATCAACTATGAATGCAATATAGAAGCTTACATTTTCTGATTCAAGCTCCACTCGGAATTAATATTCAGTTAAGGATTATAGGTGCATCACAAACTATAATTAAGTTATTTTGAGCAAACATCCCTCTGTGATACATAATTAAACTGTGCTAGTCTTCTGTCCGCTACATTAGATGCCCATTACATTAGAAAATTGAAGGTGAAGATATGCGTGCAGTAAGAGTTAAAACAGAACGAGGGCAGTTAGATTTATATTACTCCTCAGGTCAAACGGTAGCGGATACCTTGCGTGGAAATATGGATAATATCAAGAAGCATTTCGGCTATACTCCAGAAAGTGTGTCATTATTTCTAGAGGATGTAGAAGTTACAAGTAATGAGTCCATATATCAGCTAGAGTCCAAAAGAATAGTACATCATTTTCTACCAGACCAAAGAGGATACCAGCTGTCTGCACCCTCGCCACAAGCCGAAAGCAAATCTCAATCAGCATTGAAAAAAGGCAACAAACCGGAAACAGCAGCAAAAGACCTATGTGAAGAAGCAATATCCCATATAAATAACAAAGTTCTAGGCTGCGGCTAGCATCTAATCAAGGTCACCCTGGCGGTGGCAAACTTGGCTTTCTCAGCGCTGCCGCCACTGAATTTACCGTATTACCAATAACCCGTGGAATGCTGCGATAACCAAACACCGCTAAACACATCGCGGATAAGCCGTCGGCTTGCCAGGGCTCTAGAGAATGCCAAGCATGTTGCACCCACTGCCCTGCCTGCGGTGAAATAAATGAAGCTAACAATGGCGAGTCTCTATTGATTTTTAGGTCTGAGGTTTTTTATGCGTACTAAGTTAACGGAAGCTGAATATCAACATATACAAGATAAACTTAATTTACCTGTATTTAAAGATGTACTTTATTCCACACGGGTGATGTTGTTGGATAGTAGCGTCAATATCTATACCTTGGTGACCAGGCTATATGCGGCGCTAAAGTCTCGAGATAACCATCTTGGTCTTTGTAGAAAGAAATGGATTTTGGCTTTGAGTCAGTTGGTAGGCCGTCTTTTATTGCAAAATGACGATTTTTTTAGTCACGCGATTATTTCAAGCAATGCTATGTATTTGAAAGGCGATTTGTCTTCAAATATTAACGTGAATATTTTTTTAATGGCACAATTCAAGCAGTCATTAAAATTGCTTTATATGACGAGCAGCTTACCAAAAAATTTAAGAATTAATGTTTCCAAAAATAATGCGAATCTGTTTTTAGAAATGTCAGGGCATATCTCCGAGCAAAAAGCGGCTTATTCCAGGTACCGTGCGATTGCTTTTTTTGGGATGATTTATACGTTGTGTTTAGGTTTTTCGGACTATACGCAACAGGGTACATTGGATACGCCTTTTCAATATCGCAACATTGCCTTATTTATGCTGGCATTTACCCTCTATAATTGGCTGGGATCTTACTCTGTGCGAGTGACGGCGGGGGCGATCAATCACAGAAAGAAAATGATTTATCGCTCTCCTTCTACGCCCACATTAGAACTGATTCACTTAAAATCGTCTCCAGAAGATAAGGAATGTGGTTTAGCTCTGCATTATAACTATGACCCTGAGGTGACAGTGGCAGCTCCCTCTGTGACGACTGATATCGATGACAAACCGTCTGTTATTGGTGCTAAGCAGCGGGTGCGTCGGCGTCAATTTGTTCGCTCGACGGAGGAGAAACGATTTTCGATCCCGCCCCAACCTGCGAATATAACTATTCCCTGGCGTCAAGATTGTGTTTGGTTTCATGAGCTGCAAGCACCGATTTTATCACCGCGCGATACACAAGTTTTGGACATGCCTTATCCTAATCGCGGGGTTAAGTATTATACATTTTTCAATCGTGTGGCTTTAGAACAGCAAGGGGTTGTGTCCGGCACGGATGAGCGGCGAGATTATAGCCGTCGTTTAGAGCGTTCACGTCTCGTGCCAGATAACGGGTTTTCTGGTATTAAAGCTGTTCGACCTAAGGTGCAATATGAACGCATCAAAATTGGCTCGCATGTTTTTGAAAACGTACTTTGCAGTTTTAAAGCAAAAACGGTGGGCACCAAGTATCGACTTTTTGGCCAAGTAGTGGATACCAAACTAGATCGAGAGGGTATGCGGCATAAGCTGATTAGTTTTGATTATCACGTGGACAATGGTCCTGGGCACAAATAGCTGTCTAAATATAAAATATAACTTTGTTTTGAAAGCTAAGTTTCCTCATTTTCCTTTGGCATCGCTGGAGCTGTTCGTTATTTTGCTATATATTGTGCTGGCTGTTCGGCGCATAAACACCGTGAAAGCGTGTCAGGTTAACCCGAGGTTTTGGCACCAAGGCGGCTAGCATCGCCATAAAGTTGAGCGGATCAAAAATAACATGGGTAGTCCCGTTTCGATACGGCGTCTTGAGCTCGTACTTCACCTTCCCAGCCGATGTTGAGGATAGTCGCCCTTCTGAAACAGGCGGCCTAGCAATGTATCGACAAAGCCGTTCGACTTTCCACCGTTGTTTGGCCCTTGCCGCTACGCCCGCGTGCAAGGAAAATCCCGTCACCTTCCCCACCAACCCTTGCATTGATTCATTTTGCGATTGAGCCGGCAAGGTTTGCAGCGTTAGCGCTCTTTAACCCTGTTGTTTACCCAAAGCAATACGATAACGAATCGAGCATCCCTGTAATTCACTGACACCATCTGGATCCACTCCATCCAGGCCAAGGTAAGTATTATCCTGGTCCTGCTGAATAAGACCGCGTCGTTCTAGCATTCGAGCAATGCGAACACTTATTCGTTGAACCAGGATATTCAGCTCCTCAACGGTTGGCGCTTTAACACGATTAAAATGGAGGCGCCCTTCCCTTGCAACATAAACTCCATCCAGAAAAAGCATATGAAAATGGACATTCAGATTCAGCGCACTGCCAAAACGTTGTATAAAAGTCACAGCACCGGCCTTGGCAGTTTGTCGGGTCTTCCCTGCTTTTCTTATCAGGTGACTGGAAATCACCCTTGTAATAATCTCCAACGCCTTCCCCATCACTTTAGGAAATCGAGCAAAGAGCCACCGCAGCGGATACGGAACACTTAAAACCCACTGACGATGCGGCTGTGTTGGCAGTATCTCATCCATCAGAAAAGCTGTACTATCCACCATTCGCCTGGCGCTGCAACTGGGGCAAAAACCCCGACGTTTACAGCTAAAAGCCACTAACCTTTCTGCATGGCAGCCTTCGCACCGAACACGTAAAAATCCGTGCTCTAATCGACCGCATCGTAGATAACATGTAAATACTTTCTCTACATAGCCCGGTAGATTTTTCCATTGTGCGGCCAAATGGGATAAAAAGGCAGGATAATATTGATTAACAACCTGATATTAGGCGTGCCGTGTTAGGCGTGCCGTGCTTGTATCTTTAGTTCCGTAAGCAAATAGCTTAATCTCAGAGACGTTTGAGATGGGAGAAGGCATCCTGTGTGTCGTGCAAGGCGCTAAGCCTGAGTAACAGAGTAGGACCTTCTCCC
>JAUIAD010000044.1 GCA_030425685.1 Gammaproteobacteria bacterium | reverse complement strand
AGTGACATCACTCATCTTTGCACCACCACCAAAAGGTTAATCCTTACGCTGGATCAGGAAAGGCAGCACGAACAGTTTGCGTCACCTTCCCCTTTCCATCCACCACCATATCTAGAGCGTACAGTTGCCCTGTACCTAATCCTTTTGTTTTATCGTAACCATAAACCACTAATACCATGTCGCCGTTCTTAAAGCGCTTCGGTAATAAATCGATAAAATAATTGCTGGCTTCAACCGTAGCTTTATCATCCGTTACCGTGATTGTAAAAACACTCGGATTTGGGTCGGTTAAACCGCCGGTGACCGGTTGTACATAGCCCACTAACGCCATCCTATTTCTCCTTCGCTTTTAATTTGTTGGCAAATCCCACGGATGGTGACGGCTGAATATCGCATTCAATCATCACAATGCCGGGGTATTTAGTCCGTGATCCTTCGGCAATACCATTCGGTATGGCAATCGAACCGGCTGTCGCAGTCGTGATAAATTCATAACGCCGTTCTCCGCCGTTCCACCACAAATAACTGTTGGGCATTTCGTTATAAACGACATAAATCGAATCCCGATGCACCAAGGGGATTTTGTAAGTCCCCTTAGTGGTATCGAACAGAGGAATGGAACTCTTACCAATGGAACCCAGCCATACAAATGCCACCCCTAAAAAGCCAGTGACATTATCATTCATCAAGGGACGTTTAACGTTGTAATCCCAGGAATTAAACTTCGGATCCGCTTTTAATCCTTGTCGTAATCGTGCATTGGCCCAAAGGTTAATGTTATCTTCATCATCAACGCCTTGATCCATCATGAAATCTAAAGCATCACTGATTTTATCGACGTTTAACCCACTATGAATACCTGTAGCCTTTGGAATGGTATAGAAGGCTTCTCGCAACGTACCACCACTATACATGTCGTACAACGCATCTAGCTTAATGGCATCCTTCCAGCGAGCAAGCGCCTTGGAATGCGCATCAATATGGCGCTGTACTTCATTGTACGAGAAGAAGGTCGTTCTTGATTTATTCACCACGGTTTTTAAATAAAACGTATCGCGATTCACAATCACCTGATCCACTTCCAACCGTGACACGGCAAGATTACCATCATCCGGCAGCCCATATTTATTCAGCTCTAAGGTGTTGCTAATCGGAAAGTGGGTGGCAATGCCATCGGCATCGGTGATTTCATTGCAGGTCCCCATTAATTTCTCTTTATTCTGAGTGGCTGCAATGATCTTTGATTCAAAGTTCTCGGAAGCAGTGGCGTAATCTAAAGACCGCGCAAAGTCATTTTCCATTTATCTAATCTCCACAATAATCAATCCTGATTTGTCGAGGTTAAGTCTAGGAAAGAGAGGCTTTTGCGGGAAAGGTTATCTCAAGCTAAACTGGCTCTTCGTTTTATTCAGTAAGGTTATGGCGTACACCAGGCTTAATGAATAGTTCTATTTTAATTAGTTTTGGTTACTTTTTCAAATGTTGTCTATTATTTATTAGAAATTATATGCAGAAATCACTGTTAAATAGGGCCGGGAATACAAGATATAATCGCCTCATAGTCACAGGAGTGGGAGTTATATCAGAAATAAAGGGTAGTTAACGGAAGTCTTTGAATATAAGTATATAAGTTAGTGAGTTTGTAAATGAAGATAAAAGTACTACTATCGTCCATAGCACTATTAGCTGCAACGAGCAATACTGTTTTTGCAGGTGAAGCATGCCCTAAATTTACAGTTATTAATAATAGCAAACTAAAACTACATAATGTTGCTATTATTAATGAAAGCGATGCCATCCCCATTCATACTCATGGCGTTGATAGCCTTAAACCAACAAAGAGCTTTCAGTACTCTCCGACCAATGTTTTCTACTCTGATTGCAGTGGCACCTACAAATTATGGCTTAATGATGGCGAAGAAACTAGTCGCTCAATAGCCTCGTTCTCATGGGATAAGGGCGAAGTCATTACAGATTATGTAACTTTTAATATTTCAGGCTGTACTGACAGCACTCATTGTACAGTTCAATTAATAGATTAGTGCCGTGTGTTAACCTAATTACTTAAATCACTCTGATTAACTTTAGTTTGACTAAGATTTTTATGATTTAATTGATCACGCAATGCATTCATCTCATTTTGCAGATGCGAGACTTCTTGCTGACGCTTATTGTTTGCTTGTCGTCGACACAAGGCAATAATATCCGCTTTAATCTTAGGGTCATTCGGGTTTTGCATTTCTTGTTGGTAAAGCGCTTGTAATTTCTCATGATCGGATTGCTTCGGCTGTTCGAAATACCCGCCACCAAACGCACGTGCACTACTTACACTTTTCTCTAAACGCTCAGCACAACGATGGAAGTCTTCCGGTGTCATGTTATTTAATATTGCAGCTGATAACCGCTCTCCCATCTCGTCTTGCAGATGGCGTTTAACACGCTCTAATTTATCATCACTACCTGCTGCGGCTTTTAATAACGCCTGCGCTTGTTGACGCTGTGCTTCGCGTTCACACTCGTTCTGTAAACGTTTCTCAAACTGTGCTTGAGTTAACCCTAACGCTTTAGCTTCTTGCTTTAAGGCGTCCATAGTATCAATCACAACATCTTCCTTAACAACATAATCATCCGGTGTTTGGTATTGCTTGGATAAGCTTAGCTGCTCGGCTTCTAACGCTTGCTTTTGCGACAGTAACTGCTGAACGGTCTTTGTTGATTCACGGTAACCGTTCTCAAGCTCTTCGACCGATTGGTATTTGCCGGCATACAAAACGGGCTTATTGTCTTCTACGTCACTCATACGGGTGCTCCTGTGTTGTCTATTAAGTCTTTAACCACATCCACTGTCTGTAGCATGTCGGTAATGACATCTAAGCCGCCTTTCCAGCGTGCGATATCCAATGCGGTTTGTGGTTGTGTGGGCGTATTGTAATAATGCTGCCGTAAATCATTCAGCAGTTGTTCTGCTTTACGCTCATGAAACAACTCATAAATGGTTCGTTGTTGTGTGTTAATCTTGCCGTGTTTCACCCCTTGAATCAGTATGAGGCTATCAGTATCGGTTATCATAATTGCGTTCCTTGTGGCATGACCGCTGGTATCGGTTGTGCAGCGGTTGAGGGTTGCGGCAACGGAGGTTGCCCTGGCGCTTGCGCGGCTTGTTGCTCCATTAACTTTCCAAATAACTGTTGTAATTGTTGCTTCGATTTAAAGAGTTTGCTCGGCAGGTTTAAACATCGCGCTAGGTATTGGCGCACTTCCACCGGATCTGTTGCCGCTAATATCGCTTGTTCGCCGTAATACTGTTGAATGACTTCAAACCCTTGTACCAACTCCGATAAGTCTGAGGACTGCTGTATTTGCTCGAGCGGTGAGACATAATGAAAGTCGACGCGTTTGTTTTTAATCTCTTGGCTGAGTTGTTTATAGCTAATGGGTAATAAACCTGCATGGCCCAGTATCATTAACGAGCTCATAAATACTTTGCTGCTTAACTCATACACCAGCCGGGAAATATCGGTCTGTGAAAACCGTTGCGCTTCGTCTTGACGTGCTGCGATCTCTGTGGCGGTCTTAGGCGGCAAGTTCACAGGGCCTAACGGCTCTACCGCAAAAGAATCTTTAATCAACTGACGCATGCTTTCAATCTCTTCAAACACACTGGGGTACTCTGGCATTTGCAGTGGCATTAACGGCTCTTGCACACCCACGGGTCGTGAGAAGATCATACCGGACCAAGAGTTAATTTGATTGGGATTGATCAAAAACCGTGGGTCTTTAAAGAGCGGTGGATTAGCGCGTTTCTCAAACGCTGAGAGGGATTGCATTACCATGCGATTTAATGATTTAATCTGCGGCAATAAAATCATCCCCAAACCACGCCCATGCACTTCACCAGGACGGACGAAGTCACGAAAGACAATCAGCTGCTTGTAATCGCGTAAGGTGTCGGTCAGTGGTTGCTCCCAATGATCACTTAAAAACTCTACATGACGCCACTTGCCTTCATCGGCTTCCCAAACATTGCCGACAACAACATAACAAATGCTGTCTTCATTCTTGGACGTGTCTTTGAAATCAATGTGCTTAGCGGCTGGATAGGTTTCTAGTATCTCTGCTTTGGTTTTGGCTTCAATAAACCACGCATCTTCCACTTGGCCAGAGGAATGGTACTCAGGAATTAACTGGGCCGATGAAATAGAGACAAAGTTGAGTGGTCGCTCTTCATTTAAATACTCAATCCATAACCCGGCTGTACCAATGCTTAAATCTAACGCCGATGTCGCGCTTTGTTGTGATAGGTTACTGGTATTTAATGCGTTAAAGATAGCGTCGTTAATCGAATCCAATACACGACCATCAACAGATGCATTATCATTCGTTTTAATCGACCCCCATCGCTTGTACGGCGGTAATAATAACGCGCGTAATTCCACGGCACGTTTCACACTCGCCATTTCAGCGGTAGGATCATAGATTTCATTCTGATTAAACTTACCAGAGCCTTCAAAGAACTTAAACAGCTGATTAAACCCTTCACGAAACGGCAACACGTATTGATAGACTTCCCACAATTGCGCCACCCAGTGTTGATGACGGGCTTTGGCGCGTTTGAATTTAATGTGGAGTTGTTTATTGCTGTAGGTGCTATAGGTCATGTTAACCAAAGCCTCCTTCGCTGTTTGCTTTGATTAAACCAAACTCTTGCTGCTCAATGCTCTTAGCCTTCATCTCAAGGTCCAGATGGTTTTGTTTAATCTGCTCATCCATCAGGCGATTTGATTCTTCAACCGCATCACTTTCATCCGAACTACTACTTCCCACGGGATTTCCTTTGCTTCTTTCGTTGTTTTAGCCGTCTTCGTACTGGTGGATTGACAATAAGGTCATTGGTGACGTTAAAGTTACGTAAGCCGGTTAATTGCAATAGCTTGTCGTACAGGTGACGGCAATTAAACACAAAACCCACGTCCACGCCGCTAACACAACGGGCAATGGCTTGGCAGGCTTTCATGCCAAATGGTAAATGCGACCGCGTTGGCAAATCATCCACTTCCACACTCGTTAACCGATGGCCGTTCTTCAGGCGGTTAATGCGTTTTAATAAATCGCCATAACTCTTTATGTTCGATGAGCGCACCATGCAGAACGGCATGTAGGGGTTGAGATGCATAAAAACCCCATCACTGTCTTCAATCCATAGCATCACGTGCTTAAACCCCTTAGGCGCGAAGCGTGCCCAACGTGAGTCCGATTCGTTGAGGAATAAGAAATGGGCTTTATGTCGTTTGGTTATTGCCATCAGTGTACTCCTTGTGAATTTGATATTTCGTTGCAGGCTTTACTTGCTGTTTTAACTCATCAACCATTTTGATAATATCTGCGGTGAGTAACGCGTTCTCAACGCTTAGGGCTTTCATGCGTACATTAAAATCTTCCATTGACAAATGACCATTATCAAGTGCTTTTAAATAAACTCTAAGCGCGTCACTTGTGTTTTGTGATTGCTTCAACTCTTCCATGTATTTATCCCTAATACTTGGCGTCACACTCAAGCGATAGCGACCAAACTCTTTAGGAAACTGGCGTTCCAACATCCATGCCTTAGACTGCCAAGCTTCACTCTTATCAATTTGACTAATCAACATTTTCATACGTGCTGCCCTAGCATTTTCATACGCTTCAGAAAAGCTTGCATCACTCTTTTTCCAGTTATATAAAGTGCAAGGATGGATTTGAGCTACCTTACAGGACGCCATCACACTTAATCCTTTTTCAATATCCCTCAATATTGAGGCTTTAATACGTTCGGTTTGTTCAGGTGAATACTTTGGCATTGTTTGCTCCTTGCTGGGTTAAATAGGCATAATGTGCAATCAGCAAAGCCTCCGCACGGTTATGATCTTTCTGTCTTGATAATGGTGCTCCGGGATAAAGCGTTTGCGCTAATTGAATGGAGTCGGCTTTTGAAACCCCTAAGCCTAAAAAGCCTTTCCAAACACGAGGCAAAACGTAGCCCGCACTACTTTTGCTTGATTGAATTAACGAACGCAATACCCCGAAGCTATCTCCGAGTGAAAACTGACTGGCGACGCCTTGGTTGGGGCGGCTCGTCATTTTTTCGATTAGTGAATAGGAGTTGTAATTGAGATACGGTTTTAATTGTTGATGAATGGCGGTTGGGTTTAGTTGGGTTTTGATAAAGGATTTATGGCCGCGTGGTTCTGTGGTTAAATCAAAGGTCGTGACGTAATTACCTTTGCTATTTAACACACCGACTGCGCCGGTTAGGCCGGGGTCGATCCCTATAAAATAAGTAAAATGATCGCCCTTACAATTTCCGTTACAGATTCCGCTACAGTTTTTGCTAGAAATGTCGCTACAAATCCGGTTACCAATCCCACTACAATTTCCACTGACCATAAAGTCTCAAAACCTTATTGTGTTTTTTGCTTAGGGGATTTTGTTATTTAATTTGAATTTATAAATAATAATTTATAATTATGCGGGAATGATGTTTTGTTTTATTAATTAGAGCAAAGAATGGTTTATAAGTCAAATGGAAGGCAATTCAAAATACTTACGGTTAAACATGCAGTAATACGTGAAGAAATAGAAAACATAAGTTGAATCCATTCAAAATAAGTGGGAGACACATCACTGAACTCTTGGGAGCTCAATGATGAGTCTTATTTTTAAAAAGCAAGCTAAGGTAGCCTTCGCGTCTCTTTAGCTTTCTGCCGCTGAAACTATTAAAATGATGAGTTAAGCTTCTCCCCTTGCGGCACAATCCTTTATGGTGCAGAGAGAGCATGCATTATATACTCATGCACCATCGCTAAGTATGTTGCGACGTTAGCGGGTAAAGAGGCATCCCTAGCTATACCCTGCATGACTGCCTGGAGTTCAGTCTTAAACTGCCCTGGATCCCTCGCCAAAGTCCGGTGATCAGCTTGGTAGGCACGCATTTGAGCATGGTAGGGGACCTTACTTGTCCCCAACGTGCCACCTGTTAGCTCTTGATTTTTTAGTGTGCGATGGACCGCAACTGGGTTGCTGCTGCCTGAGGGTAAAAACTCTGAAACAGCCCTCTTTATTGGCCCTCCAGGCAAGGCTGGTCCCGCAACGCTCACATTACCGTCAGACAATACTTGGACAAGGAGTGGATTGCCTCGCAAAATACCTTGTTCTGAGCGCTTGATATTATAATACCTAGTGATGATGGAGTCGATTTTCGTGACCATCATGACGGGTTGAGAGGAAGTTGATCTCAAAGGCGAAGCGACAAACGGAGCGCTTGCAGTAGGTGTAGAAGGAGGGGCAGCCTCACAACCCGAAAGTAGTTTCGCTCTCCCATCAAAGATATCATCAACTATAGTGTCGTGAGCCGCTTCACTATAGAAAGCTTCTGAAATCTCAGCCTCATGATCAATAGCGGCATCTGCAGCTTGCGAATCAGCGAAAACCGCTTGAGGTGCTGCAAGTTGCCTGGGACAACTTCCAGAAGCATCGTGTCTGGCTCGAGCCTTTGAAGATCTTCGATGCCACATTTCATGACACTTATCTCTAAGCCTGTCATACGAAGCTTGTATGCTTAGAGGCAAATGGCCACCTCTAGCATCACGGGATATACGAACGGGGTTAAATCCATTTAAAGCAAAATACCCAGCAACTTCACCGCCATTCCTTAGATTCAAGGATACATAATCCCCCAATTGCGCATTTCGAGCTCGCGCTAGCATAACACCTTTACCATGCGCGTCTGTCAAGTTGGCACTAGCAGTCATCGCACGTAGATTCTTAAATTGCTCAGCTACTTTCACACCCATTTGCATACATAAGTTCCAGTCAGCTGGGGCAGCAGATCCCTTTGCAGCAGCTTTGTTCATTTCATACCGGTGAGCAGTCACAAGGCCAACACCTACGGGGTGCATCCAATGAGCGTATCGCAAGTATGCTTTGATAATCGGCATCTGCTCACATTGGCTGACACCTCGAAATGGGTTTAATATCGCCCTTAAAATAGCCTCTGTCGTGCGCCTAGCATCCTCTGCAGCTACACCATACAAAACAATATTTCTTGCAGATGGCACTAAAATACCGGCATTTCGGTCCATCCACGCACCAATAACCATGTGATAAACACCAATAGCCATGACAAGCCAGGGGTTAAAGTCATAGTCCACACTTTGACCATGCAGCTTTGCTGCAATTGTATCGAACGGATGGGAGGAGCATCGTCTAAAAGCGTTCCATCCGTGAATAATATTCCTGCCGGTCCTTGTATCTCCGTGCCCCAGTCTTCTGTAAAAGTCCATGATGGCTGCATCAAGGTCGTTAAACCATTTGTTCGTACGCCCGTGCAGTGACCGTCGAGGAAAGAGCTTGCTGAGAGTGTGTTGCCTCCTTAAGACGAGAGTATAATAAAGCTTTGCTTTCATTCGAGCTACATTTGGAACTGCTTCTTTCACAGTGCGTTCGGTAACTTCTTTTTGCAAAGGGCAGGTGAAACTGATGCCATTAATCGCGGTTTGATGTTTGATGGCTTCGGTGAATGCCGTTAATAAGCTTGAGAAATTACCCTCTTCGTCCACGTGCTTGTCGTCACGCAATGTATCCGCACACGCTGAATTTAAGTACTGCGCCGCTACTGCTGAACACCATGTCGTTTGCTGATCATCTTCACTCATCATCATGAGATTTAGCGTCTTATGGGTACCCGCCCAATTCAACGCTGTTAAACTTATCCGTTCTCTGTCTTCTTCAGTAAGTCTAGTAGTTTCTGGATTACCTATACCTAGCTTTTTTTCTAATTTTGATTTTAAATGGGGCCACAACTGATCATGAACAATATCATACATATCCGCTTCCATCTGCCAATACTTCAAGTTACGATTATCATCCGACCATTCTAGCCACTTTTTAACCCGTTGATTGGCATAGTTGAATGCAGCGCCACTTTTGTCATCTAGTGGCGCCATAACCTCATTTTGGTCACCCCAGACAAATAAGTCTCCGAATGCTCCAGACTCCCCAAACATATCATTATCACCTTGATTTACACGGAATAGATTGGTTAAACCGAGAACAGGCTTATTAATAATATTTTCCAATATCTGGAAATATCCTCCCACCCATGGGACGCCCTTCAACCCAGCGAATAGCATAGCTTTAGCAAACTTTAGGACAGCCATGCCTGACTTGTGAATGGTTGAATCAGTTTCCATTGCACCGGCTAAGCTATCAACTAGTTGCCTAATGATTCCTGTCACTCGTGGCTCAAAGCGCTTTGCAATGCTACCTTCAACAAGCAAGGTTTCTCGGGTTTTGGCAACTATCTGTGTCAAAGTCTTGGGGATAGGAGGAGGTGAAGGTAGTGGCGGAGCAGAGGTTGGGGTTGGAATAGCAGCTGATAACTCAGGGGCTAAGACAGAGCTTCCGAACATACCTGGTGGATCCGCAAGGAAGGAAGGAAAGGGCTGCAAGTCACGACGACCCCCAGGGGCTGCGCTAGATGAACGCGCTCTACTGGACTGGAAGGACGGCTCAGGTGCTGGGATGGGTAGCGGCACTTGTACTGGTGGTGAGACGGCAGCTGGTGGGGTCGGTTGAAAGTACGCCTGCCCAAAAGGGTCCCCTCCACCCCTAACATGGGGAGTGCTTCTGCTTGGGGTTCCTGTAGCATGTGGAGTACTCCCTCGAGAGACTCGAGAGACTCGATGGAGCGGGCGGCTTCGCCCGCTACTGTTGTGGATAGTGCACAAATGAGAAAGGGCTGCATTTGGGCAACCAAGAACATGGCAAGGCATAATATTTCTCCTCTAGTTTATATGGTCTTTTTCTGCTTTATCTGTAAGATTTATAATATTGCAAATGCGCTCAGCAAGCTTTGCGATAATATGGAAACAAGGTAGACATTCTACAACACTGTGGATACGTGCCGGATTTCTGTCGATTGGCATTGAGTATTTTTGTACGCTTCTTTATTTTATTCTTTCCAGAAGTTTGTTACTAACTGTAAATTAAAGACTTTTCTTTAACCGGTCTTTTTTACACATTTCCCACAGATGCTCAGTGATACGTATTTATTACGAGGTTTTTAATTCGAATTGCTTGGGATTTAGTTTTTTATCAACGAAAACTACCGTAGCTCTTACTGGGGTTTTTCATTTTCATCGTCTGAAATGTAAACGCTTACCAACGAAATGTGCCAAACTTCCAACAAAAATACACATAAGATTGGAAATTAATCGATCAATTGATATCGATGGTATCATGCTCAGTTTATTTCCCTTGTGTTAAAACCACTCTACTCAGGCCACATAAAACAACCGAGGGAGATCGCTAGTGCTTATAAATTAACAATCAGCTACTTTAATCCGCTGGTTATCTTCTGCATAGGCTTCATTATCAGTTCACCCACCGCTGTGGGTAGTGTTAGCTTAACTGTTACTTTAATAGACGATTATTAATCATGGTATAGCCGCTATGGACATTAGTTCTGATTATATTATTAACACATGCTTGTATTAAGTACATGACCGTATGAATAATAATCAATAACGGTTAGCATAAGGCCAAAGTGTTCCTACCGTTCCTACCTGTTCCTACCCTGTTTTTGATAGGTAGGAACACTTATTTCCCTTTAAAACCATTAGGTTATAACCACTGTTCCTACCGTTCCTACCTATTTTGAATATTTAAAACTATATAGATAATAATTACATTACGGTTATGAATATTATCCCTATAGAGTTTAGGGAAATGACTAGAACAGTAGGAACGGTAGGAACACTTCACATAACACTATGATAATTAATATAAAAAGTTGTTCCTACCTTTGAGAGGTGTTCCTACCTTGGCTCCCGTTCATAAACGTAAGTGAGCACTTTATCAACACGCCGTCTAGTTTTAAGCCAACCCAAGCTGTTCATCACATTACCAACTCGGGTTTGGTCTGAGCGTTTCACCTGCGTGAGATCAATAATGCCTAATACATGCTCAAATAGCTCCTGGGTTTTGACCTCAGTACGGTCTTCATTTTCGGCTAACCATTGCGCAATCGCCTCTTCATACGGGTCAGGCATACGCCGATCTTCCTGCTCTTCAGCTATCAACGCTTTAAATGCCTCTTTTTTGATAGGTATTTCAGCTAAGTAAATACCCACAATACTGAGTTTTATTTGACCGAAGGTAAGTATTAAAATAACCTTAGCGTCATTGTTAATTTAGAAGAGTACCTCTGCAGGGGAAGATTTCGCCAGGGTTAGTCACTTTATGCTTGTATAGAAGTATGGGATACACGTTTGGAACGTATCATTTTATCACTTCGCAGGGATGTTTTCTTAAGGTTAATTTAATACAAC